>NZ_JALCZM010000009.1:0-1929 GCF_039667065.1 Sulfurimonas sp. NWX367 | reverse complement strand
AGTAGAAGCTTTTAAAAATGTTTGAGATCATTGAAAACTAAGCAAGTAAGAGACTTTTTAACTTTAGAGTTAAAGAGATAAATTACTTAGAAATAACTAATAAACAACAACCGTCTATTCTATTTTGAAATCCATACAGGCTTGCCTGTATGGTTCCCTTAATAGTAATAGATAACTATTATTCTGTGCTTGAAATGGCACAGAACATACAACAGTCTAGTAATAGAACCTTAAGCAGTTTTATTAAGACTTAAAATAACAAAGCCAATGATTTAATAATCTTGGGCAAAAGATCAGTAATAAGTTTACTTATCTTTCTGTAATAACAATTATGGAGAGTTTGATCCTGGCTCAGAATGAACGCTGGCGGCGTGCTTAACACATGCAAGTCGAACGGTAACAGATGGTAGCTTGCTACTATGCTGACGAGTGGCGCACGGGTGAGTAATATATAGATAATGTGCCCCTTGGACCGGGATAGCCATTGGAAACGATGATTAATACCGGATACTCCTTCTTATCACAAGATAAGTCGGGAAATGGATTCCGCCAAGGGATCGGTCTATATCCCATCAGCTAGTTGGTAGTGTAAGAGACTACCAAGGCGATGACGGGTAGCGGGTTTGAGAGGATGATCCGCCACACTGGTACTGAGACACGGACCAGACTCCTACGGGAGGCAGCAGTGAGGAATATTGCACAATGGGGGAAACCCTGATGCAGCAACGCCGCGTGGAGGATGACGCATTTCGGTGTGTAAACTCCTTTTATATGTCAAGAAAATGACGGTAGCATATGAATAAGCACCGGCTAACTCCGTGCCAGCAGCCGCGGTAATACGGAGGGTGCAAGCGTTATTCGGAATCACTGGGCGTAAAGGACGCGTAGGCGGGTTGGCAAGTCAGATGTGAAATCCTACAGCTTAACTGTAGAACTGCATTTGAAACTGCCGACCTAGAGTATGGGAGGGGGAGATGGAATTAGTGGTGTAGGGGTAAAATCCGTAGATATCACTAGGAATACCGAAAGCGAAGGCGATCTCCTGGAACATAACTGACGCTAAGGCGTGAAAGCGTGGGGAGCAAACAGGATTAGATACCCTGGTAGTCCACGCCCTAAACGATGTTCACTAGTCGTCGCTCTGCTAGTCAGGGCGGTGATGCACTTAACAGATTAAGTGAACCGCCTGGGGAGTACGGTCGCAAGATTAAAACTCAAAGGAATAGACGGGGACCCGCACAAGTGGTGGAGCATGTGGTTTAATTCGAAGATACGCGAAGAACCTTACCTAGCCTTGACATTGAGAGAACCTGCCAGAGATGGCGGGGTGCCCTTCGGGGAGCTCGAAAACAGGTGCTGCACGGCTGTCGTCAGCTCGTGTCGTGAGATGTTGGGTTAAGTCCCGCAACGAGCGCAACCCTCGTCCTTAGTTGCTAGCAGGTTAAGCTGAGCACTCTAAGGAGACTGCCTTCGTAAGGAGGAGGAAGGTGAGGACGACGTCAAGTCATCATGGCCCTTATGGCTAGGGCTACACACGTGCTACAATGGGGCGTACAGAGTGTTGCGATACCGCGAGGTGGAGCTAATCACTTAAAGCGTCTCTCAGTTCGGATTGGAGTCTGCAACTCGACTCCATGAAGCTGGAATCACTAGTAATCGTAGATCAGCAATGCTACGGTGAATACGTTCCCGGGTCTTGTACTCACCGCCCGTCACACCATGGGAGTTGATTTCACCCGAAATCGGGAAGCCAACCTTCGGGGGGCTACCGCTTACGGTGGAATTAGCGACTGGGGTGAAGTCGTAACAAGGTAACCGTAGGAGAACCTGCGGTTGGATCACCTCCTTTCTAGAGTAAAGAGCACTCATTCGATTGAGTGGCTCAACACAAGAAAATCTCACACGAGAAATAGTTTATTGGTTGTTTCA
>NZ_JALCZM010000008.1:0-1985 GCF_039667065.1 Sulfurimonas sp. NWX367 | reverse complement strand
ATGATAACAAATTCTATGAATATATTCCCGAGGCACACAAATCGTGCCTTTTTATCCTCTGAAAGTACCTATTTTACGAGGTTAAGTTTTATTTAAAAAGTTATCGCGGAAGTCAGGAATTATGCTAACAGATCAGAAAATAAGATTAAAATAATAGAAAGAAGAAAAGAACACCGCCAAAAGGCGATGTGAAAAGAGAACTGTTAATTTTCTTTTTCTAGAAGTTATAGTTCAGTTGTACACTTACACCATCTTGAGAGTGTTTTGTTGTAATATCTTGAGCTGCAAAGTTTTTATAAGTATTTGTAACTTCAGGTGCATATGTATATGCTACATCTACTGATGCTTTATTACTTATATCATAAGAAGCACCAATTGCATAGTGAGATTCAACAATACCTGGAAAACCAAGAAGATTAAAAGTATTGACTGTACCTGGCTGTAATCCAGCACTATTTGGAATATCAGTTGCAGGATTCACAACAGTTTTTTCGCTAATAGGACTTGAAGCATAATTATAACCTAAACGCACTGCCCAACCTTTTGTATTATACTCATAACCTAAAGCAATTACATTTTGATCATCCCATTCAAAATCTTTATATCCTTTCGCATCAGACCATTTAATTTGCTTATAATCAACAGCTACAGTATGCTCGCCCATATTATAACTTGCACCTATACCAATCTCAGCTGGTGTGGAAAGTTTATTGTTATTATATCCAGTTGCAGTAAAAGGACTAACAACTGTATCAAACCCTTTATATTCCATATCAATTCTAGATTTATAAATTGCTCCAACTGTAAAACCAGACATCGTATAAGCTAAACCTATGTTGTAACCAAATTTTAAATCTTGAGCAACACCCATTCCGATTGTATCTCCCGCAGCATTTGGATCTAAAGGATTAGGGCTACCTGGATACTCATAATTAATATCCAAAGAACCATATTGCAAAATTGGTGTAACAGCTACACTAAAACCATTTGTAGTATATGCCAATGGCACACCAAACTGCATTAATTGAAGATTGGTAACCATTTGCATTTGAGTACCACCTGCTAATACAGAGTTGGCATCACGATAGTCAACACCCATACCGCCAGTTCCCCACATACCAATACCAACATAAAAATTATCGTTGATTTTAGTTGCCAAAGAAACTTCAGGTATAACATTTAAATTAGCATCACTGTCAAATGATGAAGCTCCAAAACCAATATTATTTTCATTTTTTACATGTGGCATAAAAATTGTACCACCGAAAGAAATCTCAGTTCCTTTCACAGAAGTAATTAAAGCAGGATTTGAAAGAGCAGATTCTGCACCATGGCTTATACCAATACTCGTTCCTGCCATACCACGAGATTTTGCACCCGTACCTATTAATGCTGCACCGTTCGTTGCAAATGCAGAAGTTGCACCTAAAGCTAATGCAGCTACTACTGCTAATTTAATTGTTTTTTTCATTTTCTCTCCTTAAGAGTATGTCAAATTTTTGAGATAGCCAAAGCTATTTCGACTGAAAGTATTATATGGGATAAAAAATTAATTGCATCTTAAGAAGAGAAACATAAGTATCATAAAAACTTATAGATTAAATCATTATAGTTCATTGTATAACAAAAATCACTGAGGAACATAATAAAATATTATAAAAATGGAAGAAATAGAGAAAATATCAGCTGTATTAATAGTAAATATCACTATATGATAAAAAAGATGAAAATGTAGATATGTGATAAAAAAATAACAATGTGTATATTTGTAACATTTTTATCACATATTAAAATATATATGTATTGTACAAAAGAAATGTAAAAATAAAGTAAATAGAAATATAGCAGAGAAAATTTTGTAAATGATTGAAAGTTAGAAAGAAAAATCTGATCAACTAGGCAGCGACCTACATTCCCACAAGTGAAACCTGCAGTATTATCAGCGATGAGAGGCTTAGCTTCTGGGTTCGGAATGGGGCCAGGCG
>NZ_JALCZM010000007.1:0-3530 GCF_039667065.1 Sulfurimonas sp. NWX367 | reverse complement strand
CCACCATTTCTTAGCGATTTGCACTTAAAAAAGAAACTCACATACTAAAGTATGCTTCGCTTCTTTTTTAAGCACAACTCATCTAAGAAACAAGTTTCTAAATTAAATATAAGTTCTTAAAGTCATAAGAATTTATATTTGGTTTAAAAACCAAACGATCATTAAATTACAATTGTTAAAGTCAACAACTTTAATTATAGAGATATAATTAAAAACTAAATAACTACAATAACAGATCATTCATCTTATCTAATGTATTCGTACATTAAATAAGGTAGTGAACGCAACATAGAATAAAAAGATATTAAGGGCCATAGGTGGATGCCTTGGCTAGTAGAGGCGATGAAAGACGTACTAGGCTGCGAAAAGTCTCGGGGAGCTGCCAAGAAGCTTTGATCCGGGAATTTCTGAATGGGGCGACCCAGCACGGAGCGATTCGTGTTACCACCTTCGGGTGGGGCGAACTTGGGGAAGTGAAACATCTCAGTACCCAAAGGAAGAGAAATCAAACGAGATTCCGAGAGTAGCGGCGAGCGAAATTGGAATAGGGCGCATACATTTAGCATATTTGTTAGCAGAACATTCTGGAAAGGATGAGCATAGAGGGTGATACTCCCGTAAGCGAAAACATTTATGTGGAACTAAGGTATGGAACGAGTAGGTCGGGACACGTGTTATCTTGACTGAATATGGGGGGACCACCCTCCAACCCTAAATACTACTACTAGACCGATAGCGAACAAGTACCGTGAGGGAAAGGTGAAAAGGACCGCGGTGAGCGGAGTGAAATAGAACCTGAAACCTATGGCTTACAATCATTCGGAGCACTATTAAATAAGTGTGACGGACTGCCTTTTGCATAATGAGCCTGCGAGTTGTGGTATCTGGCAAGGTTAATCGAACGAGAAGCCGTAGCGAAAGCGAGTCTTAATAGGGCGACATAGTCAGATGCTGCAGACCCGAAACTGAGTGATCTATCCATGAGCAGGTTGAAGCTGGTGTAAGAGCCAGTGGAGGACCGAACCCGTAGAAGTTGAAAATTCTTGGGATGACTTGTGGATAGGGGTGAAAGGCCAATCAAACTCAGTGATAGCTGGTTCTCTCCGAAATATATTTAGGTATAGCCTCGAGCATTAGCGTATAGGGGTAGAGCACTGACAGGGCTAGGGCTGCTTACCGCGGTACCAAACCCTATCAAACTCCGAATACTATACGTGTAACCTCGGGAGTCAGGCGTAGGGTGATAAAATCCTATGTCGAGAGGGGAACAACCCAGACTAACAGCTAAGGTCCCAAAGTTTTATCTAAGTGGAAAAGGATGTGGAGTTGCTGTGACAACCAGGAGGTTGGCTTAGAAGCAGCCATCCTTTAAAGAAAGCGTAACAGCTCACTGGTCTAGCGATTCTGCGCCGAAAATATAACGGGGCTAAGATAAACACCGAAGCTTTAGATTTACAGTTTACTGTAAGTGGTAGGAGAGCGTTCCATTCAGCGCTGAAGGTATACCGGTAAGGAGTACTGGAGCGGATGGAAGTGAGCATGCAGGCATGAGTAGCGAGAAAAGAAGTGAGAATCTTCTTCGCCGTAAACCCAAGGTTTCCTACGCGATGCTCGTCATCGTAGGGTTAGTCGGGACCTAAGTCGAGTCCGAAAGGGGTAGACGATGGCAAATCGGTTAATATTCCGATACCGACATTACATCGTTTGAGTGATGGGGGGACGCATAGAGTTAAAGGGGGTCACTGATGGAATAGTGGCTCGAAGGACGTAGGTCGTAGCGTAGGCAAATCCGCGCTACATGAGACCGAGATCTGACAGGCTGGTCAATCTTTTCGGAGAGCGACCAGAACCCTTGATACTGTCGTGCCGAGAAAAGCCTCTAAACGAGATGTAATGTTGCCCGTACCGTAAACCGACACAGGTGGGTGAGATGAGTATTCTAAGGCGCGTGGATGAACCCTTGTTAAGGAACTCTGCAAACTAGCACCGTATCTTCGGTATAAGGTGTGCCCTAAGTGTTATGGGATTTACTCCCAGAAGCACTGACGGGTCGCAGCAAAGAGTCCCTCCCGACTGTTTACCAAAAACACAGCACTCTGCTAACACGTAAGTGGATGTATAGGGTGTGACGCCTGCCCGGTGCTCGAAGGTTAAAAGGATTGCTTAGCTTCGGCGAAGGCATGAATTGAAGCCCGAGTAAACGGCGGCCGTAACTATAACGGTCCTAAGGTAGCGAAATTCCTTGTCGGTTAAATACCGACCTGCATGAATGGCGTAACGAGATGGGAGCTGTCTCAACAAGGGATCCAGTGAAATTGTAGTGGAGGTGAAAATTCCTCCTACCCGCGGAAAGACGGAAAGACCCCGTGCACCTTTACTATAGCTTGACACTGCTATTGGGATATTCATGTGCAGGATAGGTGGGAGCCGTTGAATCCAGGACGCCAGTTCTGGAGGAGGCATCCTTGAGATACCACCCTTGAATATTCTGATAGCTAACTCCGTACGATTATCTCGTGCGAGGACAATGTCTGGTGGGTAGTTTGACTGGGGCGGTCGCCTCCTAAAAAGTAACGGAGGCTTACAAAGTTCGGCTCAGAAGGGTTGGAAATCCTTCGTAGAGTATAATGGCATAAGCCGGACTGACTGTGAGACATACAAGTCGAGCAGAGTCGAAAGACGGTCATAGTGATCCGGTGGTTCTGTGTGGAAGGGCCATCGCTCAAAGGATAAAAGGTACGCCGGGGATAACAGGCTGATCTCCCCCAAGAGCTCACATCGACGGGGAGGTTTGGCACCTCGATGTCGGCTCATCGCATCCTGGGGCTGGAGCAGGTCCCAAGGGTATGGCTGTTCGCCATTTAAAGCGGTACGCGAGCTGGGTTCAGAACGTCGTGAGACAGTTCGGTCCCTATCTTCCGTGGGCGTAGGAACGTTGAGGAGAGCTGACCCTAGTACGAGAGGACCGGGTTGGACGTGCCACTGGTGCACCAGTTGTCCTGCCAAGGGCATAGCTGGGTAGCTACGCACGGATGAGATAACCGCTGAAAGCATCTAAGCGGGAAGCCAACTCCAAGATGAACGTTCCCTGAAGTACGCTTGAAGACTACAAGCTTGATAGGCTGGATGTGTACGCACAGCAATGTGTTTAGCTGACCAGTACTAATAGTACGTTTGTCTTTTTACCAAGTTCTTAAATGAACACAATTGCTTCACTACCTTATTTAGTGTATATATACTAATAAGAGATATGTTAGTAGTTATTTGGAACCGGTACTTTAGTGCCGGCTGTTGTTGATTTTACCAATTCTAACTTAATGAGCAATCATTAACTCACTCAACTGGTCCTTGTAAGATCAGATATAAATACATCAGTCAGATGTCTTTATATCTGATCTTGTCTAGGTGGCTATAGAGAGAGGGAAACGCCTGGCCCCATTCCGAACCCAGAAGCTAAGCCTCTCATCGCTGATAATACTGCAGGTTTCACTTGTGGGAATGTAGGTCGCTGCCTAGTTGATCAGATTTTT
>NZ_JALCZM010000006.1:0-11118 GCF_039667065.1 Sulfurimonas sp. NWX367 | reverse complement strand
TTCGAATCTCTCCTCGTCCACCAGAAACCCCTAAAATACGAGCTTTCAAGCACCTTTTTAAAAATCAGTTTTTTTCTTGTCCTACCCCGTTAGACATATATCTCAATACTTCTGTCAAATTTATCGTTAAATCTTTCAATATAATTTACATAAACATCATAAACCATCTGCGTGTTAGCATGGCCTAAGAGCTGGGCAAGTTGTACAGGTGTTACCAAATTATTGTAAAGCATATTTGTAGCATATGTATGACGTGCATTGTACGGACGGCGATATTCAATCCCTAATTCTTTTAAAGAAGGCTTCCAAAACTTTTCCTGGAATACATTTGTAGTATTGTAAGGCTTATTATATTGCGTAACAAAAAGATATTCATTGTCATGCTTATTGTAGAGTTCTAATATATAAGGCTTCAAGAGCTTTATAATCGGAATCTCTCTTATACTATAAGTAGTTTTTGGTGTACTCTCGCCGTATCGGGAACGTGTACGCTGAACTTTTATAGTCATATTTTTTAGATCTATATCACTTTTTTTAAGAGCGATAATCTCTCCAGAACGCATACCGGTATAAAATGCAAAGGCAAGATAAAACCTGTAATTTTCGTTTGGCGTATTATTCATAATCATTTTTACTTCATCAGCATTGAAAGGAACGATTCGAGGAGTAGAATATTTCGGCAACCTAACTAATGAAACAGGATTTCGAGTAATTAACTCATCATATAAGGCTTCCTGGAGAATACCACGTAAAATAGATAAATATATACGTTTAGATTTACCGCCAATATCGGAAAGAGTAAGCAACCATTTTTTAATATTTGAAGGTTTAATATCCTGCACTTGCATATCTTGAAAAATAGGATTGATTCTGTCTTTTATGATATTTTTGTATTTATCAAAAGTAGAAAATTTTAAATCTTCTTTTTTGAATTCAAGATATAGAGATGAATAATAATGAAATTTACTCATACAGCAAACAAACCGCCAAGATATTTATACTTATTTTCTAAAATTTCATAATTACCAGGAAGTAAAAAATCTAATTCTATTTCACAACCTGGACCACTTTTAAAACTTAAACTTTTTGAATCAAAATATATATACATAAAATCATCCCACCAATCCAGTTTGATACAAACATTTTGAGAATAACAGATATATAAAGCTTCATTGCGAGTCATTTTAAAACACCTCACTTTCAATTTCTTCTTCTAATTCCTGAATGGCAGTGAGTTTCAGCCACTCACCCACATCATAACCACGCTGTATAAGTAAGTTACGAGTATTAATATAATGTTTATCGTCCACCGTATCTATATCCAAGCTATGAAAATATTGATACAACTCATAATCAGTCATTTGATACGGTTTCTTTTTTTGCACAATTAAAATATCAGTCAATGGAAGAGGCTCAATGCCAAGTTCTTTTAGTTTTTCATTGCCGGCATTATGTTCTTTTAGCTTAAAGTTGTAAGTCATATACTCTTTACCGTCAATAACCACCTCAATAGGCTTAGGCGAAATATCTTTATACACAGACTCAAAACCGCTATCAAGCTGTATTTTAGGCTTAAAATCATCTAATTTCAATCTAAAAAAATATTTTTGAAATAAATTAACAGATTTTGGAATAGAAAGACCATTATAATAAAAATTAAATTTAACCTCACCAATTCTATCCTTCATATCTATTTTTTCAGACCAATTAACCGGTTTAGGCACGTATAATGTACCAAATTCGTTTTCAATAAGTGCAATTTTATCGCTATCTTTGTAATAGTAAATATTTACTTCTTCACGGCGATACGCCTCTGTAAGCTCTTTAAGTTCATATTTACCCTGAAGCCGTCTATAAATTTCGAGATTGACAAAAGTACGTGACGTGTAGAACCTTGAAATGCCGTGATACAAGTACCATAACGTTAAATTTGATATATTTTTATCTTCTCTTAAATCGTCAAACGTCTTTAAAACATACTTCATTAAGTAATGCACCGGTTTTCTGATGTCAGTCTCTATCTGGCCCATAGGAGCAGGGTACAAACGTTTTAATGCTTTAACAACACGCTCTAATTTATCCTTAGGCACAAATAAGGACATATGGACATGAGGCGTGCCATCTTCATGTGGTTCCGTTACACGGAAATAACAACGTAACTTTTTATCAATAGAAGTATAAGAACGGTCCATGAAAAAACGCTTTAATAAATTTGATAATTTTTTAGAAGCCTCACGAGGACTAAATTTGTCAATAGGACTGAAATCCAAATCGGGCTCAACCATACCAACCTTTTGGATAACATTACAATTTAAAATCTTGTAACCGTTTATTTTAGTAATATATTTACGACCACCGAACTGCTTATTAAAAATCATAGTTTTGTCAATCTTAGATTTTGGATATTTGCGTTTCATCGGATGCCATACTGACGGGAGCGTAAGCGTAAACATTAAATTTACTAATTCATTCTCACGGGCATAATCGAACATATTCCAGGCTCTATGCTGTATTTCAGCTATATATCTATCAGAATTGTTATACGAGTTCTGAACGAAGTCTGCATAAGGCACAAATCTATCATTGTCAATCTTAACACCGTTTGAATTCATAAATTCAAGATTATTATGTAATTTTTTTAACGCATATTCTCTTTGATAAGAGGTTAAACCGTAATTTTTCATTTTGTCACTTCATTAATTTAATATTTTTTTTATAAGAACTATTAACACGTAAAGGACCAAATAAACAAGGACGCCCAATATAAAATAAATATGAAGTAAATAATCTATAATAACTATTACGCGGAGAAGTATTTAAATAAAACATAAAATCTCTTTTACGTCTATAAATAACCCAACGCTTAAACTTTCTAATTCTAAAATAATTTTGTCTTTTACTCATTGCCACTCCTTTAAATTTTGTCAAACAACTTTTTATAGATAGCCAAGACGGCTCCGCCTTTCACTCCCGCCCTCGTACCTCGGGCGGAAGCAAAAGAGCGTTTGCCGTACTATCAAGCACTTCAATTGCAATAGTTAAATTTAGTTTGCGTTCTGATTTATACTTATATTTGAAAAGTTCTCCCAGGTATGGAAGATTGGAAACAAAAGGAACGCTGTAAGTAGTAGTATCATGTTTAATACGCTTAATACCACTTAACAAAAGAACGCTGCCAAAAGTTAAATCTGTACTAGAATTCAAACGTCGTTTATAAGTCTCGGGCGTATTAGTAGGCTCTGAACCGGTAATCAAATCTTCAATAATCAAATCCAAATTAAGAGATAAATAATCATCATATATATATGCTAAACCATTAATTTTTAAACCAACATCACGATATTCAATACTTGTTTGAACACTGGTGTTTGCATTGTCAGTTGTAGTAGTTGTCACAAGATAAGGAATATTTTGCACAGCTTCAAAAACAAATTTTTGATTATTTTTTACTAAAACATAAGGAAATTGCTTTACATTTAACAAATTATTAGAATTTAAAAAATGTAATGCAGAATAAAAATTAAATTTAGAAATTGAAAGCGTATTGTTAGTGATAGGAGCAACGATAGCCGATATAGCACTTTTTGTAGCACCGTCAATGGTTTTATAAACACTGCCAAATTCTAAGCCCCGTTCATCAGTAATAGAACTTTGATATTCCAATATCATGATTTTCAATGTTACTTGACTTTGTTTTTTATCAACCATAGAAAGATATTTTTTCAAAATTGCAAATTTGTCATCATTAACCAACAAAACAAATGTATTACTATCTTTTAAATAATTATATTTAACCCCCATAGTGTCAAGAATAATCTTACAATCAGCAAAGCTATTATATTTTAATTGAAACAAATGTGACTTCATAGTCACTTCTTTATGCTTTTTGATAACATAAACATGCCCAAGCTTTCTCAAATAAAATCCGTTTTTATCTAAAGTCTGCTTGTATAATTTAAAAATATCTTTACTAGAAATTTTATCAGGCACATACAAAGAAACAGAAGCATTTATGTCTTCATCTATATATATGCTTTTTAATGTCTGTTTTGAAACCCTATCCGTAAAATCTACTAAACTAATGTTTAATAAATCATTTGCCGCTAACAGCACCGAACAAATTAATACTATCAGAATCTTTTTCATCTGTGTCACTCCTTTTTGAAATAAAATGATAAAAATCTTTAGAACTTGACAAATAAACTATAGTCAAATATTTACCAACTTTTTCATCATAATATTTATGTATATATTCCATATCAATAAATTTTTTTAATAATCTAGGAGGCAAATTTATTTCTTTATTAGAACAAGAAGAATAAGAACAGTTCAAAACAAAAAAAGACTCATCAGAAAAATTTGATTCAATTTCCTTATTAATAGAAAAAGTATTTTTATTTAAACCAGATGAAAGAGGTTTGGAATTTGAAACAGTCTGCCCAGATGGAAAATCTTTTTTAATTTTTTCCTCAACAGAGAATTTATAATATAGATATGCCAAAAGCAAAACTAATGAAAAAAGAAGAATCGCTATAATAATAAATTTTTTAATAACATTTTTAGATTCTACGATATCGCCAGACTTATAAAGTTTGAAAACTTCTTGACGTTTAGGAACTTTTTTAACTTCCACAAAAGAATCTTTTGTCATTCTAGAATCAGTATAATACATATAATTGAAATATTTTTTATTTAATGTAAGCGAAGAAGCTTTTGCTTTGTAAAAAGATTCGGCAAGTGGCTTGTATTTGCTATTTACCAAAGAGAGATTTTGCGTAATAAGATAAATATCATGATATAAATGCCTATGATATGTAAGCCACCAAACTTTTATTTTATTATCCATATCAAAAAAATTGTGACACTCATCAATAACAAATAATGATTTAAATATTTTTAACTCTTTTGCTTTTTCAATAAGTTCAGAATCAGAAGCTTTAGGGATCTTCTTTTTTTGCTTTGTAGAAGTAGAAATTTTTTCACGGTAGGCTTTTGCTTCCTGAAGTGTCATACCAGATTCTAATAATTCAGACAAAGATTTAAATGCAATATTTGAGTCTATTTCATCATCTGAATTTTGCTCTATGCCGTGAGCCATATTATATAGAATTTGCAACTTATCAAAAAATTCATCAAAATCAAGTTTATAGACATTTTTAGTCAATTTGAAATTGAATTCATTTATATTTGTATAGCAGTTTTTATAATCTTTTTTTAAAGTAAGTTTTGTTTTTTTAGGTATCTTTTTTGCAAAATTATCATATATAACATTTACACCAAAATATGTTTTCCCACTGCCTGGAATTCCTAAAAAATATGAAATCATTATGAAGCCGCCAATCCTAGCAATACACCAAGCTTGTACAACTCATCTTTAATAACTCCAAAAGCACCAATAGTGAACCTACCAAGATGAAAAACAAGCAAAGGAACAAGTGCAGCAAAAAACATGCTAATACCGTTTTGGATAGCAGGAGTGACACCAGTACACATAAGCATACCAAAAAAACAATCTAAACCTGTCTGCGTAGTAATAGTATTGATAATATTGACAGCCGAATTATACAGGGAAATAAAAAGCGTAATACTTGCAAAATAAAAAGCACTTACAAAAACAATAGTTCCAGCTGTAATAGTAAACTGAATACCAAGTATAACACCAAAAGTAACATATTTAAGAAGATAATTTTTTACAAATTTAACAAGATAAATAATGCCTGAGACTATAAAACCAATTGCAGTAAAAAAACCCATTATGAAAAACTCCTAAGCGTATATTTCAAAGAAAAGAAAAATACAAGAATCATAAAATAAATATTTAAAACTACATAAATAATAGGCGAAAGATATCCAAAACTACTGCACAAATCAAAAGATATTTCATGACCAAAAACAGTAGTCTTAAAACAATCAGAAGTTGAACCAGACGGCAAAACAGATGAAGGAGCCTCGCCATGAAAAAGTGCAATAGCTTCATCATATTTTGACTTCATAGAATCCAAAACATTTTTAGTATTCTCATAAAAATCTTTATATTGCTGAGTAGCACCATCCAAAAAATCTTTAGCAGCATTAAGCAAAGATAAATCTTCTTCCTTAACATCAATTAATTTTTCATCTTCAAATTTATCTTTAATATCATTCAAAATATTATTAGTAGTATTAATATCAGAACGTAAACCAGATAAATCGTTGCCGAGACCGACAATACCAAAAGCAGTGGACGATAAACTAGAATTTAAATCATTACTCAATTCAGCCTGTTTTTTAGTTGTCGCATTTGAAATTTCATTTGATATTTTTTGATTTTTTTCCTCATCAGTCAAATTTTCATCTGCTTTACCAAAAAAATCATAAGAACAATTCCCAAATCTGTCTTTATAGTAACCTTCTTTACAATCACACTCATTAGTAGTAGGATTATAAACTTCACCCCAAACACCATCACATTTTGGTTTTGGAACAATACAGGACAAAGTATTCTTAGTTATGACAATACCGTTATCTTCACAAACAGAAGAAGGATCAATAATTTTTCCACTCTCCTTGCAACTTGCCTCTAATGATTTTCTAAAATCATTACAAGGAGAACCTTTTACAGATTCATTTTTTGGAGTACAAGAAGTCTCAATAGTGGGCAAATCGTTTAAATTATCAGTACAACTAAAATTAAAATTATTTAAATCAGTGTCACAATTAAAAACTTCTTTAATAACAGTAGGAGTATATTCAGAACATGGAACAATTTTATCTTCAACAACAACACAAGATTTTAAATAAACATCCCAAGACAAAACACCAGAAAAACCTTTGGAATAATCATTAAAAACTGTACCAGGAACACAATCACTTTCAGGAATATTTACAACCAAATCTTTTTTTATACATTTATTATCAGAATTAACTACTTCATCAGAAGAACAAACAGTTCTTTTTTCATAATATCCTTGATCACAGATAATGGAACATAATGTATAATTTGGACTGGTTTGCAAACTTAATTCTAGAGAAGGAGCATAACCCTTTATATCAAAACCTGGTAAAGTCATAGCCGCAGAAATAGGAGCACATGAACCACCGCTAGTAGGATAACCCGTTAAATTATCTGGAGGCGTATCAGTACAAACAGGTTCAGGAGTACATTGACCAGTTGAACGGTCGTAAATTTCGCCAAGTGAACAAGGTTCAATATAATCATAATCAGTATAATCACGGTGATAATTATTGGAATCAATAGATGAAAAACAATAAAAAGTTCTATTAGAAAAATATTGCGAGTCAGCAACAGAATGATTTTCCTGATAAATATCTTCAGAAACAGTACCACGAGAAGAAACCTTGTAAAACCAAGACTGAGTATCAGTGTCAATTTTAAACTCAGCAGAAGGAGAATAAACACATGAAGGATTTGGATAAGGCTCAGAATACAATAATGTGTTAAAAATTAAAATAAAAAATAATAACTTTTTCATAATCAATGCCTAGTAAGTGCCAAAGCTCCAAACAATGGAGCTAAAACTATTGTAAGATTTAAAAATATAGAAGCAAAATAATTTATCGTTGCCATATCTGTAATTTCAAAATAAATCATTTTTCTTTACCTACCTGCATAAATAAGATAATCGTAAAAAACATAAACACAAAACCGAACAAAAGCCCTGTAAGAGCCTCAAGGAAATGCCAGTCTTTTACATCCATTCCAAGAATTAACCAGGATTTTGGTTTGCAAATAGAATTATCTGCATCCCATGTATAACCAAAATGTAAATCTTTAATAGTATTATTTTCAGAAGTAGAAGCCCAAGTAGAATCAGAAGAACGAAGATAATATATACGACCAGACTTTAGATAATAATCTTCTATACAAACAGGATAATCTTTGTCGTAGAAGAAAGAAGCGGAAAGACTTGACAATAAAAAAGAGATAATAAGTATTTTTTTCACAATCAAACCTTTTGATACAGGGGAAAAATCCCCTATTTTTTAGCCATATGTATGGCTTTGTTTATACCCCAAAAGACGCCAAGTGATACCAAAATAATTGACATTAATTGAATCAATCCGACAACGTCTAAAGAGGGCATATCAGGCATTTACTAGCCTCTGTTCCCGAAAGAAATAGCTTTACGAACACCCCAAAGAGCCGCAACAGCAACTAAAACCAAAACACCGACTGCCGTAGCGTCTTGTACGTTAAATGCAACAGATGATAAATCCATCTTAAACCACCTTTTAATTTTTTTTTGCAGGTCGTGAAACTCTGCACTGAATAGTTCACGCTACTCAATGCAAAATTCCAATACTTAAGAACTTTTAAGTTCAGATATCATTCTATCTCTTACAGCTCTTAATCTATCAATCTGTTCTTTGTAATCTATACCAAATTTGTTTTGAATATAAACCAATCTTGTTATCTCTTCCTGGTAAGCTCTTATTAAACTCTGATTCAAAATAATTCTCCTTATGCGGTTTAGGGGAGAGAGTTGCCTCTCTCGGCACTTGTTAAGAAGTTGGAAATAATCTTGTTTTCCAGTTCTTGACAAGCATATAAACTCGGGGCGGTGCCACAACGGCTACGCCTCTACCCTGCGGGTGCTTTGTCGTTAAGACTTCTTAGACTGCTCTTTTCTTTTGAACTTGGAATAGTCGAGCGGATTTTTTTCAAGCTCAAGCACAGGCATAGAACGATCGGCATAGAACTTAACTCCCCACTGGTCCACTTTTGCAGTATAGGCAATGGCGATTGTTTTTCCTATCTTTTCTTTGAGTTCGTCATAATACTCTTCATCAACATTAACCGTTTCAACAGATACTTTTCTGAAACCCTCTTCGTCAATACCGTCAAACATTACTGTTAAATCAGTGCTGTACTTAACTTTCTCTGTTTTTCTATCTACCATTTCAATAGGCTTTACTTCTAAAAGCTGTCCAATCATGTGTGTTGTCATCTGTCACTCCTCAGTGAATTAATTTTTAACTTAACTACTGTCATAATTAAGTATTTAGAAAGCTAGAGTGAGTTTTTTTACATTTAAGGGAAAAAATAAACCCTCTTTTGACTAACGGTCTAACTCTCTAAATACCTAACAAGTCACTTTTATTATTTAACCCCCGAGAAGTGACTGACGGGGAGAGCGTTAGAGTTTTTAACGTCTTCATGCTCAAATGGACGTGGTACCGACCGACTTACATCAAACTGAATTAACTCTTTTGTGATTGCGGGTTAAATAGTGGAAACAACTTTTAAATTATCCCCATCTGATTGAATCTGAACACCTAAGACTAATTTATCTTTTGAATCATAAATATCTAAACAACGAGAATATTTATAAAGCATAACTCTATGAGATGAAATATTGAATTTTTGTGATTTAAGTCTTTTTTTGATATTATGGCTATCAGAAGTGACATTATTCTTTTTATGAACAACGTTAGAAGATTTTACAGAACAGTCTATATATTGCATAAACTCATTTGTAGGGGATAGTTCCATGTTTAAGAATGGTTCTATCAAAGACGGTCTTTTAATGTTTTCTTGTTTTACTTGCATTTTGTCACTCCTTAAACACAATTATTGTGCTTTATTTATAATAATAATACAATAGTTGAACTTTGATATAGCTTAAAATATACTATAATACACAATTATTGTGCATTTTTTTTGTAAAAGGATAAATAGTTGAATAGAGAAGAACTGGCAGATATTCTAAACGTAAGTAAAAATACATTAAGAAATTGGGAAAAAGATAAACCCGACTTAGTAAGACTTATAAATCAAGGCTTAGCACTAGACTTATCTATAGAAGAAACACGTAAACACCTGGAACGACTTGAAGCAATAAAAGAAAATGCCAGCTCTGGAAAATTTAATTTAAAATGAATGCAACAGGAGTATTTCTTTTATTTTTAGTACTCATAGCAATACAAATATTTTTAAAACCTAAGAAAAATAAATATAAAAAAAACAATAAAGGAAATAACATGAGTCAAAAAGAAGAAACAATCACAATAAAGATGATAGGAGAACATTTCAAAAAATCATCAAGAGAAATAAATAAGATATTTAATGAATTAGGTTGGATAGAAAAAAGAGACAGATGGTGGATATTGACACTAGCTGGAGAAAACAAAGGAGGAAAAGAACTATATAATCCTAAAAACAAAACCAAATATACAATATGGAATAAAAAAATATTAAATGATACACAATTAATAAATAGAATATATGATTCATCAAAAGAAAATATTAATTCAAAGCAAACACAAGGTTATGATAATCTATATAAAAAAAACAAACCAAAAATGACTAAAACAGAAAAAAAGAAAAAAGGAGATGAATACGAAAAATATATAGCTGATTTTTTTAGAGAACAAGGGTATTATGTTTGGGAGCATGGAAAAGAAAAAGGCGTTAAAGATAAAAATATTGATTTGTTTATAAAAAAAGATAAAAATATATATTTTGTACAATGCAAAAACTGGGAAACATGGAAAGTAGATCATAATAAAATAAAAGCAACTAGAATGGATATATTAGACTATTTAGAAGAAGATAAAATACTAAAAGAAATGATTAATAATTATAATTGGAAAATTTTATATATAACTTCAAAAGAATGTTTAACTAAAGCCGCATATACTTATATACAAAAAAACAAAGACATAATAGAATATCAAGTTATACCAATGGCATAGTAGCCAGAGGGGTAACTAATCCCTCTGTTTTGATTAATGCAATAATGGTACAAAGACCATAAACACTAAAAAGACTACTATTATTTTGGAATGCAAAACATCTCCTTATTACAAGAGTTCCCACCCACACCACAAACCAACCATAAAAAAATGGCAAAAAAAAAGGCTAGAACCGAAGTCCTAACCTAAAATCTCTTGTAAGTCTGTTAGTTAAGCAGACTAGGAGTGTTTTGCATTCACAAAGAAAGTATATCAAAGTATGAATAATATGTCAAAGAAACAAAATAAAAGGGTAGGTTTTTTTCGAATCTCTCCTCGTCCACCAGAAACCCCTAAAATACGAGCTTTCAAGCACCTTTTTAAAAATCAGTTTTTTTCTTGTCCTACCCCGTTAGACATATATCTCAATACTTCTGTCAAATT
>NZ_JALCZM010000005.1:0-14662 GCF_039667065.1 Sulfurimonas sp. NWX367 | reverse complement strand
TGCAGTTTACAAAGAGTTTGAAAGAAGATTAAAGTTGCATGATGTCAGATTTAAGTTCTCGCAGAAATTACTAAGAAAAATTATTGAACATATTACAGCTTTAAAAATTGATGATGAATTACTGCCTATAAATCCATCACCGATTCAGAAGCAAATCCTTGATATTTTTGAAAATTGAAAATGTGTGCCTTATCGCGGAAGTCAGGAATTGCTCCTTTGTCGGATTTGTTAATGGAAATAAAAAAAGTTATACAATAGCTGTACTGGTTCAAGAACCTCAAACAAGTCAGTATGCATCTGAGACTGCTGCTGTTGCATTTAAGGATGTTTTGAATATTTTAGTGCAAGAGATATTGATTTAATAAAAAAAATGGGTATCTGAATCATAAATTTTCAGATACGTTAGATAAACTTAGAGAGTATCAAAGAAAACTTTTTATTTGACTTAAATTATACTAAAAGGTATAATACTAATTACTATAATATTAAAAGGTCTAATATGAAAACACCCAATCCATTTTACTATGGGAATGAAGTATATGATGATGATTTTTGCAATAGAGTTCAAGAGTTGCAGGAGTTAGCACAAGATGTATCTAGTGGGCAAAATCTTTTACTTTATGCTCCAAGAAGATTTGGTAAAACATCGCTTCTAAAAAAATTGAAACATAAATTAGATAAGCAAAAAGATTATAAGGTTATTTTTATAGACCTTTTTAGTGTATCGAGCATAGATGAGTTTATACAAAAATATTTTAATCTCATAATCAATAGTTTTGAAAACAACACCCAAAAAGCTTTACGAAATATAAAAGAGGTATTAAACATAAGACCAAATGTTACTATGAGTATAAATGAGACGGGTAATATCTCCTACTCTCTTTCAATTAGTAAAAAAGAGCAAAATCAAACTTTAGAAGATGTTTTGAACTTACCATCAATATATGCTAAAAAGTTTAATAAAAAAGTAGTAGTAATCTTTGATGAATTTCAAGAGATAGAGCAATTAAAGTTTGAAAAAAAGCTAAGAACCATCTTACAATCACACTCAAGAGAAGTTTCGTATATATTTAGTGGTAGCAAAAAGTCCATACTGAACCAGATGTTTAGCGACAATTCAAGAGCCTTTTACAAATCTGTAAAACATTTTCATATAGAGCAGATAAAATTAGATGAGTGGATAGTTTTTATAGAGAATAAATTTAAACAGACTAACAAAGAGATAGAAAAAAGATACATAAAACAAGTCTTTGATATAACAGATGGTTTTCCATACTATATGCAACAGATAATGTCGATGATATGGGAAAAAACATCTCAAAATGTAGATGATGATATTTTAAAGCAGAGTTTAGAGCTGATCATACAAAGAGAGTATGATTTATATAGTTTTATCTGGTCAAGTTTAACTCCAAATCAAAAAAATACATTAAAATACATCGTTCATGTTGATGGGCTTAATCTCTATAGCAACGATCATCTGCAAGAGTTTAATTTCAGTGCAACAACACTAAAAAGTACACTTGAAGCACTTTTAAAAAAAGATATATGCGATAAAAAAGATGACAGGTACTACCTTGTAGATCCATTTATGAAGTATTGGTTAGAAACGATAGGTTGAGAGAGTAAAATGAAAGAAGAAATAGCATTATTAAAAGAAATATATGAGATTGATTTAGATAAACATTTCCAAAAAAATATAACTAAATTAGGTTTATAAGTCCAATTTAGATACAATAAAACAAAAAAAGGTTCTCAGATGCAGTTGGATGAACTTAGAGAGTATCAGCGAAAACTTTTTGAAAATAACAACTTCACATATAAAAGATATTTTCATAAAACTATAAATCTTAATAAAAAGCTTGTTGGTATTGTAGGGGCTAGAGGGGTTGGGAAGACTACTTACCTCTTGCAGTACCTCAAAGAGCTTGATTTGCCATTTTCTAAAAAACTCTACATCAGTGCAGATATCATAACCATTCCATCCCTGTTTGAAGTAGCCAACTCTTTTAGTAAAGAGGAAGGTGAAGTGCTCATCATCGATGAGATACACAAATATAAAAACTTTGAGATAGAGTTAAAAAAGATTTATGACTTGTTAAATCTCAAAGTTATCTTTAGTGGAAGCAGTGCATTAAGTATAAATAATGCAAAAGCAGACCTTAGCAGACGGGCAAGACTTTACAGTGTGTATGGTTTAAGTTTTAGAGAGTTTGTAGAGCTAGAAAAAGGCATCGAACTCCCCGCGTTTGCACTTGAAGATATTTTGACAAATCATATAGATATAGCGTACAAACTTTTACAAAAATTCAATCTCACACTACTTTTTAGAGAGTATATCAAAAGTGGCTACTATCCCTTTTACTTTGAAGATAAAGAGGATTATCTCATCAGACTCAATGAGACAATAAATACCGTTATAGAAGTGGACATCCCTTCCATTTTTCCTATAGACTACAGCAGTGTACAAAATCTAAAAAAATTAGTACGACTCCTCTGTGAATCACACCCATACACTCCAAACATCAAAGAGCTTTTAGCAAAAATGGATATGAAAGACAACTACAAAGGGCTTTACAGGTTTATAGAGTATCTCAGTCGTGCAAAAATATTTACCACTTTAAAACCTGCATCAAAAGGGGATAACATCTTTGTCAAACCAGATAAAATCTACCTAAACAATACAAACTTACATTATGCCTACTGCAGCCATAACAACACAGGCACACTCAGAGAGGTTTTTGTCGCAAGTATGTTGAGCCAAGCTCACACCATCCAAGCAGCAAAAAAAGGTGATTTGCTTGTAGATGAAAAATACACTTTGGAAGTGGGTGGTAAAAACAAAAAATACAAACAGATAAAGGATATACCAAACTCTTTTATCGTAGCCGATGATATAGAAGTGGGTAGTGGAAACAGAGTACCCATATGGTTGTTTGGGTTTTTATACTAAGATGCTCTTTAATCTATAAAAGATAATTTATAGACAAAATAAGTCTAACATTTTTCATATTATTTCTAAAACAATACAACGAATTGCTCCATTTAAACATATAAAGCACTTTCTTAAGAAAAAAAGGTAGAATACATTATGCAATGGAAAAAACAAAAAATAATACTAGAAAATGGTACAACAACAGAAGCACAAGCACCTGTTATTATCTCCGCTAGTCGTGCTACTGATATACCAACCTTTTATGCTGACTGGTTTGTTTCTAGATGGGAAGCTGGGTATTTGAAGTGGACAAATCCATTTAACAACAAGCCTTTGTATGTCTCTTTTGCAAATACTCGCCTTGTAGTGTTTTGGACAAAAAATCCTCGTCCTATGTTTAAGTATCTTGATTATCTTGATGCAAACATTCCTAACTACTATTTTCAATACTCTTTAAACGATTATGACAAAGAGGGTTATGAAGCAAAAGTACCAAATGTAGAAAATAGAATCAAAACATTTATAGAACTCTCTAAGAGACTTGGTAAAAAAAGAGTTGTATGGCGGTATGACCCACTTCTACTTACAACAGAAATAGATGTAGCGGAGCTTTTAAGAAGAGTGAAAAATATAGGTGATCAGATTTATAACTATACCGAGAAGTTGGTGTTTAGTTTTGCAGTTCGTTTGACACTTACTCTACTTATAGAAGACCTTCAAGAGCATAATTTAGTTTAAATAGTTCCAAAGAGACAATACTTGTCTATCGCTTCCTTTATAATTATACAAATAAAAAGGAGGTTTTTATGTCTATCAATGAAATTCACAACCAAAAAATTTTAGAATTTATACATACAAATAAATGTGATTTATCCAATGCCAATCTAAGTGAACTTAATGCAAATTTATTTAATTTTAAAAATATCGAAGAACTTATATTGTCAGATAATAAACTAACTACAATTTCAAAAGAAATTAAAAAACTTCAAAAATTAAAATGGCTATCTCTAAGTGATAATCCTAATTTAGAGTTGAATGCTGAACAAAAATCTTGGTTAAAAACTCTTCAAAAAAATGGGTGCAAAATTCTATATTCAGAATCTTCTTTAAAATAAATAAAACATAGACATAATACGACCATAACATTTCATATACTGCTACTATCAAAAACAAAAAGGATAGCAGATGAAAGTTACAGTACACGCAGCACAACGGTTTTTAGAAAGAGTCATGCGAAAATCCACTTATACATACAGAGATGTAAATTTTTCTATAAGATACTTGGAAAAACTGCTTCAAAATGTTGTGGTTTCATCCTATGCAAAACCATTTGTTCTTCCCGGATTTGAAAACTACAAAGCAATCTATAGAGCAAATACGCTCATCACCATTGTTCCAAAAGGAGAAGCTCATGTTTAATCAAACGAAACAAACCTTTGACAAAGAAATCAAAAAGTTTGCTCGCCAAAATATCATCAAAAAACTTCAAAAACAGGGAGTTGACTATACTTTATTAGATGAAGAGGAGTTTAAAGAGCTTATAGCCGATGAGATAAAAATTCTAAAAAGTGACAGCAAAAAAGTGGGTGCTGGGATTGGAATTGGGATTTTGATTAGCCTAGTTACTGGTATATAAAGGAGTTGGCAATGCTGGAAAAAACACAAAAACTTTATAGCAAAGGGAAAAAGAGTTTAGAGACACTTCTGCGAGAAAAAGCCTATATGGAAGTAGAAAACAAGCTTCAAGAAAAAGGGATTGAGATTGATGAAGTGAGTGATGAGGATATAGAGACACTTGTAGCAGCTCAGGTAAAAGATATGCAGACATCCCTCAAAGGTTTTGGTGTGGGAGCTGCATTTGCTGTGGCTATTTCATTGATAGCGGGGGTGTGAGATGTTACGAATATTAAAATATCTCTATTTGGCGAACTTTTACAGAAAAACAAAAAGTCATATCGGCATACTCATACTTTATGGCGTTGTATTGCTCCTTGTGAGTCTGATTATGAATGACCTCATAAGTGTCTCACAAGAGAGTGTGGCATATTTTATGTTGCTCATTAAATGGGTGATTGTATTTGCTCTTTTGTGGCTGATAGTTTTAAAAATTATCCGGATTTTCACTATGGCTTCACAACCTTTCTCAAAAGAAAAAAAAACCGATTCCAAAAAAGGGCATTTGCTCTCAAAGGAAAAGTTACTCACGCAGAGTGAACAGATCATGGAAAAATATGTAAAGGCAAAACATGATAACGAAATCATATGAAATAATAATCGATTTTTTCAAAGATCTTGATCAGGCACTCTATGAAAGATCCCTTCAAGGCGGCAGTAAATATCAATATGACCTTTGGTTAAAAAAAGGGATTATTGCTTGGGGCATTGAAGATTTATACACCATCAAAGAGTTGGACTTAAGCTACTCATTGCTAATAGAAATGCCATCTGCATTGAGCTACCTCACAACTTTAGAACATATCAATTTGGCTGGAAACTATATAGAAGAAGTTCCGCAGTGGGTTTGGAGCATGGGTAATCTCAAAGAGCTGACACTCGGAAATCATATTGCAGGAGGCAATCCCATAGAGAAAATTCCTGCAGATATTAAAAATCTTCAAAAATTAGAGATTTTAGATATCAGAAACCTCCATGTTTTACAAGAGCTTCCTAACGAGTTGTTGGAGTTAAAAAATCTGCTCTATCTTCAGATGACACAAACAACTCTTTATGAGAGTGACCTTATACAAAGGCTTCAAAAAGAGACCCAATGCTGTGTGATGCTTGATGAACCATTCCCGTTTATAGGAGATTTGTCATGAAAAACAGAAGTGATTGCGAAGTGTTGCTTTCAAAAGCAGAAGGAACTTTTTCAGATTTTGCAAAGTGCCTGGAAAACATGGTTGATGAGAAAAAAAAGAAAAGAGATGTTGCTAAGAGTCTCTTTCGTTTTGGGGCATCACTAACAAAGCTTACACTCAGTGCAACCGGTTGTGCTATAAAGAATGCACCAAAAGTTGTAGTGGCAACAGCCGCTATAAAAAGAGAACTTATCAATGAGATTGAAACGGAGTGGAAGGAGTATAAAAAAGAGCAGCAAGAAAAAGCTTTAGAGGAGAAGATCCAACAACTCTCACTTAGGAAGAAAATATGAAGCTTATTGCTGTTGTCATATTTTCATGGTTGTTTATTGGCTGTGCAGATACACAGGTGCATCATGAGCGCTACTACCAAACTAAACTTTGTAAGAAGATGGATGGTATTATGGAATACACCCTCAAAGACAGAACACGGGTTGATTGTTTAACACCTGAGTATGCCATAGAGGTAGATTTTGCAAAAAAATGGGCAGAGAGCATAGGACAGTCACTTTACTATGCAAAAATGACAGGGAAAAAACCTGCAGTAGGATTCATTATCAATAGAGAAAAAGAGCGTCGTTATTTAAAGCGATTAAAACTCATTGCCAAAGAGTATGGCATTACCGTTTTTCTTATCGAAAAATAAAAGGAATAAAACAATGCAAAAGGAAAAATTCACAATTACAGAGGTAAGCAGAGATGCTGCGCTTGAGAGCTATGATGCGATAAAGGATGCTATTTGTAAATAGTTATTGTATCAGCTCTTTTATTGATTCTAAAAATTTCAAATCAACAAAAAAGACATAATGTGTCCATTATTGTTGTTATACTTTTTAGAATTTATGACAGAGGGGCAAAGAATGAACAATGCGTGTTTTCAAGTTGTTGGCGAATCAATTTATTTTTCTAATCCGCTCTCTGCACAAGAGTATGCCAAAAAAAATCCAGGGACTACCATTATAAGAACATCTCAAACAACAAGTCAAGTGATACAACACACTCCGGAATCTATACTGCAACATCTTAACAAGCTTGTCATTGCACAAGATGATGCAAAAAAAGAGATAGCTGTAGCACTCTACTACCATAGCCTCAAAATGTACTATCTTGATGCAAACGGGACAGATTCAAGTGGACCTGTTATGCTCATAGGTCCGACTGGATCAGGAAAAACTTTTATAGTGCAAGAAGCGTGCAAACTCATAGATACTGTCTATATACATGTAGATACATCAAGCATGGTTTCAGAAGGGATAGTTGGGTACAATATAGGAAAACTCGCGGCTGATATACTGCAAAAAGCAGAAAATGACTTAAAAAAAGCAGAGCATTGTGTTGTTTTTTTCGATGAGATGGACAAACTGTTTCATCCGGACAATGATGAATACGGTTCGGAAGTTTCTCATCAGCTTTTACGATTTATAGAGGGTACCACAGTAAATATTCCTAAACAGGACCTGCATAGTGGCAGTGAAGCCACTGCACTCTCTACATATAAAATGCAGTTTATCTTAGGCGGTGCCTTTCAATGGATACTTGATAAAAAAGAGCAGAACAATTCAGGCAAAAATATGGGATTTCTACATAACAATGATACCCCTGGCAATAAAAAACGCAAAGGGGTTAGCCTTGAAGATCTTTATGAAGAAGATGTTCCAAAGGAATTGCTTGGAAGAATGCATACAATCGTAAATCTCTATCCGCTCACGCAAGAGGATTATTACAAGATTTTAACGCAAAGTGCCGCATCACCACTTCAGGAGTTTATTAACAAAATTAATTTTCATGGAGATTATGTTGAGATAGAGGATAAAGTTATTCATGCAATAGCCGAGTATGCATCAAAAAGTGATCTGGGCGTTCGCTCCATTCGGCAAATTCTTAAAAAACTTTTTGCAGAGGCACTCTTTTTAGCGCCAAATCCCGGAAATACAACACATACCATTAGATACAACAAAGAGCAATTTTATGAATGAGACATCACACAACGAACAAACTTGGACAGAGAAGCTTTTAACATGGGCAGACGAGTATAAAATAGATGACCTCATAGGCAAGAGTAAAGAGGAACTGCTCTCACTTGAAACTTTAAAGATCAGCTTTGAAGCATCAAAAAAATTAGACGGCTTTATAGCACCAGAGATAGAGTATCTGCAAAACCTCAAAGATCTCACTATAGATACTGTTTATCTATTGGAAGCTCTGCCTCTTGAAATTACAAGATTGAAAAAGCTGCAGAGTTTAAAGCTCATTTCACTGAAATTAAAAATGATTCCCGAAGAGATTGGACAATTAACAAATTTAAAAGAGTTTGTTATAGCTGCCTGTACTCATGTTAAATCTTTGCCGCTTTGTCTTGTAGAGATACCAGGTTTGGAAATGCTTGTTTTAGAGAATTGCTTAGACCTTGAGATTTTGCCAATATCGCAAAAACCGCTGCATAACCTTAAAAAGCTCATTATACAGTCTTTTAAAAGGCTTTGTATATTAGATTTTATCAAACAATTCCCGGAGCTTGAAGAGGTAAGTTTGTGTAGAATCCCTTTTGTAAATTTTCCAGTCTCATTGTGTAGTTTAAAAAATCTAAAAGATTTAACTATGCATGATACAAAAATAAAAAAACTGCCATCAGAGATAGCAAATCTAAAAAACTTAGAAGTTTTTGTGTGCGACTCTCTTACAAAGATACCAGAAGAACTTTGCCACTTACCAAAACTCAAAGAGTTTAATTATGCAAAAAGGGAATTAGATGTACTTCCAGCATCTATAGACAAGCTTATCTCCCGTGGTTATATCAAGATAAAATATTCAGAAACAGTATATACAATTGACACATTACATAATAAAGAGCTATTAAAAGAAGGCTTTGAAGTTATAAGCAGCTATGATGAGTATATTCAAGAGGCACAGCAGATGAAAATAATCACCCATCGTTACAAACAAGAACCTCTTGTCAAGTATGTTTCACATGAAGAGTTTGCACAAGAGTACCAAAAAATGGATAGATATATTGAGCAGATGGTAAAAAAATTTCTGCATCCTGATAAAGAAGAAGAGTTTGGTGATGTGAAAGAAAATTGGGTGCCGCAACGATAGCTTATTTTTGCATGCAAAGAACTTTTACATGAGCATAGCAATAAAAGCTATGCTAAAAATCATTGCCCTACATAAGAACCGTCAGGCGCCAAAGTTGCAGTGTTACCACCAACATAAGAGCGATCAGGGGCCAAAGTGCTTGTTGATCCACCTACATAATTACCATTTGGCGTCATAGTACTGCTCGAACCCCCTACATAAGAACCATTTGGAGTTAGTGTTGCACTATTACCGCCTACATATGTGCCGTCAGGAGCTAAAGTTGCAGTATCCCCGCTAACATAACTACCATCTGGAGCTAAAGTGTAACTACCTGCCAATGCCATTGTTGATGCCAAAACTGCACCTATTATTATTTTTTTCATCTTCTTGTTCCTTTTTTTGAAGTGTAAAGATTATAGGAAATTAGATGGACAAGTTTTGTCAATTAATAAATTCTTATGCCAATTCTGACATCAAGTGTTATTTTTATTTGAGAAGAGTTATACTGAATAACATACCATTAAAATTTATTGGTTAAATAGGTGAGGAAGTTTAAGTATGGTGCGCCCGACATGATTCGAACATGTGACCGCTGGTACCGCAAACCAGTGCTCTATCCAGCTGAGCTACGAGCGCACACCATTCTCTGATTGAGAGGCTGAAATTATATCACTTATAACTTATATAATTATAAAACAGTGTCTAATCTTCAATTTTTACTAATATTTCTTCTACTTTTTGATTTTGCAAATACAATTCATGGTTTTTTCGTACATATGCCTGGAGTAAAACTTTAATATCATTGTTTCCTTCCATGTTAAAATCTTTCATCATCTGTTTCTGTAAAAAATTGGCAAATTTATCTTCCACATCAACATCAAATCTGCGGCCTCCGATATGTAGTCCAATTTTTTTACTCATTATATTATTAACCTAAAATACTTTCGATTTTATTTACAATTTCTTCTATTTCTATATCTTTTTGAGCATTTTCTTCATGCAGTCTTTCAATTTCCTGATTTTTCAATGCACAATCTGCTTTGAGTGTCACGATTTCATTTCGCATCTTCTCATTTTCATCTATGAGCGTATGATATTTTTCAAGAATACTTGAAACTTTTTCACTGAGTTTATTCAAAGCTGTTTGATTATCCATTTGCGTTTCCTAATATTAATTAATAAATTTCTTCTTTAGAATTCTAACATAATTAAAGTACATAGGATAAATATTATCTCTAATTTGCTATAATTTATAGATAATTAAAAGGCATGAAATATGAATAAATTTGAAGACTACTGCACAAAATTTGTACAAAGTATCGGAAGTAAAGAAGGAGCGGTCTCTCCGAGTATAGTATCCTCAGCTTCTTTTTCTTATGGAAGTCCGGAAACAGCAGAAGGGATTTTCAATGGCAGTGTAAAAAAGCCTCTCTATTCAAGAATGGGCAACCCAACAACAGCAAAACTTGAATCAATCATGGCAGAGATGGATGGTGGTATTGGAGCTGTTGCAACAAGCTCAGGGATGGGAGCGACATCTCTTGCCGTAATGTCCCTGCTTTCTCAAGGAGATGAAATCATTAGCATAGGCGGATTGTTTGGCGGGACATACGCACTGTTTGATGAAACTCTCAGCAGATTTGGTATAAAAACTCACTTTTTTGATGTTGACGAATTTGACAACATAGAAAATGCCATAAACAAAAATACAAAAATAATTTTTTTAGAAAGTGTCGGTAATCCGAATATGAGGCTTCCTGATATTAAAAGAATCGCTGCAATTGCGAATGAATCAAATGTAGCGCTCATCGTTGACAACACTATTACTCCCTTAAGTGTTTCGCCCTTGGCTCTTGGTGCTGACATCACGGTTTATTCAACTACGAAAATCATCTCTGGAAATTCCTCTGCACTAGGCGGTTGTGTGGTTTTTCGCGCCATACATGAAAATGCTGACAAATTTAAGACAGAACGTTACGCATTCCTTGAAAAGTTTATCAAAGGAGCGGGGAAAACAGCTCTCATACCTAATGCAAAAAAACGGGCTTTACGAGACTTGGGAATGAGCGCAAATGCACATGCCAGCTATCAAACGTTACTCGGACTCGAAACACTGGCACTCCGACTTCCAAGAATAGTCAAAAGTGTTGAAACAGTGGCCCTGGAACTTGCCAAACATGGTATAGCGGTAAACCATCCGTGTATTCAGTCTCATCCTCACCATGCACGGTATAAAGAAGATTTTCAATATGGATGCGGAACCCTTTTGACAATTGATATGCAAAGCAAAGAGCGTGCATACGACTTTTTACGTAAAACAAAAATAGCAACAATTACTGCAAACATAGGCGATTCAAGAACACTCGCCCTGCATATGGCATCAACTATATACAGTGATTTTGACGAAAAAACCAGAGAATTTCTTGGAATTACCGACGGTCTTATTAGAATTTCTATCGGACTTGAAAACCCGGTAGAAATTATAAATGATTTTATTCAAGCAGCAAAGTAGAAAAAATGGCAACAAAAACAGACTTAGAAATAGATGAACAGACAATACTGAAATATCCAAAAAAATATTTTGTATTTTTACTCAATGATGATTATACGCCTATGGATTTTGTAGTCGATATTCTCATGGAAATTTTTCATAAAACATATGAAGAAGCGCAGGATATTATGCTTGAAGTACATAAAAAAAACAGAGGTTTGTGTGGTGTTTACACATATGAAATCGCAGAGACAAAGCTTAAGCAAGTACGTCGCAAAGCGAAAGACAACGGCTTTCCCCTAAAAGCCACAATGGAGGAAGAATAACATGATAAGCTCATCACTCAATGATATATTTCAAAAATCTGTAATATTTGCAAAACAGCTCCACCATGAATACCTGACAATTGAGCATATATTTTACCTTTTGTTAAGTTCGGATGAGGGCGCATCAATTGTAGAAACATGTGGCGGGAATGTGTCAAAAATGAAAGAAGAACTTGGCGAATACATCAAAAAAAATATGGAAACACTTCCTGCCGATATAATACAGGACCCTTATGAAAGCGTAGCGCTTTCCCGTTTGATTGATAAGATGGTGCGCCATGTTCAGTCATCCGGTCAAACGAATGCGGATATAGGGGATCTTTTGGCAACTCTTTTTGAAGAGAAACATACATTTGCCTATGCTTTGCTCAATAAATACCAAATAACAAAACTGGATATATTGGAAGTAATTTCACATCCTGACACAGACCAGGATGAAGAAGAAAAAGAGTCTAATTTACGAAAATACACAATAAACCTTATAGAAAAAGCCAAAGAAGGAAAAATTGACCCTGTAATAGGCAGAGATAATGAAATTCAAAGAGTCACACAGATACTCTGCAGAAGAAAGAAAAACAACCCTGTACTTGTAGGTGAACCGGGCGTTGGAAAGACAGCAATAGCAGAAGGACTGGCTCTGCGTATTGCAGCGAATGATGTTCCTGACATAATCAAAGACTCCAATCTTTATGCGCTTGATTTAGGGGCATTGCTTGCAGGAACAAAGTACAGAGGAGACTTTGAAAAACGCCTTAAGGGTGTTATGGATGAACTCAAACGTGAACCTAAAGCAATTTTATTTATAGATGAGATTCATACACTTATAGGAGCAGGAAGCACGAGCGGAACAATGGATGCAGCCAATCAACTCAAGCCTGCTCTTGCTTCAGGCGAAATAAAATGTATGGGAGCTACAACTTTTGCAGAATACAGAAACGGGTTTGAAAAAGACAAGGCACTCAGCAGAAGATTTTCCAAAATAGATGTTAATGAACCATCGAAAAAAACAAGCTATCTCATTCTCAAGGGACTTCAAGGCAAATATGAAAAACACCATTCTGTGCAATATACAAACAAGGCATTAAAAACAGCAGTGGATCTCTCTAAACGCTACATTACTGACAAATTTTTACCAGATATTGCCATAGATTTAATTGATGAAACAGCAGCATCATTTCATCTTCAAAAAAGAAAAAAAGAAAAAGTAACCGCAAATGATATTCAAAAAACTATAGCATCCATTGTGGGTATCAGTAATTCAAAAATATCTAATAATGAAACGGCATCTTTGCAACATTTAGAAGATAAACTCAGACAAAGAGTTATTGGTCAGGAAAAAGCTGTAGAGATGGTGACAAAAGCCATTAAAATATCAAAAGCCGGACTAACACCTCCAAATAAACCCATAGCATCATTTTTGTTTTCAGGACCGACAGGTGTTGGAAAAACCGAACTGGCAATTGCATTAAGTGAAATTTTAGGGATCAATTTTGAAAAATTTGATATGAGCGAATATATGGAGAAACATGCTCTCAGCCGTTTGGTAGGAGCACCTCCTGGTTATGTAGGGTATGAGCAGGGAGGATTGCTGACAGAAGCCATCAAAAAGCATCCTTATACAGTTTTACTGCTTGATGAAATAGAAAAGGCACACCCTGAACTTATAAATATTTTACTTCAAATAATGGACAGCGCAACACTCACTGACAATAATGGCTACAAAGCCGATTTTCAGAATGTTATACTGATAATGACATCAAATATAGGAGCTCAAGCCAGAAATGTAATGGGATTCAATAAAGATGAATCTATTTCCAAAAACGAAGAACTAAAATCATTTTTTACTCCGGAATTCAGAAATAGATTAGATGCTATTATAGAATTTGGGCAATTGAGTCATGAAATAGTCGAAAAAATTGTACAAAAATTCATAGCAGAACTCAATAAAGAGTTAAAAAAGAAAAAAATAATTGTAACTGTTTCCGATAAAGTTATAAAATTTATTGCTGAAAAAACCTATTCACCGGAAATGGGAGCCAGACCGCTTAAAAGGTATATTAAAAATAATATTACCGATAAACTCAGTGATGAAATTTTATTCGGAAAACTTAAAAATGGCGGAAAAGTAGAAGTGATAATACAAAATGACACTTTAGAGAATGTATACGAAGAAGCTTAATGTATTTGCCGCAGCTTGACAATTATTCACTCTCCTTTCCTGATCCCCATGATGCGAACAAAGAAGGTATAGTAGCATGGGGAGGAGATTTAAATCCCTCTAGATTATTAAAAGCATACCAAAATGGTATTTTCCCCTGGTACTCGCAGCAAGACCCGATACTGTGGTGGTCAACGAATCCGCGTCTTATTATGGAGCTTGATGACTTTAAATTAAGACGTTCATTGAAAAAAAAATTGAAAAAGTTCGAATATGCATTTGATAGCAGATTTCAAGAAGTTGTGCATAAATGTGCTTCTGTTGCAAGAAAAGATCAAAATGGTACATGGATAAATAAAGATCTGGCAGAATCATTCAATGTTTTGCACGGCATGGGTATAGCTCACTCAGTTGAAAGTTATCTCGATGGCAAACTGGTAGGCGGGTTGTATGGATTGACAATAGGAAAAGTGTTTTGTGGAGAATCAATGTTTGCAGAAGTCAGTGATGCGTCAAAAGCTGCATATGCGGTATTGGTAAAACATTTAAAAGTATGGGGATATGATTTTATTGACTGTCAGGTACCGACACCACATCTTAAATCATTAGGAGCAAAAGAAGTTTCAAGAGATTATTATCTTGAACGTTTGTATAAAGTAAATATGGATATTGTAAAAAATGAATGGATTGTTAATAAAAATCTGATCAACTAGGCAGCGACCTACATTCCCACAAGTGAAACCTGCAGTATTATCAGCGATGAGAGGCTTAGCTTCTGGGTTCGGAATGGGGCCAGGCGTTTCCCTCTCTCTATAG
>NZ_JALCZM010000004.1:0-155647 GCF_039667065.1 Sulfurimonas sp. NWX367 | reverse complement strand
GTTGTTGTTTATTAGTTATTTCTAAGTAATTTATCTCTTTAACTCTAAAGTTAAAAAGTCTCTTACTTGCTTAGTTTTCAATGATCTCAAACATTTTTAAAAGCTTCTACTTGAAGTCTCTCTAGGCCTTTTTAACAAGGTCTCTCTGTTTGTGGATGGGAATTATAGGGGAGTATTGCTTAGAGACTGCTTAATGTTTGGTGGGTTTTTTAAAAAGTTTTTGAAGTTACTGTTTCTTAATATTTTTTTCACGTCTATAGCTATAATATGTGTGCATATCCGGTTTCCGGTTCTATTTTAATTACAATCTCATTCCTGTTGTTCGCACTCGTTTTTGGATTAATACAAAGATCCAAACAAAGCTTTATATAAATTGCTGATGTCGCAATTCTATCAACAGCAGAATTTAAAGCAACCATAGAAGTTGAACTTGTATTCCCTCTGTATGGTCTGCCTATATGATCAAACAAAATTCTTCTTGCTCCTGAACCTGTGCTTCCTCCTGTCACTGTAATAGCAGCAATACCATATTTCTTGCCTATGTCCAACTCTTTTGAAAGATGTTTTGTTTCAGAATTGTCAAAATTATTATTTGCAACACCAATCAAATACTTACCTTTTTTTAGCGGATTTTGTGCTACTTCCACATCAGTATATGTATTGTTCGCGCTTGGATTACCATCATACGCTCCACCAATTTTGGCAGGAGAATCCGAAAATATCATATAAGAGTTTGTTCCGGCAGCCGTGGAAAATGCCAATTGCCACTTTTGCCTAAACCAGTATGGCTCATTCGCATCAAACTTGTCATCAATAATTGCCAAATGCTGCGTATACCTTATATGGGAAACCAATTGTATAGCTGCTTCCTGTAAAGGATTGGTCTTGGTATGCGGAATTATAACTGCTGCCAATATACCAATTACAACCACCACAAAAACAATTTCTAAAAGAGTAAAAGCTTTTTTCATGAGTGTAGTATATCAGAATAGAATAAAAAGGGGAAAAGGAATGAAGATGAGACAAAGAGTAACCTCTTTGTCTCATGCAGAATAATTAAATTTTTTCTGCTTTTTTTACATCGTAAAGAATATCATCCATCGGATGTCTGTACATTGGCATAGCAAGACGTTTTTCATCAAGAACGTGCCCGATAAAACCTATTGAACGGCCGACGATAAAGAAAGAGTTAAGAGTACCTGATTCGATAAATTCATTGATTTCTTCTTCAGAGTATCCCAGTGCTCTCCACATATCAACCATTAAGATACCTATAGTACCATCAACATTTAAGATAAGGTTCTCTTTTTTTGATGTTGTTAATGCTTCAACAGTTTTTGCATAATCCAGCAGTGGAGTACTTGGAAAATGTTCTGCTGCGTAATTCATAAGACCCGTAACACGAAGATCCGGATTTTTAAGAGATTTAATACGGTGACCGATACCTGGAATTGGTACACCTTCACTTTTCATATATGCTAAAAACTCTTTTGGAGAAAGATTGTTATCATCAGCATATTTAAAATATTTTGCCGCACCGTCAATTGCACCACCAAATCTCGGACCAATTGTCAATAAACCGGTTACAAGTGATTCAACAACTGATTTACCTGCACGTGCTGTTACTTTTGCATTATGCGCACCAGAAACCGCAGGACCGTGGTCTGCTACTGTTTTTATAACTGTTTCTATAAAATCTGTCGCCCATTTGGGATACTGTTTTTTAAACCATAAAAGTGAAATAACATCACCGATACCTTTACCTGTATCCGGAGTCGCAACAGATGAAATAGGAAAGCCTGCATATGTAGCCTCTTCCCCTCTGTCATCAGAAATAGTACAGATAAAGTTTTTAGAACGACGCATTTTAGGAATAACATTGATTTCAGGTTCTTCAATTTCCCCAATAATGCCTTTTGTTTTCAAATCATCATAAACTTCCATGATAGTTGCCGGTAAATCGTTAAATGTAGCCGGTACATGTATACCAGCTTCAGCCATCGCTTTGTTTTTAGCTTCAGCAGTTTCACGCTCAGCATTAGCGGAAGCACCAGCATGCCCGAATTGAACACCGGAATCATAATACTTAGCAATAGTACCGATACACCATGCAATAATTGGCTTAGTAATTTTCCCGGATTTTACTGCTTCGATTACTTTATACTCTTCTGTACCACCGACTTCACCCAGTAAAATCATATATTTTACATCCGGGTTTTCTTGCATACGCAATAAATTGTCAATAAAAACTGATCCTACGAATCTGTCACCACCGATAGCAACACCTTCCGCAATACCATCAGCATTAATTGCAATGATGTTTGAAAGTTCGTTAAAAAGTCCACCAGAGCGTGTCACAAGTCCGCAAGAACCGGCACGGTGCAATTTTGAGTTGATAATATTTTCAATAGTACCACCGATATTGGCAATTTTAAATGCACCCGGAACAATAGCACCAACAGTTGCAGGTCCTATAACAGTTACATTGAGTTCTCTTGCATAGGCATTCATGCCACGGGCAAGTCTTTCCGGAATTCCCTCAGCTGTGATCATGATTGTTTTAAAGCCGCCAAGGTTTAAGGCTTCCATTGTTACATCATAAGCCGTTCTGAATGATGCAAAGTTTAAAAGTACATCAGCTTGCGGCTGAGCAGCTTTTGCTTCTGCTGTACTTTTGTAAATAGGGACCATAATCTCATCCGCACCCCAAAAAAACTTTTCAAATTTGTTTGAACTCGTAGGTGCAACGATTGCCGCAACAGATGGTGTTTCTCTTTTGATTGTGTAATCATAGTCAAGCATTCTCTGGATAGCAGTTTTGTTGTTATTCCAAAAAATTGCTTGTGTATCTCTAGTAAATAATTTTCCCATCTTTTCTCCTTACTTCTCTTCTAATGCCATACGCACGATGTCTGTTACATGTGTTTCCGGACCATATACTTCAATGTTTAAACCTAATCTGTCAGCAGCTTCTTTGATGTCTTTTAAACCTTTTTCATAGTTTGGACCACCACGTCTGACATAAATTTTTATACCTACGTCTTTCATTTTATCGGCGTAATTTTCAAAAGCCTGAATAATACCTGTAAATGTTTTTGCAACATCTGTAAAGTTTGCAATCGCTCCACCAATGATTAAGATTTTATCACGCCCTTGAGGATCTTTTTCTCTTGTCATTAAATCAAGAAGTGTTTCAGCATAAAATTTTGTTTCACCTGTAGTTGGACCGCCTGAGTATTCACCATAGTTCGCTAAATCTTCAATACCTGCAAAATCAGCAATAGTATCAGCGTATACAACTGAAGCACCACCACCGGCAACCATAGTCCATATTCTGGCTTCAGGCTTCAGTAATGTAAGCTTGAGTGAAGCACCTGTTTTTGCATCTGCTTCCTCGATTGCTTCAACTTCCGGAGATTTTGCTTCCATACCAAATGCAGTTGGATACTCAACATCACCCCACTCTTCTACCATCATAAATCCGGCAGTATCATCCAGTTTTGCAACCATGTCTAAAAGCTCAATTTTTGTTCCTTGCATAACAAATGGATTAATTTCAAGGTATGCAAAATTTAGTTCACGATACGCTTTAAAGAAACCGATTGCAAATTTTGCAAAATTTTCTTTATCTTCTTCTTTTACGTCTGCAGGAATATTTGCTTTTATTTTCTCGGCGATCTCTTCTTCTGTAGCAGTAATAGGGAATGCAACTTCGGTAACTTTTTCATCCCATCCCTCTTCAACTTCCATACCGCCTTCAGCTGACATGTAGAGAACATCTTCATCTCCTACCACAGTTGCTGAAATATAATACTCTTCAGACTGATCATGCGGAGTAAACGGCTCAACAATAAAGTGAGTCAATCTGTCTACTTTTGGCTCACCTGTCGGAGTATCTCCCTCAAATGAAAAATAGACTGCCACATCTTCTTTCGCTTTTTCGTCAATCCATGCTGCAGCTTTTTCTAAAGTAACATCACCCGGTTTTTGATCTTTAAAAAGCACTAAGTTATTTTTACCACGTTTACCAAACAGCATATCCGGTTTTACAACTAATGGTTTTTCTTTTAACCATGGTTTTTCTTTTGCAGCTTCAAGCAGTTCCGCACCTGATGTTACCAGAACCGTCTCGTATGCATAAGTGAAATCTGGAAAGTATTTATTCCAATGTTTTGCTAAAATTGACTTCGCGTCATATTCTCGTATCGCTTTTTGAGCCATAGAAACTCCCTATTTTGATATTTGTGGATTATTCTAGCATAAAGTATCCAACAAATATCTTTGGTTTATATTAACCATTAAATAGATTTATTTATTGTTTATTTTAGTAACATTAGCCTTATACAGTATTTTATTTTTGTAACGTATAGTAACATCACTCTTAATATTTGAATGAGGTTTTAGTTCTTGTAAAACATTTTCATCACATTTATCAATAAAATAAAATTTTAATCTTTTCTGCATATCCTGGTTGGTTTTCACACACAATATATTCATTGCTTTTAACTCGGTTGCAAGTTTTTTGGCAATATGCATTTTATATGCAAAATGTTTTTTTGGATTGTCTAAAAGTAAATACAGTTCTTTGTTAAACATTACAATTAGGGTATTAAAAATTAAAAATACAAAGGCCAACACAAATATTGCTCTGTATCTTTTCCTGAAGTTTGTCAGTCTCACCCTGTATGAATGTGCAAAAGTTTTCGCCGCCAAAGGCAGCGCTAAAATCAGATAAGGTGCAAATAACTCAAGTTCGACACGTTGTCTAAATGACAGGAGTAAAGAAAACAATAAAGCAGTTGATGCTATATACCATATTTGGTCATTCTCGTCATTAAGGTAACCACGATACAGCGTATAAAAAATATATATAAATATAACAGGGGTAAAAATAGCACTGTAAACTCCGATTGTGTCTAAAAAATGACCACTCGGCACACCGGATATATTTAAACCGTAGATATAAACAGACAAACCTGCGAGAAAAAGATTGTATAAAAACAATATTTTATTTTTTTGAAATAAATAAAATATTGCAAGTCCTGCAAACAAATAAACAAAACCCGCATCTAAAAGTGCATACAAAAACAACAGAATATTCAAGTAATAATCATTCAGTTTTTGACTCAAATATATGTACAGAAACAGTCCAAAGATAATCAAACCGGCATGACTGATGACAAGAGCAGCACTGACAACCCCAGGTAAAAGTACAAATACTGTTACTAACCATAACCTGTTTCTCTCTAATGCCAAGTATTTTGCAGAAATCGCATGTAAAAGCCATGCACTTAAAAGATGTAAAAGTATCATCACAAACCGTAATGCAAAATCATTTTGTCCAAATATTTTTAATGAGAGTTTCACTAATTGCTGTAAGAAGGAAGCATCTCCGTACAAAAGTGATGCTTCAGAGGGAGAGATGGAAATTTGCGTAGTTTGAAAAATAAGAATAGATGCATCCAATCCAAGTATCAGGAATAAGATGATTCGATATTTCATAATTTTAGAAAATTTCCAATAATTTCATGTCCGTATTCGCTCATTATAGATTCAGGATGAAACTGCACGCCGTAAATATCTTTATCTTTTATTTTTAGTGCCATTATTTCATCATCATCCATACTGAAGGCTGTCGGTTCGATACTCTCCGGTATACTCTTTTTATCGACTATCAGAGAATGATAACGTGTTGCCGTAAATTCATCCGGCAGAGTGTCAAAGAGTTTACATGTAGAGTGTTTAATCTTTGATGTTTTACCGTGCATCATATTTTTGGCACGCACGATATCTGCACCAAAAGCCTGTGCAATACTCTGGTGCCCTAAGCATATACCAAGAATCGGCAATTTGTCCTGAAAATAATTTATCACTTCCAAGGTTACACCTGCCTCATCAGGAGAAGCCGGTCCGGGAGAAATTATAATTTTTTCCGGATGAAGATTTTCTATCTCTTGCACACTCATCTCATCATTGCGTATAATTTTTAAATCCGCTCCAAGTTCCCTGCAATACTGAACAATATTGTATGTAAAACTGTCATAATTGTCTATCATTAATATCAAAATTTTTCCTACTGAGTAATCTATATATTTTTTGTAGTATAGCTATATTGCTCTTGTATTTTACTTATTAGTTTCTTCCTTCAATGCAATATTGTCACCTGTTCCAAGCAGGACGCCTATCCATTGTGTATTTTGATTGGCATCAAAAATAATCTTTGCCATTATTGTTAAAGGAATTGACAAAAGCATGCCTACTATGCCCAAAAGCCATCCCCAGAACATGAGTGAAAGAAAAACTATCAGGGTGGACAGTCCTAAACCTTTTCCCATAATTTTAGGTTCAAGAATAGAGCCTATGACTATATTTATCACAGTGTACAACACCATGACTACCAAAGCGCTCATGCCTCCCAGCTGCACTAAAGTAATTAAAACTGCAGGAATGGCTGCAATTATTGAACCTATATTTGGGATAAAGTTTAACATAAAAGCCAATACTCCCCATAAAAAGGCATAATCTGTACCTAAAAAATAGAGACTCATCCATATGATGGCACCGGTAAACAATGAAATGAGTGCTTTGAGTACCATATAGTTTTTTATTTTAGAAAAAATTCTTTCTATATGAGCCATTGTCTCTTGATGTCCGTCAGCCAGTTCCACTTTTTTTACAAAATATTGTGATTCAAGCAGCATAAATATCACTGTTAAAATAATGATAAAACCATTTGTAAACATAGCACCCATACTTTGAATAATACTTGTTGCGAATTTCATCGCCTGTTTCATATTTATCAGGTTTGCTATATCCTCAGTTGAAATTTCTATACCGAAAGAAGCGGTATAGTGTGAAATAAGCTGATAATATTGCGCAAGTTTTTGTGCATATGTATCAATATTGGCACTAAAATCATGCACTGAATTACCCACAAGTTTTGCAATCAGCGCCAAAAACAGAATAAAGACTGTTATTACCAAAGTAACAGACACAATATCCGGTATCGACTTTGACTTAAAATAATTATACAAAGGAGAGAGGATAATTGCAATAAACAAAGAGAGTAAAAACGGAATAATAATGACTGATGCACTTTTTATGCCTGCCAGGACAATCACAACACTTGCCATAACGATAAAATAATAGCCTATTTTATGCTCTTTCATACGTTTTTCCTTTAGCTTTGAATCTCTTGTTGATTTGTAATCTGCTGTAAATAGTTTGAAATATTAATAAGTGAAAAAGTGACTAAAAAAATCATTAAACCTGGAAAAAAACTCACCCACCAGGCAATGTCAATAACATCTTTTCCTCCACTTAAAATTGTCCCCCAGCTCATCTGAGGTGCGACAATTCCCAATCCTAAAAAACTCAATCCTGACTCTGCCAAAATAGCACCGCCCACGCCGAAAGTAAAACTTACAAAATAAATCGGAGCCAAAACAGGGACATAATATTTTAAAAGAATTTTTAATGTATTTACCTTTGCGATCTTGAGTATTTTAATATAAGGCTGGGAAGTAATTTTAAAACTCTCAGAGCGTATCAGCCTGGCGGTTGTCATCCACCCTGTAATTGATATAATAACAATCAGAACCAAAGCAGAGGCATTGACATAACTGACCAATGCAAGCAGTAAAAAAAATGTCGGAAATGTCAAAAAAAGATCGACTGTAATGACAAAGATCCTGTCCACGCTTCCTTTGAAATATCCGGCCATCGAACCCAGAATCAGTCCAATAAAAGAAGCGACAAAAGCACTCCCTGCCCCAATAATAAGAGAAACTTCTCCTCCGGCAATAAGGCGAGCCAATATATCCCTTCCCAGCCTGTCCGTGCCTAAAGGGTGCATCAAGGAAGGCGCCAACAAAATTGCTTTTGCATCTAAAGCATAGGGGCTGGCATGGTATAGTTGTGATCCGAAAAACGAAAACAGGAAAATAAAGATGAGTATAAATATACTGAATTTAGGCATAAAGCTATTGTTTAATGCCTAAAAGTGTCTGCATCATTTGATCAACAGTAGTAATCACTTTTGCGGCAGCACCGTAAGAAGTCTGATACTTGATGAGATTTGTCATCTCTTCATCAATACTTACTTTTGTAATAGAATTATATTCCATCTCTGTCGCATTAAATTGCGTAGAAACAGTTTCATTCCTTGTTATGGCTGAATTTGTTGAGATGCCTACATAGGTACTGGTAATATCAAACATCCCGTATGTTGTCGTATCATACTGCTCATTTCCTACCTGAAATTTATAGGATTCAAACTGTTGCTGAACCATATCAAGAGCGACTCTGTTATCACCTGCATTGGATGAATAGCCAGCATGTAATTGTGTCGGATTATTCCTGTATTGTGTATTGAGACGAATATCTCTTGCATTAGTCCCCTCAAAAAAGGAACCAAGCCCTATAGCACCTGCAAAATTTGTTCCTGATGCAAATGTATTATCAGGTAAGTTGTCAACAACGGCAAATGTATAGCCTTGCGAATTGGCAGCTGTATTCATGCTGAGTTCAAGTTTTATATCACCATTCGCATTTGGTGCATAATTAAAAATCATATAATCATCAACATCATTATTGGCATTTGCATCACTGTTGTCATCTTTATTTGCGATGATTTGCCCCTCAATTGAGTTGGAACCACTGATACCTGACATAGAAGTTGCAGCATCAATGTTTATCGTCCTTTTTGCCACCTCATTGCCATCTATATCATACACTGTCACATCAAAAGAACCGGGATTAATATTTAAAGAGGAAGTTACCAAAGGAGTTGCCGGATTAATATTAATGTTATTTGACTCCATTCGGGATCTGGCACTTTTTGCATACAGGTTGTTTGTTGATTCTATGAGGCCCTTGGCAAAAGCATCAAGATCTGAAACAACATTTTGCAATACACCATCTGTCGGCATACCACTTGTTGTATCAACAGCCCGACCTCTCAGATTGAAAATTGCTCCTATCTTTCCATTGGTTATCTCTTCTTCCATAGGAATAAGTGTACCATCCTGTCGTTCATAGGAGAGTTCATAAAATCCATACGGATTATTCCCTTTTTCAATAGTGAGCGGATGATATGTACTGCCGTCAACAAGATTAAAACCGTTAACACTAAGTGTATAACTTCCGGTTCTTGTATTTGAATTGGAATCTATCTGAATATTTGATTCCAACTGTCCTTGATTTACTTCAGCGCCTATCAATCTGGATAAACTTCTTTCTATAACATTTCTTTTATCCCGTAAATCATTTGCAGTGTATCCTCCACCCGCTTCAGCGACATCAATGGACTTGTTAAGATCTGCCAACTGCTGAGCCAGACTGTTTACCTCAGTAATATTAACATCAAGCTGGTCATTTACCTGCATTTGTAAATTTAAAACCTGGTTTTGTGTTTGGGTTATATGCTGTGTCAGTGTTTCGGTCTGTTTTGCCAATGCAACTTTTATGGAATCATTATTTGGATTATCAGCAAAAGTCTGCCACATATTATAGTATTCGGCCAGGTCCGCTTTAATTCCGACACCATCTATTTCAGGAAAATATGTTGAGAGTTCTTCAAGTGTTTGTCTTTCAAAATCACTGTATTCTTTATCTGCAGAAACACTGCTGTATCTGTCAAACACAAAATTGTCAAATACTCTTTTGATATCCTGGATTTCAACGCCATTTCCAACATTTCCTGCACTCGTAATCAAAGGATTTGCAGCTGAAGTGATCACTCTTTGACGGGTATATCCTTCATTTTCCGCATTTGCTATATTGTTTCCTGTTGTATTTATTCCGACTTGTGCTGCGCTTAATCCGCTGTATCCGATGCTGAGTGTATTAAAAATTGAAGCCATTTTAAACCCTTACTTCCAATATTGTAGAGTCTTTGGATGCAACCTTGTTGTACCCCTGCATTTCAGTCGGTACTAATCTTTCCAGGAAGGTATTGTATAAATTACTCACGACAACTACTAACTTTGCATACTGTTTATTCACTGTTCTGAGTTCTGACAAGCTTTGTTTTAATTCATCCAGTAGTTGATGCTGTGTTTCATCTAATAATTGGGGAAGTTCAACATCCGGATGGGATGTAATTAACGCAGAAATTTCATAATCTATCATTGCTTTTTTTGCTTCAAAGCTTTTTAGTTTTTCTTCTTTTATGGAGAGTCTTTCAAACTGATGGTCATGTTGCGCTTTTTGAATATCTTTGATATCTGATTTTGTTATTGAAATTAAATCTTTTAAATCCTGTAAAGCACTCTGCAAATGATGACTCAACATGCCATTCTCCTGTTAGTTTATTTCTAAAGTAACTCATCTGCCATTTTTTTAGATAATGCAGACAAATCTACTTTGTATTGTCCTGAGTCTATAGACTCTTTGAGTTGTTCGACTTTACTGCTCTTGTTTTCCACAGCAGTTACTGAAGTATTCTCTTTTTTTTGTGTGTTTGAAAGTGTATTGTTCACATAGGCACTCCCCAACACTGAATTATTTACTTTTGAAATCATAATTCATCCTTTATATAATAAGTTTGTTTTATTGCTATTGTTATATCGGCAATAACCAGAACTTATTAAGTTGATTTTATGAATTCTTTTGAGATAAATAATCATAAAGCATTTGCGAAAATCCGAAACTTCCGGCACTTGCTTTAGAAAGCTCATCTCTGTACATTGATTTATATATTTTATCTCCCGGATCATTTTGTGATGAAAAAAGATTCTTATCATCTTTCATCGCATTATCCATCAGCATTTTTACTATAACGGCTTCAAAAGCATCTGTCTGTTCTCTCAGAGCCTTATCCTGCGCCTTTTCGTCAATCCTGGGTATTGCTTTATTCGCTGTAGCCATTTGTGCCTGGGCATTGACAGCATTCATTGAGTAACTCATCATATCACCTTCAATTCTGCAGATATACTCCCTGCACTTTTCATCGCTTCAAGTATAGATATAATATCTTTTGGTGAAGCTCCGAGTTTTTGCAAAGATCTTACAAGGTTTGCCACTGTTGTTGTTCCCTCTTTGGTATAGACTTCATTCTCGTTTAAACCGATAACCAGATTATTATCAACACTCATTGAACCTGCAGGCTTTGAAATCTTTTTCTGTTCAACAATCTTTATCGTAATATCTCCGTGTGTTAAAACTACCGGTTTGAGTTCTATATTTACTCCAGCAACAATTGTTCCTGTTCTTTCATTTATTATGATTTTATCTTTTGGATGATAATCCATGTCGATCTCTTGAACCTCAGCCAAAAACTCTATCATAGAACGATTTTGTGGACATTTCAGTTTTATACTTCTTGAGTCCATAGCTATTGCTAACTGTGTATGATAATAATCATTAATTGCCTTTTGAATTCCAACAGCATTCCTGAATCCTGATTCTTTAAGAGATAATGTTGCATATTTTTGATGAAACAGATCAATATTGATTTCTCTTTCAATTATCCCTCCGTTAAAAACAATTCCTGTAGTAGGGTGTGACGCATTTCCTGCACCTCTTGTGTTCAGTCCGCCTATACTGATGGCTCCTTGTGCCAAAGCATAAATTTTTCCGTCAACCCCTTTTAAAGGTGTCATCAGAAGTGTTCCCCCTTCTAAAGATTTTGAGTCTCCTATAGAAGAAACGGTCACATCCATTTTATCACCCTGTCTGGCAAAAGGTTTCATAGTAGCAGTTACCACAACAGCAGCAACATTTTTCGACATGATGTCAATTGGATCCATATTTATATTCATTGCACGAAGCATATTGGAGATAGACTGAAGAGTAAACCTTGAGGTAGTCCCGTCTCCGGTTTTTTTCAATCCGACAACAAGGGAATAGCCTATAACCTGATTGTCTCTTACTCCTACAATATTTGACACATCCGATATCTTTGTAGCATAAAGAGTAGAGAAAAAAAGTATAAACAGTAAAATAAATTTCATTAGCAATCCTTACATGTAAAGATAAACCAGCAAATTTTATTCCATATTATTGTTTGTAAGATATGTTAACGTAGTATTCCCAAATTTTTTTGATTTTTTCACCTTGTATATGCCTAAGAATTCAGGAATCTTCAGACCGCTCATATGTTCTACAATAATCATCTTTACATGTAAGGCAGGCAGTTTTTCTATAAGTTTCATAGTTTTTTCATAAATCTCTTCCATACCCTCACGGATGCTGAACGGAGGGTCAATGTAGAAGAATGCATCTTCATTCGATTTTTTCAGTCTTGAGAGAACTAACTCAATATTTTCAAAACTGTCTCCGGCAAAGACTTCACAGGCAGACGGGTCTGTCTGTGAAATATTTTTTTGAAGTGTTTTTAATGCTTCTTTGTCTTTTTCCATAAAGTATATTTTTTTTGCACCACGACTGAGTGCTTCAAGACCTATTGATCCACTTCCTGAAAAAACTTCAACAAAGTTTGCATCAACTATATCAAACTGTAAAGTATTAAAAAAAGATTCCAAAACTATAGACTTGGAACTTCGTGTAGTGACTTTTGACGGGAGCAAAAGTTTTTTTCCCTTATATTTTCCTGCAATAATCTTCTTGCTCAGTTGTTTACTTTTCATAAAATGCTTTCACCGCTCTTAGAATATTTTCCTGATACTCTTTTGTTAACAACTCAATTCTTTTTTCCAATACTTCAAAGTTCATTCTCTCACTTGTGTTCTCATCTTCAGGCTGAGTATTTGTACTCTCAGGATAGAGTTCATTATATTTTTTTTCCAAGGCCAAAATAAGCTGTGACTTTGAAAAAGGTTTCAATAAGTCTGCTCCTTCTTTCGTTGAAATATAAAAACATCGGCTCTCATTCAAACACTCTTCATCACGAATGATTATGTCACTTTTTTTTGATGAACTTAAATACTTTGCCAAAAAAAGTTCTAATGACTTTTGCAAAAGCGGAGACTGGCATTCAACAGCTACTTTCATAAAACTATCCTCTCAAATAATACTCAAGCGAGTACTTTAAATCTTCATCCAAATCTTCCAGACACAACATCCAGTTCACATAATTAATATCATGTTGGACTATCTCTTCTATATATTTTCCCATATATTTTCCAAAGGGAAATTTTTCTAAAAGCACTTTTTGAAAACTTAATTCTTTCATCTTTTCTACTGTTGCATACTCAAGCAGATATTCAAACAATAATTTTGTTACAAATACATCATTGAGTGCATTATTGGAGCATAAAGCATCTTTAATTCCATACTGCTGTTTAAGCGCATTCTCTTGTCTGTACAGCTTGAGTTCATAGCGTAAAAACTGCAATGAAAACTGTTCGCACTCTTTGATAAGATGTTTTGTGACTTTTAATGTATCTATTACAGCTCCTTGCCATTGCAGACCCGAAACAGCAAATTTTTCCAAAACGAATTGTACATTATGTGCAATTAAAGTATTTTCAAAAGTATTGTTTTTTTGTAATATTTCATATACTTGCGTCATTTTAAAAAGCTTTTTATCTTTGATCATTTCATTTGTAATATGATGAATACTTGAAGCTGACGGCGGTATCTTTTTTCCTTCGTTTATAAGTTCGTAAAATACCTTTTCATCTTTTAATAATGCAACGGAGCACACAACATCGCCTGCTTCAATCCCTGTAGTCTGCACATCTGTAAAAATCAACATTTTTTTACCTGAACTTTTTTACATTTTACACTGAGTACAATGAAAGAAAAAAAACCGGCAATTAGTATAAATATATGCAGAACATACATATTAAACCATGTAAACACGCTCTCATATGAGCTAAAAAGCTTCATAACAATCACTGCCACAATCATTTCTCCTGCAACTGTCCATATCATCAGCATAAACCATTTTCGCCATACTTTCAACAAATCACCATATCCAATCTCATCTATAATTTTTCCTGTTTCTTCATTCGTCTCTTCTTTGGGACAACCTAACAGGACAAACACATACCCTTTTATGCATTTATTAAAAATATATTTCAGACTTCTAAATAAAACAATCAAAAGCGCAAAATTCCATGCCACCATAAACCAGAATTTAAATATAGTCAAAAGTGCCCTTGTTATTTCATTGTCTAATGTACCTGTTCCCTGGCTTATATATATTACCAGTGTTATAAAAGCAGCAATAAAAAAAGTCAGCAACGCTGTATACAATGTCAGTTTTACCGCCCACTGCAACCATATAAAAAAATAAAATCTACTCATTCTCCTGCCCGAATCTATTTAGCATATCATGATAATGTTCAAGTGTCATAAAACTTTTTTCAAACCTGTAGCGAATGACAAATTCCACTACCTTCTCTTTTAGTTCAGTGTCAACATTCTCAACTCTTCCAAAATAGGCCAAAGAGATATTTTTACTTTTTTGTATTGCGTTTTTGTCATAATGAATTGCTAAAATCTGTAAATATTTTCCTTTTTTAATTGTACCAAGATCCTCCTCATTTAGCGATACACCCGAAAGGTTCACAGCTTTAAAATGAAATAAATCTTCAAATTTTGCTACTTTTTTGTCTATATCCAACTCCCCAAACAGCTTTTGTAATATTTTTAAATTTTGCTTTCTCGCCGTCTCATAACTGGAAATTTTATTTGTTAAATGTTTCAATCTGTCTAATGCGGAACTCATGTGTAAATCCTTTAAAAAATTAAGTATATCAAAAATAAACTGTTTATATAATCATATTAATCAGGGCATCTCTAAAAACCCTGATATACCTCAAAACCAAAAAGAGAAGCTACTCGTAGCTCCTGCATAGTTTTGCCTTGCATTAGCACTTTTGCTATAATGTTGAGATATATCAGGGTTTTTAGAGGTGCCCTTAGATATAATGCCAATTATAAAATTTATGAAAATACAAAGAGACCTATGGATTATTTAAAAATAAAAAACAGTGCTTCACTCGAAGGTACTATAAATATCTCAGGTGCAAAGAATGCATCTCTACCTCTTATTGCTATGTGCATACTGGCTAAAAACAGTGTACATATGAAAAATTTACCACAGGTTGTAGATATAAAAACGCTTTTAAAACTCCTGTCAAATCTTGGTGCAACCTGTGAATTTTCGCAAGACAGTGTTATCGTCAATACATTTGATCTACACGAAACAAAAGCCACCTATGATATAGTAAAAACCATGCGTGCTTCTATTTTGGTTTTAGGACCGATTTTAGCACGTTTTGGGCATTGTGAAGTCTCTTTACCCGGAGGATGTGCAATTGGACAGCGTCCAATTGATCTGCATCTTAAAGCCTTGGAACAGATGGGTGCAAAAATAGCTATTAAAGCAGGATACATCGAAGCAAGAACGCCAAATGGCTTGCACGGATGTGAAATAATTTTTGACAAAGTCACCGTTACAGGTACTGCAAATATTGTTATGGCCGCCGCTCTTGCCAAGGGGGTAACAACGATTACAAATGCAGCCAGAGAACCTGAAGTTGTCCAATTATGCGAAGTACTCAATGCCAGCGGCGTGAAAATCAACGGTATAGGCACAGCAATACTCGAAATACACGGTACAGACGGACAACTGCTCAATATCAATGAGTTTTCTATCATTCCGGACAGGATAGAAGCCGGAACATACCTTTGTGCAGGGGCCATTACAAAATCGCAACTCACATTGACGAATGTTGAACCGAAACATTTGGGCGCAGTTTTATCCAAACTCGAAGAGATGGGCAGTACTTTTACCCTCACAGACACCACAATTACAATTCACCCTGCCGCGCATATCAAGCCTGTTAAAATTGTCACACAGGAATATCCCGCATTTCCAACAGACATGCAGGCACAGTTTTTGGCACTTGCAACACAAGCAGACGGTGTTTCAATTATAGAAGAACGACTTTTTGAAAACAGATTTATGCATGTCAGTGAATTACAGCGTATGGGTGCAGATATAACATTGAACGGTCATATTGCAACAGTGAGTGGAAAAAGTAACCTGTGTGGGACTGATGTCATGGCAACGGATTTACGTGCATCAAGCGCATTGGTTCTCGCTGCACTTGTTGCAACTGGAGAAACACATGTACACCGCATCTACCACCTGGATCGTGGATATGACTCACTTGAGAAAAAACTTTACCAGGTCGGTGCCAATATACAAAGACTCAAAGAGTAGATCTTCTACTCTTTAAAAACTATCATCTCATATAAACTCTTTTTCGTGACAAGTGACTTTTCCGGAGCAACAGAATGTGCATTTTTGACTACTTCAACTTCGTGACGAAGTTCTGCTATCTCTTTTTCCATTGCATCTATTGTTTCTTTCAAATTAAGAATAATATCCACACCTGCAAGGTTCACACCCAGTTCACGTGTCAATCGCAAAATTAATTTAATTTTATCTATATCCCGTTGCGAGTAGAGTCGTATTCGTCCGTCAGAACGAGATGGATTTATTAAGTTTTCCCTCTCATACTGTCGTAGAGTTTGAGGGTGTATATCTAATATTTTTGCAACAATGCTTATTAAATAGACCGGTTCATCATAATGGTGCATAGCAATACCCTCCTTTTATACTGTCTTTGGTAATTTTTCTTTCATAATTTTTACTAATTCAGGATCCAGATCTTCAACTTTTGGCAATACAATATTTGCTTTTAGATACAAATCACCTCTTTGTTTCGTTTTACGATTCATAGCCCCCATACCTTTGACACGAAAGCGCTGTCCGTTTTTCGTATTTTGCGGTATTTTAAGTTTAATCTCTTTTTCCAGAGTCTGTACAGATATTTTGTCACCAAAAAGTGCCGCATACAAAGGCACATCAATAGTTTTGACTAAATCATCTCCCTCTCTCTCATACTCCGGACTCGGTGCTACATGTATGCGCAAAAAGAGGTCTCCGACTCTGCCGTTTTGTGCATGGCCTTTGCCTTTGACGCGCATTCTCTCACCGTCTTTTACACCGGCAGGAATTTTGATGTCAAAACGCTCGCCGTTTACAGAAACAGAGTGAGAGCCTCCTAAGATTGCTACGGCAAACGGGATGGTTACATTTGCTTCTATATCAAGGTTTGGTTCTTGATAGCGTTGCCCTCCGCCAAATCCGGAACTGCTGAAGCCGGATGTTCCGCCTCCTGCACCGCTAAAGCCTCCAAATCCGCCGCCACCGGAAAACATCTGACGCAGTATTTCATCAAGGTCTACATTTCCACCCTGACTTTGAGAAAAATCATGGAAATTCTGACCACCGAACATTGCATCACCGTACTGATCATACTGTGCTTTTTTCTCTTTGTCGCTCAGCACTTCATAGGCTGCATTTATTTCTTTAAATTTTTCTTCCGCACTTGGATCCTTATTAACATCCGGATGGTATTTGCGGGCTAACTTTCTGTAGGCTTTTTTAATTTCTGATTCACTTGCATTTGGAGATACTTCCAATGTTTCGTATAATGATTTGCTCATATTTATTCCTTCTAACTTATTTAATTATTCATAGATTCTCATTAGTGGAATTATATCATATTACTTGAGTGTATGTCAATCAAGGTAAAGAAACCTTGATAGATTTAATGTAAGAAGTGGCGGATACCTGAAAAGTAGAGACTCATACCAAATTCATCGGCTGCAGCTATTATTTCTTCGTCGCGAATAGAGCCTCCTGGTTCTATAATATTTTTGACTCCTGCTGCCGCGGCTGCATCTATAGAGTCACGAAATGGAAAGAATGCTTCGCTGGCAAGGGCTGCGCCTGTTACGTCAAGCCCCATATCTTTTGCTTTTTTAAGCGCACACTGTGCAGCATCTACACGGCTGGTCATCCCCATACCGACAGCAACCATTGCGGAATTTTTCACATAAACGACACAGTTTGATTTTGTCAGGGATGCTACCTTATAGGCAATTTCAAGATCTTTCATCTCTTCAGGTGTTGCTGCATTTTTACTCATAAGTTTTGCATTTTTCACTTCATCATCCTGCACCTTGTCCGCATCCTGGAAAATAAATCCGCCGTCAATGTGTTTAAAGTCTTTTTTATCATTCGCCAATATTAAGTTATCCGCACCCATCTCAAAAAGTTTAATTCTTTTCTTTGCTGCAAATACTTCCTGTGCTTCTTCGGTAATACGTCCTGCTATAATCACTTCAATAAATATTTCATTCATTTTTTCTGCCAATGCTTTGTCAACTGTGCCATTAACGGCAACCACCCCGCCAAAAGCAGATACAGGGTCACATTTGAGTGCTTCTGTATATGCTTCGAGTAATGTATCTTTAATTGCAAAGCCACAGGGATTACCGTGTTTTGAGATACAAACAGCATTTTCATCCCCAAAGGCCGCTGCAATTTTAACCGCACCGTTTAAATCATTTAAGTTGTTAAAACTTGCTTCGCCTTTTAGTGTCTTAAAATTATTTGAAAAATGTTTGTCAAACTCATAGAGGGCACCTTTTTGATGAGGATTTTCACCATAACGAGTGTTCATTACTTTATTGCCTACAATAAACTGTTTTTCGCCGAAACCTTCGTTGAAACGTTCATTCATGTAGTTTGCAATCATTGAATCATAGGCTGCAGTATGTTCATACGCCTTAATCATAAAACCGCGGCGAAACTCTTTTGTATTTTTTTCATTCTCAATCGCATCAATAACGATGTCATAATCTTGTACATTTGTTACAATTAGAACAGCATCAAAGTTTTTTGCAGCCGAGCGAACCATTGCCGGACCGCCGATGTCAATATTTTCTATAATTTCATCAAAGTCATCCGTTTTTTCTATTGTTTCCTTAAACGGATAAAGGTTGACACATACCAGATCAATCGCTTCAACCCCAAGCTCTTTTGCCTGGTCCAAATGTGACTGTTTGTCACGACGATGCAAAATCCCACCGTGAACAAAAGGATTTAAAGTTTTCACACGCCCTTCAAAACATTCGGGAAACTTTGTTATCTCATCAATTTCAATAGCATCCACCCCATTTTCTTTCAACAACCTGTATGTTCCGCCGGTAGAAATTATCTCATACTCATTTTTTACCAATGATTTACAAAAATCTACAACACCGTTTTTGTCACTTACACTTACTAATGCTCTTTTTTTCATTTGACGCCTTGATTTAAAATATTACTGCTATTTTATCCAAATAGAGTTTAGAAGATGGTAAACTTAAAAAAACAATTTAAGGAAGCTATAATGAAGCAAAATATTGCCATACTCTGTTCTGGCGGAGATGTCTCCGGCATGAATCCGGCATTGAAAAGATTTGTTGAATACAGTTTACAAAATAATTTAACGCCCTACTTCGTGTATGACGGATACGAAGGACTGATTGACAACAATATTCATAAAGCGAGTTATTGTGATGTTTCGGGCATTATTAACCGTGGAGGCACTAAAATAGGAAGTGCCAGAAGCAAAAGATTTATGCAGAAGAAGTATAGAAACATAGCAAAACAAAACCTTGATGCATTACATGTAACAATGCTTATTGTGCTTGGGGGAGATGGTTCTTTTCGTGGTTTACATCAGTTTTACAAAGAACATAACATAAAGTTTTGCGGTATTCCCTCTACTATTGATAATGATATTTCAGGCACAGACTACTGTTTGGGAGTAGATACGGCACTCAATATGATAAAATTCTCAATAGACTCCATCAGAGATACGGCATCTTCTTTCAAAAGGGCTTTCATTATTGAGACCATGGGAAACAAATGCGGTTACCTTGCACTTGTATCTCATTTGACATCCGGTTCTGAGCTTTGTTTAATTCCTGAAACAGCCTATAATTTAAACGCGTATGAGCAAAAATTCAAACAAGAGATACAAAACGGACGAAGATATTTTATTGCTATTGTAGCAGAGGGGATAAATGAGGATTCTGAAGAGATAGCACGATGGTTTGAAGAAAAAATCGGCATTGAATCAAGAGTAAATGTACTTGGTCACCTGCAGCGCGGAGGAAATCCGACAGTAAAAGACAGACTTATGGCATATAAATTTATTACGTATGCGATAGATGCTTTGCTGGATAATAAAAACGAAACTATTGTTTGTTATACAAAAGAGGGGTTCAGGTATAAAGAGATTGATGCGGTTGTGAATACACCCTATCAGTTAGATGAAGAGCTTATAAAATTTATAAACTCTCCAGAAGCAACAGGTGACTAGAAATCACCTTGTGCAGCACGAGCAGGAATTCCTTCCATTGCGTCTTTTACTTTTAAAGCAGCTTCCAGCATTTTTGGAGGTAACGGGTATCCGCCATGAATTGCAAGAGTCATATCCATACTGATTAAGAAAGCGTCTCCGTTACCATAACGAACATACATAATTCTACATGGCATAAAACCACCATAATAACGTGAATAATTCAAGAATATTTTTGCAGTCGTAAGGTTACACAAAGACCAGATTCTTGCTTCTGCCACTTCATTTGGTTTTGCATCCTCTTTTGTATACATTTTAACATAACCCGTAAGTCTCATGTTATACTCTTCAGTAAGTGCAGCTATTGACTCTTTTACATCATCACCGCTCACACCTTCTTCAACCTTCCACTCTTTCATCATTGCACGTGCAGGGTCACCGTATTTTGCAACTTTTGTAAACATTTCATCATACGCATCCATAGCTTTGTCGTCAAGTTTGTGTTGACTCGTAACTGCCACCCAGCCCATATGCATTGTAGAACATCCTGTTGCAAAAAATGCAACACTCAGTGCAATTATTGCAGTAATTATGTTTTTTCTCATTTATCTTTTCCTTTGTGATATTTTCGTGATTATTATATACCTAAACGGATTAAAGTTTTATAAGATTTTGCTATTACTATAAATCTTGTTCAACTATTTTTCTAAAAGTAGTAAAATAATTCTCTTTGAGGCTTTTTATACTCATATTTACATCATTTATTCGTACAGTATCTCCTCCAACTGTTCCAATTTTTTCAACAGACATTGATTCATCAAGCATCGCTTCAAAAGCTTCACAGTTTTCAGACTTTACTTCAATAATGGCTCGACTCATACTTTCTGCAAAGATATCCCGATCATCAGCAACACTCATATCTACATCGCAGCCAAGTCCGCTTGTGGCTGCCATTTTCGCTAATGCTATTGCAACACCGCCGCTGCTTGCATCTTTTGCGCACTCCAGCAAATGCTTTTTGTTTGCTTCTATAACCAAATCCCAAAGTGCAAGCTCTTTCTTGTAGTCAATTTCAGGTATAACTCCGGCAACAGTGCCGTAAAGCTCTTTCATATATAAGGAACCGCCGAATTCTGATTTGCTTTCGCCTATCAGATAAAGCGCATTTCCCTCAGATTGAAAACTTGACATTAACACATTGTTTTCATCATCATTCACACCTACGGTTGCAATAGAAGGCGTTGGAAAAACAGAAACACCGTTTGTTTCATTATAAAGAGAAACATTTCCGCCAATGACCGGGGTTGTCAGCTCTGCACATGCTTCTTTAATACCTAAACATCCCTCACCGAATTGCCACATAACTTCAGGATTTTCAGGGTTTCCGTAATTAAGACAGTCAGTAATGGCAAGCGGTCTCGCACCACTCATGGCAACATTACGCCCGGATTCAACAACCGCTGCCGCTGCTCCCATTTTCGGATCTATATAACAATAACGCACATTACAGTCAGCTGACATTGCCAAAGCTTTTTTATTCTCTTTTACGCGGATGACGGAAGCATCAAGCATGCCTCCGTTTTTAACAGTATTTGTCTGTACCATAGAATCATATTGTGTATAAATCCATGATTTATCAACTACTTCCATAGATTTTGTCAGTTTTTCAAACGCTTCCTGATTTGACACTCTGTCAAAATCATCAATACTTACTTTGTGAATATCATCAAGGTAAGCAGGTTTTTTCATAGGACGGTTCAGTTCCGGAGCTTCTTCACTAACAGGGTCAACAGGAACCTCAGCACATTTTTCTCCATGCCAAAAAAGCTCCATTTTTCCGGTATCTGTTACCTCGCCTATAACTGCAGCATCCAGATCCCATTTTTCAAAAATATCGATAATAGCCTGTTCTGAACCTTTTTTGGCACACAAAAGCATACGCTCTTGCGATTCACTGAGCATAAAATCATAAGGAGTCATATTTTCTTCGCGCGCAGGAACCTTGTCAAGGTGCATAATCATTCCCGAACCTGAACGTCCCGCCATCTCAAAAGAAGAAGATGTAAGTCCGGCAGCTCCCATATCCTGGATTCCGATGACATGATCCGTTTTAAAAAGCTCCAGACATGCTTCCAAAAGCAGTTTTTCGGTAAAAGGATCCCCTACCTGAACCGTCGGACGCAAAGATTTGCTCTCTTCGGTAAAACTGTCCGAACTCATAACAGCTCCGCCAAGACCGTCACGACCTGTTTTAGCACCTACATAAAGGACTGGATTTCCTGTCCCCTCTGCCTTGCCGTAAAATATTTCGTCACTTTTTGCAATTCCCAGAGTAAAAGCATTGACAAGAATATTTCCGTTGTAACACTCATCAAAACTGGTTTCACCGCCGATGGTCGGAACACCCATACAGTTGCCGTAACCGCCGATTCCCTCAGTGACACCGCGCACCAAATAACGCTGATGCTTGGAAATATCATCTTTGTTCAAAATATTGCCAAAACGCAGTGCATTCAAGTTTGCCACAGGACGGGCACCCATTGTAAAAACATCACGCATAATTCCGCCGACACCGGTTGCCGCGCCCTGATAGGGTTCTATAAAACTCGGATGATTATGTGACTCCATCTTAAAAACTGCCGCATATCCATCACCAATATCAATAACACCGGCATTTTCACCAGGTCCCTGAATAACCCATGGTGCTTTTGTAGGAAACCCTTTTAAATGGACTTTGGAAGACTTATACGAACAGTGTTCACTCCACATGGCTGAAAATATACCTAATTCAACCAAATTCGGTTCACGTCCTAAGATCTCTTTAATATGTATATAGTCTTCTTGCGAAAGCTTATGGTTGGCTAACTGTTCATCAATGTTTTGTAATTGTTGGCTCACGGGGGTTTCCTAAAAATTGGTTTTTAAAAATGAATTATATCCAAGCAATGGTAAAAGTTGTTTTAATGAAAAGAAAAATCACTTTTTGTGCGAATATTCTTTTTCAGAGAAAAGATATTTTTATACTCTATTTTTTCAATTTCATACTCTTTTATCTGATTTGGCAACCTGACTTTGACCTCGTCGCCTGCACTTTTGCCAAGCAATGCTTTTGCTATAGGAGAATGAACGGATATCAGTCCGTTTTCCGGTTCGCTCTCAAGCACACCGCATAAAGTATACACCTCTTCTTTATCGGTTTCAAGATCAACCAATGTAACGGTACTTCCAAAAGAAATACGTTCATGTACATGTAAAGAGGGATCAATGATTTGTGAGTTTTGAATCATTTTGTTGAGATAAAAAAGCCTTTTGTCAATAAAACGCAATTTCTCTTTTGCCGCCTGATAGTCAGCATTTTCACTTCGGTCACCAAGTGCGGCAGCTACAAGTTTTTCATGCGCCACCTTGGGTTTTTCAACTTCGAGCAGATATTTAAACTCTTCTGTAAGTTTATCATACCCTTCGATACTCATAGGTTCTTTCATCAACTGTTGTTCCTAATGCTCGTACCCTATAATATAATATGTTTCTTTATTTGGTAATTTGTCTGTTTTTACCTTGAATTTTCTGCTGAAATGCTCTATCTTTTCATGTGCTTCCTGTGCTAACTCAGGAGTAGGTGACTCTACTTTTATTTTAAAGTAATCTTTTGTATTGGATAAAGCGACATAGGCATTATTTACTTTGAGATGATCATTTAAATCCAAAATATGCTTCTCTATTTTTTCATATCCCGGAGTATTTTTTTGAATTCTTTTAAGTTGCTGCACCAAAGCTTCATTTGGTACATATCGCAGTTGCGTCAACATTGCATCATTTTGCATATCTGTTTCCTTCTAAAATTTTTATGAAAAATAATAACAGTTTTTTGTAAACAAGCATCAAGAAAAATGGTTACTTCAGTATGTATTTAGCTATTGAGACTATAATTACACTACAAAGACTATATTTAACAAGAGAGAAATTAAATGACTGAAGATATATTAAAAAAAATCAAGCAACTCCCGCCACTTCCGGAATCTGCTCTTCAAATAGAGAAAGTTTACAAAGATCCGAACTCTACATTTAATGATATGGCAAAAATTTTAGAAAAAGACCCTCTTTTGACAGCCGATATCCTTAAAGCGGCAAATTCACCGCTTTACGGTTTCTCCAGAGAAATAAATGCTATCAGTCAGGCAGTCGGTCTCTTTGGTATGGGTACTGTTCGCGGATTTGCATTAGCTTCAATCGTGAAAAAAAGCTTTGATCTTGATTTGTCACCCTACGGCATTACAAACGAAATGTTCTCTGAACTCTCAAAAAAACAGCATGCGCTTACTACGGCCTGGTGTCTAAAAAGAGAAAACAGGCTTATGGGTATTTTATCCCCTGCTGCCTTTTTGGTAGAAATCGGAAAAGTACTTATTGCACAGCAGATTATAGCGGACAAAAAAGAAGCAGAGTTCAAAGCAGTTATGCAGGAGTTACAGGATGTTGAAGCTGCCGAAAAAGAGATTGTAGGTGTAGATACACCTGAAGTCAGTGCTACAATATTTGCACAATGGAAATTTGAAGAGGGACTTGTTGATGTTATACGCAACTGTCAAAATCCCGATGCAGCCAAGGAAGAAGATAAAAAAGCTGCACAGATTCTTCATGTAGTTCGTATCACTGTTCCTATAAACGGTGTAATCACAAACGAGAGCATTCAAGCTGCAAAAGAGTTAATAGAAAAATACGGACTTGATATGGAGAGTTTCGATCAAGCCCTGGAACATATAAAGAGTTAAATGCATTGAAATCACTACTTATACGACTCACTCATGGACTCAATGAACAAGACATCACGGAAGAGGAACTTCCTGTAGTACGCGAATGGCTTGCAAAAAAATACCTGACACACAAGCATAATATATACAAATTCAATTCCAAATACCGTGCCGGAGTTTTAGGACTTGTCCAAAAAGGAACAGCCTATTTACATGTAATAGGCGAGAATATTAAAGACCTCTATATCAATGAAAACAATCTCGGACTTGCCAATGAAGGGGATTTGGTTATTGCTCAGAGACTTTTAGGGCACAGAGGACAACCGAGTGCCAAAATAGTAGAAATAGTCGGAAAAGAACAGACTTACAGTGTCGCCTACATTATAGAAAAAGAGGGGCACAAATCTTTAGTTGATCTTAAAACCGAGTATCCCGTCGGTGCTGAGATGTCAACAGAAGAGCTCAATAACTATGCAGTGGGTGACCTTTTTAAAGTTGACAACAATGAAAATAAAATCATGGAAAAAATAGGCAACATCAAAGACCCGAAATCTGATGAGAAAATTGTCCTTGCCCAGTTTAACAAGCATGATGCATTTGATGAGGAAGTTTTAAAAATCGCTCGCTCTTTTCAGCCTGTTGATGCTTCAAAGTATCCAAAAAGAAAAGATTTAAGAGATTTGACATTTTGTACAATAGACCCTGTGACTGCAAAAGATTTTGACGATGCCATCTACTGGGATGACAAGAACACAACCCTTTATGTTGCTATCGCAGATGTCAGTGAATATGTCACACCTTTTGGCCCCATAGATACCGAAGCAATCTACAGAAGTTTTTCTATTTATCTGCCGCATCGTTCTATTCCTATGCTCCCGAGAGAACTCAGTGAAACTTTATGTTCCCTTCAACCCCATGTAGACAGACTTGCTTATGTATTTGAAATCAAACTTGATCTAAAAACTCTTGAAGTCGTAAAATCTGAAGTGTATGAGGCACTTATGCACTCTGACAGAAGATTTAACTATGAAGAGATTGACCTCTTTTTAGAAAATAAGCTGCAGGCAAAAACACATGAAGAAAAAGAGATATTTGCCTGGATAAAAAAGCTCAAAACAGTTACCGACAGATTACGGGCAAAACGTCTGCAGGAAGGTTTTGACTTTCACTCTACAGAAATAGAGATGACTCTGGATGAAAACACAAACCTTGTCGCCACAACCCTTGCCCAGGAGACACCTTCTCACGGACTTATAGAGGACTGTATGCTCTTAGCAAACAAAGAAGCGGCAAAACGTTACAAAAGAGGGCTTTTTAGAATCCACGAACCGCCAAGTCAGGCAAAACTTCAGAAGCTTTACCAGGAGCTAGCCGGCATAGGCATACATGTAGAGATAAAAAACACTATCAAAGAAACAATAGACTCCATCCAAAAACAGGCCAGAGAGATGGGCATTGAAGCGGAAGTGGATACACTGATTATTCAGTCCCAGATGCAGGCACGATACTCCCCTGTAAATGTCGGGCACTTTGGACTGGGTTTTAAAGAGTACACCCATTTTACCTCACCCATCAGAAGGTACAGTGATTTAATTGTGCACAGACTTTTAAAAGCGATTAACAGAGGCGACACACAGGAACAGTCTTATGTTTTAAGAAATATAGAATCACTCAGTATGGCTATCAGTGAAAAAGAGCGCGAGGCTATGATTATAGAGTCCGAATACAAAGCACGCAAATATGCAAGATGGGCAGAACAAAACCTGCACAAAGAGTTTAAAGCAAGAATTACCTCTACAGATCCGGAACTGCGTGCCCAGCTGCATGATAAAATCATAGGTGCAAGACTGCATTTTACATCGGGTGCGGATGTAACACTTTTTGAAGATGTCATTGTACGCATTGATAAAGTGAATATAGCAAGAGCCCGAATATATGCCTCGGTAGTCGGAAAAACAGAAAACAATGTATAAAAACGAGTTTGACAAACATATACAAAACAAAAGTATTTCCAACAGCTTTATCTTTTTTGGAGAGAGTACCTTCTTGATAGATATGTATACAAAAATGCTGACAAACATAGAAGAAGCAAATATTCTCAGCTATTACCATGACGAATATGATTTTAACTCTGCAAAGGCACATCTCTCGCAGGGTTCACTCTTTGGAGACAGAAATATCCTTGTCATAAAAAGCGAAAAAAAAATTCCCAAAAAAGAGCTTGATCTGTTTTTATCCTTATGTGACAAAAATACAGAAAATATTTTTGTCTATGCCTATTACGGATCAGACCATAAAACCTACAACAATAAAAAAGCTTTTGCCAAAACAAATGTCATGAGTGTAAGATTTTTTCACCCAAAAGAGTATGAAGCACAAAATATTATTTATGCACTTGCCCAAGAAAAACATGTCAATATTGATAAATTTACAATTTCCCATCTCTTAAAAATTCACAATGGAGATGTTGCACTTGCATCGAATGAAATAGAAAAGTTTCGTGTTTATGACAGAGCCATTACAACAAAAGATGTTGACAATCTGGTATATGGACTTGCAAGTATCAACCTTGACGAATTTATAACAAAACTGCTTGACAAAAAAGATTTTCGTCCTGATTTACTTAATATACTCGAACATGGCGAAGATGAAATAAGAATTATTACAGCAATTACCGCCTATTTGACACAGCTTTATATGTTTAACATATATATCCGAATAAACGGTGCGCCTAATGCTTTAGAAATTTTAGGTTACCCTGCACCCTCTTTTGTGGTAGAACAAAAAGCCTCTGCTGCAATTAAAATAAAACCGCAGACATATGCAAAACTGCATGAATTACTCTTAAACAGTGAACTTCAGATGAAAAGTTCAAGTGGTGACAAAAGCGCGATTCTCTTTTCCAGCTTAATCCGATTACAAAAACTGCTTTAGAAAACTATTTTTAAATATTTGTAGTGTATAATTCTATTATGAATAATTATACAGATATATTACGTCAACATCATTTAAAAGCAACACCGCAAAGACTGGAAATTGCAAATGCACTTCATGCCAATGGACACATGACAATAGAGCACTTGTATGAAGTCATGCTGAAAAAATTCAATTCTATCTCACTGGCTACTATTTATAAAAATATTAATCTTATGATGGAGAATGCTTTTATACAGGAAGTAAAAATTCCAAATGAGAAATCAGTATTTGAACTGACAAAAGAGACACACTCCCATGTAATCTGCAGACAATGTCATACAATTCAGGATATTGTACTGGACCTGTCACAAACTGCCCAACTCGCTTCACAGACTTCTCATTTTAAAATCGACAAAGCCGACCTGGTTTTATCCGGACTTTGTCAAAAGTGCCAGGAACTTTAACATATACTCAGTACAATTGCTGTATAATACAACATTAATTTTTCCAAGAAGGAACTCCTATGCGTGGTTATAAAATTTTTGCAGGATCTGCCAGTGTTGATTTTGCGAAAGAAATTTGTAGTATTTTAGATATTCCCTTAGCGAAAGCTGATGTTAAAAAGTTTAGCGACGGTGAAATTTCGGTCCAGATTGCAGAATCTGTCCGTGGTCGTGATGTATTTATCGTACAGTCAACCGGTGCTCCCTCAAATGACAATCTTATGGAACTGTTAATTTTGACTGATGCCCTCAAACGCTCATCAGCTTCAAGTATTACAGCTGTTGTTCCCTACTACGGTTATGCGAGACAAGACAGAAAGGCGGCCCCCCGTGTCCCGATTACGGCTAAGCTTGTAGCAAACCTTTATGAAACTGCCGGCATAGACAGAGTCGTAACTATAGACCTGCATGCCGGACAGATTCAGGGATTTTTTGATATTCCGGTTGACAATCTTTACGGTTCTATTACCTTTGAGCAGTATATAAAAAGCAAAAACCTCAAAAATCCTATTATTGCTTCTCCTGACATCGGCGGGGTTGCGCGTGCGAGATACTTTGCATCCCGAATGGGTCTTGAAATGGTTATCGTTGACAAACGCCGTGAAAAAGCAAATGAAAGTGAAGTCATGAATATCATCGGAAATGTCGAGGGACATGATGTTATTATGATAGACGATATGGTTGACACGGCAGGAACAATGGTCAAAGCGGCCACTGCTCTTAAGAACAAAGGAGCTGTTTCTGTGATGGCATGCGCTACACACGGTGTTCTCAGTGGAAATGCCTACCAGAATCTTGAGAACGGTGAGCTTGATGAGCTCATTATAACCAATACCTTAGAATCAAAACCTCATTCAAAAATAAAAGTCTTGAGTGTTGCACCACTTTTTGCCGAAGTAATTCGCAGAGTCTATCACAACGAGAGTGTGAACAGTCTTTTTGCATAGGAGTATCATTGAAAAATATTAGGAACTTCTCAATCATTGCCCATATTGACCATGGAAAAAGCACCTTGGCTGACAGAATCATACAAGAGTGCGGTTCTGTTACCGAGAGAGAAATGGGTACACAGATGATGGATACTATGGATATAGAACAGGAACGCGGCATTACCATCAAGGCACAGTCCGTTCGCCTTGACTATGTCAAAGACGGGGAACATTATATTCTCAATCTTATAGACACACCGGGTCATGTTGATTTTTCTTATGAAGTGAGTAAATCTTTGGCATCTTCTGACGGAGCCCTGCTTATCGTTGATGCCGCACAGGGTGTTGAGGCACAGACAATTGCCAATGTCTATTTGGCGCTTGACAACGACCTTGAACTCATTCCCGTTATTAATAAAATTGACCTTCCTGCCGCCGATCCTGATAAAGTCGCCGAAGAGATAGAAACTTCTATAGGTATTGATGCCACAGATGCTGTCCTTGTGAGTGCAAAAACAGGCGTCGGGATTCGTGACCTTATTGATGCCATTGTTGAGAGAATTCCGGCACCTGTCGGTGATCCGGATGCACCTACCAAAGCAATTATTTATGACTCCTGGTTTGACCAGTACCTTGGTGCCCTGGCACTTGTACGTGTTTTTGACGGAGAAATTAGAAAAAATCAGACGATTAAACTGATGTCAAACGGTGAAGAGCATCAAGTCCTTGATTTATTATATCCGCATCCTTTGAAAAAAATCAAAACACAGGCTATAAAGAGTGGTGAAATCGGCATTGTAGTCTTAGGGCTTAAAGAGGTAAGTGTGGTGAGTGTCGGTGATACCATCACTGATGCGAAAAATCCCACTGCCAAACCGGTTGGGGATTACGAACCTGCTAAACCTTTTGTATTTGCCGGACTCTACCCTATAGATACCGACAAATTTGAAGACTTAAGAGATGCACTTGACAAACTCAGACTCAATGACTCCTCCCTCTCTTATGAACCTGAAACATCTATAGCACTCGGTTTTGGTTTTCGTGTAGGCTTTTTGGGTATGCTGCATATGGAAGTCATCAAAGAGCGTCTGGAGAGAGAATTCGGACTTGATCTAATTGCCACAGCCCCTTCGGTTGTCTACCATGTGTACCTTAATAACGGGAAGATGGTAAAAGTGCAAAACCCGTCAGAATTGCCCGAAATCAATCATATTGACAGAATCGAAGAGCCTTATGTGAAAGCCACAGTGATAACCCCCAGTGAGTATCTAGGAAATATCATGAATCTTTTGGTTTCAAAACGAGGTATCCAAAACAAAATGACCTATCTCAACGAAGAAAGAGTAATGCTTGAGTATGAAATACCTATGAATGAAATAGTCGTGGATTTTTATGATACGCTCAAGTCCATTTCAAAAGGCTATGCTTCTTTTGACTATGAACCGACCGAATTCAAAGAGGGCGACCTTGTCAAACTTGATGTCAAAGTTGCCGGAGAGGTCGTGGATGCGCTCAGTGTGATTGTCCCGCGAACCTCTGCGCTTTCTCGCGGGCGAACACTTGTAAAAAACATGAAAGAACTGATTCCCCGTCAGCTTTTTGAAGTAGCCGTACAGGCATCACTGGGCAATCAGGTCATAGCCCGGGAAACAGTCAAGTCAATGGGAAAAAATGTTACTGCCAAATGTTACGGTGGAGATATTACCCGTAAACGCAAACTCCTTGAAAAACAAAAAGCAGGGAAAAAACGAATGAAATCCATAGGCAAGGTGCAGCTGCCGCAAGAGGCTTTTATGTCTGTTTTAAAAATGGACTAAAGCAGATTTTATGAAATGTATAGTGTGTGAAAGTTATACTTTTACACACATATGTTCCGCCTGCCAGACAAACTTTCTCTCCCCTGCTCTTTACAGAAGAAAACTCCCTAACGGTACCGACATCCTCTCTTTTTACAAATATGAGGAGATAAAAGAACTGTTGTTTACGAAACATACCGATATCGGTTTTTATATTTATACTATTTTAGCAAAACTCAGCTTTAAAAAATTTGCCAAAGAATTTCATACAAAAGAGAAATATATCTCTTTGGCAATAGATGACAGAAGTACAAGTGGCTATTCGCACACAGCACTGTTAAACCATGCACTTAAAACATACAATATCCGTCCGCTTTACAATAAACTTCGGGCACAAAACAGTGTTTCATACTCGGGTAAAAGCAAACAATTCAGACAGGAAAATCCAAGAAACTTTCAACTGAAAAAGTTCAAAGATGATGAGAGTATCATTTTGGTTGATGATATTGTCACAACAGGGCAAACACTTGCACAGGCCTGTACAAAAGTTGAAGAACAGGGCCAAACCGTCAGTTTTTGCCTTACCCTGACTGATGTAAGTCTAAAATAATCCTTTTAACAGATTTCCGACATCTTTTCCTATTCTTTTTTGTATCTCTTTTTTAATCGCTTTTGTTGCCTCTTTTTTGATAATCTGCTTTGCGTCTACCCCGATTTTCGGTCTGTTGATATTTCCTTTTAGCGTAACACTCAAAGGGTTGCCGTTCGCATTAATATCAATTTTTGCATCAATTGTATTGGCTTTTGTGTCAATTTTTGTATTTTTTGCCACAATGGAAGATGTATTTGACTTTAAATCCAACGAGGCAACAATTTTTTCTTTCTTTATTTTTGCATCTACATCTCCTTTAAAACGCTGTTTATAGAGGTCTATATGTGCATATTTTTTTGTCAAGTCAAGTACCTGGTTAGGCATAAACGTACCATCGAAAAGCAATCCTTTAAAGTCACCTTTTTCATCTGCGAGATTATAAAGAAATTTTCCGTCTACAGAGGCCTTGAATATTTTAGGATACAGCAGCATATCAAGAACATCCAAAGTCTGCAGTGATTTTAAATTTGCAACAAAATCATCATTGTGCAGTTTTGCATCAAGTTTGCCGCCGGCTATATTTGAAAAAAGTGTAAAATCCAAATCTTTTGCTTTTTTCAGTATTCCATTGGCAGCCAAAGCACCTTTGAGATGCCGTTGCGTTGCAAAATAGAGTTGCTCAAGATTAGGAATTTTTACGGCATAGTCCGTCTGCAAAGAAGCCTCTTTTGTATCAAAACGTGCTTTTTTAATCACAAAATTCGCAAGCGTTGAAGAAAAATTTAATTTCGTGTCAATGATATTCTTACTGAGTACTGTATGGGTTGCAGCATGAAACTTTGTTCTTGGCATCATACTTTTAAACTTATACGCTTGGGTAATGTATCTTGTGTCTGCCAGCCCCTTTGTAATCTGAGATGTCACAACACCCTGCAGATTTTTCGGATCAGCATTGCTTATGTTCACATGCATGGTAAACAGCGCATCTGCATAATGAGGCTGTTTGAGCATATAAAGCAGTTTTTGAAGCTTGAGACCTTCTATATCCGCTTCAATGCTTTTGGGTGCAAAATCATGCAGTGTTGCTGTAAATGCTGTGTTTGAAGCAGCCAAGTCACTTTTTCCTTTGAGAATCATTTCTTCTTTATTGCCGACTACTGTTCCGTTGAGATTTAATTTTCCTCTTATATCAGCCGAAGTTATCGGTTTTAAAACAGCCAGCTCTTTTACATGTAATGCGTATTTTGCCTTTACATGTAACGGTGCCGGAACTATATTGCCTTGCGATGTCATTTTGGCAAGGTTAGAATTGAGATTATATCTATAATCAATTGCATCGCCTTTGAGCTTTGCATCCAAATTCATTGCAAATGCTGTTGGAGGAATGGTAATATTGAAATCTTTTTTCATCACGCTTGCGTTTAATTTTCCATTTTTTGTAACAAGAAGAATATCACCGTCAAGTTGATGCGGCGTGATGTTTGTAAAATTGACATTCAGATTCACCTGGGCACTCGCATACGGTTTTTGATTGATCATATGCAGTAAAGAGGCTAAATCGGCACGCGCTACTTTGGCAATAACTGCAGTGGGACTGAAGTCTGTCATAACAATTTTGTATTCTGTTTTACTTTTGGCAACATCACTCTTTCCTAAAACAGTAAACAGTTTGTCATTCCCCTGTACACTTCCCTCTGTAAAAAAGGCATCCTGCAACTGCATTACAGTCAAAGGCTGCAGCGTTGCCAGTTCTCCTAAATCAACACTGTATTGTATATCAAAAGATTTTGAAAAAATCGAATAGGTTCCTGCAGCTTTAATTGTATTGTTCTCATTTAATTGCAAAATTATTTGAAAATCACTCATTGATAAAGAAAAAACCTTTAGTTTAGAATCAAGTTTCGTCTCTTCTCTGATTTTACTCTCTATAGCGGGTTTTATCAATGAATTGCCAAAGCCTGTAAAGAGTATGACATACACGAAAATAAATATACCTACAACGCCAATAAAGAACCAAGTTAAATATTTCATAATATTTCTCCATAAATTTGTAGTATAATAATACTCAAGTGAAGCTTCATTACAGTTTTAAGAAGATGAAAAACAAACTTGATAGAATGTGACTAAAGTTATTTTATATAAATCACACAACCATTACTTGACATTATTACACTCAATGTGTATAATACGTTATCTTTTCAAGAAAAAGGAGATATGAATCATTATGTCTGAAAAAGAAAATACAAATAATAACGAAATAGAGAATGATGAAGTCGCTGCTGAAGCTGAAGCAGTTGAAAACGAATTAGATTTACTGCAAAAAGAACTGGCAGAACTAAAAGACAAGTATGCACGTGTTCATGCTGATTTTGACAATATTAAAAAGAGACTTGAACGTGAAAAATACACTGCAGTTGAATATGCAAACGAAAAATTTGCAAAAGATATGATCCCTGTAGTGGATTCTCTTGAGATGGCCCTGCAGTCTGCTAATGCAAATGCCGAACCTCAGGAACTTATAGAAAAGCTCAAAGAGGGTATTGAACTTACACTCAAGCAATTTACTACAGCACTGGAAAAACACGGTGTAACAATGGTATCACATGAAGAGCCGTTTGATCCGAATATTCACAATGCCGTACAGAGTGTTGACAGTGATGAAGTTGAAAGCGGACAGATTGTCCAAACCTTTCAAAAAGGTTACAAATATAAAGAGAGACCATTGAGAGAAGCTATGGTTGTTGTTGCAAACTAGCTTTCAGTAAATGCAACCTAGGTTGCAAAAAAAAAATTTAAAAGAGCGTACAATTACACTGTTTTAAAAAATATAAAATTCAATTAAACTTAAAAAAAGGAAGAAAAAATGAGCAAAGTAATAGGTATAGATTTAGGAACAACAAATTCATGTGTGGCAGTATATGAGGGTGGTGAAGCGAAAATCATTCCAAATGCAGAAGGAAAAAACACAACACCTTCAGTTGTTGCATTTACAGACAAGGGAGAGGTTTTAGTAGGAGACCCTGCAAAACGTCAGGCTATCACAAATCCGGAAAAAACAATTTCATCTGTCAAAAGAATCATGGGTCTTATGATGAATGAAGAAAATGCAAAACTTGCACAGGAAAAAGTAACATATAAGATTGTAGACAAAGACGGTATGGCAGCAGTTGATGTTGCAGGAAAAATCTACACACCACAGGAAATTTCAGCAAAAATTCTTTCAAAACTAAAAGAAGATGCTGAAGCGTATCTTGGAGAAAAAGTTACTGATGCTGTAATTACCGTTCCGGCATACTTTAATGACAGCCAAAGAAAAGCGACAAAAGATGCCGGTACTATTGCGGGACTGAATGTACTTCGTATCATCAATGAACCGACTGCATCAGCACTTGCATATGGTTTAGAGAAAAAATCTGATGAAGATGTTTTGGTATATGACCTGGGTGGTGGTACATTTGATGTAACTACACTTGAAATTTCTGACGGAACATTTGAAGTTCTTTCAACAGACGGAAATGCATTCCTTGGTGGTGATGACTTTGACAACAAAATTGTTGACTGGTTAGCAAGTGAATTCAAAGCAAGTCACGGAATTGATCTTAAAAATGACAAAATGGCCCTACAGCGTTTGAAAGATGCTGCAGAAAGTGCGAAAAAAGAGTTAAGTTCGGCAACAGAAACAGAAATCAACCTGCCGTTTATCACAATGACAGAAGCAGGTCCGCAGCACTTGGTTGTAAAACTTACCCGTGCTAAGTTTGAAGGGATGATTGAACCACTTGTAGATGAAACAATGGATCATGTTCAAATTGCAATGAAAGATGCAGATTTAAGTAAAGGCGACATCAAAGAGATCATCATGGTTGGTGGTTCTACTCGTGTTCCTTTGGTACAAAAAAGAGTTTCTGACTATTTTGACGGCAAAGAGTTAAATAAATCAGTAAACCCTGATGAAGTTGTTGCTGCAGGTGCAGCTATTCAAGGTGGTGTATTACGAGGAGATGTTAAAGATGTTCTTTTACTTGATGTTACACCGTTATCACTTGGTATTGAAACACTTGGTGGTGTTGCAACGAAAGTTATCGAAAAAGGAACTACAATTCCTGTAAAAAAATCTCAAATCTTCTCAACTGCAGAAGACAACCAGCCGGCTGTTAGCATTAACGTTGTGCAGGGTGAGCGAGAATTTGCAAAAGACAACAAATCTTTAGGTCTGTTTGAACTGACTGATATTCCGGCGGCACCGCGTGGTGTACCTCAAATTGAGGTTACGTTCGATATTGATGCCAACGGAATACTGACAGTTTCAGCAGTAGACAAGGGAACTGGTAAAGAGCAAAAAATTACAATCTCAGGTGCTTCAGGATTAAGCGAAGAAGAGATTGAAAAAATGGTTCAGGATGCAGAAGCGCATAAAGCTGAAGATGAAGCAAGAAAAGCTGTTGTTGAACTCAAAAATCAGGCAGATGCATTGATTGCACAAACTGAAAAATCAATGAAAGAGATGGGAGACAACCTTGCAGCTGACGAAAAAGCAAAAATAGAAGCGGCTATCAAGGATCTTCAAGATGTTCTAAAAGATGAAAACTCTACAAAAGAGCAAATTGAAGAGAAAGTAAAAGTACTTACAGAAGCAAGCCATAAAATGGCAGAGCAGATGTATAAAAAAGAGCAAGGCGGTGAAGCCGGAGCAGCAGATGCAGCAAAGAAAAAAGACGATGACGATGTTATCGACGCTGAGATAGAGTAAACACTCTGTCTCAACCCCTTCTTATTTAAAATCCTTCCTGGCTATTTGCCAGGCAGAATAAAAATCAACTATTTTCCCACCATATTGGGCCTGAAAAGCCTGTGCGTCTTTTAAAGATTTGAATGCATATTTACTTATTCTACTCATTGTAGCGGGTTTTTTACTTCCAACAACATAATAAGCTTCTGTTACAGGAACAAATTTCAAAGAACTCACATCAACAACTTGAGGATTTTCCAGTTCAGCACCTTCTTTAATATCTTTTGTCAAACAATGAATAGAACAGTACTGATGTGTTATCCCATTCTCTTTTGCCGCATGATTTGTTTTATAGAACTTTACCAAATTCATGCCGCATATATGGCAAGATTCTTTATGCTTTCCTTTTTGCAACAAAACAGCTTTTTCCTTAGAAACACTTTGGAACATTCTATGCACCGTTTTTTTTGTTTTATGAGGAGTTGCTTTGTGCAATGAAGTGCTGCATCCCGTCATCAATACGAGAGACAGTGAAACAAGTAGTGCTTTAACCATGTATTTTCCTTTATTTTTTTAGCATTTTATCAGTTTATTATTACAATAGTGTTAAGCTTGTCTTATGCTAAAAAAAATGAAACACTACCTCAAAGAAATTATCTTTTTTGTGATTACGATGACTCTTTTTGCAAATGCTTTAAGTTTGTACAGAAGTCAGGATTTATCACAGAGTCCCTTAACTGTTGACAGCTTTAAACTTATAAATAATCAAGAATATCAAGTAGTAAAAAACAAACCGGTTTTAGTACACTTTTGGGCTAGCTGGTGTCCTACATGTAAGCTTGAAGCTTCAAATATAGAATTTTTATCGCACTATTTTGAAGTCATTACCATAGCTGTGAAGTCAGGGAGTGATGAAAAGCTTCAAAAATATCTTGATGAAAATAATTACACTTTCAAAGTTGTCAACGACCAAAATGGAAAACTCTCCTCAATATTTCATATTTCCGGATTTCCGACAACTTTTATTTATGACAAACACAAAAAACTGGTATTTAGTGAGGTTGGATACACTTCAACGCCGGGGCTCTATCTAAGAATGCTGTGGGCAGAAAAATAGATGTAGCGTCTCAAACACGCTTACACTAAAGCATCATATATCCAATTCCCCGTATGGTTTTTATGTACTCTTTTGTATTTGCAGGATCTATTTGTACCGGAACAGATTTATGAACCAAATCCGCCCAGTATATCGTCCTGTACATCTTCAACAGGGACTTCTTTGTGATTGGAAAGAAAAAAGGATAAATCGTTAATATCCTGATCACTCAGTTTTTTCGCAAACTGCGCCATCATCTGCTGTGAAACACTGCTGGCCTTTCCTGCGCGAAAATCAATCAGTTTCTTTTTCAGGTAACTGCTTTTTTTGTTTGCAAGTCTCGGATAGGTACTGCTTCCTTCGGCAGATGGTCCATGACAGCTTGAGCAGGCATTGGCAAAGAAAAGCATTTCACCACGATTGTAAGCATCTGAATCTGCATATATTTTCGTTAGCAGGATAACAAATAAAAAAATAAATCTCATTCTCATCTCCTCTTTGCTATAATTGTATCAAAAAGTAGTGACAAATTGAATAATTTTACCTTTGAATATCCTTATGTTTTCATCCTTTTACTTTTGGTAATCTGCATATATAAATGTCCTCTTACGCTCAAAAAAATTATTTTCCCGCACATACATCTCTTTTCAAAAAAAACCTCTTTCATCAACAAGGAAAAACTGCTCTATTCCCTGATTCTCTCCTCTATGATTTTTGCACTTGCCTCACCAATTGTATATGACCAAAAAAGTTCTTCCAAGCGAAAAGGAAGAGATTTGGTTTTTGCTCTTGATACCAGCGGTTCCATGGCGGAGAGTGGATTTGACTCAGAAAATCCGCAAAAAAGAAAATTTGATGCACTCAAGGAACTTTTAGCTTCATTTATATCCAAACGTTACAACGACAATGTCGGTGTAGCAATATTTGGAAGCTATGCCTATCCTGCCATTCCTTTGAGCTATGACATGAAGAGTGTTGCATTTTTACTGGATTTTTTTGATGTGGGCATTGCAGGAGAAAGTACCGCTATAGGAGAAGGACTGGCAACTGCACTCAAAATCCTCAAAAAAGGAAAAGCAAAAGAAAAAGTGATTATTCTAGTGACAGACGGCTATCAGAACAGTGGTGCTGTTTCTGTAAAAGAGGCGGTACAAAGGGCAAAAAAGCAGCATGTGAAAATTTATACCATAGGCATAGGAGACACCTCCTCTTTTGATGCCAATCTTCTCAAACTCATAGCAAAAAACACAGGTGCAAAAATGTTTGCGGCTAAAGATGTCAAGATGCTGCAAGAAGTTTATCAGGAAATAGACAAACTCGAACCAAGTGCCATTCGATCAAAACATTATCTTCATAAACAAAATCTCTTTATCTATCCGCTTACTTTGGCATTGCTCCTGCTGTTCTATCTTATTGCAAAACAGAAAAAGGAAGTTTTATGACACTTTTGTATCCCTGGATTCTTTCTTTTCTGATTCCACTCTATTTTTACTATAAGAATGATATAAAAGAGACACAGCAAAAGACAAAAAAGCAAAAGAACCTGCTCTACCTTTCTCTGTTTTTTATGCTCATCGCACTCAGTCGACCGGTCATTACAAACAAACCGATCGAGCAAAAATTTGATGCACAGGATTATATTATAGCCCTTGATGCATCCTTTTCAATGCAGGCGGATGACCTGAAGCCAACACGCTATGAAGTGGCAAAAAAAAATATTGCCTCTTTGCTTAGGCAACTGAATCAGGATCGGTTCAGTATTTTTGCATTCACCTCCAATGCCATGCTCATCTCACCTCCGACAACAGACAGTACCATCAGTATGATGGCACTCAACTCTCTGGAGCCAAAATATATATTAACAAAAGGAACCTCCCTGCTCTCTTTGTTTCAAAGTATTGCCAAGACTTCCTATAAACAAAAAAATCTCATTATTTTCACTGACGGGGGCGAGGACAAAGATCTTGCCAGCCTCGTAGATATATGTAAAAAAAATAGCATCATTCCCTATATCGTTGCAACAGGTTCAACAAAAGGAACCACTCTGAAAAAGAACAACAAACCTATTTTGGACAATAACGAGAATCTTGTAATTTCAAGAATAAATCCACTTTTAAAACCGTTGGCACAGGAGTGCGGAGGAAAATATTATGAATTGGACACAGATTCAGATATATCAAAGGAAATCATCAGCGATCTTCAAAAACAGGGTACTGCCGTTGAATCAACGACAAAGGTACTCAGCTACCGGGAACTTTTTATTTTTCCGCTTTTTATAGCGCTGCTTAGTTTCTTTCTTGCTGTAACAAAACTGCACCAACTCTTTGTTTTTCTGCCTTTTATCATTCTGCCATACCCTGTTCATGCGGCCTCGCTCTTGGATTTTTATCATCACAACAAAGCAAATCAGGCATACAGGCATAAAAACTATGCAGCTGCTGCACAGGAGTTTCTCAAGCTTTCTCCCTCCCCTGCAAGCTACTATAACAGTGCAGTTGCCTATTGCAAAGCAAAAAATTACAAAAAAGCTGTAGAACTTTTTTCACAAATACGTTCCACAGATCCAAAACTCAAACAAAATATTTTTTACAATCTCGGCAATTGTGCTGTTGCCTTGAAAAAATACAGCCGAGCAATGCGCTATTACCAAAAATCATTGGCACTTGGATTTGACAAAGATGCTTTTTACAATCTCAGCCTTCTGTATAAACTGGGACTTCAGGATGAAAAAAATCTCGGACAAATGCTTCCAAAAACCAACAGGCAGCACAAAAAGCAAGATGATAAAAAACAAATGCAGAAAAAAAGCACAAACAAAAGTGCCTCATCGTCCAACTCACAGCAAAAAGCTTCACAAAAAAGCAGCGGCAGCGGAAAAAACAGCAAAAAGAAAAAAGAGAACCAAAATCTTCTACATGTAAATAAGAAAAACAAATCAAAATACAAGCTGGGATACAGAGCTTATGAACTCATAAACAAAGGATATACAAATGAAAAACACCCTTGGTAAGATATTTTTGCTTTTTATACTTTTTACTGTCTCACTTTTTGGTGCAGGCCAGCTGGCAACCTACAAACTTACAACCAATAAAAAAAGTGTCCACATCAAAGAACCTCTGCTCATTACCTTTCAGGCGGAACAGAAAAACCACAGTGATCATATGTTTTTTTCCTTTAATGTGCAAAAAAGCCCTGATTATGAAGTAAAACTTTTACAAAAAAGCATACAGGACAAAGGCTACCACAACACGAAGACAATCTTTAAGTTTATTCTCTTTGCACTCAAAGCAAAAACACTGCATGTAAATTTTGATTTTATTATTCGCACCGCCAGTGACAAAGCTGTCAAACAAAGTTATGTTGATGACCATGATGACAGTATAGCCATCAGCACCTATGATACAAAAATAGCGCTCAAACCTTTAACACTCAAGGTAGAAAAATTTAAAAAACATGTTGACCTGGTAGGAGATTTTAAAATCAGCTCTACAATTGACACCGATGAAATTGACCAGTACGGGATTGTCAATCTGCATTATATACTCTCCGGTACGGGTTACAAAGAAACAGCATTGAATATCCTCAATACGCAAATTGAAAATGTAAGCATATTTTCAAAAAGAAAAGACAAACTTTCCAGGCTTACAGAAGATGGGTATATTATCAATACAGAATATATATATGCCCTCAGCGCGGCAGATAATTTTACAATCCCCTCTTTTGCGTTAGAAGTTTATTCCCCGCGCAAAAACAGCTATTACACACTCCATACAAAAGCATATAAAGTCAAAGTAAAAAAAACAAATCCTGCACTCTTGTTAGACAAAACAAATGCCCCACAAAATGAAGCATGGATAAATTTTGCGCAGATAAAAACTTTTTTCATCTATACCCTGATTTTTTTAGCCGGATTTTTCACCGCAAAAATCAGTCAAAAATCATTTTTTACCAAAAAACAAGAAGAAGAGTTTGCAGATATTAAACGCGCAAAAGATGCAAAAGAATTGCTCTTGCTCTTAATAATGAATTATCAAAACAGAGGTTTAGATGAGGAGATTGCAAAGCTTGAGGCGGATATTCATAAAAAACATCCCCTCAATCTCGGAAAAATAAAAAAAGAGATACTGAAAAAGCTTAAGTAAAAAACTCGATATAGACTTTGTCAAGATATTTTTTTGCTTTTTCCGCTTTTTGAATTTTCGGTTCGAAAATCTCTTTCATTGCCGGATAGTTTTGCATATATTCTTGATACAAATCACATTTCATATCCATGTGTTTTTTAAATTCATTGACAACAGCCTGCATGTCTTCGGGTGTAGCAATCCACTGCATGAAATTTTTAAACATTCTCTCACGTACATCTATGGCAAAAGATTCGCCCAGTTCAGCTGCTATGCGTTTTAAATCCCATCTTGAAAAATAGATACCGCTTTTTGCCGGAGGCATAATCTCTGCATAAATGGCCTTTAAATAGTCTGGATAGTCTTCATACTCATCTTCTGCACAGCTTCCGTCATCACAGGCAGCCTGCATTGCCTGTTTTTGCATCATTTCAAATTCGTTTCTTAATTCATTTAAATCTTTTATATCCATAATTGTCTTCCTATCTTATATATTTTTCAAATATTTCTTTTGCTAAATCTTCGCCAAGCAATGTACTGTTTTTCTCAAGATACGTTCCGATCAGTCGTTCACCGTCTCTTAAAACAAAATCACACTTGTTATACACCTGTACAAATTCATCTGCTTCATCCAGCAGTTCTACTGCACTCTCCTGATATTCTTCTGCTATATATGCACCGTTGACATGAGACTTTTTCATATTTGAAAGTGTATAATAAAAATCATCTTCGCGTATATTCATCGGTATCATCATGGCATCGGCATTATTTGCTTTTATCTCTTTGTTAAGTAAAATAAACAGTCTGTTTGGACTGGCATGTTCAGCAATAAGCCCAAAGAGCTTTGTCTCTTTTTTGATCCCGTCATCAGCATTCATTGTCTCGACTTCTGCCATTCTTTCACTCATTGTATCCCCCATAGTTCTTTTGCTTCTTCTTCTTCAATCCTGCATCTGTTACAGATTTTCTCTCCACCCTGATAGGCAAAAAAGTTCCCGCATTCATCACATCTTTTAATGTCAAAACGCACCAGGGTTTCAATTTTCGGTTCAAAAAAAGTACTGAGCGAAAATGTTTTTCTCAGTGTGAGAGAATGCGGTTCGCAGACATCATGACAGCTGTGACACTGTACACAGGCGAGCGGATTAAAATCAATTTTACTGCCTCTGTGATCTGAGCTCAGAGCACCGGTCGGACAAATTCTGTAACACATCTGGCAATTGGTACATGTAGTCTCATCCAGATCCTTTTGTGAAATAAATGAGATGTCCTCTACAGAAATCGTATGATACATTTCAGGCACTTTGGCACGTTTCATAGCCATAAGCAACAGACTTCGCCTGTCCGGTATATTCTTCTCTTTGATTTTCATAATATCTTTTGCTGTAACTGTATGTGTCTTTACATTCGTATCACTCGCATCAACTTCATTTTGGAGTTGATGCTTGATGGATATTGCAGTTTTGACACCCTCTTTTGAGAGCAGTTTACGCCGGCTTAAAGTATCACTTTCTTTTTTTATTTCAAAATTTAATGCTGCAACATTCAGGCTTTTTTCCTGTTGCATCGCTTCAAGCAGGAAATTCACCTCTTCTGCTCTGTTGTTTATAACAGCAAAATTTGTTTTTGCTATTTCACACTCTGCACAGGGTCCCACATCCAGAGTAATTTTTTCTGAAGATATCAATGCAACACTCAATAACTCTTCAACACTCAATGAGGCTATACAGGGGAAATTTTCGTCCTTACATGTAAGCACACTCTTTTCATCTTCTAAAAACTGGAAAATATAATTCATTGGGTTAAAATCATCCAGTGTATATGCCGCAGTAGGGCAAACTGCATTACAGCCTCCACATCCAACACATTCACTCGGTGTAAAAGAGATTGCAGAGTTTTCCAGATGAATTGTTTGAACAGGACATGCCTGCACACATTTGTCACATATTGCAAACTTGTTTGAAGTATGTACGCATTTGCTGACATCTAAAGTTAAAAGGCTCATGCTTGGTGATTATATCCGCTGTTTTTTAATTCTGTGAGGTATTCAAAGTCACTCATAATGAACTCCAAAGCCAAATCAGCCGCATCAAAATAAAAAGCCGTGCCTGCTTCACTTTTCACATTTAACAGATACATTGGCGCCCACTCCAAAATATGGTCTCGCATAAAACCGTACTGAATCTGTGCTATCTCCTGTGCCACTTTAGAGTTCCCCTCTTCAAGTGCCTTTAGCTCTGCTCTGCAGAGTTCATACATAAACTCAAGTTCAATCGCTATATGGTCAGCAGCCATAACTCGTGCTTTGTCAAGCTGTACATTAAATTCAAAAGCATTAAAAATGGCCTGTACAGGATTGTCGCCACCTGTTTCAAGCATCTGATCATCTCTCGTGTAGAACGATTCATACGGAATAAGATGGAGTAAAAAAAGGTTAGTAAAATCAACATTCAGATATCTTTCTATCAAATCTTTTGAATCAAGCTCTTTTCGTTTTTTCCATTCTTTGAATGTTGGAAAAAAAGAGAGCATATTTTCGTCTTCTTCTATTGATTTTAATAGCCCTTCATCAATTTCACTCATCATTATTCTTGAGATAAGTGCATACAAATTTATTCTTGCAATCTGCTCTTGTTTTAAATCATTATTCATTAAAAATGTGCCTTTTGGAAATTTTCTTATATTAGAAGTATAGTAAAGCCACACTTGAAGTGGGCTTTACCTTTGTTGTTAAACGTCTTTTATATTGAACTCATAAGCCTTTTGGCTTGGTTTCACCGGACGTTTAATATGATATGGACGGCGTAGTTTGTCTGCCGCAGTCAACGGACGAGTCAACTGATCTCTCCATGCCTGATACACTTTAAAGTTGTTTTCATAGTTCACTTTAATATCACCTATTTTGTCATCAGCACCTGCTTTGGTAATGATAACTTTTTGGTGCCAGCCGTGGTTTCCGGCAATAGGATCCGGATGACAAGGGGCTACCGCATTTTGCCATGCACCACTGAGTCCATCCCACCAGATATTGTCAAGATCTTTGTTGTACTCTTTAAACTGCCATGCATGATGCGGTTTGATACCTTCAGTCGGTTTCATTGTTCCGACTTTTCCGTCATCAGTCATTTCATATTTAGGAGAACCCAAACTCATAATACCAAGCTGATGCTCAAATCCCGGAATAGTTACAGAGTCTTTGAGTTTCCAGCGGCCTGCATGGTGTGAACATGCAAGAACACCAGGACGTGTTGCTTCAGTTGGCACAGCCATTGCAATAAAGTAACCGCTTTTAATACCTGTAAGAGTATCCTGTATTTGTACTTTAACTGCATCTCCGCGTTTGATACCGAGTTTTTCAGCATCTTTTGTATAGATCCAAATAGGATTGTGGTTTTGTGAAATCTCCATCAAGTGTTTAGAGTTCACAGAACGCGTATGAATATTGTACGGCAGACGATAAATCGTATTGAGTGCAAATTCATTGTCCGCTTTCATATGCTTATGGTGAACCTGTGTTACAAGGTGTACCATTTTGTCGCTCTCTGCATCATTTCTCGGATAAATTGGAATAGCATACTCCGGCCATTTCCATTCTTCAGCCAACCACTCAGAGAAAAATTCAAGCTTTTTACTCAATGTATGGAAACCTTCACGAAGTTCTCCGTCAATTTCAGCACCGATAGATTTTTTGAAGTTTCCGTCTTGTACCCATAATGCACCGAATTCATCCTTGGTAACTTCGTCTTTGGAATATTTATGACCGTGTGCATGGTAATATGTTCCGTCAAATTCAAGTTCTTCTTCCTGAGGCTTGTATACATCAGTTTTTTCTGTCCAGGCACCATGATCTCTCATGTAGCTGTAAACAGGGAACTCTTCTTTTGCATACAGTTTTGTCGCTTCGGCTTTTAATTTCGGTAAAAGACTCATCGCCGCATCAAAATACTCAGGAACAGTTACCGCACGGGACGGATCTTTTTTACTTGCCCAGTATTTTCTGATGCCCAATGAACCATCCGGATCTACATAATCTACAATTAGATTTGGCCAGAATTCACTCTCTTCCCATACTTCACCCAGACCGAATTTCATGTGTGCTTCAAGTGTAGCACGTTCCGGTCTTTTTGCTTTCCAACCTGATTTTTCAGCAGCAACACGAAGAACCGCCTGACGGAATTCTATACGCTGTTCCGGTTTTGAAGGCGTTGACTGTTGATCGTTTCTCTCACCCGCAAGTCCAACAGGAAGTACATAATCACAGTACCAGTTTGTTTCAGACCAGGTAGGAGAGAGGTTAAATGACAATTCAAATTTATCTTCACGCTTGAGTGCTTCTATCCATCTGAATCCATCCGGATTAATCCATAAAGGATTGTGCATTCTTGGAACATAAACAGCCATAGATTTAGGAATCTTCAGTCCGCGTTTCGTCCATTTCTCATGCCATGCATCATCCATCATAATCTGTGGCATCATGTAACCCATCTCATATGTTGAAATAGGATACTCCGGCGGCCATGCAATTTCATTCCATGCATCAGTTTTTTCAGGGTGTTTTCCTGCAACTGTGGCTTTGTCACCTTTTCCTGCAACTGAAATTTCATGCCAGTGGTGCATACCTACTCCACCGATATCTCCACGCATAGCTCCGACAAAAACAAGAGGCAGGAAACCTGCACGTGTATTCATCCAGCCACCACGGTGACCGATTGGTCCTGCACGCCATAAATATGTAGCAACTTTAGCTCCTGCAGGTACAAACATCTCCCACAGTTCATCCAGTTTATATTCCATACCTTCGAGTTTACACTCTTTAACAACAAACTCTTTAGTATACGGAGCGTACAACTCTTTTGCAACTTCTATAAAAGACTCATAACTGTCATCTTTTGGCATTTTAGAGATATATCCGTATCCAATCATCTTTTGCAGATAATCTTTGTTGGCCATCAGTCTGTCCCAGTTAACCCACTCTTTTACAAATTCATGATTTACAATATCTGACCCGTCTTTTTTCTTTTCATTTAAAATACGGTTTGTCAAATATAGATAAAGTGCTGCTTCTGTTCCCGGCCAACACGGAATCCATAAATCCGCCATACCCGCTGAGTTACTCATTCTAGGGTCAATAACAACCATTTTTGCACCACGTTTGCGCGCTTCAGCAATCAAACCGGCTGACTGTTGGAAATAGTGACCCGCATCTGCTGCATGTGAAGACTGTAAGAATATCAGATCTGCATTTGCCCAATCCGGTGAGTTTCTGTCATCATTTGCCCATTGGATAGTTCCCTGACGAGCCCCTGCCGAACAGATATTGGTATGTGAATTGTATCCGTCAATTCCTAAAGATTGCGGAACACGCGGACCAAAGCCGTTTTCGTTTGGACGACCGACATGGTACATGATAGATTTTTTAGAAATCTCATCACCTTTTGCAAGTGTGTCATGCATTTTCTTCCCGATAGCAGCCATTGCCTCATCCCATGTTACACGAACCCACTTTCCTTCACCACGTTTTGAACCCGGCGCACGTTTAATAGGAAACGGAATACGATCAGGATCGTACATTTGAGAAGTTACAGCATACCCTTTGGCACAGTTTCTGCCTCGAGAACCTGTGTGTAATGGGTTACCCATATACTTTCTTACCGTCATAGTATCTTTGTTAACCCATGCAGTTAGACCACAACCCGCTTCACAGTTTGAACAGACTGTTGGAACAATTGTATAGTTGTTTACCTGGATACCGTCAGGATTGTCGGCAGATCGGACGCCATGACGTTCGATACCGCCACGTTTCCAGTCATCTCCGTCGAGCTCCGCAAAATTGTCCCACTCTGATTGGTCAGGATAAAAAGAAATTGTATCAGGAGTGTTTGTAAACTTACTTTGGCTAACAGATTCGGCAATTGCATCTGTTGCAAATACCCCTTTAGCAATAGCTACACCAGCTACGCTGAATGCAGCACCTTTTAAAAATGTTCTTCTACTTTGTAAATACATTTATACTTTCTCCTTAACTCATTGGTAATAATTGTGGAATAACTAGCCAAACATGCTTCACTACCCACAGACCTACGATAGCTAAAATAGCTGCGAGGTTTAAAAGACTGCTACTGTTACTTACTCGTGAAAGTGCAACCAGTATCATTGGTAAGATATATGCAACCCACTGTCCAATCCAGAACATTGTAGCATACTCACCATCGCCTTTAACATAGCCTAAGATAGCTGCAACTTCTTCAGCTTTCATAGCACCGAAAATATACTCTGACATATAAATAATAAATGCCATTAAAGCACTTAATCCTAAAATCGCTCCAAAGAAATTTTTCGTTTCGTCGCTTAATTTAGAACCGCCGAGAAGGATAATTGCCGCAGAACCGGAAAGTGTTGCTGCCAAAATCATTTGTGCTGATTCTGTCGGCATCTGCCATAATTCTCTTGCTGTTGCTTCAGCCATAATACCGGCAGTATAAAGTGTTACTGGAATTGCCAGCAGCGTTACCCAAAAAAGTGTTTTATCAAAAAAGGCGGTAGGCTGTTTTGTCAGCAAACATTTCTCTTTTCTGATCATTACTGCAATCATGACAAATTCAAGACCTACAAAGAGTGTTGCCATCCAGGCACCCACTGTAATTGCTGATGTCCAGTGAGGATAAAAGAATATATGCCACATTCTCCACATTTGATGCAGGTCCAACCATGTGAAAACCAGGAAAATATTCATAAAGATAAAAGAAGCAATCATAACCGGCGTTCGCAGTCCGTTCATTTCACTCGGATTTTTCTTTAATAAAAGAAAAAGCATAAATACCAGACCGGTACCGATACTTTTTGCCCACATATTCATTGTTACATACCAACCCCAGAATATATCAGGAATTGCAACATCTAGAGTTACTACAGCATTTGTTGCTGCTAAAGTTTCATGTACCATTAGTGATGCCCCCCTAGTGGAAGTGTTGTAATATTGTTAAACAGGTTATACCCTTCTTCTCTTCTTGATGCAAGAGGATTAAGACTCGCTTGTCCTGCTCCGACATAATAGTGATGAGGATTTGTTCCCTTCTCAGGTTTACGAACCTGTACATCTCTGTGATCTTGAATATATCTTGAAATATTTGATGCAGGATCTTCCAAGTCACCAAAAATATTTGCTTCTACCGGACACGCAACCACACAGGCCGGCATCATCGAAGATGCAATACGGTGTGCACAGTAGGTACATTTATCAGCAGTCTGCGTTTCAGGATCAATGTATATTGCACCGTACGGACAGGCCATTACACAACCGGCACAGCCGATACATCTCTCTTTATCAATGTTTACAATACCATTCTCAATATAGTGAAGAGCGGATACCGGACAAATTCTTTCACATGGTGCATTTTCACAATGATTACATCTAAGAGGGGTGAATGTTCTCTTAGTTTCAGGGAAAGTTCCCACATCTACATATTTAACACGAAGTCTCCATGTACTAAGCGGAACTTCATTTTCCACTTTACATGCGATCTCACAACCTTTACAACCCATACACAGGTGTAAATCAACTAGGAAACCTAATTGCATATATTCTCCTTTGGCCTTCAGTGGCTTTTTTAAGATTTATAACTACGACTTATTAACACTAAAAGAAGCCCTTATGCACGGCATTTCAGGCTTTTTTTACTGTAGATATATTAACGCATGAACCTTAAAGAAGTAATAAAAGAGTGATATATTTTTGATAATTTTTTTGTAATGGGTATATCGGGAAAATTAATATTTCAAAGATTTATATTAGTTATAAAATAAAATTTTATAACTAATATATTATAATCAGATAATTATTTATTTTAGGCGAACACGGACAGACTGTTCATGAGCCGTTAATCCTTCTGTATTTGCAATCAAAGCGCACTCTTCTCCAATCTCATTGATAGCATTTTTACTGAATGAAATAATAGAACTTTTTTTCATAAAATTTTCAACACCAAGCGGTGAATAAAATTTTGCTGTACCCCCAGTAGGAAGCGTGTGGTTTGGTCCTGCAACATAGTCGCCTATAGCCTCAGGTGTGTTGTGTCCCAAGAAAATTGCTCCGGCATGCTTGATATACGGCAAAAGTTCAAAAGGGCTCATCGTAGCGACTTCAAGATGTTCGGGCGCTATTTTGTTCATCAGATCAACTGCTTCATCCATATCTTTTGTTACGATGATTGCCCCTCTTTCTTCTATGGATTTTCTGGCTATTTCCTGGCGTGAAAGTTTTGTTAGCCATATTTCAATTTCATCTTTTACAGCATCGGCCAGTTTTTGCGAGGGTGTAATCAAAATAGAACTTGCCATTTCGTCATGTTCTGCCTGAGAAAGCAGATCTATAGCCAAGTGGTTGGCATTTGCACTCTCATCTGCCAAAATACCTATTTCACTTGGCCCGGCTATCATGTCAATATTGACTTCACCGAAAACCATTTTTTTTGCAGTTGCCACAAAAATATTTCCGGGTCCTGTTATAACATCCACTTTCGGTATTGTCTCGGTTCCATACGCCATTGCGGCAATAGCACTTGCACCACCCACTTTATATACCTCACTCACACCACAAAGATGACAGGCAGCGAGTAAAAGCTCATTTGGTTCATTATCCGGTGTCGGCGTACAGATAATAATATTTTCAACACCTGCAACCTGCGCAGGAATAACATTCATAAGCAAAGATGAGGGGTAAGCTGCTTTTCCTCCCGGAATGTAGAGCCCTGCACTCTCAACCGGAGTCACCTGCTGTCCCAAAATCGTTCCGTTTGCTTCTGTATCAAACCATGATTTCGGTTTTTGCTTTTCATGATATGCTTTTATTCTGTCATAGGCAAGATGCAGGGCATCTTTAAGCTTTTTGTCAATATTTTCATAGGCTTTTTGCATAGATGCAGTCGTTATTTTCAAGTCTGCATCATTTTTTGGTGTCCAGTTGTCAAACTTACTGATATGTGATCGCAAAGCCAGATTTTTATCTGTTTTTATATCTTCAATAATATCATTTACTATGCCGCTCACATGGGCAATATCCATCTTTCCGCGCGCTAAAAGTTCTTCAAACTTTCCATCAAAATCATTATCACTGGATTTTACAAATATCATTACTTTTTCACTCTCTTTTGATTTGTATTAAATTCTTTTTGCACTATCTCTAATGCCTGTAAAAACACATCTTTTTTTGCATATCCCAAAAGTGGCTGAAACATAGGATCACCGTTTGGTAACAAAAACCATATTCCCGGAAGGCCCGGAGTATTTTGTGCCAGTACAGCCGGAATATAATCTCTTTTGTCCGTCCATGAACGAACAGCAATAAAATTTTTATTTATCTTTTGCACAACTTTTTCATCTTTAAGTGTTGTTTTATCAAGAAGCAGACAGTATTTGCAAGAGTGACTTGAAATAATAAAAAGAACAGGTTTATGCTCTTTTTGTGCCTGAACCATCCCTTCTTGATAGTCTTTTGCCCAGTGTATCTCATCAGCCATCAGAGATGTTGTGAATACAAATGCCAGTACCAATAATAATTTACCCATGTTTTTTTACCTTTTTTAAGAGTTCTTTTGCACATTCCTGTGCTGATTTTCCTGTAACATCTATGATGATATCTGCCAACTTCAGATACTGAGGTCGTCGTTCATCATAAAGTTTTTTTGCTTTTTTCAAATCAGCAAGCAACGGTCTTTTTTTCAATTTTCTTGTTGCATTGGGGTGTTCTTTTAATCGTTTAATGATAGCATCAAAAGGAGAATCCAATAGAACAATTGTACCTATTTTTTGTAAATTTGTCTGTTTGTAGAAACCGCCGCCGGTAGAAATCAGCGTATCATGTACACTTGTTTCCAGCCATTTTGCAACCCGTTTTTCCAGTTTTCTAAAATACTCTTCACCGTTTTCTTCAAATATCTTTTTAATTTTTCTGTTTTCCATGCTTTCTATAATGTCATCAGTGTCTATCGTCATATACGAAGAATATTTGAGCGCTTCGCGCGCTATACTTCCTTTGCCTACACCCATGAAACCTATCAGTACAATGTTTTTCATTTGATATCCCATACAAATTTAAAATGATTTTATCATATTTAGCATAAAAGTTTTCCATTTATCAACTGTTGGTATAATATCTTCTTTAAAAAATCAACAGTAGGTTTATTATGAAAAACAAAAAGTTTATCACTCTAGGATTTGCATCGGTTGCGACATCAATAGCGCTTATGCTTTCTTCTTCTTTATTTGCAGAGAGTTCCATAAAAGATGCACAGGCTTCTAGACTTCAGGCTTTGGAGAAATTCACGAAAGTCATCAGCATAGTACAACAATATGATGTTGATGATGTAACGATAGAAGAGCTTATAGACAAAGCACTTGACGGTATGATGAAAAATCTTGATGCCCATTCAAATTATCTGACAGAAAAAGATTACAAACGATTAAAAGTACAGACAGAAGGTGAATTTGGCGGTCTGGGAATTACTGTTGGTATGAAAGACGGTGCACTCACAGTTATATCCCCTATTGACGGAACACCGGCAGACAAAGCAGGGCTCAAAGCAGGTGATATAATTTTAAAAATTGACGACAAATCTACTATTGGCATGACTATAGATGAAGCGGTATCCCTTATGCGGGGAAAAGTCGGAGAACCTATTGATTTGCTCATCGTCAGAGAGGGAGAACTCAAGCCTCTTTCTATCCATATTGTCCGTGATATAATCAAAATAGAATCTGTACACGCAAAAGTAATAAATAATGATATTTTATACATACGCGTTGCCAGTTTTGACAAAAAAGTTGTAGAAGATGTTACGAAAGAGATAAATAAACGCAAAGCTTCCACTAAAGGTATTATTTTAGATTTAAGAAACAATCCCGGCGGATTACTTGACCAGGCAGTAGGTCTGGTTGACTCTTTTGTAGACAGCGGCGTGATAGTTTCCCAAAAAGGAAGACGAAAAATTGAAAACAAAACCTACAGCGCTCATGCCTCAAACACTCTGACAAAGGTTCCTTTGGTTGTTTTAGTCAACGGGGGAAGTGCCAGTGCCAGCGAGATTGTCAGTGGGGCTCTGCAAGACCACAAACGCGCTGTGCTCGTAGGAGAAAACACTTTTGGCAAAGGAAGTGTACAGGTTGTCCTGCCTATTACAAAAACAGAAGCAATAAAACTTACTATTGCCAGATACTACCTCCCAAGCGGAAGAACCATTCAGGCGGTAGGCGTGAAGCCTGACGTAGTCGTTATTCCAGGTGAGCTTAAAACACATAAAAATGAGTTTGCCATAAAAGAAGCAGACCTGAAAAAACATCTGCAGGAAGAACTTGAAAAAGTTGACGGGAAAAAAGAAGAGACTAAAGAAGATAAAAAAGATAAAAAAGATATAATTACGCCAGAAATGCTCAACAAAGACATTCAACTCAAAGAAGCCGTTGACATCATAAAAGCTCTTGTTATAATGAAAGGATAAAAAACGTGAAAAAAAAAGAATTACTTTACGAAGGTAAGGCAAAAAAACTCTACGCGACAGAAGATGAAAATTTAGTCATTTCTGAATTTAAAGATGACTTAACAGCATTTAATGGCGAAAAAAAATCCAGCGAAGTCGGAAAAGGAGCACTGAACAATAAAATTTCTACAGAATTGTTCAAACTCTTGGAAAAGAATGGCATTCCTACTCATTTTGTGAAAATGCTTGATGACAATCACATGCTTCATAAAAAAGTTGATGTTATCCTCATAGAGGTCATTGTTCGCAATATTGCAACGGGAAGTCTTACCCGCAACCTTGGCATTGAAGACGGTACGGTTCTTCCTTTTACTCTTGTAGAATTTGACTACAAAAATGATGAACTTGGTGATCCTAAACTCAATGACCAGCATGCACTGATTCTTGGACTGGTTGATTTTCAGGATGAGCTTGACAAACTTCGCCGTATGGCTCGACAGGTAAATGATATTTTAAAGCCTTATTTTGCTCAGAAAGGTTTGAATTTAGTTGATTTTAAACTTGAATTCGGAAAAGACAAAGAGGGAAATATCATTCTCATTGATGAAATTTCACCGGACAACTGCCGTTTTTGGGACATACAAAGTGGTGAAAAAATGGATAAAGACAGATTCCGACAAGGACTAGGTGGCGTTACAGTAGCTTACGAGCAGGTATTAAACAGAATTTTAGGAAAATAACAAATGAAAGCAATAGTAAATGTATTTTTAAAAGCAGGCGTATTAGACTCGCAGGGAAAAGCTGTACATCATGCCCTTAACTCTCTGCAATTTGGTAATGTTGAAGATGTTCGTGTAGGCAAACAGATCATACTCAAAATTAATGAAACAGATAAAGAAAAAGCAATGTCTGATGTGACAAAAATGTGTGAAGATCTTTTGGCAAACACCGTAATTGAAGACTATACTATAGAGCTTGTATAATGAAAGTTTCTATTTTACAATTTCCGGGAACGAACTGTGAATATGATACACAGTATGCTTTTGAAAAACTTGGTGCGACAACACAGATAGTATGGCACAAATCTACAACAATACCCGAAGATACTGATTTGCTTGTAGTAGCAGGAGGGTTTTCCTATGGTGATTACCTCAGAAGCGGTGCTATTGCGAAATTCAGCCCTGTTATGTCTGCAGTAAAAGAGTATGCAGAAAATGGCGGAAAAATTTTAGGTATTTGTAACGGTTTTCAGGTTTTAACAGAAGCAAGACTTCTTCCCGGTGCACTGAAGCGGAACGAAGGGCTGCACTTCATTTCAAAACATCACCATCTTCGTGTAGAAAACTGTGACAATATTTTTTTAAAAAAACTGCATACCGGCGATGTTGTAAATATACCAATAGCACACCATGACGGAAACTATTACATAAATGACGAGGGTCTGGCAGAGCTTGAAGCCAACGGACAAATACTTTTGAAATACACTGACGCAAACGGTGAAATACAAAATCCTAACGGAAGTGTTGCAGGCATTGCAGGTGTTTGCAATAAAGAAAAAAATATTTTTGGCCTTATGCCGCATCCAGAACGCGCTATGGAATCTCTCTTGGGAAGCGATGACGGAATAAAAATGCTAGAAGGATTTTTAGCGTCGTGATCAAAGCACTTTTAATTGCTCTCATTTTCATCACATCACTTTTTGCAAATAAAGTGATTTATCTCAGCTATGATGAAATTCCGACAAGAGTTATTAAAGGTGAAATATTTCCCGTAACTTACAAAACACTCTCAACAGTAAAAAACTTTGATGATGTTTTGTATGAATTTTCAAATCATCAAGGTATCAAAATCCTTGATGAAGCACCCCAGAGAGTGCAAAAAGGAAAGTATTATTTTGATACTTTTCATATGCAGGCAACACAAAAACAGGCAAAACTTCCCGATATTGAAGCTTTTTTAATGGCACCCCATGATTACAACAGCACAACGCTTCAAGGTCCGAACCTTAATGTAATTACACTCAATCCCGGGGAAAACTTTTCCAATATCATAGCCAATAGTTTTACTGTTCAAGAGTATAAAACAACAGTGTATGACGATACACACAACATTGTTATATTTGTTGCCTCAGCACAAAACGCTGATCTGAATGAAATCCGTTTTAAACATGTATACAAGCAGGGACTTGAATCAATTTCCGGTAACTACAGGGAAGGGAAGATTATATATTTTGTTATTATTGACAAAAAAATAGAAAATTTTTCTTTTTCCTATTTTAATTTGCTTAAAAATGATTATGCTTTAGTCACAATCCCGATTATAGTCAATGATGACAGTGTTACCACACAAAGTGACTTGCGACCGCGAGACCAGTCACATGATACGATCAAGATGTATATAGCGGCTGCTGTGGCATTCTTAGGTTTTATTCTAATTCTTGTACGTCGTAAATATTTCTATCTGATTTTTATTATCATACCATTAATTTATATAATTTATCTGGCAATACCCCAGAAAAAAGTATGTATCAAAGAGGGTACACCTCTTTATCTGCTGCCGGTAGACAACTCTACTGTATTTGAAACAACACAAACACAATACCATTTAACGAAAGAAGGACAGGTGCGAAACTTTATAAAAGTAAAACTGAAAAACAATAAAATAGGCTGGGTGAAAAATGAAGATACTTGCTCATATTAGTTGGGCTTATGCCACGTTTATTATCTTTACAGGGCTGACTTTTTCCATAATATTATATCCGATTTTACCTCGTCCCTATGCAAGAAAAGCAGTAGCATGGTTTATCAAGCTCACTACATTTTTTTCTACAACAGTCGAAGGAAAAGAAGACCCCGATGCACAAATGTTTTTAGTAAACCACCAAAGTGATTTGGATATCGGTATTTTGGAGACTGTTACAAATAAAGATATAACATGGGTTGCAAAAAAGTCTCTTTTTGATGTACCGTTTTTTGGTTTGGCAATGAGTATGCCAGAAGATATAGAAGTAGAAAGGGAGAGCAAAACATCTCTCATCAAACTGCTTCGTGCTGCCAAAGACAGGCTGAAAAAGAAAAGAGTCATTACAATGTTTCCAGAAGGCACACGTTCAAAAGGAGCCAAAATGCTCCCTTTCAAGTCAGGAGCCAAAGTCATTGCAGATCAATACAAGCTCAAAGTGCAGCCTATCGTTCTTATAGAGACTGCAAAGTGCTATGATCTGAAACGTTTTTATTATGTTCCCCGAAATATAAAAGTTGTTTTTCTTGACTCTTTTATTGCTGATAAAAATGATCCGGACTGGTTAAATGAACTAAGAAAAAAAATGCAAAAGGTATACGATCATGAGCTGGCAAACAATACTAGCAATAGGTAGCGGCGGATTTATCGGAGCAGTATTACGCTCATACATTAACGGGCTTATTTCCCACAGAGTACCGCATGAACTCCCTTTTGGGACACTTGGTGTCAACCTCATAGGAAGTTTTATTATGGGTGCGCTTTTGGCATATTTTATGTATTCAACTTTTTTAACACCCCATATGAAATCTTTTCTCTCAACAGGAATTTTAGGTGCATTGACCACCTATTCCACCTTTGCCATTGAAAGTTTTTTGCTTTTGGAAGGAGGGAGTATCGCGTTGGGGCTTTTAAATATGGCACTGAATGTTTTTGGAACAGTATTTATGGCGGGAAGCGGTTATTATCTCATCAACCATTTTTTCAAATCCTGATGACCTCATCTGCGCACCAGGATGCCAAGTCCATGTCATGGGTAATCAAAAGCATTCCCATTGAGTCAAGATTTTTTATAAGCATTTTCATCACTTCAAGCTGAATCACATTATCAAGTGCCGATGTCGGTTCATCCAGTAAGAGGAGTTGCGGCTTCATAAGCATAGCTCTTATGATAGATGCACGCTGAAGCTGTCCGCCTGAGAGTTCATGCGGCAGTTTTAAAAGCAGATCATACTCAAAACTCATATTTTCCATCAAACTGTTGAGATTATCCAAAGATGCCACATCTTTTATTTGGTGCAATAATGTATAACTCGGATGAAAGGAACTGTAAGGATCTTGAAAAATCTCAGACACCCTTGAAACTTTAATCGTACCGTTTTGTGGTTTGAGATTTCCGAGTATAAGTTCAAAAAGTGTACTTTTGCCGGCTCCGCTCTCTCCGACTATAGCCTTTAACTCCCCCTGTTTTAAACACAGTGAAAAGTTTTCAAAAAGAGGCTTCTTGTTTGTATAGCCAAAGCTTACATTTTTTATCTCTAAAACAGTATCTTGCAAAAATCAGCTCTCACTTTCTGCAGGATAGGCCTGTTCAAGTTTTTTATACAGCTCATCAGGAGTCACATCAGCGTGCTCTTCCCATATTCTTTTCATCACAACGTTATCTTCTTCACCCTTCCAGATTTTTATATAACTGCCCTCTTTGTATCCGTGATCCTGACGGAACTGATTGAGTATATTTTTTCCTACATAAAGACGATAAAGCGTCTCTAGATTCAGACCGCTCATACTGACCAAATCAAAAAATTCTGATACCAGTTCTTCTAAAGCAATGCTCTCTTTTGAGACAGCAATGCGTATTAGATTTTCAATTTTTTGCATCACATCCTCCTGCGATGCAAATGCTGCAGCATCGGATTCTATGCCACCGAGTGCTTTCAAAGCTGATATGTCTATCGCTATATCTTCGATGCCGCCTTGTAAATTTTTACTGTATTCTTCTATTGCCAGGCTCATAATAAAATGCCAGACATCTATAACTTCAATCTGGTGATTTTGCCAGTCAGGCTCGACATCTATACTCTTCCAATGCTTCCAGCCAAAACTGTCCACCATCTCTGCGCACTCCATATATATACAGCGTTTCCAGTTAATGGACTTGCCGTTTTTTGTTATGCCTTTTGTCCACTCTTCACCATTGGTTGCATCGTTGAGCTGATTTTGCAGTTGCAGCATCAAAAAAATTTTATTATTCATCTGTTTCCTTTTAATCTGGAAGAAATTCATTTCTTTATTTTATCTAATATGCTAGAATTACTTACTTAAAGAGAGAGATTTATGAAAAGAATTAATTGTAGAAAATGTGAATACTATTATGTAACCTGGGAAGCATCAAAACCGCATGGATGCAAAGCGTACGGATTTAAATCCGTACAGATTCCCTCTATGGTGGTTTTAAACAGCAGTGGGGCTGATTGCTCCTTGTTTAAAGTGAAAACGGTTCGTAAATAATTTTTTTTCCAAAACCCAGTCTGTTATCAGTCAATTTAAAATAATGCACTTCTATTTGCCAGAGTTTGGGCATCATTGCCAATGCATACGGAAAGGTTTTAAAATAGAGTTTTTTCAAAGCACTGTTTTGCAGTTGCTTCATTTCCCCCCGAAACTGTAAACCCTCAATTTTTCCGACTTCCTGTGTTTCAAGTAAAATATTCCCTGCAATAAACGGATTTTTTAAAATATGCTTTACATGTAATGTCTCTTCACTGCTTGCTACTATAAAAGAGAGACTCTTCGTGTCATACGCATAAAAAAGGCTGCAAACGCTAAGTTGGTCCCTGTCTGTTGTTGCCAGACTCATCACATGATGTTTTTGAATAAACGCAGTAATTTTTTTTAACTCTTTCTTCATTTAGTTTTGGAACATAAAATTTTCCAGTTTTTCCGGATCTGTTATATTGCGTTTATCGAGCATCATTTTTGCCGTTTCATCCTGAACAAGTATTTCAAATATTTCAAAAGGGTTTGTCATGTTATAATAACTCTTAATGAAATCAAGCAATATTGCGAAATTGTCATTTTTTGCTGTGTATCTTTTGTACTCTTTATACTCATTCCAGTTTATATCAGCCACTTATTTTCCTCAATGCATTTTCAAGTCTTTGAACGACCTCTGCCATTTTAGCAGAGCTGAGCGCAAAATTCAAGCGCATAAACCCACTGCCTTCTCTGCCAAAACTGATACCGGGATTAAGTCCGAGTTTTGCTTCTTTGATAAAAAAGCTACGGAGCTCTTTGTCTTTTAAGCCCATACCGCGACAATCAATCCATGCCAGGTAGGTCGCCTCAATCGGTGTTACCTTTATAAAGTGCGGATACTTTTTTGCAAGTGCGCTCAGCATTGAATAGTTTTCATATAAATGAATTTTCAATGCTCTAAGCCACTCTTTTGCTTCTTTGTAGGCAGCTTCAAATGCTACATGTGACAAAGATGAGCCTTGGGCAAAATGCACTTTGTCATATGCTTTTTTAAATTTTTCCCGCAGCTCTTTGTTCGGGATGGCTACTGTGCTTATTGCAAAACCTGCCATATTAAAAGTTTTTCCTACGCCAATTGCGGTAAGTGTAATATCTTTTGCCCGTGAGCCTAATGCGGCAAACGGAGTATGTTTGTATGGTGCATAGACCAGATCAGCATGTATTTCATCCGCAAAAACGACAATATTATGTTGTAGACAAACTTCCAGTATCTGTTCAAGTTCCTCTTTTTTCCATACTCTTCCCACAGGATTATGAGGAGAACACAGCAGTAAAAGCTTTGTATTTTCATCAATTTTTGCTTTCAAATCTTCTATATCAAATTCATATTTTCCCTGCTTGTTACATGTAAGCGGATTTTTGACAAGTTTTCTGTTTAATTGCAAAACACTGTGGAAAAAAGGCGGATAGACAGGTGTTTGTACGATAACACCCTCTCCCTCTTTTGTAAAAGCCTCTATAGCAGTATGCATCGATGCTACAACAGAATGGGAATAGAACATATCTTCCAATGCAAAAGTAACATTATGCTCTTGTTTCATCCATGCAATCTGTGCCATAAATGCGGACTCCGGTACCTCTTCATATCCCATCACCGGATGTCGGAGTCTTTTTTTCACAGCATCCAAAACACACTGTGGTGTATCTATATCCATATCTGCTACCCATACAGGAAGGACATCCTGTGTACCGAAAAGCTGTTCTCTTAAAACATATTTTTCCGCATTGCTGCCTTCACGTTCACTGGCTGTATCAAAACTGTACTTCTTCAACGCTTTTTCCATACACTTACCTGTGAAACGGTATGTTGATATTTTCTTGCTGTTTCTTTTATGACAAACTCCAAATCTTCTACATGTAAAAGCTCAAATTTATCATGCAGAATATCTTTCAGGCGCTCTATTGTTCTGACTGCATTCCCGTTTTCATCTTTGTATCCGCCAAGCCAAAACTCTTTTTTTGTAGAGCTTTCCTGCCATGTATAGGGAGAGGTAAGCATCAGTATACCGTCGGCATTGAGTCTTTGGTCTACCGTGTCCAAAAAGAGTCTTGGGTTGTAAAGTCTGTCTATGAGATTCGTCGCCATTATCAAATCATACGCAGTGAAATCAGGCTTCAGGTTACAGGCATCTCCCTGCCAAAAAGAGACTTTCTCAGCCAACTGCTCATATCCCAAATCCTGCAGAGTCACTTTTTTATTGATACTGAGTTCACCCTCTTCCTTACATGTAAACGCAACATAGCCTGCTTCTTGTAATTTGGAACCGACCTGAATGAAACGTACAGAAAAATCTATACCCTCAACTTTGTCAAATATTTTTGCAAGCTCGAAACTGGCTCTTCCTGTTGCGCAGCCTAAATCCAGTGCTTTTGTTGTATTTGTTGCATATTTTGCAGCAATCTTTGCACAGGCTATGGCAAAATTTTCAACACCAAAATGCGTGTCACCATACTGAAATTCACAATACTGTGAAACAAGTTCATCACTCTCATAGATATCTCCACGGTCATCTTTGCTGTTTTGTGTTATAACATAGCGAAAACCGGCATTTTGAAAAAAGTGTTTTCTAAATGCATACCGAGAGTGTTTCATGATTAGGTTTCCACTGCTGGCCCATGATGAACCGAGTATCATAGCATGCTTGTCATCAAAAGTAGGCACAGAAAAGTCGTCATAGGCCGCATGCACTTCAAAACCTTTAAAAGGGCGTATCGGTGTTCTGCTCCACTGCCATACATTTCCTATAACATCATAAATCCCGTTAAAACCGAACTCATCAACAGGACAGGAGGAAGCATAATGATAAAAATTGATATTTGCACGACTCTCATGCAGGGCAGGAACATCTTTAAGATTGGCTTTTTTATATATCAACTCATATTCTGCCTCACTTGGAAGGAGATACTCTTTATTCTCTTTTTTGCTTTTGTATCTGCAAAATGCTTCTGCCTCAAGAGCATTCACATCTACAGGCCAATCTTGCGGCATATCTATAATCTTGCTCAACGCTCTGTACTTAAAGACTCCGTTTTCTTTGACCCAAAAATGAGGATGCTTTGCATTGGATTTTTCTAAAAACACCAACCCTTCTTCATCCCAGTACTCTTTTGTCTCATATCCGCCGTCATTGACAAACTCCATAAATTCGCCATTGCTGACAAGAAATTTACAAACCTGAAAATCTTTAACAACTTCTTCATAGCTGCCATATTCATTATCCCATCCATACAGATGATGATTCTTGGCTTTTCCCAGAGTAACTGTATCGCCCTTGAGTGTTATCATCTCATTTTGAGGCGTATCTGAAGAGTGTGTACAGATATTGAATTCAGGAACATCTTTGATATATTCCAGAGGCATTTGACGATGCAGCACCAAAGATGTCTCTATGTGAATACGTTCATGCTCTATCCCCATCAGTATAATCCACATTGGTGAGTTCTGTTTTATCGGTAAGCTAAACTCCAACTGCATGATCAATCTGTCCACCAGTTTTCGCACAGCATCCCGGTAATTTTTCACTGCTGAGACTTCAGGCCACCTGTAGCGTGACTCGTCCAGATCATCCCAACGCATTTCATCCACGCCTACAGCAAACAGAGACTCAAACTCAGGATTTATTCTTTCATAAATTATTTGCATACTCACAAGTCTGTTTACAAAAAAGGTCGCTGTATGTCCAAAATAAAATATCATTGGATGACGGGTCGGTTCGCTTTTCTTGTAAAACACAGACTCATCTTGCAACAATTCAAAAACTTTTTCAAACAGATCAAAGGTATTATGGAAGTACTCGCGTATCTCTTTGCGTTTTTTCTCAATATTTTCTCCATCAAGTGTGACCGGGTACATACTTAGTTTACTCAATATTTTTCCTTTTTCTATTTATCATGGCTTATGTTATAATCATTATATGAAATTTTATCAAAGTAAATTATTAAACAACTACTCAAAACTCACACATGCCTTTACATGTAAGGAAAGCGGGAATTTAGCCTTTCATGTTCAGGATAATCCAAAAAATGTACTGCGAAATCATAAAACTTTGGCAAAAAAACTCCATTATGACTATAAAACACTTGTACACATGAAACAGATTCACTCAAATATTGTAAAAACAGTTGATAAAAACGACAACTTTTTCAATCCTCCTACCTGTGACGCAGTGATTACAAATAAAAAAAACACCCCTCTGCTGGTAATGGCAGCCGACTGTTCTCCGGTCCTTTTTTATGATCCCAAACAAAATGTCATTGCTGCGGCACATGCCGGCAGAGCAGGAGCCTTTGAAAATATTGTTCAAAATGTTCTTAACAGTTTTGTCAGGAGTTTCGCATCTGATATGAAGGATCTTCTAGTCACCGTCGGACCTGCAATATGTCAGAAATGTTATGAAATAAATAAGCAGATTTACAAAGAGGCAAAAGAGAAAGAAGTCAGTTATGCTGTTGATAAAAAAGGAAAGAAATTCTACCTGGATATCAGAGCAATACTCAAGAAACAGTTCTGTGCAGCAGGTGTTTTAGCCAAGAATATTGAGATATCAGATATTTGCAACTGTTGTCATTCTGACAGATTTTATTCTTACAGAAAGAACAGCCCCACTGGAAGATTTGCAGGGATTATTATGCTTTAAATTTCATAAAAATATGTTGCATATGCCTTGTCAAGTTCAGAGAGTTTTACATGAAAAACAGCACGGACTTTCTCCTGAATATCTTTCCAAAAAGAGTCCAGCACTACACTTGCTCCAACATTTTGTCCTACTACAAAAAGTTCTCCTTCCAAGGCTTCTACAATATCTAGAACGATAATATCAGAAGCATCTGTGGCCAGTTTATACCCTCCGTTTACACCTCTTATACTTACAACAAAGCCGTGCTTTTTCAAGCTTGAAAGAATTTGTTCAAGGTAACCGTGCGAAATTTGCGTCATCGCAGCTATCTCTTTTATCTGCATCAGCTTGTTTCTGGGAGAATTGTACAACGCATGCATTGCTGCAACGCCATACAGGCTTTTTGTAGACACGCCTACCATTACATAAATCTTTTATATAAATAATACATTTTGCATCCCAGACAGTAGTTAAAAGCAACTTCCAAAAACAGACATACAAGAAAAACACCACTCATAATATAAAACAGCATTTGTGCATGCAATAGATCAAATAATACTATAAATACTAAAAATATCAACCCAAAATATGTAGCCAGTCTTTTAGCTGCAGCATCTTCAAATTTACTCTTTACATGTAACAGCTCTTTAGTTCTTGCAGACAGGAAGTACAAAGGGCTGTAGTTTTTGTCAATAAAAAGTCTTATCATAAAATCTGCAATTAAAAAAAGCACAATACCCCTGGATGATGTACTAAGATAAAGACTGAAAAGCAGTAAAATATAAGATGCATTAATTCTGACAATATTAGCATCAACTTTGATAAATGATATAGGACAGGACTTTTGACTCATGCCGACTCCTTGTATTGATTGTTGGAATAATAATAAAGAAGTCGCTTAAAGTCAAGTAAACATAGTAGGTTACTAAGGTTTATGGTTTGTGACTTTTTTTGCCAGTTGTTCAGGCAAGAGTTCTAAAGACTCTTCTACAACTCTGGTATTACCGTGTGTGATAAATGCATCCTCGTATTCAAAAGATACAACGGATATATTTAAAATATTCTCCTTTGCCAAAAACTCTAAAATTGCAGAGCCGACACCGCCATACTTTGCCGTATCTGAAAAAACAAACCATTTGTTATACCTGTTTGACAAATCTTTGAGCATCTCTTCATCAAGCGGTTTTACAAAACGTAAATCGAGAATACTTACATCTTCTTTCATGCATTGTGCTGTTTGATATGCCCGTCCGACACCATTTCCGTAACCGATAAAAAGAATATTGCTCTTTGCCGTCTGTAAAAGCTGGGATTTTCCAAGTTCAAAAGGTGCAGACTCAGGCAAATCAGTTTCTGTAAAAGAACCCCTTGGATAACGCAAAGAACACGGATGCTCATATTTTGCGGCAAAACCCATTGCCTGATGAAAACTCTTCTCATCTCTAGGTGCAAACAGTGTCATATTTGGAATAGTCCGCAAATAACTGACATCAAATACACCCTGGTGGGTTTCTCCGTCTTCTCCAACAATTCCGGCACGGTCAAGTGCAAATACAACAGGCAGATCCATCAAACAGGTATCGTGAATTACCTGATCATAGGCACGCTGCAAAAATGTGGAATAAATACTGCAAAAAGGTTTAAATCCCTCTTTTGCCAGTGCTGCCATAGAAGTCACGGCATGCTGTTCTGCAATAGCCACATCCCAAAAACGTGTCGGATATTTTTTTATAAGCTCACTTAGCCCTGTACCGCTTGGCATTGCTGCTGTAACACCGACAATCTTCTCATTTTTTTCACATAAAGAAAGAAGAGACTCGGTATATATCTGTGTCGCGCTTTTTGTTGCGGCTTTTTTGGCAGAACTTCCACTTGAAAGATCAAACGGACCGACACCATGCCATTTTTCTTCTTTGCCTTCTGCAATTTCATACCCTTTTCCTTTAAGAGTCTGTGCATGAATTATAACCGGTTCGTTTAATTTTCTTGCCGTTTTGAGTATCTCTACAAGTTGTGCAATATTGTGCCCGTCTATTGGACCTATATAGTTAATCCCCATCTCTTCAAAGAGTATGCCCGGAGTAATGAGCTTCAAAGATTCTTCCATGCGCTTGGCTATATACCTGGCACCGTCGCCAAAGTTGTCGACAAAACTCTCCGTATTTTTTTTAAATCTTTGGTAAAAAGGAGATGCCATGGCAGAGCTGAGCATTCTGCTGATTGCACCAATAGGTTTTGCTATGCTCATCTCATTATCATTTAAAATAATAATCATCGGGTACTTTCTCTCACCCAACTCATTTAACGCCTCATACACCATACCTGCCGTCATAGAACCGTCACCGATAAGCACCACGGGAATACGTTCATTTTGCTGACCTTTAAGCGCTATGGCTTTGGCAGCCCCGACTCCCAAAGATATTGAAGTGGAACTGTGTCCTGCCACAAAATAGTCATCGCTGCTTTCGCTTGGTTTTGTATAACCGCATATTCCGTTAAACTGTCTGAGTGTGTCAAATTCTTCCCATCTTCCTGTAAGCAGTTTGTGGGCATACGCCTGGTGTGATACATCAAAGATAAAAGGATCCTTTTGAGAATCAAATACTTTATGCATTGCCACAATTATCTCTGTAGCCCCGAGAGTAGAACTCAAATGTCCGCCATTCTTACTCACAACTTCCAAAATTCGTTTTCTTATATCTTCACTGAGAGCTTCAAGCTCTTTAATACTTTTCTCTTTTATATTCATTCTACTCACTTAAAGCTGCCTTTTTTACTCTCTCAAATCTTTTTGATATTTGTGCATCAATATTGCCTGCATCACTCAAAACTATAACACCGCCTTCACTTACTGCACTTTCAGGCAAAACTTTTACATGCTCAAGTTTGGTAAAATGTTCTGCGATAGCGCTGTGATCTTTTGGATTGACCTTCAGTGTTATTTTAGAAGCATTTTGTAATTCCTGTATCAACTCATCACTGAGTTTTTTAGCAATCTGTGAGGAATTTTCACTGACTTCAATCTGTACAACCTCTTTTGCAATGTCTATGGCCGCATGCAGCAATTCGTTCTTTATCCCTTCTAAAGCTTTTTCAAATTCACCCGCACTCTCTTCAAGTTTTTGTATGGAGTTTGTCAAAAGCTCGAGTTTACTTCGCAGTGTTTTGTCGATCTCTTCTCTTGCTTTTGCCTCTCCGGCCTTCAAGCCTTCAGCAAAAGCCTCTTCCCTGGCTTTTTTCAGTTCTTCTTGAAACTCTTCTTCTTTGGCTTCGAGTCTCATTTGCAATTTTATAAAGTTTGATGACATTTCATCTGTTTTTTTCATTAAAGACTCTATAAGCGAATCTTTTGAACTCGTACTCAGAGCACTCGAATCAACATCCGAAGCTCTTGCCTTTGGATTGTCTTCTTGTGTAAATACCTTGTTTTCTTTTTTTTGCTCTTCTTTTGAGCCCATTGCAATAACTTTAAAACTGTATTTTTGCACATTATGCTCGTTAATTTCATTTTCAGATATTATAGTTGCCATTTTTTACTCTATCATCTCTTCGCTGGAGCCCATTTGGATAGTTCCCGCTTCAGCCAACTGATTGACCACTTCCACAATTTTTCTCTGAGCCGCCTCAACATCTTTCATTTTGACTGCTCCGAGGAACTGCATCTCTTCTTCAAAGGCTTCTCGAGCCCGCTCACTCATTGCAGAGAAAAACTTCTCTTTTAACTCTTCCGGAGCAGATTTGAGTGCCAACATCAATTCTGCTTTGTCTACAGCCTTTAAAATCTCTGCAATAGAATTCTTGTCCAAAGTCACAATATCTTCAAAAGTAAACATCATCTCTTTAATCTGTGTTGCCAACTCTTCATCGACCTGCTCAATATTTGCCAAAGTCGCTTTAGAGCTTTTTGCACCAAGGCGGTTAAAGATATCTGCAACCGCACGTGTTCCGCCAACTTCTACTTTATAAGAAGCAAGCGATTCAAGTTTTGATTCAAGAACAGCAGAAACCCGTTTGATAACCGAAGGGGAAATGTCTCCGAGTTTTGCCATACGCATCGCAACTTCACTTCGCAAATCATCCGGAAAATACTGCAATGTGTCGGCAGCCTCAGTAGGGTCCATATGTGCCAAAATCAAAGCAATTGTCTGTGGATGTTCATTGATAATAAAGTCTGAAAGCTGTTGTGGTTTGATTTTTGAAAGATAGGCAAAGTTTTGTGTATTTTGCATGCTTTTTGAGAGTTTGTCTAAAATCTTTTTTGCCTCTTCGGGACCGAGTGTTCTGTAGAGCAGTTCTCTTGCATACTCCATACCGCCTGATGTCATATACTGACCCGACTGAAATATCGCATGAAACTCTTCTAAAACAGCAGTTGCTATTGCCTTGTCAATAGTTCTGTTTGCTGCAATATATTTTGATATTTCAGTAATAGCCTCAACACCCATATTTGAAAATATTGCCGCTGTTGCGTCTTCACCCAACTGCAGCAGAAGTATGGCAATTTTTTCTGCCATACTCATTTCATCAAGTGCGGCCTGTTGCTGCTGTGTTAAAGTAGCCATACTTACTTCCTCTCTTTAGATGGAACTTCAGACTCTTCACTCAAAAGAGCCTCCAGCAAAGAAGCCACCTCTTCAGGTCTATCCTCCGCCATAGTTTTTACTTTTTCCAGGATAACCTCATGTTTGAGGTCATCTTCATTAAAATTACTTCCCATACCAAGTTGCTCTTCAACTTTTTTACGCATTTTTTGTACTTTTTCGACCAAATCATCGCCCTCTTCTTCATCCAGTTCCAGTGAAGGCGCAACAAGTTCTTCTTCTTCTTTTGACACTTCAAGCATCTTATCCGCAAACGGAGCAATGACTTTTTTGTACAAAACAAACAACAGGATAAACACAAACAGATATTTCAGCAAACCGGAAAATGGAGCCAAATATGTTTCACTGAATGCAATAGCTTTGTTGACTCCCTGAGCCCCTCCGCTTACAGATGCTCTTTCAAACTGCAAATTTTGTACACTGATTTGATCGCCTCTTTTAGGATCAATACCGATAGAACGACTGGCAAGAGAGGTTAAGGCATTTATGTCCGCAGCATCCAAAGGCACATACTCCATCTCATCAGTTGGATTCCCCTCTTTGTCCAGTTTTGGTTTGTATTTTCCGTCAACGACAACTGCAGCCGTTATCCTTTTGATTCTTGCAAACTGACTCTTTGTAGTGCTGACGGTTTTTCCGACTTCATAATTCGTTGTGCCGGAGTTTTTTGAATATTTCTCCACCATTTTATTTGAGGCAAGTCCCTGTACCGGACCAATGTTGCTTACCGTTCCAGGAACGCCTCCGACTTCTTTTGGGGCACTTCCTTCTCTTTTTTCTTCATTAACCTGTTCGCTTCGCACAACATTTTCAGGATCATATTTTTCGGAAGTAGAGTTTTTTTGTGAAAAATCAAATTCTATGGTTACCTGTGCCACAACCTTGTCACTGCCGCCTACAAAAGGTGCGATAACATCAATGATTTTTTCCTGCTTTTTTTTCTCTTCTTTTATTTTATATTTTTGCTGAGCAATAGAGAGTTCACTCATCTGCGCCATTTCATCGTCATCACCAAGTGTTACGCCGTCACTGTCAATCAACATTACATTAGAAGGTTTTAGTTTTGGCACAGCTGCTGCGACAAGATTTTTAATTCCCCTGATTTGCTTGGAAGTAAGCATCCTTCCCTCAACCAGCTGCACCATTACAGAGGCTGTCGGATCAACCTGTTTGGAGACAAAAAGAGTCTCTTTCGGCAGAGCAAGGCTCACTGTTGCTTTTTCTACAGGTGAAAGTGCACTGATAGTACGGGAGAGTTCACCTTCCAATGCGCGCAGATGCTTGATTTTTTGATCAAAATTTGTAGCACCGAATTCCTGTTTGTCAAAAAGTTCAAATCCCACGCCTCTGTTTTTTGGAATACCCAAAGAGGCAATAGAAATCCTCTCTTTGTACACAATATCACGAGGCACTTTGATAACATTGTTTGCTTCAATTTTATAAGGAATATTATCTTTGTCAAGCTGTTCTACAACTTTTGCAGCTTCAGAGGGTGTCAGAGAATCAAAAAGTACTTCATATCTGTCAAGTGAGGTTTTTTTAGCAGTAAAAACAACTAAAAAAATCAAAAAAGCAACAATACCTATTACAGCAGCTGCTATAATCATTTTTTGCTGTTTTGTAAGTTTTGCATACAAAACTGATAATTGCGAAAAAAGTACTTTAAAATCCATCAACTTCCCATCTTAAATTTTATAATAACAGTGATGCAAGTTCAAAAAAACGGCTGTTTTGCTCTTTTGTTCCGACAGTTACACGAATTGCATTCAACCCATAACCACTTAAATCCCGTACTATCATTCCTTTACGCAATAAAGCATTAGAAATTTCTGTCGAATTTTGTGTGTTATTCAGGCATAAAGTAACAAAGTTTGTATAACTCTCTATTATATCTATTTTTTGCTCATTTGCAAACTCTTCATAGCGTTTCATCTCCTGGAAATTTAAAGCGATACAATTATTTACAAATTCCTCATCTTCAAGTGCAACACTGGCAGCTTCAAGCGACAATGTCGTTATGTTAAAAGGCGGTCTCAGTTTATACAGTTCTTTTATAATATTTTCTGACGAAATACCATACCCGACACGCATGCCTCCAAGTCCGTAGGCTTTTGAAAAAGTACCCAGATAAATGACATTTTCAAATTTTTCAACCAACTCTTGAGGCATGATTTTTTTACTTTTGTCTTTATATGCAGCATATTCCATATAGGCACCGTCTACAACAACCAAAGTATCATTGTCGATTTTTTCTATAAACTTCATCAATTTGTCTGCATCTATTGCATCCCCTGTCGGGTTATTCGGTGTGCACAAAAAAATTATCGCAGGATTTGTCTCTTTATAAAGCTCATAAAATTCATCTAAATCATGCTCCTGTGATGCAGTTCTCACAATCTCTGCCCCGACATGTTTCGCATAAATCTCATACATTGCGAAAGTCACACTGTTCATCAGTATTTTGGAATTTTCATCAGCTTTTGCATGCATAATAAATTCTATAACCTGGTCACTTCCGCTGCCGATAATAAGATTTTTGTGCTCTGTTGCATATTTTTTTGTTAACGCATTTTTGAGTTTAAGCATACTGTCATCAGGATAAAGTGCCATATTCGGTAGAATTTTTGCCACGGCACTTTGTACTTTGGGGGAGCATCCATACGGATTTTCATTTGAAGCAAGTTTTACAATATCTTTTGGTTCTATGCCGAATTCACGTACGACAAGTTCTATAGGCTTGCCCGCCTCATAAGTTTTGATATTTTGTAGTTTTTTATTAAATTTCACTCTTCACCCTTTACGTAACTTCCAAGCCAAGTGACTTCGTCTTTATGTTTCTGTATGACTTTTTGAATCTTTTCCTCATCTATATGACCATAAAAGTCTATATAAAACCAGTAGCCAAAACCACCTTTGTCTCTTGAGGGACGAGACTCAATTTTTGAAAGATTTATCTTCTCTTCTTCAAAATCCTGTAAAAAACGCACCAGAGAACCAGCTTCAACAGCGTCTTTTAATCGTACCAGTATAGAAGTTTTATCATTCTCGCTGACAGAATTTTTAAAATCACTTAAAATGACGAAACGCGTTGTATTGTCTATGGCATCTTCAATATTTTCAAACAGAGTAGGAAGTCCATACAGTTTTGCTGCAATATGAGAACATATTGCAGCCGAATTTGGCTCACGTGCCGCCAAAATGGCTGCTTTTGCCGTCGATTCTACCGGGATCAGTTCAACATTGATCAAACCATGTTCATTTAAAAATTCCCGACACTGCCCAAAGCCTTTGTCTTTTGAGTAGATTTTTGTAATATCCTCAAGTTTTTCCGCCTTTGTTGCAAAAGACATGTGAATCGGCATATAAAGTTCTGCAACAATTTTCATAGGACTTTTTGCAAGCAGATCAAGTGTCTCTCCAACAATTCCGTCACGAGAATTTTCAATAGGCACAACTGCAAATTTGGCACGGCCGGATTCAAGTGTTTTAAATACAGAAGCGATAGAATTTAACGAAAGATAGTCACTCATAGCCCCAAAACGGCTTTCAGCCGCCTGATGCGTAAAACTCCCTTCAGGCCCCAAATAAGCTATACGTTCCGGCAGTTCCAAATTTCTTGCCACAGCAAAAATTTCTAAAAATATTGCTTCTATTGCTTTGTTATTTAACAGTCCGCCCTCTTTTTCATTCAAAGAAACCAGTCTGTCAATAATTGCTTTTTCACGTTCTGGTCTATAGATTGCGCCACCGGTCTCTTTTTTGATTTCTCCGACTCTCTGGACAACTTTCATACGCTTATTCAACAGTGTAAGCATCTCATTGTCGATCGCATCTATCGCTTCTCTACAGTCATCTAAAGTTTTCATTATTGCTCCATCTTGTGGCGGATTAAAATATCCTGCATATTTTTATATATAAAATCGGGGATATTTGCTTCTTTTAAAAAAGGGACAATTTCCTCGGCACTTTTATATTTTCCGCTTGTTACAAAGAGTGTTTTCATACCAAGCTCTTTTGCTCCGCCCAAATCACCTTTTACATCATCACTGATAATAGTTATGTTTTGAAAATCTGCGGCAGGATTTTGTCTTTTAATTCTTTTAAGTGCTTCATTGTAAAATGCCTGACTTGGTTTGCCTACAACATCATAAGAACAGCTTGTCGCGAATTCAAGCATCTTCAAAATCGCACCTACTCCAGGGTAGCGCCTGTTGTTTTTTGCATAAATAGATGTCTCATGCATACCGACAAGTTTCGCACCATCAAGTAAAAAATCTATCATTTGTGCATATTCATCCGCAGAAAAATCCTCTTTTATGGCAATCAGTACGGTTTTGGGGTTTGTGTAGTCAAGTTTGTATCCCATGCTTTGCAGTGTTTGTAAAAACTCTTTTGCACCATATGCAGCCACAGCCTCTTTTTCGACACGGGATTCCAGAAGCATTAAAGGATCAAGGTACTTTGTCGCGTCAAATTCAAAACCCAGTCTGTTTAGATATGCCAAAAAATTCTGTGATGCTTTTTTTGTATTATTTGTTATGATCATATAAGGAATATGCTCACGATTGAGCATTTGTATAAACTCCCTGCTTCCATCTATTGGAGATTTGTCTTCATCACTGATAAGCGTTCCCTGCACATCTATAAAATACATTTTAGTCTACTAAAAATTCTTGTTCTAGACAGATAAGATCTTCAAAGCACTCTCTTTTTCTGATAAGTCTTGCTTTGGAGTTTTCAACAGCGACTTCCGCACTTCGTCCACGTGTATTGTAATTGCTCCCCATTCCAAATCCATAGGCACCGGCACTGTGAATCACAAGCAAATCATTTCTCTTTAGCTCCGGCAGAGGATAGTTTTTCGCAAAAAAGTCACCGCTTTCACACACCGGACCGACTATGTCTACTTCTCTCACCGGACCATTATTGTCTGTAATTGCTTCTATCTTATGATATGCATTATAGAGTGACGGACGCAGCAGATCATTCATTGCACCGTCAACAACAACAAATTTTTTATCACCATTTTGTTTTTCATAGAGAACTCTCGTCACAAAGTATCCTGCATTTGCCGTCAAAAATCTGCCTGGCTCACACAAAATTGTCAAGTCAAGAGCAGTGAGTGTCCCCAGAATGGCCTGTGCATAATCATAGGGCTTTATCGTCTCTTCATTATCATATTTGACGCCAAGTCCGCCACCAACATCAAAAAACTTCAACTCTATATCAATAGCCTGCAGTGAACGCACCAAATCTGCAACTATTTCGGCAGCCTCTCTTATCGGCTGCAATTGTGTCAGTTGTGAGCCTATATGAAAATGAATACCGACAGGGTCCAAATATTGAGAATTTTTAGCCTTGATATACATACGTTTAGCACTTGAGAGATCCACACCAAATTTATTGTCATGCAGTCCGGTAGAGATATAAGGATGTGTCTGCGGGTCAATATTGGGATTCACTCTGATACTTATGCGTGAAGGCTTGTCCAGTCTCTCTGCAATAGCCTCAACCCGATCAAGCTCCGCTTCGCTTTCAACATTGATATATAAAATATCTTTTTCTATCGCTTCACGTATCTCCTCATCACTTTTGCCGACACCAGAAAATATAATTTTATATGCGGGAATTCCTGCCAAAAGAGCACGACGCACTTCACCGATAGAAACACAGTCAGCACCACTGCCCATTTTTGCAAAATGACGAACAACACTTAAATTTGAATTTGCTTTTACTGCATAAGCAATAATAGACTTACGTCCCCTGAATGCTTCTTTTAACTCTGTATACTGTGCGGACATATAATCAAAATCATATACGTACAAGGGTGTTCCATACTCATCTGCCAATGCTTTAAAATCAATCATAAAAATTCCAAATATTTTTTAGATGATTTTATCTAAAATGTGCTTAGAAGTGCCTAAGACAGTAGTGTTCTGTGTCTATACCACTGAAAAAAGGCCAATAGAGCCAATATCGCAACAGGAAGAACTATCCCGACTTCACTCGGTATCACTTTATTGTTTGCAAGCTTTATCAGAAAAAAGAGAATTCCCCAGGTGAGCAACGTTGCCAGGATTGCACCAAATGTAAAAAGAGAAACATTCAAAAATCGTACACTCATTGGGACAAAGAAAAATATTATAACAATGAGACACGGAACAAAAAAAGGATAGATAAATATTTTATAAAGTGCTGACTTGATATTATCCGTATTAATGTTTTGTTTATTCAGTAAAAGCATAGCATCCACGGCATCTATAATTGTAAAGTTCACTTTTCCCTCATATACCTGGTCAAGCATTTTAGGGCGAAACCCTTCTAAAATTTTCAAATCTTTTGCTTTAGTGACTTTTATTCCGGGTGAGGCAAGAGACAAATCATCAGGCTTTGTAATAATGTCAGCCTGCCTGATAAACCAGTAGTTATCTATGTATCTGGCTGACTTGGCAACAACCACTTCTTTTAAAGACTCATTTGTAACACTAAACACACGAATATTCTTCGCAGTTTCCTGCAAAGGAAGCAGTTTTGAAAAATATATATACTTTCCCTTGTACGCAAAAAAAAGATCGCGTGTGGGACTTAAATATTGCGAATTCTTTTTAATATTTCTGGAAAACTCTTCTGCTCTGGCAAAATTCGACCAGGCATGCAGCGCTATAAACAGAACAATAACAGCGGTAGAAACAAGAACAAAGGGACGCAAAACATCTACTCTTGAATATCCCAAAGAAAAGAATGAAACAAGTGCATTGGAGCGGATAAGATATATTTTTGTAGATATCATTCCAAATACCAGTGCAATTGGCAGTAAAATATCTATGGCAGAAAATGATTTGTACACCAGATAAATCAAAATAAGGTTTGCCGATGACTTGGATAAATCCTGAGCACTGCCCATATAGTCAAAACCGACAACAAACAGAACCAAAGCTGTCAGTATAATCAAAAAATATTTTATATAGTGCCATGAAATATATCTGAATGCTAACATTCCATTGCCTTTTGGGAGTATTTGCACCGTGTCTCTTCCAATGAATGTGTCAGTAAAAACTCCACTGCATCACAACATTTATCTATCCATCCCGACAGACATTTTTGTTCTGTTGCACTAAAAGGGCTTAATACATAAGAGGCCACTTCTCCCTTATGTGCTGGTTTTGCTATGCCCATTCTTACTCTGACATATTCACGGGATATTTTTGAATCTATTGATTTAAGACCGTTATGCCCGCCATGTCCTCCGCCTTTTTTAAAACGTAAGGCACCAAAAGGAAGATCCAAATCATCATGTATTACAACGACATCTTCGATTTTGTAAAACTGCTTTACTTTTACAACAGATTCTCCGGAAAGATTCATATATGTCAATGGTTTTAATAAAAAATGATTTTGAAATTTATAGAGTTCACCTTGAAATGATGAGGAGGAAATCTTACTGGCATTATGACGACGAATCAGTTCATCTATAACCATAAAACCGATATTATGGCGTGTAGCCTCATAGTCGGATCCAGGGTTTCCCAGCCCAACTATAAGCATATTGCTACTACTTAGCTTTGATAATACTTAGTACGGCAACACGGTCAGCATCTGTAAATTGTACATTTTCAGTTACTTCGATGTCACGAATAAGCTTAGCGTCGCCAATATCCATATCTGTTACATCAATTGTAATTGCTTTTGGTAAATCTTCAATCTTTGCTTTGACTCTCAAACGTCTTTTTGAAATATTTACAAGTCCTTTGTTTTTCACACCGATTGAATCACCGACCGCTTCAACAGGAACCATATAGTGTGTTACAACACCTGGCTGTGCCACCATTAAATCTACATGTAAAAGTTTTCCTGTTACCGGATGAGACTCATATGCCTGAACAACAACCTGCATCTCTTTTCCATCAATTGAAACAGGAAATGCCAATGTGTTTTTATTACGAACAGTACGGATATACTCATTTTCTTTAAATGCAGCATTGATATTTTCAAGCCCTTTTCCGTAAATATTCGCAATTAGATAACCATCACGGCGAAGCGCTTTTGTGCCCTTTTTGCCAATACTCTCTCTAACTATACCTTCTAACATATGAAGTCCTTTGTCTTTTAAAATAGGCGCAATTATACAGTTTTATGGATTAAACTTTACTTTAAATCAAAAATATCATCATCGTCAGAAGATATTTCAACTTTTGGCAGTTCATTTTCTTCAGCCATATCTGCCATTGTCCCGCTTATAAGTCCGTTCATTTTCAGTTCTACATCAGAAGCACTCGTCGCATTGTTAAGCGCTTCTTCTTTGGAAATAACACCTTCATTGTAGAGATCCAGAATAGCCTGGTCAAAACTTTGTGATTTGTAATGCTCTTTTCCTGCTTCAATTGCATCACGAATTTCGTAATCTCTGTTTTCCAAAATAAGTTTTTCAATTGTCGGAGTCCGTACCAGTACTTCAAGAGCGGCGCGGCGCTTTCCGTCTACAGTAGGTATCAGCCTTTGAGAAACTACTCCCTGCAAAACACCTGCAAGTGAAAGACGCACACGATTTTGCTCATCTGTCGGGAACTGGGCAATTATACGGTTGATCGTCTCTTTCGCATCCACTGTATGCAGTGTTGAAAAAACAAGGTGACCGGTGTCTGCCGCGTGCAGGGCAAGGTTTATCGTCTCCTGATCCCGCATTTCCCCTACCAGAATAATATCAGGGTCTTCACGAAGTGCTGCACGCAGAGCTGTTCCAAAAGAGAGGGTATCCTGGCCTACAGAACGCTGATTGATGATACAGTTTCTGTCCTTGTGCACAAATTCGATCGGATCTTCAATGGTAATTATATGCTTTTTCTTAGTAAGATTAATCTCATTGACAAGTGCTGCAAGTGTTGTAGACTTACCGCTTCCGGTCACACCCGTCACAAGAACCAAGCCTCTTTCTCTTTGTGTAAAACTTTTGACAATATCCGGTAAATAGAGTTCTTCAAATGAAGGAATTTTGATAGGAATCACACGAAATACTGCCGACACTCCGTCCATCTGAAAAAATATATTGACACGGAAACGATTGTTTTCATCATAAGGATATACCAAATCGAGTTCTTTTTTTTCAACAAACTCGGCAAAACGCCCTTTTAAAAGTTCTTTTGCAAATATCAGGGCATCCTCTTTTGTTAAAATACCACCGGAAAACTGGACAATATTTCCATTAATCCTTGCCCGAATTACAGCATTGGCCTTTACATGTAAGTCACTGCCTCCCACCTCAATCATTTTTTTCAGATGCAGGCGTATTTTTTTTAACTGCTCAAATGTCAGCTTACTGACATCAACCTCTGTATTCATAATGCCTCCAATATCTCTTGGAATGCTTTTTTAAATGCTTCCAAACCATCATCAATTTGCTTTTGCAGTACTTCATCCATTTTAACACCGGTATCTTCTATCTGTGTGAAATGTCTGTTAATGATTTTTTTATCAATCGGCAAAGCTGCTTTTTTTGAACCGTTATGCGCATGGAAAGCTTTTATGGTATCTACAGGGGCTGTATTGACACTGTTATACGCCAACAGTTTTTCGATGTAATAATAGGGCGGCAGAGAGTCGTCTTTTACTCCGGTACTGGCAAAAAGAGCCCTGCATCCCTCTACATTCATACTCTGTATCTCTTCATAGATGACAGAAGTATTGTATATGCCTGTCAATCCTGTTTCTATACCGTTTTCTTTTAAGAGTATATCAAGTGCCCGGTCGATTCTGCTGACAAAAATACTGATAACAGTAGGCACGCTTTTGCCATATATTTCACTTCCTTTTTCAAAAGCCTGCGCACAGTATATGGCTTGGGATTTTTTAAAAATCAATGTTGCGTTCACAGGGATTCCAACAGATGTCAACGCCTGCATCGCTTCATATCCGGCTTCTGTGGCCGGAACTTTTATCATAACATTTTCTCTGTTTATCGCCTTAAAAAGCCTTTTTCCCTCTGCAGCACTTGCCTGTGCGTCATCACACAAAAAAGGATCAACTTCTATACTGACATATCCGTCATCCCCTTTGTCGTATAAGGGTTTTAAAATATCTGCTGCTTTTCGTATGTCATATATTGCCACTGCTTCATATTTTTCTTTTGGAGAAAGCGCATCCAGTGATGCAAGTTGCTCTTTGTATGCAGGAGAGCTTAAAATTGCATTCTTAAATATTGCCGGATTCGAAGTGGCTCCATTGATTATTTTTTTGTCTATAAGTTCTTTAAATTCTTTGTCCAGGTAATCTCTTTCTATAAAATCAGCCCATAATGAAAACTTCAAATCTTCTATATACATTTTAATTCCTACTGTTTAGTAATTTTTGAAATCTATTATAACCCAATCAATCTAAAATTAAGCTAGTTTCTTTGGTACTGTAAAATGAAATACAGTACTGTTATTTTCACTCTCAACCTCTATTGTTGTATGAAACTGTTTTTGCATTATCATTTGTGACATGTAAAGGCCAAGTCCTGTCCCATTCTTGCCTTTTGTACTGAAATAAGGTTCAAAAATAGAATCAATATGCTCTTTTTTTATCCCTCCCGCATTATCTTCAATTTCTAACTGCAAGGCATCTCCCCGGTTCTGTACACGAATAATTATTTTCGGATCTTTAATCTCTCTTGCAATAAGTTCATCAACGGCGTTATTTAAAATATTCAACAGTACCTGAATAAGTTCATTGGTATATGTATTGATAACTGCACTGTTTTTTTGCATATATAAAATTTTTATATATGTTTCTTTGAGTCTCGGTTTAGTAAAATTAATCGCTTTTTGTATCAACTCGTTTATCTCTATGGAATTTATCTCTTTTTTGGGATGAAAATAGGTTTGAAAATCATCAATCGTGGCCGAAAGGTAGGCAATAGTATTGTTTATCTCTTCAAAAGCGGTTTCATATTCTTTTTCTCTGATCTCTTTTCCCAACAGGCGTTTTATCTGTAAATTTGATATATTGAGGGTGACAGTTGAAAGAGGCTGACGCCATTGGTGGGCTATCATGCTTATCATCTCGCCCATAACCGCCTGTTTGGACTGTACAGACAATATTTTATCTTTTTTCGTCAGTTCATCCAGCTGCTTTTTGAGCATATTTTTCTGTTCAATGATTAAACTTGCCGCTTCATTCATACGCTTTTGATAAAAATAGATAATGATACTTACAAGAATAAGCACAAAAGAGATATACGTCACCTGAAACAGAGAATACGATACATGTACAAAAGGCTGTAGCGGTGCGATGAGCAAGAAAAACACCATTGCCGCAACCCAAAAAAACACATACCTGTCACTTCCAAAGTAGAGAAGAATAATAGGGTAGGTAAAAATCCATATATGTTTTAATTCTTCAGGCTTGCTCATATAAACCAGGAGTAAAAACAGTATACTGTACTGCAGAGTCATCAAAAAAGATATGACTTTAAAATACTTTTTATTGATACGTAAAGCCAACATGAGTCCAACAGCACTTAACAATAAAACAGTTTCTACAGGAATAAGCGCCGGCGTTGCTCTGAGAATATTTGCACTGATCCCAAAAATCAATCCGGCAAAAGAGAGTAAAAAAACAATATTCACCATTTGAAATTTATTTTTTAATTCACTTTCATCTTCTTTAAAATCCCAGCCACTGGTAAAAAAGTTCTCTAACAATTTGTTTTTCATGGTAAATATATCTTATCCTGCATTTCTTTATACTCACTTTGTACATCACTGTCCAAAGTAATTCCACCGCCGCTTTTATAGAAGTACCCCTTGGCACTCTTTTGTATAAAACGTATCATCACACCGCTGTCCAGGCTGTCCCCGTCAAACACACCAAATACTCCACTGAAAAATCCGCGGGCATAGCCTTCAATATCTTCAATAATATTGACGGTACTTTTTTTGGGTGCACCGCTTATACTCCCCGCCGGAAGAAGTGTTTGCAATATTGTACCGAGTTCTTCCTGCCAGTTTACATGTAAAGAACCGCGTATATGGGAGCTTATCTGTAAAAGTTTCTTCTCTCCGGCTTCTATTGTCTGTATATAACGAAATCTCTCTACTGTAACATCAGAAGCGACCATGGAAAGATCATTTCTGAGCAAATCTACTATCATAATATGCTCAGCCATCTCTTTTTCATCGGCTAATATTTTTTTCTCGGCATTGACTTTGGCAGCATCAATAGTGCCTTTCATAGGAAAGGTATGAATCGTATTGTCGGCTATTTGTATAAATTTTTCAGGAGAAAAGCAGAGAAACTCATCTTTATAACGCAGTTTATAATGCGCATTTGCCACCCTGAACATCTCTTTTAAAGTAAGGTCTGTTTTTACAGGTGTCTGTTGGGTAAGATTGAGGATATAGGTCTCGCCTGATTTAATCTTTTCAATAACAGCATCAAATTTTTTTTTATACTCTGAAAATTTTATGGGATCAGTCTGAAGGGTATGCAAATGTTTTTTGAAACTGTATTTTTCGTTAATACAGAACTCTATATCTTCTTTTTCCAGGTCTTCAAGAAGAATTACCTCAACATCTTCCCCTTTAAAGTCACTTATAAACAAAAACGGCTTTTTCTGTTTTGCCAAAACATTTATTTTCTCAAAACTCATGCAATCAGTTTTTTGAGTATAGCCATTCGTATATTAACCCCGTTACTCACCTGCTCCAAGACCTTGCAACGCTTATCTTCGAGCATTGCATCACTGATATCGATATTTCGATGAACTGGTCCCGGGTGCAGGAGTATAATCTCTCTGTCTCCAATGAGTTCCTCCGTTATACAAAAATCGCTTGCATAGTCTTTTAACGAAGCGTAACTTTGCGAAGAGTGTCGCTCTGTCTGTGTACGAAGACTCATAATAGCATCCACCTCGTCAATAATCTCTGACAAATAATGAGTTGTTCTTAGACGGGTTTTTGGCAGAAAATGCGGTGGTGCCACCAAAATCACCTCCATTCCAAAACGTGTTAAAAGTTCTATATTTGAGTTTGCAACACGGGAGTTTTTAATATCTCCGACAATAGCGATTTTTTTTCCTTCAAGTGAGCCAAAGTGCTCCTTGAGTGTATACAAATCCAAAAGCGCCTGAGAAGGATGGGCATGGGCACCGTCGCCGGCATTGACAATGCTAGCCTTGGTATGCTTTGAAAGAATCTGGGGCACACCCGCATTTTCATGACGGACTATGATGGCATGTGGTCCCATAGCATCAAGATTCATTGCCGTATCTACAAGTGTTTCACCTTTTTTTGTAGAACTTTTTGCAACATCAAGATGCACTATTTCAGCACCGAGTCTTTTTGCGGCTATTTCAAACGAACTTTTTGTCCGTGTCGAATTTTCAAAAAAAAGTGTAATAATAATCTTGTCTTCTAAAATTCTTTCAAAACGGCCGTCACTGAATTTTTTTGCATCTGCCAACAACCTTTGTATCTCTTCTTTTGTAAAATCATCAGTACGTATTAAATGCTGCATTTTTATCCTAAATTATATAATTTACAAATTATACAGGAGTTGGCTTATAGTGTCAATATCCTCTTGAATTTTCAACACACCAAATCCGCTTTTGTCAAAATAAGGCCGACTGATTTTATCAAAACCAGCCTCTTGATTCCGGCAGTTAAATCCAACTACATGCGCAATATTTTTATCTTCCAAAGCTTTTTTACTCAACAGAGTATCATTAATGCAGCCCAAAGAGCAGTGTGTTACCAAGAGTGCGGGTGCTTCAAACTCTGCTATCAGGTCAATAATCATATATTTTTCATCCACAGGCACATATAATCCGCCCGCCCCTTCGATTATCAATACATCACACAGTTTCTCAAGCTTTTGCACAGTTACATGTAATCTGCTCTTATCAAGCGCCTTACCGCCTGATGCGACAAAAGGAGCGGCAGGAAGCTCATATGATACAGGAACTATATCTTCTACATGTAAACCCAAAAACTCCGGATTTAATTTTTGCACCAATGTCAAAAGTTCACTTCCATCAGGATAAAAACCATCAACAACACCTGTTTCTATCGGTTTCATCACACCTACACGCAAACCTCGCGAAGCAAATGACTCCAGTAGAAGTTTTGTAGTATATGTTTTGCCTATATCGGTATTGGTAGCTGTTACAAAAATACGTTTTGCCAAATCTATTTCCTTTTTTCAAATTATATCATAGAAAACCAAACTATATATTGATAACCACTATCGATATTAATATATACTTAAGAAAGAGCATGCTACAATTTCAAAAATTGATACTAATTATCATTAAAAGGCTTCTTATGTCAGACACAATACTAAAATCAAAAATACAGACTCTGCTGCAGCAATCTGCTTATGACAAAAGTGTTAAACTCATTTGTCCTATTGTTAAAATACTTTCTATGAGATATCCGTATCTTTCAAAAAATAAAATTTATACACTCACAAAGTCTCTTGTATAGCATGAAGATAAAAGAATATATCGGTTCTATTATAGTGAAGGTATTGAAAACAGCAATGATTTAAAAATAGCACAAGAGATGGGTGTTGACTATATACAGGGGTATCTTTTTAAAGAGAAGTTTGTAAATATTTGGAAAAATGATGAAAATATATGCAGATGATCATCAGCACACTGCCAAATGGCAAGTGCTGAGAATAAAATTAGTTTGTATCTTGGTTGACAATTTTATTTGCTGAAATCCAAGGCATCATTTCACGTAACTTTACACCAGTTTGTTCAATCAATGAAGCACGGGCATTTGCTCTTTCTGCATTCATACGAGGATACCCTGCCTGACCTTCAAGTATAAAGTCTTTTGCAAATCTGCCGTCTTGAATCTCCTTGAGAATCTCTTTCATTGCCTCTTTTGATTCTTTGTTGATAACACGTTTGCCAGAAACATAGTCACCATACTCAGCAGTGTTTGAGATAGAGTATCTCATATCAGCGATTCCGCCCTCAAACATCAGGTCAACGATAAGCTTGAGTTCGTGAAGACACTCAAAGTAAGCCATTTCAGGAGCATATCCGGCTTCTGTCAATGTTTCAAAACCGGCTTGAACCAAAGAAGTAACACCGCCGCAAAGCACAGCCTGCTCTCCAAAAAGGTCAGTTTCTGTTTCATCTTTGAAAGTTGTTTCAATAATCGCAGTACGCCCGCCACCGATTGCAGAAGCGTAAGAGAGTGCCAACTCTTTTGTAGTTCCTGAAGGATCATTTTCAATAGCAATAAGATCCGGAATACCACCGCCGCGTACAAATTCAGAACGTACGGTATGTCCCGGAGCCTTTGGTGCAATCATAGTAACATTAATATCTGCAGCAGGAATAATACTCTTGTAGTGAATGTTAAAACCATGACCAAAAGCGATCGTATCGCCCGCTTTTAAATTTGGTTCAATCTCTTCTTTGTAAATTCTTGCCTGATCTTCATCAGGAAGAAGAATCATAACAACATCTGCTTTTGCAGTAGCTTCAGCAACTGTTAAGACCTCAAATCCTTTTGCCTCGGCTTTTGCCCAGCTTGCGCCGCCTTTACGAAGACCGACAACAACATCTACACCGCTGTCTCTAAGGTTTTCAGCGTGTGCGTGCCCCTGAGAACCAAATCCTATCATTGCAACTTTTTTGCTTCTGATTATATTAATATCACAATCTTTATCATAGTAAACATTTAATGCCATTACATTTCCTTGAGCTTCATGGGTATATCCCTTGAAAAATTTGTCGCATTATACTCTATATATGGTAAAACTTTTATTAGACTAAGCTTATAACTTCTGTTAAATTATCTGAGTTAATCTCATACTCTGTATAATATGAAAAAATTTGGAGAAAAAATGAAAAAATTCAACCTTTTTAATGAAGTTGTTAGAGTTGATAAATCGGAACTGCTTAAAGCAATAAACTCTGCAAAAGAGTACGGCATCAATATAGACGGAGCAATAAAATATGCGCCTTTTGACGAAACAGAAATCCTCATCTATCAGGGCAGGCATACACCTCTGCCGATGAATGCACTCTCATCGGCAAAAACACCTTCTCTTGCAGAAATATTTGGTAACAATTATCAAATCACCGAAAATGAACAGCAGGTACTTATAAAAGCATTTTCCAATTGGCAGGAGTTGATTAGAGTGAATACACCCCGTGCCTCCTATGATGATACAACAGGCGACGGTGTAGACAAATTTGCCGATGAAACACTTGAAGAGATAGGCTGGAATGCAACAGAATTTGACATAAACTACAGAACGCTTGTTGATATCCTTGAAAAAGAGTGTGAGGGAACACTGCTGTGCATAGAACAGGAAGATCCGTATAAATTCAGCGGACTGGGTTTTTTGTATGATAACACACATGCAAAAAAAATTCTTTTTTCCTACTGTCAAAATGAGATTAAAAAATTAATGAGCGAAGATCCTTTATATACAACAGAGAAACTTACTGACGATGAAAAAGAAGCAGCTGAGTATTTCAAATGTCTTTAAACAAACAAAAAATTACTATAGAGTATAAATACAGAGGATCAATAGAGTTCCCCGATACTCCTGAAGCGAAAGATATTTTTTTTAAAACAAAACAGGCCTATGCGAATCATGAAAAAATGAGCATAAACCTTCTGTTTTGTGATGCAAAACTGGCAAAATTAAAAAAGTATCAAAAAGGCGGCGCAGAAAAAGAGCTGCTGAACCTGGATTTTTATATAAACCTGGGTGAAATTCTGGGTTTTCCCACAAATGACGCCCAACAGTTAAAAAAGCGTATTCAAATTATCAACGACACGGCACATTCAAGTTTCAATATTACAAAAAGGCTCAAACTTATCAACAAAAAACAAAAATCACAGGCCAAACAAAGTTATCTTTTTTGGGATATAGAAAATTTTTCAAGTATTGCCTCGATTTTCAATGATATTATCGAGCCTTACAAAATTTCTGATACCAATATTTTTTTAGCAGCAAACCCTGATTCCCTCTATCTTAAACGAGCGGAATGGGAGGCAAATTTATATGATTACGGCAAAACACTCAACTCATTTAATTTTATGAAGTGTGATCATGGAAAAAATGTGGCAGATGATGTTTTACTGCAAAATTTTCAAGATGCCGGATTAAAAAATACAAATGTCTTTATTTTGACTTTTGACAGAGAATTAAAAGAACGTTTCAGCGAAATAACCCATCCAAGCAATAATCTTTTCATAATGGCTCAATAAGCTTTTCCTGTGGTTCGCCAAGGTAATACCCTTGCGCATATTCTATACCAATTTCTCTGACAACATCCAACACCTCGGCAGAGTGCACAAACTCTGCTATGACTTTTTTCCCAAGTTTTTTTGCAAATACCACAATTGTTTCGACAATCAAGCGCGAATTTTGATCCTGATGAATATTTTTAATCAGCGAACCGTCTATTTTCATATAATCACATGAAATACTTGTCATATATTGAAAATTGGCAAATCCGCTTCCAAAATCATCAATGGCAATAGATGCGCCTGATGCATAGACTTCTTTTGTAAAATCGTTTACGATATTTTCGTTCGTATACTCCTGTGTTTCCAGAATTTCTATTGTTAACTGCTTTGCAATACTATACTCTTTGATTTTTTCAAAAAGAAAATTTCGCATTTTTTCGCTGAATATGTCACTGAAAGAGAGATTGATGCTAAAGTCCAAACCGTTGCCGGCAAAAAAAGAAAATGTTTTTTCTATCATAATTTCGGTTATTCGAGGGTAGAGCCTTATTTTTTCACTGATTTCAAGAAAAAAATAGGGAGAAAGAATTTTTCCATCAGCTTTTCTCAGGCGTACAAGTGCTTCATATTTTTCAATTTTTCCTGTTTTTATACTAAAAATAGGCTGATAGTACGGAATAATGTCATCATTCTCTATCGCTCTTTTAATCTCATTTGCCATTTGCAGATTTGACTCATATTTTTTTGCAAGTTCTAAAGATTTATTGAAAATCAAATAGGGTTTGTGCGCTTTTTTCGCAGCTTTAAGCACCATATCGGCATTAGCCAGACCGGTTTTTTTCTCATTGATATATGCTGCTGAAACAGTCACCGAAACATGAATAACCTGATCTTTTACCAAAAACTCTTTTTGTTCTATATTACTTATAAGCTGTTGAATGGTATTTTCAATAACCGTATAGGTTTGTTCTTTATTTGAAATAATGGCAAACTCATCCGAAGGCAACTTAAATAACTCCATTCCCTCACGTTTTGTAAATTCGTGTAAATATTGCGACATTTTTACCAACACAGTATCGCCTACCGCATGCCCGTAAAAATCATTTATAGTAGTAAAATCATCAATATTTACCAAAAAAACTGTTTCACCCACACACTCATCTATCCTGTGAAGCAGACTCAATCTGTTTGGCATCTCTGTCAATTTATCAAAATATGCCTGTTTGTAGATAAACTCCGCACTTCTTTGCACTCTTTTTTCAAGTTCGGCATTTAACTCAGCCAACTCCTGCGATACGCTGTTTGCAAGGTTTGCAAGGGCATATTCTGTACTCACTGCGAAATCTTTTTTGTGTATAACACTTTTTCTGTGAACACTCTCGAGTGTTTTATTGCTTTCGCTTAGACCAAGCAGAGTAATGGATTCATTAAGCAAATCACTTTTCTGATTAGAAAAAAATTCTCCATAAGTAAAAAAACCGCTTATGTCGCCAAGCGTAGAGAGTCCTTCTAATTCATACTCTATATATTTTTCCATAAAACGTCTTCTTGCCATACAGGAGTAAACAAATACGGCTTCGGGTTGAAACTGAAGTCTGTCAAATATTTTATCCAGCTGATATTCACCACTTTTTAGCAGATTATCAACATTACCTACACCAAAACGGACTTTCTCACCCTCGTCAAGATTGCCGGCAAAGGTCAACGAACCGTCTTCGTGTTTAAACAGTACTGCCCTGCCTATGTTCACCCCGTCTTTTTCAAATATAAGTGGAAATTCTATACCGATTTTAGGAAGATTTTGAGCCAGTTCTTTGCCCATATATTTTGCATACATATCTACGGCGCTTATACCGTCTATTTCATACACTCTGTTTTTAACTGCTTTTGTAATTGTAAGCTTCTTGCCTATAGGTGTCCAGTCAAAACTGTAGTGGGTAAAAACATTCAATGCATCAGAATTCAAAGTAACACCGACTGCTCCATTCTCAGTAATATGCTTATTGTTAAATACAAAAGTTTTTTTGAGTTCTCCGTTGTCACCGGCCAACCCGCCTGAAACTACGATGTTTGGATTAATACTGTTAATGCCCTTTAGGAACTCTTCCCCGTTTGTGTGGAGTCCGTCAGCAAAACTGATGAGTGCTTTTGTATTGGGACGCAGAATTTTTCTTAATAATTTTTTACCGCAGATATAGCTCATTTGTGTAGAATCGGCATGCTCTACAAGGATAGCCTTCAACTCTGTCTTTTCAAATTTCGTAAAGGTTACAACATGCTTTGATGCAATATAAATATCTGTATTGTGCAAGGCACCATCTGTTGTTGTCCCGATAATCGTAGTCTGGGGATAAGTTGTTGCAAAATAGTTTTGTATCTCTTTTATCTCTTGTAGATTATTATTTGCACAAAATATTTGTATAAGTGTTTTAGAGTCTGAAGCAAAAGGCTTCATTTTTTTTAATTCTGATATATTTTGAAACGTTATAGTTTTATTTAACATAGTTATATTGTAGTAAACTGAAGCTTTAATATCATTGATACCATAGCAAAGCAGTAGGAATATTGCTGTGAATGTTAATATATCTCAGGGGTTTTTAGAGGTGCCCTTCAGTTGTAAAAATCTTTGTAAAATAATCATTGCTGAAAGTGAGTCCACTCGACCATCGCGGATATATTTTATTTTACCTTTCATCATCTGCTCCGCTTCAAGTGAGCTGCCGGCTTCATCCTGATAAAAGATTTCTCCCTCAAAAGCAACCAGATTCATAAAATGTTCAATACGTCTGCGCATCTCATCTTCACTGCTCCCGCCCAGAGGAATGCCTATGACAACCGCATCAGCTTCCCACTCTTTTATGGCTTTTTTTACTTCCAGTGAAGCCTGGTTGCGGTTTTTTCTTATAATGGCGGGAAGAGGTGTAACGATCTCTTTATGTGCTGAATATGCCAATCCGATACGTTTAAGCCCCAAATCTATTGCAATATATTTCAAAACTATTTACCCAGACAAAAAGAGCCGAACATTTTATCAAGCATTTCATCATTTTCAAACGGACGGGTAATGCCTGCCATTGCCTTTACAGCTTCATTGAGATGAAAAGAAAATATTTCCAATTCCTGATCCTTGAGCGGTTCAAAAGCCTCTTGTATATTTTGCATTGTCGCTTCAACTGCAGAAATTTGACGCTCAGAGATAAGCATAATCTCATCACTTACATTGTTTGAGTCCATAATTTCTTCAAGCTTTTTAACCAAAGCCGTCACATCACTCTTGGAATTCAATGCCAAATCAAAAGCCAAACCCGGCAAGTCAAATTTTTCTTCCAGGTCTATTTTATTTTTAACAACAAGTATCTCTTTTTTTTCTTTGTTTGAGGCAATAAGTTTTACTATTTCTTTGTCTTGTGCATCTGCAACGCGCGAAGCATCAAACAAAGCTATAACAATATCACTTTCACGGATTGCCTCAAGGCTACGCTGTATTCCAATACGCTCTATTTCATCGTTTGATTCACGAATACCGGCAGTATCTACAATTCGTATAAGATGTGTGCCTATTCTGACCTGTTCTTCTATTGTATCCCGTGTTGTGCCGGCTATATCACTGACTATCGCACGGTTATAATTAAGCAGGGCATTCAAGAGTGAACTTTTACCAACATTTGGCTTCCCGATAATAGCCACCTTAAACCCTTGCATCAATCCCTCTCTTGACTTTGAGGCAATAAGGGTTTTTTCGAGCAGTGTATAGAGTTCCTCTAGTTTTGATTCTATCTGTGCTACCAAATTCTGAGGCAAGTCTTCTTCTGCATAATCTATAGTAACCTCACTGTATGCCAGAATATGAATAATCTCATCTCTGACCTGCTCTATAAATTCTTTCAAAGAACCTTTCATCTGAGAAGCCAAAATTTTTGCCGCATCTTCACTTTTGGCTTCTATAAGCTGTGCTATGGCTTCTGCTTCACTCAAGTCAATTCTTCCGTTTAGAAAAGCCCGTTTTGAAAATTCACCGGCATTGGCAAGACGTGCCCCTGCTTTGAGTGTTGCTCTGAGAATACTCTGTGCAACTATAAAACCGCCGTGACACTGTATCTCTACAACATCCTCAGCAGTAAAAGAGTATGGTCCCTGAAAGTAAATAACTATCGCTTCATCAATAAGCTCATTTTCATTATTGTAAATATTTGTGAGTGTGGCATGTCTGGGGATGAAATTCTCTTTACATGTAAGCTGTTTTGCTATTGTCAGAGCTTTTTCACCACTCAGACGAATAACAGCAATAGAGCCAATGCCATTTGCTGTTGCAATGGCAGCTATAGTTTCATTCATAGTCTAGTTGTTGTGGTAATCATTAATGATTATGTATTTCAGACCGTCTTTTGTAGAACGGATAACTACGTATTTGTCCGGATACCGTTCACGCAACTCTTTGAGTGCAATTTGTACCAGTACACCGTCAAGTATTTTTGTCTGTGCCCGTCCGTCTCTGTCAATATTTTCATAAACATTTGTTAGGTATCTCCCAACCGACTCTTCCTGGTTTTTTAAAAACTCTGCTATCTCAAGACGTATTTGCAAACCATATTTTGTATTAATCCAATTAAACAGCATATAAGAGAGCGCCTTGTATCTATAGCCCTCTTTTCCTATAAGAAGTGCTGCATCTTCACCCTTAAACTCAACCAACAGTGTTTCTTTGTCATAGGCTGAAACTTCAACTTTTTCTATGTCAAAACAGATAAGAGCAAAGAGTTGGTTAATGTCTTTTTCAACCTCTGTAACAATTGTTTCTATATTTGGAGTATCGCTCACTTCTTCTATTGCTATGTCATCATATTCATCATCATAGTCTGCTGTATATGCAAGCCCACTCGCCAAATCTTCTTCGAGTTCATCTTCATCCTGATCACTTACAAATGACGTAGGCATAATTGTATCGTTGAGCATTGTATGCTGTTGTATATCATCATTTGTATCCGGCAAAATTTCCGGAGCCTTTTGAGGAGTCTTTTGCGGTTCTTTTTCTTCTTTGGAAATCTCATTTTTTATTGTTGCAACTATTATGGCTTTCTTTTTAAAAAAGCCTAAAAAGCCACTGCTTGGAGCCTGTACAACTTCAACAGCCAGCTGCGTTACAGAGCAGTCCAGTGCAGTGGCTGCATCTTTGAATGCACCTTCCAGGGTTACTGCCTCAATCTTAATCATTACTTTTTCTCACTGCTTTTTTCAATTGCCGCTTTTGCATCTTTGGCATTTTTGAACTGCTGATTTACAATATACTGCTGTGCAATTGAGAACAGGTTGTTTGTAAACCAGTACAGCACCAATCCCGAAGGAAAAGTTACAAAGAAAAATGTAAATATGACAGGAAGATATTTGAATACTTTTTCCTGCATAGGGTCTGTAAAGTTGTTTGGTGTCATACGTTGCTGTAAAAACATAGACGCACCCATTAAAATCGGCAGCACATAGTACGGATCCATACGGGACAGATCGTTAATCCACAGAATCCATGGCGCACCCTGCAGTTCAACAGCATTCAAAAGTGTTCTGTAAAGCGCGAAAAACACAGGAATCTGCAATATCATAGGGAGACATCCGCCCAATGGGTTGGCACCGTGTTTTTTATACATCTCCATCGTAGCCGCATTGAGACGTTGCGGATCTTTTTTGTACTTTTCTTTGAGCTCTTTGAGTTTCGGTGCCAGTTCTTTCATTTTTTGCATAGAAACCATACCTTTGTATGTCAAAGGATAAAGTACAATTCTGATAATTGCCGTCAATGCAATAATAGCCCATCCCCAGTTTCCAAAAATTCCGTGTAACCAGGAAAGCAGTGCAAAAAGAGGTTTGGCAGCAAAAGTAAACCAGCCGTACTCTATAGCATTTGTCAGCATCGGATCAATCGCTTTAAGGACTTTATGCTCTTTTGGTCCGATGTATCCGTGTATGTTCTCTTCTTTGCCTGCTTCAAAGTAGACAACAGGGTTGTCATCTTTTCCGCGTTCGACAATAACATTCGTATCTTTTTTAAATCCATAGAGTATAATCGCAGTGTACTGGTCAAACGATGATGCAAGTTTTACACCCTGAAATACTTTTCTGCCCTCGGCATCACCGTCTTCAATAATATGCACAACATCATCATCTGTATAGATGAGTGCACCGGCAACTGCCATAAGCTTTTTGGAAACCTGCGGTCTGTCTCCCAGATAAACATAATGTCTGACATCCTGCGATGTAGATATTTTTGCATCATAATGCCCATCTGCATAAAATGTCAGTACTTTTGTAACGGTAAGATTTGACAACTTTTGTGTCAGCGTAACAGTAACCGGCTTGTCGGATAGCTCTACACTGCTTACATTTGCACTATATGCCACTTTTGTAGCTTCATCATTAACAGCATCATCACTGAAACGGATATAAAGCGGTTTCGTTCCAAATTCCGGAATAACCTGTGCATGCAGATTATCATCATTTCGGAACTTTTCTTCAAGCAACTCTTTTGAAGAGATACGTCCGAGCGTGTCAATTTTTAAGATAAAATTCTTGTTTGTAATTGTAACGATGGTATTGGATATGCTTTTATCTGCTTTTTCCAACTCAGATACAGCATGTCCTGACGCCTCTTCTACTCGTGATGCAACATCTTTGTTCTGTGTATCTGTTAAAGACGCAGCATTTTCTGTTTTAGCATTCTCTGCTACCTTTTGTTCTTTTGGCGGAAATATCGCAGTATAGCCTACGAAAAAAATTATTGACAATAGTACGGCGACTATCAGTCTTTGGTTTGGTGACATTTTGTCTAACACAAATTACCCTTTATATAAAAAATTTTTTATGATGTAATAGCGGTTTTTTTTATTTGGAACCAACCAATATTTTACAGTATCAATCTCAAGTTTAGCGGGCTCTAAAGAGAGTTTGTCCAGGAGTGGATACTCTATTCCGCCGTCAAAAAATTGATTGCAACGTAGTATTCTAGTAAAAGAGTGGTAAAAAGCACTTGAAATTGAATTATTTTCGAAATTTATACGTGCATATTCGCTACATGTAGGATAATAGCGGCATGATCCATAGCCGATAAGTGTAAAAAATTTCTGATAGAGCCATAAAAGCTTAAGTAAAAGTTTTCGCACGGGTTAATACTTTATGGAAATCATTGGTGAGTTTTTCAAATGGTGCGTCAAAGATTGCCGCTTTTGCAACAAATACATAGATACCATCTTTTAGTGAATAGGAGTACTCACAAAAAAGCGCACGAAGACGACGCTTCGCCCGATTACGCTTTACCGCATTGCCAAGTTTTTTGGTGGCGGTAAAACCTACTTTGCGTACTCCTGGTTGAGGAAGGAAAAAGAGGACAACACTCTGAGAATGCTGGTTTTTTCCTTTGTTGTAAACATATTGAAACTCTTTATGGAGTTTCAGTGTGTTGAATCCGCCTATACTGTCAATTTTTTACGACCTTTGGCACGACGACGATTAATGATGTTACGACCATTTTTAGTAGCCATTCTGGCTCTAAAACCGTGTGTTCGCTTTCTAGGTGTATTGTGTGGCTGGTATGTTCTTTTCATTCGACATATCCTTATCTGATTTAAGTTCGGAAGTTTACAAAAACTTTACTTAAAGCGTGGTTAAGATTCTTAAGAAACCTTAACTTCCACCTCACCGTTTACAACGGTAAATTCAACATGAGAGCCCTCTTTCACTGTACCTTCAAGAATCAAGTCAGCCAAACGGTCTTCCACAATTTCGTACAATGCTCGTTTGAGCGGACGTGCTCCGTATACAGGATCAAATCCGGCTTCTGCAATATACTCTTTTGCCTCTTCACTTAAAGAAAGTTCAATATTTCTCTCTTTAACTTTGTTGACAATCTCGTTAAAGAATATATCGACAATCCCTTTAATTTGTTCTTTGCCAAGCGCATTAAAGATTACCACTTCATCAAGTCTGTTCAAAAATTCAGGTTTAAAGGCTTTTTTGAGTTCGGCCATAACCATGCCTTCAAGTTCAGGACTTCCTGAATGAGTGATAATTTTGTCACTTGCAATATTTGATGTCAAGATGATAATAGTATTGCTAAAATCAACCGTAACACCTTTGTTGTCTGTCAAACGCCCGTCATCAAGCACCTGAAGAAGCATATTGAACACATCAGGATGTGCCTTTTCCACTTCATCAAAAAGTACAACAGAATAAGGTTTTCTTCTTACAGCCTCTGTAAGCTGTCCTCCCTCTTCATAGCCGACATATCCAGGAGCTGCACCGACCAGGCGTGACACAGCATGTTTTTCCATATATTCACTCATATCAATTCTAATGAGCGCATCCTCAGAGTCAAACAAGAACTTTGCCAAAGTTTTTGCAGTCTGTGTTTTACCGACACCTGTAGGCCCAAGGAACATAAAACTGCCTATAGGTCTGTTCTTATCACTCAGACCTGCTTTGTTGCGTTTAATAGCACGAGCAACAGCATGCGTCGCCTGTGACTGTCCTACAACTGTTTCATTCAGCACATCTTCGACATGCAGGATCTTGTCTTTCTCGCTTTGCAGCATTTTATTTACAGGAATACCTGTCCATCTGCTGACAATAGAAGCAATTGATTCTTCATCAACAGAATTTTTCAAGAGAGTTCCTTCTGCCTGCATTCTGTTCCACTGCTCATTTAAGGCTTTTTCTTCTTCAATGAGTTTTGGAATTTCTCCATACTCAATTTCTGCAGCACGGTTAAATTCAGAACGGCTTTTTGCAAGCTCTGCTTCACGGCGTTTTGCTTCTATTTCAGCTTTAATAGCTGAGATTTTTTCAAACACCTCTTTTTCTGTTTGGAACTGAGACTCAAGTTTTCTTACTTTTTCTTCAATATCAGCCAACTCTTTTTCTATCTCTTCAAGTCGCTTTTTATTCGCAGGTGTCTCTTCCATCTTCAGTGCTTCTTTTTCAACCATAAGCTCTGAGAGCTTGCGTTTTGCAGCACTCAGTTCATTTGGTTCAGACTCTATTTGCATTTTGAGTTCCGCTGCTGCTTCATCGATCAGATCGATCGCTTTATCCGGCAAGAATCTGTCTGCTATATATCTGTCAGAGAGTTTTGCCGCAGCGACCAATGCACTGTCTGCAATACTCACATTATGGTGAGCTTCGAGTCTCTCTTTGATTCCGCGAAGAATCTGCAGTGACTGGTTTACACTCGGTTCATCCACAGCGATCGGCAGGAAACGGCGTTGCAATGCAGCATCTTTTTCAAAATATTTTCTGTACTCTTTGAGCGTCGTTGCACCTATGGTATGGAGTTCTCCACGGGCAAGCGCAGGTTTCAGGATGTTTGCCGCATCCATTGAACCCTCTGATGCGCCGGCACCGACTATAGTATGAATTTCGTCAATAAACAGAATAATATTCCCGTTTTCTTTGACTTCATCTATAACCGCTTTGAGTCTGTCTTCAAACTCACCACGGTATTTTGCACCGGCTATCAATGCCGACATATCAAGCGCAACCACACGCTTGTTCTGTAAAGAAGTTGGAACATTGCCACTTTGAATTCTCTGTGCAAGTCCTTCAACCAGTGCTGTTTTACCAACCCCAGGCTCTCCTAGAAGCATTGGGTTGTTTTTCGTTTTACGGATCAGAATCTGCATTGTTCGTGCTATCTCTTCATCACGTCCGATAACCGGTGCGAGTTTTCCCTCCGCTGCTTCTTTTGTCAAGTCAATACCATACTTGGAAAGTGCTTCTAATGTTTCATCCGCTGTTTGCGAATCAATTTTCGCACCGCCGCGAGCTGCTTCAAGCTCTTTGCTCAACTGCATAACATCAACATATTTTGGCAGTATTGTTGAAAACGGCTCTGTATTTAAGTTTGCTAATATATATGTATCTACAGCAAGATAAGAATCTCCGTTTTTTGTCATCAGACCTATACCGTTTTCAAGTGTTCGTACAAAATCCTGGGAAAGTTTGATATTTTCTTTTGTCACACTTGAAGATTTTGGCAGTTTTTCTGCCATACTTTTAATATCTAATTCCATTGCGACTTTATCTATACCCAACTTGTTAAACATTTGGTTCAGTACAGAATCCGAATTTGTTAAAAGTGCCCACAAAAAGTGTACCGGTGTCACTTCCTGATTTTTGTTATGTAAAGCTAAAGACAACGCACTCTCAATCGCCTCTGTCATATTATGTGTTAGTTTCTCAAAAATGTTATTCATCTCTCAATCCTTTTTTTTTATTTATGCTGAAAGTATACCTTTTTGCAAAATATCATTTTGCTACTTTAGTTGCAAAGCGTTACAATTATACCGACCTGAGTCTTTATTTGTCAAGGAAGTTAAACAAAATCATTCATTAGATTTTTTAGCACTCATAATAATCTCTCCTACCTAAAGGAACAAACACTTTGTTCAAATATTAGTCAATTCAGCAATAAAAGCACACTTTATTTTTAAGCATAACAGTCATTATTTTTATAAATCATCAAAAACATGACAAACCACAATAAATTTTCCAATAAACTAACATTATTGGTGTTTATTTATTTTTTAATATATGAGTAATTTGTGTTATAATGTTCGTTGATAGAATAGTTATCCGCTCACTGCGTGACCGGATAACGGGGGCACGGGTTGAACACCCGCTAGTCATCTGTCGCACAGCGCCAGATAACAAGCGGGAGGAATGAGCAACAACATCAGAAAATAAATTTTCAGATGTCGCCGTCATTCACCCGCGCCCCCGTTATACGAAGTAAATAAAAGGTAATATATTTTGGAAATAAAAGATTTAACAGGATTAAGTAAACCACTTACGAAACTTGTAGAAGTTGCAAGTAAAGGAATTGGGACACTATACAAACCTCGTGCTATTAGGAAAGAAGCAGATGCTGAAGCAAAAAAAATTCTTATTGAAGGTGAAGCAAAATTAGAATTACTTTCAAGAGTTCAAAATAGAGTTGTTAATCAGGAAATAAATCGCCAAATTAATCTTGAAGAAATTATAGAAAAATCAATTCCTCATTTAGATGAAAATGTTACAGATGAAGAAGTTGATGATGATTGGAGAATGAGATTTTTTCAAAAAGCACAAGATGTATCTAGTGATGAGATGCAAGAAATTTGGTCTCAAATTCTTGCAAATGAAGTATCAAAACCAGGAAGAATTAGCTTAAGAACATTGGAAGTTGTTTCTAATATTTCAAAAAATGAAGCAGAAATTTTTCAAACAGCATGTTCATTAACAAGTAATAATACTTCAATATACAAATTTAAAAATCAAACTGCATTTGATAAATTTGGTTTAACATATAGTCAAATTATTTTGTTAAGAGATGCTGGGCTAATTTATGATAATGATAATTTGGTTAGCATATTAAAAAAGATTCCTCAAATCAACATTACCATATGGCATTTGGGAGATAAGATATACCAAATTACAGATAGTAAAAATCCAAACAGAGAAGAATATAGATTTGAACAAATAAAATTAACAGTTGCAGGTGAAGAATTGTGTAGGCTTTTAAATATAAAAAAGAATACTCAATATACAGAAGAAATGATAAAAGAAAAATCAGAAGAAGGTTTAGAAATTAAAGAAGTACAAACATAACAAGTACGAGGAGACCAATAATTTACCCTAGCGGAAAAATTATTGCTCACGAAAACCGTTGGGTACAAAGGAGTAATTATTAATTATTTAGAAAAGCCTTTTGAAGAGTATACAAGACATTTTGCTGAAATATTTGTTGGAACAAAGTCAGTAAAAAAAACAAAAATGAAATGTCTTTTATGGTTTCCAAAAGATATTGGCGAAGAGCCACATTTTTATTTACTTATTGAAGATTACAAAGAGTATAAGTATTTTCAGCAATTACTTAAAAAACATCTTAATACTATAAATATAAAAATCAATATAACAACCTTAGAAGGTACACCTTATCAATGTCATATAATAAAAAAAGCATCTTTTTCAAATTCACAAATGACAATTATCGCAGAAGATTGGTATGAAGCTTTTGTTAAATATAATTTTCCAAAATATGCATTAACCCAAACTACACAAGATGAATTACAGGAAAGCAAATTTTGTTTTTTTATATCAGAAAGTAAATTATTATCCTCAAATGTCTCTACAATAAAACATTTTACAGGTGAAGTTCAAAGAAGTATAAATTCTAGTATCCAAATTAGAGAAGAAGTATTGCATTTAGGTATAGAGTCTATAATTACTGATAAATATATTGGATTAAAAAGCTCAAATATACTAGAAATAATTCCTAATTCACCTATTAACTCATTGATGGCATTTTATAAAAATATTCAACCTATCGCTGATTTGATATTAGTTTTAACATCATTTGCTGAAAGACGTAGATTAAATTGGTATAAATGTGAAGGTTCAATAGGTACAAATTATATTGAAAATTATCATACTAGAATTTCTTTTTATAAAGATGAAAGAACAGTAAGGTTGATTAGTAAACCTGCTTTTGAAAGATTTTTGAAAAATAGTTTACAAAATATTGAATTGAAAAATATTAAATATATTACAAAGCTGTTACTATCATATCTTTCAGGCATAGACTACTCAGTTAATGCAAAAATAATTCTCTGGAATTCAATTCTTGAAAAAGTATTAAAAAATAATTTTCAAAAGAAGAAAGATGCATTAAAAGAGGAACTTATCAAGCAGATGAATATATTTGTATTTGATTTATCACCAATACAAGATTTAATTGATATAAGAAATACTATTGCACATGGTGATGATGTAAAAACAGATAAATTATTTCAACTATCTGATGAATGGCAAATCTTAATTGAACGAGTTTTATTACGAGAATTAAAATGGGATAGTTTATCTAAAACTGATGTACATTTAGATGAGATAAAGCCATATGGATTATAGTCGAAATACCCAACAAAACCTCGTAACCAATAAATTACCTAGCGGCAATTTATCGGCTATCTTCAACCGTTAATGGAATTAAATATTTTTATCTTTACAAATTTATATTATTATTGTACAATATTGTAAAGATAAAGGATTGACTATGAAAAGAGCAGTTAACTTAAGATTAGAAGAAAGTGTGATTATGACACTGAATCAATTAACAGAAGAATTAGATACAACCAAAACAGAAGTAATAGAAAAAGCCATAATCTTTTTTTCAAAACAAAATAATTTAAAGCATAATCAATTATTACAGTTTGCAGGTAAATTAAAAAGTAATGATGCTGATACTATGTTGCAAAGTATTACTGAAGATAAGAATTCTAAAGACTTTGAGTTAAACCTTTAATGAAAAAATATTTAATTGATAGTGATATATTAATATATTTTTTAAAAGGGAAACAAGAAGTTGTTCAAATGCTATCTCAAATTCCAATAGATGATTTATATATTTCGAGAATAAATTATACTGAATTGATTTATGGTGCATACAACTCTTCAAAAATCAATCAAAATTTAAAAATTATAGAGCCCTTTTTAGAAAATTTTAAAATATTAGAATTCACTCAAGCATCAAGTTTAGTTTTTGCAAAAGAAAAAGCTAGATTGAAAAAAAATGGTAATATAATTGCTGACATGGATTTAATGATAGCAAGTATAGCTATTGCTAATGATTGTACTCTCATTAGTAATAATATTAAGCACTTTGATAGAATACAAAACCTAGAACTTAAACCAAAGCTATAACAAGTACGAGGATCCCTAAACGTGCCGCTCAGCTTCGCCGTTTATATGAGTCCTTTTTTTTCATAACGAGCAAGCATACTTTTGTTACCGCTCACTCCGCCGCTATGTATATACATAATGGTTTCATCAGTTTGTTCCAAAAGTGCCTGCCACATTGCCGGAGCATAAAGTAAATCAAACTCAATTCCCTTTACATGTAAAGCCTTGTATATCTCATAAAACTCCTTATAGGGTTTTGCAAAATGGTATTTTCTCTTTGGTTCCAGGATAACAAGATTGTCCGGAATTTCTGCCAAAGCACGCATTTGCTTTTTGAGATAGCTGCTGTCCCCTATGCAGGGTGTTGTATAAACTCTGTACTCAGGTAAAGCAAGTGCTAAAAAAAGTGCTGTTGTCCCTGTACCGGAAGGTGTTGCGACTGCCTTTACATGTAAGTCTCTGCTTTGTTCCTGTATCTCCTGCGCTAAAACTTCCAATCCTGTTTTTGCTTCCTGTACTGCGCCACCCTGATCAACAAAACAGGTTTTTGCATTTACATGTAAGCGCAAAGAAGCAATAAACTCTTTATAAAAATCATTTTCTATTTCTCTATGCTGCATACCTAATTTCAGGGCATGCGCATAGTTTCCGCCGCCTTGCTCTTTTTGTGTTGCAGAGAGTTTTTTTGTATAGTAAAGAAATTTCCATTTTTTTTTCTGACATAAGGCGGCCAACGCCAGCATAGCATTAGACTGTGTTCCGCCGTAGGATATCAGCGTATCATAAATATTGTCTGGAGTATTTAAGAGCGTGTAGAGTTTTCTGTATTTGTTCCCTGCCAAACAGGGGTCAATGAGGTCATCGCGTTTGACAAAAAACTCTCTCTCTTCTAAAATAATTTTAGAAAGAGGAGAGTTTTGCATGCCTAACTACTTAATAGATGCTTTTTTCTGCAGTTCATCCATTTTTTTCTTCATAACAGCTTTAAATTTTTCCATTTTCAGACGCTGTTCTATAAATGCTTTTACCTCATCAAAACTTCGTGTCAATGAAGGTTTTTTGTCTTCCACATAAATAACATGGTATCCAAACTGTGTTTTAACCGGCTCTGATGTCACTTCGCCTTTTTTCATAGAAAAAACTTTATCATTAAAAGCAGGTACCATTTGCCCTTTACTGAAGTATCCAAGATCTCCGCCTTTTGATCCGCTAGGCCCTGTTGACTCTTTTTTCGCAAGCTCTATAAACTTTTCTTTGAGTTTTTCTCCGCTTAAATGTTTCAACTGCGCAATGATTTTTTCTGCTTCCTCTTTGGTTTTTACTAAAATATGGCGGGCATGCACGCTCTCTTTTTCATTAAATTCTTCTTTGTTTTTGTTATAGTAGTCTTTTAACTCTTTTGTTGAAATTTTAATGCCGTCAAGCAGTTTCTTCTGCCAAACCTGAATAGCAAGCTCTTTTTTCATTCTTTGTTCAAGCTTATTGTATTCATTCTTATACTCCGCAGAGTTGATGATACCGGATTTTTTTGCATCATCATAAATCAACTCTTTGCCTATAAGCTGTTGTAAAACCTGTTGTCTGAATGCAGCCTGACGATCAGCCGGTACCTGGTTAAATCGCCCCTGTGTCGCCTGCATCAGCTCCTGGTCAACTTCTTCTTGGGTAATTGGTTTTCCGTTTACTGTCACTAATGTTTTTGCACAGACGACTGAACCTGTCAACAACAGGGCAGATAATAGCATTGTAATTTTATTCATTATAGAGTTCCTTACTAAATTGATAAAGAGAAGTTTAATAACAATATATTAATAGTTATTAAACAGATTCATTTTCATAGCTTATTTTAAGGTATTTGTCTAAAATATACTCCAGTTTGTCTCTTGTTAGCGGCTTTGAAAGATAATCATCAAGCCCCTCTTCCAAAAGCATCTCCTTGTCCCCTTCCATTGCCATTGCTGTCAGGGCAACAATCGGCGCCTGTGATTTTAGGAGCATCATATCTTTAATCTCTTTGGTTGCAACAATCCCGTTCATATACGGCATATCTATATCCATAAATATAATGTCATATTTTTTCTCTTTATACATTTTTACCGCTTCAAGTCCGTTAGAGGCGGTAGAAACATCTATGTTATACTCTTCCAGGAGTATTTTTATCAGACGCTGATTGATAAGATTGTCTTCCACGACCAAAGCCTCGGTTTTATCTTTGAGAGTAAGTTCATTTTTATCTTCATTAGTATATTTGTAGCTGTTTGCCATATACAGATGTTTGGCTATCACACTGGCCAGCAATGGTTTTTCTATCACTTCATCAATAATGTGTGTCATCTTTGTTTGCAGTTTTTCATCTTCATCCAAAAGAAAAACAACAGGTGCCTGCTTTTTATATGTCGCCAGATCCAGTATCCACGATGAATCACCTTGGTCACCTACCACATAAAGCTCATCTATATCTGTATAAATATCAGCATTGAGTTCGGAAGATTTTGTCACATCAATAGCAAAAGAACGCAAATAGGTCGTTAAGAAATTGGCATCATCAACTTTTTCTTTATCCAGTAAAAGCACTTTTGCTTTTTTATTTGGCATCATTTTGTAGTTTTGCCCTCTTGAAGCTTTAAAATCAAGAACAAAATTCACGTAGGTACCGTTGTCTAATTCACTTTTTATACGTAATTCTGATCCCATCAACCGTACCAGACCGCTTGAGAGGCTCAATCCTATGCCGAGTCTCTCATCTGCATGACTGCCTGCGGTAAAAGGTTCATCCATAAGAGATATCTGTTCTTGAGACATCCCCTGACCATTGTCTTTGACACTAAAACCGACAGAACAGGCTCCGTTTTGGAGTCGTTTTAAAAGTTTTACTTCTATAATAACCTTGCCGCCATGCGGTGTAAATTTAATTGCATTTTGAATGATAGAACGCATAACCTGCAAAATTTTGTTTGCATCACCTTCGAGTTCCTGTGGCAATTTCGGATCTATAAAACTCATAACCTGTACCCCGTTGTTGCTTGCCTTGTCAAAACATGTATATATGAGTTTTTCCATTGCGACAAGAAGATTAAAAGGTTCTGACTCCACTGTAAGACGCCCGCTTTGCAACTGCGCCAAATCCAAGAGACTTTCAATATTATTCATCAGATTTTTAGAAGAATAATCAATCATATCAAGGTATTCATTTTGATGTTCGTTAAGACTGGTTTCTTTGAGCAGCTCTATAAATCCGAGAATACCATTCATCGGAGTTCTAAATTCATGCCCTATATTGGCCAAAAATTTTGTTTTCAGCTTTTCAACCTCTTTCACCTGCAAACGTGCTTTTTCCAACTCTGTAACATCTTTTAATTCCAAAATATACAGCTTCATATTTTTTGAATACCTGTGACACTTTGCTTCAATACTGAGAAGTTGGCCCTTAGCATCAGTCATATTTACCCTGTAACCATCGCTTTTGTACTTTTTAATATAATCCAGCCAACTTTTGTCAGACTCGGTAAAAATCTCTTCACTCTCACTCAAAAACATATCACGAATGCTTTCATTGGCTCTTTTAAAATCTTTTATATCAAAATAATTCATTGTAGTGAAAAAAGTTTTATTTGCACCAATCCATCCTTCACCTTGTAAAAAATAGAGCATCATTGTATCACTGCTGTCTGCCACTTCAATAAAGAAATCTTTGTCCAATTGTGAAAAAAGTGTCTCCTTTTTTTTGCCTGTATCATACACATGCGTGTTTTTTTGTTTCGAAAACAGTGAAAATATGCCCATATTTTACCCCTTTTTAAAAGTCATTGCTTTGATTATAACATATAAGTTGCTAAAATACATTTATGAAAAAAGCAACGAAAAAAGAGATCCAAGAGATCCAAAAACGCTTTATGGAGCGCTACAGTGATGCGGTCACAGAACTGCATTATAAAAATGCCTATGAACTGGTAATTGCCGTAGCACTCTCAGCACAATGTACCGACAAAAGAGTCAACCTTATTACTCCTGCCCTGTTTGCAAAGTATCCGACGCCTCAAGATTTGGCAGATGCTGATATAGAAGAGGTGAAAAAGCTTATTAACACCTGCTCCTTCTTTAACAACAAAGCAAAAAACCTCATAGCCATGGCAAAACGTGTTGCGGAAGTGTATGACGGTGAAATACCAATGAATGAAAAAGACCTGCAGACCCTGGCAGGCGTCGGACAAAAAACAGCCCATGTTGTGATGATAGAGTATACCGGTGCGAACCTAATGGCAGTGGATACCCATGTATTTCGTGTCGCACACAGACTTGGTCTGAGCGATGACAAAACAGCCAAGGCGACAGAAGCCACTTTGGTAAAAAAATTCAAAACCGACCTGCATGTACTCCATCAGGCAATGGTTTTGTTTGGAAGGTACATCTGCACTGCCAAAAATCCTAAATGCGATGAATGTTTTTTAACAGAGTTTTGCAGAACAAAAGAGAGTTTCAAAGTTTAGGTATGCAAAGTGCTTGGAGATTATTATGATACGCATATATTTATTAGTTTTATTCATGCTTTTTTTTAACGGCTGTCTAAACAAACACGGGATTTCTGCAAAATACTACAGTGACTGCAAAGAGTACTACGATTTTCAGGGATATTATCACAAAGAGTGCGGAGATGATGACATCATTACCTATGAGACAATGGGCAAAGAAATAAAAAAAAGCAGCGCAAAAGTCAAAAGTTTCTTTGGTGCAAAAGAGCAGCCAAAAGCAGAAAAAAACGTCTGGTAGGTTCTACTCTTTTACAGCAATAAAAGTAGCAAAATTTGCCCAGCGCAAAAGTACTTCACAATGAGAGAAACCTGCATTTAATGCCATTTTTATATTTTCTTCTTCACTGTAAGGCACCAGTACATTTTCCAGAGCTTCGCGTTTTTGCATGATTTCATACTCGGAATAGCCCTGCGCTTTTTTAAAATCATAATAACATTCAATCAATTCTTTGTTGAGTTTGGGATGATGAGAGATGACTTTTTCGCTAAATATAAATACACCCTCTTTTTTTAATGAAACGGCTATTTTTTTTACCAGCTCTTCACGAACAAGAGGACGAATAAACTGCAGAGTATAGTTACTGATAAAAACATCTGCCTCTTTATAATCATAGCTCAGTATATCCGCATTGCAAACTTTTATGTCGGCACCATACGCTTCGCATTTCTTTCTTGCACGCGTGAGCATTGCTTCAGAATTGTCAAGACCTATAAGCTCTGCCTTGTTTGAGAGTTTTCTGTGAATACTCAGCAGTGTTGATGCGGTTGAACAGCCAAGATCATAGACTCTCCCATTTTCATTCAGGTTTTTCAGTGCAAAAAATTCTGTAATTTTTTGCGCCTCTTTGTAAAAAGGAACACTCCGCTCGAGCATATCATCAAAGACAGCTGCCACTTCTTCATCAAATTCAAACTGTTTTTTTATCGGTTTTGTAAATACTTTATCATTCATAACTGGAATTTTATCAAAATAAGCCTATAATTGAGCAAAAAAAGGATATTAATGGAACTTTCACTCTCTTCTTGGATGATGATTGCTTTTTTACTCGGTCTCGGTCTGAGTGCATGGAAAATGTATAAATTTATGCCGACAAAACAACTCAAAGATGATGACACAACCCCTCAGGCACAGACAGAATTAATGGATTTGATTTTAAAAATCATAAAAGGCAGTCATGGAGAACTCACAGAAAAAGAGTTGCATGAAATGGTCACAAAACACGAAGATTTTGACAAAGAGCATTTTTGGAGATTTAATGAAAACAAACTGAGACAGCTGTTACATATACACTATACAAAAAATCCCGATACAAAAAGTATCAGGGATATTCACAAAAAACTGCACTCTTAGTTTCTGTTCATGGCATTCAAGTCTTTATAGGCCTGAATAACACGCTCAACCAGACCTTCCTGTCCGGCACGCAGCCATTTTCTCGGATCATAGTATTTTTTGTTCGGTTTGTCTTCACCTTCCGGATTTCCGATTTGACTCTGAAGATAATCATGATACTTTTCTATATACTGACGAACGCCGTTCCATGTTGCCCACTGAGTATCGGTATCGATATTCATTTTTACAACACCATAACTGATCGCTTCACTGATTTCTGAAGGCAAAGATCCTGAACCGCCGTGAAATACAAAGTTGACAGGTTTCTCTTTTGTATGCAGTTTTTCCTGAATATATTTTTGTGAATTGTCTAGTATCTTAGGTGTCAACTGTACATTTCCCGGCTTGTAAACACCGTGTACATTTCCAAAGGAAGCGGCTATTGTAAAATTTGGAGAAATTTCACTCAACTCTTTATAGGCAAGAGCCACCTCTTCTGGTTGGGTATATAAAAGTGCATTGTCAATGTTTGTGTTGTCCACACCGTCTTCTTCTCCGCCTGTACAGCCTAGCTCTATTTCGATGCTCATACCGATTTTGTTCATTCTTTCAAAATAGGCTTTACATGTACCGATGTTTTCATTTAAAGACTCTTCTGAAAGATCAAGCATATGGGAAGAAAACAGTGGTTTTCCCTGTGTTTTATAATAACTCTCACCTGCTTCAAGCAGAGCATTTATCCACGGAAGCAGCTTTTTTGAGGCATGGTCAGTATGCAGAATCACCGCAACACCGTAAGCCTCTGCCATCATATGTGTATGAATCGCACCGGCCACCGCACCAATAATTGCCGCTTTTTCACCATCATTGCTTAAACCTTTGCCTGCATAGTAGGAAGCACCCCCGTTACTGAATTGTATAATCACAGGAGAGTCGGCTTTTGCAGCAGCTTCCAATACACCGTTGACAGAGTCAGTATTTACAACATTGACAGCAGGTATAGCAAAACCATTTTCTTTTGCATATTCATAGACTTTTAAAACATCATCACCAAAAAGGACCCCGGGTTTAACAATATCCAATACACCATTACTCATAATAATTCCCTAAAAAATTTAATTTTACAATTATAATATATAGTTCATTTAAAAGAACTTTATGCTAAAATCAGAATCCCAAAGGATACATAAAGATGAGTGCTTGTGAAGAAATCAATACTGATATAGTTTTAATAGATATCATTAATTTTTCAATGCTTACCATACAGCAACAGTTTGAAATCATCAATTTTTTGACACGCAGTTACAAAAAAATCATACAACGCCTGCTTGAAAGTGCAAAACTTCCTGTAGAAGAACTTATTTTGGGTTATATCCCGACAGGAGACGGATTTTACTGCATACTCACACCAAAGTTCAGAGGCTACGGAACAATTTTAGGGCTGAGCTTTCATCATTTTTCAGAGCAGCTTTCAAAGAAATTCTCCTATTTTCATGGCTTGCGTATAGCAGTGCATACGGGGAAAATCAATAAATTTACAGACATTTTAGGGCATCAGAATTTTATAGGCACAGGACTCAATGACTGTGCCCGATACTTGGAAATTAAAGACTTCAGTATTTCAACGGTAATGATCTCTCATGAAGCATATTACAATTTTAAACGTTTCATTTCTGTGCATAAAGAGTACAACCAACTCCTTCAGGAAAGAGAATTTAAAAAGTCCACCCTCTTTGCTTTTCAGGACAAGCATGGCAATGAAAAAAAGGGATACCGTGTATGGCTGAGAAAATCAGGTATAATTATTCCTCCAATTTATAAAGGGCACCTCTAAATTTTAACACCCGGTGTTTCAAAAAGGACAGTATATGAAATTTACACTCGATGAATATTCAAAAAAATTTAAAATGTCAAAAGAGATGATCAGTTCAAAACTTCGCAGCAAAAAGTTAAATTATATCGTTGAAGATGACACTGTTTACATAATTGTTCCCGAGGAAGCCTCACCGCAACCGCAACAAAGACCTCAGCAAAACACTCCGCCTGCAAAACCACGGACAACGGTTGCCATGGTTTTGTCATTGTACCAAAAAGAGAACCTGCAGCTCAAAGCTAAAATTGTCCAGCTCGAAGAGAAAATAGACAAACTCATCAATGACAAAGAGCAGATGCTCCGTGATGAGATGAGTAAAATAGAAAGAGTTTATGCCACAAAAGACGAGCAGTTAAAGCAGGTTTTGGAACTGCTCAACACAAAACTTCTTGCCCAAAACAGCAACACGGTACATGATGTCGAACCTTTGCCGCAAACACAAAAAACCATAGAGGCGGAAAAAGACAACCAGATTGTTGAACTCAAAACCTATTTGAAAACACTTGATCTGGAGCCCTACCAGAGAAAAATCATCAAAAAAAGATTTTTAGCCGTGTATGACAGTGATATCAGAGTCATTAAACAAAACGGTAAACTCTACCTCGATTTTGCGAAGTATGATTACAGTGATTTGTTAGAGTATTAATGAATGCCAAAAAAAACAGAACATAAAATTATAAAAACCCGTCATATCAAAGAAGCATTGCAGACATTTGCGCAAGAAAATTTTATTCTTCCATCAGAATGTGACTTTGTTATAAACAAGACAGAAACATATATAAAAAGCAATGCCAGCACTTCTTTTGAACTTTACAGCAAAGAGATACAGGAAAAATACAAAGATAAAGAAAAAATACTCAATGAACATGTGGAATTTCAACAGCGCTATACTGTCACGCTGATGAAAAAAGAAAAAAGAGATCTTGAACTTGAATATACTATAGATTTTTCAAAATTTTTCACACATCCTTTTTTGATACTGTCACCGGATTCAAAAATTCCCTATAAATCACATCAGCCTGTTGAGTTGTTAAAAATACTCTTTAGAGAATGCAACAAAATCAAAGCGTATCATAAAATACTTGTGAACATCTTTGATGAAGAGATGAAAAAATCTCTGAAAATTTTAGTGAAGTACATATATGCAGGAAAATTTGTCAAACGTGTCAAAATTCCTCTGTTTGAAGGGATAGAGCCTGTTCTCACACGTCCGGGTAAACTTATTTTTTGGTTTAAAGAAAAAGCACATACAGGCGAAGTTATTGAAGTAGATGAAAATGAACTTCTTGTTGAGTATAAAAAGCCTGTATACGGACAAAACGGACTCAATGCTTTTGGTGAATATATAGACGCAAATTTTGCCAACAACATGGATGACCTGCAGGCAGATGTTGATGAAAAATCTATTAGAATAGAGGAAAATGCAACATCAAAAAAATATATAAGCAAAATACGCGGATATGTACATTATGACGGCAAAGAACTTCTTGTTGACAATCGCATAAAAGTCAGTGAAATCACAAAGCACAAAGACCTTGTAGAAGACCTCGAAGACAATAATATTGAAATAGTAGTGACACAGCATGATACAGCAAGGGATACCATAAAAGAAGGGGTGACACTTGTTTCAGAGAGAATACATGTAAACGGTTTTGTGGGAGCAAAAAGCCGTCTTGAAGCGATAACCCTTGAAATTGAGGGAGCTACCCACCAGGACTCACTCCAGTATGCAAAATATGCAACCATTAACAGACATAAAGGTACATTACGATGCCATGAGGGGAAAATTTCTCTGCTTGAAGGCGGTGTGGTACATGCAACCACTGTAGAAATTGAGGCTTCCATAGGGGGTGCTGTTTACGCCCAGGATGTTACCATCAAGCACGTGAAAAACAATCTAAAAGTTTATGCTTCGAATTCTATTACCGTCCGGCTTGTATCCGGTGAAGACAATCTCTTTAAAATAAACTACCGTGATGTCCCGATAGTGCAAAGCAAACTGCAATTTATAGACAAAGATATCAAGGAACTCAGGCATAAATTAGAAGGAGCAAAAAGACACAACTTAAGTAAAGTTGAAGAGCTGGAAAAAGAGATTACACGCCTTAAAAAAGAAAAAGAGGCAATACACAACGCCTACAAAAATGCAAAAATTACTGTCAAAGAACCTTTCAAAGGTTTAAACAACATTGTCTTTACTATTGACAATGCCCATGAAATAGCCTACAAAACAGATGCAAAATTCTATCCTCCCTTTTATCTTGAAATACAAGAAAACATCATCACCCTTCACCCTGTCGCAAAATCCATAGTTATCGAAGAAAAATAGTATTTTTTTAATTTTCTTTGTTTATTCTTCAAAACTCCATACTCTTTACATACGGTAATCCGTATACAAAATACATTAAATACATCATTATAATATATATAAATTATATAATACACATTAATCAATATTTATCATACGATAATTATCAATTTATATTATAAAAAATGTATATTTAAGTATTTATTCCGTATAATATTTTTTATGCAAATAAATGATTTATTTAACATCCTCCATAACTCAATAGAGTCTCAATACAATGGGAAAAAGATTTCCCTTAAAGATATGGCTAAAAGTCTGGGGATTTCTATGCGTACATATCAGGACTGGAAACTGGGACGTGCCAAACCACAGGCTGCGGCAACTGTTATAAAAATGTTAGGTAAATTAGATGATGATGAAATTATCAGGGCTGTAAGAAAAATCAACAGATTAGAGGAGTAGCGGAATGGGGATACTGACTAAAAATGAAAGAGATGGTCTTGAAGATGTGTTTTTATCAATACATACATCAACAAATAAATACAAAAAAATTAAAGATTTATCAGCTTTAATTATGATGCCTAAAACGACTCTAAATTTCAAAAAGCTCTTAAAACAGGCTAAATGTGGACTAAAAGAAACAAAAATTTCAGATTTTCTTCTTAAATACACCAAAAAGAAGAAAAATTTAAGCAAATAAACTATAAAGTATCTGTAGCTGAATTATTTCAGGGCAAATCTTAATCCAAGGGTAAATTTATGAATAAAGCACAATTCGTTGAGTTAGTACAAGAACACGGAAACTACAAAACTAAAGTTGAAGCTGAAAATGCAATTAAAGCTTTCACTGAAGCAGTAATAGAAGCCTTAGTAAAAGGGGAAGATGTTTCTCTCGTTGGTTTTGGTAGTTTTGCGGCAGTACTTCAAAAAGGTAAAACCGGTAAAGTTCCGGGTACAGATAAAACTTATACGACTCAAGATAAAATGGTTCCTAAGTTTAAAGCAGGTAAAGGTCTTAAAGACCGCGTTGCAGCTGGTAAATAACTATTTAATAGTATTGCTTTTGAGAAGCAGTACTATTCTTTCTTTTCCCCTATAATTTTTGAACAAAACCCTCCTTTTATATAAAATACAAAACAGACTTGCTATACTACGCAAAAAGCATAAGGAAATTCAATGAAAATAACAAAGAGTGAAGATGAATGGAAAAAAATTCTGAGTCCTGAAGCTTTTTCGGTATGCCGAAAAAACGGCACAGAAGCCCCTTTTTCCGGAAAATATTATGATAACAAAAGTGATGGTATTTACAAATGTATCTGTTGTGGTGCCCCGCTTTTTGAATCAGGTACAAAATTTGATTCAGGAACAGGCTGGCCAAGTTATTATGAAGCTGTTGAAGGGGCTGTCACTGAAATAAAAGATATGTCACACGGTATGATTCGTACAGAAGTCAGATGCAGCAGTTGTGATGCTCACTTAGGGCATCTTTTTCCTGATGGTCCTGAGCCTACGGGACTGCGATACTGCATCAACTCTGTATGTTTAGACTTTGAAGAAGAATAAGGAGCTTTTTAATGAAACGAATTTTACTGGCACTGATATTACTCTATACGACTCTCTTGTTTTCAAGTGAGAATAATCCGCATGTTGTCCTGCAAACAACACAGGGAAATATAGAACTTGAACTTTTTCCAGATGCGGCACCTTTGGCGGTTGAGAACTTTCTTACACATGTAAAGGAAGGCTATTACAACGGTGTTGCTTTTCACCGAATCATTCACAATTTTATGATTCAAGGCGGTGATCCGACTGAAAGCGGCAGAGGCGGTGAAAGCATTTGGCATAAAGAGTTTAAGGATGAATTCAAAGCAAATCTTGTTTTTGACAAACCCGGTATTTTGGCAATGGCAAACAGAGGTCCAAATACAAACGGCAGTCAGTTTTTCATCACAACAGCTCCGACACCATGGCTTAACGGCGGCTATACAATTTTTGGAAAGGTTGCAAATCAAAAATCCATGCAAACTTTGCAAAAACTAAACAATGTCGCTACTTCCGGACGTTCTGGCGGAGACAGACCGCTGGAACGTCAGGAAATAATCAAAGCATACATAAAATAGATACTTTATGTATGCAAGGCCTTAAAAACTTTAAGCGCTTGCAGGTGCTGGGCGACATCATGCACCCGTAAAATGGATGCACCGTTTTTCACTGCTTCAAGATGAAGGGTCAGTGTGCCGGGAAGCCTTTCTTCAACAGAAGAAGGTGAAATTTTATCTATCATGGATTTTCTGGAAGCTCCGACCAGCAATGGCTTGCCCAGCGTTAAAAAGTGTTCAAGGCTATTTAAAAGTTTTAAATTGTCTTCTACTCTTTTTCCGAAACCTATGCCTACATCAAGCACAATTTTTTTCACTCCAAAACTCTCAGCTTTTTCTACTCTTTTGCTAAAGAAATCATATACATCCTCTATGACATTTTCATAATGGGGGTTTTTCTGCATCGTTTGGGGCGTTCCTTTCATATGCATGATTACCGCTGTTGCATTATAAGCCGCACAAAGCCTGCATACCTCATCGTTTTGCAAACCGGTTATGTCATTTACAATACTAAAACCGCTCTCCAGTGCCCTTTGTAAAACTTTTGGTTCATAACTGTCACAACTGAATTGTACCTTTTCATACAGTTTTTCTTCTTTTATAAGTCTCAAAAGCGGTTCTATTCTTGCCAATTCCTCTTCTACACTCACATATGGAGCATTTGGGCGAGAAGAGACAGCACCGATATCTATTATATCTGCACCCTCTTGAATCATAGTCTCTATGGTTTGTATTGCTTCTTTTTCTTTGAGCCTGCTTTGTGCGTAAAAACTGTCATCATTCGCATTAACAATACCCATAATTTCTACTGCATCCGGCTGACGAACCTGCGCAAACTCTTTGAGTTTTTTTGCCAACTCTTTGAGTCCAAAAGGTTGTGCCAACTCTTTTTTTGCCAAAACTTTCAGCTGTTTTGTATTCGCAATGAGTATGCAGTCAACTTTTGGCTTTGCTGCGATAACTGTCCCCCGGGGAACAGCCAAATCAGCCCCGATGGAGAGAGCATCCTGTTTCAAAATATTGGCAGCCCCTACATGCAAATCATATATATATAAAATATGCATTGTTGCTTTTGACGCCAAAATTGTAATACCGCCCGAATCAACACCAAGCTTTTGCAATGCATCTTTTATATTTATTTCATTTGACAGTTTTTCTACTCTCACGGTCTCTCCTGTGCAAAGCTCATAAGCAGCATTGCCAAAACACTTTGAGGCCGTGAATTCAGATCAAGCAATCTGTAGGCCTTGTCAAAATTATCCAGCTGCAATGGAGAAAGTATGAGCCTGTCTATAACAGTTGCTCTGTAAAAAAGCGCTTCAACCAAAGCTTTGGCTTCTGTTTTAGAGACTCTGGCATGCTGTTTTAAAAATGCAAAAACCTCTTTATAGTCAAGTCGTGCAAGTGTAATATCCAACTCCATAACACTGTGATGGAGCTGGTTCTTTAAAATCGGCAGTCGTGAGCGTACGGTAGGCAGCAAGTTGGATTTCGTCGGGGAGATTATAATAAACTCTATATTTGTCGGCGGTTCTTCCAAAAGTTTTAGCAGAGAGTTTTGTGCCACATCAGTAAACTCAAAAGCTGCGATGATGATATACTTTGTCTGTGCTTCGCTGATGTACGCTTCAGCCGTTACAAGTTTTGCATGTTCAATTTTAAAATTTTCTTCTATAAACTTTACAACCCGGAAGCCCTGCAGTTCATTTTCCAGTTTTTCAGCAGCTTCCTCCACATCATTTGCAATGAGGATATGCCCTTTTATTGCATCAGGAACTTGCATCAACCTCTCCAAACATTGCAGCATTCAACGAAGCATCAAAAAGTTTGTAGAGCTGTAACAGTTTGATATCCAAATCCGTATCATAGGATTTGAGTGTAAACGCATTGTTAAAATCTTCATCAAAGATCCAAAAATAACTTTCATCTTTTCTTTTGGCGATATCGCTGCGTTTATCATCTCCTTTGCCGATGTACCAAAAAAAATAATCGCCCTTAAAAGAGAGTGAAATCATATCGTCTATAATATCTATCATTTCACCACTGCCTACACTGTTGTAATGGGTATAAATATTGTCAATGCTGATGATAGGTATCATAGGGCGTTCAAGCAGTACTCCGTTTAAAGAACTCAAAATGTAATTTTCAAACCACTTTCTTTTTTCGTCAGTAATTAGAATAATTGTTTTGCCATTAAGAATCTGTTCCAGTGCGTATGCAGTTGTTTTAGACCACTCAAACCGGTGTTCTTCAAGCCAGCTGAGACTGCCGCCCTTTTCTCTTATGGCATCCAGGCTCCATTGTGCAAAATCCGGCATGTAAGTACTTATTTGTCTAGCTCATAGGTATTGTGCAGAGATCGCACCGCAAGTTCTGCATACTTTTCGTCTATAACCATGGATACTTTTATTTCTGATGTTGAAATCATATTGATATTGATATTTTCTTTTGCCATCGTCGAGAAGGCTTTGGCAGCAACACCGGCATGCGATTTCATACCAACACCCACTACAGAAACCTTACAGATATCTTCATTATAAGAATCATCTTTGATTTCACCGCTTTGTACAAAGGTGTCTACAACAGATTTTGCATCATGCAGATCACTCACAGGTACAGTAAAGTCAATATTTGTTGTATCATCAACCGCTTTGTTCTGAATGATCATATCCACATTTACCTCGGCATCTGCCAATGCATTAAAAATATCAGAAGCAATGCCCGGTCTGTCTTTGACACCCATTAAAGAGATGCGTGCCTGGTTTCTGTCTAACGCAATTCCGCTTACTAGTGGTTTTTCCATAATATTTTCTTCCTTTGTAATTAATGTTCCCTCATCATCGCAAAAGCTGCTTCGTGTTACGAGATTGACATTGAGTTTTTTTGCCAGCTCTACAGAGCGGTTTTGTAATACTTTTGCGCCTAATGATGCAAGTTCAAGCATCTCTTCATAAGAGATTTTATCAAGTTTTTTTGCTTTTGGTTCAATTCGCGGATCTGTTGTAAAAATACCTGTCACATCCGTATAAATTTCACATAAGTCAGCTTCTAATGCACCTGCGATAGCAACAGCTGAGAGATCGCTTCCTCCACGTCCGAGTGTTGTGACATCTCCGTCTGTGTTTACTCCCTGAAAACCGGCAACTACAACAACTTTGCCACTTTGCAACGCACTTTTCATAGCTTTGGGATCAATCTCTTCAATACGCGCTTTGGTATGCTGCTTGTCGGTTACAATACCTGCTTTTCTCCCCGTCATTGCAACAGCATCGATTCCCATCTCCTGCAGTGCAATAGAAAGGAGTGCCGATGTCACTCTTTCACCTGAACTCAAAAGCATATCCATCTCTGCACGGGCAGGATTTTTTGAAAAATGTTCGGCATATCCAACAAGTTTGTTTGTTTCTCCGCTCATTGCCGAAACAACAACTACTACATCATGCCCGGCTTCTTTTGTTTTTGCCACACGATTCGCTACATTTTGTATGCGTTCCAAATCACCAACACTGGTCCCACCGAATTTTTGAACTATTAGCATTTACAACAGCCCCTCTCTTTTAAAATGATTTATAACTTTTTCATATACAGACTGCTTAAAATGCGGTGTAAAGTCTAAAACATCCTCTATTGCCACAAATTTATAGTTTATAAACTCGGGATGCTTTGTATCTAGGTTTATTTTGGCATCTTTTGCGAGTTTGAGTAAAAAATATTTTTGTGTCTGTCCCTTATACGGCTTCATTTTACTCGCAATTTTAGGAGGAAAATCATAAGAAATCCACTCTGGATATTCTGCTATTATTTCAGCAGAGTCTGTCCCTATCTCTTCTTCCATTTCACGGAAAAGAGCCTCTTTGACCTCTTCGCCTTCATCAATGCCACCCTGTGGAAACTGCCAAATGTCAGTCAAATCATTTCTTTGTGCAATAAAAACATCTTTTTTTTGCGGATACTCATTTGAGACGATTATCATAGCAACATTGGGACGGTATATTTCTTCTTTACTCATATAAGCACCTGTATTTAATTGTACGCGATTATACAGCAATAGCAATTAAAATAAGTTTATCCGGCTATAATTTCACTATGTTAGTTTATATTCATATTCCTTTTTGCGATTCCAAATGCTCTTACTGTGCCTTCAACTCTTATGTTGACAAGTTTCATCTCAAAGAGAATTACATGTATGCCCTTAAAAAACAGCTGCAGTATGAATTGCAAAGATTTCAGGCAGAAAAAGAGACTATAGAAACTGTTTTTATAGGAGGAGGCACGCCTTCAACCGTTGCCCCGCAGCTTTATGAAGAAATTTTCGACCTGCTTAATCCCTATCTTGTGAAAAACGCAGAAATAACCAGTGAAGCAAATCCCAACTCTGCAACAAAAGAGTGGCTTGAGGGCATGTATACTCTCGGAGTGAACCGTATCAGCTTCGGAACGCAGACTTTTGATAAGGAAAAACTCAAAATTTTAAACAGAGCACATACCCCGCAGATGTCTTCAGATGCTGTTCACAATGCCTCTGCTGTCGGCTTTAAAAACATCTCATTGGATTTGATTTATGCTACCCTGGGTGATACAAAAGAACTTCTTTCACATGACATACAAACAGCGCTGTCTCTGCCAATCAATCACATCAGTGCCTATGCCTTAATGATTGAAGAGGGTACGGCCTTTGAAAACCGTCCTCAAATGTCAAGTGAACAGCTCTCCCTTACAAAATGGATTTTCAAAGAGATTCAAAAGCATGGGTTTTCACAGTATGAAATAAGCAATTTTGGAAGCTATCAATCTCTTCACAATCTTGGCTATTGGCAATATAAAGACTATATCGGTGCCGGGGCCGGAGCTGTCGGCAAACTTGGACTAACAAGATTTTATCCCTTAACTGATATAGAAGCATATATCAGCGATCCTCTGTCAATCAGACAAGAGATACTCACACGAGAAGACAAAAGACTCGAACAGATCTTTTTGGGTCTGCGCTCTGTTGTCGGCGTAGATCAGGATATATTAAATGCACAGGAACGGCAAAAAGCAGAAATTTTGCTCAATGAAAACAAAATCGTGTTAAAAAATAATATTTTATACAACACAGATTACCTTTTGGCAGATGAAATTGCGCTCTTTTTGACCTCTTGAAGATTTTTTAATGATTCTTTGGATAAAATCTCACTATCAATAAACTATGAAGGCTGAATATGTTTGGTATGGGTTTTACAGAGATGCTACTCATAGCAGTTGTCGCTATTTTATTTCTAGGTCCGGACAAACTGCCTAGTACAATGGTCGAAATTGCTAAATTTTTTAGAAACGTTAAAAACACGATAGGAACAGTAAAAGACTCCCTTGAAGAAGAGATGAATTTAAGTCAGATAAAACAGGAAGCACTTGCTTATAAACAAGAGCTTCTCAATGCCAGCGAAAGCCTGAACAAAGTTACAGACATTCCTGCGCAGGCCGGTGCAAAACTTACAAACCTCACAGACAATCTTTTAGAAGATGATGAAGATACAATCGAAAAAGCACCTAAAGAGACGCAGGAAGTGACTTTTAAGAAAAAGAAGAAAGAGAAAGAGAAAGAAAAAGAAAATACAGAGAAAGAAGAAGAAAATAAAAATGTTTGATGAATTAAGACCGCACCTTGTAGAACTCCGAAAGAGGCTGGCTATTTCAGCAGCAAGTTTAATAGTTATGTTTTTTGTCATGTTTTACTTCCATGAACCTATACTTACATGGATGGTACAGCCACTCAATGATGCTCTGACAGAAGTCGGCAAAGTCTCTGTCAATGCGGCAAACGGTATGATTACCACATCACAGGTTGGCGGCGCATTCTTTGTCGCATTGAAAGTTTCCTTTTTTGCAGCGATTGTCGGAGCCTTGCCTATTATACTTTCGCAAATTTGGCTTTTTATCGCGCCTGGACTCTATGCCCACGAAAAAAAGATGATCATTCCTTTTATTGTCGGTGGTACAGTTATGTTTCTTGTGGGTGTTCTTTTTGCCTACTATATTGTGACACCTTTTGGATTTGACTTCCTCATTACCTTCGGTTCATTTAAATTTACTCCGCTTATCAACATCGAGGATTATGTCGGATTTTTTACAAAAATCATGTTTGGTTTCGGTCTTGCTTTTGAACTGCCTGTGTTTGCCTACTTTTTGGCACTTCTCGGACTTGTTGATGACAGACAGATGACGGCATTTTTCAAATATGCAATCATTATTATTTTTATAGTTGCAGCCCTGCTGACTCCACCGGATGTGTTAACACAGCTGCTTATGGCCGGTCCGCTTGTGATACTCTATCTGCTTTCTATTTTGATAGTAAAAATGGTAAACCCTGCCCCGCCTTTGGAAGAAGAAGAAGAGGATGAGGACGAAGAGGAAGAAGATGAAAGCAGTTTAAGTGTTAAGCATCATGATGAATATGATGAGCTTACAGACAAAAAGGACAAAGATGAGTAACCAGGAGTTACTCACTGCAAGCTATGACTTCACTCTTCCTGATGAACTTATAGCAAACTATCCTGCTTCTCCCCGTGATCATGCAAAACTTTTAGTCTACGACAGAGCCACGGACACAATTACACACACCTTTTTTTATAATCTTGAAAACTTTCTTTCTCCGGAGTGTGCTCTCATTTTTAATGATACAAAAGTTATAAAAGCAAGACTTTTTGGAAAAAAACAGAGTGGCGGGAAAATAGAACTTCTCATAAACAGAGCCATTACTGCACACAATATCAATGTATATATTCGAGGAAAAGTGAAGAGAGACACAGAGATATTTTTTGATGACAATCTCATGGCAAAAGTGACACAATTAAATGATGACGGCAGTCGTGAAGTCAATTTTTACCAAAATAACATACTCTTACGGTTTGAAGATTTGCTTCCTGTAATAGACAAAATAGGGCATATCCCTCTTCCTCCCTATATTCAAAGACCAGATGAGGATGAAGATGCTGATGAATACCAAAGCGTATTTGCTTCGCAGGAAGGAGCCGTTGCCGCACCTACCGCTTCGCTGCATTTTACCTCCGAGCAGCATAAAAGAATTTGTAAAAAACACAAGCATGCCTATATTACTTTACATGTAGGAAGCGGTACTTTTAAACCTGTGGAAGCTGAAGTGATTACAAACCATCCTATGCATTCGGAGTACTATGATATTTCAAAGGAAGCAAAAGAGATTTTGGATTCTGATATTCCTGTCTTGAGTGTTGGAACAACATCAACAAGAACTATAGAATTTTATGCAAGACACAAAGGACAAATGAGGGGTGAAGCAAATCTATTTTTACATCCAAACAACAAACCCTTACGCGTGAATCATCTTTTGACAAATTTTCATCTGCCAAAATCAACACTGCTTATGCTGGTTGCATCTTTTGTCGGGCTTGATAAAACGCATCAGCTTTACGCTGAAGCGATACAAGAAAAATACAGGTTTTACTCCTACGGCGATGCAATGCTTATTCTCTAAGCACTGCTGTTTCAGCTTCTTGTAATTAAATTATTCTCTTTGATTTTTTTGATAATACTGCTTAAAAAAGAGACTTTCTTCTCTTCATCAGCAAGAAGAGAGACTGCACCAAGATTGAATTTTTCCATTTTGGAATCCAGATAGCCTGTATTAAATTTTCCTGCTCTAAACTCTTCATCCCGTACAATTTCTCTGTGAAGAACAATATTTGTTTTGAATCCTTCAATATAGAACTCATCCAGTGCTCTTTTGGCTTTTCTCACAGCACCCTCCCAGTCCAGAGACCAGACTATGAGTTTTCCAAGCATAGAATCATAACATGTAGGCAATTCATAGCCTGCATAAAGGCTTGTATCAAGACGTACACCAGGTCCTCCAGGTGTCAGATATTTTGTAACCGTACCGGCAGTTGGCATAAAGTTGTTTTGCGGATCTTCAGAATTGATTCTAAATTCAATGGAATAGCCTCGAAACTGTATCTCTTCTTGTAAAAATTTCAATTTGTCTCCGCCGGCAATCTCTATCATTCTCTGTATAATATCCACACCTGTAATCGTTTCAGTTACAGGATGTTCCACCTGCACTCTGGTGTTCATTTCTATAAAATAAATATTATCCTGTTCGTCAACCAAAAACTCTACTGTTCCGACACTCTCATACCCCAGTCTGAACATTGCTTTGATGGAAACTCTGTAGAGTTCTTTGCGAACCGCATCATTAAGCAGTGGCGACGGTGCAATTTCAATAACTTTTTGGTGACGACGCTGAATCGAGCAGTCTCTCTCTCCCAAATGCACAATATTGCCATATTTGTCAGCAACAATCTGGACTTCGATATGACGAGGATTTTCAACATATTTTTCTATAAAAACATCCCCTTTTCCAAAATATTTCACCGCTTCATTTGTAGCAGATTCAAACATTTTAGAAAACTCTTTTGCCTGCTTGACAATTCTCATTCCTCTGCCGCCGCCGCCGAATGCAGCTTTGATAATTACAGGAAATCCTATCTCTTTGGCAATTTTTTCACCCTCTTTAACATCTATAACCGGTGTGTCAGTCCCTTCTAAGACAGGAACACCGATTTTTTTCATCGCAACTTTGGAAGCCATCTTATCACCAAAAAGTTCAATGTGCTCTGGTTTGGGGCCTATAAATATGATGCCGTTCTCTTCACAGGCTCTGGCGAATTCAGCACTTTCAGATAAAAATCCGTATCCCGGATGTATGGCATCGCAGTTTGCTTTTTTTGCCATTGAAATTATTCTGTCATAGTTCAAATATGCTTCAATAGGATTCCCCATTATAGGATAGCATTCATCTGCCTTGGCAACCCAGACGCCTTCCACATCAACTTCTGAAAACACAACGACTGTTTTTATTTCCAACTCTTTACACGCACGAATAATTCTCAGCGCTATTTCGCCTCTGTTTGCGATCAACATTTTAGATATTTTTTGCTTCATGTGATTCTCCAATATTTTAAACTGCAGTATTATAAAGTTTTAAAAAAATTATCTCTATACTTTAATTGGCATTAAAGTTATCTATTTTTGTAATTTTTATTTTCTAATTTTGCTATAATAAGAATTATGAAAAAAACAACTTTAGAAAAAAAGATAAAAATCTCCAATTATATTATGTATTACATCTATACCAATATAGATACAGATATCAATATGGATGAACTTGCCCAAAACCTGAAAATCAATAAATTTTACATGCATAAGATTTTCAAAGAGATATTCAACCGAAATATATATGAAAGTATAAAATCCATACGCCTGCAAAAAGCTTCCAATCTGCTCTTAACCAACAAATACTCCACAATATCCGAAGTTGCAAACTCCTGTGGATACTCTTCGCAGACTTCTTTTATACGCGCTTTTAAAATCCGCTTTGCCATGACACCCAAAGAGTGGCGAAAAGGGGGCTACAAAAAGTATTCGAGCAAAATCCTCAAGCAGTCTTTAATAGCCACAAAATCAAAGGCACAGTTTCATACCATTACACCTGAAATTGTGAAGATGCCTGAACTTTCAGCATACTACATAAGACACAGAGGATATAACGACAGCATAAAACAGACTTGGCAAAAACTCCAAACATGGGTGTTTAGCAACAATCTCACCAACTACAAAGAGATTGCACTTCTGCATGACAATCCGGCAATTACACCGCTTGACGAGTGCCAATATGTTGCCTGCATCGTCAATGAGGATCCAAATATTACCGTGAATGACAGATTGCCAAACTTTAAAATCTCAGGAGGGGTGTACGCGAAATTTGATCTGCAGGGAGAATCCGGAGACTTTTTGAAATTTATTCATTGGGTATATCACAGCTGGCTGCCGCAAAATGAGTATGAAACCACAACAAAACCCCCTTATGTCGTTTATAAAAAAAACAAGTATTTATCCAAAGACAATAAGTTTGACATCAGTCTTTATTTATCAATCAGTTACTAAGATAGACTCTTGCATTTTTTATCTCTACGGTTCCGGCCAGTTCTGCTTCAAAAATTTTTGTCGGATATTTTTGCAAAGCGTCCTCATAGGTCGGATTGCTTTGACAATAGTACAAAAACTCATCCAAAGCCACTTCTTTACATGTAAACCCTGCAAACTCTGCTACAAAAGCATCTAGATTATAAATAGCTTTTGCTTTTGCTTTTGCAAGTAAATTATTTGTCGCTTCACTCTCTCCTATACGATGTGGTAAAACATATACCTCTTTTCCCATTTTCAAAGCATACTCAACACTGCGCATCGTTCCTGAGTTAAAATCTGCATAAGTCACTACAAGCACATCTCCCAAAGCAACAACTACTTCATTTCGCAAAGGGAAATGATATTTGCGAGAAGGAGTCCCTTCTTCAAACTGACTGAGTACCAAACCGCTTGTCTCAATATCTGCAATAATATTTTTGTTGATTGCAGGATAGCGCTTGTCAAGTCCTGTTGCTGCAACCATAATGGTGTTTTTTGCACCGGCAGCCTTATGTGCAATGGCATCAACGCCCAAAGCACCGCCGCTTACTATGCAGACACCCTCTAAAGAAAGTTTGTGAGAAAGCCGGTGTGTCAATTCTCTTGCATATTGATTTGGTTTTCTGCTTCCTACAATTGCAATTTTCTTTTTATGCAATAATTCACTGTTTCCTTTGTAAAAAAGTTTCTCCGGATAGTGCTTCATAGCATCGAGTTCGGGTATATGAAAATTTATTTGCTGCATTGCAAAGTCAATATATTTTATTTATCTGCACTAACTCAACATCTTTGAACAAAGCCTTAGATTCAGAGAGTGCCTGCAGTGTATTTTTATGAGGATGGCCTATTGCAATGGCACTGCCATGTGCCTTTGCAACTGCAATAGCTTTTTTTATCTGCTTTAATATATATGGCTTGTCCATGTGATGATCCAAAAAAACATCGCGCGCAACATATTTCAGTCCGAAATTTTTCAGTACTTTTGGCGCCATTGTTTTAGCAGTCGTTCTACTGTCTATAAAGCGTATATGGTTTGCATTTAGAGCAAAAACCAGTCTGTTCATTGCTATTTCATTTGATGTAAACTTGCTGCCGGTGTGATTGTTAATATAGGCGACTTTTGGAAACAATTTTTTAATATCTTTTATTTTTGCAGAGATTTTTTGCTGAGAATCATGTATGCGGAGAGTATGCGGTTCCTCAGCACTAAAGTGCATTGCTTCCATCGGTAAGTGTACCATATAAAACTTTTCATGTGATGCAAGTTTCGCAGAGTCTGGTCTTGCTGCACGTGGTGGCAGAAATGACATAGTAACATTGAGATGCAAACGTTTTACGGCTCTTACCTGAGATGCGGTCTGCATATCATCTATGATGATAGCCAATTTCGGTTTTGATGTATAAATCTGGACTTTTTTCGGTTTTTGCTTCGGAGGGTTTGCCAGGGTTTCATTATCTATTTCATGTGCTGCGGAAACGTATGTTTTTGTCTCTTTTTTCAGTACCTCCTGCAGTCTTTTGTTTACACTTACAGCTGGTGCTTTTGGAATTGTTTGTACTGACTTGTGCTTTGTTGTTGACTTTTCTTTTTTATGCGTTTTTCCATCATTTGCTCCAAAATAATACCCTGTAATTAAAGATATTAAAACAAGGGCTGTCAGTGCTAAAAACCATGCTGTATATTTTAATAAAGAAGAACCGGTTTTTTTCTTCGTTCTTCTTGTTCTTTTTTTTCTTTTTGCCATCTACTCTTCATCTTAAAGTTAAATTTATTGAAACTATATCCTAAAAAAATAAAAATCTTAATTTTATTGCAGTTTGTCATATAGATCTTCGGCAGTGGTATCGAAACGGTAAAGCAGTTTTTCAAGCTCTTTGATATCGAACGCTTCTATACTCTCTTGAAGTTGCAATGCATACTGCTCAAGAGGTTTTATATCATACTCTGCTGCCAGGGTACAAAGTCTTTTGCTAAAATCTTTTGTGTCAGAAAAGCTATGCGTCTGCAGTGCTTTTTTATAAAGAGTCTGTATCTCTTCTTCTATAATTTTTCGTATCTCAGCACTGTTTTGTTTTGCTTTTTCACTGAGTTCAAATACCTCTTTATCTGGCTTATCAGGCATTTCCGCCTCATCAACTGCCAAAAATTTGCTTAATTCCACAAAAAGATCATACTTCAAAACAGGCTTTCGTAAAAAACCGTCAAAATGGGTATCTTTGTACTCCTGCTCATTTTCCATAAGCGAAGCTGTTAATGCAATAACAGGACACTTGGAGATTTTTCGCAATGCAGTTGTCACTTCATAGCCATCCATCTCAGGCATTTTTATATCCATTAAAACCAAGTCCGGCTGCTCTGTTTTACAAAGCGCTATCGCTTCCAAACCGTTTTTTGCCGTTATCACTGTAATTGCAGTGTTTTCAAAAATTTTCACTATCAAATCACGATTACTTTCAATATCATCAACAACCAGTATTTTTGCTTTTTTAAATTTTATATTTTTTAAATTTTTTATACGAATATCGTCCTGTGCATCATTCTCTGCTATTGATGCTATGCTTACATTATAGAGGTGCACTTTAAAGACAGTCCCTTTTTTCTCTTGGCTCTCTACAGAAATATTGCCTCCCATCATTTCACACAAACGTTTTGATATACTCAGGCCAAGTCCTGTACCGCCGAACTTGCGTGTATCCTGTCCGTCCATCTGCTCAAACTCATTAAAAATTTTCGCCAACTGCTCTTTTGGTATACCGATACCACTGTCCTCGACAGAAATCTCCAGATTTAATTTTGAGAGATGCTGATCAATATCAAATGCTCTTACGCTTAACTTTACAAAACCTTTTTGCGTAAATTTGATTGCATTTCCTATCAGGTTGAGTAAAATTTGGCGTATGCGTACTTCATCGAGTAACAGACTTTTAGGAATGTTGGTGTTTACATGTAGTACAAAATCCAAATTTTTCCTCTCCACCTCAACTGCAAAGATAGAACCCACTTCATCAGCCAATGCAAAGAGATTTGTCGGTTTTGTCTCTATAATCAGTTTTCCTGCTTCTATCTTGGAAAGGTCAAGTATGTCATTTATAAGTGTCAAAAGCGTATGACTTGCATTTTTCACAGTTTTTATATGGCTTTTTAACTTTGGATCCTGTATCTTTTCACTGAGTATATCCGAAAAGCCGATAATAGCATTAAGCGGTGTTCTGATTTCATGGCTCATATTTGAAAGAAATTCAGATTTTGCCTTTGTTGCCGCTTCGGCCTTGTCTTTTTCTATTTGCAGCCTGTGTTGTGTTTGCAGAAGTTCTTCCTGTGCTTTTTCTCTTTTTTTAATCTCTAATGCCAGTTTTCTGTTCCAATAGACAAAAACAGCAATGATAAAAACAACACCGGCCAGAAGTTTCCATAAAAGTTTATAATCAAAGCCATGTGCATATTCTACAGCTATCCAGCGTGACTCTATTCTGTGCCTGTCTTCTTCTTTTATTGCGCTGATTACTTTTTCAAAAATAGATGCGAGTGCCGGCAAATCTTTTTTTATACCCACACTGAACGAAAGAGTGTCCTGCAATTGTCCGGATATTTTCAACTGGTTTGGAAATTTTGTCTGCACTTGATAGCCAACACCTATCAGTGTGCCTATATAACCGAACAACTCTCCATTTTGCACCTTTTGCAACCCCTCCGTTATGCTTTTGACATCAATAAAATCTATTTTTGGATATTTTTGTCTGTAGGTTTCGTTAAAAGAGTAGTCTTTTACTATTGCCACCTTTTTACCTTCGAGTTGTTCCATACTGCTGATATAGGTAATATCCGGTCTTGTGGCAATTACCAAAGGGGTATGCAGATACGGCTTTGTAAAGTGCAGATATTTTTCTCTTTGCGGCGTTTTTGCAACCAAAGAGAGTATTTCACACCTCCCGTTTTGTACAAAAAGAAGTGATTCGCTCCATGTTTTTGTCCGGACTACTTTTATGGGAACAGGAATATTTTTTTGAAACTCTTTAAAATATTCGGCACTGATGCCAATATATTTTCCATCTTTGTCAAAAGCTTCAAAAGGCATCCAGTCAGGTTCTATACACAGAGTAATCTGTTTGTGCTGTTGCAACCACCTTTGCTCTTTCTCACTCCATTGCAAACTCCGGGAGACTTTTGTATCTGTCTGAGAAGCCTCAAACCATTTATCTGTAATTTTTTGCCGTTCTTTATCACTGATATCCTGTAATGATTTTTCTATTATTGCAAACAGCACAGGCTTGTTTTTGTCTATAGCAATAGAAACTTTTGTATCCATTCCCGGAACATTATTTACAATTTTTAAATTTGAAAGATAATCCTGTTTCATTATATAAGAAGCCACTGCAATATTACCTATGTAGGCATCAACCTTTGAAAAAGAGAGTGCTTTGAGAGACTCTCGGTTTGAAGAGGTAAGGTAAAGATGAATATTCGGATAGTTTTTTTGCAACCATTCATGCAGATACGAGCCCCTGTTTACCGCAACCGTTTTGTTATTCAGTGCATCCATGTTTTTTATATCTTGCCGCGTAGCCTGTGTAACAATAACCAAGGGCATCTCAACATAGGGTGTTGTAAATTTTAAAAATTTTTCTCTTTTTGGTGTCTTTGCCGCACAACTCAGACCGTCAAATTTTCCTGCTTTCATATCGCGCATAACATCAGCCCAAACTTCTGATGTAACAGCAAATGTCAAACCGCTTTTTTGGCTTATGAGCTTTAAAAAATCAGCTGCAATCCCTGTATGTCTTCCCTGTTTATCTACAAATTCATACGGAGGCCAACTGTAATCTGCCCCCAACCGAACGACGGGATGCTCTTTTATCCACTCTTTTTCCTGCGAAGAAAATGTAACTCCAAAAAGAGCCGAAGTATAGAAAAATACAAAAAAAAGAAAACTAATCCTGTGCAATTGCAATGAATTCATCAAGATGTTCTTTAAAAATAGCAACCAATTCCGGATCAAAATGATCTCCACTGTGTTCTCGTATATAATTGACTGCATCATCTATACTCCAGGCATCTTTGTAGACCCTTTTATGCGTCAAAGCATCAAACACATCCGCTAAGGCTACAATACGGGCAAATATGTGAATATCTCTGCCCTGAAGCCCGCGAGGATAGCCCGCTCCGTTGTATTTTTCATGATGTTCATAAGCAATTATATCTGCCGCTTTCATCAGTTTTCTGTTTGAGATTTTCAGGTATTTATGGGCAATTTCAGTATGCGTTTTCATCACTTCAAATTCTTCTTTTGTGAGGGAACCTTTTTTGTGCAAAATATTTTCAGGAATGCCCATCTTCCCAATGTCATGCATAGGACTTGCATGATAAATCACATCAGCATCTCCCTCCGAAACAGCAGGATGATACTGTGCCAAAAGTCTGCTGTACTCCGCCACACGTTTTATGTGTCTGCCTGTCTCATCCGATACAGATTCAACAAGTTCTGTTAAAATAAAAATCATCTCCTTCTGATTCTCTTCAAGTTCACTGTATATACGTTTTTGTTCCTCTTTTAATTTTGTCCGCAAAGACAAGTTGTGAATTTGAAGTATTTTTTTTGCAGTATAAAGTTCAAGATGTGTTTTTGTTCGGGCCAGAAGCTCATTCGCATGAAAAGGCTTTGTAAGGTAATCCACCCCGCCTACTTCAAATGCTCTGGTCATAGAGTCTATATCTGATTTTGCAGTTAAAAAGACAACAGGAATATCTACGAGTCTTGGATCGTTTTTCATCCGTCGGCATACTTCATACCCGTCTATACCAGGCATCATAATATCAAGCAGTACCAAATCAAAATTATTAAAATCCAGAAGGGCTAAAGCTTCTTCCCCGTTTTTGGCATATGAAAAGTCATACCCCTCTTCTTTGAGAATATTCATCGCTACCTGAATATTTTCTATCACATCATCCACAATCAAAACCTTATAACTCATATTCTCATCATGCCCTTCATACTGTATAATTTAAATTAATCTATTTAAACTAAAAACAAATAAAGAACCACTTAAAAGAAGATAAATATATTCAATTTGCTTTTTTTAAGCAAAACTTATGTATAATTTCGAGTTCCTTTCTCTTTGTAATGTCAGAATTGGCACTATATTCAGATCCGAAAGGGAAACAAAAGCCTAGAATTAGGCAATACCAAGAGGAGATCATACTATATGAGACACTACGAAAACCTAGTAATCGTAAAACCTACTTTTACTGCAGAAGAAATCCAGGCCAGCGTCAAAGCAGTTGAAGAAGTTATTACTTCAAACGGTGGAGAAATTGCAGCGACAAACGCTATGGGAATGAGAAAATTAGCATACCCGATTGAAAAAAACGAACGTGGTTACTACTATGTAATCTACTACTCAGTAGCACCTGCTGCAATCGCTGAAATTGAAAGACGTTTCCGTATCAACGAAGACCTTTTAAGATTTATAACGATCAAATATGATTCAAACCGTGAAATAAAAGCATGGAATGAACTTGTAAAAAAAGCAAACAAAGCACCTGAAGCTCCAAAAGCAGAAGAAGCTCCTGCAGCTGAAGCACAAACAGAAGAAGCTCCAAAAGCAGAAGAAGCAACAGAAGCTCCGGCAACAGAAGCAGCAGCTGAGTAATAGCATTCGCTATAAAATGAAGGAAAACTTATGTTCAATAAAATAATTTTAGTTGGTAACTTGACGCGTGATATCGAACTTAGATATTCTCAAGGGGGAATGGGAATTGCAAAAACTGCAATTGCTACAAGCCGTAAATTCACCAGCAATGGAGAAAAGAAAGAGGAAGTCTGTTTTGTAGATATCACATTCTTCGGAAGAAGTGCAGAAGTTGCAAACCAATACCTCAGAAAAGGAAGTAAAATCCTTGTTGAGGGAAGATTAAACTTTGAACAGTGGGTTGACCAAAACGGACAAAAAAGATCGAAACATTCTGTTATTGTAGAAACTATGCAAATGCTTGATTCCAAGGGTGACAACCAAGGCGGCGGTTATAATGCACCGGCACAACAAAACAGTGGATATAGCGCACCTGCACAGGGAGAACCGCAAGGGTATCAACAGCCGCCTGTGCAACAACAGCAAAGTTACCAGGCACCACAGCAGCAAAACAGTTACAATAACAATCAAGCAGCGTCTCAGAGTCGTGAAATGCCAAGTAGCAGCTCTATTCCTGAAATTGATATAGATGAAGATGAAATTCCGTTTTAGAAAAAAATAGATACAAAGGGTATACCATGTCAGAAAAAAGAAAATACAAAAAAAGATATTGTAAATACTGTGAAGCAAAAGTTGACTTCATGGATTACAAAGAAGTAGCAAGTTTACGTTTTTCATTATCAGAAAGATATAAAATTATGCCACGTCGTTTAACAGGAAACTGTAAACGTCACCAAGATATGATTACAGTAGTAATCAAACGTGCTCGTGCAGCAGCTTTAGTTCCTTATACTGTAAGCCGTAAGCAAGTTGTAACTGCACCATTTGAAAACCTGAAATAGGTTTTCCTGGTGCTTTTGCACCACTTCATCCCTTAAACTTTCCCGACAAACACCACTTAGGAATATTTATTGCTATAGTTTATCTAAAAAAGCAGTCCTATGAAACTAACTTTATTTATTTTACTGATATTCCATAATTTTTTGCTTCATGCAAAAACATCTGATGATTTTGCACTCATTATTCATAAACCTTTTCAGTCAGGTTTGGTTGATATCACCCAAAATTATGACGGAACCTTGAGTGCTCTTGGTTTTACATATGACTTCAAAAAACAAAGTTTACATGCTGACAAAACATATAATGATCCTTTTGCATACCTGCAGAACATTTCAAATAAATACGGTGCCAAAATAGAACTTATTAAAGTGAATGACAAAGCACAAATCATACAGTCGAAAATCATTCCCCTTACACAATTTGCAAAACCGGCCTCCTTTGTAAAAACACCTGCGAATGGATATATTATAGGCGGATACACAATGGGTGGGTCACAACTCTTGGTGTTACTCGACGCTGCTTTGCATCTGAAGCGATCAGTCTCCTTTGGTACTAAAAACAATAATACAATTCATAAACTTGTTAGCTTAAAAGACGGCGGAGTATTAGCAATAGGCACCTCTTTTACTTCCAGATCAACGCAAGACAACATGTTTCAAAGCGGTTTGGGCAATGATGATGTATGCATAAGCAGGTTTGACAAAGATGCACATCTGCTGTGGACTAAAAAATACGGCACACAGTATGATGATCAGGGGATAGATGCTTCAGAAGCCGATGACGGTTCAATAATAGTTCTCAGCACAACACATACAAAAATGAAAACAGCTGTCAACATCTCAAGATTAACCCAAAACGGCGATAATATATGGCTCAAAGAGATTCCGGACAATGGTTTTAATGAACCTGTAAGTTTACTCAGGCTCAAAGATCATAATTTTGTCATATCATTAGCCAAAACAGATACCATGCACAAAAAGCAAATACGCCTTGTAAAATTTGATATATATAAAAACATCTTGATTGACAGTGAAATCAGTACAACATACTCAAGCCAAATCAATGATCTCAAGGAGTTCAGTGACGGCACATTAATTGGAGTTGGCTTTGTCCGGGACAGTTTCAATACTGATGGTCTGGCGATGATAATCAGCAAAAATCTGAAACTTTTAAAACAGGAACATTACGGAGGAGAAAATTATGATGTTTTTAACAAAGCTGTCATTTTAGCAAACTCCCAGGTAGGTGTAGCCGGTATACATACAGACAAAAATTCCAATGAAAACAATATGTGGATTCTCAAACTCAACAAAGATGCTACAATTGCCCAGATTGCAAGAAACACACTGGATTTCTACACGCAGCTGCGTCAGTTGTTTCAAAAAGAAATAGACACGAAAAAAGTTATCATAAAAAAAGATCTAACTATTGAATTTACTGCTAAAAATCTTTATTTTAAGGCAGGAGAATACAAACTCGGCAAACAGCAAAAAAAGTTTTTTAGAGAATTTTTTACAAAATTAGTAAATTTTTTATATACACACAGAATGCAGGTAAAAACTTTAGAGATCAATGGACATACTTCCAGCGAGTGGAAAAACAGTACCTTTTCAGGGAGATTTTTAAACAATGAAGAGCTCTCTATGAAACGCTCCTATGAAGCGTTCAAGTCGCTTTTCTTGGTACAAAACCCGACAAAGCAAAAATATTTAACGCATATTTTAAAGGGGAGCGGTCTTAACTATAGAAATAGAATTATAATCAATCACACAGAGCATAAAGAAAAATCAAGAAGAGTAAGTTTAAAAATCATTTTAAACAAACACTCTCATCATTAACCACAGGTCGGGACTTCACCGTCTGCTGCATATTTCCAGACAAAGTCATAAAGGTTTTTCACATCTTTTTCTTTCATTTTCTTAATTTTTTTCACGCCATGAGGACAAATTTTCATCCATTCTTCTTGAAGTTTTCCAGACTCTTTTAAAGAAGCCCAACCTTTACGGTCATGTTTTATCGCAAATACAGCTCCATTTTTCAGTCCGTCTTTCTTACAGATTTTCAGCTTTTTTAAATAAAACCTTTGCCCTTTGCTTGCATCAGCTGTCGCACTTGTTGTAAAAACAGACCCGGCCACTGCAGCAGCCAATAACAATGAAGTCATTTTTTTCATTTACTTTCCTTTACATCTTATAACATTGTGATATGTTACTGACATCTTCATAAATTATAGATTAATCTATACTCTGAAACTGAGCCTTGTTTTATCCTGAATTAACTTTTTATAGAGCTTGAATTTTGCTTTTTCCAATTCTTCATCAGTATATGCAAACTCTTTTTTAATTATCCCTTGAGCAATCCCTGCCGTATCCATTGCAAAAAGTTTCAGCTCTTTTTTTGTCAATTTTGCTTTGAGCGCCGCATAAAGTTCTTTGTCATCTTCTATCAGATCTACAGTATCAAGTCTACAAAACTCTGCAAGTTTTTCTCTAAAACTGTTGTCATCATGATATTGTCTCCACACTGTACTCTCTAGCATTGTATTTCCTTTAATATTTGTGTTAAATCTTTTGTTTGTATTATTATATTTGCTTCACGTTTTAAAATGTCTCTTGCGCAAAAAGCAATCCGAGTCCCTGCATGGGCAAACATTGAAAGATCATTTGCGCCGTCACCGCAAACCAATGTCTCTTCTTCGTTGATACCCAAAATATTTTGAAGTCTTACCAACATATCGCCTTTTGAAAAATTAAACATCATATCGCCGCCGACAAGTCCGGTAAGCTTTCCGTTCTTTACATGTAAAGCATTGGAAAAATCAGCATCATATCCTAAAATATCTTTTGCATAGGAAGTCGCTGTTCTGAAACCGCCGCTGAAACAGACAACTTTCATGCCTCTGTTTTTCAATTCTGCTATGGTCTCACGTGCTCCTGGCATATAAGGCAGATTATGTGCTATTTTTTCAACAACTGCATAATCCAACCCTTTTAACAGCCCTACTCTTTGCTGTAAAGATTCAAAAAAATCAAGTCTTCCGCTCATGGCCTCTTCTGTGATGCGTGCGACCTCTTCGCCTATTCCCAATTCATCCGCAAAAAAATCAATTGTTTCACCGTCCATTAATGTAGAATCAAAGTCAAATACTGCAAGTTTTAGCATAAATTTTCTCTCTTTTGTATATAATATCGCAATTATAGCGAATTAGGATTTTTTTTGTTTGACACACTGATACATAAATTAAAAAACGACAGATATATTACTCTTGAAACTACACCCGGGCATTCGGCAACTTTTACACCGACGATAGACAAAATAGAAACACTCGGGCTTGCAGATTTAGTCGATGGATTTTCCACCACAGACAATCCTTTGGCAAAACTCAAGTACAATGCTCTTTTTGCCGCCAAACTGCTCCAAGAGAGATTTCACAAGCCTGTTATTGCAACGATGAGTATGCGCGACAGAAACAAAATTGCCCTGCAGTCTGATTTGCTCGGGGCAAATGAAGTTGACATCAGAGCCATCCTGGCACTCACAGGAGACCCTGCCACCATCTCTGACCAGCCCAATACAAAAGGTGTTTTTGAAGGTGACAGTTCTTTGCTTCTGGACATCATTGCCGCTTTAAACTCCGGTATGGATTATGCAGCAAAACCTTTTAATGTTGCACCAAAACAGATACACCCCTTTGCAGTTGTCAACTCCTATGCAAAAAACCCAAAAACACTCCAAAAAAAGATGCAAAAGAAAATTAAACATGGAGCAGTAGGTATCATAACACAGCCGGTATATGATGTTGAAAATGCAAAACAGCTTTTGGAACTCAAAGAAAAAGCAAACAAAGAGTGTTGCCGTGAAAATAAAAACGCAGAACTTATTTTAGGAGTTTTTCCTATCACGAAGCTGCGCACTGCACAGTTTTTGTCATCCCATGTACCGGGAATCAACGTCCCTCCCTGCTGGATAGACAAACTCCGAGAGGCAAATACAAAAGGTGCAGAGGAGGAGTATAAAGTGGGATTTGAGCTTAGTAAAAAACTCTTTGAAGAGCTTAAGCAGCTCCATCCTAAGATTCACCTGATGACAGCGAACCAGTTTCAAATAGCCAAAGACATATTAGTATAAGGAATAAAATGATTGATTTAAAACTATTGCAAAAAGATTTTGACGGTATAAGCAAAAAACTGATGCGCAAAGGCGTTGATGCAAAGCTTTTGGAAAAAGTGAAAATAAAATTTGAAGAACTCAAAGAGGCAAAAGCCCACTTTGAAACCCTTCAGGCTGCGCAAAATGCTATGAGCAAAGAGTTCGGTGTATACAAACGTGAAGGCAAAGATGTCTCAGAGCTGAAGAAAAAAGTCGATGAAAATAAAATCCGTATTGCTGATGCTTTGGAAGTGCAACGCCTTCGTCAAGAAGAACTCGAAGCGCTTGCAATGGCTATACCCAATATACCTGATGATGATGTGCCAGACGGCGAAGATGAAGATGACAATGTCGAAATCAAAAAAGTGCTCACGCCAAGGGAATTTTCATTTACCCCGAAAGAGCACTGGGAACTGGCAGAACAAAACGGATGGATAGACTTTGAACGCGGTGTCAAACTGGCAACTTCACGCTTTTCTGTCAGCTTTGGCATGGGTGCAAGACTGGAACGCGCACTTATAAACTTTATGCTTGACTTTAACCGTGAACGCGGATTTGAAGAGGTCAGCGTTCCTGCACTTGTCAACAGAAAAGCCCTTGAAGGAACAGGACAGCTTCCAAAATTTGAAGATGACTTATACAAAGTAGAGGATCCTGAGCTTTTCCTCATTCCTACAGCCGAGGTTCCTCTTACAAATCTCTATCAGGATGAGATACTCACAACAGAGGAACTGCCAAAAACAATGACTGCCTATACTTCATGTTTTCGAAAAGAAGCCGGAGCTGCAGGACGGGACACAAGAGGCATGATACGCCAGCATCAGTTTCATAAAGTAGAACTTGTAAGCATTTCTACACCGGGTGAAAGCGATATAATTTTTGAGAATATGGTCACATGTGCCTCTGATTTACTCACTGCTTTGGAATTACCGCACAGACTGGTAACTCTGTGTACAGGAGATTTGGGTTTTTCCGCGGCTAAAACAATCGATCTTGAAGTATGGCTGCCCGGGCAAAACAAATACCGTGAAATTTCTTCTGTAAGCAATACAAGAGACTTTCAGGCAAGACGTGCCAAAATCCGTTTTAAAAACGGGAAAAAGAATGAACTCGTACATACCCTCAACGGTTCTTCTCTTGCCGTTGGCCGCACACTTGTAGCCATTATGGAAAACTTTCAAAATGAAGACGGAAGTATAAATATTCCTGAAGTTTTGCATCCTTATCTAGGGATGTAAATACTTTACAAAAAAGAATTGTTCACATTCCTTGCATTTAAATTTTTTTTAAGATATACTTCCAACAAGAAAAGATGATTCTAGTTACATCTTTAGATTGCTTTATATTGATAACTTCTTTGTTTCCAGTACATTCACCTAAAAGAAAAACTTTATATTAGATTTTTATCATCAAAGAAATTTGGTGTACTCAAACAAACAAGGATTTACAATGGCAACATTACAAAATGGAACAGTTAAATGGTTCAACAGCGACAAAGGTTTCGGATTTATCGAAGTAGAAGATGGCGGCAAAGATGTATTTGTACATTATCGTCAAATTAATGACAACGGACATTCTCGTGTTTCACTTGACGAAGGTCAAAAAGTAACTTTTGAAGTCGGTCAGGGTGACAAAGGTCCACAAGCAGAAAACGTTACAGGTCTGTAACATCTTCACAGCGGGCAGTTTATCAAAACTGTCTGCTCTTTTTAACATCCACTTTAGACTCAAATATCGCGGAATAGAGCAGTTCGGTAGCTCGTCGGGCTCATAACCCGAAGGTCGCAAGTTCAAATCTTGCTTCCGCAACCAAATCACAAAAATTACAACACTTATGTAGCCAGTTAATTTTACCAAGGATACGCAGTAGTGAATATAGAAATCATAACAGCAAGAAATGAACATTTACAAGAAAATACCATCTTACATGCTATAGCATCCCTTGGATATACTGCTGAAGTTCATGAATGCCACACCATACAAGACCTACACCAGACAGTACAAAGAAAACCTCACTTGGCTATCCTTACTCTTAACAATATTGTCACTGAAGACGGAGAAAAAATTTGGCTCTGTGAATTTTTCAAAAAAAACAATATCAACTTTACCGGTTCAGATAAAAAAGCTTTGCTCTTTGATGCAGATACAGAACTGGCAAAATCCTATCTTAAAGAAAAAGGTATCAGTACATCAAGATATTTTATTGCCGATGCAGAAAAATATTTGCGTGATTACGACATACCTATTAATTATCCCCTGGTTGTCAAACCTGCCCGTTCCCTGCAATGTCAAGAAGAAAACAAATGTTTTACTGTCAATAGTTTCAGCGAATTTGAAAAAAGCGTTTCTTCTCTTTCTAATAAATATAATATTCCTGTTTTGATTGAAGAGTATCTCGATGGAGAAGACTATCTTGTATCCATCATAAAAACAAAAGAAGATGCTATGCTGATCTCCTCTGCAAAGGTTTTACGATCAAACAATGGAAATAAAAAAATTCTGGAAAATATTGAAGACCAAACAATCAAAGAGAGTGTTGAAAATCTTGCAATAGATGCCTATATTGATCTTGGTATCAGAGATTTTGGGCAAATCAGTATAAGAACAAACCAAAGCGGTCAGTGTTTTTTTATGCGGACAAATCTCAATCCTGATATTACTGACAAAAACAGCTCCTTTATTGAAACTTTTGCAGCAGGACTTAACCTTGATTATGATGCAATCATTAAGCATATTCTGCAGGAGTGCAGTAAAAGAGATTAATTAAGAACTGCAATTATATTAAAATTATTTATAATTATTAAGTTTCTTTGCAATAAAATAGTAGCATATCCTTTAAGGAGGACGCTATGAAAAAAAGACTCTCAAAATATTTCAACATTTATGTCATCATTGCTTTAATTGGCGGATTTTCCTTTTTATATCTTGTATCTTTTGCCTTTGTTCTCAATGATGTAGCAACAGGATCAAGTTTACAAATGAAAAAAGCAAAAATAGAAAAACAAAGACAAATTTGTCTCAAAGACCCAACACAATGCTAAAAGAGGCGAAAGAGTTTTATTTACTCTTTCGTGTTTGAATAATGCACCACAAATATAAAAAGACTCAGTACTGCAACCATGATACCTACCCCTGCTATCAGATAAAATGCATGTATCATTTGTTCATAATCACTCAAAGCGATTTTAAATAGAGGATTTGCTGTTAAATGATAGGTTATGCAAGAAGTCTAATAAATATTGCTTTTTGTATATTGAAATAATTTCTTTCATAATCTACCTCGCTTCATACATTACATGTATGCATCAAATCAGGTAGTTACTGCTATAATACTCCTTAAATATAAGATATAATGATATTGTTTGAGAGATCAGAGCATTGGTACTTTTTTTGCTTATTCAATACAAAAGATGCAATATTTAACAGGGTAGTCAATGGCTGATGCACAAGAAGAGATAATAATCATAGAAGACAGCGATGCAGTATTGCATTCGCATGAGCAAACTGACGAATTTCTTGATGAAAATGATGAAGAATCCAAACAGAAAAAAATCATTCTTTTTGGAGGAATTGCTGTTATTGTTGTGTTGCTTATTGCTGTTACTGCACTTTTGCTGATCAAAAAATCCTCTACAAAAAAAGTTGACAATTTCAGTCTCCTGGAAAACAAGCTTGAAAAAGCAAAAGCTCCCGTTATAGAACAGAGTAAACTTGAAAATATGATTGCCAAAGCAAATTATCTCTATGCAACAGGCGCAAAAGAAAAAGCTCTGGCTCTGTATGAAAATATTGCCTACTATTCACAGGCCATCTCACAATACAATCTTGGTGTTGCCCAAATGAAAAACAAGCAGTATGCACTGGCGTTGAAAACATTTCAAAATGCGATACTCAATGATGAGAAAAGATGTGTAAGCGCTATAAATGCGGCAGTATGTTCATTACATGTAAAGGATCAATCCAGTTTTAAATACTACATTGACCTGGCTTATGCCTATTTGCCATATGAGATCAATTCGCCTTTGTACTCATATTACTATACCCTTATAAGCTATTATAACAAAAACTATCTTGGTGCTTTAAATGCTCTCAAAAATACAGATCATCCTGCATATCCGGTTATACAAAATCATTTAAGCGCAAAAATCAATGCTTTGTATAACAATAACTATGATGCAATTGATGCTTTGGAAAAAATAAATGAAGAGGTAGATGATTTCAGCCTGGCTCTGCTGTATGCGCGGATAGGTGACTTTAATCTTGCAATTGACCATCTCAACACTGCTATCACAAAAAACAATCAGCCACTCAGGGCAAAATTGGCACGCAGTTACATAAACCTTAAAGCAGGACATACAAAAAAAGCGGCATCACAACTCAAAAAAGTTACAGATGAATATCCGCAAAAAATTTACAAGATTTATCCTGTAAGTGTCAAACTCAAAGATGCTTTATTTGACCCCCAAAAAGCCCAAACCCTCTACAGGAAAAAAATTCAGAATTCAAAATTTCTTAATTTTCAGAAAATATTTTATTTTTCACCCTATAAAATTTTTAATGCAAACCAGACAATCAGCTACATTAGAAAAGGAAATGCAAATATATATATTGACAATATCCAATCTGCCCAGCAATACCTGAAAAAAAGCTATTCTGCATCAAATGTTGATATAGGCATAACAAAAGCCATTAAAAAGGCTCTTTCTTTAAAAATTCGAGAGGCAAACCAGGATTTGCAGCAACTTGTTAAAATACAGCCCAAACACTCTATTTTACACTATAATTTAGCCTTGACCTATGCACAAATGGGAGATATGCTTCAGGCAAACAAACACTTTTTACGTTCCTATCACTTAGATGCCAAAAACTATCTTTCCGGTGTTTATGCTGTCATGACCAGTAAACTTATAAATAAAGATTACACAAAACTGGAATCTATTTTGAAAGATTCTCTCTCCGGCGAAAACAGCAGTGAAGAGATTGATTTGTACAATACTCTTTTACATATCAACGACAATGACTATCTCTCAGCAATTGAATGGCTTGACAAAGACTACAAACAAAGACCTTTGTATCTTATGCTCAAGGTACTTATTGGAATGAAAACAAAAAATTTGGACAGAGCAAAATCTGCTGCATCCAAACTCACAGTCATCTTTCCTCATGATATCCTGCCGCATATGATCTATATAGATACGCATTTTACTGGGTATAGCATACCAAAATATGCAGAAGAGGTCTTGAAATACTTAAACACTCAGCAATTCACCTATACTGATTTATATTACGGCCCTTTCATTACAAGATACACATATATACAGGAACATTTAATCACCGGAAGGCTCTACTACCTACAAGAGCAGCTAAAGTATGTTTTACAGACAAAAGATACTGATATACAGGACATAGAAAGTGCTTTGGCTTTGACACTCCTGTATAATAAAAACTTTGAAGAAGCCTATACCCATTACAACCATTTAATTGACGAGTTGAAAGTACAGGATGCTTATACACTCTATTTGGGAGCTGTTGCATCAACTGCGGCCAAACATCATGCCAATGCAATAGCATTGCTTGAGTTGTCAAAAATGAAAAATGAAAATTTTTATGAAGCCAGATATGCACTCGCCCTTTTGTATATGGAGATCAAGAACAATGAAGGAGCAGCCATTCAACTGCAAAAAATAGATGATGACAGCTTCGAATCAGAATATTTTGAATTTAATATTGATACAGACAAACTCTTGTTTATGAAAGAGCATCCCAATGGATAATAAACTGCTTTCTAAGTAAAATAACCGATTAGAGAGTGAACTGCCTGGACTTCATTGTTTACTTTAGTGTCCAGTCTGAAATTCTTTGGAAGATACAGTTCGGTAACGCTGTTCGTTGCAAACCCGTATCTTGTCCCTTTGTGCAAGGTTTCTCTGACTGGGATTTCTATAGCAATCGGCGCAAAACTCTGCTTGAGTCTATGGAGAACTTTTATTTTATTGTTATGGGTATCTACAAACAAAAGTTCTGCACGTTCATTTAAATCATAAAAGAGCTTTGATTTTTTTGATGTTCTTGCCCCCCTTGTAGTTTTGGCATTCTCAAGACGTCCGCTTAAAGGGATCCGCAATATACCGACATTTCTGTAATCTGATTCTATAACTATTCTGTAGGCATACTCACCGCTTTCAAGTGTATCTATAGATTTTACAGTGCCGTCAACAGGAGAGACTACGGCTTTGTCATCCAAAAAAGTATTCTCTCTTTCCGGATTTCTGAAACTGTACATAAAAAACAGTGCAAGAACAAAAGCAGAAAATGAAAAAAACTCTAAATCCAAAAGCCCAAATACCAGGGCGGCAAACAAGGCATAAAGAATATATTTATACCCGTTTTTGCTTATAATAAAAAGGTTATTTTTCATCACTTTTTCCGTCACTGTTCTCGGTGTCTGTCATGGTGGCATCTGCTTTTAGCTCTTCTTCAATACTCTCACTGTTTTCTACAACTTTAGACTCTATGCCATTTTCTTTTTCAAAATTTATAATAATTTCTCTGACTTCGTCCCCTGTAATATTCTCTTTTTTATAAAGCAGTGCAACCATTGCTTCAATCGCCCCACTGTACTCTTTTAAGCGGTTGACAACGGCTTTATAGTGCTCATCCAATGACTTTTTGATGTATTCATCCATCTCCTCTGCCATTCTTTCACTGTACTCACGTGTCGCCTGCTGCGGACCGCCCAAAAATGACTGACGGGATTTTTCAAGCACCATAAGTCCTGCAATATCACTCATCCCGTATGTCTGAACCATTGATTTTATAATGTCTGTGGCACGTTCCAAATCATTTCCCGCACCTGTAGAAATTTCACCGATAAATACTTCTTCGGCAGCACGCCCGCCAAGCAGAGTATCTACTTCTGCCCACAGTTCATGCATCTGCATCATATATTTGTTTTCTTCAGGCTTGTTCAGTGTATAGCCAAGTGCTGCCAAACCGCGAGGCACTATAGAGACTTTGGAAACTTTTTTTGCTCCGTCTGTTGTCTCTGCCATCAAAGCATGTCCGCTTTCATGGTAAGCAACAATTTTTTTCTCTTTAGGATTGATACGGCGAGATTTTTTAGCAAGTCCTGCCAAGGCACGCTCAACCGCTTCATACATATCTTTTTGTTTCACTGTTTTTTGACTTTTTCTTCCCGCAAGCAATGCTGCTTCATTGACTATGTTTGCCAGGTCTGCTCCCGCAAGTCCCGCTGTCAAACGGGCCAACTCTTCCAAATCCACATCTTTGTCTATTTTGACATTCTTTACATGTACTTTCAAAATTTTGACACGCCCTTCAAAATCCGGTTTGTCAACAAGCACCTGTCTGTCAAAACGGCCCGGACGCAACAGTGCCTGATCAAGAATTTCCGGCCTGTTGGTTGCAGCTAAAATTATGACAGGCGTATCTGTTCCAAAACCGTCCATCTCTGCCAAAAGCTGATTGAGTGTCTGTTCCCGTTCATCATTTCCGCCCATAACACCGCCGGCTGCACGGCTTTTACCGATAGCATCTATCTCATCTATAAATATAATACTCGGCGCATCTTTTTTGGCCTGTTCAAACAGATCTCTTACACGCGCAGCACCCACACCGACGAACATCTCTATAAAACTCGAACCGCTGACTGAGAAAAAAGGTACTTCCGCTTCTCCGGCAACAGCCTTTGCAAGCAGTGTTTTACCGGTTCCGGGACTTCCGACCAGCAAAACACCTTTTGGAATTTTTGCACCGATTTCCACATAACGACCGGGATATTTCAAGAAATCTACAATCTCCTGCACCTCTTCTTTCGCTTCTTCAACACCGGCTACATCATCAAACTTTGTATCCGGTTTTTCCGAATTGATCAGCTTTTTGGAATTTCCCATTCCAAGCAGTCCCCCACCCATACTTTTTTGCATACGGCCGGCAAAAAACATCCAGATGGCAATGATAATCAAAAATGGGAACAGCCAGCCAAACATCTCGGTAAACCAGTTTGTTTCACTGAAGCCTGTATAGTCGATTTTTTCTTTGTCCAAAAGCTTTATTAGTTCATTGTCCCCTTTGACAACTCTTGTTGTGTAGATTTTTGAACCGTCTGTTGATATGGCCCTGATATATGTCTGGCCTATTTCAACTTTTTTTACTGCTTTGGATTTCACAAGCGCTTTGAACTCTGAATAGTCAACCGGCTTAATTCTTGTTGTTGATGTTCCCATCACAGAACTGTTGCCGGCACCTTCTCCAACCATTACTTTAAACAACAAAATTACTACTACTGAAAATATTGCAAATGTTATCAGTGGATTTTGATTAAAAAAGTTGTTATTGTTGTTTTTGTTTTCGTTATCTGCCATTTTTATTTTTTCTCTCTTTTTAAAACTAATGTAACCCATTCGTCCTGGGCTATTCTTTGTGTTATTTTACAGTCTTTATAAGCATTGAGAACTTTTTCTTCATACTTATTCAGTATACCTGATAAAATCAAGATTCCGTCCTCTGCCATTGCTTTTTTCAGATCATTTGCAATAAAAGTCAACACATCTGCAACTATGTTTGCCACGACTATAGTGTACTTTTCATCCAAATTTGAAGCAGAACCTTCCCATATGGAGTGAAACTCCAAATTATTCAATTTTGCATTTTTTATAGAATTTTCAACCGATACAGGGTCCGTGTCACAAGCATCCACGACAGCTCCAAGCTTCATAGCTGCAATGCCCAGTATACCGCTGCCGCAGCCTACATCCAAAACTCTGTCATTCTTTTTCACATGTTGAGAAATTGCGCGCAAAGAAGAAGCAGTTGTCGGATGATGCCCTGTACCAAAAGCAAGCGCCGGATCTATTACTATGTTTATCAGGTTTGGATGATTGTCATTCCATGTAGGATGGATGTAAAATTTATCTATAACAAGGGGTTCTATACTGTTTTTATAAGATTCTACCCAGTCATTGTTTTGGAGTTTTTTTTGTGTACACTCTACGTCTACAGATTTGCCGAGTGCTTTTTGTAAGGCCTCTGCAAACTGCTCAATCCCCCACATTATAGTGTCGAGTTCTTCTTCACTTCTTATAATGAATCCGTTGTCTGTCTCTTCAAACCCGATCGGTAAAGTATCTGCCAAAAAATCTGCAAAGAGTTCATGATGTGAAGAGACTTTCACTACTAATTCGTAGTAATGCTCTTGCATTACTCAGATACACCCATCACGGCAGCAAGTTTTTCTTTTAAAACCTGAGGCGTAAACGGTTTTACAATATAATTGTTTACTCCGGCTTTAAGTGCTGTAATAACCTCTGCTTTTCCACCTTCAGTCGTAACCATAATGATAGGTGTATCTTTAAAGCGCTCATCCGCACGAACTTTTTTGACAAGCTCAAGCCCGTTCATCTCAGGCATATTCCAGTCTGTGATCAGCATATCAATATCAGGATTTGCGTCCATTTGCGCCCAGCCTTCAACACCGTCTGCACCTTCAAGTACATCTTTATAACCAAGTCGAGCCAATGTATTTTTTATAATACGGCGCATTGTAGAACTATCATCAACAACAAGTAATTTCAATTGAAATCCTTTACATAATATTTTGCATAATTTATATCTAATAATAGCAAAATTCTGTTTGTTTTGCTATTAATTTACCAATTTAAACATTTTGGCTAAATCCAACCTGCCCTCATAATAAGCTTTTCCTATGATAACACCATCCACTTCACCCGTGGCTATCAAAGCTTTTATATCCTCTTCATCTTTCACACCGCCGCTTGCAATTGTGCTTATTTTACCGGCTCTTGCGATATCAAGTGTAAAATCTACATTGACGCCGCTGAGTGTACCGTCTTTGCCGACATCTGTGCATATTATCGCCTCTACACCGGCATTTGCAAACTCTTTTGCCAGATCAGTCGCACGCATGGTACTGACTTCGCCCCAGCCTTCGACTGCCACATATCCGTCTATGGCATCTATGCCTACTGCGATGGGATATTTTGCCGCCATATCTCTTACAAACTGAGGATCTTTTACCGCAATAGAACCTAAAATAATCCTGTCAATTCCGATATCCAACATCTTTTGAATCGTTGCTTCATCACGAATACCACCGCCAAGTTCAAGTTTTACATCTGAGTTTTGACGAATTTTGATGATTTGTTCAAGATTTTTAGGCTCTCCCGCAAATGCACCGTTTAAATCAACCAGATGCACCCACTCCGCACCCATTTCTTCAAATTTTTTCACTAATTCATAAGGCTCGTTTGAGTAGATTTTCGCACTCTCCATCAAACCTTTTGTCAAACGGACTGCTTTGCCGTCTTTTAAATCTATTGCCGGATATAATGTCATATTTCTCTCTTCCTTTTCTCTTACAGTTGTATAAAATTTTCTAAAATTTTCAAACCGTTTTTATGGCTTTTTTCAGGATGGGGCTGTATTCCCATTATATTACCGTGAGCAACGGCAGAAGTAAATTTATAGCCATAATATGTTTCTCCGATAATGTCATTGGCATCTTTACATGCAACATGGTATGTATGTACAAAATACAGATAATGCTCATCATCCAGTCCTGCAAACAGAGGATGCTCTTTTGTAAACATTCTGTTCCAGCCCATATGCGGAACCTTCAAAGGTTCATTGAATTTTTTCGTATCAAACTTTACAACACTGCCTTTTATAAGCCCGAGCCCTTCATGTTTTCCAAACTCTTCGGAATTTTCAAACAAAAGCTGCATTCCGAGACAAATTCCAAGCATCGGTTTGTCACTCTTTGCAAATTCCTTTATGGACTCTACCATATTCCGTTCATGCAAATGCTGCATCGCATCACCAAAAGCACCGACACCGGGCAATATCAGCTTGTCATACTCTTTAAATTTATCAGGATTACTCTCAACTACTGTCTCTTGTCCAAGCTTGGCAAACGCATTTTTCACACTTGCCAAATTTCCCATGTTATAATCAATTATTGCTATCATTATTCATCTATCTTTAATTTTGTAAATTTGATATATATTGCCAAAGAGACTATCAGAATACCTACACCCGCAATAATATACATAGAATAGATCAGCTTGTTTGGATCCGTAATTGCAAACTTGAATACAAGCATTAATGCTTCAATGGAAAGTGCAATAATGATAGAACCCAAAAAGCGGACCATCGTTTTGTGCGGGCCTGCTATGTCATGTTCTTTATAGCGTCCTAATATCTCCTCTTCAATAAGGGTTTTGGAAAGATCAAAAATTGCCAAAGAGAGTGTAAGCAAAATTGTTGCTTCAAAAACATCTTTAATCTGAAAATGACCTATTGAAATTCCATATTCAAAAAAACTCTCTATCCCTTTTACGAAAAGCAAAAGTGCTATAGCCACCAAAGCAAATGCAAAAGCACCATAAGTCCACTTGAAAAATTCTCCAAAGAATATATCCATTTTATTGAGATGTGCAATTTTCAACACTTCTTCAAGCGGCATATCAATACATGCCACATACCTGAGCGAACCGTTTTCATCAAATATAGGCGCTGATGCCGTTACAGTCAAATCACCTGTAATGAGTGACGGATATGGATCGGTAATCGTACATCTGCCTTCTCTGACTGCACGATAGTAGTATGCACGGTCAGCACGAATCTTTCCTATATCATCATCTATCCGATCATCTTTTGTAAAAGTCGGACTTACCTGTACACCCTTGTGGTCAAGAAGATACACTCCCTCACAGTTTTCAAGATCTGCTTTTATTTTAAGCAGTCTCGGCATAATCATATCTTCACTTAAAGAAGGAAGTCTATTGGGAATATTCTTTGAAAAAAGGTAACAAAAATATGCTCTGGCTTTTGTTCTGCCTTCGGCAAAATGTTGAATATCTATAGGAACCATACAAGTCACTCCTTCTTAATTTATTTGAATTATATCAAAGATTTACTATTATTGGTATAATGTCATTGATGAAAAAAGATATTAAAAATATTGCTATTGTCAGGCTCTCCGCACTCGGAGATATAATCAACAGTGCAGTTGTATTGCAGTTTATCAAAAAAGAGTATCCTGATGCAAAAATAGACTGGATAAGTGAAGAGATTTTTTCAGATATTTTACAAAGCAACAAACACCTGCATACAGTTCACACTGTCAATCTAAAAAAACTCAAAAAGACAAAAAGCTTTTCCTTGCTACAAAAAACATTCGCTGAGCTCTCTATGCTGCCCGATTATGATATTATAATAGATATGCAAGGACTTTTAAAGTCAGCAGCAGTTGCCAGAATCATAGGGAAGAATACCCATGGTTTTGATAAAAATTCAATACGTGAATCTTTGGCCGCACTTTTTTATAAAACGACCTCCTCTGTCCCGTATGAAGAAAATGTTATAAAGCGCAACTGCTTTGTTGTTGCTGACGCTCTCGGATTTGAGATTACGGATGCTATGATTTTAAACAAAGAACCCGTTTTTTCACAAACAAAAGAATTTTCACTGCAACGCAAGAAAAAAAACATTGCCTTTGTGATAGGCGCTTCCTGGCCTTCAAAAATTTATCCAAAAGAGTCTGTTGCGGACATTTGCAATAGACTCCAGGAGCAGTGTTACCTTATTTGGGGCAATGCATCTGAAAAAGAGGATGCTGAGTGGATTGTGCAACACTCCAAGTATGCCGAACTGGCACCAAAACTCACACTGGTAGAACTTGTATCTTTTATATCGAGCATGGATCTGCTTATAGGAAATGACACCGGTCCGACACATCTGGCATGGGCGCAAAACATTCCCTCCATTACACTTTTGGGTCCGACTACCACGAGAATGATTTACGAAACGCCAAAAAATACAGCACTCAAATCACCCTCAAAGGTAAATATTCTTAAAATTAATAAAAATGACTTCTCCATTAAAGAAATTCGTCCTGAAGATGTCACACAAAAAGCAAAGGAGCTGTTAACTAATGGGCTATAATTTCCTCCTCGTCATTGAACATATTTTAATGCTAGTGCCGCATAAGGCACGCAAAGCATTTTTTACCTTTTTGGCCTTTATCGGCTACAAATCAGCAAAAAAATACCGTCGTATCGTCAGACAAAACCTCAACTATGCCTTTGACAACAGTATGAGTGACGAAGAAATTGACACCATCACACGCTACAGCTTTAAAAACCTGCTCTATAACTTTTTACACCTTATGGAAATTCGCCATTTGAGCAAAGAAGAAATTGCCAAGAGAATTACAGTAATAAATAAAAAAGAAATTGAGAGAATTCACAAAGAAGGCCGTGCCGTTATTTATGTGACTCCCCATTACTGCGCCTGGGAACTTGGTGCGGCAGGACTTGCTTTACATGTAGAACCCATTGCTCCTGTTTACAAAAAGCTCAAAAACAGAATCTATGAAAAATGGCTGCTCGATGCAAGAGCAAGATTTGGCAACACCAATCTTGAGAAAACAAATGTTGTCAAACCTCTTATACGCCTTATAAAACAGGGAAAAGCCAGCGGGATTTTAATAGATACCAATATCAATGAGAAAGAGGGTGTTATGGTGAATTTTTTAGGCAAACCGCTGCGTATGACGGCAACACCTGCTTATTTGGCACGCAAATTCAATGCCGCCATAGTGCCCGTACACATAAGAACTGATGATGAAGAAAATTACACAATAATTATAGCTGATGAGATAAAAATTGATAAAACAGAGAATGAAAAAGAAGATATACAAAAAGCAACACAGCTCCAAGCCGACTGGCTCACTTCCATCATCAAAAAAGAGCCAAAGTTTTGGTTTTGGCTCCATCGTCGATGGAAAAACGACAAACCCGAAATTTATACCTGATTTTTTGTTTCACACTCTTGCGTTCTGGCTTCAAAAAGTTTTAAAATTGCAAGAAAAAAAGCTGTTATTGCAGGCCCTAAAATCATTCCCCAAAATCCGAAAGTTGTCAGCCCTGCAATAATTGCAAAGAAAATAACAAGTTCGTTGAGCTGTGCATCACTCTCTTTGAGCAGTCGATTGTTTATCTCCTTAATTATCAAAGGCTTCACAAAAGTATCTGCTATAATTGAAATCACAATAATTGAATAGAGTGCTATAAAAACAGCATTTGCATTATGTCCTACCGAAAATTCATAAATCATAAACGGAAGCCACATTAAAATTCCTCCTATAACAGGAAGTAAAGAAGCAAATCCGTACATAATGCCAAAGAGCAGGCCATTATAGCCCATAAAAGAGACTGCTATACCAAAGAGTGCACCTTCAAACATTGCCGTAGCGATGATGGAATAAAAAACAACACTCATAACAACGGAGAGTTCCCGTGCAAGTAAAGTACTGTCTTCAACAGACATCTGGACAACACGTTTGAGAAACTCTACAATTGTAGAACCGTTATACAAAGCAAAAAAGTAAAAAACAATGACCAAAAAAGCATTTTTTACAAAACCTGCACTGAATGTTCCAATTTTTGCAGCTACATGTAAAGCATTTGTAGTCAAACTGTTGATATCTATTCCTTTTAAAGAATCTGCAAGATAAGGTTTTAAAAAGAGCAGAAATTTCGGTGGATTGGTAATCAGCCCGTTTATATAGAGTTCTATATTTTGCAAACTGCTCGGCTCCAAATTGTTCAGCTTGATTGTGAGTGTTGCCAAAAAGTAACCAAGCGGTGCAAAAAAGAGCATGGCAAGCAGTAGACTTGATACAAATGCCGCCAACAAACGAGAGGAAAACAACTCTTCAAAATAGTTATTGATCGTAGCCGTAGAAATTGCCAATAAAGCGGCAATAGTCATCACAAGCAAAAAAGGTTCATACAGAAGATACATCCAGTACAAAGATGTAGCAAACAAAACAGCTATAAAATATTGTGATTTCATCTAAAAAAGTGTCCCGTCTTCATTTACACATGACATATTTAAGACATCGTAGGTTGCGGGTGTTGCCCGTCTGCCCTTTGCTGTCCGTTCCAAATAACCGTTTGCAAGCAGATACGGTTCCAAAACATCTTCTACCGTTCCCTCATCTTCACTCAAGGCTGCCGCGATAGTGCTCAGCCCCATTGCACGTCCTTTGGCACTTGCTAAAAGCGTCAGCAGACGCAGATCCATTTCATCAAAACCGTGTGAATTGATGCCCAGTTCATCCAATGCATATCGGGTACGCTGATGGTTTATATTTTTTTCATCGGCAACTTCCGCAAAATCTCTCACGCGACGCAACAGACGCAGGGCAATACGTGGTGTTCCACGACTTCTTTTTGCAATCTCCAGAGCCGCTTCATGAATGATTTGGCATTCGAGCTTATTCGATGCCTGCACAATGATTTTTGCCAGTTCTTCCTGATTGTAAAAATTCATGCGAAAACTCATCCCAAACCTGTCTCTTAATGGATTTGAAAGCATTCCCGCCCGTGTTGTCGCTCCTATAAGCGTAAATCGAGGCAAATCAATCTTGACCGTCTGTGCAGCAGGACCACTGCCGATGATAATATCTATTCTATAGTCTTCCATAGAAGAGTATAGAATTTCTTCAACGGCAGGAGAGAGCCTGTGTATTTCATCGATAAAGAGAATGTCCCCCTCTTCCAGGTTTGTCAGAATTGCTGCTAAATCACCGCTTTTTTCTATCATCGGTGCGGCTGTTACTTTAATATTTGCATTCATTTCATTGGCGATAATCAAGGCTAAAGTTGTTTTACCAAGTCCAGGAGGTCCGTAGAACAAAACATGATCAAGTGCTTCGTCTCTTTTTTTTGAAGCTTCTATAAAAACAGCAAGATTCTTTTTAATCTGTTCCTGCCCTATATATTCACTCCAGGCATCAGGACGTAATGTAACTTCGCTGCTCTCTTCTTCAAGAGAAAAAGTTTCAATATCTACAACTCTTTCCATTAGTATATATGTTCCTCTGTCGGAAATTTACGATTCACAACCTCATCCGCATACTCTTGCAAAGCTTTCTTAACCAGAGTAGCCCCCTCAAGATATTTTTTTACAAATTTTGGAGTAAATTCTTCAAAAAATCCCAACATATCAGAAAATACCAAAACCTGGCCGTCTACATCAGCACCTGCACCTATTCCTATAACCGGTATCGTCACACTCTGTGCAACCTCTTTTGCAACCTCGGCTTTTGTTCCTTCTATCACCATACAAAAGGCACCTGCTTCTTCAACTGCCTTGGCATCTTTGAGGAGTTGTTCTCTTTCATCAGCACTTTTCCCTTTGACTTTGTATCCGCCTTCACTTCTTACCGACTGTGGCAAAAGTCCTATATGTCCACATACTGCAATGCCGTTCTCTGTCAAATGTTGAATAATCTCTGCTTTGTCTGTTCCGCCTTCTATCTTCACAGAGTCTGCCGGTGTCTTTTGAAAAACTTTTATAGCATTATGTAAAGCATCTTCTTTACATGTATAGGTTCCAAAAGGCATATCACAAATCACAAAACTGTTTGGTGCCCCTTTACAAACGGCATTTGTGTGATAAATCATTTGTTCCAATGTGGTACTGATTGTATCATTGCGGCCTGCAAAGCTCATATTTAAACTGTCACCAACCAAAATCATATCTGCACTTGGTTCGAGCAGTTTTGCAAAGAGTGCGTCATAGGCCGTTATCATTACCAAAGGCTTTTCACCCTTTCTTTTTTTTATAGCTGTTATCGTTAATTTTTTACTCATTTTAAAACTCTTTATTATATTATATAGATGTATTTTAGCCAAAAATTGCTATAATCTGAACTATACAGGAGAATTATTTTATGGGTATAAGAAGTGATTTAGAAGAAAACTTTGATTTTGAAATTATTGATGAGTTTTTGGATCACTATGCTATGATGGTTGAGAGCATGGAAGTTATGATTCTTGACCTTTCAAAACCCAATATGTACGAAAGAAGTGTCAATGAACTTTTTCGTGTATTTCATAATATAAAATCAGCAAGCGGTTATTTGAAAATCATACCAATGAATAAACTGGCTGCTTTTGTTGAAGATGAGCTTGAATCTTTACGTCAAAAAAAACCGCCTGTCAGTGATGAAACAACAGACTGGCTGTTAAATATCAGTGATATGTTTGCTGTTTGGAATGACGACTTGAGACAGAACAACAAACTCAGTAAAATAAAATACTCCTTATTAAAAATCCCTGACTTGGAAAAATAATTTGAAAAACTTAGTAGCATACATAACATCCGGCTATCCGGAAAAATCTTTTACAGTTGACTTGAGTCTCGCCCTTGCACAAAGCGGTGTCGACACTTTGGAACTCGGTGTTCCTTTTTCAGACCCTGTAGCTGATGGTCCTCTCATAGAAAAAGCAAATCACAAATCACTTGAACTTGGATTTAAATTTAAAGATTTGCTTGAAATTTCCAAAGAGATTGCCCCTCAGGTAGATACACTCTGGATGGGTTATTTCAACAGTTTTTACCAGCAAAACATGCAAAATCTCATTCCTTTGGCAAAAGAACTTGGCATAAACGGACTGATTATTCCGGATGTTCCCCATGAAGAGGCGTTGACATACAAAGATTTATTTCAAAGCAACGGTATTGCAAACATCTCTTTTGTTGCACCTACAGACAGCGAAGAGAGGATACAGACTGTTGTCAGCGATGCGCAAAAGTTCATCTATATGGTTGCTTACACCGGTATTACAGGCTCAGGTACGGCAGAAGATCTGCAGCCTTTTTTGCACTCTATCAAAAAATACACCAAAACACCCGTATATGTAGGTTTCGGTGTAAACGAAAAAACAGCAAAAGAAAAAGTGCAAGGTGCTGACGGGGTCATAGTCGGGAGTGCTTTTGTAAAAATTTTACTCAATAATGATATAAACTATATGCAAAAAATCACTCAATGCTGTGAACTTGCAAAAGTGATTAAAGATAAAATCAACACTTAGGGCTTTATTTCAAAAAGCACCAAAAGTGTTTTTTGCAGCATATTCTCATTGTCATCACTGACCATCAAATATTTGTTTGCATACATATGTGTCAAGCCTTCAAAATTATCCAGTCTCCAGCCGTCTGCAGAGTCGAGTTTAGCTAAAACTTCACTTTTGCACACTCTGGACTCACTGCATGTATCTAAGTATACTTTCATCAAAGCAGTTACCCGTCTGCGTGTCAAATAACTAAAATCACGCAGCAGTACCAAAACAGTATTTTCTGAAAAAAACTCCATGCCTACTATACTGCCACCAGCACTGAATTTAAATATTTGATCTTTCGTATAAAGTGTATGATATTTTACATCTGTATTTTTCAGCGGCAGTTCCGGTGCCGTCACAACACCATATTTGTCATTACATGTAACGGCTTCGAGCCCTTTGTTTTTGCTGGCATAATTGTCTTTATTTTGTAAATCCTGATGTAATTTTACTTTTTTTATTTTAACGCCGTTTTTGCTATACAGACAAATTCGCTGTTTACGCTCAAAGGAAATCAACAAATTATTCTTACAAAGAGCCAACCCTTCGGCATCTCTCTTTTTCTTTTTTAACGTCTGCCCTTTTTTATTTTTCAAAACATAGGCATCCAGATATTGCAAACTGCTGATTTTATTTTTGTCAATATTTATGAAAAACTTATATAAATATCCCTGATCGCTCACAAAATATACAACCCCGTCTTCATAAACAAGGTCTGAAATTTCATGAAAAGGAATCCCTTTTTTCTTTTTAAAAAGCAGCACTTTTGCATCAAGTATTTTTATTTTTTGTTTTGTTACATGTAAAGTATTGTCTGGAGTAATTTTATACGCAGTAATTTGTGCATGAAGTTGTAAAAAAAACAATAAAGCAAAGAAAAAGTATTTCAAAAGTTTTGCCTTTTTTTGGTCTCCCTACGTGGACTCGAACCACGAGCTATCCCTTAGGAGGGGACTGCTTTATCCAGTTAAGCGATAAGGAGAAGAAACAGTATTTTTTTATGTGAGCAGAAAGATTCTGCTCACAGATACTGTCTGAATGTTTTAAAAAGTATAACTGACACCGGCAAAAATGTTATTTCCGCGCGGACCGTCTATTAAAGAGCCTTCATACTCTCCTATGAGTGCCCAATGCGAAGAGAGACCGTATTCCATTCCGGCAGCATAGGTAAATCCGTCATTGGTTCCGTCAATACCAAAAGCACTGATTTTTTCTTTCTCAATTTCCCATCCTGCTTTTCCAAAAAGAACAATTTCCTCATTTACATGGTATCCGTACAGCAAATCTATACCGTAACTGTAATAATCTGCTCCCGCACTTACATCTGCCTCACCGACAACAGATTTTGTAACCGTAGTATGTGTGTATGAAAAATCAAATTCTGTAGCAAAACCATAGCCCAGTCTATATCCCAAATCAATTCCGAAACCCTGTCCGGTGTCACCTTTTAAAATCGCTTCAGGTTCTGTGCCTTTTGCTTCTTCCGTATAATTGTCACCTAAACTCAACAGTCCTTTGGCAACGATATAAAGGTTTCCTTCTTCATGGTGTTTTGCCTCAATATGTGCGCGAGAAGCATCCGCTTCCTCAGGAACTTCGCCGGCAAAGAGTGTTGTTGAAAGCAGAAGCATTCCACTCAGACATAAAAGATTTCGTATTTTCATTGTTTCTCCTTAGAATTATAAACGTATTGTAATCTTTTTTTATAGAAATAAAGCTTATCCGCCAAGTTGATATGGATACATTACGAAAATCAATGCAAAAACAAGGTCACTCCAAACAGATTCTTAACGGATGCAGTCTAAGAAGCATTAAAGATGCTTTATTAGAAATTCCTGATGCTTGGCAAGGATTAATTTTCAAATTAATAACTTGGAGAATATACCCACCCCCCTACCATGACCAGCAATAAAATTAAATACCTTATCATAGAGCTTCATTAGGGCAATTCCTTCTTATCTTTTCCAGAAAAAGATATAGTTTTTTCTGGGTTTAATCTTACTCATATCACCATTAGACAAAATATGACCAAAAATAAGGTTATAATTTTCTAAAACAATTTGAAGGTGTGTTATGACAACCAATCAAACAGCGAGAGTTTTAGAACTTTTAAAAAGATTTAACAGTGGAGAAAAAGTTTGTATTGATGTTTTACAAAACGATGCAATGTGGTTTGGAAAAAGTGAAAAAACAATCCGTAGAGATCTTGATGTAATCAAAGAGTATTTTCCTGAGAGTTTTGATCTTATTCGCGGTGGCAAGGGTGAAAAGGGATGTTATAAAGCGATAACAAAAGAGATCTTTAACAACTTTTTAGACCAAGACACCTTAGCTTTAATGGTACAGACGTTTAATATTGCACAAAGAAACAATATTTTAGAGAGTTTAAATATAGATGAGAATGATAAGAAAATTATCAATACAAAAATCCAAAAATCAAAAGAGTGTTATGAATTTGTCACAAAACCTTTTGAAACAAAGAAACAGGATGTCAAGCTTCTGCGTGAGATGGAGAGAGCAATCACATACAAGCAATATATCACCATCACACAACAAGAAGCAAAAGGAGAGAGCAGTTATGAACTCAAACCTTATAAAATTCTCTTTATCAATGAAAACTTTTATCTTGTGGGTGAGAATGCAAATGAGGCATATCCTTTTAGTATTTTTAGAGTTACAAACATTACAGATATTGTGCTTCATAAAAAAACATTTCATCATAATCCGGATATAGTTGACTTTGTAAAAACCATACAAACCCCCTACCCCAAATATACGCCATCTTTTAGAAAACACCTTATAGAGGTAGTGGTAGAAGTAAGCCCAAAGAAAGCAAAATATTTCAAGATGAAACAATTTTTACCTTCTCAAAAGATTATAGAGCAAAAGAATGATGGAAGTGTATTGTTCTCATTTACGGTAACACAGGAGATGGAGATAGAAGATCTTGTAAAAAAGTGGATTCCACATATGAAAGTTGTTTCACCTGATTCTTTGAGAGAGAAGATTGAAACTGATGTAAGAGCATATTTGCTATAATACTTCAAAGGAAATCGTATGAATGTTTTACACAGGCAACTTCAAAAAGTCAAAAAACACTATGATGCACTCAAAGAGTATAAAGAGTTTATTGAAACAATGAAATTTGATTTTTCTAAGGAGCAGTTTTTTTATCTGAATACTCCTCAAAAAGCTGTTTTAGAGGCATATTTAAAACGGTTTTCTGCCCTGCAAGACTATCTTGGAGCAAAAGTTTTTTCAAGTTTACTTGATAGTGCAGGTATTAGTTATTCTAAAATGAGTGAGGTATTGACACTCGTTGAAAAAGAGGAGATTATCTCTTTAGACAGATGGATAGAGTTTAGAAATGTCAGAAATGATTTAGAACATGATTATCCAGATGAACTTCAAGAGGCTTTAAATGATCTGAAATATTGTGTAGAGCAATTTGTGTTTTTAGAAGATGTTGTTTTTAAAGTTTTTGCCTTTATAAGGAGATATGATGCGAGTATCGAACTACCTCAAAAATGAGTTTCAAAAAGCTTCACAAGAGGCTTTTGGAGTATGTAAACTCATACTTTTTGGAAGCAGAATAGATGATGCAAAAGCAGGAGGTGATTTTGATATAGCAGTTGATGCAAACATCTCAAAAGATGGTTTTAAAAAAGCGAAAGTGCAATTTTTTAAATACCTTTTGCTTAAAGATTTAGATTTGCCAATTGATTTGATACATCTTAATAGTGCAAGTGAACTTTTAAAAGAGGAAATTAGAAAAAAAGGTATCTTGCTTTCATAAATTTTTTGCTCAAGACTATAACAAATATATCTTATAGACATAGTATGCCTATTTTTCCTGTTACAATCTCCTCATTATACAAATAAGGAAAAACAAACATGCTAAATTATCTTGCTCAACACACTATTTTAGAATTAGAGTTCCCTGTATCACAAAAATCTTAGGTATACTTGGACTGACATATAAAGAAGATCAAGCTATTGATATTACTCAATTTGGTATTGACATAAAAGCAACAGAAATTTTAGACCTGCACTCTTATGCAGGTGGTGGTGCTGGTTTTCCAGCTCCAAAAAAAGTTTTTGAAGTAACTATTCAAGAATATGGCAATGAGATTACAAAATATTTGCAAAGTGTAAATGAACAAAACATTGTTTTTATGAAAAATATCAATCTTGTAATGAGAGCATATATACAAACAACATCGTATTTCAGCAATAAAAACAACTTTCTTGACAATATCTGTCCATAGTAAAGAATACTATATCATCGTAAACAAATAGAAAAATCAGAATGTACAAAAAAATCATATTGGTGGGAAATCGCACAAGAGATATAGAGATAAGATATTTTCAAAGGTTCTAAGATATGGATATGGATGATGAAAATCCATTTTAAGCTATAAATACGAACAAAATTTAAAAAAGGATTTTCACTATGCAAAAAAATATATTCGTTCTACTTTTACTCTTGGCTTCTATTATTAGCGCAAGAGAGAATGTAACTGTTACAAAAGTGATACCACTCACACTTGATGCCTCACTGCAAAAACAACTACAATCTCTCACACAATCTATGAAAAAGAGGTTTCAGGCAAAGGCTGTTGCAGTAGCTGTTATGGATTCAAAAACAGGAAAGATTCTTAGTCTGGCTGATTCTAACAGTAATGTAGTGAAAGATTTTCCAAAAAACCGCATAGCAAATCTCACATATGAACCTGGGTTTGTTATGGCACCGGTTGTATTTTCTTTAGCATTAGAGAAAAAACTTATTACTCCAGATGATCTTATTAATGGACACCAAGGGCGTTATCAGGTTAAAGGAAGAACTATAACTGACCATCATCCATTTGATTGGCTGAGTGCTGCAAATGTAGTGATATACTCTTCAAATATAGGTATAGTACAGATAGCACAGAAGTTGCCCGCACAAGATTATTACGACGGGCTTGTAAAATTTGGTTTTACACAACATACAGTAGATGGCTTGAGTGTTGAAAACGGTGGTTTTATTCCTGATAGTAAGCGTTTGAAATATGAAATCTATAAAGCGACTACCAGTTATGGATATGGAGTAAAAGTTAATCTTCTGCAACTCCTGCAAGCCTACAATGTTTTTAACAATGATGGCATACTCATAAAACCTAGAATAGTTGCCAATAGCGCAGCACAAAAACCTCAAAAAGTGATAGATACCAAAACTGCCAATGCAATAAAGAAGATTTTGATAGAGACAGTAGAAAAAGGTACAGGTAAAAATGCAAAGGCGCAAGGCTTAGAGATAGGCGGAAAGACTGGTACTGCTCATGTTGCGAAAAATGGGCGATACATCAAAGAGTACAATTCCTGACTTCCGCGATAACTTTTTAAATAAAACTTAACCTCGTAAAATAGGTACTTTCAGAGGATAAAAAGGCACGATTTGTGTGCCTCGGGAATATATTCATAGAATTTGTTATCAT
>NZ_JALCZM010000003.1:0-388859 GCF_039667065.1 Sulfurimonas sp. NWX367 | reverse complement strand
TGCAGTTTACAAAGAGTTTGAAAGAAGATTAAAGTTGCATGATGTCAGATTTAAGTTCTCGCAGAAATTACTAAGAAAAATTATTGAACATATTACAGCTTTAAAAATTGATGATGAATTAGTACCTATAAATCCATCACCGATTCAGAAGCAAATCCTTGATATTTTTGAAAATTGAAAATGTGTGCCTTATCGCGGAAGTCAGGAATTTTTTGAGATTACTACCCAATATATAACTTTAATTCCATTAAAAACTCAACGACTTCTCGGAATTTATATTTTAGTATGGACTGAAAAGTGACAGAAAAAAGTTGCAGCAGTCGGCACTTATGTGCCGATTCCGAAGGATGTAGAGTTTCATTGATATATACCATATCTAATTTTAATAAAAAAAGCTATACAAGCTTAGCTTCGCGTTTGCCCTCTTTTATCTCCCCGATCAGGTAAGATCCTTGTGCAGATGCCAAGACTTTCTCAACATTTGCTTCTTCAACGACAAGTATCATTCCGACACCCATATTAAATGCTCTAAACATCTCATCACGAGCTACATGCTCGCTCATAAGTTCAAAGATAGGAAGAACCCTAATAGCATCTTCTTTTACTTCTGCCATTAAGTTTTCAGGCAGTACACGTGGAAGGTTTTCTACAATGCCGCCACCTGTGATGTGTGCCATAGCTACTATCTCGTTTTTAAGTGCTTTGAATGTTTTGACATAGATATTTGTCGGCTCCAAGAGAGTTTCTATCAGCGGTTTACCATGAAAGTCGTCATCAAAGTTGAGTTTCATTTTTTCAAAGAGCACTTTTCTTGCAAGAGAAAAACCGTTTGAATGCAGTCCGGAACTTGGAAGTGCTATAAGTTTGTGTCCTGCACGAACCAAGCTTACTCTGTCCATTTCAGATTTTTCTGCAACACCGACTGCAAAACCGGCAAGGTCATAGTCATCTTCGGAGTACATTCCCGGCATTTCAGCTGTTTCTCCTCCAATAAGTGCACATTCACTGCGGATACATCCCTCTGCTATGCCTGCAACGACATTGGTTGCTACATTTACATCGAGTTTTCCGGTTGCATAGTAATCAAGAAAGAAACTCGGAGTTCCAAAGTTACAGATTAAATCATTAACACACATTGCAACCAAATCAATACCTACAGTATTGTGAATACCGCTGTCAATGGCAAGTTTGAGTTTTGTGCCGACACCGTCGGTTGCCGCAAGCATGACAGGCTCTTTAAAACCTTTTGGCAATTCAAAGGCACCGGCAAATGAGCCGATGCCTCCAAGGACTCCGGGAACTTTTGTACTTTTGACAAGAGGTTTTATATTTTCTACAAAACTGTTTCCTGCATCTATATCTACACCCGCGTCTTTATACGAAATTTGACTCATTATTTTGACTCCGAATCTTGTGGTAAATCACATTTTTTTGAAATGATACAAAGTGGACAGAAGTTAGTCAAGCCCGCAATGAGAGGAATAAGTCCAAGATAGAACCATACTATGCCTGTGATTAAGCCTGCAATAATGAGAGCAAGACCAAGTGCAATGCGAAACACTCTGCAAAACTTTCTAATTTTGTTATAATCCATTTTATACCTTTAAGTTTTTATAAATATTATGTAATTATAGCGATATTAAGTAAAATTAATCCAAATATGCTAAAATCGCTTTTAATTAATCTACGGGCAAAGCCCATAACAGGAATTTAAGAATGAAAGATTTTATATATAACGAAATGATGGTACATGTACCATTGTGTACACATAAAGAACCTAAAAATGTTTTAATCATCAGTTCAAACTCGGCAGGCTTTGTGCAAGAGATACAAAAATATAAATATGATGATATCAATTGCGATGTAATTTCAGCAGATATAAATTTGCTTCGTGAGGTTGCCGATGACAAATATGATGTAGTGATCTCAGAACTTGAGACAGATGCTGCAGTTTTAGCGCATTTTAATCGTGTGTTAAACGAAGAGGGACTTTTGGTAACAGCGCACCCTTCTTTGGATGATGTACCTGAAAACAAAAGAATTATGCAAATTTTAGGCAAATATGCAAAAATCATTATGCCATATAACCTAGGTAATGGAAAAACAGCTCTTTTGGCATCAAAAGAGTATCATCCAACAGCAGATATAATTTTACAAAGAACAGATCTTCTTGACGGTTTAGAATATTACAACTGTGATATTCACCCTGCTGCTTTTGCTACCGGAAACAATGTGAGAAAAGAGTATCTGGGCATTATTAAAAACTAATGGCTTATGAGTATGCTATTGCACTGACAGGCGGCATTGCTACTGGAAAAAGTACAGTAGCCTCACTGTTGGCACTGAACGGAATGCGGGTTATTGATGCAGATACGATTTCACATGAAATTCTCGATGACTCTGTAGAATGGGTGATAGAAACTTTTGGAAGTAAGTATGTAAACGGTACAAAAGTAGACAGAACAAAGTTAGGAAGTTATATTTTTTCTCATCCTGCCGCGAAAAAAACACTTGAAGCGTATCTGCATCCTAAAATACAGGCTGAAATAGAAAAACGCAGTGAAAAGCAGGATAAATTTCAATTCCCCTATCTTATAGATATCCCGCTTTTTTTTGAAAATTCCAATTATGATATAAAAGAGAGTGTTGTAGTCTATACTCCCGAAGATATTCAACTTGAGCGTTTTATGAAACGTAACGGTTACTCAGAAGAGGAGTCTTTGAAGCGAATTGCTTCACAAATGCCGATTGATAAGAAAAAAAACAAAGCGACATGGATTATAGACAATTCAAAAAATCTCAAACATCTGCAAAATGAGGTAGAGCAATTTGTAGAGAAGATAAAGGAGATATACAAAAAATGAAAATAAGCAAATACAGTGCAAACGGAAATGATTTTGTAATATTTCATGATGATAAAAAACAAGAGCGCAACGAGCTTGCAAAAGTCTTATGCCATCGTCAAGAGGGCATCGGAGCAGACGGACTGATAGTCATCGTGCCTCATGAAAAGTATGATTTTGAATGGGAGTTTTATAATTCTGACGGAAGTCATGCGGATATGTGCGGAAATGGCAGTCGGGCATGTGCCCATTATGCGTACAATCATAACCTTGCACCTGCAAAAATGCAGTTTATGACAGGAGCCGGTGTTATTGGCGCAGAAGTCGAAGAAAATACTCCCAAAAATGCTATGGTGACAAGCGAACTGACAGCTCCTGAGATTCTTGAAACCGGTATAGAATTTGGCGGACACTCTTGGTGGCTGATAAATACAGGTGTGCCGCATTTGGTACGATATACCGACTCTATAGAAGATTTTGACACAGAAGAGGCAAGAGAACTTCGCTATGTTTATAATGCAAATGTCAATATTATGCATGTAGAAAGCGGCAATTTGAGAGTCCGTACTTATGAACGCGGTGTGGAAGATGAAACATTGGCCTGTGGGACAGGAATGGCTGCCTGCTTTTACAGAGCTTACAAAGAGGGCAAAGTCAAAAACAATATTGAGGTTTATCCGACAAGTGGCGATACACTCTATTTGGGTGTAAATGAAAAAACGATTACTTTTAAGGGGCGTGTGAAAAAAACTTTTGAAACAGAGTGGGAAGTTTAGATTGCTAGGTTACATGTAAAGCTTATAAGCTTGAGGCTTTAGCATAGAACGTACGGGTTCCGAGGGAGCGTTGAGCCTAACCTGTACATTTTTAGGAATCGGTACTTCAGTGCCGACTGCTGCAACTTTTCTGCCACTTTCAGCCCAGACTGAAGTTTGGGTTCTGAAAAAGTCGATGAAACTTAACGGAATAAGCATTGAATTCTGGGTTTCGGTACCTGCATCGGCTTTACATGTAAGCTTGTAAAGCTATTTGCAAGCTTTGTTAACGAAGTTAAAGCAAAGCCCTTTAGAGCCCTGCTGCCTCTACGATTTTTGCCTGATGGTCTGCAATAAGCGGCTCGATGATTTCATCAAGCAGTCCGCCGCTCATAATTTCATTGAGTCTGTAAAGTGTCAAGTTGATTCTGTGATCACTGATACGGTTCTGCGGATAGTTATATGTTCTGATTCTTCCGCTTCTGTCACCGGTACCTACCTGTGCGGCACGTTGTGCAGCATCTTCGGCTTGCGCTTCTTGCATTTGTAAGTCATAAAGTCTTGCTTTTAAGACTTTCATCGCTTTTTCTCTGTTTTTATGCTGTGATTTCTGATCCTGATTAGTGACAACCAGACCTGTAGGCAGGTGAGTAATGCGAACAGCCGAGTCGGTAGTGTTGACAGACTGTCCTCCACAACCTGATGAGCGCATCACATCTATTTTTAAATCATTTTCGTTAATTTCAATTTCAACATCATCAACCTCAGGCATAACTGCAACTGTGATTGCAGAGGTGTGTACCCGGCCCTGACTTTCTGTCTGAGGCACGCGTTGCACCCTGTGTGTACCGCCTTCGTATTTCAACCTGCTGTAAACCTGTTCCCCTTTTATAAGTGCTATAACCTCTTTGTATCCGCCTGCATCTGAAGGAGAACTGCTTAAAAGTTCTATTTTCCAGCCTTTTAAATCTGCATAGCGTGTATAGGCATCAAACAGGTCTCCGACAAAGATTGCCGCTTCATCTCCACCGGCACCGGCACGAAGCTCTACAATGATATTTCTGTCATCATTGGGATCTTTTGGAAGAAGGAGCATTTTTATCTCTTCTTCCAAAACGGAAACCTGAGGTTCAAGTTCTTTAAGCTCTTCTTTTGCCATATCACCCATTTCCGGGTCTGAGAGCATCTCTTTTGAGTCACTGATTTCTTCTAAAAGTGCTTTGTACTCTTTTGTCTTTTCAACGATCGGTAAAAGGGAAGACTGTTCTTTGGAAAGTTCTGTCATCCGTTTGATGTCAGAGGTGATGTCAGGTGAACTTAGCAATTCGCTAAGTTCGTTATAGCGGTTGATAAACGGTGTAAGTTTATCTGCTAACATTTGTTGCTAGCCTTATATTGCGTTTACAGATTTGTGTAGACGGCTTACTTTTCTTGCAGCAGTCTCTTTTTTCAAGATACCTTTGCTTACAAATTTGTGAATTTGCTGGTTTGCAACTTTAAATGCTGCCTGTGCTTCTTCTTTGTTACCAGCTTCAACTGCTGAACTAACTGCTTTTACGATATTTTTAAGACGAGTTCTATAGAAACGATTACGTTCGGTACGAACGAGTGTCTGGCGAATTCTCTTAATTGATGACTTGTGATTTGCCATTTAATGAGTCCTTTTTGGAATTTAAGTGCGAAATATTACCTTAAAAATAATTAAAATTAAGTTAAAGGGTGGTAAAATACTTGAAATTGTCCTGAATGTTTACTTTCAAGCTTCAAAAAAAGAGAGCGAATGCTCCTTTTGGTCTGAGTCTCTTTTTTTAAATCTTGCAAGTAAACCGGCAAATCGAATATTTTGAGTGGAGTGAATATGAAATTATTTGGCACAGACGGCGTACGAGGCGAGGCAGGTTCTTTTTTAAGTGCTCCGGTTGCTATGAAGGTTGCTATGGCTGCGGGGATTTATTTGAAATCGTCGGCAGTTACAAATAAAATACTTGTAGGAAAAGATACACGCAGAAGCGGCTACATGATAGAGAATGCTATTGTAAGCGGATTGACGGCTATTGGGTATGATGTCATTCAGGTTGGTCCTATGCCTACACCGGCCATAGCATACATTACAGAAAATATGCGCTGTGATGCGGGGATTATGATTTCTGCTTCACATAATTCTTATGAAGATAACGGGATTAAGTTTTTTAACGCCCACGGGGATAAATTTTCCAGTGAGACAGAAAAAGAGATAGAAAATATATATTTTAACGATGCACTTCTTAATAACTCCCAGGTTACAGGCAAGGCAATAGGAAAAGCAAAACGTATTGATGATGTGATAGGGCGATATATAGTACAGCTTAAGAACTCTTTTCCTGTGCATATGACACTGCAGGGAATGCGTATAGTGCTTGACACGGCAAACGGTGCAGCTTATAAAGTAGGCCCGACTGTTTTGGAAGAACTTGGTGCCGAAGTGATTGTACTGCATGACAAACCAAACGGTTTCAACATTAACGAAGACTGCGGTGCTTTGCATACAAAAGATTTATGCAAGAGTGTTGTCAGATATAGAGCCGATCTGGGAATAGCACTTGACGGTGATGCTGACAGACTTGTTGTTGTAGATGAAACCGGAGAAGCAGTAGATGGTGACCATCTTCTGGGTGCACTTGGCGTTTACCTACATAAGCAAAACAAGCTCAAAGGCGGAGGAATCGTAACGACTGTCATGAGTAATCAGGGGCTTGAAGATTACATGTCAGAAAATGGTTTGAAACTTTTTCGATCAGATGTCGGAGACAAACATGTTTTGGCAATTATGAAAAAGCAGGACATTAACTTTGGCGGGGAACAAAGTGGGCATATTATATTTAGTGATTTTGCAAAAACCGGAGATGGACTTGTAGCAACACTTCAGCTACTTGCCTTATTGAATGATAAAAAGAAAAAAGCTTCAGAGCTTTTACGACCATTTCCTTTATATCCGCAAAAACTTGTGAACTTACATGTAAAGAGAAAAAAGCCTTTAAGTGAAATTGCTTCTCTGGATGAAAAGTTGCATGCTTTAGAGAAGAAAGGAATACGGCATTTGATCCGCTACTCAGGGACAGAAAACAAACTGCGTGTTCTTTTGGAGTGTAAAGAAGCTGATATCATGAATGAAAAAATGAATGAAATCGTAGAATTCTTTAAAAAAGCGCTCAATGAATAACAGTAATAAAATGTTACGCCTCTTGGCGATATTGCTCTTTAGTATCGCAGGTGTATTTATCATCGATCAAAATATTAAAAGTCTCTTTGTTGAGGGTTTTCGTTATTATACAGAGTGTATAGATCTGATACTTGTTTACAACAAGGGTGTGGCTTTTTCAATGTTTGCATTTTTGAATGAGTATTTAAAGTATATTCAGCTTTTGCTTGTAAGTGGTGTTTTGGTATATGTACTGTACCTCAAAAAGCTATGTTACGCTTTACCGGTGGGAATACTTCTTGGAGGGGCGTTTTCCAATATTTATGACAGGTTTGTTCATGAGGGCGTTGTAGATATGGTCTACTGGCATTGCGGATTTGATTTTGCTGTTTTTAATTTTGCAGATGTGATGATAGATTTTGCCGTTTTATGGCTGCTTATTTTAAATTTCAAACCAAATTTATGCAAAAATTAATCGCAAAAAAAGCACATTTTTGGTATGATTGTCCAAAATAATGGTGTATACAATACAGATAAAAGGAAATTGATGGAAATCAAAGCAAACAAAATTAATGGTGCAAATGCTCAAATTGAAGCAACAATCTCAAGAGATGAGGTGAATGAAAAGATAGAAAAAATTGCGAAACAACTCTCTAAAACTGCGAATGTTCAAGGTTTCCGTAAAGGGAAAGTTCCTGTTGCTATTATCAAAAAGCAATATGGTGAAAAACTTGTTGAAGATGCTGAAGCAGAAGCACTTCGTGAAGTTCTTGCAAAAGGCTTGACAGAGTTAAACATTGACAGTGCATCTTTGATTGGTGAGCCGACTATTTCTAAATTTGAGAAAAGTGATGATAAAATAGAGGTAGCCGTAAAAATAGCTATGCGTCCTGAAATAAATTTAGAGAATGTAAAATCTTTTGTTCCTGATTTTGAAAAACCTGAAGTGACAGATGAAGAGGTTGAAGAGAGAATTAAGGAAATCGCTGAAAATCAAGCGCCTTTGGTTGACATCAAGCGTAACCGCAAAATGAAAGAGGGTGATACTGCTGTTATTGACTTTGAAGGTTTTATAGACGGAAAAGCTTTTGAAGGTGGTGCTGCAGAGAATTTTGAGCTTAAACTCGGTTCGGGACAGTTTATCCCAGGATTTGAAGATCAGTTGATTGGCGTAAAAAGAGATGAAGAAGTTACAATCAATGTGACTTTTCCTGAAAACTACGGTTCAGACACACTTGCAGGAAAAGATGCCGAATTTAAAGTAAAAGTAAACGGTATTAAAGTAAAAGACGAGGTTGTTATAGATGATGAGCTTGCAAAAAAACTGCTTCCTGGTGAAGAAGATGCAACTTTGGAAAAACTTAAAGAAGAAGTAAAAAAAGCACTTGAGCAGGAAAAACTTGCAAAACTTTACAATGATGAGCTAAAACCGAAACTTTTAGAGACGCTGGTTGAAAAAATTGATTTTGATTTACCGGAGTTTGTCGTAGATCAGGAAATTGATATGGCTGTCAACAAAAAAGCATCGCAAATGAGTGAAGATGAAATCAAAGAGCTTAAAGAAAACCCTGAAAAACTAGAAGAACTTCGTGAAAGCTTTCGTGATGATGCAGTAAAAAGTGTAAAAGCGACATTCATTATAGATGCGTTGGCACAGGAGATGAGTATAAAAGTAGAAGAGCAGGAAGTGATGCAGACTATCTACTATGAAGCAATGCAAATGGGTCAAGATCCGCAAAAGGCATATGAACATTATAAAGAGGCAGGGTATCTTCCGGCAATTCAAATGTCAATGGTGGAAGACAAAGTGTTAACTGCTCTCTTGAATGAAAAGTCAGAAGCGTAAGCCATGAGCTATATTCCTTATGTAGTGGAAAAAACAGGACGCGGTGAGCGTTCTTATGATATTTTTTCCCGTCTTTTAAAAGACAGAATTGTGATGCTCAGCGGAGAGGTAAATGATGCTGTGGCATCTACTATTGTTGCACAGTTTTTGTTTCTTGAAGCAGAAGATCCCGAAAAAGATATCTATTTTTATATTAACTCTCCCGGCGGTGTTGTGACTGCGGGGATGGCTATTTTTGATACGATGAACTATATTCGTCCGCATGTTGCTACGATTTGTATCGGTCAGGCTGCATCTATGGGTGCATTTTTGCTCTCAAGCGGTGAAAAAGGCAAACGCTATGCATTGCCTCATGCCAGAATCATGATACACCAGCCTTTAGGCGGTGCACAGGGTCAGGCAACTGATATCGCAATTCAGGCAGAAGAGATTCTTCGCATGAAAAAAGAACTCAATGCAATTTTGGCAGAAAATACCGGGCAAAGCATTGAAACAGTTGAAAAAGATACAGATCGTGACAACTTTATGAGTGCTGCAGAAGCAAAAGATTATGGCATGATTGATGAAGTGTTAGTTAAGAACGACAAAGAGTAGGGAGAAAATATGGCAGGTGGATTAAAATCAAAAGTACAGAAAAACTCTAATGCAAAGACAACTGTCATAAAAAAACTGGATCTAGAGAGTTCTTCGAGTGATATTGAAATTTATGCAAAAGAGGTTTTAAATGCACTTATTGCAGACAATTTACCACCTACTCCCAATAACTTTTCACTCTATTTTGACAGACTTTTGGAAGATAAAAGCGAAAATCTTCGGAAGCAGATACACTCTATTTTGGAACTTGAAGAGAACAATGATGATGAAAATACTATTGTTTTGGAACAAAATCTTAAACAGGGATTTAGTTCCATCAAGCATATTCTTACGGTAACAGCCAACCTGTACAAAAATATGTCTTTAATGATAAAAATTTTAGAAAAAAGAAAAAAAGAGCTCAGTAATGTACCTAGTGAAAAAGAGGCTGTGAATATAATCGGTATTTTAGAGGGGGATGTTTCCAAACTGAATTCTATTTTGAAAACACAAAGCTCTCAAATGAAAACAATCTATGATGATACAGCTAAAATTGTTAAAAATGTTGAGAATGAGACAATATTTGACAATCAATTCGGAGTCTATAACAAACGTTATCTGCTTACAAAAATTGAGCAGGAAATTGGGCTTATTAAAGAATTTAATCATAAAAGTTCTCTTATTATGATAGAACTTTCTCGTGAGCTCAAGAAAAGCGTCAACAATGATAAGGCGGTTTTACTGATGACCAGAACAATTGCAAGACTGCTTTTAAAAACTTCAAGACGAAGCGACATTGTGGCACATTACGGGAATGGCGTCTTTGCAATGCTGCTGAAGCATACAGATATAGAGAGTGCCCAAAAGGCAAGTGAGCGACTAAGTGATTTGGTTTCAAACTCTAATTTCTTTTTGGCAGACAGAGAAATTCATCTAAAAATTTCTATCGGTGTGACAGATGTAAATCCTGAAAATTCTGTTGAAGAGATTGTAGTCAGTGCAATGGACGGTATCCAAAAAGCGTATGAAGATAAAAACAGTGATTATGCTGTCTCATTGAGATCATAAAAAGCAGGAAAATTTTTTAAGAGATGAAGTTAACTATAGTAGAATATCCGGATAAAAAACTAAGAGAAAAATCTTGCGAAGTCAAAGAGTTTGATGATTCTTTGCATGAATTGCTCGATGCCATGAACCCTTTGATGATAAGCACAAACGGTATAGGCCTTGCAGCGATTCAGGTTGGACATCCGATTCGGGCACTTATTTTAAATATTCCTGATGAAGATGGAGAGCAGCCTCCTGAAAACCTGCTTGAAATTATCAATCCGGTTATGACGCATAAAAGCGGAGAAACAACCTATCAAGAAGGTTGCTTGAGTGTTCCCCAGTTTTATGAAGATATTAAACGATATGAAAATATTATTATAAATTATCAAGACAGATACGGGAACACAAAAACACTCGAAGCAGATGGGCTTTTGGCTATAGCTATTCAGCATGAGATGGATCACCTTGAAGGTATTTTATTTATAGACAAACTCTCCTATGCAAGACGAAAGAAGTTTGAAAAAGAGTATAAAAAAATGCAAAAAGAGAAAAAAAACAACAAATAAAATGACAATTTGTCATATTATTCCTTACATGTAAAGCATTCAGCTAAGATAGAAGCAACTAGAAGAAGGTTGATTCAATGAAAAAAGTTCGCTGTGCAACATATGAGGGAATAGATGCCAAAGTCGTTGATGTGGAATCAACTTTGACGAAAGGACTACCGTCCTTTTCTATAGTAGGGATGGCATCGACTGCTATTACAGAATCAAAAGAGCGGGTAAAATCTGCACTCCTGAGCAATGATTTTTCTTTTCCTCCCAAGAGAATTACTTTTCTTCTGGCTCCGTCTGAACTTGCAAAATCGGGTTCACAGTTCGATTTGAGTATGGCTTTGCTCATACTTTTGAATGAGAGTGATGCAGACTTGAACGGCTGGTTTGTCTTTGGTGAACTGGGGCTGGACGGAAGTGTAAAAGAAAATATTCAGCTCTATCCTTTAATTCTTTCTTTGGCAAATCAGGGGCTTATATCGCAAGCTGTTGTGCCGTACGAATCACTGCAAAAGCTGTCAAAAATTCCAAATGTTTCATTTTACGGAGTTAAAAGTGTCAATGAGGCTGTCAGTCTTTTGAAAAATCAGGAGACTGCAACGCCAAATATAGAACAAAGTGAAATTGGCTATCCGTATTATCAGTTAGAGGGACAAAGGTATTATTATACAAAAGAGTATACAGAAGATTTTATCGATGTCAAAGGACAAGAAATTGCCAAAAGAGCGGCTTTAATAGCCGCGGCAGGGTTTCATAATATTATTTTTGAAGGCAGTCCCGGGTGCGGGAAGAGTATGATTGCAAACAGACTCCGTTATATTCTTCCGCCCATGACAGAGAGTGAAATCCTGGATGTTGCCAAGCTTGAAGTTTTAGAAGGGTATGAACCGGAATTCAAACCTCACAGAACACTGAAAAATCCACATCACAGTTCTACACCGGCAAGTATTTTTGGCGGTGGCAGTCATAAGGCAAAAATAGGAGAGGTAGGGCTTGCAAACAACGGTATACTGTTTTTTGATGAATTACCGCATTTTTCAAAAGCTGTTTTGGAATCACTCAGAGAACCAATGCAGGATGCAAAAATAAGAATTTCAAGAGTCAATTCAAAGGTAGAATATCCGGCTAAGTTTTTGTTTGTAGGTGCTATGAATCCTTGCCCGTGCGGAAATTTATTAGATTCACACAAAGAGTGCAGGTGCAGTGATCTGGAAATACAAAAATACAAAAACCGTCTCTCTGAACCATTTTTAGACAGAATAGATTTAAATGTGGTGATGCAAAATGTAAATGTCAATGATTGTCCAAGTTTTTCATCAAAAGAAATGCACAAAACGGTTATTGAAGCACATATATTTTGCCAAAAACGTGGACAAAAAGTATTTAATGCACATCTGTCAGATAAAGATATGGAGAGATTTTGCAAGATGGATAATACATCCAATACAATACTTCAGACTGCCATAGAAAGGTTTGCTTTGTCATTTCGAAGTATAAAAAAAATTCAAAAAGTTGCTCGGACAATAGCAGATTTGTCTCAATCGGGTTTGATTAAAAAAGAACATATGCTTGAGGCTCTTTCATACAGAAGAAGGTAGGTTAGTAAAAGATATTTATATATCTTTTACTTTCATTCAGTTACAATGGTTGGGATTGGTATTGTATGGAGTGTGCTTAAAATGAAGAGGAGAAAAGAAATATGCATGACAGAAGAAAAAAATCAAAAATATTACCGATCTTTTTTTTATTTTTGCAGATAACTGCATTTTTCTTTGCAAGCTGTTTCTTTTATCAGTTGGCAGTTATTATGGGGGTATCGGCTAATATTACAGTGCTGATTATAGCAATTGCCAGTGTATATGCCATAATAAAATTTTTTGCCAGGTATTTTGAAATTAAAAATCGGATAAAATATATGGACTATGAATATTTCGGAAAAAAAGAGAAGTGATAAAATTTGTTTTTATGTTGTGTATAAGCCCATCTCTGCTTGTTTTGAGTGATGAGCGTCTCATTATTAAAAAGAGCAAGAAGAGAGCAGCTACACATCAGCTGTCTGTAAAAGAGAAAAAAAAGAGATTTTTGATGTTGCTGGTTCCTATTATTCGTAAAGTACATAATGAACTGATGCAAAGATATAAAAGAATTGCAAAAGATATCGCGAATAAAGAAAACAGAGAAGAGATTGAGTTCTTGAAAAAAAAATATAAGGCGACAAGTGATGAGGATTTGTTGGCACGTTTGAAACCGCATCCTGTAAGCATTGTATTGGCTCAGGCTGCTATGGAAAGTTCATGGGCTACTTCGAGATTTTTCAAAGAGGCAAACAATGTTTTTGGAATGTGGAGTTCCCATTTAAATGAAAAACGTATTGCCGCAGGTAGAAAAAGAGGTGGTACACAGACGATATGGCTAAGAAAATTTGATACACTGGAAGACGCTATACGTGCCTATTTTGAGATGATTGCAACAGGAAAGGCATATCACAGGCTTCGTCAACTGCGTTTAGAGTATGATGATCCCTATAAAATAACACAGGGTCTTGATAAGTATTCTGAAATGGGAGAGGATTATATAAAGGTGTTAAACCAGGTGATTAAGTTTAATCATTTAACGAAATATGACCGCTAAAGTATTATTTTTGGGAGCTGCTGGGTTACGGAATAAATTTTATGGCAAAGAGTAAAATGATAGAGGTCTATTTAAAATAATTTTAGTTTTTTGGTTGCAGTAGTTTATTAAGCAGTGGAATAGTTGAGATGATTTTTACATCATGAAACGCCTCTGTTTACATGTGATGTCTGGGAACATGCCTATTATCTTGATTACAAAAATGAAAGAGCAAAATATCTGGATGCTTTTTGGGCACATATTAACTGGGACAATGCTTCAAAAGTATTTGCAGATAAAGAGCAGAAGAAAGAAGAAATAGGTTCCTGATTTATAAAAACACCTGTCGGCTACACATTGTAATATGTAGCCTCAGGATGGTATACAACAAGTGCCGAAGTTGACTGCTCGGGGTGTATTTGAAATGTTTCACTCAGTTCAATTCCAAACTCTTCCGGTTTTAAAAGATTAAACAAAGGACGGTTGAGCTCCAAGTCAGGGCAGGCCGCATAGCCAAAAGAGTAGCGGCTTCCCTGATATCTGTTCATGCGTACATCGGCGAGAGTGTTTCCTTCATCTTTTGCAATGTTGAGATCAAGGCGTATTTGTTTATGGGCAATTTCGGCAAGGGCTTCAGCAAGTTCAACCCCCAGTCCGTGAAACTGGTAATACTCCGTATAATCGCCTCTGTCATATATTTCGCGCTCCGCATCACTGATTTTACTGCCGGCACTCACACAGGTTAGGGCAATGACATCATGTCTGTCATTATGAAAAAAGTCACTGAGTGCGCGGTGGGGTTTTTTTCTCTGACGCGGAAAGGTAAAAACTTCTTCGGCACGTCCTATGATGTGTTCAAGCGGTTCGCGGTTGATATCTTCTTCTTTGAACCAGCCTTCGCTTTCATCAAAAATCAAAAGGGAGGTATCATCGCTTCTGCATGGCCAGTAGCCATAGAGTATGGTCGGCTCAAAAAGTTTTTCGTCTATAAAACGCTTTTTGAGTTTTTCATAGGCGGGCCATACAACTTCATCAAGCTGTTTTTGGTAGGCTTCTTTTGTCATGCCTTTTGAGGAGTAGCCCCAGCGGGATTTGAAAAGTATTTTATGGTTTATCCATTCAAAAGCCATCTCTATTTGCTGCGAGGTAAGTTTAATTTCGCGTCTGCCCCAAAACGGCGGTGTCGGTACGGGCACATCCCGTGAAGGCATTTTTATTTCAGACAACGGCGGGATAATAACCTCTTTGACTTCTTTACGCTCTATTTCAGGTGCATCAGGATGCAGATTGGTATCAAGATTACCGGCTTCTATGCGGCTCATGGCGGTGACACCGTCAAAAGCATCTTTGCAGTAAAAAATAGGGCCGTCATACGCAGGTCGGCAAAAATCATCTATAAAGGCACGTGTAAGAGCTGCACCACCCAAAAGAATCGGAATTTTAATACCTTTGTCCTGTAAAATATTTAAGTTTTCAAGCATCACCTGTGTTGATTTTACCAAAAGACCGCTCATACCGAGAGCCTGTGCATTTGATTTTTCCAATGTTTCAAGAAAGTTGTCAAGTTCTACTTTTATACCAAGATTGATGACCTTGTAGCCGTTGTTGGAGAGAATGATATCGACAAGGTTTTTGCCGACATCATGAACATCTCCTTTGACGGTTCCAAGAATAAGTGTCGTATCTGTCTCTTTTTCGATTTTTGGGAGATAGGGTTTGAGGTGATCAACCGCTTTTTTCATTGTCTCCGCCGATTGGAGCACAAAAGGGAGCTGCATCTGACCTGAACCGAAAAGTTCGCCGACAACTTTCATGGCATCTATGAGAATCTCATTGACTATTTTTTCAGGAGCAATTTTGTGACGAGCCTCTTCCACAAGAGGAATCATTCTGTCTTTGTCCCCGTCCATCAGGAGTTTGGCTATCTTCTCTTCATCGCTCATTTTGAGATAGGCTTCATCTACCGCATCATTGTCAACTGCTTCTTTGGAGGAGAAATGTTCTATAAAAGTAAAGAGCGCTTCGCCGTTTGGTTTGCGGTTAAAAATCAAATCATCACAAATTTCCTGATCTTCTTTGGGAATCTTGTTCAGGGGAATAATATGCTTTACATTGATAATAACAGAAGTCAGTCCCGCCTCAACACAATGATGCAAAAACATAGAGTTCAAATAGGGTCTTGCATCTTTGTCCAGTCCAAAGGAGATATTTGAAAGCCCCAGGATGGCTCCGACTTCGGGATGTTTTTGTCGAAGCTGGCGAATTGCTTCAATAGTGTTAATCCCTGCATCAAAATACTCTTCATCTCCGGAACCCAAAGTAAAAGTGAGTACATCAAAAACCAGATCTTCTTTTTTGATGCCGTGACGGTTTGTTGCGAGGTCGATAATGCGCTCTGCTACTCTGATTTTGTCTTCAACAGTCTTTGCCATTCCTTTTTCATCAATCGTCAGACAGACAAGGCTCGCCCCGAATTTTTTTGCCAACTGGCAAACTGCATCAAATTTCGGTTCACCGTCTTCCAGGTTCACAGAGTTGAGAATCGGCTTGCCTCCGATATGTTTGAGGGCAGTTTCAAGCCCCTTTGTCTGGGTAGAATCGGGCATAAGCGGCAGGGCAATTTTTTGGGCATACATTGCCATGACTTCTGTCATATCTTTTGTTTCATCACGTCCCGCAAATCCGACATTGACATCAAGAACATGTGCGCCTGCACGGACCTGCTGTTGTGCAACGGAAAGCGTTCCTTCATAATCTTCTGCCAAAAGCAGTTCGCGAAAAGCTTTTGAACCGGTTGCATTGGAACGCTCTCCGACAAGCAGCGGTGCGGGTTCCTGCATAAGCGGTACGGTATTAAAGAGTGACGCGATAGAGTTTTGTTGTGAACCTGATGGCGGTTTTGGAACAACACTCGAGACCTTGTTGACAAGTGCACGGATATGTTGCGGTGTCGTTCCGCAGCATCCGCCTAAAAAGCTTACGCCGTCATACTCTAAAAATTTCTCCTGTTGTGCTACAAATTCATCAGGTCCCATCGGATAATAAGTATAGCCTCCGCGGTTTTGCGGCAGACCGGCATTGGCATGCACACTGATTGGTTTGCCCCAGAGTTCACTGAGTGTTTTGACATGTTTGAGTACCTGCTCAGGTCCTGTTCCACAGTTGAAACCAAGAGAGAGAATATCAAAAGGCTCCATAATGGTGGCAATGGTTTCGGCATCTGTTCCTATAAGCATTGTTCCGCTGAGTTCGATGGTCACAGAAACCATGATGGGGATTTCGACCTCTTTTTGTCTGCAGGCTTCCTGAATGGCATGCAAAGCAGCCTTTATCTGCAGTGGGTCCTGTGCCGTTTCAATGAGAAATACATCAACTCCTCCGTCGATAAGGGCGAGACAAAATTCAGTATAGCCTGCATACATTTCATCATACGTGATATGTCCGAGAGAAGGAAGTTTTGTTCCCGGTCCGATAGAACCAAGACAAAAACGGGGATGCTCCGGTGTTGAAAAAGCTTCACACTGTTTTTTGACAAGTTCGGCTCCGGCACGTGTCAGTTCATATGCACGGTGGCCGATGTTGTATTCATCCAAAACCCAGGAAAAAGAACCAAAGGTATTGGTTGTGATGAAATCAGCCCCGGCAGTCAGATAGGCATGAAAAATATCATTCATAATTTCAGGAGCTGTAACATTTAAGAGTTCATTGCATCCCTCATTCCCTTCCCATGCCTCTTTTGGAATTTGATCATCACGCTGCTGCAGTTGTGTACCCATTGCCCCATCGATGATAAGCGGGCGTTTTTTGATAGTTTCCAAGATGTATTGTTTTGTTGTCATATATAAAATCTTTTTATTTAAATATTTTATTATTTTAACATTATTGGATATAAAATTTGCTGTATTATCAGTCTAAATTTCACTTTTTAAGTTCGAGAAATGCTAAAATGACGAAATAATAAAAAAAAATATTGACTTTTATCGTCAAATAAGTGTATAATGACGATGAAAATCAATTATTAGAGAGGTTTAATCGTTAAATGACTATTGCCTATATCCGTCCGGATAAAAATTTTTTATCTGCACATGAACAGTTGAAATATATAAATTCTTACACAACGACTAATAATCTTGTTGTTGATGATGAATTTGTAGATTACATATCGCAAAATAAACGTTTGGAAGATCGCATAAATGTAACATCTTATTTTCAATCTAAAGAAGAAGCTATACTGCTTATATATGATGTTTGGGTTTTAACTACAAATATGGAAGATTTAATTCAAATGGTAAGTTGTTTGTTGAAAAATAAATATAAAGTGCATATTATAAAACACTCTGTTATAATTTCACAAGAGAGCAGTGCAATGTTGATTTTAGGGCTTATGGATCAACTCCGGCAAAAATTGAAAAATGATGCTAAAAGAATGATAGGGAGACCAAAAGGAAGCAGATCCAGTTCTAAGTTTGATATTTATTTAAATGAGATTATAGAGTATATAAGAGAGAAAAAAAGTGTAAGTGAAATGGCACGTCTTTTAAATGTCAGTAGAAGTTCACTAAAAGATTACATTGAATCAAGAGAGTTAAAACAGATAGCTTCGGGTTCGTTGCTGACGCATACTCAAGAAGATGCCGAAGCTCAGGTTATTAATACAATAGTATGTCCAGATTAATTTAATAGGAGAAATAGATGAGTGAAAAGAAAAAAAGTATAGAGATACCTACCCCTTGGAGAATTAAACGCTATTATGTTTATGCGTTGGCGACAATAGTAGCTTTGGTGTTGCCATGGATTAAAGTCAATGGACACCACTTCTTTTTATTGAGTTTTGACAAAATGAAACTGGACCTTGCTTTTGTGCAGTTTGATATGCAAGAGTTGTATTTGATGCCATTTTTATTGATGCTTCTTTTTATTACTATATTTGGTATGACAGTTTTAGGCGGTCGTGTTTTTTGTGGATGGGTATGTCCGCAAACTGTGTTTCGTGTCATTTATCGTGACTTGATTGAAACAAAATTATTGCATTTACGAAAACGTATCGGAAACAAGCAGCAAGAACCGGATATGTCAAAACCTGAAAACAAAGTAAAAAAAGCGATAGCTGTTATGATATGGACTGTGCTTGCATTGATTGCAGGAGCCGATTTTATGTGGTATTTTGTTCCACCGGAGACCTTTTTTCAGTATTTAAGTAATCCTGGAGAGCATTTGACGATGATTGGTTTTGTTGTAGGGATTGCAGCATTTTTGATTTATGACATTGTATTTTTAAAAGAAAATTTTTGTATTTATGTCTGTCCATATTCCCGTGTACAGTCAGTACTCTATGATGAACACACAGTTATGGCGATTTATGACTTTAACAGAGGCGGACATATCTATGACGAGCATCACCATAAAAAATTTGAAAAACAAAAAGAGTTGCAAGCAGCAGAACCAAATGCCGAATGTACGACATGTGAAAAATGTGTAACAGTCTGTCCTACTCATATTGATATACGTGAGGGACTGCAACTTGAATGTATAAACTGTCTGGAATGTGTTGATGCCTGTACAACAGTTATGGGTAAACTTGGAAAACCATCACTCGTGACATGGTCAAGTGAGTATGAGATTGCTGAGAAAAAGGGAAAAACAAAATATTTCCGTCCAAAAATCATAGCATATATGGTTTTACTTGTGGGTCTTATGTTTGCACTTGGATATATGAGTACGACAAAAGAGCATATGCTGTTAAATATCAATAAAGAGACAAGACTTTATTCTGTCAAGCATCTTGCAAATAATAAATTTGCAGTTGAAAACTCTTATGTCTTTTTATTGCAAAATACTGAGAATGAACCAATGAAGTTTTTCTTTGAAGTTATTCCTCCAAAAGGAATGGAAGGGAAAATTCAAATAGTAAAACCGTCAAAACCTTTCAGAGTGGTACCTGGTGTTAAAAAGAAAAAAATTGTAACACTTAGAACAACAGAGATGTTGGTTGATGACAAACGCAAGGATACTATTATTCCTATTACTATTCATGCATATGCTTTGGATAAAGACGGAAAGCCTAGCAAACTTATTTCTGTAATGAGACATACAATTTTCGTCTTTCCTAAAGAGAATGTCCTTTTAGACTCAAAATAAATTTAATAATAAGAAATCACACCATGGTGTGATTTCTATCAAATTCTTCGCAAATAAATAATTTGTTTTCTCCTCAGCATAAAATTTGCTATAATTCGCCTCTATTTATAAATTTATAATAAAAGGTAATAACTATGGCATTCTCAAAAGAAAATAGAAAAGGTACTGTTTCAGGTATCATCTTTGTTGCAATTTTTGCAGCTGCTGCAACATCAATAGCGCAAATTGCATTTGTCAAATCACTTGGCATCTCTCCTCTTGTTATCGGTATAGTATTAGGTATTTTTTATGCAAATACTTTACATAACCATATTCCGAGTGCCTGGGGAACCGGTATTACGTTTTCAGGCAAAAAAATTCTTCGTTTTGCAATCGTATTTTATGGTTTTCGTATAACATTTCAGCAGATTATGGATGTGGGGCTCAGTGGTTTTACCGTTTCACTGATTATGCTTTCCACGACTTTTTTACTGGGAACATATTTAGGTATAAAAGCGTTTAAGATGGATAAAGACACATCAATGCTTACAGCAGCAGGTGCCTCTGTCTGTGGTGCTGCAGCAGTTCTTGCAACAGAACCTGTTTTAAAAGCAGAAGGGTATAAAACTGCAGTAGCGGTTTCAATGGTTGTGCTCTTTGGTACAATTTCTATGTTTTTGTATCCTGTTTTGTATGCATCAATTATTGAGCCGGCAACAGGATTTTTGCATATGACTCCGGAACAGTTTGGTATCTATACGGGTGGAACTATTCATGAAGTGGCACAGGTTGTAGCCGTGCCTGCTTCTATTCCAGGTGCACCTGAAATTATGGCAAACTCTGCAGTGATTGTTAAAATGACTCGTGTTATTATGATTGCACCAATGCTTATTGTTTTGGGAATTTATTTGTCTATGCAGGCAAAAAAAGAGGGAAAATCTGGCGGTAAATTACAGCTTGTTATCCCTTGGTTTGCAGTATATTTTATAGGTATGGCCGGATTTAACTCTTTAGATTTGGTACCGCATGCTATTGTTGATACTATCAATACAATTGATACTTTTCTTTTAACGATGGCAATGACAGCACTGGGTATGGGAACAATCTTTTCCAAATTCAAAGGGCTTGGTTTGGCACCGCTGTATACTGCCGGTGCGATGTTTGCATGGCTGGTTATAGGCGGTTTTGTGGTGACTAAGTTTGTAACAGCTGCTCTTTAGCAGCTGTTGCAGCTTTGGCAATGAAGCTTCTTAATATACTTATTTAAATAAATATTATATAATATTTATACTAGTTCACAAGGAGTTTAATTTTGTCATATATTCCAAATACATTAAACTCTTTTTGGCTTTGGAAAGAGGTTTATGTAAAACTGGGGATTTCTAATCCTGCCTATAAATATTGGAAAAACACTCCAACGTTAAAATTGAATAATAAATATATTTTTATTCAAAAACAGACACTTCCAAAAAAACATGAACATGTTGAAAATATTCTAACAGATCTTTCGGGATATTTGCCAATTAAATATGCATCAGATCAGTTACATGTAAATGAACACTTGTTCGTAAGTGATAAAATGGCACTTCATACAGAGTTTGAGTATAAGTTTGTCGAAGATGTAAAATTTGTAAATGTAAAAAGATTTTTCAGAGAATATGGAATTAAAGTGAACAAAAATTCCATTGTACAGTTAGGGAAAATCAAAGATTTGGAAATATCTTCGGATGCAATATTTTATAATTTGAAAAATGATTACGGATTGGTGGTATATAATTCATGAATACTTTTTTTATAGAGTTTCGAGACCCTCTTTTTTCCATTATTATTTTCTTTACCATTATATTTATAATTACTTTTTTTTCTTATTGGTGGGGGAGATATAAAAGAAAAGAGGACTCTAAACAAATAAGTAAATTTTTGGAACAGTTTCGTACCTTACCATCACATAACGAATTGAAAATTTTAATAGCTGAAGGAGGGCTGTCAGAAAAATCATGGCTGCTTCTTGCGAGTGCATACTATAAAAACGGCGATTATGAAAAAAGTATAGAGATATATAATGAAATATTAAAACTCGGAAATAAAAGAAATACGAGAGAAACAATGTTCTTACTTGGAAAAACATATTTTAAAGCAGGATTTTTAGAACGTTCCAAGCAGGTTTTTTTAGAAATTCTGAAAAAGAATCCCCGTACACCGGAAGCTTTGCATTATTTGCTTCTTGTGTATGAGTATATGAAAGATTATAAATCCGCTTTGGAAGTTTTAGAGCCGTTGGATGAACTTCAAGAAGATGTTATTCTTGAACGTGCATATCTGCATGTTTTGGAAGCTCTTGATTCGCCGAATATGACAAAAGAAGAAAAAGTCCAGAAGTTGTTGGAGATATATAAAAATACTCATCGTCTGGCTTATTTGATATTTGATTATATTTTTCAGGTAGATCCGCAACTTGCCTGGAAAAATATTGACATCTCTAAAAGCGAACTTTTGACAGAACTCTTCTGGCGATGTGATTCAAAAGATTTGAATTTGGATATAATTACAGACAATGGCTATCTGCGGGAACTTTATACTGCAAGAGGTGATGTGAAACTTGCATACAACAGCAGTATATTTGAGCTTGATGTGCTGATAAAACTTGAGGGAAAATCAAATGCAACACTCAGTTTTGAGTATGTGTGTGATAACTGTAAAGGGACATATCCTTTTGCTTTCAGCCGTTGCAGTTCATGTCATGCGATAGATACAGCAAGAGTGGAGTACAGTTTAAGTAAAGATTACGCTAAGGAATTCAGTGAAGAAAATAACTCTTTTCAGTGACGGCAGTGCCTTGGGAAATCCAGGTCCTGGAGGTTATGGTGTTATTTTGCGATATGGTAAAAGTGAAAAAGAGCTTTGGGGCTCGGAACTCCATACTACAAATAACAGAATGGAACTCAAAGGTGCAATAGAAGGGCTTCGTGCTCTAAAGGAGCCTTGTGAGGTCGATATAATTTCTGACTCCTCTTATGTGGTGAAAGGAATCAATGAGTGGTTGCAAAACTGGATTAAAAGAGATTTTAAAAAAGTAAAGAACCCTGATTTATGGAAAGAATACATAGAAGTGGCAAAACCGCATAAGATTCATGCCATATGGGTACGGGGACATGACGGTCATGAAGAAAATGAGCGATGCGATGTATTGGCAAAAGAAGCGGCGCAAAAAGCCAAAGAGGCTTTAACACAATGAGGAGAAGGTATTTATGCATAAAAATATAAAGACATTGGAAGAAAAATTAGGATATGAGTTTCGTGACAAAAAGCTCATTATCGAAGCGCTGACACATAAAAGCTATAAGCAGCCCTACGATAATGAGCGATTGGAATTTTTGGGTGATGCCGTATTGGACCTTGTGGTCGGAGAGTATCTTTTTAAAAAGTTTCGGACATCTGATGAAGGAAAACTCTCCAAAATTCGAGCATCACTGGTCAATGAAACAGGTTTTGACAAACTGGCACGGGCTTTGAATCTGGGTGATTATATACTGCTTTCAAATGCTGAAGACAATAATGGCGGACGCGAAAAATCTTCTCTGCTTTCAAATGCTTTTGAAGCTATAATGGGTGCAATATATTTGGAAGCCGGTTTGGCAGAAGTACGAAGAATAGCCATTGATTTAATAGAAAAAAATCATGATGAGATCTCTTTGGATTCTTTGTTCCGTGATTTTAAAACAACACTTCAGGAATTGACACAGGCCCGCTTCGGGATAACGCCGGAGTATAAAGTTTTGGCATCACGTGGTCCTGATCATCAAAAAGAATTTGAAGTGGGTGTATTTATAGAAGATAAAGAGTATGCCAGAGCAAAGGGAAAGAGTAAAAAAATTGCACAACAAGAGGCAGCGAGAGTTGCTGTAGATATGTTAAATAAGGAAAAAAAGTGAACAGTTTTGGAATGAAATTACGATTTTCAACATTTGGAGAGTCTCACGGAAAAGCATTAGGCTGCCTTTTGGATGGTGTTCCGGCGGGCTTGAATATTGATGAAGAATATATTCAAAGTGAACTTGACAGAAGAAAACCCGGAAAGAGTAAATTTGAAACTGCCAGAAAAGAAGCAGACAAGGTTGAAATCTTAAGCGGTGTGTTTGAGGGAAAAAGTACAGGTACTCCAATTGCAATGGTTATATACAATACAAACCAAAAATCCAAAGACTATACAAATATAAAAGATGTGTTTCGTCCCGGGCATGCAGATTTTACCTATTTTCACAAATATGGTATACGAGACTACAGAGGCGGGGGGCGCAGCTCTGCGAGAGAGACTGCTGCAAGAGTAGCAGCAGGGGCTATTGCAAAACTAATGCTTCAAGAGCTTGGTATTACAGTGCTTAGCGGTATCAGTGAAGTTGCAGGCATACAGGCAGAAGATTTTAATTATGAAGGTGCGAAGAAAAGTGTAATTTATGCACTTGATGCCAATAAAGAAGAAGCACAAAAAGCAGCAATACTTAAAGCAAAAGAGGAGCATGATTCTGTCGGCGGTGTTTCGCGTGTAGTCATCAAAGGCACACCCGTAGGTTTGGGGCAGCCTCTTTACTATAAACTAGACGCTGTTTTAGCGGATGCTATGATGGGTATTAATGCTGTAAAAGCTGTTGAGATTGGAGATGGTGTATTGAGTGCCAAGGTACACGGTTCTCAAAACAATGATCAGATACGTGCAAATGGATTTGAATCCAATCATTCGGGTGGAATACTCGGTGGTATCAGTAACGGGGAAGATATAGTGCTTAATGTCTATTTTAAACCAACGCCATCTATTTTCAAAGAGCAGCATACTGTTACAACAGCAAATGAAGAAGTTGATTTTTCACTCAAAGGCAGGCATGATCCTTGTGTTGCTATTCGCGGTACTGTTGTATGTGAATCAATGGCCGCTTTGGTTATAGCTGATATGATACTGCTCAATATGGGTTCAAAAATGGATGGTGTCATTAAATATTATAAATAATATTTAAAAATCATCATCTCCAAATTCTTTTTCCATTGCTTTTTGATACTTTAATTCTTCTTCTTTTTGGAGTTGTTGTTTTGTTAAGACGGCTTCATGAAGAAACGCACCGAAAAATGTCTTTGGTTCTAATTTTGCCAAAGCAAGATAAATACCGCTGATAAGGGCAATGATTGTTATACCTGCTACTGCTTTTTGTATAGGATTAAATCTCTGTATAGGTTCTTTTATTCGCATTTCACAGGTTCCGCCCGGGCAGAGTGTTGGATTTTTTCTTGTGATAAACTTGTAAATCATACAGCCTACACATATCGAAAAAGCACTTTCGAGAAACATTAATGCAAGGCACAGTACACAGATGAGTACTTTGTAAAAAGTAATATCCCAGTTGAGAACAAACCATTGCATCATAGGCAAAGATATCAGCCAGCCAAGAGTCCAGGCAAAGCGTTTTTGGAGACCGCCTACATATTCCGGTTTTTGATTTTGTACAGCCAGTTTTCCCAGCAGTAAAGAGGGCGAGTATTTGGGAGAAATCATCCTTGCTGTAAAGTCAATAAACAAAAATGTCAAGTAGACTCTTGCTACGATGACATGTCCAAATCCTATTCCTATAAAAATTACAAGCATTCCCAGCAAGCCAAGTATGCCAGCAGCAGCTCTTGCCTCACGCTCGTTAATGACGGTTACATCATAACCCGGAACTCTTTCTCCGTAGTCTAGTAAAAAACTTTTTAAATTCATAAAATACCTTTAGTTGTAATAATTATTCTGTCATTTCTTTTAAAATTTTGACAATCATCCCCTGGGCCTCTTTTAACGGACGGATAGATTCTTCGTCTTGTATGTCGAGTGTATTTATCCAGTTTTCAACACCCAAAAATCCCATATACATCTTTGATTCATTTTTTTTCTTGTAAAGATAAAAAGAACACGGTGCCCAGGCACCTGCTTCGGGATGAAGTTTTGAAACAGGGTATATTACATCAAATTTGCAAATGGAATATGTATGAAAAAAATCATATTCATGAAAATCGTAATCATCAAATATTTCTTCTTGCAGATTAGTATAGTTTGGAAACAAAAATCCCAAAGGTTCTAATTCACCTTCAAATTCTGCTTCAAAATCTTCTATATAGTCTTCCATTGGCAGGTCGGTCTTTACTTCTGTGGCCATATCAATTGCAAATGATTTTTTTGGAAATTTTACAGTGTAATTTAAGTCTTTAAAATGTCCGTCTGGCATTGCTTTTTTCAGTCCTGTTTGTATCAAAGCAGCATATTCTATTAGATCCGGATCATTTTTCGGGATACCTGTCGCTCTTGACATTCCGTTGAGCGTCAAGGTTGCTATATTCATATTGCCGTCTCTGTCTTCCCAGATAGACATAGTTAAAGGTGTCAATGCACCAAATTTTGGATATTTCTTGATAATCTTATATGTGAGTTCACTGTTTATATACATAGCAAGGTTGTAAGTTTTATAATGCACTTTACCAAATCTGGTTTTAAACGGCTTATTCATATCATTGTTTCCGGGAACACTCAGTCCAATGGCATCAAAAGCAGCTTCTATTGTTTTGGGAGTAACCTTTTTGTTTGTATTGTGTGTTGTAAAAACCTGCACATCCTGTGTTTGGACAGGTTTGGAAGGTGTTGCGGTAGATGTAGCATTACAGCCGTTAATAGACAGCGTTGCTAAAACAACCATTATCAGAGTGTATATCTTTTTCACTTAGTCTCCTTGAGTTTTCTATTGCATAATACGGATTAAATTTATACAGTGTAACTTTATCATTATTGTTATATAAATAATATTAATAGAGTCAAATACTTACTGTATCTCCGACTTTAATTACGCAAGGACCACTTATTATTTTTGCAAATATACCTCTGTCGTTTTTTAGCAGTTTAGGCAACTTTGGGTTTATGATGGACAAGCCTTTGCACAGAGTGCAGTTTTGTGTTATTTCCAATGTTGTATCACCTATTGTAAAGGTCTCCCCTGTATTTAAATGGTAGGGGTTGATATCAATTAAAATATTTTCGCCCAGTGCTCCGTCTGATAGGTTTATGTTTGTATCATATGCCATATTGTAGCTTTGGATAGAGGTAATTAAAATAGCTCTTTGATCATTTTTATTGTAAAATTTGTCATTTAGAATTCCGTGTTCGTCGGCATCTATATGAGAGGTGTTTATTCTTGTTTTATCTGTATCATTTTTTGTGATGAATAATTTCAGAACTTTACCCTGCAGGTTTTTCTTCATCTGTTTTTGCTCATTATTTGTATTTGTTGTAGTTGTTGTAAAAAATTGAGAGTATGAGAGCCAATGTAGTAATTGGCTCTTAAAAAAGAGGGTAAAATTATTTAATTTTACCTTTGCCTTTGTAAGTTTTACCTTTAAGGTCAACTGCTAACATTTCAACCTTATCACCTTTTTTACCAATTCCTTTAAATTGAAATTTGAAAATAGGATTTTTAGATAAGAATTGTGAAGTAGACATATCTAAAACAGTCTCACCATTGACTGTAGCAGTTAAATGAGTAATAAAGTTTGCGTTATCTCTGCTACCGGTTTTCTTTTCTGCCATATTGTAAGTCATCATTTGATGTTTAACCATTGCTTTAACTTTAACAACACCGCCTTTTAATTTTGCTTTTACTTTAATTCCAGCCATTGTATTTCCTTATTTATTTTATTTTTTTTGTATCAAAATGAGAAGGAATTATCCTTCACATCCACCAAGAGCAACATCAAGAGTTTTCTTAGCAGCGTATAGTTTGCCGTCTTTACCCTCAGCAACGATTGTTATCGTACCGGATTTAGCCATTTTGATTTTAATAGAATATTTGTTTACACTGTACTTGTTTGTTTCTACGACAAGTACTGCTGCTTCCGGATTTGCATCTTGAAATACAGAAATTGTTTTTACATCTTTGTCAGTTGAAAAATCAACCGGAATTGCACCACCGTTACTTGCAACATCAGGAGCAGTAAGTTTCACACCTTCCATTGTTAATGCATTTGAACCATACATTGCTTTGATAGCATCATCAACAGTTTTTGCTGTCCATACAGTCGGTTTGAGTTTTCTGTAGTCTTCTGCTCTTACACTTGCCGGTACAACCGCTAACGCCAGTGCGCCTAAAGTCATGCTTAAAAATTTTCTTCTTTCCATCATTTTATCCTTTTTGTTTATTTACTTTGGTTGATAATATAGTCAACAACTGATTTGAATTGTTTGTCAGAGAGTGATGAACCGCCTTTAGGAGGCATTCCTGTATCAGTCCCTTTTAAACCATTTTCATATACTTTATCCATTCCTTTTACAAGCAACGGTGCCCATGCGGACTTGTCCCCAGGTGCTGGAGCAGCACCTGTGTCATGGCACATTGCACAGTTTGCCGCATATGCTTTTTTCGCATCAAAACTGCTCTCTTCTTTCTCTTTTGGAAGATCTCTTACTGCAGACAAAGGCGGATGAAAGTCACTGATTCCGGCACCTTTTATATAAACAACTTCCGCAGTCGGTTCCTGGCAGTCTTTCATACATCTTGATGCAGGGTTTTTGACATCATATTTCTGTCCGCCAAAGTTTTTTGCATTTGCATAATACTTACGTACATTTTCAGGACCATTCGGACCAGCGATATCCGGTTCAAATCCGTCTCTGTTTGGCATTTTTATTTTTAGGAATTTTTCACGATTAAGTACATACTCATCATCAACTTCCACACCGTCTATTTCCATTTCATTGGCATTTAATATATATGCAACCAAAGCATATACTTCATCATCACTGAGACTGTCAGTCAACGGATGAGGCATCGCATCTTTGATGTACCACCATAGAGTACTTGCCTGTGGCCAGTATGTACCAAAAACACGTACTGGACCGTCAGTATCTGGTTTGATTCTTTGATTTGTTAATGTTTTATGCAATTCATAGGCATTTCCTTTGGATAAAGCAGGATAGCCACCGCCGCCTGAACCAAAGTCACCATGACACATGACACATTTTGCTTCATAAATATTTTCGCCTTCTTCTACACTTCCCTGACCTTCCGGTAAACCGGTACCGTCAGCCATGACATCAGAATTCCACTCATCATATTCCGCTTTTGTCGGAGTACGGCCATATTTTACATCTGCATTATGCGCATTTGTATTGACATAGTATGGTCCTGTTTTTCCGTTTACAACAGGATAGTCTACTCCACCGTCAATAGAAGCTTTTGTAGGTACATTTGAACCTGCAGGTGAAGCATTTTCCACACATGCAGAAAGTCCCAGTGACAATACAGCTGCAGTAGAAATTGAAATTAATAATTTTTTATTTAATGTAAACATCATTACGCTTTTCCTTCTATTACTAACTCGCCATTTGCTTTACGCCCTAATTGAGAACGTACTTCAACGTGAGTTATCTTTCCGTCTTTTTCAACTTTCCATGTTTCCACTGCATTTCTATGGTACACAGCTTCTACACCTACAGTAAGAATTTCCTGGTCAACTGTCGGTTGGATGTATCCTGCATCATCTCTGGCACGAGAAGTAAGGAAGAGTTCCTGTCCTTTTTTGTATGTATGCATATAGCTCCAGCGTGTCCAGCATTTAGGAAGAACCAAACCTTTGAGTTTTGCTTCAACATAATTTCTTCCACCGTCAAAAGAGAGATCCACACCTGTAATTGTTCCCATTCCAGACCATGCAAGACCTTCTATCTCTACTATGTCACCATCTTCCAGGTCTGTCCAGTCAATTTCCGGAGACGGAGAAGTTACTGTTGAGTTTACTTCATTTGCATAGAAGTGTTGGATAGCCTTTCCGGTTGGTTTCAAGACTGTGTATTTAGATGTTTCTTCTTTACAGTACCAAGGTTCACTTGCGAAGTCTAAACGTCTTAGCCATTTTACACAGAGATTGCCTTCCCAGCCCGGAACAAGTAAACGAATCGGATATCCTTGTTCAGGACGCAGTGCTTCACCATTTTGACCCCATACAATCATGGCATCATCCCAGACTTTTTCCATTGGAATGGTTCGACCCATTTTTGAGGAGTCTCCGCCTTCTGCAAGCATCCACAGTGCCTCTTTTTTTACACCCAGGTCTTTGAGGATGTCTTTAATGTAAACACCTGTCCATTCTGCACAGGACATAAAGCCTTTTGCAAACTGTAAAGAGTTGTATTGTGGACCTCTCCATTCTTGACCGCCGTTTGCAGGACACTCAATAAAGTGAGTACGTGTTACACTTGGGTAGCGCTTCAGCTGTTTCATAGTAAGAACCAGAGGTTTTTCAACCAAACCGGTAATCATAAGTCTGTGCTCATTCGGGTCAATATGTGCCACACCACCGTGACAACGACTGAAAAAGAGGCCGTTTGGTGTGATGATTCCGCTTGACTCTTGTAAAGGCGTAACCGCAATAGATGCTCTGAAGTTACCCGAAGCAAGGAGCTTCGTGTATCTTCTTGTTACATTATGCTCATACTTGGATGGCATTCCGTAAAGATTCTTTGTTACAGGATCTCCCCATTTTGTTCCCCACGGTGTAGGTTCTAAAATAGCGGGATCGCCTGCTTCTTCTGATGCCAGCAGAGAAGTTCCAGCAAGTGCAGTTACAGATAATGCAGCTGTTTTTCTGAAAAAGTCTCTTCTGCCAAGACTTGAGTCGTTACTGTTGTCAGTAGCAGACTCTACATCTTGTTGAGATTTTTTTATATCCACAATGTTCTCCTTGGTAAGTTGTTATTCTGTTTAATACTTTTAATATCTCATTAATTTCCAGGCAATACAAATAATTGCTGATTTGTATTATGCCATTGTATGCTTAAATTATAAATACATAGCAAAAGGTATTATACAAAAAAATGAGACAAAAATGTGATATTAGCACCTAAAATGCACTAATTGGTTACTTATTGAAACACTCTCCATATATAACTAAAAATAATATTTGTACAGGTTATTTTTGGAATAACATAAACTTATTAGATAATAAAAATTATTTTTCAACTATACCCAGCACAAGATAGGTTTCAGAGGCTTTGTCAATGAAAAACGGTATTATAAATCCCTGGTGCTCAAGGTCTTTTATGTTTTCATCATTAAAATAGACAGACTGCTTGTATTTTTGTGCTTTTGTCGGAATATTGATTATTACAGTATCCAAATACATTTTAAAGTTTTTTGTTGCCATAAAATCTTCTTTTGCGAATTTTTGCAAAATATCCTGTAGCTGTTTTTCAAACAGGTCAGTGCATAGTATTTGCATCATTTGGCCTTTTCGTTAAGCCAGTTTGAAAGTTTTTGTGTGCAAGGATAGAACTCTTTTACAGAGTTCTTGTCCTGTTTGTATTTTTCAAATGCTTTTTGCATCTTTTTTTTTGCATCTTCATTAATCTTTTGCATTATCTACTCGTCATCATCTTCTTCTTGGGTTTTTGGTGTATTGCCATAAATAGCATCCACTTCTTCTGAAAGTGAACTAATCTCATCTATTGCGTCTTCATAGGCTTCCACTTTTTCATCACAGTCCTCAGTGGCTTCAGCATTAGCTGTTGCTTCATGGAGAGAATCTTCTATCATATAGGCTTTAAAAGGCATACCGTAGTTGTAAACTATTTCTCCACCGTGTTTTCCTTGCAAAAGTGTTGTTGCTGTTGCTGCAAGTAAAAGAAGAATGGCCAATGCCTGCACAGCAAAATTTTTCATTTTATATCCGACTATCTGCACCAATGCGATAATACCCGTTGCTATTGCCAGATACAGCCCAAGCTCTTTATGTTCCAGGAGTTCTTCTTTACCGGCTTTGCTCAGATAATCAAAAATTTCCGGTCCGGCCTGATTCCCTGTATACCAGGCTACTGTCATTGCAAGTGCTGCCGCAAGTGTCATTATAAGAGAAGTTTTCGACATCATTTCACTTTTGCTGTAAAGATAAACAAGTCCAAAAACTGAAGCAACTACAGGTAAAGCCATCGCAAAGTGTACGGTTGCAGGGTGTAACATCATAGTAAATCCTTTGTATTTGAGTTTAGAAAATTATATTAAAACATTCAAATTTATTTTTTAGTTAATTATAATAATAAATTATCTTAAGATGAAATTTATCTATCTTTTTTTTCCATCGCATCTTTGGCTGACTTTATTGCACTGCCAAGTGCTGCCCGGGCAACTTCCCATGCCTGTATGCCCATTTTTTTGGCTTCCTGTGCCTTTGGCGAATGCAGGGCATTGTCTGCTTTCTTGGCTGCAATTTTTGCAAAGGCAGAAAACTTTTCTTTGATAACTTCAGCTGTTTCTTTGGAGATAAGAATAAGCTCTTCGAGATCATAACGCATTTCTTTGTTAAGTTCGAGAAGGATTTTTTTAATGTATTGTGAACTTTCGGAAGCCTGCGTGATGATTATCTGTGAAAAAAGTGTATCTGTCTGATGCAAATCTTCTATGATAGTATCATAGTCTTCGATAAGTATATGTTTGGCTTCTACAGGCATAAATGCAACTCTTTGTTTAAATCTGTCAATAGATTTGATCAATCCGCTTCGCATACCTTTGAGTGTGGCAGAGAGAATCTCTTGGGCTCTTGTCGGTGTTGCTTCTGCAACTTCTATAGTCGTTGCAAGAATTGTGGAGAGGATTTTTCTCACACGTATTGTATTGAGAGAACCTTCTTTTATAGACTCAAAGGTAATATCTTTTATAACCTCTTTGATTGATTCGTTTACATCACCGTCTGTATCTTTTTCCAGTGCTGTAATAATGGCTGATTCCACCATTTCGCTGAGCATATCATACAGATCAATGGACTGCAGTTTGATTTGATGTAACATATGAACAGCTTTGTCATCTTTGAGTTGCTCTTCAATAGCATTGAAAACCTCATATTTTGCTATTTGCAGCTCTTCTGATTTTTTGTGCAAAGCTCTTTCGATGGCTTCTTTTTGTTCCAAAAGCTTTTCAACCTCTTCTTTCAAAGTATGTGTTTCTTCTTCAACAAAAGTATTTGTTAAGGCTTTCATCTCATCCAGTGAGATGTTTTTCAGATCTACTTTTGCATCGGACAATGCATGTCCGATTCTTTTTTCTATACTTTTAAATTTATGACTGTATGCTTCTTTGAGTTTTGTTTGCAGGGTTTGATTTTGATCCATGGGTTACTCCTAAAGTACCATTTTAATATCTTGATGATTTTTCAAAGCATCATATATAAATTTTCTGTCATCTTCGTTATGAACAAGTAAATCAAGGTTCATGCTGACATATTTGCCTGTTTTAGACTTGTTTGAGTCTGTAAGTTTGTGTGAGCGTTCATCAATGACCTCTTTTATGGCATTTTGCAGAGCCTCTTTCTCACTTGCAATGACTTTATAGCACCAGTTACAAGGATATTCAAGTTCCAATTGTTTGTCTTTGAGTTTATCGTTTAAAGTCTCCACTTTTTCCTCCTGATTTAGATTCAAGTTGAACATTCTGTATCACCATTCCTTTGTCGATAGCCTTTACCATGTCATAAATTGTCAAAAGCCCGATGCTGACTCCTGTTAATGCCTCCATCTCAACACCTGTCTGTCCTGTGAGTTTCGCAGTAACTGTAAGCTTAAATCCGGGAAGCTGTGTCAGTTCTTCTACCTCACAGTTTATGCCGCTTAAATTTAAAGGATGACACATAGGAATGAGTTCGCTGGTTTTTTTCGTCCCCATAATAGCTGCAATAACGGCTGTTTGCAATACAGGACCTTTTTTTGTTTTTTCGCTGACTATGGCATCGTAGGCATCTTGACTCATTCTTATGATACCGCTTGCTATTGCTACTCTTGTTGTATTGTTCTTATCACTTACGTCAACCATTTTAGGTCTTTGGTTTTCATCAAGATGCGTTAAATTCATTACTAAACTGCTCTCTGTTAAATTATTTTTTACTATTATAGCAAAGTGCCGTTAATAATGCGTGAGAATTTCAAGAGCTTTTTGATAATCTTTAGGGTGATTCATATTTAAAAAGGGTTTTGAATCAGGAAAATAAACATAGCTTGTTTTGGAATTTTTTAAAAGAGAACCAAGTTTATGATTGTTTTCATGAAGCATCTGTAAAAATTTTGGTTGTAAATTTTTGGAATAGATCCCGCATAAGGGCTGTGCACCCTCATCTGTTTTGGCAATAACCGCATCAGAAGCAGAGTTGTCGGCAAGTATGATTTTTTCTATTTCTCTTTGGGAGACAAAGGGGGTGTCAACGCTCAGAACAAATATTTTTTCTGCACTGAATGTATCAAATACTGTGACAAACCCAAGAGTAGGAGCGAAAACAGAAGAAACTTTTTTATCTTCTATGAAGTTCGCATCAAAAGAAAAAACTGATTTGTTTTTGCAGGAGATATAGACCTTTGTAAAAATTTTACCCAGTCTGACGTATTGGTACTCTGTCAGGGTACTGAAACCGGCAAAAGGGAGAAGCGATTTGTCCTCTCCCATTCTGCTGCTTTTGCCGCCTGCAAAGATGACACAGGGAATATCGAACATTTAGTTGAGTGTTAAGTTTGCTTCAATACGTCTGTTTTGTGCGCGACCTTCAGCCGTTTTATTACTTGCAATAGGGTTAAGCTCACCCATTCCTACCGTTGTCAGTCTTGAAGCAGGTACTCCTTTTTGTACAAGAAGTTTTTTTACTTCATCGGCTCTTTTTTGAGAAAGTTTTTTGTTATAAGCTTCGCTTCCTCTGCTATCAGTATAGCCGACTATCTCAGCACTGTAGTTTTTGTATTTTTTCAAAAAGTTTGCAAATGCATCTATTTTTGCAAGAGATGTTTGCTTGACTGCATACGAATTGCTTTCAAAATGAATGTCTAAGTTAATCGTTTGAGGACATCCATCTACATTTACCGGAGTTCCTACAGGAGTGTTGGGACATTTGTCTAAAGAATTTTCTACTCCGTCATGGTCATCATCAAGAGAAATTTTGCAACCGTTTATATCAACTGTACTGTTTGGCGGAGTATTTGGACATTTGTCGAGGGCATCATAAATGCCGTCACCGTCACTATCTACTTCCGGTTTTTCTATGAGGATAACTTTTTCTTCGACAATTGTAACAACCTCAGGGATTGTTTGTGCTTTTTGTGCACCAAAAGAGTAAGTAAGACCGACAAGACCTACAAGGTTGCTGTCAGCATTTCCGGCATTGTTTGAAGCAATTTTTGCCATATAAATAGCTTCTAATTTAAGCGCCCAGTTTTGAGTAAAAGGGATTTTCACTCCTGCCCCTGCATCTAAAAACATACCGGTTTCATTATTCCTGTTTGTATCAGAAATATTTTCAATGCCTACACCCATTTTTGCAAAAGGGATGACGGTATGTGTTTTTTCAAAAGTATACACGCCATTAAAAGCACCACGGGTAATTTGTGTATCTCCACCTGACTTATAATCTACACCGCGAGAATGAAATACTGAAAATTCCGGGCTTATTTTACTTTCTAAAGTATTGAATTGTACTTCAACGCCTCCTGTAAAATAGCCGTCATCTTTAATGCCAAGATTGCCTTCTGCGATATCGTATCCTATCATTGGAGAGATTTCGTATTTGTAATCGCTCGCTTGAATCAGTGTCCCTGCTAATAAAAGTGGTAGCAAAAATCTTTTTTTCATAAAATGTTCCTTATTTGTTATTAATATATCATTATCTCGGGTCTGTAATATACCCTGTAATTGCTGATGCGGCAGCAACGGCTGAGTTTGCCAGATAAACTTTGGAAGAGCGGCTGCCCATACGACCGACAAAGTTTCTGTTTGTTGTGCTGATGGCTACTTCATTGTCCCCTAAAATACCCATGTATCCGCCGAGGCAGGCACCGCAAGTAGGATTGCTCACAACACCGCCGGCATCGACAATGATGTCGATATAGCCCAAATGGTTTGCTTCACGCAGGATTTTTTGTGTTCCCGGTGTGACAATGAGACGAACATCAGGATGGACTTTTTTTCCTTTGAGTATCTCAGCGGCTACTTTTAAGTCTGCAAGGCGACCGTTTGTACAGCTTCCGATAAAAGACTGGTCCACTTTGATTTTATCTTCGACCGCTTTTTTGACAGAGTGACCGTTTGACGGCAAGAAAGGATAGGCAATAACGGGGTCAAGGTTTGCAACATCAATCTCTAAAACCTGAACATACTGGGCATCTTCATCAGAGTAGTGAATGCGAGGCGCGCGGGCGAGGTTTTTGTCTGCCAAAAACTCTGCTGTAATCTCATCATAGGCTACGATACCGTTTTTTGCACCGGCTTCAATCGCCATATTGCACATAGAAAATCTGTCATCTATCGTAAGGTGCTTAATCGTACTTCCTGTAAATTCCAAGGTTTTGTACAGTGCACCGTCGACGCCGATAAGACGGATAATCTCCAGGATAATATCTTTTCCTGTTGTATATTTTCCGGGTTTGCCTGAGAGTACAACTTTGATAGATTCGGGTACTTTGAACCAGTTTCCGCCGGTAATCATAGCAAATGCAAGATCCGTTGAACCCATTCCTGTTGAAAATGCACCGAGTGCTCCGTGCGTACATGTATGTGAATCGGCACCGATGATGACATCACCCGGAACAATCAGCCCTTTTTCCGGTAATAAAGCATGCTCAATGCCCATATCCTTTTCATCAAAATAGTTTTTGAGTTGGTGTTTTTTTGCAAAATCGCGGGAAATTCTTGCCTGATTCGCTGATGCAATGTCTTTTGCCGGAATAAAGTGATCAAGAACGATAGAGAAACCGTCCGGATTTGCCAGTTTTTGTGCACCACTCTCTTCAAAAGCTTTGATAGAAATAGGTGTAGTAATATCGTTTCCGATAACCATATCAATATCGCAACGGATAATTTCACCCGCTTTGACTTCACGACCGATATGCTGTGAGAATATTTTTTCAGTTATAGTTTGCCCCATGATGGTTACCCTCTTATAATATAATTAATTTCGCGATTATAACATAAGAGATTTAAAGTGATATTTCAGGAGATGCTAGATTTGATATTTAATGGCTTTTTTAGTAAATTCGGTTGAACAAAAAAACAGAGCAATAAAAACAGGGTTAAATACGATAACATCATCTTCAAGCGTTTCAAAAACAGTAAAACTGAAACCTTCTCCGTCATTGGGATTTTGGGGAGTGATGACAAACTTCAAAGGTGCAAGTGCCCGCGACATGTTGATGATGTTCTTTTTTACTTTTGAATTTGTCCCGTGTAAGATATTGAAATCTTTTTCTTCAGCCTCTCTGTGCGCAACGAGAATATTTTGAATCAGATCTATTTTGTCTTTAAAAACTACTTTGTTCCATTTTATGATTGTATTGTTTGAAGCAATTTGGCAGTTCTTTTGCATAAGCGGATGCGGTTTTTTTGCACGCATGGCTTCAATGAGTGCAAGTAAATAGTTTACGCCACCTATGTTCTTGGCTGCTTTTGTTAAAAAAAGATGTAAAAACTCTTTTTTCTTTTGGTCTAGATTGTTAAAATTACACATTGTTTTTTCCTTCTTAATTTGTTATTATAACATTATTATTGGCTGTTTGAATTCTTAAACAAAATGTAAACTCAGTTTGGCTTAAGCAAATCATAATGACAAAACTATTATGATGTCAAAAGTAAAAGAAGACAAAAATAGTCTGATTTAAAATATAACCCAATTAAGAGGTAAAAATATGCAAGTTTATTTAGACAATAACGCTACTACAATGACGGACCCGCAGGTAGTAGAAGTAATGCAACCATTCTTTAGTGAAATTTACGGAAATCCCAATTCGCTTCACAAGTTTGGTACAGCATCACATCCATACCTGAGAAAAGCAATAGACCAGGTTTATACAGCACTCAATGCGAGTGACAATGATGATATCGTATTCACATCATGTGCAACAGAATCAAACAACTGGGTATTAAAGTCCATCTATTTTGACAAAATTGTCAATGGAGAAAAAGACCATATCATTACAACAGAAGTTGAACATCCTTCAGTGCTTGCTACATGCAGATGGCTGGAAGAGCAGGGCGTGAAAGTAACTTACCTTCCTGTCAATGAAGAGGGTATTGTTGAGTCACATACGGTAAAAAGCTTCATCACAGACAAAACCGCACTTGTAAGTGTTATGTGGGCTTCAAACGAAACAGGGATGATTTTCCCTATTAAAGAGATTGGTGAGATTTGTAAAGAAAAAGGGGTTCTTTTTCATTCGGATGCTGTTCAGGCAGTCGGAAAAATTCCTGTTGACCTACAAGATGTACATGTAGATTTTTTAAGCATGTCTGCGCATAAATTTCATGGACCAAAAGGTATCGGGGCACTTTATATTAAAGATTCACAGCCTTTGACTCCACTGTTTCACGGTGGAGAGCAGATGGGTCACCGTCGTTCTGGAACATTGAATGTTCCCTATATAGTAGGCATGGGAAAAGCTATCGAACTTGCTACAACAAATATTGAAGAGACAATGGCTTCTATTCGTGCAAAACGTGACAGACTTGAAGATGCACTTTTGGAGCTCAGTGATACTTTTGTTGTCGGCAGCCGTGAAAACCGTACACCAAATACAATTCTTATTTCCATAAGAGGTGTTGAGGGCGAAGGGATGCTTTGGGACTTGAATAACGGTCAAATCGGGGCATCTACAGGTTCAGCATGTGCTTCTGAAGATTTGGAAGCGAACTCTGTTATGCTTGCAATCGGTGCTGACAATGAACTTGCACACACAGGTATCAGACTATCACTTTCGCGTTTTACAACAAATGAAGAGATAGACTACACAATAGAGCATTTTAAGAGTGCGGTGGCAAGACTTCGTGCTATATCGAGTTCGTTTGCAAAAGTAGCACCGACTCCGGGCGGCGAAGCGGGGGAGTGTCATATTCCTCACCACATGGCACATTAAGAAGTAGTGTTGCCATGTTTTTCTCTATAAAATTCCGAGGGCGAATCCTCCCTACGGTCTGAGACTCTCTATTTTCCAGAGAAAAATATTATAGAAAAGCAACGAGTTGCGCGAGCTTTCCGCTGAGGAAAACCAAGCGTTAGCGTAGATAAAGGAATCGAGGTACCCCTTGAGGGTATACTTCCTTTGTCGTGATAAAATGGATGAAGGGTTTCCTTCATTTTATAAAATAAAATTAAGGGAGAATATTATGGCAAAAGCAGATATGTTAGGCGAGTCTCTATGGGACGCGTATTCAAATAAAGTAACTACATTAATGAACAATCCCCAGCATCAAGGGGAAATTACACCGGAAGAAGCTGAAGCACACGGAAACAAGCTCATCGTAGCAGATTTCGGAGCGGAGAGTTGTGGAGATGCAGTAAGACTCTACTGGGAAATTGATCCAAAAACAGACAAAATTGTAAACTCAAAATTCAAATCATTCGGCTGTGGTACGGCTATCGCATCAAGTGATGTAATGACAGAGCTTTGTATTGGTAAAACAGTACAGGAAGCGGTAAAAATTACAAATATTGATGTGGAAAAAGCACTGCGTGATGATCCGGATACTCCGGCAGTTCCACCGCAAAAAATGCACTGTTCGGTAATGGCATATGATGTTATTAAAAAAGCAGCTTCATTGTACCTTGGTGTAGATGAAGAGAGTTTTGAAGATGAAATCATTGTATGTGAATGTGCGCGTGTTTCACTCGGTACTATTCAAGAAGTTATTAAACTAAATGACCTCAAAACGGTTGAAGAGATTACGGACTATACAAAAGCCGGCGGTTTTTGTAAGTCTTGTATCAAACCGGGCGGTCATGAAGACAGAGAGTGGTATCTGGTTGACATTTTAGAGCAGACTCGCAAAGAGATGGAAGCAGAAAAAATGAAAGCAGCTGCAGATGCGATGAGTGCAGGCGGCGGAAATTTTGAAGAGATGACACTTGTACAGCAAATCAAAGCTGTTGATGCTGTCATTGATGAGAGCGTCAGACAGTTCCTGATTATGGATGGCGGAAATGTGGAAATCATAGACATTAAAAAGAATGATGACAACATTGATATTTATATCCGCTATCTCGGTGCATGTGACGGTTGTGCCTCATCTGCTACGGGTACACTCTATGCAATTGAATCAACACTAAAAGAAAAACTTTCTAAAAAAATCAGAGTTTTGCCTATCTAATTTTCTTCTCTGACTCTCCCTTGACGGGGAGTCCTCTTCTTGCTACAATACCTTCATGTATAAAAAGCTTTACTCAAAAATAACAGATGCCCTGGTCGACAACGGCTATATTATTTTAGAAAATGTGTTTGAACCTGCACTTGCAAAGCAACTTTTACAGATGTCACAAAATATCAGACAATACAAACAGGCGGGAATTTCCCATCACTCTACGATCAATACAAATCGCAGAAAAGATAAAATATACTGGATAGATGCAGAAAATGAGCCAACTGCCAGGTACCTGGATTTTATGAACGGACTTCAAAATTATTTGAACCGGCAGCTTTATCTTGGGATTAAATACTATGAGGCACATTTTGCTTTATACCAGGCAGGTGATTTTTACGAAAAACATCTTGATGCTTTTGGCGGTACAAAAAACCGTGTTGTTACGACTGTCTATTATCTTAACGAAGAGTATACGTCTCAAAATGGGGGAGAACTGGTCATGTATGACAAAAATGATAAACAAATGCAAACAGTTGCGCCTCTTATAAATACTCTGGTTGTATTTTTGAGCGAAGAGTTTCCTCATGAAGTTCTGGTTTCCAAGAAAGAGAGATACTCTATTGCAGGTTGGTTTAGAGTTGATGAAAGAGGAGTGAATATTTGAGCTTGCCATATCATGATGAAATTCAGAAACTCAAGCAGTATAAGATGATTTTGGATCATAACAGTATTGTCTCCAAAACGGATGTCAATGGCATTATAACCTATGTGAATGACAAATTTTGTGAAGCTTCCGGTTACTCCAAAGATGAACTGATCGGGAAAAATCATCGCATTATCAAACATCCTGACAACCCGGAACATATCTATCAACATATGTGGGATACGATAAAAAATAAAAAAATATGGCAAGGTACGCTTAAAAACAGAAAAAAGAACGGAGAGGCCTATTATGTAAAGTCAACTATTGCCCCTATTTTGAACTCCTATGATAAAATTATAGAATATATCGCTGCTAGAATTGATGTGACGGACCTTGTGCACAAAGATGAAATCATTAAAAATCAGTTTATGGACGAACTTACCGGTTTGCAAAACAGAACGGCATTGTTACACGATTTAAAGCTAAACGGAGAGAATAAAGCCTCTTTGGTTCTTATCAATATAGACAGGTTCTCAGATATTAATGATTATTTTGGATATGAAGTCGGAGATGAGGTGCTAAAAAGTTTTTCACAGACTCTGTTGCAGGCCCATAAAAAAGTCTACAGAATAAGTGGTGATGAATTTGCAATCTTGTGTGAGCATACATTAAACAATACGGCGAAGCAGGCAATTACAGCAATTCTGGATACCCTTCAAAACAGCAGTTACTCTTTTGAAGGGATGAACATCTCACTGTTTCTCTCTTGCGGCGTCTCCTATGGAAAAAAGAAAGATATTTACAAATTCTCCCATATTGCCTTAAAAGATAACAAAAGAACAAACAAAAAAGTGACATTTTTTAATGAAAATCCGGATCTGCAAAACCGTATCAAAGAAAATCTTGAAATAATAACAAAGATTAAAAATGCGATTGACAATGACAGGTTTGTCCCATACTATCAGGGCATTGTAGATAACAAAACACAAGAGATTGTTAAATATGAAGCGCTTATCCGCTTGCAGGAAAGAGACGGGAAGATTATTTCTCCTGTCTTTTTTTTGGAACATGCCAAAAAAGCCAAACTCTATACGCAATTGACAAAAATTATGCTTGAAAAAGTATTCCAAAAATTTGCTGATTCAAAGTGCTCATTTGCAATCAATTTTACACTTGAAGATATAGAATCACAAGAGGTTGTGCAGACTTTGGTGGAGAATCTGCAGAAGTATGCATGCGGAGAGCGGGTAACTGTAGAGATTGTGGAATCCGAGGGGATAGAAAATTTTGATGAGGTCTCAAATTTTATAAAAAAAGCAAAAATGTATGGATGTAAAATTGCTATTGATGATTTTGGAACAGGATATTCAAATTTTTCATATCTTGGAAAACTTGATATAGATTTTATAAAGATTGACGGTTCTCTGGTTTTGAATATGCATCAGGGTGGTGCTGAAATGGCAACCCTGGAAAGTATTTTGCATTTTGCGAAAAAAATGCAGATTAAGACAATAGCAGAGTTTGTTAAAGATGAAGAGACATATGAAACATTGCATCAAATGGGTGTTGACTATTCACAGGGGTACTACTTTTGCAAACCGCAGGAAAATTTGAGAGATTAAACAAATATAAGTGTAATTTTGGTTCCTAGATTTTCTTTGGACTCTATGTTTATTTGAAAGTTATACTCTTCTATGATACTCTGGACAATATTTAAACCGACTCCAAATCCGCCGGCATAGGAATTTGCCCGTACAAAACGGGTGAAAATTTGCTGCAGTTTTTCTTGTTTGATACCGATGCCTTCATCTTGAATGACAAAAGAGTTGTGTGTGGTTGTGATTTTTATCTTTGTGTTGGGATGAGAATATTTTATGGCATTGCCAAGCAGGTTGTTTATAATCATTTTTGCTTTTGTCGGTGCTATTTTAAGCGGACAGTTTTGCAAATCGGTTTGGACAGTAATATTTTTTTTCTCCACAAGTTCACTGAAATAAGCAATATCTTCTTTGATAATTTCATCAAACAGAAGAGAAACGGCCTCTTCACTCTCATTGTCAAAACTTAAAAAGCTGAGTGATGCATATATGTCATAAAGCTGTTTTGTACTGATGGAGATGTTCTTGACCGTTTTTTCATCATACTCCTTTTTTGCTTTTAATCTTGAAGTACTCATCATAATTGCTGTAATGGGTGTATTTAATTCATGGGTTGTGTCTTTGACGAAATCCTCTATCTCCTGCATTTTGTCTTTGAGCGGTTTGAGAAAAATATAGGATAAAAAGACGGCGATGACAATGATGAGAAAAGCTGTAATAATGACAGCATAGGCAATCTTGTTTTTTATCACTTCTATATTTTTTACACACTCGTCACTTTGTACAACAATGTACTTTACATGTAAATGTCCGGCTGTCCTTTGGGTGATTAGAGTGAAAATATCATCTTTCATGTAAAAATCTTTTGAAAAATCAACCGCTTGGACAACTCTCCCGTATAACAGGTGTTTTTGTGCATCAAAAAGGGCGATAGCTTCTTTTTGAAACGCATCAAGTTTGAATTTTTTATGGTGCATATGGGCATCAATGACTTTGGCACTGACAATGTCAGCGATGTGGTTCATTTTGTAAAAATTGGCATTTTTTTCCATGGCTACCTGAGATGTGTAAAACCAGTAAGCCGCCAAAGACAAAAACATAAAAGAGCTGAGAAGATAAAGAGAGAGAAAAGAGTAGAAGGATTTTTTTGTTATTTTATTCAAAAATATACCCTTCCCCTCGAACAGTTTTTATTTTTTCTTTGCCTATAATTTCTCTGAGTGTTCTGATGTGCGAACGAAGCGTAGCATCACTGGGCAGCGAATCAAAGTTCCAGATATTCTGCACAAGTTCTTCGTTGGTAATGAGGCGGGATCTGTTTTTTAAAAAATAGGATAAGAGCAGTGTATCTTTGGCAGTGAGAGAGATTTTTTTGTTGTTTGCATGTACTGTTTTTTGCACAGGATAAAATAGAGTTTCGTCATCCAGGATGATAAACTTGTTATTTTCAATATTGAAAACTCTTTTGATGCTGAGTATTCTGGCATGCAGTTCTTCAAGTTCAAAAGGTTTTTTAATGTAATCATGCGCACCGGCGTCAAAAGCACGCTGCAGGTGTTTTGTATCTCTGTAGGCGGTGATAAAAACAGTGGGGGTTTTGTTGCTGAAAGCTCGGAGTTCTCTGAGGAGGTCTATGCCGTCTTGACCCATCACATTGATATCAAATATAAACAGGTCATATTTGGAGTTTTCAAGATGTACATAGACTTCCTGCGCATTGTAAGCATAATCCACATGCCACTCTTCTCGCAAAAAATCCAGTAAAATATCGGACAAAACAGGGTCATCTTCCATTAAAAGTATGTTCATAAGTTATTTTATCCTAAAATAATGAAATGATTATAAAAATTGATAATATTAATACAGATGAACTGCAGATTTACAAAGAACTCAGAGAGAATGCTTTTCGGAGTGACAGAAGTTTTATAGCCGACAGTCCGAAAGTCGTCAATCTTTTGCTTGAGAGTGATTTGGAGATAAAGAGTATACTTGCAACGCAGGAGTATTATGATGAATTTATGTCTTTGGTCCAATCAAAAAATATTCCCAAAGTCTATCTCACAACGAAAGAGGAGATGAGCAGGATTGTCGGGCATAAGATACATCATAACTGCATGGCACACGGCATACGTCCTGAGGATATTACTTTAGAGGGGGCAGGTGAGCGTATCATCATGCTCGATAATATCACTTCAAGTGAAAATGTAGGCTCGATTGCCAGAAGTGCTGCCGCACTTGGCGTAACGAGTTATTTTTTGCCAAAATCCTCACCCCATCCGTTTAACAGGCGTGCTCTGCGTGTCTCTATGGGCTATGCGCACAGGCTGGGCATACATGTCTATAAAGATATTTTTGAGACGATTGCTGCTTTAAAATCTGCCGGTTACCGAGTCTATGCCGCAGAAGTTACCGAGGATTCCACTCCCTTGTCCTCTTTACATGTAAGCGGCAAATGGGTACTTCTGATGGGACATGAGGGTCAGGGAATCGCACAGGATATTTTGGATCTCTGTGATGAAATTGTCAGCATAGAGATGCAGGCGGGCATTAAAAGTTTTAATGTAGGTGTGGCTGCATCCATTCTTATGTATAGCTTTGTGCTTAAGAAACAGTAATACTAAAAAGAGCACCTTTGTCGGTATTGCGAACACAGAGTGTGCCCGCGCAGTAGTTTTCAATGATAATTTTACTCATATAGAGCCCCAGTCCTGTTCCTGTATCATCTTTTGTGCTGAAATAAGGGTCAAAAATTTTGTTCATAATATCCTGAGGAATACCTCCTGCGTTATCTTCTATTATAATTTCAGTCTGATTATGCCGCAGTGTCAGTGTAATGTATATATTTTTATCTTCAATATTATTTTCAATTAATGCATCTTTGGCATTGTTTAAAATATTAATGATCACCTGTCCGAGAATATCACTTTGCATTGTAAGTGTTTTTGTACTTTTGTTTTCATAGGTAATGGAGATATTCTTTGCCTGAAATACCGGTTTTACAAGATTGATACTGTGAGTGATAATTTCATCTATAGAAAATTCTAACTTGTCTTTTGGCCGAAAGTAGTGCATAAAATCGTTTGTGACTTTTGTCATTTCCTGGAGTTGTTTTTTTGCATTTTTGTCAAAATACTCAATAAAATCATCATTGAGTTTAGACTGTTTGTACTTGTGCCTGACTGTTTGCATAAGCATAGAAAGTGCATTGAGTGGTTGTTTCCATTGATGCGCAATCATATTCATCATATTCCCCATCTGTGCCAGTCTGTTCTGCTGCAGCATGTGTAACTCCTGTTCTCTCTGTTTTTCTACTTCTTGTCTGACCTGCTGCTGAAGGTTTTGATTGAGTGCGCGTAGTTTGTCTTGGGCATCTTTTCTTCTTTTTACTTCGTGTTCGAGCGAGAGGTTTATGAAATAAAGGTAAATAGAAAATGGTAAAATAATTCCAAAGGCAATGGCTAAATAAATAAGTGTCTGCTTATCGAAATAACGCTCTTTGTCTTTAATATAGCCCCATTTCAGGTAAAGAGACTGCAACTCCTGTTGGGGTAAATTGGTCACCGCTTTACTTAAAATAACATTAAGCACAGGCAGACTGCTTTGGCTTGCTATACGAAGTTGATAAAGGTAGTCCAAATCACCGGCAACCCGCAGGTTTTGAATATTATACTGACTCATATAGTAACTTGCTCTCACAGGTTCACTGATGGTTGCCTCTGCTGTTCCTGCTGCTACAGCCTGCAGGGCTTTGAGCTCTGTTTCGCAGGGTTTTATCACAATAGAGGGATATTTGTTTTGAATGTATGCAAAAATTGCACTTTTGTCAACAAGTGCAACACTCTTTGCCTGCAGTGACTCAATATCAGAAACCAAAAAATTGTCACGCTGCGTGATGATTTTGTTTTGCTGTGTGAGAATAACATCTGTAAAATCCAGATACCCCAGACGTTCCTGAGTTTTTTGCGCTGCAAAAACTATATCGATTTTCCCTTTTTTTGCAGCGTCCATTAATGCATGCCATGTAGGAAAAGAGATGTATTTAAAAGAGATACCCAACTCCTGTTCAAGGAGATGAAAAAGATCCAAAGAAAAACCGGCAGTTTTGCCATCAGGAGATATGATAACCTGGTTTGGAATGTTGGTAATACCGACAGTCAGGGGCTTCTTTAAAGTACGCAGCCATGTTTTTTCTTTTTGATTTAAGAAATTTTTTGTTGTTATCTGTTGAGGTTTTGAGAGCTCTTTAAGCTGCATGAGGAGAAAAAAACTCAAGAGGATTACAAAGGCAATGAAAAAGAGATAGCTTTTTTTATACATCTGAACTCCGCCCTTGAGTTGTGGGTGCTGTAGAAGAATCGCCGAATTTAAAATGAGATTTTGCCTCTTTCTTTGCTGCATACATTGCCATATCCGCACTGTGTAAAAGTGCCTCTTTTGAGCTGCCCTGTATTGGGTAAACTGCTATGCCTATACTGCATGTAATGTGAAATGTATACTTTTGAAATACTACAGGAGTGCTTACAGCCTGTATAATTTTCTCGGTAAGACTCTTTGTATCAGAGATCTTTTTCACACTTTCTACAATTAAAGCAAATTCATCACCTCCTATGCGGGCAAAGGTGTCTTCGATGCGAATAACTTTTTTTATATTTTGCGCGACAGACTGCAGCACTGCATCTCCTGCTGAGTGTCCGTATTGATCATTAATGCTTTTAAAATTGTCCAAATCAATAAAAAAAAGAGTAAAGTTTTCATGGGAGTGTTGTGCTTTATTTACAGTTTCATTGAGTTTGACACTAAAGAGATGTCTGTTTGCAACCTGTGTCAATGTGTCGTAATGTGCAAGCGCATACAAGACCTCGAGCTCTTTTTCTTTTGCCTTTTTGGCATCTATGTCATTTTGAAGATTCCTGGCAATAGCGTGGAGTCTGTCATAGAGCATTTCTATGTCAACCGGTTTTGGAATAAAATAGTCTATACCTGTATTGATTGCTTCAAGCAGTTTTTCTCTTTCATCAAAAGCAGAGAGAATGACAATCGGTTGCCATTTGTCGATTTTTTTAATTTCTTTGGAAAGTGTCAGTCCGTCTGAGTGGGGAAGCACAATATCTGATAAAATAATATCAGGTTTTTTTTCTTTATAGACAGCTAAAGCCTCTTCTGCGTCAAATGCCTGGTAAAATGCCTTGAAATCATCCGCTAAAAGCATCTTCATATGTTCCTGTGCCTGCATGTCATCTTCAACATACAAAAGTGTAAAATTCTTTAAGTTCATTTATTTTTTTCCTTTTGGCAGACGGATAACAAAGTTGGCTCCCTCGTGGGTATTGAAAACTTCTATTGTAGCATGTAACTGTTCCTGCAAGACCATTTTTGCCATATACAAACCCAGACCTGTTCCGTTTTTTTCCTGTTTTGTTGAGAAGTAAGGGTCAAAGATTTTGTCTTTTATGGCTTCGTCAATTCCCCCGGCATTATCCTGTATGGCAAGGAGTAACTCTGTGCCGGTATCTTCAAGTGTTATCTGTATCTTTTTTTCATTTTGTGTTGTTTGCAGCAGAGCATCTTTCGCATTGTTGAGAATATTTAAAAGAACCTGGTTCAGGGCATTGGGATTTGTAAAGAGTTCATAATCCTGTGCGGCATTAAATTCAATGAAAATTCCTTCATTCTTAAAAATATCGGCCGTAATATTTAAAACTTCATTGATAGCATCCTTAAGAGAAAAGGCACATACCTGATCTTCCTGTTTGAAAAAGTTTTTAAAATTATCTATAGTGTCAGACATTAAATCTATCTGTTTTTTAGAGTGGCTTTTAAAATACTCTATTGCCTTGTCATCAAGTTTTCCTTTTGTGTATTTTGAAATTGTCAGTTGGTTGATGAGGGCAAGATTATTCAGTGGTTGTCTCCACTGGTGGGCTATCATGCTAATCATCTCTCCCATTTGGGCAAGTCTGCTTTGCTGGTAGAGAAATAATTGCTGTTCTTGGCTTTTTTTTACTTCTTTGGCAATGGTTTCTTCAAGTGTTTTCGTGTATCTCTTTTTCTCTTCAACAAGCATTCCGATGGTGAGGATTACAGAGACATGGACCAGAATAAAAAGGTTGTAGTTGATGACATTGTCTATATGGTTGTTGAGAGTAAACGCCCCAATATCCAGATAAACCGCATAGGATGCAATGAGAGCTACAAGTACATTGAAAAAAGTTCCGTATACCAAGCCTTTGTATGCACTCGCGAGAGCGACCACAGGAAGTGTTAAGCTTAAAAGAAGAAAACTGTTTTCAATGCCAAATACTATCTGGAGTATATACACGTAGGCACCAAACAGCCCTGAGCAGAGAAAAAATTCTTTCCATTGGATTTTTTGAAAGTTTGTAAAAAGGAGGAGTAAAAAGGGTGTAAAAACCAACTGCCCCATTACATTGCCAAACCACCATGAAAAAAGATAGAGCGAAAACTTTTCAATAGAAATATAATGTGCCATAAGCAGTACGGTGTTTGAAAGTAAAGCACTCAAAGGCTGCAATACAAAAAATATCAGCAAAACCAATCCAAAAATATCACGAAATTTTTCAAGGCTGACACGGAGATGAAATTTTTTAAACAAAACAACAGCCAGGTAGGCTTCGGCTGTATTTATAAGAGCAATACTGAGTGATACCGCAAATGAGATTTCATTGCCAAGGGCTAAGAAAAACTGTCCAAGAAAAATCCCCGGGAGAACTTTTTTGCCGAAATACAGGGCAAACGCCAAAGCAATGCCTTCTGCTGCAAAAAGTCCGACATTGATAATCGAGTTTCCGCTTAAAAGACTGAGGCTGAGTGTTCCGCTTGCATAGTATAAAAAAGCAAGAAGAAAAACAAGGAGACTATTGCGTATCATTCTCTTCTCCTTTATAAACAGGCATTTCTATAATAAATTCGGCACCCTCTTTTGTGTTTTTTACAGAAAGATTTCCTCCGCTGTGTTTTTCTATAATCATTCTTGACATATAGAGACCGAGGCCTGTTCCGTTTTTTTCGGTTTTTGTAGAAAAATAGGGCTGAAAAATTTTGTCTTGTATATGTGAAGGAATACCTCCTGCATTATCGATGATATGTAAGCTGTTTTTGTCAATCTTCAAAGTGATTTTCGGATGCCTAATATTGTTTTGGACTAAGGCATCCTGCGCATTTTTTATAATATTTAACACAACCTGTACAAGTTCATTTTCAAAGGCCAAAAACTGTTGGGGTGCAGTAATCTTTTTTTCAAAATGTATATTTTTTTGTTCGAGACTGTGTTGAACCAAAGCAGTGACAGTACGAAGAATTTTTTCAAAATCTGTCACTTTTTTTTCTTTTTGCGGTTTAAAAAAGTTTCGAAAGTCATCAATAGTATGACTTAAATAGTTGATATAGTTTTGCAGTTTTTCAGAGATCTTTTTTGCTTCTTCTGCATTAAGTTTGTCATTTTGCGCTTTAAGTTCAAGTACGATTGCCGCCGTTGCCATAGCATTGAGCGGTTGTCTCCACTGGTGGGCAATCATGGCTATCATTTCACCCATTTGGGCATGGCGGGACTGGGTGAACATAATTTCATCTTTTTTTCTGTTTTTTTCAACCTCTTCATAAACAAGGCGTTCAAGGTTGTCATTTGTGTATTTGAGCTGAAAGTTTGCTTCTGCCAACTCTTTCTCTTTTTTGAAGTAATCTATCCACAGGTCGACTTTGAGGATAAACTCTTCAAACACATAAGGCTTTTTTAGAAAATCATTGGCTCCGTTTTTTAATACATCCCGAATAATATCCGGCGTGGAAGTTCCCGAAAGTACAATAATGGGAATAGACAAAAACCGGCTGTCTTTACGTAGGAGTTTTAAAAATTCCAGGCCGTGGATATCCGGGAGCTCCATATCTAAAATGATAAGATTATACTCCTCTTTTTTGAGCTTTTCAAAGGCTGTTTTTGCTTTCATCGCTGTGTGCACATTATAGTTTCTGGGTTCAAGAACTGTTTTGATCTGTTTGCAGATAAATCGGGAATCATCGACTACCAAAATTTTATCTCTCTTTTTTGTACTGATTGTGTGAATTATTTTTACTATTTCAGAAATAGAGTATAAAAAATTGGTATCTTTGATAATGTAATCAAGTATACCGTACTGAAACAGTTCTTCGCGAAGATCTGCATCTTGAGAAGATGTCAGGACAATAACTTTTGTTTTTGTCAAAGACTGTATATGGGCTATGAGCTCAGAACCTTCTCCGTCAGGCAGATGTAAATCTAAAATGATGAGCTGAAACTTCAGTGTCGTCAAAAACTCTTTTGCCTCGGCAAGTGTATGGGCCTGTGAGATCTCAAAACCAAGAAGTGTCAGCTCTTTTTTTATGAGATTGTTTATGGTACGGGAATCTTCTATTACTAAAATATTTTTCATAACAGCGGCTCCGGTTTTCCAAAATAGTATCCTTGAGAAAAGTCAATTCCAAGCTTTTTGACTATCCGAAAAATGGCTTCATTTTCAATAAACTCTGCAACAGTTTGCAGTTTCTGCTCTTTTGCAAAAGTAACGATACTTTTTACTGCAGAAAGGGAGTAGGTGCTTGTTTCTATATCGCGTATCAGGCACCCGTCTATCTTGAGAATATCCGGCTGATACTCCAAAAGTCTTTCAAAGTTGGAATATCCGGCTCCAAAATCATCAATGGCAATTTTCACCCCGTATTGCTTTATCTCTGCAATGAATTGTTTGACAGTTTCAAAGTCTTTGATCCGTTCGTCTTCAAGCAACTCAAAAACTATTCTGTGGGCACTCTCTTTGTATTTTTGCAAAAGGGAGAGAATTTTTTTGCGCATACTCAGCAGTTCAATATCCAGGGCCGAAAGATTGATGGAGATATCTGCCTCACAATGGCGTAAAACAGTAAAAGAGTGCTCTAAGACGATATTCGTGATTTTGAGATAATAATTACTTCTTTTGGCAGTTTCCAGAAAAAAGTAAGGTGAGAGCACTGTACCGTCTTCTTTGACCAGCCGCACCAGGGACTCATATTTTTCTATTTTCTGTGTGTTGTTGTTGATGATGGGCTGAAAGTAAGAAATAATTTTTGAATTTCGAATGGCATCCTTAATCATATGCACTGTTCTTATATTCTCTTGTGCTTTTCTCTGCTCCTGGGAGGCAAAATTATTGGCAAGTAAAAAACGCTGCTTCTCTTTTACAAGCTTTTTCATGCCGAGTTTTACCGATTCGTAAAGTTTGTCATTTTCATAGGCGAAAGTGAGTAAAATTGCAATATCATACTCAAGATCTTCAAAAGCAATGGTATCATCGCGGACCTGCTGTTGCAGTGCCTGTAACTCCTGTACAAATAATGTTATATTGTCGGTGTGTTCTTTGGCATCAAGTATAAAAGCATATTCTCCGTTTTGCAATTGATATATTTTGTCAAAACTGTATTTTTTTGCAAAAGTATTCTGTAAATATATTCGCGCTTTTTGTTCAAGAATATAGAGCGTATTTGTATCATAAAAATCCTCAAGATCATCATAGTCTTCAAGTTTGATATAAACCAGTAAAGGATTATGGGCATTTTTGAGTTCGTTTTTGAGTTGTTTGAGCGGATGCATAATGTCTGTAATATCGTGCCGCAATGAAATATACTCAAGAATGTTTCCCTCTAAATCAAGAATCGGTTTTACTGTTGCATCAAGATAGTAACTTTTTCCGTTTTTTGTTCTGTTTCTTATGCTGCCTTTCCAAATCTTTTTTTTATTTTTTATGGTATCCCACATTTCTTGAAAAATTGATTTGGGATTGTCCGGGTGGCGTATAATGTTGTGATTTTTTCCGATAAGTTCCTCTTTTGTATATCCGGAAATTTCACAAAAAGCATCATTGACATAGGTGATGATGCCTGCTGTATCTGTTTTGGAAACGATAGCGCTGTTGTTTGTTGCTTCTTGATACTCTTTGAGGAGATGAAGATTCTGTTTGGCCTGCAGCGCATATTTGTATCTTTGTGTTACCTGAAAGATGGTACTGGAGAGCTGTTTCATATCAATGGGTTTTAAAAGGTAACCGTTAATGCCGATTTGTATGCTCTGGAGAAAAAAGTCCTCTTCGTTATGGGCTGAAAGTATGATAATAGGGACTTCTTTGTTGATGGCTCTTATTTTTTTTGCCATTTCCAGACCGTTCATGTGGGGCATATTTATATCTGTAATAATGATATCTATAGACTCTTTTTGAAATTTTTCCAAGCCCTCCTGCCCGTTTTGTGCGACAATGATAGTATCGAAAAAATCTTCCAAAAGCATCGTTGTAATCTCTCTTGCATCAATGTCATCCTCAACATACAAGACTTTTAAACTCTGCGAATACTTAGTGACTTCTTGAATTTCAATCATAACAACACCCTTTAAAACAGATTTATAATTTTAAAATACAAATCTAAGCAAAATTACACTAAAATCTGTTAAATCTGTATTTAACTGGGATAACGCATGCAAAAGGGCAAAATATTACTTGTAGAAGATGATGAACTCTCTTCGGAACTTATTTTCGAATATTTGAGTGACTGCGGGTTTTTTGTTGAGGCTGTATTTACGGCGACTGATGGTGTGGCAAAAGTAAAAAATGAGCCGTTTGATCTTGTATTGCTTGATATAAATCTGCCTGATTTTGACGGGTTTGAAGTCTTGAAAAGTCTTAAAAATCACTCTTCTGTGCCGATTATTGTGACAAGTGCCTACAGTGATACACAGAAAAAACTTTTGGCTTTTAGATACGGAGCGAGTGACTATATGACAAAACCTTTGGATCTTGAAGAACTTGAGGCTAGAATATGGCTACAGCTTGGAAAAAACAGTGCGATTAAAACAGAAGACGAAAAAAAAATCTTTGAAATAAAAAACAATCATGTCTATTTTCAACAAAAACAGCTTGATCTGACGACTATTGAGTTTGGACTCCTCTCCTTGCTTATCAAAAACAAAAACAGTGTTATGCAGAGGGAAAAACTTGTCAATGCCCTCTCCTCTATCAGTTCGCACCGTTCTTTGGATAACCATATAAAAAATATTCGTAAAAAAATAGGCGATACCGGAACAAAAGCCCAGTATCTTAAAACGGAGTACGGTGTTGGCTATAAATTGACATTTTAGCTATAATTACAAAAAAGAAACTACTCAATGAACTTTACTACACTTCCGCTTTCTCCAAAAATGCTTCAGACTATAGAATCACTCGGTTACACACAGATGACTGCCATTCAGGCTCAGGCACTTCCTGCTGTATTGGAAGGACGTGATGTTATTGCACAGGCGAAAACAGGCAGCGGGAAAACAGCTGCTTTTGGTATAGGACTATTGCATCATCTGGATGTGAAAAAGTTTCGTGTGCAGTCTCTGGTATTGTGCCCGACCCGTGAACTTGCCGATCAGGTTGCCAAAGAGCTGCGCCGTCTTGCACGGTTTCAGCATAACATTAAAATTTTGATGCTCACAGGAGGAGAGTCTTTTGGCAGACAGCTTGGCTCTTTGGCACATCAGGCACATGTTGTCGTGGGAACACCCGGGCGTGTTTTAAAGCACTTGCAAAAAGAGAGTCTGGATCTGAGCAATCTCAAGACTCTTGTTTTTGATGAAGCAGACAGAATGCTTGATATGGGGTTTATAGAAGAGATAGATGCTGTGCTTTCTTTTGTGCCCAAGCAAAGACAGACGCTGCTTTTTTCCGCCACTTATGATGATGAAATTTTAGCAATCAGCAAAAAACTTCAAAGCAATGCTTTACATGTAAAGACAACAGCACAGGAAATAGAAAATAAAATAAAGCAGGAGTTTTATCAAACAGAGCATAAAACAGAAACACTCATTCGTATATTTTCTACCTATAAACCGCAAAATGTAATCGTCTTTACAAATACAAAAGTTGAAGCAAAAGAGCTTGCAGAGTCTTTGGTGCGGAACAAAATAGACGCACTGGCAATTCACGGCGATTTGGAACAGTATGAAAGAAATGATGTGCTGGTACAGTTTGCCAACAAATCCTGTCCCGTTTTGGTGGCAACTGATGTGGCAGCCCGCGGGCTTGACATAAAAGAGCTAAGCATGGTTGTCAATTACGACCTGCCTCATACACAAGAAACATATACGCACCGTATAGGACGTACTGCAAGGGCAGGGGCAGAGGGCATTGCAATTACGTTGTATAACGAGTATGAGGCACAAAAGCTTGAACCATATGAAAATGATGAAAAACATCAATTTTTAGATGTCTCTGTGCTTAAAAAAGAGCAGGGTTTTGAAATGAAACCAGAGTTCGTGACTTTGGTCATAGAAGGCGGCAAAAAGGATAAAATCCGTGCCGGTGATATACTCGGAGCCTTAACAGGTGATGCCGGACTGCAGGGAAAAAGTATCGGTAAAATTGATTTGTACGACAGACAAAGTTATGTGGCAATTGAAAATTCTTTGATAGACGAAGCCCATAAAAAACTCAAAAACGGAAAAATCAAAAACAGAAAATTCAGCGTCTGGGTGCTTTAGCTTACTTCTTCTATTTTTAAAGTATACTCTTCTAAAATTGTATCAAGTTTGGTTTGTTCTTCTTCAAGTTTTTCAAACATCTCTTCTACCTGCTTTTCCATCTCCGAAACAGTTTTTGAAAGTTCCATGAGCGTGGCGCTGTCACCTGCATTGGATGCTTCTATAAGCTCTTCATGTTTACATGTAAGTGTATCTTCAAGTTCCATTATTGTGTTTTCGAGATTTTCGACTTTTTTCTTGAGCGGGGAAGCAAGTTTGTTCCGCTCCCGTATAAGTTCGGCACGCAGTTTTTTGTTTTCTTTGTGATTTGATTTTGGTACTGTTTTCGTTTTTTCTTCCTGCTCTTCCTCATCCCAGCCGATTTTTTCTAAAAAGTCGTCGTACCCGCCGTCAAAATATTCAGCGCCATCTTTTGCAAAGATGATGAGTCGGTCACATACACGGCGCAGTAACTCTTCGGAGTGGGTCACAATGATGCTTGAGCCTTCAAACGCATTGATGGCATTTGTAAGGGCTTCAATACTTTGCATATCAAGGTGGTTTGTCGGTTCATCCAAAAGCAGGAGATTGACATCTTTGGCAATTATCTGTCCCAGCATTACGCGGCTTTTTTCTCCGCCTGAAAGCAGGGAGATTTTTTTCTCGGCGTGTTCACCGCTAAAGAGCATCGCCCCGCAGATACTTCTGACTTTTGCTTCACTGAGTTTGGCATTGGCATTGTAGATTTCATCCATGACGGTATTGTCAGGGTTTAAATGGGCAATGTTTGTCTGTCCAAAGTGGGTAGCTTCAGTTGCGGCGTTGCAGATAATCTCCCCGCTGTTTTGTTTGAGTTCCCCTGCAATGGTGTTTAAAAGGGTTGATTTCCCTTTGCCGTTTTTTCCGATGATGCCCAGGGTTTCGCCTTTTGCAAGTGTGAAGCTGATATCTTTAAAAAGTATTTTATCTGCTGTGTAGCCAAAGCTTAAATTTTTGACATCAAGCAATACTTTGGCAGGCGTATCTTTGTAATTAAATCGAAATGCAAGCGAGGCATCCGTGTTTAAATCTTCAAGCCTGTCCATCTTTTGCAGCTGTTTTACTTTGGACTGTGCAAGCGAGGCCGTAGAGGCACGTGCTTTGTTTTTGGCGATGAACTCTTCAAGCTCTTTTACTTTTCTGTCCTGAGAGAGCTTTTGTTTCTGGTGCAGTTCGTCATCGCTTGCAAGCTGGGCATAAAACTTGTGTGTATTTCCCTCGACAAGTCTGATGTTTTTTCGTACAATGCCTGCGGTATGTGTGCATACTCCGTCCATGAAATTTCTGTCATGGGTAATAAGGATAACCTCTCCCTCAAAACTTCTTAAAAATGTCTGCAACCAGCGCAGCGAGACAATATCGAGATAGTTTGTCGGTTCGTCCAGAAGCAGTAAATTTGGCTCAGTGACCAAAAGTTTTGCGAGATTGATGCGTATCTGGTAACCGCCAGAGAAAGAGAGCGGGTCTTTTTGCAAATCATCCGCACTAAATCCCAGTCCGAAAAGGATTTTTTCCACTCTGTAGGTATCATACTGCATCTCTTCGCCAAGAGCGAGTGCCGCTTCTTCTCCCAGTGTTTTTTCGCTAAAGCTCAGATGCTGTTTGAGTATGCCGATACGATAGTTTTTTGGCAGGAGAATCTCACCCTCATCGGCTTCTTCTTCACCGGTAATTATTTTAAAAAGGGTCGATTTCCCACTGCCGTTACGTCCTACAAGCCCGAGACGGTTGCCGGAGTTGAGTTTGAGGCTGAGGTTTGAAAAAAGTTCTTGGGTGGTAAAAGATTTTGAAATATTTGTTAATTGAATCATAAAGGTATTTTACACTCTTGTCTATTAAATTTTTACATGCTTTGTGCTATAATTGGGAAAAACAGCTTAAGGAGGACGATATGAATATTGCGCAGTATACATTCCAGTCACCTTATCCGAGTCCTGTTCAGATTGGAAGACTGGATCCGAGTTCACTCAAAGATTCCTCTTCATCACAAAGTGATACATCCTCATTACTCAAGGCGAGCAATGAAACTTTAAAAAAAGCACAGGTCTTGGAGACATCGTTGAAGAGTGAAGTAAAACCGAGTGTTTCTCAGTCAAAGTCGTTGGATATTTACGCGTAAGAGAGCTATAAAACAGTTTGCAGCTCTTTGCGCATCCATTCCCATTTTCCATATCCGCTGTCTGTATTGATATGCCCTGCATTGTTGAGTATTTTTATCTTTACATGTAAAGTTTTCTGCAATTCTTTTGCTTCATCCAGACTCATATAAGGGTCATTTGTAGAGGCAATAAGCAGGGTCTCTTTTGCAAACAGCTGAGCCGGTGCCGATACTGGAAAAAATTCCTCAAGTTCTTTTATCTTACATGTAAGACTCGGCGGTGCGACAAGGTACAATTTCTCTATTTCGGGTATTTTTTTTGTATTGCACAGATGAAACCATAAGGTATTTGCGAGCGAGTGGCAGATGACGATATCTGGTTTGAAATCTGCAAGAGCAGATTCAAGCTCCTGCATCCAGACAGCAAGTTTTGGCGTATCAAAATTTGAAAACTTTAAAAAATTGACACAGCCGTATTCTTTGGCAGTCTCTCCCGCAAGCCAGCTTTGCCAGTGCGGATAATCGCTTCCTCCCCAGCCATGCAGCAGCAATACTTTCTTGGCCATGACTATTCTACCAGTCTGGCAAAGTTTTTCAGTGTTAACAGACGCAGATTTTGTCCTTTCAAAGCTTTAAGTTCACTGGAAAAACCCTTTTTTGAGACAATGACAAATATATCTGCATGAATGCCTGCTTTTTTTGCAAGCTCCTGCAGGCGAGTAAGTTCACTCTTTTTGATTTTTGTATTTGTATATTTTGTACTGCCGACAACTGTCTTGCCTGATTCTGTTTTGGCAAAGATGTCAAACTCTGCTTCTTTATCCCAGTAGCCTGAAATCTCTTCAACAGGGTCCTCGTTTGCAAAAATATCTTTGAGAAGCTCATGGGAGAGCTGGGTAAAAATCAGATTGGCAAACTCCGCTTCTCTGTTTTGCCAGCGTTTTTTTACTTCGCTGTAGTCACCGTCACGAATGCCTTTAAAAAGCGGAGAGACGAATGCAAACCAAAAACGTAAAAATGGTGTTGTAAAGTAGAGTTTGTTATCAAGTTTTTCATCATTTTCCCAGGAGGTAAACTCTTTTTTGGGCTTTTGGACACGTATAATCCCTCTTGCTGCAAGCTCCTCTACTGCTTTGTCTCCGACTTCTTTTTCAAGTTTTGCCCGCTTGTAGCTTGCATGTGTTTTGCCGTCACCCATGGCAACGGCACTCAAAAGTGCATGATACAGCGGGGCTCCGCCCGTAATCTCACTGATATCATTGCGAATGTAGTGATAGTCTTTGAGTATGAGTTTCTCTATAAGCTCATAGGAAGGCTTTGATGTATCTATCTCGCCCCATCCTACACCGCCGAAGATTGCAAATTTTTCCAGCAAATCTTCAAAACTCTTGCCTGGATGCTCTTTGTAAAATATTTTGAATGCTTCTTTGAGTGTCTGTTTTTCTGAAATCACAGCGAATGCCTTTTTTTATAAAATTATACACTAAATAATCACTACACAGATACTACACATTTAAAATGTATAATTTTTTAATGTAATAATTGTAATATATTTTATGCTACAATTGTTCTAACTTAAAATATCAAAGGATAACAATATGAACAGGTTAAATCTTACAGCTTTACTTTTGGGCGCGGCTCTTTTTACAGGACTCGGTGCAGTTTCACTGAGTGCAGGCGATATGAAATGCGGTGCAGGAAAATGCGGATCTTCAATGGACAAGCCAATGAAAAAAGAGGGTGATTCCAAATGCGGTGCCGGTATGAAAAAAGCGGGCATGAAATGCGGTGCTGCCATGAAAGAGATGAAAGAAAAGAAAGAGATGCAGGAAAAGAAAAAAGGCGGTATGAAGTGCGGCAAAGGAAAGTGCGGCGCTAACTAGCGGGCATTTTATAACAGAGGCCTCCTCTGTTATATGAATATTATCGTATACGCTCTTGCATAAAAACACGCTCTCTTCCAAAAAACATTAAATTTTCCTGATTATACACACTTATTACACACAAAAGCAGTAAAATTTTTCATACAACTTAAGGAGTTTGTTATGAATTTGAAAAAGGTATATCTTGAGTTTTCACGTTTAGGGGAATATCTACAGCCGTTAAGTCTGCTTTTTGCAAGACTCTTGGTAGCATACGGTTTTTATGAACCGGCAATGATGAAATGGAATGATATGAAGTCTGTTGCAGAGTGGTTTGGCTCAATGGGTATTCCGTTTCCGACACTGAATGCCTACATGGCCGCCAGTACAGAAATAACAGGGGTTGTGTTGTTGACATTAGGATTTTTTACGAGACTCATTTCTATTCCTTTGATTATCATAATGATTGTGGCCATAGTCACTGTCCATCTGCATAACGGCTTTGCAGCAGGTGATAACGGTTTTGAAATCCCACTCTATTATATGGCATTTTTATTTCTTTTCTTATCTTTTGGTGCAGGAAAATTTTCATTGGACAGACTTGTTTTTGGAGAAAAAAATTAAACAATGGAAGCATTATTCAGGTTTACGCATGAAATAGGAGAAATCCAATTCCCAATATTGATGTTTCTATTTAAGGCAATAACTATTCTTTTTATTGTAACTTCTATAGTTTTATTTATTTATGACAGGTATATTCAACGGGAAAACCAGCTGCTGATTAACTATCCGTTAATCGGTCGTTTGCGGTATCTGTTTTATGCACTGCGTGACCCGATGCGTCAATATTTTGGTGATGAAAAATTTTATGAATCGTTTGACAAGGTCAAATGGGTATATGACTCGGCTGAACGAAAATCCGCCTATGCCTCTTTTTCTCCCGGACAACCGCAAAAAACTGCAAGACTGGGCATTAAAAATGCCAACTGTGTGCTTAATACAGAAGATGTGAGCGATGATTTTTCTGCAACTTTTGGAGAAGATTCTCCCAAGCCTTTTACAACAAGATCTGTTCTCGGGCGGAGTGCCATGAGTGACGGGGCTATCTCTCCTGAGGGAACACGTGCTTTTACCAAAGGGGCTTATCTTGGAAAATTTCCTATCAATACAGGAGAAGGCAGTCTGACTTCAAACTTTTTTTATACCCATAAATATACAAGAGAGTGTCAATTTTTTCAAATCCAAGAGGGAACTTTCTTTGCAAAAAATGTGTATAGAATTGTAAAATTTTTGATCAACCCGGCCACTGCACAAAAGGTATACAAACATATGGTTGTGACAACTCCTGCTCCTGACAGTTATCTTTTTGATAAAACGGAATTGGTCTTTTACCGGGTTAACTGGGATGCACCTATGAGTACTTTTCCTTCACAGGTGCCTGATGATATGCCTGATATTATTTTTCAGATGGGAAGCGGACTCTACGGTGTGCGGGACAAAGAAGGAAATTTCTGCGAGGAACGCTACCAAAAGACAATGCGTTTTTGTAAAATGACAGAGATTAAAATGGCACAGGGAGCAAAGCAGACCGGAGGGAAACTGCTTGCATCCAAGGTAAGCGAAGAGATCGCTTATTATCGCGGGGTAGAAGCACACAAAAATCTTTTCAGTCCAAATCAGTTTCCTTTTGCACACAGCATAGAAGAGCTTTTTGATTTTACGGGCAGGCTCAAAGCCTTGTCTGAAAAACCGGTAGGCATCAAGCTTGTGATTTCATCCCAGGAGAATTTTACAGAGTATGCAAATCTTATCCAACAGCGCCTTGCTGCCGGTTCAAATGCCTATCCTGATTTTATTACCATAGACGGCGGAGACGGAGGAAGCGGTGCTGCACCACTGGAGATGATGATGAGTGTCGGCATGAATATTGCAAAAGCGCTTTATATAGCAGATAGCGAATTAAGAAGAGTAGGCGCACGACAAAAAGTCAAACTCATTGCAAGCGAAAAAGTACTGACACCTGATGATGCTGTTGTCCTGTTCGGTTTGGGCGCGGACTATGTAGCCATAGCAAGAGCTTTTATGATGAGTGCCGGATGTATCCGAGCACGGGAGTGTTCAGGGGCACACGGTCGTGCCTGTCCTGTCGGTCTGGCAACACAGGACAAGAAAAAAAGAGCCTCCTTCTTGATAGAGAAAAAAGCAAGAAACATTGCATCATATCATGAACAGTTGCTTTTTGGAATACGAAACCTGCTCGCTGTGATGGGCTTACACCATATAAAACAACTTGAAAAAGAGAATCTTATTTTCAGAGACAACAGTGGAAAAACATACATGGATGTTGAACGTTATTTTGAAGAAATGCTGATAAACTAAAAAGGTTGTTACACAATTATTACACACTTTTTGAGTATAATAGTTGTAATAATTAAAAAGAAGGAGGCTATGATGTGTATTCCTCACAGTACCGCAGGTACAGTTACACAAACTTTTGTGAAAGAGAAAAAGCCTAAAAAACATATACAAAAACCTTCAAAAGAGATGCTTGAAAAAGGGGATCCTGATTTTGTGGATGAACGGACATCCTCTTATAAACCAAAAAAGAAAGGTTCTTTTTTTGATGACCTTTTCTCGTAGAAAATTTTTACAGGCAAGTTTTCTTTCCGGTGCCGTTTTTTTAATGGACGGATGCACCCTTTTTGGCGTGACAACACCCTTGCAAACTTTCACCCTTTTACACAAAGACCTGTTCCCTCAGGCACAGCATTTAGGGATACAAACTGCTCCGTACATGCAAAAAATATTTCATCACAGCCGCATAAGCGATGCGGATAAAACTTTCTTAAAAAACGGTGTGAAATGGCTGAATGAAGAAGCCATTCAAAGCTATAGACAAGAGTATACAAAGCTTTCGCCAATGCAAAGGCAAAGTATTCTTGAGAATATAACACAAACAGAGTGGGGAGAGAGTTTTGTTTATGATGTGATGAACTATATGTTTGAAGCAATGCTCGGTGACCCTGTATATGGCGGAAACAACAAAGAAGCCGGTTGGCAATGGTTCAATTTCAAAGGCGGACAACCCAGACCGCAAAAGGCTTACATGTAATGGCAGAGATATAATGGTTGATGTATGTATAATCGGCAGCGGAGCAGGCGGCTCACCAATCGCCTATGAACTTGCCAATGCCGGGTTCAGTGTTGTCGTTTTGGAAAAAGGCGAAAACTATACAGAGCGTGATTTTAACAAAGATGAAATAGCCGTCACACGACGTGATATGTTTACTCCGCCGCTGAGTGAACAAAAACATATTATAAATGAGTATAACGCAGACGGTAGTTTTACCCGTTATGACGGGGAAGCATCGGGCTGGAATTTTTGGAACGGCTCCATGGTGGGCGGTTCCTCAAACCTGATGAGCGGATATTTTCACAGACTCAAGCCAAATGATTTTAAACTCAAGAGTGTATACGGCGAGATCAAAGGGGCAAATATTGTTGACTGGGCGATCAGCTATGAAGATTTGGAGCCGTATTATGACAAGGTTGAAAAAGTTGTGGGTGTGAGCGGGAAAATTGTTCAACACAAACATCTTGAACCGCGCTCAAGTACAGATCTGCCTTACTCTGAGTTGCAGACAAACGGTGTAACAAAATGGTTTGATCTTGCATGTAAAGAGCTTCATTATACCCCGATACCCACACCGCGTGCCATCTTGTCCCAAAATGCACTTGGACGCAACGCCTGTTACTATTCCAATTTTTGCGGCAGTTACGGCTGTGCAAGCGGAGCAAAGGGAAGCGGTCGTGCTGCCTTACTGCAAAAATGCAAGGCAAAAATCATTACAGATGCTTTTGTGTACAAACTTCAAAGCAATGATAAAAAAGTGACACGGGCGTACTACTACACAAAACGCGGTATCAGACACTCTGTGCAGGCAAAAATTTTTGTTGTAGCGGCACAGGCGATCGAGACCTCAAGACTCTTGCTCAATTCTAAAAACGAGCATTTTCCAAATGGTTTGGCAAACTCCAGCGGCGAAGTCGGGAAAAATCTTATTTTTTCTGCAGGCGGCAGCGGCAGCGGACGCTTTGTCTTTGAAAAACTGACACCGCAGCAGCAAAAAGAGCTGATGGAAGTCGGTGTCTTTTTCAACCGTTCTTTGCAGGACTGGTATGATTTTGAAATGAATGCAAAGATGCAAAAAGGCGGAACGATTGACTTTTTGTTTGAGCATCAAAATATTATTTCCCGTGTGATGCGGGAAGTTTATGATGAAAACGGAAATCTCTTGTGGGGTGATGCCCTTGCCAAGAAAATTAAAAAACGCATAACACGCTCAAGAGTACTGACCTTTGAAGTCTTTAACGACTGGCTGCCTACGGATAAATGCTTTGTGAGTGTGGATGATACAGTCAGGGACAAATACGGTGTACCTGTCGGGGTTATAAATCTCTACGGACATCCGCATGACCTGGAAGTAGGAGAATATTTGGCACAAAAAGCAGTGAAAGTGTTGCAAAAGCTTGGGTGTGAGGAGATTGATTACTCCATCTCTTCTGCACCGCCTCCAAATCTTGTCGCGGGCGGATGCAGGTTTGGCGAAGATGTCAAAACATCGGTACTGGATAAAAACTGCAAAGCCCATGATTTGGCAAATCTCTATGTCTCAGATGCCTCTTTTATGCCGACAGGCGGGAGTGTTCCCTACACATGGACGATCTATGCAAACGCATTTCGTGTGGCGGATGTTATCAAAGAACAATTAAAGAAGGAAAAGTCATGATAGTCTCAATAGTATTTGCAGCAGGATGTTTTTGGGGTGTTGAAAAACATTTTGAACATATGCAGGGGGTTGTCAGTGCAGAGTCCGGTTATGCAGGCGGGAATTATCCCAATCCGACCTATGAGAAGGTACTGAAAAACTGTTACACCAAAGAGGGCAAAAAGATCATCAACTATACCGAATCGGTCAAAGTCGTTTATGACAATTCTAAAACAGATGCAAAAACACTGATAAAATCTTTTTGGGAACTGCATGACCCGACACAGGCAAACGGACAGGGCAATGACATCGGAAACAATTACAGAAGCGCCATTTTTTACACAATACCCAGACAGGAAAAAATTGCTCACGAGACAGAAAAGGTGTATCAAAAGCTTTTAAGACAAAAGGGCTTTGGTACAATACAGACAGAAATAAAACCGTTGAAGCATTTTTATACGGCAGAGGCCTACCATCAGGATTATCTGCAAAAACATCCCAACGGCTACTGTCCAAATCATGCGACAGGGGTGAAGTTTCAAAAAGAACAAGCAAAAGATGATTTTGTAACACCTTTGGGCGGCAAAGAGATTCTGGTCATCAAAAGTTCTAATTTTTGTCCTTATTGTGAAAAATTTGATGCAGAGGTGGCAAAAAACTATAAAGGGAAAGTGCCGATGCGGACAGTTCTGGCAAGTGATTTGAAGGGCTTTGCAATACAAACAAAACTTTATGCAACGCCTACTGTGCTTTTTATAGAAGATGGAAAAGAAATAGCCGGTCATGTCGGTTTTATGAATGAAAAAGAATTTTATAAAGCCCTGGGTGATTTTAAACTGGGTAAAAATTCCGAGAGTTACAAGGTGGCGTTTAATCAAGGCACGGATAACCGCTTTTGCAAACAGTATGATATATTTAAACATACGCCTGAGGGTGTATTTGTAGACAAACTCAGCGGTGAAGTGCTGTTTGACACACGTGACAGGTTTAATTCAGGAACCGGATGGCTCAGTTTTTACAAGGCGGTTGACGGTACGACAATACAAAAAGAGGACAACAGTTACGGTATGCAGAGGATTGAAATTATTGCAAAAAAAAGCGGTATACACTTGGGGCATGTTTTTCCTTTGCCCGATGGACGCAAACGGTTTTGTATCAATGCAAGTGTCCTTGAATTTATACCAAGAAAGTAGTTTGGCAGATTTTTAAGAAATATTGGCGTATAATCGTTACATGTAGATTACATGTAAAGGATTTGTGATGGCAACAGTGAGATCGTACGGTGCAACAAAAGAGGTGACAGGTTCGTGTCATGTCCTCAAAATTGATGGCGTGAAAATCATGATAGACTGCGGGATGTTTCAGGGCGAAGATGAAGAGAAAAACGAAGAGGCCTTTTACTTTGAACCCTCGAGTATAGATTATCTTTTGGTGACACATGCCCATCTTGATCATATCGGACGGATTCCCAAACTGGTCAAAGAGGGTTTTAAGGGAAAAATCTATGCAACTGCCGCCACAATGGATTTGGCAGAGATTATTTTGATGGACAGTGCGAAAATAATGAGTGAAGATTTTCAAACAAAGTACAGAAAAGCACTGCGCAAAGGAAGAGAAAAAAAACTTTCAAAACCACTCTACCAGCCTTTGGATGTGGAAAAAACATTTCAAAGTATAGAGTGGGTCAATCCTGAATATGACAAATATTATGATTTATGCGAAGGTGTGAGTTTTGTCTACCGTAATGCAGGGCATATCTTAGGTTCCGCTTTTATCGAACTCTCTTATATGGACAAGAGTGATTCGCATACTATTGTATTTTCAGGTGACATCGGAAATGATAACGGCCTTGTCATGCCAAATTTAAACAAATGTGACAAAACACAAAGTCTGTATGTTGAAACAACCTATGGAGACAGAGACCATCAGCCAATTGATGCAACAATCAAAGAGTTTAAAAAGGTTATTGTAAAAACGCTCAATAACCGTGGAAATGTGCTGATACCGTCATTTGCGGTGGAACGTACGCAGGAGTTGCTGTGTATTTTAAGAGAGATGCATGAGAGCGGAGAGTTGCCAAAATGTAAAGTGTTTTTGGATTCTCCCATGGCAACGCGGGCAACAGCCGTATATCGAAAATATGTGAATGAATTGACAAACAAATGTCAGGCAAATGTGCAAGAAGACGGAACCGTTTTTAATTTTGATTCGCTTGTCTATACAGAAACACCTGAAGCCTCAAAAAGCATAAATGATATAAGAAGCCGTGCTATCATCATTGCCGGAGCAGGAATGTGCAACGGCGGACGCATTACACACCATTTTAAACACAGAATCTGGGATAAACGCAATGCCGTGATTTTTGTAGGATTTCAGGCTGAGGGAACCTTGGGACGTGAAATCGTCGAGGGAGCAAAATGGATCAATGTTTTGGGAGAAGATATTGTTGTCAAGGCATCTATTCATACAATTAACGGTTTTTCTGCCCATGCGGACAGAGACGGAATCTTAGAGTGGATCTCAAGTATGCAAGATTTGAAAAAAGTCTTCTTGGTACATGGAGAACTCAAGAGTCAAAAAGCTTTTAAGAAAATGCTAAATAAAAAACTGCATCTGGATGCGCATATCGTTTCTTTTAAAGAGAAAATAGTTCTCGACTAAGAACTATTTCATGGAACCGCCGCATTTCCCTGCACCGCATTTCATTGTGGGTGCCGGCATGGCTGCACCGCATTTGCCTTCCCCGCATTTGAGTGTCATAATGTGTGTTTTGGGATCTCTTACACAATCATACATTTTTTTTGTACTTTTTGCATTTTTTACACAGTTTTGACGCGGATCATCCTGTCTCATCTGTGCTAAAATATTTTTCTTTTTTTTGACAAGTGCTGCACTGCCGTCAAACATATTTGCGCCGCATTTTCCGGAGCCGCATTTCATCCCCGGCGCCGAAGATTTGGCAACTTTTTTCTCATCGCTGCAGGCACTTATGAAGAGTACAAAAGTGCTGAGCGTCAGTAAAACAATTTTCATTATACCTCCTGATTACAGTTTTACATTTTTTAAACGCAGTGCGTTTGCAATAACAGAAACAGAGCTGAAACTCATAGCTGCTGCGGCAATAATAGGGGAGAGTACAATCCCAAAGAACGGATAGAGTACACCTGCCGCAATCGGGACGCCGGCGCTGTTGTACACAAAAGCAAAAAAGAGATTTTGTCTGATGTTTTGCATTGTGGCGCGAGAGAGCCGCAGTACTTTTACAATACCCAGCAGATCGCCTTTTATAAGAGTGACTCCCGCACTCTCAATAGCCACATCTGTACCTGTTCCCATGGCAATTCCGACATCTGCCTGTGCCAGTGCCGGAGCATCATTAATGCCGTCACCGGCCATAGCAACGCGTGCTCCATTACTTTGGAGCTCTTTTACAACATCTGCCTTGCCGTCTGGCAGGACATTGGCATATACTTTTGAAATGCCAAGTTTTTTGGCAACAGCATTGGCTGTAAATTCATTGTCTCCACTGAGCATGACAACTGTTATGCCCTCTTTTTCCAAGGTGTGTACAGCTTCAACAGAAGTCTCTTTTATAGGGTCTTCTATCGCAATAATTGCACAATATTTATCATCTATTGCCATAAAAATAATACCTTTTGCATCATTGCGCATGGCATCTGCTTTTGTCTGGACCTCCTCGATGGAGATACCCTGTTCCTGCAGAAGTTTTTCACTGCCCAGAATTATTTTTTTACCGTCAATTTTGGCAATGACTCCTTTGCCGGGCACCGCTTCAAAATTGTCTACATTGATAAGTGAAATATTTGACTCTTTTGCATAGTCTATAACAGACTGTGCAAGAGGATGCTCACTGGCACGCTCAAGTGAAGCAGCATATTTTATAAGCTCTTGCGTATCATAGCCGGGTGCAGTGAGAAAATCGGTCACTTTTGGTTTTCCAAGAGTCAGTGTTCCTGTTTTGTCTACTACGAGAGTGTCTATTTTTTCCATCGTTTCAAGTGTTTTTGCATCTTTAATCAGTATACCCGAGAGTGCCGCACGACCGGTTGCTACCATAATTGAGATCGGTGTAGCAAGGCCGAGGGCACACGGGCAGGCAATAATTAAAACAGAAACGGCAGCGACAACGGCATACGCCAGTTGCGGAGACGGTCCCCAGATATACCAGCCTGTAAAAGCAAGTACCGCTGAAATGACAACTGCAGGTACAAAATAACTTGACACTGTGTCGGCAAGCTGTTGGATCGGTGCACGGGAGCGCTGGGCCTGTGCTACCATCTGGACAATCTGTGCAAGCATCGTATCCGAGCCTACTTTTGTCGCCTGCATAACCAAGGTGCCGTTTTTATTGATGGTAGCCCCTATGAGTGTATCGCCTACTGTTTTTTGCACAAGAACAGGTTCTCCTGTAATCATAGACTCGTCAATATTGCTTTGTCCTTCGATAACAATGCCGTCAACAGGAATTTTTTCTCCCGGTTTTACTCTTAGTTTGTCACCTACATGTACAAGTTCGAGATTTACTTCCTCTTCATTTCCTTCTTCATCTATAATTCTATGCGCTTTTTTTGGCGCAAGATTCAGAAGTGTTTTGATGGCTGTGTTTGTTTTGCTTCTTGCCCGCAGTTCCAGCACCTGTCCTAAAAGAACAAGGGTGGTAATGACGGCTGCTGCTTCAAAGTAAACAGGGACAACACCTTCTTTTGTGTGCATTAAAGGCGGAAAAATTTCAGGAAAGAAAAGAGCCACGATACTGTAAAGATAGGCGGCTCCCACACCCATGGAAATGAGTGTAAACATATTGAGGTTCCATGTTTTTACCGACTGGTAGCCTTTGACATAAAAAGGCCAGCCACCCCAAAGTACAACAGGCGTTGCCAGAACAAATTCAATCCACTGTACTAATTGCGCACTCAGCCAGGAGGGAATATACTGCGGAGTAATGTCATGAACCATTGCCAGGGCAAACAAAGGAATTGACAAAACGGTGCTTATCAAAAAGCGGCGGCTCATATCGTCAAGTTCTTCGTTTTTCTCTTCGGCCTGTACGGTGACAGGTTCAAGATGCATACCGCATATAGGGCAGTTTCCCGGTTCATCACGGATGATTTCGGGATGCATGGGACAGGTGTACTGTGTCTTAATCGTCGGCAGTGCCTCAACCTCTTTTTCAAGGGTCATGCCGCATTTTGGACAGTTTCCGGGATGGTCCTGGTGAATCTCCGGATGCATAGGACAGGTATAAAATACATTGCCTATTTCACAGGAATCATCAATACAGTATATATTTTCTTCTTCTGTGTTTTCTTCTGTTTTCTTTTCACTCATAATACACCTCCAAATCAGTGTTTCAGCAGTTCTTTTTTTCGTTTGTACTCTTCTTCGTCTATTTCGCCGTTTGCATACTTTCTGTCTAAAATATCTCGTGCCGATTCTCTGTCAGTGTTGTTATTGTTGTTGATAAAATAAAAAAGCGCAAAAATTAAAAGCAACGGTATAATCCATCCTAAACCCATTGTAAACCCCCATCCTGTCATTGCATGATCAAACATACTGTTTCCTTTAAAAAGCACTCATAAGAGTACGCAAGTTATTGAAAATTTCGCTCATATGCTGTTTAAAATCTTCGTCTACATCGACTGCATTGAGCATCTCTTCTATGCCGATTGTCGCCAGAACCGTTTTACCGTTTTGTTCGTAAATGGATATTCTGCAGGGAAGATACACGGAAATATCGGCAATGGCATTGAGTGCCATGTTTGCAGCAGGAGGATTGCAAAGTTCATACACTGTGATTGGTGTTTTAAGTTCAAATCCCTTGCTTTTCAATATCTTTTGAAAATCATAAGACCCCAATACACCAAAACCTAATGTTTTTGCTTTTTTCTCAAGCTGTGCTTTGACTGTTTCAAGAGGAGTGCTCGTTTGTGTTTTGTAAATCATCTTCCATCCTTTTAGAATTTATTTTAGAAAAGTATAGTAAGAGTTTGTGGTGAATTTGTGAGTTTCGTAAAAGATGTCATGCTATGGAGGAGAAAAGTCTATAGCATGACAGAAAAAAAGGAAGTGTTAGAAAACCGCACGTAATGTAAAGTATATTTCATTGCGTTTTTGAGAATTTTGATTAAAGACATAATCAAACTGACATTGCACATTTTCTTTGTAAAAATATTTGACAGCCAGAAGTTGTGCATTGTCTGCAGAGTTTGTATATGCACCGTTGTCTGCCGCCCTGTAGCCTGCTGAGAACATAAGAATATGTGCAACAGGCGCTATCTCACCCATAATGGTAGCTGCTTTTACCTTGTTTGGAGTCTGTGCAAAGAGACTGCCTTGTTTTGCCTGGGCATAGGTGAGAAAAACACTCACAGGAAGTGTGTCAACGGATCCCATAGCCTGAAAGTTCAGTGCGAATTTGTCTGTTTTATCTTCTATTTTTGGTAAAGAAGTATTGGCATCATCTCTTGAGGCTGTTCCCCACCAGATTTGAGTGCTCATGCCAAGATCCCAGTTGCCGACCTGTGGTGTAAAAGCAAGGGAAGCGTAATGTGCGGGTGTAACACCTGAGACGGTACCGACAGTTGGTACATAGGCAGAGTAAACACCGTACCATAAATCACTTGCAATATAAAAGCCGATACCTTCTGCAGCAGCTTCTCCTCCTGCATTATTGACAATGTAAGACTGCGCAGATGTGACAGAAACAGCTTCAAGTGTCTGCCCGTTTGCTTTGGAACCGGTTGCCAGTGTGTCATAAGAAGCGGCTGCTCCAAATTCACTTGTTCGGTAAAATACAGTTCCGAGTGTATAGTTTGGAAGTTCATAGACAACAGGCACTACCAAAGTAGCGAGTTGAAATACAGGATCATTTCCGTCTTCTGATTCGTAACCGATTTCGGTAAATACACCAATATTGTTGGCAACACGCCCTGCTATCATAAAGCCAAGAGCCTGCGGAAACTGAATTTGGGCTGCTTCGGCAGGATCTTCTCCTTGAACATACCCGATTTTAACATTCAAAGAGAGGTTGAGTGTGTCTGTCAGTGAAAGAAATTTCCCGTTTTGGTCATCATAAATCGACTTTTGTGCACCGACCATTGTGTAGCCGCTTGCCTTAAAGCTTCGTCCGAAACGATTGAGCGCAGGAAATCCGTTTTGTGAATGGCAGGCATTACACGAGATTCCCATCTGTCTTGCAAATGCCGGAATAGCGTAAGCATTTGTTACAAAAGTGACGAGACTGATACCGAGTAAAAAAAACATTTTTAACATAATATACCCCTTATTCTTAAGTTTTAAAATTAGTTTTGAAATGCAAAACAACACTTAAGATATTGATACGGTATCAAAAAAGTGTGATGAGTTTGTGAGGAAATACTGTAAGCCAAAAAAAGCTTACAGGTTTAGTAGCGAATTAAAACCAAAATCGAAGACCAAAAGTCGCATAGGCTTCATTAAGCGGAGAGTAGGTATTTGTTGTCCCAAAGTTTTTTGCCCATTCAATGCCGACATAGGGGGCAAACTGTCTTCTGAATTCATATCGAAGTCTTGCGCCGAGAGTAAGATTTGAGATGCCTGAACCGTAACCCATAGTCGGGGCATCTTTTGCATAGGCATCGAGTGTAAATTTTGGTGTGAGGATGAGTCTTTGGGTGATGAGTGCCTCATATTCCATGTCAATTCTCAGACCAATATTGCCATCGTCACTAAAAAGTAAAGCTGCCCGTGTTTCAAAAAAGTAAGGAGCCAGGCCGGAGAGAGCAAGAACGCCCCATGTTTTGTTGTTTGATCCGGCTATATCGTAACTGATACCGGCCTGCACATCCCAAAAAGGGGCAACCGCACGGGAGTAGAGGAGTTGATTTTCACTGCTTGCATCGCCACTGTTGGGCTTTTCTCCCTCACTGTAGAAGTAGAGTTTGTTGAGATCATAGCCAATGTATCCATAGGTGTCCCAGTAAAGATTTTTTTCGCTGTTTGTCTGGTACTCCAGGTTGTCAGCGGTAAAAGTTGCACGCAGGGTATCACCACCTCCACCGGCAAAAGAGAGCGTTGCCAGAGTCGTTAAAAGTGTTAATTTTGTGAGTATATTTTTCATCATAAATCCTTTAAGCAACCACGACTTTTCTAAACATATCTGTCATGTGATAGAGTAAGTGGCAGTGGTACGCCCATGCACCTTTTGCATCCACTGTGACACGAAAGCTTATTTTGGAACCGGGTTGTGAGATAATAGTGTGTTTGCGTACCAAATGATTTTCATCACCGGTTTCAAGATCACTCCACAAACCATGCAAATGCATTGGATGGTTCATCATAGTGTCATTTATATAAGTGATACGCAGACGTTCGCCGTAATGAAACTCCAAAGGTGCCGCTTCATGATAAGGAATACCGTTGATAGACCACATGTAACGCTCCATATTTCCTGTTAGATGCAAAACGATCTCTCTGTCTGGATATCTGTCTTCTTTTGTAGAGCGCAAAGAGCGTAAATCTGCATAGGTTAATACTTTTCTTCCGTTGTTTCTTAGTCCGACACCCGGATCATCGAGTCTGTACTGCGGATTCATTGCCCGCATGGTTGTGCCGACATCCCATCGTATTGGCAGTTTTGTAAGGGGAATGGGCTTTTGTAGAGATGGCATTGATTGTTTCTTTGCCATATCCATACTTTTCATCTGTGCCATATCTTTACTCATGCCCATATCAAGCATTGTAAGTGCTTGCGGCGGATCCATTTGCGGCACTTCTGCCAATATATTTGCATCTGTTGAGAGGTTTCCGAGTGCATAGCCTTTTCTTGCTATACTTTGTGCAAAAATAGCATAGGCTTTGTCATTTTCGGGTTCAACTATGACATCATATGTCTCTGCAACACCTATGCGAAACTCATCCACATCCACAGGCTGTATATTATTGCCATCTGCTGCAACAACTTTCATGGTAAGCCCTGGAATGCGAACATCAAAAAATGTCATTGCGGCTGCATTTATAAATCGAAGCCGTACTTTTTCTCCGTTTTGAAAAAGTGCCCTAAAACGTGTTGCCGGATTTTGCCCGTTCATCAAAAAAGTATAGGTGTAGGCTGTTACATCAGAGAGATCTCTGTCTGACATACGCATTTTATTCCACATTTGACGTGCTTTAAAGGCTTCAACAAATCCTTTGTCTTTGACTTCCCAAAAGAAATCGCCGACAGTTCTTCTGTTAAAATTATAATAATCAGGAAAAAGCTTCAGTTTTCGGTAAATAGCTGCGGGTTTTTCATCTGAATAATCGGATAAAAGGACAACATAGTCTTTGTCGTATTCATAGGGATCTTTCTCTTTTGGTTCTATGACAATGGCGCCGTAAACACCTGTCTGTTCCTGAAAAGCAGAATGGGAATGATACCAAAAGGTTCCGCTTTGACGGACGGTAAAGGTATAGGTAAATGTCTCTCCCGGCGCGATACCGTCATAGCTGATTCCCGGAACGCCGTCCATTTGGTAGGGTAAAATGATACCGTGCCAGTGAATAGAGGCGGATTCGTTGAGATTGTTGGTTACATGTAAGGTAATTGTGTCGCCTTCGCGCCACCTGAGTGTAGGACCCTGCAGCATAGCATTGACTGCCGTAGCATATGAGGGTTTTCCTGTTACATTGACAAGGGTTTTGTCTATAGACAGATTAAAAACCGTTCCTGAGAGTTCTTCGGTCTTTTTGCGCTTTTTAACTGTGTCGGTTGAAGCGTTGAGGTTTATTCCGTAAAGCATTGCACCTGAAGCGACAACGCCTTTGACAAAAGTTCTTCTTGATAAAGAGTGTTTATTGTGTTTCATAAGAATGCCTTTTTTGTTATTCTGCATTTAAATCAAGTACATCAAATAATTCTTTTGCACCTTCATAGCCGTAATGTATTGAATCCGTTTGGGGTGTTCCGTCACTCTCTATGAGCAAGAATGCGGGATAGCCGAAAACACCGTATTTTTCTTTAATAGCCAGTGTGTCTTTATTGCTTTTATCAGACAAATCAACTACTAAGGCAATATATTTATTATTAAGAATTTCAATAATTTTTGGATCTTTGAATGTTGTTTCATCGAGTTTTTTGCAAACCTTGCAATATTTTGAATGGAAATAGACAAATACAGGCTTGTCGGTTTGTTTTGCCAGCGCTAATTTTTCATCCATTGTTTTGAGGTTTGGTACTTCTGTAAAAAGAGAAGGTGTTTTTGTAACCGTCTGCAAACTTGATGTTGATTGTTGTACAGCGTTGCTTTTGAGTGGCATATATATGTTGTCATGCCCCATAGCAGCTCCTGTCAAGCTGATAGTTCCCCAAACAAGACACAGTATTGCCAGAGTTCTTAAAAACCTCTGCCATAGCGTCAAGGACACATCTGTTGTTGCCAAGGGATATATAAATGCGCCGATTATTATAAAATAAACACCCCACAGATACAAAGAAGAAAAGAGTTCAAGCTCGGAAAATATACTTACAGCAACACCTAAAAGGAGAATACCGAAAAAGTACTTTACATAATCCATCCATGCGCCTGCTTTTGGAATCAGATATCCGGCACCCAGACCAACGAGTAAGAGCGGAACACCCATACCAAGAGAGAGTGCAAACATCATCTCTGCTCCCAAAACAGGATTTGCCTGTGCAATGGCAACACTTAGAAATGAGATAATGACAGGCGAGACACAGGCTCCTAAAATAAGGGCCGAGAGTAAACCGAGCAAAAAAACGGCAAAAAAGGTACCGCCTTTAATATTACGGGTTTGACTGTCAAGTTTTGACTGAATAAAAGAGGGCATTTGCAGGTTGAAAAAACCAAACATAGAAAGTGCCAGCAGAAAAAAGACAAAGCTCATAATACCAATCGCCCAGATATTTTGAAAGTAGGATTGCAGCTGTTCACCTGTAGCCCCGGCAAGAGCACCCATAAGTGTATAGGTCAGTGCTGTGCCAAGAACATAAGCAACAGAGAGGAGTAAACCGTTTTTCTTGGTAAGCTTTTCACCCTGTCCGGCTATGATACTTGAGAGAATCGGAATCATAGGCAGTACACAGGGAGTAAAAGTAAGCAGTAATCCGGCTCCAAAGGCTCCGAGTAACAATCCCAGAAGCGTGTGTGTTTGGAGACTTTCTGCATTGGCAAACAACGGAATTGTTACTAACAGCAGAAAAAGTAAAATAATCTTTTTTCTCATCTTTTTTGCCTTTTAAAAGTTTAATGTTGTTTTAACACGAGACCTTTTTCCTGTTTTAGGTGTGATAAATATATGCAGTTGCCATGTTCCGCTCATTGCAAGATTGAGTGTTGCTTTGTATTTTCCGTTACCAAGATTTTGGGCATTTGCTTTTGAGCTCATAGCAGGCATCCCCGGCATGGCTGGCATAAAGGCTTTGAGTGCTACTTTTGCATCAGTGACAGGTTTGCCGTTTTTCTTGATAGTGACAATAAGTGTGTTGGAACCGGTAGTAAGCGGTTTGTCTGCGGTGATATGTACTGCTGTTGTTCTGAATTTTGCATCCTTGGAGAATGCGGCTGCCTGAACAAGTGTTGTGCCTAAAAGCAGTGCGAAAAAGATTTTTGCCAAAGTTTTCATAAGAAACTCCTTTTTGTTTTGTTAGGAGAAGTATATAACTTTTTTGTGGTGTGTTTGTGTAGCACAGGGACAAAAATGTATGACACAAAGATTACACAGGAAAAATATATAATTGACTTTTTAAAAAGGATAAGTCATGACAGATCTGTTTAGAACAAAAAATGAAGGTGATAACTGCTGTACGCCTCAGCCAAAAGGCAAAGTTGCCTGTCCGATATGTGGAGAAAAAGCCAAAGGGGTGCTGGGCAAAACACTGCAGCATCTTTTAACAGAGGAGGCAAAATCAAAACTTTCCTGTTTTGACGGTTTTTATTACTGCAAAACAGCTGCATGCGAAGCAGTCTATTTTCGGGGCGATGAGATACTGACACAGGATGATATGAGCGTTGTCGTCGGACTCAAAGAAGGAGCAACTCCGGCTACTGTATGCTACTGTTTTGGCTGGAGCAAAGAGAAAATAAAAGCGGAATTAGAGGCAACAGGACAAACAACAGCACTTGAAGACATCAAAGCAAAAATGAAAAATCCCGGCTGTGCCTGTGAAGTGCTGAACCCAAGCGGCGGATGTTGTCTTGGAGATGTAAGCATGGCGATAAAAGAGCTTATAACACAGAGTTAGGATGTTAGTGGCACAGATATGCTATAATCTGTCTTATGAAAGCGACAAAAAACAATATCATAGAGTATCTCAAACAGATAAAACCTGAACTTTATAAAAATGGCATCAGCTCAGTCGCCCTTTTTGGGAGTTTTGCAAAAGAGACACAAACAGTTTACAGTGATATTGACATTGCCATATCCAAAGATAAAAATTTCTTACAGACAAACACATCTTATGATTACTTTGATACAGTAGCAACGATAAAATCAAAAATACGAAAGCAGTTTCATAGAAATATAGATATTTTTGACTTAGACAGCAACAGTCCATTTAAAGAGAGTATCAAAAAGGAGCTTATATATGTTTAGTCAAAAATCTGTAGAGAGAATAAAAGTTATAAAAAAAAAGATTCTCTTTATAGAGGAGATAGTGAAACAAAACGGCTCCATTGAGAAAGCGTTAGAAGACGAACAAAATGCAAGAGCAGCTATACTTATGCATCTTACATCTATTTCAGAACAGTTTGATAAATTACTTCATAACGGTGAACTTGAGATACTTTCAAAGTTTGCAAAAGAGGATATAAAAGGAAGTTACGAACTAAGAAGTTTTATAGCGCATGATTATGAAGGTGTGGACCTGTATATAGTGGAAGATGTAATAAAAACAAGATTACCCATCATTAAAAAAACGACTGAAGATATACTTATAAACGAAAAATGAAAATATTACTCCTTGAAGATGACACGGCACTGGCAAACATTTTGGTTGATTTTTTGGAAGACGAATATGAGGTTGTGCAGACTTACAGTATGAAACAGGCACTTGAACTCTCGGAAAATGAAAAATTTGATTTGTATATTTTTGACATTAATGTTCCGGATGGCGACGGTATTTCACTACTGCGGGAACTGAGAGACTTCCATGATGAAACACCGGCTATTTTCATTACCGCTTTTCATGATACAAAGTATCTCAAATCCGCTTTTGAATCAGGCGCGAACGATTTTATAAAAAAACCTTTTGATTTGGAAGAGCTGGCACAGCGTATAGAAAACATTAAGAGACATTTTGGACTGGAAAGTCTGGTGAAACTGGATGAACATATCATATTTGACACAAAAACACATATACTCAAAACGCCAGAAAAAATGATCAAACTGACACATAAAGAGAGTGACTGTCTTCATTACTTTTATAAAAACCGTCATCGTGTGGTAAGTTCTGACGAACTGTTGCAAAATTTTTGGGAGTATGAAGATATGCCGAGTGATGATGCTATTCGTACCATTGTAAAAAATCTGAGAAAATACATCGGCAAAGAACATATTGTCAATATCCGGGGAGAGGGCTACAAATTTGAATGAGTTGGAAAAAAAGTCTTTTTACTCTTTTGTAACGCTCTATCTTGTCTCTTCCTTTTTGTTTGTTTTGCTCTCAGGATACTGGTACTACAGCGCACAGAAAAATTCTTTGGAGAGTGCAACCTATTATAAGCTCAACCATATCGCCGACAAACTTTCAGGACTCATAATTAATGCACAGATGAAAGGGACAACATTACAGCTCCCAAATGAAAAAGGGTATGAATACAGTTTGATTGGTGCAAATGAAGCTGCGGGTTTTAAAACAGGATATTATGAGAAAAACGGTTATAAGGTTCTGGTTTCGGATGCACCGCAGGAACATCTGAATATTGAATATGTCCTTGTCAGAACAAAAGAGTATTTCAAACAGCTCAAGGAGCTGCAAAAAAATGTCCTTTTGGCTATGAGTATGGGTTTTTTCTTTATTGTCCTCATCTCTGTCATACTTGCCAAACTGTTTATGAAACCTGTGCATCAGAGAATGGAGCAGATAGAGAGCTTCATTCAGGATGTCTCACATGAGTTAAATACTCCTATAACCGCTTTGAAAATGAGTGCGAGCCGGGCAATCAAGAAAAAAGTTTATGATAAAAAAATACTGACGAATATCTCTATAAGCACAAAACAGCTTGAGAGTATCTATAAGTCACTGACATTTTTAAATTTTAATCAAAAACAGCAAGAAGCAGAGGATGTGAATCTTAAAAATATTTTGGAGCAGACTATCAGTTACTACAGTGAACTTACAAATGCAAAAAATATAAAAATAGAGAGTCAGCTTGAAGAATGTTATTTTCATATAATTCCCTCACGGGCAGAACTGTTGTTTTCCAACCTGCTCTCAAATGCCATCAAATACTCTCTTCCCCAAACAAAAATAAGCATAAAACTTGATAAAAATGCCTTTGTTATAGCAGATGAGGGTGTCGGTATAGAGCAAAAAAAACTTGATGCAATTTTTGAAATGTATAAACGTGAATCAGATATAGCAGGCGGATTCGGTGTGGGTCTGAGCATTGTGAAACAGATATGTAATGCATATGGTATCACAGTCAATGTTACATCCCAACTTGGAAAAGGAACACAATTCACACTTCTTTTTAAATAATAATAATTTTCTTTTAAGAAGAGTTGCCTTATACTTGAGGTAATTCAAATCAGAGGAGAAGAATATTATGACACGAGGAAATTCGATTATTAAAGGCATAGAACCTGAAACAGTGGTGAAGTTGCTTAACAGAGCCTATGCTGATGAGTGGCTGGCCTATTATCAGTATTTTATAGAAGCAAAAGTGATTAAAGGCATTATGAAAGATGCGGCATTTGCGGAGCTGACACAGCATGCAAACGATGAACTCAGACATGCCAATATGGTTGCCGACAGAATCATACAGCTTGGCGGTACACCGCTTCTGAATCCGCAAGAGTGGTTTACGCATACAAACTGCGGCTATGAAGAGCCAAAAAACTTTGATGTGGTTGCCATCCTTGAAGACTCTATAAAAGGAGAACAGTGTGCAATCAGTACCTATTCGGAACTTGCCAATATTGTCAAAGACAAGGATATCATCACTTACGATATGGTTTCTCAGATATTAGCCGATGAGGTAGAGCATGAAGCAGATTTACAGGATCTGCATGATGACATTACAGAATTTGTTCAAAATATAAAAAGTACGATGCAATAAAAAAGAGGATTAAATATCCTCTTTTTGGGAAAGTTGTCGTTTTGCATAGATTTCAAACAGGATCGGAATGATGACAAGGCTCAAAACAGCTGAACTGACAACTCCGCCAAGCATAGGTGCGGCAATACGCTGCATGACTTCGCTTCCTACTCCGTGGGTATACATAATAGGTGTCAGACCTGCCAAAATAGCAAACACCGTCATAAGTTTTGGACGGACTCTTTGTACAGCTCCTTCATAAATTGCGGCATTGAGTTCTTTGATTCCAAAGTTTTTTCCATATTTTTCTTTATATTCATCCACCGCTTCCTGCAGATAAATTATCATGACGATGGCTGTTTCCGCGGCTACTCCAAGGAGTGCCAAAAATCCGACGATAACGGCTATACTCATGGCAAAGTTGAGGATGTCTATATAGATAAGTCCGCCTAAGAGTGCAAAAGGCAGAGTGAAAAAGACAATAATTGTCGGTCCCGGTTTTTTGAGTGCCATATAGATGAGTAAAAAGATGACAACAAGAACAGCAGGCACAATCCAGATGATACGCTTCATAGCAGAATCAAGATACTCTGACTGTCCCGCCCATTCTATATAGTATCCCGGATCAAATTTGATTTGATTGATGAACTTTTGTGCGCCTATTTTATACTCTGTTGCACTGATACCCTCTTTTGGTGTGATATAAATGAAGGTCACAGGTGCTGCCATTTCGCTTTTTATGACAGAAGCGCTCTGTCTGTAAGCCACTTTTGCAAGTGAACCAAGAGGAACAAAGCCAAGTTTGGTTTTGACCTGTATGTTTCTGATGGACTCAAGGCTTCTTCTCTCATTGTCTTCCAGACGCAGTGCGATAGGATAACGTTCAAGACCTTTGTACATTGTTGAAACTTTCATGCCCCCGATGGCAAAAGCTGTGTACTCCAAGAGCGTATCTTTTGTCATGTTGTATCGGGCAAGTTTCTCCTCATCAGGGATAATGTCAATGTAGTATCCGGCACTTGCCTGATCTGCAAATACGGAGAGGGTTTTGTCATACTCCCGCAGTTTGTCTTCTATCTGTTTGCCGAATTTTTGCAAACCTGCCGCATCCATTCCGTAGAGTTTGATACCGATAGGGGTTCGGATACCGCTTAAAAGCATATCGATACGACCGCGAATCGGGTAGGTCCAGGAATTTGTCAGTCCCGGAATCTGCAAAGCGGCTTCCATGTCTTCACGCAGTTTGTCATAGGTCATGCCTTTGGGCCACTCGGACTTTGGTTTGAGCGTGATGATAGTCTCAAGCATACCAAGAGGAGCAGGATCCGTTGCAGTACCTGCACGCCCGGCTTTGCCAAAAACATTTTCTACTTCGGGAAAACTTTTGATAATCTTGTCTGTTTTTTGCAAAAGCTGTTTTGTCTGGTCTATACTGATACCGTAAGGGGTAACAGGCATATACATGAATGTCTGCTCATTGAGCATAGGCATAAATTCCCATTTCAGACTCTTGTAAAGCGGATACATGTAACCAAGAGAGAGTAGAACAAGAACAATGACAAGATATTTTGCTTTGAGGCCGTAGACAATAATTGGACGATAGAGCCAGATGAAAAATCTGTTCAGTGGATTTTTGCTCTCTGGCAGGATTCTGCCTTTGACAAAAAATATCATCAGTGCAGGGACCAGAGTGATGCTCAGCAGTGCGCCTGCAGCCATTGCAAATGTTTTGGTAAAGGCAAGCGGAGTAAACAACAGTCCCTCTTGACCTGTCAGTGCAAAAATAGGCAGGAATGATACGACAATAAGTGCAAGTGCGAAAAATATCGGACGCCCGACAAGCTGTGAGGACTTGAGTATGATAGCAATGCGCTCTTTTTCTGTCGGGATTCTTCCTTCTTTGTGTTCAAATTTGTGCAGCATTTTGTGGGCATTTTCTATCATGACGATGGAGGCATCAACCATGGCACCTATGGCAATGGCAATACCTCCAAGACTCATAATGTTTGAGCCGATACCAAAGATTTTCATCAGCAAAAAGGTAAAACCGACTGTTAAAGGCAGAACAATAATGACAATAAGCGAAGAGCGAAAATGCATCAAGAAAAGTCCAATGATGATGACAACAATAACGCTCTCCTCAATAAGCGTATCTTTTAAAGTGTCTACCGCTTTGTCAATGAGACCTGAACGGTCATAGACGGTGACAACATCCACACCCTCAACTTTAAGCTCTTTCATTTTTTCCTGAACACGCTTAATCATTGTATAAACATCTTCGCCGTAACGTGCCATAACGATACCGCCGACAACTTCGCCTTCGCCGTTTAAGTCTGCCAGACCGCGACGCGGTGCAGGGGTAAGTTCTACCCGTGCAATATCACCGAGTTTTACAGGTGTACCGGCTTTTGTTGTGACAACAAGTCCTCTGATATCATCAAGGTTTTTAATATAGCCTTTGGCCTGTACCATCCACTCATATCCGTTTTTAATGACGATACGCCCGCCTGTATCATTGTTGTTCTTGGCCAATACTCTTTTGATGTCCTGTATGCTGAGATTGTAGCGAACCAGATTGTCATTGTTTACTGTCACCTGAAAGGTAGGAATAAATCCGCCGATACTCGCTACTTCACTGACACCGTCAACACCCATAAGTGCATATTTATAGTAATAGTCCTGGAGGGTACGCAACTCGGCAAGATTCTTTGTTTTTGATTTGAGGGCATATTCATACACCCAGCCCACACCGCTGGCATCGGGACCAAGGGATACATTCATGTTTGCCGGCAATTGCGACTGAATGGAAGCAAGCTGTTCAAGAACACGGCTTCGTGCCCAGTAGAGATCTGTTCCCTCTTTGAAAATGATGTAGATAAGACCGTTCTCATAGGTAGAGTATCCACGTACCGTATCAATATTGGCAATAGCCAAAAACTGTGCAACAAGCGGATAGGTTCCCTGATCTTCGACAATTTCAGGAGACTGTCCTGCCCAATTGATTTGTACAATGACCTGAGGAGGAGACAAGTCAGGCAAAGCATCCAAAGGCGTGTTTTTCATACTCCAAATAGAAGCACCGACAAGAGCAAAAGCCGCCAAAAGAACAATAAACTTGTTTTTTATACTAAAAGCGATGAGTTTTTCTATCATAATTTGTCCATTTTTTTAGTTTTGAAAATTATAGCACGCTAGTGTGTAGCGTTTGTGAGAAATAGTATGAGACAATCAGGATTTTTAGAGGTTCTCTTAATATATTTTCTTATAGAATTAGGATATGAAAAACAATAATAAAAAATCTATATACTCCTGGGCACTGTATGACTGGGCAAATTCTGCCTATGCAACCACTGTTATGGCTGGGTTTTTCCCTATATTTTTCAAGTCTTATTACAGTGTGGGAACTGAGGTGACTGTGAGTACCGCGCAGCTAGGATTTGCAAATTCAATTTCGAGTTTTGTGGTAGTGCTTCTTGCGCCTTTGCTTGGGGCTGTGGCTGATGCAGGTTCACTCAAGAAGCGTTTTTTGTTTCTTTTTGCATTTTTGGGTATTTTGATGAGTGCCTCACTGGCTCTTGTCGAGCAGGGAAACTGGCAGATGGCGGCACTTGTCTATACGCTGGGAAATATCGGTTTTATGGGATCAAATATTTTTTATGACGCTTTGCTTCCCTCTGTGAGTAATGATAAAAATGTTGACTATGTTTCAGGCCTGGGCTTTGCCCTTGGATATCTCGGAGGCGGTATTTTGTTTGCCTTGAATGTTTTTATGGTACAGGAACCCGCCTTTTTCGGTTTTGAAGACAAGGCTGCGGCGATAAAAGCTTCTTTTGTCAGTGTTGCAGTGTGGTGGGCGGTTTTTTCATTGCCTCTTTTGCTTTTTGTAGAGGAGAAGAAGGGAGACAAAGAGCAGAAAAATATTTTATTGGTTGCAGGGTATCTGCGTTTGAAAAAAACCTTTCAAAGAGTGGCAAGTCTTAAAGGACTTTTGCTTTTTTTGGTGGCATACTGGCTCTATATTGACGGGGTGGACACTATTATCCGTATGGCTGTTGATTACGGAATGGCGCTGGGGTTTGACAGCAGCAAGCTTATAATGGCCTTGCTTATTGTGCAGTTTGTCGGTTTCCCTGCCACACTCATTGTTGCCAAACTTGCCGATATCTGGGATACAAAAAAAGTTATCTATCTTTGTATCGCTGTCTATATATTTATTATTGTTTATGCTGCGATGATGGAAGATGTCTATGAATTTTATATACTGGCAATACTTATTGCATTGGTTCAGGGAGGTATTCAGGCACTGAGCCGTTCCTATTATGCCAAAATGATACCGCAAAAATATGCGGCAGAATTTTTCGGATTTTATGATCTTCTTGGAAAATTTGCAGTTATCATAGGGCCGCTTTTGGTAGCCTTTGTCGCACTCTTTAGCCATAATTCAAGACTCTCGATTGCTTCTGTTGCCATTCTTTTTATTCTCGGCGGACTGCTTCTCTTTTTTGTAGATGAGAAAAAAGTCGCAAAAGATGTGCGCCAGGCAATGGAATGAGATGCAAATTAATATACCTCATCATGTGAACCGATGTCTATAAGAATGATCTGCTCATCTATAATGATAAAATCTATGAGGATTCTGTAATCCATATCAATAGAGACAGAATGATATTCACTTAACGACCCCTGCAGTTTGTGCAAACGCAGTGAAGGGTAAAAAGGGTTTTTCTGTAAAAGAAGAATAGTTTTTGTGTATTTTCCTTTTAAATTTTGATGCTTTTTAAAAAACTTTTTTACTGTTTTTTCATACTTTTTACTAAAAGTGATTTCATACATCAGCTATCTCTTTTAAATGTTTTGCAACATCTGTATGATAATCTCCATTTTTAATATCCTCCATTACCTCTGTATAAGCACGGTCAAGTTCCAAAGCACGAAGCTCTTTATACCTTTCTATGTCCATAACGACATACTTTTTTTCACCACGAAAATTGATAATAACCTCGTCCCATTTCTCCAAGAGTTCTCCAAAAAGAGAAACGCCTCGTTTTTTTACTTCATTTGCGCTGACTGTCATAAGAATATCCTTAAAAGTACTTTTAAGAGTATTATAACACAGTTTTAATACAAGCCGTTTATCTGCGCATCACTGTCCATCATAAAGAGGGCATTGTTGACAACTTCATCGCCGGCATTGAGTCCGCTTGTTATGATGTATGTTTCATTATTGAGCGGTTTGACATTGACTTCCATCGGTTCATACTCTCCCTCAAATTCTCCGACAACAAAAACATAGTATTTTCCGTCTTTTAAGATAACCGCACTCTGCGGCAGTGTCAGATACTCTTTTGCCTTGTCTTTTGAAATTACATCCGCATACATTCCCGGAAAAAGTGTATGGTCTTTGTTCGCCAAAGTGAGTCGCATAGTGAGCGTTGCCTCTTTTGGACTCAGATTTGGATAAAGAAACTTTGAATGCGTCTCGTATGTTTTATCGGTTGTTTTAAAACTGACACGAAAGTCATTGGCATGTTTGAGCCATTTGACATCATCTTCAAAGACCTTTACCTCAACCCAGACGTCATCAAGATTGACTATCTCAAAAAGATTTGTTTTTGCATTAAAAGCAGATCCTTCATTGATATTTTTCATAAAGATATAACCGCTTTGCGGTGCATAGATTGTTGTGTTCGGTGATACTTTTCTCATCTTTATAACTTGAGAAATCTCATTTGGCGCGACTTCCAGCAAAGAAAGTTTCAGCTTTGCACTCTTGAGCATACCTTTGTTTGGTCTGTTTTTTGTGTAGTTGTACGAGTTGACATAGTCCTCTTTTGCTTTGTATACTTCAGGAGAGTAGACAACTGCCAAAGGCTCGCCTTTTTTGACATATTTGTAAATTTTGTCGGCATAAAGTTTTTCGACAAATCCTCCAAAACGGGGACTCACTTCATACACTCTCGCTTCATTTGCTTTGACAAAACCGTAATTTTTTTTGCTGTGGCTTGTTTTTGTTTTTTGTACCTTGACGGTCTGAACTGAAAAAAGCTGTTCCACCGATGCTTCTTTTGCCGATACCATCAACGGCAGCAAAAGTAGTAATAATTTTAAATTTTTCACTGTAATTCTCCTTTAAGTTGTGCTATTTTGGCTTGTGCCAGGTTGTAGTTTGCGACGGCTTTGATACTTTTTTGTTCCAAATCAAGTTTTTGAAACAGGACATCTATATATTTGAACAAATCAGCCCCGACAGAGATGGAAGAGCTTGAAAGCTCAAACATGTGAGCAACCTGGGGAAGAGCTTCATCTTGAATAATATGATATATTTCATAAGAAGAGAGCATTTGCGCATAATAGGCTTCAAGCTCGGCATTGACAGATATCTGAGTATCTGCTTTTTGGCTTGTAGCGGAGAGAACCAAGGCGCGTGCTTCTTCTTCTTTGTAGTCTTCCGTGCCGTATATAGGCAGGCTCAAGCCGAAACCAAAATTAAAATAGTTGTTGAAATTTTCTCGAAGAGCATAGCCTGCGATGAGATTAATGTCCGGATAGTTGTTGAGATCTGCCATTTTTAACTTTGCATTTTGTTTGAGAATCTCTTTGTCTTTTATTTTAATATCCGGGTTCTCTGCTAAAGATTTTTGCAGTTGTCCCAAATCCGGTTTTTCCCCCATTTGTATATTTATATCCAAATGGTGTACTTTAAATGAGGCCAGATAGGAGAGTCTTGCATAGGCAGCATTGATTTTTTCACGCAAAACACTTTTTTGGATTTGCAGATCTGAGAGGGAGAGTTCCGCTTTCATTATTCCGATATGCTGGTTCTCATCAATACTTGTGTAGGATTCGTACAGATCAATGTTTTGCTGTGTCAGTGTGACATACTCATCAATAATTTTATACAATTCATTCAGTTTCCAAATGGTATAGGCTTCACTCTTTATCTGTGCAACCAGTTTTGTTTTTGCTGCATTTAGTTTTTCCTGCAACAAAGCATCTTCCGCTTCTGCAATTTTTTTGTTGGTTTCACGTTTATTGTAAAAAGGAATTTTTTGTTTGAATGTCACCACAGACTGACTCATCGCCTGCGAAGAATTGAGTGTATTTTTTGTTATGAGCAGTTGGGGGTTTTCAAATTGGTCGGAGACTGCTATATTGTATCTGTTTGCCTCAATTCTTTCATTGATAGCTTCCAGCGACGGTTTTTTTGCCAAAGAGATGTCAATAATTTCACTCAGGCTGACTGCCTGTGCTCCGGAGCAAAGTAGGAAAATACCCAGTATCACTGTTTTCATAAATTATTCCTCTGTTTTTTTAGTTTTCAAAGTATAGCATGCTAATGTGTAGTGTTTGTGAGTTTTGTTGCTTATATGTCTACGCTAACTCAGTCAACGAAGCGGTGAGAAAGCCTTTTATTGTTAAGATGTTGTTTTAATAAAAAGGGAAAAAATGAAAGAGATAGAAGAATTACTGCAAAAGTACAACCACTTTAAGCATGAACAACTGCGTTCAATACAACAGCTGCCCGATACAAAAATTGTGACACTTGTGGTGCAGGATGACGAGGGGGAGGATATTCACACTGTTAAAATTACTTTTAGCGGTATCAATGCTTCGAGAATTTTGGAAAACCATGTCCTCTCTTTTTTAGATATGGGCTTTGGGATAACACTTATCAAAGAAAACAACCTCTATGGCTTTGCCCTTGGAAGCGGAAGTACAATGTTACATGTACACAATGCGCCTTTGTATATTGTCGCTTCTGATATCAAGATAGAAGAGAGCTAGCTTTATTCCTTAACATAGCTTTCAGTTTGTTTGCTATAAGCTATTTGTATGAAGAACTCAAAAAATAAATTTTTTATGATTGGGATTACCATTTTGCTTGTATGGGTTTTTATAGAAGCATACTTCTACATGATAGCTGTAGAGGCACAAAAAAACTATACTGACAATTTACTCAAAGATGCACGGGAACATTACGAAGAGATAGAAAATATCCGTAATCTTCCTGCCGAGATTGGAACTTTTTATGTGAAAGAAGGTGATGCCTTTAAAAAAGTTGATCCCAGTCTGCTTGTACAAACCCTCTTGAAGCAATACCAAAAAAACGATTTTTACTATACAGTGACTCCAAAGGTGCAAAAAAAGGGAGCAAATCTTTCAAAAAAACCTATTTACAGGCTTGAGAGCGAAAAAAAAAGGCTTTATTATGTTTATAAAGAGATTGCCATTGATATGGATGCCTCTTTCTATGTAGAGAAGATACAGAGCGTCTGGTTCAAGTTTTTTGCAGTAAGTTTTTTATTTACTGTTTTTACACTTGTCCTTCTTTTTCTCATCAGGTTTTTACAAAAAAAGAGCAGTAGTTATGAAAAGCTAAGCAATACGCTTGAACTCAAAGTTCTCCAGCAGACAAAACTGCTCGAAGCAGAACATGCCAAAAAAGAGATTTATCTGGAGACGCTTTTTGAAAAGAGTCCCAATATTATCATTATCACAACCGGCAACAGTATTACCCGAGCGAATGAGGCATTTTTTAAATTTTTCAAAGAGTATGCTTCTTTGGAAGAGTTTAAAAGAGAGCATGAATGTATTTGTGACTTTTTTTGTGCATCATGCCATGGTGATACCATCAACAGCACAAAAATGCAATGGGTGGAAGATGTTCTGGGTGAGGAAGAGCCAATCATAAAAATCTGTTACCTGGAGCAGGAATACTATTTTTCTGTGTATGCCAAAAAGATATATGAAGAGAATAAAATGCATATGATGGTGACATTAAATGATATAACAGAAATATATAATATTCGGCATAAATTTGAAGATTTGTCCATGCAGGACGCACTGACAAATATTTACAACAGGCGGTACTTTAATGTAGTGTTTCCCCAGGAGCTAAACAGAGCAAAAAGAACCCGTGAGAGTTTTTGTTTTGCGATTATGGATGTGGACAATTTTAAACTCTACAATGATAACTACGGGCATGATGCAGGGGATGAGGCACTTCAAAGCATTACTGCAAAAATCACAGAACTGACACAGCGTGCCAATGAGTTCTTTTTCCGTTTGGGCGGAGAAGAGTTTGGCTTCGTCTGCAGCGCCTATACAAAAGAGGAAGCCTTTAGGCACCTGCAAAATATATGCAAAGAGGTGCAAAACCTGAAAATTGAGCATCTTTACAATGAAAAATATGGAGTGCTTACTATATCTATAGGCGTATGTTATCTCTCTGATGCACGCGAGGGTGAAGTGAAATATATTTATAAAAGTGCGGACAATGCCCTCTATAAAGCAAAAGAGAGCGGAAGAAACAAAGTTGTTCTATTTGAAAACTGTTGAGAGCGCTTTTTTTGTCAAAGAGGAGATTGGAGCGCTGTGCAAGGCCTTTGTTTCTACCCAGATGCCACCTTCAAAAGAGTCGAGTGTGTAGAGCTTTACATGTAGGCGGTATTTTGTGTAGGCGTGTTTGAAACTGCCTAAAAAATCTTCTTCTATCGGGTCGACGGCGGGAAGTTCAAGCATGCCTTTGTACATGTTTCCTGCAGCAGGGGTAAGGGCTATTTTTTCATTTTGTATGCAAATACCGTAAAAAAGTTCGAGTGATTCATACTCTTTTTTCTTTGTTTTTGTATATAACTCCGCTTCTGTTTTTCCCTGACAGGTTTTTTGTAGCGGACACTCTTCGCATTTTGGATTTTTGGGCAGGCAGACAAGCGAACCCAAATCCATAAGGGCAAGGTTATGGCTTCTGGTGTCTTTGTGATTAAGGAGTTTTTGTGCGTATTCCCAAACTGTTTTGTCCTTTACATGTAAGAGGGCAAAATAACGCTTGAGCACTCTTGCTATGTTTGTATCGACAACAGGAATATTCTGATTGCAGCCGAAACTGCAAACGGCACTTGCGGTGTATTGCCCTATGCCGGGCAGAGAGAGCAGCTCCTTGTAGTCTGTCGGCAGAGATTTTGGTGAAAGTCGGGCTGTTTTATGAAGATTTCTTGCACGTGAATAGTACCCAAGTCCGCTCCATGCCGCTAAAACATCATCCAGCGGTGCATTTGCAAGGCTTTGAAGTGTGGGAAATTTTTCCAAAAACTGAGGATAGTATTCATCCCGTACACGATTGACCTGTGTTTGTTGGAGCATGATTTCGCTGAGATATACACGGTAGATGTCCTGTGTATTTCGCCAGGGAAGCTCATGCCTGCCTGCTTTTTCATACCATGCCAAAAGTTCTTTCTGTGCCTGTTTTATCTTTTTTATAACAACTGCTCCTTGAGAAATTCACTGTAGTGCCCTTCTTGTTCTTCAAGTTCTTCATGCGTACCGCGTTGGACTATTTCGCCTTCATTGAGGACATAAATCATATCGGCATTTTTAACTGTGCTGAGTCTGTGGGCGATGGTAATGACTGTTTTTTTCTCAAGCAGGGGAGCGAGTGCTCTAAAGAGTTTGGCTTCGGTGTGTACATCGAGTGCAGAAGTTGATTCATCAAAAATGACGACACTCGGATTTGCAATTATCATTCTGGCGATGCTGAGTCTTTGTCGTTGCCCGCCTGAGAGGCGTATGCCGTGATGCCCGACGAGGGTGTCAAGTCCGCTTGGCATACTTTGGAGCATGTCTTGAAGCTGTGCGATTTCAAGAGCTTTGTGGATGGCCTCATCGCTAATGTTTTCATGTCCCATGGTGATGTTAAATCTGAGTGAAGCGTTAAAGAGGATAGGCATCTGCAACACTAAAAATATTTTTTGGCGCACGGAGTGTTTGTCCAGCTCTTCTGTGGGAATATCATTGTATCTGAGTTCACCGGATGTTTTTTCATAAAAACCGGCAATAATCTGAGCAAGGGTTGTTTTGCCGCTGCCGCTTGCACCGATAAGCGCTGTTTTTGAACCGTATTTGACATCAAAAGTTATCTCTTTAAGAATGAGCTTATCACTTGAGGCATAACTGAAGCATATATTTTTCAAAGAAATATCAACGCTCTTTGTTGTAAGTTTTTTCTCCCCGCTCGTTTCTGTTTTGAGTGTCAGGACTTTGTTGATACGCTCTAAAGCAGCTTTGGCGGAGGCATAACTGTACTGCATGGAGAGGATGTCCTGGACCGGTGTCATGATAAACCAGATGTAGCCAAACATGGCAAACATCATACCGATACTCAGATCACTGTAGGCTACAAGCAAAAGTCCTGAAGCGCGAATGAGTTCAAAAACACTTAAAAAGATTGTATAAGAGAGTTTTTCATAGGCGACACTTTTAAAGCTGAATTCATTGGAAGTATCCTGAATTTTTTTTGCCTGTTCTATCGCTTTGCCAAAAAAATGCTGTTCTTTGTTACTGGCCTTTATCTGCCCGAACAGTTCAAGCGTTTCGCCGACATTTTCCTGAAATTCTGCAATTGCCTGGTTCTCTTCTTTTTTGAGTTCTCCCACGCGTGCGGACATTTTTTTGCTGACAAACATGATAAGCGGCTGCACAAAAAGTATGAGTATGCCCAAAACAGGATTGATAACAATCATCACGATACCGACGGCAAGAAGGGTTAAAACAGAGGCAACAAAACGTGAAGCACTGCTCATAATAAATGCATCAAGGGTATTGATGTCGGTGATAAGATTTGCCGTAATAGCACCGCTTCCAAGGGTTTCATAGGCATTCATGGAAGTTTTTTGGAGATGTTTTAGCAGGCGTGAGCGTATCATAAAGGTAACATATTTTGATATTTTTGTAAATATTTTTGTGCTGAGTACCCCTAAAAAGTAGTATAAAAAGCGTAAAAATATAACAGCAAAGGCAACAAGCCCAATATAGTAAAAAGCAGAACCGCTGCCAAAAAGTCTGTCAATGGCAGGAACAATATACTCCGGCTTGTGCAGCAGGACTTCATCTACCATGACCGGCAGCATCAAAGGAATGGGAACACTGACGATGATAGCCAAAATGGTCAAAATCTGCCCGTTTATCAGAGAAGATTTTTTATGCAGCGCTAATGCAAAGATGGATTTTATAGTGACAGGTTTTTGATTCATAAAAGAATTATATCTCAAAAAAGCAGACTCTAAAGTTAACTTTTTTATGTTTTTAGATATTTCAGGTATAATATATTGTGAAAAAATAGATAAGGACAGGTTATGAAGAAAATATTATTGGCAGTTGTCTTTGCCGGCTTACATGTAATGGTGCTTAACGGGGATGATATTACACAAAAGCATATTCAGCAACAGATACAAAAAGAACAAAAATATGCAAAAGAGCAGAGGTTTTATCAGGGAAAAGATTATAATCTCTCAGCAGTGGAAGTGGACCCAAGTGATTTGGATGCAATCCCTATCATTGAACCGGAAAATGATTTTGATATGACGGATGTCTACAGAGATGATATTTAATGGGGATATTTTGAAAATAGACGGATTTTATAGCTGAATAAGTTCTTTTTAAGCAATAATATCAAATAATTCTTAAAAGATAATATTTTTCTATTAATGAAAGTATGTTCTTTACTAAAAAAAGGATTCTCCGTGAAGAAAATGATTTTTTCATTATCAGTTGTTATATCATCCCTCTATGCTTCAGACACTCTCCTGTTAGAACAGGCAAAACAAAATTTTGCACCATTGCCAAAAACATTTCCTTCTGCGCAATATACCATGACGCCGGAAAAAATCAGACTTGGAAAGATGCTTTTTCATGAAAAAAGAGTTTCTATAGACGGAACAACGAGTTGTGCAAAATGCCATCCGTTTAGTTATTACGGAGCAGACAATCTTGAAAAATCAAGAGGGAATTTTGGAAAACTGAATCCAAGAAATGCACCAACGGTCCTCAATGCTGCAGGTCAGGTTTCTCAGCATTGGCGCGGAGACAGAAAAGATGTTGAAGAGCAGGCAAGAAAGGCATTGCTCGGAAAAGGCTCTTTTGGCGCACCTTCTAACGAGTGGGTGGAAAAGAAGCTGCAAAGTATTGAACAATACCGTATTTTGTTTAAAAAAGCATTTCCAAATGATACGAAGCCTATAAGCGTTGCCAATTATGCAAAGGCGATTGGGGCATGGGAGCGCACACTTTCAACACCTTCACGGTTTGACGAATTTTTAAAGGGCAAAACAAATGCTTTGACACAAAAAGAAAAAACGGGGCTTAAAACATTTATAAAAACAGGCTGTGCCTCTTGTCATTCAGGAGCACTGCTTGGCGGTACAATGCTGCAAAAATTTGGAGTTGTTGCGCCTTACTGGGAGTATACCAAAAGCAAGAAGATTGATGAAGGTCGCTACAATGTCACGAAAAAAGAAGAAGACAAATATCTCTTTAAGGTACCGCAACTTAGAAATGTTGCAATGACTTCCCCTTATTTTCATGATGGCAGTGTTACATCATTGCAAGAAGCTGTAAAAATAATGGCAAAGGTGCAGTTAGGGGTAGATTTATCGCAAGAGGAAACAGAAAGTATTTATCTGTTTTTACAATCTTTAACCGGGAAATTATCGCAAGATATAGTGACTGTGCCTATTTTACCGGAGACAAATTAAAACACAGAAGCCATTATATATTGGCTTCTATGGCTCTGGCAATACGAAGGATGGTTTCATCCTTTCCGATGACAGACATAACGACATCAAGTCCCGGACCGCTCATTTTACCCAGCAGTGCCACACGAAGCGGATTGCCGATTTTTCCAAAACCGATTTCCATCTCATTGACAAGGGCTTCCATCACATGATGATAGTCACTTGGCAGGTGCAGCTCTTTTGCTTCATCAAGTTTGTTTGCAAAATGTTCAAGAATTTCAATCGCATTGCCTTTAAAGGCTTTTTTGACAGCTTTTTCATCATATGACTGCGGTGTTGTCACTATCTCATTGATAAGCGTTGCCAGCTCTTTGAGGGTTTTTGCCCGTTCTTTAAGGGCATCAAGCAAAATCTCTTTTTTATCGTGTGAACTTAGTACCACGCCAAAATCAGCGAGCAGTTCCGTCAGTTCTTCATTAGGTGTGTTTTTAATGTAGTGGGCATTGAGCCAGTCGAGTTTTTCCGTATTGTAAATGGAGGCTGATTTGTTGATGTCTTTTGGATCAAACAGCTCTTTCATCTCATCCATAGAAAAAATCTCCTGATCCCCGTGGCTCCAGCCAAGACGCACAAGAAAGTTAAGCAGTGCCTGTGGTAAATATCCCATCTCTTTGTATGCCATGACATCTGTCGCACCGTCACGTTTTGAGAGTTTTTTGCCCTGCGCATTGTGAATCATAGGGACATGGTAAAATTTCGGAACATCAAATCCGAGCGCTTCATAAACGACGATTTGTTTAGGAGTGTTTGAGAGGTGGTCGTCTCCGCGAATTACTTCATTGATACCCATCAAAGCATCGTCTATTGCCACGACAAAGTTATAGGTAGGACTTCCGTCTGCACGGGCAATGACAAAATCATCCAAAATATCCTCTGCCTGAAACGAGATATCGCCTTTGACACCGTCATGCACGACTATTTCACCGCTTAGAGGTGCTTTGATGCGGATGACAGGATCAACACCTTCGGGAGGAGTTCCGCAAAAGTCACGGTATCTGCCATCATATTTTGTCCGTTCTTTGTTTGCCATTTGCGTCTCACGCAAAGCATCAAGTTCCTCTTTGCTCATATAGCATTTGTAGGCTTTGCCCTCATCAAGCAGCTGCTGTATGTATTTTTTGTAAATATCTTCACGTTTGCTTTGGTAGGTGATTTCTCCGTCTGCTTCAAGTCCAAGCCATTCAAATGCTTTTAAAATGGCTTCTGTTGCCTCTTGAGAATTTCTTGCTTTGTCGGTATCTTCAATGCGAAGAAGAAACTTTCCCTTGTTCTTTCTTGCCCACAGATAAGAAAAAAGAGCCGTGCGTAAACCGCCAATATGCAGATAGCCTGTAGGAGATGGAGCAAAACGAGTAACAACCATGATATACCTCTTGTGTTAGTGTTCACTTCTTATGTAAACTTAGCGTGAGGCTCAGACTGGCAAGGAGAATTTGCCCTCTAAGTTAAGGTTACATAAGAAGTTTCTTGCAATTTTAGGCAATTGTTGGTTAAAGGTTGGTAAAATACTCTATTAAAATTAACAAAATGGATTTTTATGTTTAAATTACTCGTATTACTTATGCTTGCAAGCTTAGTAAATGCAGAAGTCTATGACGGTGTCGCAGTTGTTGTAGAAGATAAAGCAATTACTCTGCTTGATATTGAAAAAGAGATGCAGCAGGCGCATATAGATGCAAAAAAAGCGTCCGACATCCTTATTCGTAAAAAACTTGAAGAGCTTGAAATTGCCAAAAGAGATATTTCGGTTTCAAGTACGGAAGTGTATGATGATATTAAAAAAATGGCTGAAGCAAACGGATTGACAATCAGTCAGTTGTATGATGCTGTGAGAGAACAAAGCGGTTTGAGTTCTACAGAATTCAAAGAAAAAATAAAACAAAAACTTTTAAGCCAAAAGCTTTATGTTGCCATTGCAATGTCATCGCTCTCCGAACCGACTGACGAAGAGATAAAAGAGTATTATGAGCTGCACAAAAAGCAGTTTAACCATCCCGAATCTTTTTCTGTCATCATAAACGAATCAAAAGACAAAAGCCGACTGCAGGAAAAAGTAGACAATCCAATGTTTTATGCACCCGATATCAAGACACAGGAGCAGGTATTGCCTTACAATAAAATTCCGCCACAGCTTGCGGCAATCTTGGAAAAAACACCCCCAGACCATTTCACTCCGGTTTTGCCTGACGGCAGAGGCGGTTTTATGTGTTGTTATGTAAAGTCGACAACAAAATCAAAAAAAGTGGATCTGAAAAAGCTGAAACCGCAGATCATCAATGCGATTATGGCAGAAAAACGTGAAGCGGTTTTGAGTGACTATTTTGCACGGCTTCGTGACAATGCAGATATCAACATTATCAGACTGCCCAAATAAACTATGCTCAGCGATAAAAATTTTATAAACATAGCTTCAGAAATAGCCTCAGCATCCAAATGCGTTTCAAAACAGGTCGGTGCTGTCATTGTCAAAGACGGACGCATCTTAAGCACAGGCTACAACGGAACGCCTGCAGGCTATACGAACTGCTGTGATCACTGGAACGACGAATACACCAAAGAGCACCATGAGTGGAGCAAGACATACGAAATTCATGCAGAGATGAACGCGATTATCTGGGCGGCGAGAAAAGGCATCTCCATTGAGGGCGGAACAATTTACGTCACTTTGGAACCTTGCAGCGAATGCAGTAAAAACTTAATCGCCAGTGGCATCAAACGCATTGTATATGCCAAAGAGTATGAACATACTCACTCCAAAACCATCTCAAAGTTTTTGGAAGATAACGGAGTAAGCATAGAGCAGTTAACTCTTTAAAAGTTCTTTTGCTTTAGAAATAGGAAGACAATTGCCATGCCTTGCGGGTATTTATTGGTGAACTTAGTTGTTATATCTAAGCTACTTAAGAAAATTTATCATTGTTTTTCGAAAATAGATTTTAAATTTAATAGAAAAGCATCTATTATTTTGTTAGAATAGTAGTATATGCTTAAAATGGAGTTCATTATGCTAACCTTAAAACAAGAACAACTATTTGAAGAAATAGACATTTTACCGATAGATTTAAAAACCAAAATTGTTGATAAGTTACTGGCAAGTATCACACCTTCAAATGCTGCAATAGATTCTTTATGGATTAAAGAGGTAAATAAACGTAAAGATGAGATAGAAACCAATCAAGTTTCACATGTTAACGGGGATGAAGTTTTTAAAAAAATTTTTCAAAGATTAAACGCATAGTATGATATATTTTTTTCACCCTGACGCAGAAGCTGAACTTAATGCTTCAGTAAATTATTATGAAGAATGTCAAACTCATTTGGGTTTAGAGTTTGCACATGAAATTTACAAAACAATCCAAAGAATTATAGAGTTTCCAGATGCTTGGCAAAAGCTTGATAAAGATATTCGAAGATGTTTAACAAATCGCTTTCCCTTTGGTGTAGTTTACTATCAAAAAGATGATGAAATAATAATTTTAGCAGTTATGCAACTTCAAAGAAAACCTAACTATTGGAAATCAAGAAAGACATAGGAATTCCACCCTTGTGCATGAATCTCCACTTTTAGGGTGTAAAGTAACAAAGATATAACAAAAATGAGAAGACTAAGAGTTGATTCTATCAAGTAGGAGCGAACAACCATCCATGAAAACTCATTTTCAAAGATGGCAGTCACGCACTCGCGCTCCCTGTTAGCATCCTCAAAAATTTTATTTTACACAATTCAAGTTGAGAGTCTTTTTTTAGATTACAAAACTAACTGTGCTTAAATGTCAGCAAAACATACGAGCCAAATGAATGATAAAAGAGTGAGCATAGCGCCGCAGCTAGCTCTTTAAAAACTCTTTTGCTTTTTCTGGCGGACGGGCGATGATTGCCTCTTTGTCATCTTTTATAATGATGGGACGTTCTATCAGTTTTGGATGCTCCGCCATCGCTTCTATAAGTTTGTCCTCATCTTTTTCATTTTGCAAATCAAGTTCTTTGTAAATGGCCTCTTTGGTACGCATCATCTCTCTCGCACTTTGCAGTCCGAGCATTTTTATAATGTTTTTGAGTTGTGCGGCACTCGGACGTTCGTCAAGATACTTGACAACATCGGCAGCAATACCGTTTTCTTCTAATATTTTAAGCGCCTCTCTCGATTTTGAACATCGCGGATTGTGTAAAATAGTGTATTTACTCATTCTCTTTCCTTTTTTTTAGTAGAATTTTACACTATAATAGTTGCAATTGATTAATAAAGAGGGTTTTGGAATGAAATATAAAAACAAATCATTAAAACTTGCCGAGTTTGCAAGGGAGTTGTTGACAAAACATTCTCTTGAAGATGGTCTGCCTCTGATTGCAAAATATGTCAAAGATGTCATAGGTGCCGAGCGGTGTTCTATATTTATATATGATGCTGCTGCAAATGAGGTGTGGACAACCCTGGCGGATGAAGTTAAAAAAATAACACTTCGTGCAGATAAAGGGTTGGTGGGGTATACACTCAAGGCAAAGAAACCTGTTGTAGCAAATGATGCCTATGCCCATCCGGAGTTTTTGCCCGAAATTGATTCGGCGACAGGTTATATTACAAAAAATATCATAACAGCACCAATATTCAGCTCCAAAAGAGAGATTATCGGGGTGATGGAACTTTTAAACAAAGAAGAAGGATTTGATGAAGAAGATGTCCGTTTTATGATATTTTTTGCACATTATGTCAGCGGATTTTTAGAACTGCTGCATACGTATTTAGATCAAGAAAAGAGAGTGGATTAATATGAAACAATTAAAGAGAATTGCCGAATTCGGTAAAAAACTGATGACAACCAATGTGATTGATGATGCAATTGTTTTGATAAGTGATGAGGCAAAATCTCTTGCAGAGGCACAAAGATGTTCTATATTTATTGTGGACAGTGATGATGAGATACTCTGGACGACACACAGTGACGGAATGGGAAAAATTGTTGTCAGTGCGGATGCGGGGATAGTTGGCGCCACATATAAAAGCAAGACACCGCAGATAGTGAACAAACCTTATGAAGACGAGCGGTTTTTACAGCACATAGATAAAAAAAGCGGTTATCTGACCGAAAACATGCTGACAGTTCCTGTATTTGATTCAAAGAGAAATGTAATGGGCGTGATGCAGCTGCTTAACAAAGAAACAGACTTTACTCCGCAGGATCTGGAGACACTCACTTTTTTTGCCAATTATGTGAGTGGAAGTCTGGAACTTGTACTGATGACACAGATACAAGGCGGGGAATAAACACCTTGTATTTTCTCAACATTACATTGTAATATTGAGAACTTTGTGTGCTTTACTGATAAGTTCGTGATTTGTTTTCAAGTTCAATTTCAAGTGATAAAACCGGTGGATAAAAGCTAAGCGTTTGCGCAACATCTTTTGCATCTATTTCTGCTTCAAGTTTTTTAAATGCCACCTATGTAGCAAATTATTCAGTTTTTAGTAAAGTGTGAGCATCATAGGCTAATCGAATGACGCCGACGGCATAGTTTGAGGAGTTGTTGTAACGCATAATTTTTTGTACATATTTTCTCATATACTGCAGGTGCTTTTTGCCTTTGCTGAAACATTGGTACGCTTTGCCGCTTTTACTGCTTTTTTCATAGCAAAACGATGCATTGTCGTATTTGTAGGCATAGGCGTACCACTCTTGTTCTGTTTTTGGAATATCAGGCATTTTTTTCCAGTCAATGAGTGTGTCAAATTTTGCCTTTACATGTAAGAACTTCGCAGCAGAGAGGATGGCGTCTTCCATTTTACTCAAGTCTGCGACTTTGCCTTTGTAGCTGTCCGTGTAGATAAAACTGTTTGGCATAAACTGCGGGATGCCTATGGCACCGGCGTAGGAGCTTGCTAGATTACACTGTTGGGGTTTGACACCTTTTTTGTAGCAGTGTTCTATAATCGAAGCCATATTTGTTTTGCCCATTTTTAAGAGCCACTTGTTTCGGTGGGTATCGGGTTTTGTGCGTGTTACGATAGTGTTGAAAACAATGAAGGCATCATGTGTCGGTTTTATTTTGCCGAGTTTTGTCTCTTTGAGCAAAATGGCGGCAATGATTTCACGGTTGACATGATATTTATTTTCGGCATAGTCGTAAACATCTTTGTATTTTTGAAGATTTTTTACCATTTTTGGAACATATTTTATCAGTACATTGTTTGCCTGTTTCTCTTTTTCTTTATGGTATTTTATTTTTGAAGGCTGTATGTATTTCCAGGTTATTTCATCATACTTTTGTGTTTTAAAATAGGAGAGTAGAAATTGGTTGGCATATTTGTAACTGACGCCGTGTTTGACGACTTTTTTGCAAATATCTTCATAATGTCTGTTTGTAAAATTGCAGTTGTCATATTTTGCAAAGAGTGTATTGCTTAACAAAAGTAAAAATATCAGTTTAGTTTTCATTGATTTCTTGAAGCCTTTGTGGTGTGCCTATATCATGCCACATTTTGTTAAATACTTCGCCACTGACAAGATTTTTGTCGATATTTTTTCTCAAAAGCGGAGCGAGCGGGCTTTTTTGTAACGCTTCGTTTTCAAAGAGTTTCGGATGGTAGTAGCCTATGCCGGAAAAGGTGTACATTGTTTTGTCTTTATTTGTTACAAGTCCGTTTTGGAGTCCAAAGTCTCCTGTTGGATTGTGTACAGGATTGGGTACCAAAACAAGATGGGCAAGCACGTCGGTGAGTTTGAAGTTCGGATTGAATTCATATTCGCAGAATATATCGCCGTTGACAACCAAAAAAGGAGTATCTCCTAAAAGCGGCAGTGCTTTTTTGATACCGCCGGCACTCTCGAGGGCTCCGCTGTTTTGCTCATTCGAGTAGTGAATTCTGACATGCCACCGTGAGCCGTCTCCGAGAGACTCCTGGATTTTATGGCCAAGATGGGCAATATTGATAATGATCTCCTCAAAACCGTTTTGAGCCAGCTTTTCAATATGCCACTCTATCAGCGCCTTTCCCTTTACATGTAACAAGGGCTTTGGCAGAGTATCGCTCAAAGGACGCATGCGCTCACCCCGACCTGCCGCAAGTATCATCGCTTTCATAATATGCTCTCCTTTTTTATGGGTTTTAACCTGGCTATTCGTCTTGAAAGACACAAAGCCCGCGCTACAGAAAAAAATTTAGTTTTTTTCTAAGTCATGCTTTAGCATAGAAAGTACGGGTTCCGGGAAAATCATTTAACTTAATGGAACCCAGACTTCAGTCTGGGCTGAGTTTCCGTCAAAGTACAAGGCGAAGCTAAAGCATCGCTTCCGAAGAGTTTAGCACATGTTTTTTGAAACCTAGACTTCAGTTTCAATGACATTAAGTTAAGCGGCTTTTTCGGAACCCAGACTTCAGTCTGGGCTGAGTTGCCGTAAAAGTTTTCCAAACTCTTTGGTCTCCTCATATCGTAAAGCCGTTTCAATCACATAACGCAGTGTCAGCGGAATATTTTTTACATATCCCTCTTTGCCGTCACGCAAATGCAGACGCGAAAAAATCCCCAACACCTTTATATGCCGCTGCAGCCCCATAAAATCAAACCATTTCAAAAACTCTTCATTGCTTACATGTAAGCCTTTTTTACGGGCAAACAAAAGTGCCAGCGCCTCGATCTCTTTGCGCTCAAAAGAAATATAACAGTCTTTTAACAGCGAAACGAGATCATAGGTAAGCGCCCCGCTCATGGCATCCTGATAATCAATTATACCAAGTTCATTTTTGCTTGTGAGCATAATATTGCGCGAGTGAAAATCACGATGCACAAAAATATTTTGCGGCTGAGACAATACAACACCGGATATCGCCTCAAGGGTAGAAGATATCAGCCTCTTTTGTTCTTTGTTTACATGTAAAGCAAGCTTTTTCTCCAAATACCACTCTTGCATGAAATCCATCTCTGTATGGAGAAATTTTTTGTCATACAGCGGCAGGTTTTTCGTATCGGCTTTTTGCATTTGTATTATTGCATCAATGGCTTTTTCATACAGGTTTTTAAAGTTTTCACGCTTGAGTACATCCAGCAGATTTGTAGAGCCGAAATCTTCCAGAATCAAATACCCGAGCGAGAGATTTTGCGAAAGAATTTTCGGTGCTTTGACCTTTACATGTAAGAGTCTTGACGTGATGTTTACAAAGGGTGACAAAGAGTGTTTTTCCAAAGAGGCATCCATCAAAATAACAGAATGATTTTTATGTGAAAGCCGATAATATTTTCTAAAACTTGCATCAGCCGAGGCAACTGCGATGGCATACTCTTTATAGGGAGTGGTTTGCAACCAGGCTTTAATCTGCTGCATAAATAGCTCCTGCTATGGAATCTTTTTGGGCACCGGTAACTTTTTTGAGGGGAAGGGGTTCTTGATGGATGCGTTTTTTTGCAAACCAGGCAAATGCCATGGCTTCTAAAAAATCACTGCTGATCCCGAGGGCATCGCTTGCAATCACTTTGGCATGGCACAGATTTGAGAGCCGTTGCATCAAAAAGCTGTTTTTTACGCCGCCGCCGCAAATTATGAGCTGTGTCGCCTGTGTGGCATTGACGTCATTGGCAATGGAGCGGGCGGTAAGCTCGAGCAGAGTTCTTTGTATCTGTGCATCGGATAAATATGCAAAATCTTGCAGCTGTTTTTCAAGCCATGCGGCATTAAAATACTCTCTGCCTGTACTTTTTGGCGGTTTTTGTCTGAAATAGGCATCGTCAAGCATTGTTTTGAGCAGTTCTTCATGTGTTTCGCCGCTTTTTGCAAATGCTCCTGCTGCATCATAGCTTTTATGCTGAGTTTTTTGTATCCACACATCCATCAAAACATTCCCGCAACCGACATCCCAACCGCCAAAAGTATCAAAAAGCAAAGAGATGTTTGCCATCCCTCCGATGTTGACAACTGCCGTATGCTCTTGTGTAGTGGCAAATAAAAACTGATGAAAAAGAGGGGCAAAAGGCGCTCCCTGACCGCCGTTTGCTATGTCTTTGCCTCTAAAATCCGCCACAGTCGTGATGCCTGTCTTGGCAGTAACGATGTTGGGATTGCCTAGCTGCATCGAGAAAGGATATGGAGTGTTTGGTTCATGCCAAAGTGTCTGTCCGTGCAAACCGACGGCAACTATACTCTTTAGATGTAAAGCATTGCTTTTTATAAAATCATTGATACTCTCTGCAAAAAGAAGCCCGAGTCTGCTGTCACATTCTCCGATTTGTTTTAAAGTGGCAGAATTGGCTGCAAGTTTGAGAATATCTTCTTTTAATTCGTCTGGAAAAGGATACTCCTGTGCCGCAAGGAGTTTGCAGTTTTTACTATCTATTTCACATAGAGCAATGTCAATACCATCAAGACTTGTGCCGCTCATAACACCGATGTAGAGTTCTTTTTTTATCATGTTTTTCCTGTTTCTTTTGATTATTATATCTATTTAGTAATAATTTTTTGTAACCTGGGCTCTAGTTTTGAAAGACACAAAGCCCGCACTACAGAAAAAATTTAGTTTTTTTCCAAGTCATGCTTTAGCATAGAAAGTATGTGTTCCAAAAAAAGCAAAAGAAACGAAAAAAAAGTTTCAATACCATTAGGCTCTCAACGGCTTTTTCGGAACCCGTACTTCAGTGCGGGCTCAAAGTATTAAAATGCTAGCAACAGCCGGACTGAAGTACCGGTTCCAAGACGATAGCAAGCTTTTGCTTAAGCTAATGGTTTATCCTTTTAGTTTGGGCTGTATTGCTTGCGAGAGTTGTCTGCGAAGTCCCTGTCTGCATAATCAAAAAAGCAACCAAGGTTCCTAAAACCATCTGCCAGGCAAATCCTATATGAATGCCAAATAGATAGGGCTGCAAGGCTAAAACACTCAAAAAACCTCCGACAAGGGCAAAGGGAACGGTCGCGGCACTTCCTCTTGTTGTAAAAACCGCCGAGAAAAATACACCTAAAAGCCCGGTATAGGCAAAGGTCATGACACCCAGGGCAAAACTTACCAGTGAAAGTTCACTTTCTCTTTGCCAAAAATAACTCACAATTGCCATAAAAAAGAGAATAAATGCAAAGATAAGTACGGCATTTCGGGAAGCTTTTAAAAAATGTATTTCTTTCGTATGGGGATCTTTTTGCAATTTCCACGGTCGGTACAAATCTTCAACGGCGACAGAAGCCATGGCACCCAAAACAGAGTTTGTGCTTGAAAGTGCTGCGGCAATGGCACCGACTGTTACAAGCCCTCTCAGTCCTGAGGGCATTTCATTGAGGATGTAATACATAAAAACGGTAATGCTCTCGCCTTGAAAATTCTGACTTACCGTACCTGTCTGGTAATGTACAAAAAGCAGTGCTCCGATACCAAGAAAAAGCATGACAATTGGAATAGTCAAAACAATGGAGAGAATGAGTGACTGTGCAGCTTCGTTTTTGTTTTTACAGCTGAGTACGCGCTGGGTCATGTCCTGATCAAGCCCGAAAGCGGCTATGTTTAAAAGCAGCCAACCGCTAAAAAGTGCCATAATGCTGAACTTCCCGTCAAGTGAATTATCTATTACATGTAACTTGTTATGTGCTTGCAGGACTGCTAAAATATCTACATTGTGCAAAGAGAGATACAAATACCAAAAAACTAAAAGACCGGCACCGACATAGGTAAGGGCTTGAATGATATCACTGAAGATGATGGACTTGATACCGCCGAAGTAGGTGTAGGATAAAGCGCCTGCAATTAAAAGAGTGATGGCAACAAGCATATGAAAAAAACTGATGTCTAAAAAAAGTATCATACTCACAGCCAGTGCGCCGATGTAGAGCCGTGCTCCGCTTGCCATAATCCGTCCAAGCAAAAACATGATGCCTGCCTGCTTTTTGGCACGTTCGCCGTAGCGGATTTGGAGCAGTTCATAGACGGTAACAACTTTGTATTTGTAAAACTTTGGAACAAAAACAATGCTGATAAATATAACAGCCACCAGCGCAGAAAAATAAAACCCCAAAAAGGTAAAATCATGGACATAGGAAAATTCCGGAACACCCAAAAAAGTTGCAGCAGATTGAGAAGTAGCGATGATTGAGACGGCAACAGCGAACATTGGCATAGTATTTGAGCTGACAAAATAGTCTCTTGAGGAACTGATTTTGAATTGGGAAAAGAGGTAGGAACTGATGGCGAGCACCAGAAAATAAGCACCAAAAACAAACCAGTCAAGAGAAGAAAACCCGCTACTCATCGGCACCTCTGAGATGCAGGTCTGGCACACCTGCTCTTACTTCTTGCATAAAAAGTACCCCGGGATCTGCTTTTTGGGTTCTGTACCCTGCATCATGTTCCAGCCAGAGGGGATTGTTTTGCATTTTTGTGTATTCGTAATGCCCGATGAGGTAGGCAATGTCAGGATATTTTTGTTTGAGATATTTTATAAGTGCAATGTTTGCATCTACCTGTGCAGGGGTTAAATCTTCTTTTTTGTTTGCCTCACCGCCGACGTTTTCTATGCCTATACTTGAGTAGTTGAGTCCGATGACATGGCGTGCCATAACATCATCTGGCATCAGCTGGTAAATTGTTCCGTCTCGGTCCACCAAATAGTGTGCCGAGACATTCAAAGCAGAAGCTTTGGCTATATCTTTTCTGTCACTAAGAAGTTTTTGCGGGTAGAGTCTGGCAAAACTTTTGTTGAGATCCATCACGGCAGTCCAGTGCAGAACAATTATTTTTGGCTTTATTTTTATCTCCTTTACATGTAAGCCGTAATGTTTTTGAATATATGCCCGCGTTAATGCTTTACGCTCTTTTTCAAATATGACAGGCTTTTGTACAAGGCTGTTCTTGAAATGCAGATTTGTGATTCGTGCATTGGATGCTATAATTTTGCTGAGCGGAATTTTTTTATTTTTGACCTGTTTGAAAATAGTCTCAACTATCTCTTGTGTCGAATTATATGCAAGCTGATTGCCAAAAAGTAAAATATCCACTCCTGAATTAATGGCTAATGTCACGGCACTTTTGAGAGAATAATTTGCCGAAATTGCCTTCATCTGCATATCGTCGCTGATGATGACGCCCTGAAAGTGCAATCTGTTGCGTAAAAGTTCTGTATTTATTTTATAAGAGAGTGTTGCCGGATATTTGTCATCCAAATGTGCATTAAAGACATGTGCAGTCATAATGGCATCTGTCTTATGGGCTTTGATGAGGGTTTTATAAGGCTCCAGTTCTTTTTTGCTCCAGGTATTTGTGATGTCAACAAACCCTTTATGGGAATCTCCGAGTGAGGAACCGTGCCCGGGAAAATGTTTTAAAACAGAAAGGACATTGTGGCGTGTCTGGGCGTCTATCATTGTCTGTGCATATTTTGCAACCTCTTTGGGATTGCTTCCGTAAGAACGCTCCAAGCCTACTATGACTTTGTTGTCTGGGTTGGTGCTTAAATCGAGTACGGGGGCAAAATTTACATTGATACCACTGTTTTGGAGCATTTGAGCCTGAGCCTTGTAAATTTGCTGTGCTCTTTGTAAAGGCATACATGAAACGGCAGCAGCAGAGGGGATTTTGACAAAGCCGTATTGTGGTTTGAGTCTGCTGACCTTGCCGCCTTCTTGGTCGACGGCTATAAAAAGTGGTTTGTGTGCAAAATATTGTAAATGCCGGGTAAGTTTTTTCAGCTGATAGGGTGAGAGGATATTTTTAACTCTTTGTTTGTCTCTATAAAACCGGTCAAAAAGAATCACACCGCCCAAATCATACTTTTGTATATCTGAAACTATTTGGGACGTCGGTTCTACATAACTTTCATCAAAGCCGACAATCAGCATGCGCCCTATCATTTTTTTGAGTTGCGTATCTGTAGGCACTGTGGCATGAAGCGTTATGTAGAGACTTAAAAAAAGTAAAAAGATGCGCATTATAAGTAATCCTGATTTAGATATGCTTTTGCAATACTCTATTTATATCATGAATAACATTAAACAAAAGTGATTTTGTATTTTCTTTTGTAATGGTGTGTGGTGCAAAATGGTCACTGACGACCTTTAAAATATGAAATTTTTCAATGGCAGGATTATGAACAACCGCCTCATAAAAACCAAAACTTTCCATATCAACGGGTGTTTCGTGTTGTATTGCGGCTGCTTCGTCTTTACATGTAAGCGTATGTTTGTCAGAGCAAAAGGGATAAACGGTATTGTGATAGACTACAGTACCTATTTCTAAAAGTTCTCCGATTTTATGTTGCTTTGGTGCACCGCAGATACCGACATTGAGATAAATGTCTTCTTTTGTAATGTCAAAATTGTCAATCAGCGTCTGCGTCGCAAGTCTGGCATTGTCAACCCCGATACCGCTGATAATGAGTCTGATATCTGTGTTTGTAAAAAGTGTATAGTTTTGCAGTTTGTTTTTTTTGAGTCTGTATTTGTCAACGAAGGCCTGAGCTTCAGGTTTGAGAGCGGTTACTATGTAGAGCATAGTTTTTCTTTTTTATTTTTTAAGCCTAAACTATACAATAGGAATTTCTAAAATTTGTCTATGCTTGTGATGAAGGAGCGTTTAATAAAAATTTAAAGCTACCTAATTGGTAGTGTAAATTTTTAATGAATGTTACTTTGTTACAATGATAGATGAAGTTTTTAATTCTCTATTGTATAGTTTAGGCTTTAGGTGCCTCTCTCCAGATGGCTGCGGCACATAGCGTACTAAGGCGTGCTGCTGTATTCCTACCCTGACACATTACCTCAGTGCACCATTGCACAGGTCTAAAGAGAAGCGGTGAAATTATAGCAGATTTTTCTTAATCTTCTCTATATTTTGAAATGCCGCAGGGCTGATTTGGTGTTGGCGGGTGCTCTTTTAGGTAGGTTAAATCTTCTAAAGTCTGGTCAAGTACCCGTTTTTGCTGCAAAATCGGCAGCATCAGATTGTCTTTTTCATTGAGCGGAATACTCCAGTCGAGTAAAATCTTTTGTACTTCGTCATCGAGTTCTTTGAGGGCATTTTTTATATGTTTTATGGAATTATCTATCATCATGGCAGAAGTATAGCAAAATTTTAGAAAAGTTTGGGTATAATTGCACTTCCAAAATTTTACGAAAAGGATTATCGATGCCAAAAATGAAATCGGTAAAAGGCGCTGTAAAGCGTTTTAAAGTGAAGAAGAACGGTCAGATCAAACGCGGAACAGCGTTTAGAAGCCATATTCTTACAAAGCAGGATGCAAAAACTCGTCGTAAGCAACATGCTCCAAAAGTAGTTGCCAAGTCAGATGCAAAAAACATTAAGGAAATGATCGTTAGCTAGGCTAAGAGTATCATTAATCTCCAATTTTCAGTAATTGGGCAAGACCACCCGAGAGTGGCACCCTGACTACATGTAAAGTAGCTGGGTAAAGAAACAAAAGGAAAGATATGCCAAGAGTTAAAACAGGTGTTGTTCGCAGAAGAAGACACAAAAAAATATTAAAATTAGCGAAAGGTTTTTACAGCGGTCGCCGTAAACACTTCAGAAAAGCTAAAGAGCAGATAGAACGCTCATTAATGTACGCGTTCCGTGACAGAAAGCAGAAAAAGCGTGAATTCCGTAAACTATGGATTATCCGTATCAATGCTGCATGTCGTTTAAACGGTATGAACTACTCAACTTTTATGAACGGACTTCACAAGTCTGGTATCGAACTTGATCGTAAAATTCTTGCTGATATGGCAATGAACGATGCGGCTGCATTTACTGCAGTTGTTGAAGCTTCTAAAGCTGCATTGGCAAAATAACCTTCTATTTCAAAAGCCTTCAGGGCTTTTGTTATTACTTACATATTACTTACAATCTTCTCTACGCTATATTTCAAATCTTAAGTCAGTATAATAAAATATTATATTTTTAAACACTCTGAGTTTTTAATATTGATTACACTTATCAGATACTGTTTAATTTTATTGTATATTGAATTTTTTTTTGATATAATCTTTAACTGTAAAAAAAAAGGATTATTTTATGACAATCAAAACAAAATTAGTATCTGTTGTTATAGCGGTTATTATTGTATTGGCATCAGCTATTACCTACGTATCTATTACAAAGTCCAAAGAGGCTATAGATAAGAGTGAATTTGATAAGCTTAGCAGTGTAGAGGTGTCTAAGCATGGGGAAATTGCAAATTATTTTGATTATCTTGGTGGTCTTCTTACTTCTTTGGCAGGGCAAGAAGGAACAAAAGAAGCTTTTGTTTCTTTAGATAATGGTTTTTATAAGCTTGAAAATGAACTGCACCTGGATATAGAAAAAGTAAAAGCTACATTAAAGAAAAATTATAAAAATGAGTATTTGAATGCAGTAAATTATAATGTGCCAAATGCAGCAAAACCCAAACCGCTAGAAGAGTATTTACCGCGTGAAGATGATGCATTGGTTGCACAATATATTTTTATTGTAAAAAATCCTGCGAAATTGGGTGAAAAAAATAAAATGGCTTTTAATCCAAAATATGACAGCAGTTATATGCGCGCCCATAAAAAATACCATACTTCTTTTGATAAGTTTTTAAATTCTTTTAGCCTGTATGATATCTTTTTGGTAAATATGAGAGGAGATGTTGTTTATACAGATTTTAAAGAAAAAGATTTCGCGACAAATCTCAAAAAGGGTGTTTATGCAGATACAGGGCTTGCTAAAGCGTACAAAAAAGCCTTAAGGATGAAAGAAGGTGAAATTGCATTTGATGATTTTTCTCCTTATGAGCCAAGTTACAATTCTCCGGCATCTTTCATAGCAACACCAATTTTTATAAATGGTACCAAAAAAGGTGTCTTGATTTTTCAAATGCCTGTGGATGTTATAAATTCTATTATGCGTTTTAATGATGATTTTGAAAAAGCAGGGTTAGGAAAAAGTGGGGAGTGTTATCTCGTTGGCAGTGATTATTATATGCGAAGTAATTCCAGGTTTCAAAAAGAGATAAAAGATAAAGTAGTACAGGAATTAGGGACTACGATAGGAGTATGGAAAGTAAAAACGCCTTCAACTGAGGCAGTAATAACTGGAGAACGCAAACGCGGGCAATGGATTATAAAAGATTACAGAGGTATTTCGGTTCTTAGCGTTTACGAAGAATTAAGTATTTTTAATGGACAGGGAAAATGGGTAGTTGTGGCTGAGATTGATGAAGCAGAAGCCTTTGCCCCTGCCTACAAGTTAAGAAATTATCTTTTAATTATATCTTTAATTATCATTATTATCTCTGTTGGAATATTACTGTTTATGATCTATAAAATTATTATCAATCCTTTAAATAAAATTGTGCAATATATTCAGCATATATCCAATGGTGAAAATATTGATTTGACAAAAGAGTTGAAAATGAAAGGGGATGATGAAGTTTCGATTATTGCACAAAACCTTTCTCGTGTTATGTCACAGTTAAGAGATTTACTCTCTGAGGTTAAAGTAACATCAGAAGAAAATGCTTCAATTTCACAAGAACTTTCACAAAGGGCTATAAGTGTGGGCAAAAATGTTGAGAGTTCAGTGGCAATAGTAAAAGAAACAACATCAAATGCAAAAGAGATACAAAATGAAATAGCTACGGCAATCACAGAGGCTCAAGAATCGAAAAATGATATTATAAATGCAAATGAAAATTTAGAAATGGCGAAAAACAATATTATTTCTTTAGCATCAAAAATTCAAACAACAGCAGAATCTGAGTCAGATTTAGCACAAAATATGGAGACTCTTTCTCATGATGCGAGTGAAGTGAAAAATGTATTAACTATTATTTCTGATATAGCAGATCAGACAAACTTGCTTGCTTTAAATGCTGCTATAGAAGCAGCACGAGCGGGTGAACATGGACGTGGATTCGCTGTTGTAGCTGATGAAGTCAGAAAACTAGCAGAGAGAACTCAAAAAACACTCTCTGAAATTAATGCTACAATAAATGTTGTTGTCCAGTCTATAATTGATGCTTCAAATAAGATGATTTCCAATTCTGATGAAATTCAGGAGTTGGTAACAATCGCTCAAGATGTGGAAGAAAGAATTAATTCTACTGTCACGACTGTGAATAAGGCGGTGGATGCAAGTGATAGAACGGTTAAAGATTTCGAAGATACAGGTAGAAATGTAGGTGAAATTGTAGGAAAAGTCGAAGAAATTAATGAAATATCATCAACAAATGCGCACAGTGTGGAAGAAATAGCTGCTGCGGCAGAACATCTTAATGTAATGACAGATGAACTTAATATGAAATTAACAACTTTTAAAATTTAATAGAAAAATTGTGAGACCGTTTAAAGTTCTGTGTTAATCTTCCAGGTCCATTTGGGCCTGATTCTCAAAATCACTTCTTTCAACTCTTTTTTATTAAATTTATCTTAGAATGCACAACCTTGTGTTTTTTGGATACGGATTATGACATTACTAGAAAAGCGGAAACGCTGTTTAGCTGTACTTTTTGCAATAAAGATGAAAACAATCCATAGAGCATGCAACAAATGATTGGAAACAGTAAAGCAGAAATTTTGCCAAAATTTGAAGAACAGGAATTTGAAAATCTGATAGGTACCATACAGGATAATTTAAAAATCCTTAAATTTGTACTCAACAGTGTGCCGATAGGTATTTTTATATATCAGCCCAATATTGTCTATGCAAACAACTACACACTGCAGCATTTTAAAATAGACGCAAAAGAGCTTTTTTCCTATACTCCAGAGATGCTTCTTGACAAGAGTACCCCGCAGCATGTTCGCAAAGACCTCATAAGCAAAGATACCGGTATCAAAAACTACGAACTGAGATTAAATGTAAAAGGTGTCATTTTAGATGTTATTGCCGTTTCGCAGACTATTGTCTACAAAGGCAAACCTGCAGGTATTATCTGGTTTATAGACAATACAAAGTTTAAAGAGATAAAAGAAGAGTTTTCTGAGTTGCTGCACTATTTGCCGATTGTGGCCTATAAAGTACGTATATTTAAAGACAAAAGTTTTCAGGTAACTGTTTCAAAGGCTATAAAAAAGTTAACAGGTTTTACTTCTAAAGAAGCAGAATCAAATTTATTTTGGTGGCAGGAACATATTTATGAAGCAGACAGAGACAGAATGCTCAAAGCGCAGAAGGCTCTTGTTGCAAACAAGTATATGCAACACCAGTACCGAATAGTATGCAAAGACGGCTCTTATATCTGGATTGATGACAGGCTTGTAAATCTGAATCATGGTGATATGATTCTAGATATTTTAGGTTTTTGGAATGAAATAACCGTACTGAAACTCCATGAATTTGCAAATCAGGCAATAGCTGAAATCAATCAACATTTTATTACACAAAGCGATGAAGAACGGATCCTGTTTTGTATATGCAAACATTTTGTTGAGAGTGAATTTTGTGAGCAGGTTGTTTTAACACGAAAGTCAGGAAAGAAATACCGTTATCCCGAGAATGATATAAAAGATTTTGTCATGCAAAAACATCTGAAAGTTGCTTATGCAGAAGAGGTTTTAAAAATTGTTTTTTATTTTCAAGCCAAAATAACAAAACCGGAAGTTTTTGAAGGTATTTTGAATATGTTTAAAAACAATGTGGAAACCGGGCTGAAGGCTCTTAGGGATGCAAGAAAACTGAATTATCTGACCTACCATGAGTTTCTTTGCGATTATCCTAATGATAACGCGCTTAGAAAAAAACTAAAAAAGTATAAAGAGCCTTTTGCTCTGCTGATTATCAATATACGTTCTTTTTCAAATATTAACCTTCTGTATGGCTTTTCATTCGGAAATAAAGTACTTTGTGCGGTGGCGGATATAATGAAGGAGAGTTTGGCAGTCACCGACTCTGTTTATCATCTTGCAGGTGATAAATTTTGTCTTTTTATTAAAGATGTGAACCAGCTCAAAAAAATTGCCAAGAAAATAGCCAACCAGTGTGCACATAGTATTTTTGTCAAGCAAAGGCACATTCCCGTCAGTTGCAGATTCGGCATAGCAAAATACCCTCAAGACAGCGAAAACAGCTTAGAAGTAAGAGATTTAGCGATGACGGCACTCTCTTATGCAAGCAAACACAAACAAGAGATAGCAGTATATGAGCCTAAAATGAAAGAGACGTTAAGTACATACATTGAGACGGAAACAGCACTCATAGATGCAATAGAAAATAATGCCTTTGCGCTGCATTATCAGCCTGTAATAGATGTAAAAACAGAAAAAATTCTGCACTGTGAAGCACTTATCAGGCTTAAAGATAAAAACAATAAGCAGATAGTGCCGGAGTATATGATACATGTCGCAGAAGAGCTTGGGCTTATTAAAAAAATCACAAAGATTGTTATAACAAATGTTGCGAAGCAGCAGCAGATCTGGCAAAAAAAAGGTTTGCATGTAACGGTTGCCGTAAATATTTCTTCTTATGATGTAGAGAGTGAAGAATTTCTGGATTTTTTTGAAGAGACCATGACAAAGTATGGCCTGAACAATAAGAGTATAGCAATTGAAATTACAGAAAGAACAGCGGTACAAAATTATGCGGCAGCAGAAAAATTTCTGCAGATTATGAAACAGCTTGGCATATCTGTAGAGATTGATGATTTTGGAATAGCACACTCTTCACTGTCTCAAATAACGCAAATGGAATTTGATACACTTAAAATAGACAAGTCTTTTATTGATAAAATTATACAAAGCGACAAAGAGCGAGAAATTGTAAAGATTATAATTGAGATGGCAAAGGTTTTAAATGTTACAACTTTGGCAGAAGGTGTTGAGAGCAAAGAGCAACTTGAATGGCTTAAAAAGAATGGCTGTGATATGATACAGGGGTATTATATTTCCAAACCGTTGAGTGCTCAAGATTTTGAAGCATATTTTTCTTTAAGGGGCTAAGATTGAATACAGATCTGCAAAAACAGTATGTTCACAATGAATATATACAGACCTATTTTCGTCTTTTTTTTATTGCTGTATCGGTTATTGCCATTACGTATTATACTTTTGTTGAGCATGCGCTTAGTGTTGAAGTCTATAAGTATATTATGCTGTTTCCTGTTTTGATGCTGAGTTTAATTGCCGTATATATGTTTATAGTTTACAAATATCCCTATTTTCTCCAAAACCAACGAATTGTTTTTATGAGCTTTGTTGAAACAACAGCAACTGGTTATGTTATGTACCTGACAGGACCGCTTTCGGCATATTTTCCTGCTTTGCTGTTATGGTTTTGTATAGGGTACGGAGTACGGTATGGAGAAAAGATAGGATTTGTCACCTATGGTATAGTTTTAATTACCTGGCTTGTTCTGCTCAACACCAGCCCGTTTTGGATACAAAACAGAGCACTCGGTTTTGGCTGGTTTATTGCTTATCTGGTTATTCCTCTGTATTTTTTCAAATTGCTGCAAAAACTTCATAGCGATGTGAAAACATTCAACTACAAAGCGACACATGATCCCTTGACAGGTCTTCCAAACAGATTTTTATTTGACGAAGTTTTATATCAATATTTAAAAGGCAAAAACTTTGCGTTGATATTTGTAGATTTGGACGGCTTTAAAGAGATAAATGACTCTTTTGGACACCTCACCGGCGATAAAGTTTTAGTGGAAGCATCCAAAAGAATAGAGCAGATAACTGATTTTACCTCTCGTTTGGGCGGAGATGAATTTGTTTGTATTGTGACATATGAGACAAAAAATGAATTAAAAGACCGATTAGACAAACTTGTTGCAAATCTTCAAAAAAATTGTCCAAATGAGCATATAAATCTTTCTGCAAGTATAGGTGTTTCACTTTATCCGAATGATTCTTTGTCTGCACATGAATTAAAGAAGAAAGCAGATGCGGCAATGTACAAAGCCAAGGAATCCGAAAAAAACAGATATTTTTTATACAGTGAGCTGGCCAGTTAAAAAATATTTACAGAATCTTTTCAGAGAATCTTTCAATAATCTCTTTACATGTAACCGGTCGTGAAAAAAGATAACCCTGTCCAAAATCACAGTTTGCTTCAGCCAGAAACTCTTCCTGGTCCTGTGTTTCGATGCCTTCGGCAACTATCATATATTCGAGTGTTTTTGAAAGCGCTATAATTGCTTCGATGATGACATTGTCCGAACTGCCGTTGGCTATGTCATCGACAAAAGATTTGTCTATTTTGATGGTATCTGTCGGGAGTTGTTTGAGATAGGACATAGAGGAGTACCCTGTACCGAAGTCATCGATTGAAATTTTAAATCCGTAGTTTCTGAAGTTTTGCAAAATATCCATATTGGCAACGGTGTGCTCCATTATGAAGCGTTCAGTGATTTCAATCTCTATCTCATGCGGTTGGACATTGTGTTTTGCCGCTATGGCTAAAAAAGTTTCCAAAAGATTGGCTTCTTTAAACTGCAAACTGGAGACATTGATAGCAATGCAGTGTATGTGAATGTTTGCTTCTTTCATTTGCTTAAATGCTTTGCAGGACTCTTCAAAGACGAAGTACCCAAGTGGGATAATCGTACCGTTTTCTTCGGCGACAGGAATAAATTTGTCAGGGGTAACATTGCCAAGTTTTGGATTTTTCCATCGGACAAGAGCTTCAACAGAGTGGATGGTTTTTGTTTTGAGTCTGTATTGTGGTTGAAAAACCATAAAAAGTTCATTGTTTTGCAAAGCGTTACGAAGTGCCATGTCAATGTCGAGTCTGTGCTGTATGTTGCGTGAAAGCTCTTGTGTGTAGTAGCGGAAGTTGTTTTTTCCTGACTCTTTGGCAAGATACATCGCACTGTCGGCATGTTTTATGAGTGTCTGGGAATCTTCTCCGTTTTGCGGATAAACGGCTATACCGATACTTGCCGTAGTGATAAGCGAGTGCTCATTTACATGTATGGGTTCTTCAAGGTTTTTTATAATGTTTTGAGCGACTATTGCCGCATCGCTTGCAAGTGTCAGGTTTTCCAAAATTATAACAAATTCGTCACCGCCCCAACGGGAAATAAAGTCACTTTCTCTGAGTGTCGTTTTCAGTCTTGAAGCAACAGTTTTTAAAACTTCATCTCCTATGTCATGCCCGAGTGTATCATTGATGATTTTAAAACGGTCCAGGTCTATAAACAATACAGCCAAAATATCCTTGTTTCTTTTGCTTATTATGAGTGCATGTTGCAAATACTCTTCAAAGTTGACACGATTGGAAAGCCCCGTAAGCGCATCATGATAGGCAAGATAATCCGCTTTTGCCTGTGAAGTCTCTATCTCTCTGAGGTCGGTCTGCACTGCAGTATAGTTGAGAACATCGCCTTTGGAGTTTGTGATTTTTTTAATTGTTGACCAAAGAGGAATCAGTTCACCGTTTTTGGTTTTATTGACAAATTTTCCTTTCCATATTCCGTGTTCTATCAGTTGATTCCAAAGATCTTTGTAAAAACTTGTATCCTGTATTCCCGAATGGAGAAACTTGAGACTTTTACCTTTTACTTCAGCAAAAGAGTAGCCGTATATATTTGTAAAAGCACGGTTGATAGAGATAATTTTTCCCTCTGAATCTGTTATGATGATGGACTCTTCTGTATTGTCAAAAACACTGGCTGCCTGGGCGAGTTGTTTGTTTTTTTCTATATATTCTGTGATGTCAAGCTTAAGCGCAATATAGTTCACCAGTTTTCCCTGAAGAAAAATCGGAACGATGGAAGCCTTTTCGTATAAAAGAGAGCCGTCTTTTCGTTTGTTGATAAACTGTCCCTCCCATTTTTCCCCTTTGGCAAGTTTTGCATTGAGTTCTTCATAGAGAGCCGGGTCCTGAATATCTGATTTTAAGATTCTTGGATTTTGTCCCAGTACTTCTTGTGCTTTGTATTTTGTTGTTTTTTCAAATGTTTCGTTGACATAGACGATATTTCTTTGTGCATCTGTGATGACTACAATGTTGTCACTGTGTTCTATGGCATATTTAAATGCCAAAAGTTCTTTTTTTGTTTTGTTTGACTGAAGATGTGAAAAAATAAGTATAAATAAAATCGAAACAGTTACAAGGAAAAATACTATCATCAGCCATGTCTGGTGCTGCAAGTCTTTTTCATAGTCAAGTGTTATATGACGCTTGAGTGCTTCGAGTTGCCTGTAAAGCGGATTTGTCTGTACTTCTTGTGAAACCTCTTTGAGTGATTGGAGTGTTTGGAGCATTACTTTTGCGTGCATATAAAAAGTATAAAGATATTGACTGTTTTTATTGCGGGCAATTATTTTAAGTTCATGAAGCTTTTTTTGTATGGTTTTTTTATCTATATATTCACTTGAAGCATATCGTAAGATATAAAAAAGAGCCTCATTTGTAAGGTTCTTTGCCTGAAGAGAAATATCAGCTGCATTGGAAATTGTCGTATGCAGACCAAAAAGAAAATGGGAGCTGTTTATAAGAGCAGAGTTTTGTGCTTTGAAGTATTCTAAATCATCAGCTTTTTTTTGAAAGTTTTGTGCAATTTTTTCTAAAAGAGGTGCAGTATTTTTATTGTATTTTTGCATATCCTGACGCAGGCTTTTTAAAATTTTCTCAAATTGTTTTTTTTGCTGGTCAACTGTATCATAATTTGTGAATTTATTTGCAGTGAATGTAAAGTCATTGAGTTCTCTGTCTATAAGTTGCAGTTGGGTTATTTTATTGCTTTGGAGTGAAAAATGACTCATGTTTTCTTTGATTTTGTAGCCGTTTACAAACATTATAAAAATAAAAAGGATGAAAACAAAGAGTATGAATGTAGTTTTATCGGTATGCTTTAATTTTTTTCTCATTTTGGCTCAATATTTTTAGGAAGTTCACCGTTGAGAGACTGTAAAAAAGCAGTTATTTTCGCAATCTCTTCTTTTGTAATATGACGACCGAGTTGATACTGAGACATAATTTCTACCGCTTTTTTCAAATCATAGGTACGCCCGTCATGGAAATAGGGTGCCGTCCTTGCAATGTTTCGAAGCGAGGGGACTTTAAAAAAGTATTTGTCCCGCTCTTTATGGGTAATATTGTATCTTCCCAGCCACTCGGAATTTGATTCATTGAAAATACCAAATTTGTTATAAAGATTGCCGCCAATGTTCTCTCCGTGATGGCAGCTTACACACCCCTTTGACTTAAAAAGTGCATATCCCTCTTTTTCTTTTTGAGTGAGAGCACTTTTATCACCCCTGAGATATATGTCAAAGCGGGAGTTTGGCGTGATGAGTGTTTTTTCATATTCCGCGATGGCATCTGTAATATTATTTTTGGTAATACCGTCATTATAAATTGCATCAAAAAGTTTTTTGTATTTGCTTTTTTTGAGTTTTGGTATGATCTCTTCAAAGCTAGAACCCATTTCAACAGGATTTTCAATAGGTCCAATGGCCTGTTCCTGCAGATTTTTTGCCCGACCGTCCCAAAACTGTCGAAAATTAAAAACAGCATTATAAACAGTAGGTGCATTCACTGAGCCTTCTTGCCCTTGAATACCAAAAGAGAATTTTAACCCGTCATCTCCGCCATTGTATAAGTCGTGGCAGCTTGCACAGCTGATAGTATTATCATGCGATAAAATAGGATCAAAAAAGAGCGCTTGACCGAGTTTTGCCTTTGCCTGATTGACCTGTACACTTTGCGGTAAAGGTGTAATAGGCTCATTTGCCGTTAGCAAAGTAACATAAAAAGAGAAGATGAGAATTATTATTTTATACATACTGTAATATTATCACAAATAACCTAAAACAATATTTCATTGTCCGTACATATGTTTTTTCGTTTTACTCGTAGCAACAGCTTCAAAAGGATTTTGCGGCCAATAATGCCTTTTGTATTTTCCCCGTAACTCTTTTGCGACCTCGGCATAAGAGTTCTCCCAAAAGCTTTTTAAATCATAAGTGATTTGTATGGGTTGCATAGCCGGTGTGAGGAGATGCATCTGTAAAGGGAGTGTGCCGTTTAACACTTTGGGTGTTTCATGAAGTCCGAACACTTCTTGTATCTTTACATGTAAAGAGGGTTTGTGAACGTCGGTGTAATCTATATGAATACTTGAACCGCTTGGTACTGTAATACTTTGGGGTACCTGAGTGTCCAAAAGCTGCTGCTGTTCCCATGTCAAGAGTGAGCGTAACAGCGCATAAATATCTAAACTTTCCAACTCTTTTATGCTTGCAATGTTGTCAAGATGAGGCTCCAGCCAAAGGTCAAGTCTCTCAAGCAGCGCTGTATCACTAAAGTCTGCAAACTCTTGATGATGGTGTAAAAAATTGACTCTTTCTTTGAATTTTACAGCTTTTTTGCTCCATGTCAAAAGTTCCAGACCCTCTTTTTTTATTAACTCTGTAAGCAGTTTTTGAAAATCTTGCCCTTTTGCAACCTGTATCGGTTTTGCAAAAAGAAGCAGTTTTAAAAAGTAAGTCTCTTCTCTTATGTCAAACTTCTTGTTCTCTTTGTTGTAGTTTATTGTTTGTTTGGTGTGCATAAAGGAAGAAAAGTATTGCTCAATCTGTGTCATTGTTACACTCAGTGCCAGATTTATAAGTGAGTCTTTGGCATGTGCATGGAGATTTGCCACAACCAGGTACTCTTCATTGCGCAAAGTGTCTTCGTCATGAAGCATGGCGCCTTTTGCGTTGCTGAGTATGTATTTGTTACTGTTGCTGTCTCTCCGTCTAGCGAGTCTGTCAGGGTAGGCAAAAAGGAGCAGTACCCCGAGTATATCTTTGTCAAGTGAACTGTTTTTTTTGTGTACCTGTTTGATATTTTTGAGTTTTTTATAAAAAAACTCTGCTTCGCGGAGTACTTCTTTGGCTCTGAATGTATGGATATAGCTACTGTTGAAGTCTTGCTCAATAAGATGTATATATCGCGGCAGTATGTCACTCTCTTTTGATGCATCTTTAAAAATATCTTTTTCTCCCAAAAGTGAGGCCAGCAGACAGGCTTCATAGGCAAAGCCCAAATCATTTGCTTTTAAAATCATATAGGAAAATCTTGGATGCAGTCCCAGACTCAGAGCATCTCTGCCAAAAGCGGTGATTTTGAAAGAAGTATCAAGCATTGCAAGTTCTTGCAAAATTTTTTTTGTTTTTTGAGTAGTGTCGGGATGCGGAATATCCAAAAATTTCAGTTCGCAAAAGTCATCAACACCCCATAAAGCCAAATCCAGCATCAGTGAGCTTAAATCCGTCCGGAGTATTTCGGGTTTTGTGGACGGTTGCAGTATTTTTGATGCATGCCACAGCCTGTAGCAGACTCCGTTTGAGAGCCTTCCGGCTCTGCCTGCTCTTTGAACGGCGGCATCTTCTGAGACAAAGGACATTTCCAAATGATTCATCGCATTGGCATGGTTGTAGCGTGAGAGCTTCTCCAGACCCGAGTCTATCACGACTGTCACGCCCTCTATGGTCAGAGATGTCTGTGCAATGTTTGTACTGAGTATGATTTTTCGTTTTGAGGAGGAGGAGAGTGCCCTGTCCTGTTCTTTTTTTGAGAGTGAAGAGTAGAGCGGTACAATGAGGACATCTTTGCTAACGGTATTAAGAAGTGCATTTTGCAAATTTTTTATCTCTTTGACTCCTGGCAAAAAGACTAAAATATCTCCTGTATGCTTTTTTAATGCCTGCAGTGTCGTTTTGAGAAGCAAAGCATTCAAAGAGCGTGCGTCAGGTTGTTTTGTTTTGATGTCAAGATATATATTTTGTACATCATATCTTTTCCCTTTTGAAGTTATCACGGGAACATCACCGAGCAGGGAGGAGATTTCGTTTGCATTGAGTGTGGCGGACATAATCAGGATTTTCAACTCATCACGTAAGAGTTCCTGTACCTGCAAAGACAGCGCAAGGGACAAATCAGTGTGAATACTGCGTTCATGAAACTCATCAAAAACAATCATAACTACATCATCCAAAGTCTGATTGCTTTGGAGTTTGCGTACTAAAACAGCTTCGGTAACAACCAGAATTTTGGTGTTTTTTGAATAAACACTGTCCATTTTTATCTGATAGCCTACACGCTCTCCAAGTGGTTCACCCAGAAGTTTCGCCATTTGCGAAGCAACCATCCGGGCAGCCACGCGCCGCGGCTCAAGCATAATGATCATTTTGTTTCCAAGCCAGGCTTCATCAAGCAAAGAGATAGGAACAACAGTGCTTTTTCCTGCCCCGGGAGGAGCCTGTAAAACAAGCCTGTTATTATTTTGCAGTGATTTTTTTACATCTTCTAAGACGTCATGTATCGGTAGTTTTATCATATAGAGTATTATAGCATTTTATCCAAATAATTTTTTCTTATTTAAATGTTTATAAAAACTGATACTGCTTTTTCCAGTGTGTAATTTTTACTCACTTTTATTATTAATTTATATTATAACATCAAAAAATTATAAAAATTATATTTTCGTGATACAGTTACGATAAATTTTTAAAATATGGAGTAAAAATGAACAAAACATCACTTATACTGGTTGCAGCAACTTTGGCTGTATCACTTGAAGCAGGTACTTTTTCAAACTTTTTTGACAGAGTTTCTAAAAAAGGGCATTCTATAAAAGTTGTAAGGGGTTTGAACCACGATCAAAGAAGTTATAAAGATAATGAGTACGGTCTTGTAAATGCAGACGTTGCTGCAAAGTGGATTAATGACTGGGAAGCAAATAAACCAGCAGGTGTGAACGGGCGCCTGTTTGTGATGCAGGTAGGACTTTTGCCGGGAAGCAAACCATTTGTGAAGCATGACGATGTGCATGTATTTACTTTTGACAGAACAGCAGGGTGTACTACAACAGGCGATATTCGCAATGACGGAATTTCTGATATTCCTATGCCGATTTTTTCAGGCGGTATGACAGGTATGGACGGTGCTTTTTGGGCATACGATATCAATCCGAATGAAGATATGCTTTTGGTTGTAGTCGCATCAGATGATCCTCAGAATATGGCACTGGCATCACGCTTTTTGTGGACAATGAGTTATTGGGGAATGAAAGAGGATCATGTTTCATTAATGAACGGAACGGCAATGTATATGTTTGATCCTGAGTTAAACCCTCGTATAAAAAGAGCGGGTGTAACGAGCAAAGAGTCAATGTTTACAGAGATGGGGTCTGAGTATTTGATGGCTCCGGGCGGAAAACTTGATTTTGGTGATGCAAAAAGCGGTCGTGTGCCGGCACAGCGCCAGAACTTTGAATCTATAAAAACACTGCCTACCCAACCAAACTTCTCATTGTTTGCCAGTATGGAAGATATAATGAATGTAGTTGATGCAAACCAAAAATCTGATGTTATTATTGATGGCAGAAGTGCGGCTGAATACAATGCTGAAATCGAAGTTAAAAGAAGCAAAACAGAAACAAAAGAGTGTGGTGTAAATCATGATCAGCAGTGCTATTCCGCGTTTGAAGGACATATCAGAGGTGCTGTTAATCTCGAATACCGCAGTGTTATTAACACTCAAGACTTTGTCAAAGATCTTAATGGTGACGGCATAGTCGATGAGCGTGATGCATCGATGACTTTTCTCTCAAAAAGAGAACTTAAAAGAACATTTAGAAAATTAGGCGTAAAGCGTGACAGTGATGTATATACATACTGCAGAACAGGTACCCGTGCATCGCTTGTGACTTTTGCATCGTATGAGATTTTAGGATACAAAACACACATGTATGACGGTTCATGGATTCAGTGGTCAAAACTTGCAGATGCGGTAGATACTTACGCAAAACAAATGCTTCCGGAAGATTCACCATGGAGAACAGATGTTTCGCGCTATACAGAAAATATAAAATATAACGATTCTGTTGATGTGGGACCGGCTTCTGCAACACTTTATCCTTATGCGCCTGAAGGTTCAGGAAACCGCATTGTAGAAGAAGATGAAGCCTATCGTTTTGACTTCTAGTTTTAATATGCAATAAGGGAGGGGAGGTCCCTCCTTGTGTCGTTATTTTGCAGTGCGCTTTTTACATCTTTCAGCGTAAAAACTTTGCAACTCTCGGGTTGCGTTTGACTGCTTCCTGTTTTGCTTTTTGTGTCGCATTAATAATATTTTTGATAACAAATGGATTGAGTTTCACTGCTTCTAATTGCACTTTTTCTGAAGGGTAAGTGATAAATTTAATGATTTGCGGATTATGTCTTACTGCGACTATTTGTGCTTCTTCGTCAAATGATTCAATCAGTTTTGTTAATGCTATGTTAAAGCTGCCGTTTTTCATAATCTTGTTTACTGCAAGAATCTGAATCTCTTTCGTTGGATTTTCAATCTCTTCAATAGCTCTTGGAGAGGTTTCCAGTGCTGCTTTTTGTACCTTATACGAAGGGGCTTTTATAAATTGTATTTTCCACCAGTATTGTGTAACCGCTTTGATTTGTTCTTCTTCACTGAGTGAAGAGTAATACTTTGTTCTTTCTTTTATCTGTTGTGCATAGGAAAGGTTTTTTGGCTGGGCACATCCGGTAAGAAGTACAAATAAAGCAAGTGCACTGAAAGTAAAAAATTTCATTAAAGGTGCCATAAGTAGTTTTCCTCTTCCTGCCAGCCGTCAATCTCATCAATAATCTGTCCACTGGGTGCATCTATAATATAGGTAACCGGTGAAAAAGGTCTGATAAGTTTTTTGGGAATATTTTTATCTGTATCGCGATTTATTATAAGCTTTATATACTTTTTGTTGATATAGTCTCGTATATCTTTTTTTATTAAAATAGTATCTACCAGACGATGACAAAAAGGACATCCGTCACTTACCAGAATTACAAGAAGGTCTTTATTCTCTTTTTTGGCAATGTTAACAGCTTTGTTGTAATCTCTTTCATATCCCATATACTCTGCAAAAAGATTGTAATCATCCCAATAGTTGGCATACAGAGAAATTGACAGTAAGGGCAATAATAATAGTTTCTTATAAAAATTCATGTTTTTATTTTAGCATAAAATGATAAATAAGGAATTTGATGGACAAAACGAATATGTGGTGGTGGAGCATAGCGGGATCGAACCGCTGACCTCTTCGCTGCCAGCGAAGCGCTCTCCCAGCTGAGCTAATGCCCCATATATATTTGTAAGTATCGTAAATGTTTTTTGATTTTATAAATGGTGGACCCTCAGGGATTCGAACCCTGGGAGGTGTTACCCTCGCCGGTTTTCAAGACCGGTGCATTCGACCAACTCTGCCAAAGATCCACATTTGTAGTTATGATTAAAAAACTGGAGGTGCCACCCAGATTTGAACTGGGGATAGCAGCTTTGCAGGCTGCGGCCTTACCACTTGGCGATGGCACCAGTTTCAGTTAATTATCAGTGGTGCCCGGGGCCGGACTTGAACCGGCACAGTATTGCTACCGGGGGATTTTAAGTCCCCTGCGTCTACCGATTTCGCCACCCGGGCAATATATTGAGTGTACCACAGTTTAACAATCTTAAATTAAATGGAGCGGGAAACGAGGTTCGAACTCGCGACCCCAACCTTGGCAAGGTTGTGCTCTACCACTGAGCTATTCCCGCAATTTCAGTTTACAATTTGTAAGTGAGCCGGAATTATAGCTTTTTTTTTTTGCTTTGTAAAGAGTTTTTAGTTAAAAATAGTAAAAAAGTGCTATAATCGCATTCATATTTTAAGATGTAAACTACTATACAGGGATTTTTTATGAGAAGTGATATAATCAAAAAGGGCTTTGATAAGGCGCCTCACCGTTCATTGTTGCGTGCTACCGGTCTAAAAGATGAAGATTTTGACAAACCGTTTATCGGAATTGCAAACTCTTATATTGACATTATTCCAGGACACTTTTTCTTGCATGAATATGGTGAAATAGTAAAAGAGGCCATCCGTGAAGCAGGCGGTGTGCCATTTGTATTTAACACAATCGGTGTTGATGACGGTATTGCCATGGGGCATGACGGTATGCTTTACTCTTTGCCGTCACGTGAAATTATTGCGGATTCTATTGAAACTGTTATGAATGCGCACAAACTTGATGCGATGATTTGTATCCCTAACTGTGACAAAATTGTTCCGGGTATGATTATAGGGGCACTCCGTGTGAATGTTCCTACTATTTTTGTCTCCGGTGGGCCTATGGCTGCGGGACACAAAAAAGACGGTACGCCGATTGACCTTGCAACTGCATTTGAGGCAGTCGGTCAGCATGCCGAGGGTAATATGACGGATGAGGAGCTGTATGAGATAGAGTGTGAAGCTTGTCCTTCCGGCGGAAGCTGTTCGGGTATGTTTACAGCAAACTCTATGAATACTCTCTGTGAGGCGATGGGTATAGCACTTCCTGGTAACGGAACTGTTTTAGCCATGACACCTGAGCGGATTGCAATGGTGAAAAAAGCGGCAAAACGTATTGTCGAGCTTGCAAAAATGGAAAATAACGAAAAATACAATTTTAAAAATATTTTGAATGAAAAAGCGGTGCATAATGCATTTACCGTAGATATGGCTATGGGCGGAAGTTCAAATACTGTACTGCATATGCTTGCCATTGCAAAAGAGGCAGATGTTGATTTTAAAATAGAAAATATTAATGCAATTGCAGAAAAAGTTGCACACATTGCAAAGATTTCTCCGTCATTAACAACTGTTCACATGAAAGATATAGATGATGCGGGCGGCGTCAATGCGGTAATGAAAGAGGTTTCCAACAGAGGCAATGATGTCTTGCAGCTTGATGCACTGACTGTTACCGGTGAAACTATCGGCGAGAGAATTAAAGATGCCGAGATAAAAGATACAAACATTATTCATACAAATGAAAATGCCTACTCTCCTGTTGGCGGGCTCTCGATTTTATTTGGAAACCTTGCGACTGAGGGTGCGGTTATTAAAGCAGCCGGCATTGTAGACTCTATGAGACACTTTAAAGGTACGGCTATCTGTTTTAATTCACAGCAAGAAGCAATAGACGGAATTATGGCGCACAAAGTCAAACCGGGTAATATTGTAGTGATTCGCTATGAGGGTCCAAAAGGCGGTCCCGGTATGCAGGAGATGCTTGCCCCGACGGCACTTATTCAGGGTATGGGGCTTGGCGAGAGTGTTGCGCTTATTACCGACGGGCGTTTTTCTGGCGCTACCAAAGGGGCTTCCATCGGTCATGTTTCTCCAGAAGCTGCCGAGGGCGGACTGATCGCATTAATAGAAGACGGTGATGAGATAGAACTTGATGTGGACAAACACATCTTACAGTTAAATGTAGACGGCGAAGAACTTGCAAGAAGAAAAGACCATTATGTTCCTTATAAAAATGAAGTAAAATCAAAATGGCTGAAACGTTATCAGTTGCTCGTCTCTAACGCATCAAACGGTGCTGTATTAAAAACAGAATTATAAGAAGGAAAATATATTTTGAATGAAATTGCTATAAAAAGAGACGGTGAAATTATAGATACACAGACAGCAAAAGAGCTGGGCTTTGAGGGTGAGCAGATTCACCTTGACAACTCTCCTGAGTCTTTGGAAGTTCTGCGTCACTCAACGGCACACCTTATGGCTCAGGCTATTAAGTCACTTTATCCTGATGCTGAATTTTATGTGGGACCGGTTGTCAAAGAGGGCTTTTATTATGACTTTAAAACTTCTGCTGAAATCGGCGAGGCTGATTTAAAGAAAATCGAGAAGCAGATGCTCTCTTTTGCAAAGAAAAAGTACCCGATAGAAAAGTATGAAATTACAAAAGAAGAAGCGATAGAGAAGTTTAAAAACGACCATTTAAAGCTTGAAGTCATGAAAAGAATTCCGAGTGATACAGTCAGTATTTACAAGCAGGGTGAGTTTGAAGACCTTTGCCGCGGACCGCACCTGCCAAATATCGGTCTTATCCGATACTTTAAACTGACAAAAATCTCCGGTGCCTATCTTGGCGGAGATTCCAAAAACGAAATGCTTACACGTATATACGGTATAGCATTTGCAACAAAAGAAGCGCTTAAAGAGCATATGACAATGCTGGCCGAAGCTGAAAAACGGGACCACCGCAAGCTCGGCAACGAGATGAAACTGTTTACCTTTCGTGAAGAAGTCGGTGCCGGTTTTCCTATCTGGCTGCCTGCCGGTGGACGCCTGCGCGCAAGACTGGAGTCTTTACTTTTTAAAGCGCACAGAAAACGCGGATACGAGCCTGTACGCGGTCCTGAAATGCTCCGTTCTGATTTATGGAAAACATCAGGGCATTATCAAAACTACGGTGAAAACATGTACTTTACCCATATAGATGAGCTTGAATTTGGGGTAAAACCGATGAACTGTGTCGGGCATATCAAAGTATATGAAGATGAACTGCACTCTTACCGTGATTTGCCGATTAAATACTTTGAATACGGCGTTGTGCATCGTCATGAGGCAAGCGGGGCTTTGCACGGGCTTTTCCGTGTACGTGAATTTACACAGGATGATGCGCACATTTTCTGTCGTGCAGATCAGATTGAAGAACAAATCATTGAAGTAGTTGATTTTGTGGATAAAATTATGTCTACTTTTGAATTTGACTATAAAATGATGATTTCTACAAAACCTGAAAAAGCGGTCGGGAGTGATGAAGTGTGGGAAATTTCTACACAGGCACTAAAAAATGCAATGGATAAAAACGAACTGGCTTATGAAATAGACGAAGGCGGCGGAGCATTTTACGGTCCTAAAATTGACATCAAAATCACCGATGCCATCGGACGTGAGTGGCAGTGTGGAACAATTCAGCTTGATTTTAATCTTCCTGAGCGGTTTAAACTTGAATATAACGGCGAAGAGAATGATAAAATTCAGCCGGTAATGATTCACCGTGCCATTTTAGGCTCATTTGAACGCTTTATAGGGATTTTGACAGAGCATTATGCCGGAGAATTTCCGATGTTTATCGCCCCTACACAGGTAGCAATTGTTCCTGTTGCAGAAACACATAAAGAATATGCTAAGCTTTTATCAGATAAACTTATCGATATTAATGCCGATAGTGAAATCTATGCGAAAAATGATTCTTTAAACAAAAGAATCAGAACTGCAGAAAAAACTCGCGTTCCTATGATAGTTGTCATCGGGGATGAAGAGATTAAAAACAAAACTGTAGCCATTCGCGACAGACGAACTAGAGAGCAGTACAACTTAAGTGAAGAGGAATTCTTGAAACTTATACAAACTAAAATAAATGAGGTAAATTTTTGAGTAAAAACAAAGACCGCGTCATCATGAATGATGACATCCGTGTTCCAGAGGTGAGATGTAATGTAGATGGAGGTGAGTCTTTAGGCGTCATCTCTACTGATGAAGCTATGACGAAAGCAAATGAATTGGGCTTAGACCTTGTGCTGATTGCTCCAAATGCCAAGCCGCCTGTTGCGAAAATTATGGATTATGGCAAGTTTAGATACCAAGAAGAGAAAAAGCTTAAAGAGCAGCGAAAAAATCAGGTAAAAATTGTTGTCAAAGAGATTAAACTTTCGGTGAAAATTGCAGAAAATGACATTGCCTACAAGGTCAAGCATGCAAGAGAGTTCCTTGAAAAAGGCTATCATGTAAAATTCAGAGTCTTTTTGCGTGGTCGTGAAATGGCACATCCTGAAGCTGCAAAAGAGGTACTTATGCAGGTATGGCCTATGGTTGAAGACATCGCCGTAATGGAAAAACCGCCAAAATTTGAAGGACGTTATTACAATATGTATGTCGTTCCGAAGAAGTAACTTTTTTTCAATTTTCTTCTATAATAAAGCCTAAAGGCTTTATTATTTTCTTCTCTTATCAGTAAGATAACAATCAATTAACAAAAATAGTATTATAATTACATGTAATTTATTATATAAGGATTATTATGATTAGACGTATGCCGTGGTGGTTAGCCGGAATCTTAATGGCGTTATTGGTACTGTTTACATTTTCAGTATTTGGAGCAAACAGGCCTTTTGGAGCATCAACCTATGTGCCTTATTTCGCAGGGATACTTTTTGATTTAAGTCCCGAAAAATACCCTTATCTCAAAGAGGTACATTTTGCCGGTGCCTGGGAAGGGGTAATGCTTTTGGGTGCTCTGACAGGCGGTTTTTTGACCTCTGTCTTTGTCACAAAAACTTTTCGTTTGAGTATTATGCCCACAGGCTGGAAAAAATATAAAAACTCTTCAGTCATATCACGGCTTGTTTGGAGTTTTGTCAGCGGTTTTTTTCTTATAATAGGTGCGCGCCTGGCAGGCGGATGTACAAGCGGGCATTTTTTAAGCGGGATGGCACAGACGGCTATAAGCAGTATGATTTTTGGCGGAGTAGTTCTTTTAAGTCTGATTATTACAGGAAAAGTATTTTATAAAAGTGAGGCAAATGATGTTTGATAGAATCTTAAACATGTTTACGACTGTCTCCAATGAATCCCACGGTTCGGTATTTGTCGTTTTTATGATAGGGCTTGTGTTTGGTGTACTGATTCAGTACAGCAGGGTGGACAAGTTTGAAAAAATTGCCGGTTTTGCAATGCTCAGAGATACAGTGGTGCCTAAAATGCTCTTTTTGGCAATAGGTTTAGCCTCTATAGGACTCTATTTTATGGTGGAAGCGGGATATGCATCGTACCATCCAAAGCCGATCATCTTAGGCGGACTAATTATAGGTGGTGCAATTTTTGGTATTTCTATGGCAATACTTGGGAAATGCCCGGGAACAGGTCCTGTTTCTATTGCTGAGGGACGTATAGATGTTCTTGTTGGCGCTATCGGTGGTATATTCGGTGGTCTTGTTTTTACACTTTATTATGATTTTTTCAAAAAAATCATGGGGGAGAGCTTAGGTAAAACAACATTAGTTTCTTATTTTCACGGGCATGAAAATTTAGTTGTGCTTATTTTTGGAATTATTTTAATTGCAGTAAGTATTATTATTCCACTTCGTCAAGAATTTGATGAAATAGATTTAAGTCAACTTGAAGAGAAATAGGACGAATTGACAAATATCATGTTTTAAAAAAGTATTGTTGTGTATAATGTTTTCTAAAAAAAAGAGAGAATATTAATGAAATATATACTAAAACTGCTTGGAGTGCTGGGAATTTTATCTCAATTCGTATTTGCGCAAACTCCACAAATACGTACGCAGGAGTTTCCTCAAAAAGAATTAAAAAAACAAAATATTCGAATTGCCACTCTTGCAGCACAGGAGATGTCAAAAACACTGCCTCAAAAAGTTGATAAATACACCAGTATCATAAATATAGAAAATGATGGAACTACTTTAATATATACTTTTGAAATCAATACCGGTACAAAAAGTGATGAAAGTGTACAAAAAGAAGACCACAGTAGAATGCAAAAAGCTATAACACAAGGTGTTTGTAAATCTTCAAAAAGATTTTTACTTGCCGGTATTGATACAACATATGTATATATCAGTGCTAAAACAAAAAAAATATTATTTAAATTTAAAATTACAAAAGACAAATGTGCTAATTTAGTAAGTCAATAGGCTCGTTATGTCTTTAAAAGATATAATAAAGTCTCAAACTTTTTTTTCCTCTTTAAATGAGGAGGAATTGGAAAAATTAGTATCTATATCTTTATTGCATCGTTATCAAAAAGATTATGTTCTTCATTATGAAAATGGCAATAGCAGTGAATTGCTTTTTTTGATAGACGGCTTGGCAAAAGCTTATAAAATAGACAAACATGACAATGAAACTTTTCTCTATTATATATATGCCGATTCTATGATTTCGGAAGTTTTAGAAATTGATTCTGAGAAATTGAGTTCTTTTTCAAATATACAACTTATAGATGACTCGCATGTTCTGAGTATAAACTATAAAAAATTCAAAGAATATTTTCTGGATAATGATATATTGTGCAAAGATTTCATGAAAGAAATCATAAAAAGGTCACTGCAATTACAATCTTTAGTCAATAGAGAGTTTATATTTGATGCAGTTTCAAAAGTCAGCATGATGTTGCATGATGATTTGAAAATGTTTAACAAACTAAAACGTCACGATATCTCTTTAATGCTTCATATTCAGCCGGCAACGCTTTCTCGTGTTCTCAGTAGATTAAAACGAAATAATATTATTGATATAATACACGGAAAAGTCGACGTAGTTGATGCAATGGCTTTACAAGAAATTTACAAGGATAAAACAAATGACTAAAATAAAATTTTTAGGTGCATTGATTTTCATATTATCATTAATCTTAGCCTTGTATTCTAAACATATTTCTACTCAAAATGAAGCAAATTTAAAACTTTTAAAAACGATTAACGAACAGAAAGCTTTTACCCAGGAAATTGCTAAAAATATATTTTTTATTTATAAAAATAAAGATGTTTCCATAAAACAGCTTGATGAGTCTGTAAAATCTTTTGTGCATAATATGAACAATAAAGATGAAATTTTGGATGGAATATTTTCTCAAGATATAAAAAAAGAGTCAGAGAAAATAATTTATTTATGGAATGATTTCTATTTACTTGTGCAAAAATTCAGAGATGCATATAGAGTTCGAAACGGCTATACAAACTTGGTTATAGAAAAACTCGTAAGAGATATATATGATACAAATTTAAAGCTTGTTGTAGAGTTTGATAAGCTTATTACTATGCATAAAAAATATTTTGATGCAGTAAAAAGTAAAAATAAAACTATACAAATTGCTCTTTTCATTATTTTATTACTCTTGCTTATTTATTTTTTTACTCAATTAAAATATTTAATTGGATTTATTCAAAAATTTTTAAATACTTCTAAAAAAATAGTACAAAAATCAACGGTAATAGGTATTAAACCAATGCATGAAAATACAAATATAGTTGATGTTACACAGGCAGTAGATGATTTTAATTTTCTTGTTCAAAAAATAGATAAATCTATTGACTATTCGAGTGAGTCTATAGTAAATGCTTCAAACTCTTTAGAGTATATAGAGAAAAATATTGAAGATTTACTTGAACTTATGGAAACAATGGATGAAGAAAACAAACTTGATAAAGAGTTAGTAAAAAAAGAAGATATTCTCATAGAAGCTTTAGAAGAACTGAGCTCATCACTTCAAAAACTCCAATCTCTTAAAATTAATGTATTAAACTTTAAAAAATAAAATTAATTAAATAATTTGACTTGGGTCAAATTATTCGTCTTCAATATATATTATTATTCTTCTATCATTTGGGATTATGCCCAAAATGAAAATGAAGGAGAATAAAATGGCTACACATATTAGTAAGCTGACTTCACTTCTTTTAGGTACTTCATTAGCTGCGACAATGGCGTCTGCAAGCGGTGGAGAACTACAAAAAGTGATGAAAGCAAGGGGACTAACGGAAAACGATATTATTCATGCTGCAAAAACTTATACACCAAGTGGCGGTAGAGATGAATTTATGATATTTAGTTCCGGTGGACAGTCTGGACAAATGATGGTCTATGGTGTTCCAAGTATGAAAATATTAAAATATATCGGTGTTTTTACTCCGGAACCATGGCAGGGGTATGGTTATGATGAAGAGAGTAAAAAGGTTTTACGTCAGGGAAATATTCGCGGTCGCGAAATTAACTGGGGAGATACGCACCACCCGGGACTCTCAGAGACAAATGGTGTATATGACGGAAAATGGTTAGCGATTAATGACAAGGCTAATCCACGTATTGCTATTCTTGATTTAAATGATTTTGAAACAAAGCAAATTGTTGTGAATCCTGTTTTTAAATCAGATCATGGTGGAGCTTTCTTTACGCCAAATTCTGAGTATATCTTGGAAGCTTCACAATATGCAGCTCCATTTGATAATAACTATCACCCGATTGAAGAGTATAAAGAGACATACCGTGGAGGTATTACTTTTTGGAAATTCAATGATAAAATCGGTCGTATCAATGAGAAAAAATCATTTGTTTTAGAATTACCTCCATATATGCAAGATTTAAGTGATGCCGGCAAAGGTGCTTCTTATGGTTGGGGATTTACAAACTCATTTAACTCTGAAATGTATACAGGTGGTATAGAAGTCGGTATGCCTCCATTTGAAGCAGGTTGTTCAAGAAATGACACTGACTTCTTACATGTATATAACTGGAAAAAATTAGAACAACTTGTAAAAAATAAGAAAAATTACAAAGTAATCAATGGTATTCGTGTTATTCCGATGAGTGTTGCTGTTGCCAATAATGCACTTTTTTTGATTCCGGAGCCGAAATCACCGCATGGTGTTGATGTTTCTCCTGATGGTGAGTATATTGTTGTTTGTGGGAAACTTGATACGCATGCTTCCGTGTATAAATGGAGTAAGATTCAAAAGTTGATTAAAGATCATAAATATGCAGGTAAAGATCCTTACGGGATTCCTATCTTAAGCATGAAAGATTCTTTACATGGTCAAGTTGAACTAGGTCTTGGACCACTGCACAATCAGTATGGCAAAAACTGGAAAGATGGTGAGATTTACACTTCATTATATGTTGATTCACAAATCGTAAAATGGGATTATAAACATTTGAAAGTGTTAGATAAAGTAAATGTTCACTATAATGTAGGTCACTTATGTGGTATGGAAGGAAAATCTGCCGACCCTCAAGGAAAATATATTATCTCTTTGAATAAACTTGCTATTGACAGATTTGATCCGGTTGGTCCTTTACATCCACAAAATCACCAGTTGATTGATATTAGTGGTAAAAAAATGGATTTATTGTATGATATGCCGATTCCTTTAGGTGAACCTCACCAAGCGGTTGCTATTCGTATGAGTAAACTACACCCTGAAGTACGTTATAAAATGGGTACAAACTCACGAACCGGTAAAATCTCTAAAGGGAAAACTTTAGCAGGACAAGAAAGAGTAGTAAGAAAAGGTCATAATGTAACGGTATATGCAACATTGGTAAGATCTCACATTAATCCTGAAAGAGTTACTGTGAATAAAGGGGATACTGTAACATTCTATTTAACAAATCTAGAGCGTGCAGAAGATGAAACTCATGGATTTACTGTAGACAACTATGATGTACATGCTTCATTAGAGCCGGGTAAAACTGCATCTGTTAAATTTAAAGCTGATTTAGAAGGTGTATTTCCTTATTACTGTACAGAGTTCTGTTCGGCACTTCACTTAGAAATGATGGGTTATTTAATGGTTAAAGATCCTAACAAAAAATATGTGAGTGCACAAAAACTTAAAATGAAAACAATGTCTAAAGCGGAATTAAAAGCTGAATATGACAAAACTGTTGCCGTAAATGCTGCGACAGATGCAGTTATTCAATCAGTTGTTAAATTCTTAAAAGCAAATCATTACGAAAAATATCCTACGGTAAAAGCACTTGTTGAAGATGCGCTTGATCAGTATGGAAAAATTCCAGCACAGAAAAAACTTTCTGACAAAGCTGTAAAAGCCGGTGATTTGGAAAAAGCTGTTCTTTTTGAAAACATGATTTGGCAATATATGGTTAAAACTGCAGATGTTGGAATTAGAGCGAAAAATTTACTTGTGAAAAAAGTTGCAACAAAACAGTCTCCTGCAGCAGCAGCCGGTGAGAGAGCATTCGGTGAAGGTGGATGTGGAGGATGTCATGTTATTGGTAAAGTTTCATCAGGACCAGATTTAACAGGTGTTCTTCAAAGACATGAAAATGCAGAGCAATGGGTAAGAGATTTTATTTTAAATCCGTCTCATAAATATAAAGATCCATATGTAGAAGGTATGATTAACTACTTTAACTTGAGAATGCCTAATCAGCATATGACAAAAGAAGAAGTTAATAACATTATTGAATACTTTAAATGGGTAGACGAAAATGCGAATCTATTTTAAAAAATAGATATTAAATTACTTCAAAAAGAGGTCTGGATTTTAGAATCCAGATCTCTTTCCTCTTTCTCCCTTTTTTTACTTGACTTAAGTCAAATTAATAAACTTTATTTGTGGATATAATAATAAACTTTAATTTATAAACAAGGAATTATTATGCACCCAAGTTTAATAAAAGCTAAAATATTTGCATTTATAGCTTTATTGATTTTAACTTTTTCTTTTACTCTTCCAATGATAGCCTTTCATGGAACACTCAACAAAATAGAGGCTGGCAAAATTGATGAAATTTCTCCTTTATCTAAAGAAGTTTGGAACCTTTACAATAAAGGAAAATATAAAAGTGTGGCTACCCCAAAAAGTGCCCATAATAATCTTGATAAAATGATTGAAAGCGAATCGGAAATTGGACCGGCATCATTACCAATTTGGGCGGTATCATTAGAAGCGCCAAATTATCCCAAGAAAGCATTTCCAGAAGGAATACCTGTATATTTTCATTTTGATGGTTATAGCGGAGAGGTCCATGAAATGGATACGATTAACCACTATGTAGGTATGGATCCAATGTGGAGAGGTGGACATTTTGAACGCGCTATCGGTCCGTATGCCTTATTAATACTGTCGTTAGGAATAATTTTATTTATAATCTATGATAAAAAGATTGTTAGCTATATTATGCTTGTTCCGATTTTTTTACCACTTATTTTTATTGCTGATTATTCTTATTGGTTGTATTGGTTTGGACACAATTTACATGATTGGGGCGCTTTTAAAATCAAACCTTTTATGCCGACAGTTTTTGGTGATGGAAAAATTGCTCAATTTACGACGCATTCATATCCTACTATAGGTTTTTATATGTTGCTGCTTGTAAGTTTTTTCTCCTTACTTGCATTTTTTGCAAAACAAAAAGCATTGAAAGAAATACAAGACGAAGGAAAATAAGGGTTTTTAATGATACGAAATTTATTGCTTGGTATTACGACTATCATTATTTCATTAAGCGCAAATACTTTGCAAGATGCAATAGACAATGCACCTGCAGGTTCAATTTTGAAACTGCATGCCGGAATATATAAAGGCAATATTATAATCAATAAACCATTATCAATAATAGGGCAAGAAAAAGGTGTTATTATTGATGGTCAAAACAAAGGTATCGTGATTAAAGTTGAGAGTTCTTATGTAACATTAAAAAATCTTACTATAATAAATAGCGGCAGTAGACATGAAAATTTAGACGGTGCTATTTCAATGATTAAAAGAGGAAAGATGGGAAAGATAAAGCAGTGTGAAGTGAGTAACTGTATTATTAAAAACTGTCTTTTTGGTATAGATTTGCAGATGGTTGATAACTCGATTATTAGTTATAATCAAATTAGTTCTAAAAAACTTCCTCTTGGTTTACGGGGGGATGGTTTACGACTTTGGTATTCTAATAATAATTTAATAAAAAAGAATTCTCTTATTAAATCAAGAGATATGGTTGTTTGGTATTCTCACGGGAATACTATAGAGAAAAATTTTGGAAAATATAATAGATATTCCTTACACTTTATGTATGCAGGTAAAAATTTTATTAAAGATAATGTATACGAGAATAATTCTGTAGGTATATTTTTTATGTATTCACAAGACTCAATTGCGACAGGGAATATCGTAAAAAGTTCTTTGGGTGCTACAGGTATGGGTATAGGGCTCAAAGACGCTTCTAATTTTATTTTAAAAGACAATACTGTCATTTATTGTGCACAAGGTTTTTATATAGACAGGTCACCTTTTGAGCCCGGGACACATAACATTATAGAGGGAAATAAAATTTTATACAATGCAGAGGCCATGCATTTTCACTCTTTAAGTGTGAACAATATTATAAAAGATAACATTATAATGGGAAATATTGAAGATATTGTGAATGACAGTAAAAGAGACAGAATAGAAGAAAATGAAATTGAGGGTAATTATTGGGATAACTATGTAGGATTTGATAATAATGGTGACGGGATAGGAGATACACCGCATAAGGTTTACAGATATGCCGATCAACTTTGGATTTATAACAGTAATGTGAAGTTTTTCTATGGTTCACCGGTAATTTCATTATTAAACTTTTTAGCAAAACTTGCTCCATTTTCAAAACCGCTGTTTTTAATGGAAGATAAAAAACCAAAAATGAAAAAAGCAATTTAATAAAGGATAATTATGGCAAAAAAAGTACAAACAGACAGAAGAGATTTTGTTAAATATTCTACATTAGGTTTATTGGGTCTTGTTATGGGAGGTGGTATTGTTTTTAGCCCTTATCTCCAAGGAAAAGAAAATAAGCTAAGACCACCGGGAGCTGTTCCCGAAAAAGATTTTTTAGCATTATGTATTAAGTGCGGACAGTGTCTTCAGGTATGTCCTTATCATTCTATAAAACTTCATGATATTAATCACGGTGCAGGGGAAGGTACACCCTATATTGATGCAAATATCAGAGCATGTTATGCTTGTAATGCAGTACCGTGTGTTTTAGCATGTCCAAGCGGTGCCCTGGATCATAAAACAGAAAAAGCAGAAGATATCCGAATGGGAATTGCTGTTTTAGAGTTTCCCGATACTTGTTTAGGCATTAGCAATACGCCAATTCCAGAAGGCTATGATAATAAAATGCTGGCTTTTACAAAGAGTGTGAGGAATGAAACACCAGAAGAAGTGGAGTTACTTAAAAAGTTTATGGGTAGAGAAGGTCAAGCATGTAATTTGTGTGCAGATATGTGCCCGATACCTAATCCTTTAAGTGCAATTGCTATGGTTCCAGATGCCAAAGGTGGACAAAGACCTGAGATTTATGATGGGTGTATAGGCTGTGGTGCATGTCAAGATGTTTGCCCAACGTCTCAACCGTCAATCATAGTGAAACCCAGAATGACTTATGATGAGTATTATGGAAATAAAAGTAAAGGAATATCATGAATAAGCATATATTATTAGCATCAATTTTTTTCATAATGATTAATTTTACTGCCTGTGGAGATAAGAAGGATTCTGAACAAAAGAATGAAGTTCAGGCAAATACCGTTTCTGCCGGGAGTCCTAAAATTGAGGTAGTGGCAAATAAAAATGAGTATGCTATTAAAGTAAAATCAAGTGAAGATGAGATTGCAAAAGGAAAATCCGGTAATAAGAATTCTTTTTATTATGATTATGGAGAAAAAAGTGAATATGACCAAAATGCTCAGCCTGCAAATAAAGATGCCTCGGTTCGAGTAAGACCGAGAACGGTACTTGACGCTCAGATGCATATACGAAGCCCTTATGAAAGAGTTCAAATTTCACTCATTGCCAAACAACTTAGCCCTACATTTCGGCTTAAATGCTCTGCTTGCCATGATGATTATGCAAATGGTGTTCTTGGACCATCGCTTCTTGGGCGTAATGCTGATTATATTTATGACAAGATTATAGCGTTTAAAACAGGAAAGAAAAAAAATGTATTTATGAATGATTTGATTCATAATATGAGTGATGCAGAGATACGTGCAATAGCAGAAGATATATATAACTTTAATGTTCAAATTCAAAAGATAAGGAATAAATAAATGAAAAATATAATAGCAGGGATTTCTACACTCTTGATAGCTGGATTAATGGTATGGGTATATTTAAACGGAGGTGCTTATAATGGCGGAGAAGCCGGCAGAATCACTGAAGATATAGGCAATAGAGTAGCAACGGCGAAAATTGATAATAAACCGATAGAAAAAAGTGATAGAGAAAAAGAAAATGAAGCATTGACTGCCTTGCGAGATAAAGCAGGAAATATCGGTAGTTTTAAAGTAAGTGATGAGTACAAAAGTAAATGTGCATCTTGTCATGGAGTTGATGGGAGTGGTATGCAGTACGGTAAAAAGCTTATGGGTCCAAAACTATTTGGACAAAGTGCTGAGGAACTTTATAAAAAACTTGATGATTTTAAAGCCGGCAGAAAAGAAAATATGATTATGAGAGGCTTATTACTTCATTTGTCACAAGACGATTTACGAAGATTGGCAAATGAAATAGGAGAATTTCCAAAACGCGCTGAGGCACTTAAAAATTCTAAATAAGGCATAAAATGGATAAGTATAATAGTAGAGAAACTATAAAAAGAACATCGTTTTTATCAACATTTTTCACTACGACAAAAGAGGGAAAGAAGAAGCTTAGTATAAGAGCAAAAAGATGGCTTGTTGTTATTTTTGTGCATCTTCTCTTTTTTCTCTCTTTTGCTATTGATATTCAAATACTTGAGGGAACACTAAACGGTTCAAGGTTTTTAGGGTTTCACCTTATTGACCCTTTTACCACCTTGGAAATGTTGATGGCAGAACATCATTTGCATATTAACATTATCATTGGGGTGAGTACGATTACCATTTTTTATTTGCTCGTTGGCGGTAGAAGCTACTGTGCTTGGGTATGTCCTTATGGAATACTCAGTGAAATAGGTGAAAAATGGCATAATACTTTAGTTGCTAAAAAAATTATAAAAGATAGAAAGTTTGACCATCGCATCAAATACTTTTTTTGGGCAATTTTTTTAATTTTGGCAGGAACGAGTGGTTACTTAGTTTTTGAAACATTTAGTGTTGTCGGAATTTTGAGTCGTACAATCGCATATGGATGGAGTCTCTCTTTAATTTGGGTTTTGATTGTATTTGCTTTTGAAGTTTTCTTTGCCCGTCGTGCCTGGTGTACTTACATCTGTCCTATCGGTGCGACATATGGGATGATTGGAAAAGTATCTGCCCTGCGGATAGAGTGGAATGACAATTGTGACCATTGTATGGTCTGTAGTGATGTTTGTTTTGAAAATCAGGTTTTAGAGATTACAAAAGCAAAATATGACAAACAAAGAGAAGAAGAAGGTATTACACATGAGTACATAACTGGCGCAGATTGTACTTTATGTGGACGTTGTATAGATGTATGTCATGCCGATGCGTTAAATTTTGACTTCAGATTAAAAAGTTTGGTATAAATATGATACAGGTAAAGAATTTAACAAAAAAATTTGGTTCAAATATCTCTTTAGATAAGGTGAGTTGTGAATTTAAACAAAATGAATCTATCGCTTTAATGGGTGCAAACGGTGCCGGTAAGACGACACTTATTCGCTCAATTATGGGATATTATCATCCAAACAGCGGAGAAGTGCTCATTAATGGACTTAACCCTATAAAAAACAGACTAAATGTTTTAGAACATATTAGTTTTGTTCCACAGTTGCCGCCCCCAATTAAGCTAAGTATTGATGAACTTATTGCATATATAGGTGTGAGCGCTAAGGTAGACAAAGAGTTAATTAAGTATTATGCAAACGAGATGAAACTTGATATTAGTGCAAATCTTCACAAATCCTTTTTTAAATTAAGCGGGGGGATGAAACAAAAATTGCTTATTGCCATTTCCCTTGCTAAAAAAAGTGATATTATTATTTATGATGAGCCAACGGCAAATCTTGACCCAAAAGCAAGAGATGATTTTTACAGGCTGTTGAAACAAAACGAAGAAGACAAAGTTTTATTGTTTGTAACACACCGACTTGAAGAGGTGAAAGATTTGGTTAACAGACAAATTTATATGGATTTGGGAAAAATAGTATCAGATGAGAGGTTTTAGATGAAAAATCTATATTTAATAGCATATTTAGATTTAAAAGAGTCACTCCGAGCAAAGTGGTTTGTTGTTTATTCCCTTGTTTTTGGAGGCTTAATAGCACTCTTTTTTATAGCAGGTGTTACGGAGTCTCAAGTGATGGGTTTTAGCGGGCTCAGTCGTCTTTTATTGATGTATATTCAGATTACTATCGTTATTTTACCGATTTTTATTCTGATTACGACAGTGCGTTCTATATCCGGAGACAGAGACAGCCATGTGTTGGAGTATATGCTCTCCTTTCCTATATCTTTAAAACAATATTATTGGGGAAAAGTAATCGGCAGGTTTATTACTGTTTTTCTTCCTGTGTTTTTTGCAATGGTGATTGCTATTGTTTATGGTGCTTTTAAAGGAGCGGCAATACCTTGGAATATTTTCTTTCTCTATACAGGGCTTCTTTTTGCAATGAGTAGTGCTTTTTTAGGGATTGCATTTTTTATATCCTCTTTTGTAAAATCTTCAGAAGTAGCATTGGGGCTTTCATTTTTTATTTGGATATTTTTACTTGCATTTATAGATATCGCACTTATTTCGTTGATGATGCAAGAGAGAATGAGTTCAGGTTTGATTATTTTTATCAGTATGATAAATCCTATGGAAATTTTCCGTGTAGCAGCTATTTCTTTATTTGATCCACAGCTTACGGTTATGGGACCGGTAGCATTTTACATACTTGATTCAATGAGTCAAACAATGTTTGTTCTTGTTTCCATAGGATATCCACTTATTTTAGGTTTAGTGTTTGCATTTTTAGGGTATAAAATATTTGAGAAAAAAGATTTGGTTTAGGAGGTGTTATGATGAAAGTACTTGTCGGATTATTGCTGTTTTGTAGTTTGTTATTGTCTTATGAAATTAAATACAATAAAGATGATGTTGGTTACATACGACATTTAAAGTTATATGAATATCCATCATGGGTATCGGAAATAGAGTTGGCAAACGGGAAAAAAATACTTTTTTCTTCACCAAAAGGGATGTTTGAATTTTATTTGCATCCAGCTTCATGGTTTGGTCAGTATCATATTACAAAAGAGCAAGATTTTAAAAAATTATATGTTACAGATTTTCAAACAGCAAAAACGATTAATGCAAAAGGGGCTTTTTTTGTTTTTGGCAGTAATGAAATTTCACCTGCAGGTGATGATTTAGTCCCTTTTAATTCATATAAAGCTGCCGAGGATTTTTCAAAAAAACATCACGGTGCAAGAATTTTGAGTTTTAAAGAAATTACTTACGGACTTATAAAATTTCTAAATGGAGCAATATAATGAAAAAGCCTACACCGATAGATGAAGAGATACAACTTGATCCAAAAAGATATATAGTAAGTGAAACAGATGCAAAAGGGAAGATTACTTATGTCAATGATTATTTTATGGAAATAAGCGGCTATTGTGAAGATGAGCTTATCGGGCAGCCTCACAGTATAGTACGCCACCCAGACATGCCAAAAGTTGTATTTAAGCTTTTATGGGAAACTATAAAACAAGGGAAAAATATCAATGCCGTTGTGAAAAATATGGCAAAAGATGGACGATATTACTGGATATTTACTGAATTTGAAATACGTAAAAATACAGACACCGGTGAAATTATCGGTTATCATGCTTCACGAAAAACAATTTCAAAACATGTAATTGAAATTATGGCAGACTTGTATGCAGAACTTTTGGAAATAGAAAAAAAAGATGGTGTCGAAGCAAGTGAAAAACATCTTGTGTCTTTTTTGAAAGACAAAGGTGATGATATGGAATTTGCAAATATTATGGAAGAAATACATAGATTTTATTAAAATCTTGCAGGAGTAATGGAATATGTTAGTTTTTTTTCTGTTGCTGATTTCCCCTCTTTTGCTCTTTGCAAATGCTTTACAAAACGCAATAAACTCTGCACCTCCTTATGCAACGATAAAACTGCAAAATGCTATATATAAAGGCAATATTTATATTAATAAGCCGCTGACGATTGTAGGAATGGGAAATAATGTTCTTATTAAGGGTGATGGGGTACACAGTGTTATTGTCATTAGAAGTTCTTATGTCACATTGCAACATTTGAAAATTCAAAACAGCGGGATGAATATGCAGAGTATTGATGCCGCAATATCTATGCGTGAAGTACAAAACTGTGAAATACGCGATTGTAATATTTCAGAAGTTTTATATGGTATAGATATGGATAGGGTTGATAATTCGATCATTTCTCATAATTATATAACGACAAAAAAAAATACGCTTCCTTTACGTGCAAATGCGTTAAAGCTTTATTATGCCGATTATAATATTATAGAATCAAATACTATTAAAAATGTACGTGATGTGACTTTAAATTATTCGCATCATAATCTTTTTCAAAAAAATAGATTTATAGGCAACAGATTTGCAACACATCTCTCTTTAAGTAACAATAACCGTTTTATAGAAAATTTATATAAATATAATTCTGTAGCAATGATGTTTATGGGTGCCAAAAATACAAAGGTGATCGCTAATAAAATATTGAGTTCTGATGGTGCTGCCGGAATTGGTGTGATGATAGGCAGTGTAGCAAACTTTGTTTTTAAAAATAATGTAGTCCGTTATAATGCCAAAGCACTCTATATTCAAGGACAGGAGAAAGCAAAAGGGATGAAGCGATATTTTATTGGTAACGAAATAGCTTATAATGGTGAAGCCTTCCACTTTCATGCTTCAATCAAAGATAATACGATTACAAATAATAAAATATTTTCAAATATTGATGATGTAGTTAAAGATGCCGGAAAAAATTTTGACGTGTCAAATATTGTAGAGTATAATTACTGGGACAGATATGAAGGCTTTGATACAAATAATGATGGCATCGGTGATAAACCTTTCAAGGTATATCAATATGCCGACCAGTTATGGCACTATAATCATAAAGTAAAATTTTTTTATGCCAGTCCGGTAATGAGTATGCTTAATTTTTTATCGCATTTGGCTCCTTTTATAGAACCTAATTTGATAATGGAAGATAAAAAACCTATCTTCCAACTTTTTTAACGCGTTTTACAACTTCGTTAAAGTCTATAATTTCTTGACCTTTTGTGATATCATCTTTTGATTTATGGGCAGAAAAGCCATAAGCCATGGGTGTAATATTTTCAGTATCATAGTAAGCTGTTCTGGCATTTATCCATTTTCCTGTTTTGGCGTCTGTTACCCAGATGACGGCTTTGTCCTTCCATGGAATTTGTTCATTATCAAACCAAAGTACCATACAGCCTATGTCATCAAAAAGATAATACTTTCCGGTAGAAGGGTTAATTACTTCAACTGTATTTTTTCTGTCGCTGATAACCATAGCGCAACGTGCGCACATATCTCTGTCGTAGTGGACTTCATGAACTTGAGAGCTAGATTTTTTGTCACACCCCGTTGTTGTGAGGAGTGTGAGTGTGAGAGTGACGAACAAGAAGAATAATCGCATAGGCAAATCCCTTTTTTTGAGTTATTCTAACTTATTCTGATGATTTATATGATGATATACATCAATTAGTGTTTAATAACTTGAGCTTTTAAATCATTTTCATCAAGTTTTTCACTGGCATATTTTATAACAACGACATGTTCTGTTTCATTTATAAACCATTCTGCGACATGTTCACTCTCCAGAGCATGTAATTTATCAAAATCAACTTCATCCTCAGGAATAATAAGATGCGAGTATCTGAGTGGATTTTTCATCTTCAAAGCGGTCCATATAAGCCATAAAATACTGATTGTTCCAATCGTGAAACCTAAAGTTTCTCGTGAACTCATGTCAAGGTAAAGTCCTGCAAAAGTACCGCCTAAAAAGGTTGCAAAGTATGCGGCAGAGTTGGCAATTCCAAGTGCCGCACCTTTTTGATGTACTTTTGCAAATTTAGAAATCATTGACTGAACGAGCGGTTCCATCATATTAAATGCAACAAAGAAAAAGATGACGGCTGTTATAAAAACGCCACTTGATGTTGTTGTTCCCATCATTATGAAAGACGCGGTAAATAAAAGGATAGAGAGTAAAAATATTTGCTTGGGAATATTTCTTTTTTCTCCAAACACGGCAGCAGGTCCCATGGCAATAAGCCCTGCAATCATAGCAGGAACATAGACCATCCACAAGTCACTTTTTTCCCAGTTAAAACCATATTCCGGTTTTGTTAAAAAGATGGGAATGATAACAAATGCAGCAGTCATAAGACCTTTTTGCATAGCATTGATAATAATCATACTTAAAAGGTTCGGATCTTTTAATATGTCAGATGTTTTTGTTTTTCCGTGATAAATATGTTTGATTTTTGGGGGTGTCGGTACTTTGACAAATAAAACAACGATAGCTAAAACAGCTAACACTGCAGTTATGAAGAATATAGCACTTAAACCGAAATTTGCAGCAAGAACAGGACCAAGAGCCATTGCAACGGCAAAACTCATAGCGATGAATCCACCCATGATTGCCATAGCATGCCCGCGTTGTTTTTCTTCAACCAAATCGGCAATCATTGCCGTTACAACAGAGCCGATAGCCCCTGCACCTTGTAAAAAACGCCCAAACATTAATGTATATATATCAGTTGAATAGGCACAAATGAGAGAACCGATTAAAAATATAAGTAGCCCGAAAAGTATTGTCGGCTTTCTGCCGACCTTATCACTCATACTTCCAAAAGGTACTTGAAAAATAGCCTGAGTTAAAGCGTAACCCCCGACGATAACACCGACGAGAAAGGGTGTAGCACCTTGTAAATCAAGGGCATAAACAGAGAGAACCGGTAAAACGAGAAAAAGTCCTAAAAATCTGAGAAAAAGAATACTTGAGAGGGGTAAAACTTTTTTGAACATATAAATCCTTTTGTTTTATTGTATAATTTTGCAATTATAGAGCAACTATTATTTATAATTGATTTGCAAAAGATAAAAAAAATAATTTAAAAGATAATTTAAGGAAAAAAATTGAAAAAATTAGTTTTAGCAACATCAAATAAAGGCAAAGTCAGAGAAATAAAAGCACTCTGTAAAGAGTATGAAGTGATACCCTATACGGAACTAATTGATGCCTTTGAAATAATAGAAGATGCCAATACATTTAAAGAAAATGCACTGATTAAAGCAAGAGCGGTTTATAAGGCTTTGGATGATGAAAATGTTGTTGTGATGGCTGATGACAGCGGAATCAGTGTAGATGTGCTTGAGGGTGCACCGGGGATTTACAGTGCCAGATACGGCGGTGAGGATGCAGATGACAAAGAGAATTTAAAAAAATTAATGCAGGATATTGGGGCAAAAGGTGTGATGAGTTCTCCTGCGCATTATACGGCGGCGATTGCTATTGTGACAAAAGGGATTGAAAAAACGGTGCATGGCTGGATGTATGGAACGGCATTGACGGAGGCAAAAGGCGAGGGTGGTTTTGGATACGACCCGATGTTTATACCTCTTGGTTACGATAAAACACTCGGTGAATTGGATGAGGAGGTGAAAAAAGAACTTTCTCACCGTTCTCGTGCTTTACGCCTAGCGGGCAAAATCTTAAAAAGTTTATAAAAACTTACGACTCGCCAGGTAGAATGTTTTTTCTAGTTTATGTAGTAATGAATGTAAGTGGTTATTATATCTGCTAATTCTTTGCATGATATCTCCTTGTACATTAAAATGTCTCGCAAGAAAGATAAAGCAAAGAGTGTTCCATTAGTTAAATAGTGTTAAGAGTATCACACCAAAGAGAATTCTGTAAACACCAAAGGCGACAAAGGTAAATTTTTCCAAAAACTTTAAAAAGAGTTTGATTGTCAGATAGGCAACAACAAAAGCAACGACAAAGCCGAGTGCCAAAGCTTCAATATTCGCGGATGAAAACTCATGGTAATGTTTGAGTAAATCATACCCACTGACGGCACTCATTACGGGAAAAGCGAGTAAGAAACTAAACTCTGCACTGGCTTTTCTGTCTAAACCGACTAATAAAGCTCCGATTATAGTCGCTCCCGCACGTGAAGTTCCGGGAATGAGAGCAAAAATTTGAGCAATTCCTATCCAGAGTGATTGTTTGAGCGTTACATCTTCAACATTTGTTATGAGCTCTTTTTCTTTGGGTATATAAAATTTTTCAACCAATAAAAAGATAAATCCGCCTATAATGAACATAATTGCAACGATAGTAATGCTAAAAAGTTCTTTGATTTGATGTGAGAAGACAAAACCGACGGCACCGATAGGCAAAAAAGCAAGAAAAACTTTTGTCCATAAATCAATATGCTTGAGAGTAAATTTTTCTCTATAGTTGAGTACAACGGCTAAAATGGCAGCAAATTGAATAATGACTTCATAGGCTTTTGTGACATTTGTCTGGTCTATGCCCAAAAATTGACTTGCCACAATCAGGTGTCCGGTAGAAGAGATAGGCAGAAATTCGGTAAAACCTTCAATAATACCCAATATAACGGAATCGAAAAGTGTCATACAAAACCTTTTTTAAAAATTTAAACTTATTTCGATATAATACGAGGTTTTATTTTTAAACAACCTAAAACTCACAGGAAATTACATATGTTACTTTTTACACCCGGTCCTACACCAGTACCGCAAAATGTTAGAAATGCCATGGCTGATGAGACAATGCACCATCGTACCCCTGAATTTGAAGCTATTTTTGAAAAAACACGAAAACATCTTTTTGAACTTTTTGCTACTGATGAAGTTGTTATGATTGCATCAAGCGGAACAGGCGCTATGGAAGCAACAGTAGTCAACCTGTGTAAAAATACACTTTTAAGTGTCAATTCAGGAAAATTCGGCGAGCGTTTTGGAAAAATTGCCAAAGCACACGGACTCAAAAATATTGAGATAAAAAATGAGTGGGACACACCTGTCAGTGTTGAAGATGTTGTTGCCGTTGTAAAATCCAACAGCGACATTGATGCTGTGGCTGTGCAGATTTCTGAGAGTGCGGGCGGACTGAGACATCCCGTGGAAGAGATAGCAGAGGCGCTCAAGGCAATCAATCCGGATATTATGATTATTGCGGACGGGATTACCGCTGTCGGTGTTGAACGTATAGATGTGACAAATATTGATGCGTTGATTGCAGGCAGTCAAAAAGCACTTATGCTGCCTCCGGGACTTGCCATTATCGGACTCAGCAATGCCGCGATAGATAAAATCGGCGAGGGCAAAGGATACTATTTTAACCTTGCGTCCGAAATCAAAAAACAGCGCCAGAACACGACAGCCTATACTGCTGCTACGACACTTGTTATCGGTCTTTTGGAAGTTTTAGAGACAATAAAAAAAGAGGGTGGTTTCGGTGTGCTGTATTGCAATACAGCCAGACGTGCCAAAGCGACAAGAGCGGCACTCGAAGCGATAGGTTTGCACTCTTACCCCAAAGTGCCTGCTCAAAGTATGACAACCATTGATGACAAAGATGCGGCAAAAATCCGCTCCGCTTTAAAAGAGGAGTACGGGGTAAATGTAGCCGGCGGACAAGACCATTTAAAAGGTAAAATATTCCGTATAAACCAGATGGGCTTGATTGCACCGCATGAATCTCTCTGGGTTGTCAATGCGATAGAATTGATCTTGCACCGTTTGGGACGTTTGGAGTATGCGGGCATTGCTTCAAAAGTTTATAATGAGGTTTATTTTAAAACCGCATTAGAAAAAAAAGAGATATAAATGATACTTGAACATGAAATACCCAATGGTTCAAAGCTTTATTTTGGCAAATCCGCCAAGATAAAACGCCAGATAGAAAAAACTGCAAGTGATATTCTTGATGCAAATGGCTACGAAGAGATAGTAACTCCTGTGTTTTCCTACCATCAGCATCAAAGTATTGCAGATCAAAGAGAGCTGATTCGTATAAATGATGAAAAGAACAATGCGCTTTCTTTACGTGCAGACTCGACAATAGATGTTGTACGCATTATAAAAAAAAGACTCGGAAGCAATACGAAACAGAAAAAGTGGTTTTATATCCAGCCTGTGTTTACCTACCCGACAAACGAACAGTATCAGGTCGGTGTGGAATTTATGGGGGAGAAAAAACTCTCTTGTGTGGCAACACTGGCAATAGAGATTTTTGAACACTTACATGTAAAGCCTCTGATGCAGATTTCCAATATTAAGATACCCGAGTTGCTGGTTGCAATGTTTGATGAACTGACTATAGATGATTTCAGACATATCAATATTGACAAGTTTTTGAATCTCAAAGTCGAATGGCTGAGCGAACTTGTTTATCTGCAGTATGTGGAACAGATAGATGATGTGCTTCACAAGGTACCCGAAGCAATCAAAAAAGAACTGTTGAAGATGAAAGAACTGTGCGCGGAAATTGCCTGTGAAAATGCTGTTTTGGCACCAATGTATTATGCAAAAATGCTTTATTATGATGAGCTGTTTTTCAGATGCATAGTAGGCAATGAAGTCTATGCACGGGGCGGAAGATATAAAGATTCAGATTTAACATCTGTAGGGTTTGCAATTTATACAGATACTTTGTGTGAAGCATTAGAGCAATAGAAAAAGAGGAAAAGAAAATATGTATACAAATAAAGCAGATGTGATTGTCGGAATCCAGTGGGGAGACGAAGGCAAAGGCAAGATTGTTGATAAACTTGCAATGGAATATGATATGGTTTGTCGCTCCCAGGGCGGGCACAATGCGGGACATACGATTTGGGTGGACGGAGTCAAATATGCACTGCATCTCATTCCTTCGGGTGTTTTGAATCCAAAAGCTGTCAATGTAGTGGGTAACGGTGTTGTTCTCTCTCCTGTTTCTATTATCAAAGAGATGGAGCAGTTTGAAAATCTTGAGGGACGTCTTTATATTTCAGATAAAGCGCATCTCAATCTTGCATACCATGCAGAGATTGACCAGGCAAAAGAGAAGCTCAAAGGCGATAAAGCAATTGGAACGACAGGAAAAGGGATAGGACCTGCCTACTCTGACAAAATCAACCGCATCGGACATCGTGTGGGCGAACTACTGAATCCTGAGAAGTTGTGTCAGACTATTTTGGACTATTTTGCGCTTAACAAGCCTATTTTTGATGTTATGGATCTGCATGCACCGAAAAAAGAGGAACTTTTGGCAGAGCTTAAAGGCTATAAAGAAAAGTTGGCACCTTATATTACGGATACAACACAGATGGTATGGCGGGCTCTGGACAGTGAAGGCAAACGTGTTTTGCTTGAGGGTGCCCAGGGAACGATGCTTGATATCGACCACGGAACCTATCCGTATGTGACTTCTTCTTCAACGGTGAGTGCAGGAGCCTGTACCGGTCTTGGACTCAATGCAAAAGATATCGGTAAAGTGACAGGGATAGTCAAAGCCTACTGTACCCGTGTGGGTAACGGGCCTTTTCCGAGTGAAGACCTCGGTGAAGCCGGTAGACGTCTTGGTGAACAAGGGAATGAGTTTGGAACGACTACAGGCCGGGCAAGACGCTGTGGCTGGTTTGATGCGGTTGCAACCCGTTATGCAAGCCGTCTGAACGGATGTGACGAACTTGCACTGATGAAACTTGATGTTCTTGACGGTTTTGATGAGGTAAAAGTATGTGTTGCCTATGAATATAAGGGCAAGACTATAGATTATGTACCGATTGATCTGGAAAATGTCAAACCGGTTTACAAAACTTTTAAAGGCTGGGACAATTCAGTGGGCGTGAGAACTTTTGAAGAGTTGCCGGCATCTGCGCAGGATTATGTGAAACTTATTGAAGAGATAAGTAAAACAAAAGTCGGTATAATTTCTACATCACCGGAAAGAGAAGATACAATAATTTTATAAGGATACGCCGTGAAAACACGTTTTACCTCTTTGGTACATGTAAAGAAAAACATTATGCAAAAGAGTGAACGTGTTTTGCAAGAGGCAAATACAAACCTGCAAAAAGCAAAAAAAGCGCTGGAAGACTCTCTGGCGTTTTTGCAGGAAATTTCTCTCCCCTCACATGGAAAAATAGCAGAATTTATGGCAGGAAGGGCACTTTTGGATGCACAAAGAGCCGTGATACAGCATAATCAGGAATGGTTGCAATATGCAAAAAACGAAGTAGAAGAGGCAAAAGAGGCATTGAAAAAAAACATGACAGAGTATGAAAAGTATAAATATTTAGAATATGAAGAGATAAAAAAAGCACTCAAAAAAATAAAAATCAAAGAGGCAAAAGATTTGGATGAAATTGCGCTAATGACCTATACAAACAAAAGCAAGGAAGCCTCTTGAGATATCTTTTACTTACAGCATTTCTCTGCTCTTCACTTTTTTCGATACAAAACAGTGACAAACTTTTTGAATGCACACAAATATTTAACGAAAGAAAAAATGAACTTTTGGTTGAACTTGAACGTATAGATGAGCAAAAACAGGCATTAAATGCCTTGAAAACGGCTACTGAAGAGTTATTGAAACAAAAAGAGGCAAAACTTTCTTTGAAAGAAGAGGAAGTGAATGCCAAACTGGAGCAGATCAGCGAAAAAGAGAAGAAAATAAAAGCAATGCTTGAAAAAGATGCGCAAATTCTCAAAGAGCTGAAATCGACAAAGATGAATAAAATATCGCAAACATTTGCAAAAATGAAAGCAGGGGCTGCGGCAAATGTACTCTCGGACATGGACGAAATAGAAGCAGTGGCTATTTTGCAGTCTCTCAAACCAAAAGTAGTAGGAAAAATATTAACCAAGATGGATCCAAAAAAAGCATCAAAGTTAACGCAACTATTAGCTAAATAATTGTAAAATACTTAAATTTAATTTATAAGCAGGCTGAATCTATGAAAATATCTCTTAAAACTATTCCCCATATCGCAAATAAAATTGCTGTTGATTTAAACAAAAGCGGTGCTGTTACAATGACAAAAGGGCTTGAAAATGTCGCACTTGAGGCACAGAAAGTATTGGAAGAGAATGTCAAGCAGGAGATGGCTCTTGAGAAAAAAGTAGATGAGATCTGTATGGACAATGAAGAAGAGATTGAGTTTATGCTTGCAGACGAGAGACAGCTTTTCTTTATGATTAAGAAAAAACTGGCTCCCGAATACGGGGTGATTTTAGATTATGAGGAGCGGTACTCAGATATATCGCACAAAATTCTTGATGAACTTTATGAAGAAGATTTGATTCATTTTGAAGTAACGGAAAATCGTATTAAAAATATTATTTACAATGCCATTACTTCTTTTATTGCGGATGCGTCGGAAATTGAAGATGCCGTAATGGACAAAATTCGTTCGTACAAGAGAAAATTTATTCCCGGAACAGATGAGTTTGACATCTTGCATGAAAAACTTTACAGGGAAGAATTAATGAAAAAAGGAATGGAGTAAGCGTATGAGTTATTCATTGAAAAAAGCCTGGATATATTTGGAGAACGGTACTTTTTTGGAAGCAAACAGTTTTGGTGCAGACAAAACAGAGGTCGGCGAAATCGTTTTTAATACCTCAATGAGCGGCTATCAGGAGATAATGAGTGATCCCTCGTATGCCGGACAGTTTGTTACTTTTACAATGCCGGAGATCGGAAATGTCGGTGTGAATGAGCAGGATATGGAGAGCGCCAAGGCGCATGCCAAGGGAATGATAGTGCGAAAATACCAGGGGCGTTATTCAAATTTTCGTGCACAAAACTCCTTGCATGATTTTTTGATTGAGAACAGTGTGATGGGTATTTGTGATATTGACACACGCTATCTGACAAAAATGCTCAGAAGCGAAGGTTCCATGATGATGGTTGCTTCAACACAAATAAGCGACAAAGAAGAGCTGAAACAGATTCTCCAAAACGCTCCCCGCATTGAAGATGTAAACTATATAGAACAGGTCAGCACAAAAGAGCCGTATCAGCATACTTCAAGCACTTTTTCATACAGAGCATTCAAGTATGACGAAGCACCAAAAGCAGAAGCAAAAATCGTTGTCATTGACTTTGGTGTCAAGCGTAATATTTTAAATGAACTTGTGAGTGCAGGCATCGAGGCAGAAGTCATCCCAAATGATTTTATAGCCGAAGACCTGATAGAAAAATATCATGCAAAATTAATTGACGGCGTCTTTTTGTCAAACGGTCCCGGAGATCCTCTGGTGCTTAAACGCGAACAGGAGCAGATTAAAAAGCTTATAGATGCAAAAGTGCCGATGTTCGGAATATGTCTGGGGCATCAACTGCTCTCAATTGCTCACGGATATGATACTTTTAAATTAAAGTTCGGACATCACGGCGGCAACCATCCTGTCAAAAACGAAAAAACCGGACTGGTTGAGATTACAGCACAAAATCATAACTATAACGTTCCGGACACTATTACAGAGATTGCAGAGGTGACACATACAAATCTTTTTGACGGAACCATTGAAGGCTTACGTTATCATGAAGCGCCTGTATTTTCAGTCCAGCATCACCCGGAAGCTTCCCCCGGTCCCAAAGAGAGCCGCTATATATTCAGTGAGTTTTTATCTTTGATAAGAAGATAAAACTCTCTCTTTTCTCGTAATTTTCTTATAGCAAACACATAATTCCTAATTAATTGCTTCCTTTTAGAATGATATTAAAAAAAGTGTCATTTTTATGTCACTTTTAAGATAGATTAAACAAATCTATTGTTAATATACAAATGTTGATTAGTCTTTTGAGTGTATTTATACATTTAAAAGACTTAATTGCTTTGAATCTTAAGGAGGCTATATATGGAGAATCGTCCATTAGAGTACGACTATACGGTTGCAAAGATGTTCATGTTGACAACAATTGTTTTAGGAATTGTTGGCATGACCATCGGTGTATTTATTGCATTTGAACTTGCATTCCCGGGATTGAATACAATCTTTGGTGCTGGTTTGGCTGAATATACAAACTTTAGTCGTCTTCGTCCATTGCACACAGACAGTGTTGCATTTGGTTTTACAGTAAGTGGTATTTTTGCTACTTGGTTTTATGTTGGTCAGAGGGTACTGAAAGTATCTATGGCAGAATCAAAATTTTTGATGTTTATCGGTAAACTTCAATTTTGGTTATATGTTATCGGTGTTGCAGCAGCAGTTGTAACGCTTTTTATGGGCTATACATCTTCAAAAGAGTATGCAGAATTTGAATGGCCTATTGACATTGCCATTGTTGTTGTATGGGTACTGTGGGGTGTAAGTATTTTTGGTCTTATCGGTATTCGCCGTGAGAAAAGTTTATATATCTCTGTATGGTATTATATTGCTACATTCTTAGGTGTGGCTATGTTGTATCTTTTTAACAATATGGAAATACCTACAATGCTGGCAACTTCTGCTGCAGGTGAGACAAACATTGGTGATTGGTTCCATTCAATTTCAATGTATGCAGGTACAAATGATGCGCTTGTACAGTGGTGGTATGGACACAATGCGGTTGCATTTGTATTTACAGTGCCTATTATTGCTATGATTTACTACTTTTTACCAAAAGAGTCCGGACAGGCGATTTATTCATACAAATTGTCTTTACTATCATTTTGGGGTTTAATGTTTGTTTATCTTTGGGCAGGTGGTCACCACCTTCTTTATTCAACTGTTCCTGACTGGATGCAAACTATGGGTTCTATCTTCTCAGTAGTCTTGATTTTACCGTCTTGGGGTTCAGCGATCAATATGCTTTTGACAATGAAGGGTGAATGGCAACAGGTTGCAGCATCTCCATTGATTAAGTTTATGGTTCTTGCTTCAACTTTCTATATGTTCTCTACACTAGAAGGTCCTATCCAGGCGATTAAATCTGTTAATGCTATTGCACACTTTACTGACTGGATTGTCGGTCACGTACATGACGGTACTCTTGGTTGGGTCGGATTTATGATTATTGCTGCGCTTTACCATATGGCTCCGCGTGTATTCAAACGTGAACTGTATTCTAAAAGTCTTATGGCTGCACAATTCTGGATTCAAACTTTAGGTATCGTTCTTTACTTTACTTCTATGTGGATTGCAGGTATTACACAGGGTATGATGTGGCGTGCTCACGATGAGTTTGGAAACCTGGCATATTCATTTATGGATACTGTTGATGTATTGCATCCATACTACGCACTTCGCGGTACAGGTGGATTGTTATATCTTATCGGTTTCTTTATGTTTGCTTATAATATTTACAAAACTATGTCGTCTCGTCCTGTGGAAGAGTCTGAATTACAAAATGCTTCGCCTATGGGCGCTTAAGAAAGGGAGGATTATATTATGTTTCATTGGTTAGAAAAACACCCGTTCTTTTTTGCGGTAGGTGTATTTGTAGTAATTGCTTTTGCAGGTTTGATTGAAATCGTTCCAAACTTTGCACAGGCTTCTCGTCCTGTTATCGGAACTAAACCGATAAGTCTGTTAGAACAGGCCGGTCGTGATGTTTATATCAAAAACAGCTGTAATGCCTGTCATTCACAGCTGATTCGTCCGTTTAAAGCGGAGACTGACCGTTACGGTCACTACTCTTTAAGTGGAGAGTATGCGTATGACAGACCATTCCTTTGGGGTTCAAAAAGAACAGGTCCGGATTTACATAGAGTAGGAAATTACAGAACAACGGAGTGGCATGAAAACCACATGAAAGATCCAAAGTCTGTAATGCCTTCAAGTATTATGCCTGGTTATCCGTGGATGTTTGCAAATACTGCAGACATAGATACTGCGTATGCAACACAATTGACAAATGCTCAGTTCTTTGGTGTACCGTATAACAAGCCTGTTCCTATGAAAGACGGCTCAACTACAGTAGTTAAAATGGCAGATTCTGTTGCTCAAGCACATGCTATGGCACTGGAAGAAGCGAAAAAAATTACAGCGAAAATGAAAGATCAAGACGTTAAAGATGCAGTGGCACGTGGTGAAATACCTGAAATAGTTGCATTAATTGCATATTTAAACAGTCTTAAATAGCAAAGGTGTATATAGTGGACTTTAATGAATTTGCAGCGTATGCGTACTTCTTTTTAATAGTATTTTTGGTTGTCGGGACATACTCTTATGTTTATCATCTTTATACAAAAAAGAAAGATGCTACCGGAGTTGATTATGAACACTATAGTAATATGGCACTGAAGGATGATATAGGGGATACTCCGGTAAAACCTGTATCAAAGACAGAAGAAAAATAGGAGAGATATATGAATAAGCTTTATCTTTGGGGAATTATCATAACTGTTGCAATGTTGGCTGCAACATATGTAACAGTTGGATACCAAAAAGGCGGTCTCAATGATGATATCGTCAATATGCTTGCTATTGCAGGGGCTGTGGCACTTGTAATAATTACAGTATTTGTGGTTATCAAGTATGTTCGTCAGATGCAGGTTGATCAGGCAACTGGTGAATTGGCAGATGAGTCATGGGACAACATAGGTGAATATAAAAACCCGGTACCTTTTGGTTGGGCAATTATGTTTTTAGGTACAATGATTTGGGGTATGTGGTATTTTACAATCGGGTATCCAGTAAATGCATTTTCTCAAATCGGTCAGTACAATGAAGAAGTTGCAGAAAAAAATGCTGAATTTGAAAAACAATATGCAAACATCAAAGGCGAGCAACTTGTAAATATGGGTGAATCAGTTTACCTTGTTGAGTGTGTTGCTTGTCACGGTCTCAATGCTGACGGCAATAATGAAGTTGATGCGGCAGATTTAAACCGCAGAATATCTGCTAAAAGTGTGAAGTATGTTATCAATCACGGTTCAAACAACAAACTTTTAGGAACAGAGATGCCGATGCCTGATAGAAACGGTCTTTTCAATGCAGCAACCGGTGCATTGATTACAGACAAAGAGATTGATGAAGTGGCTGATTATGTTGCAGGCGGATTAAAAGATGCAAACAGTGCAGGTGCGGCAGTATTTGCTAATGTATGTGCTGCATGTCACGGTCCTGACGGAAAAGGCATGGCATACGTTGCTCCGGATATTGCAACTTGGAATCAACAACTGATCATCAATGTTCTTGATAACGGTAAAACAGGGGCTATTGGTAAAATGCCAGCAATGGACAGACTGAACCCTAAACAAAAAGAAGCTATTGCAGCATATGTGATGAGCTTAAGTAAAGGAGAGTAGCATGAATGAAAATAGAAGTGTTTTTGCTCTTGACGGTGTAACGGGTATGCTGATTGCAACTGTTTTACTACTTAGCATATTGGCTTTTTTAAGTGTCAATGCTGTAAGTGTACAACATGCTCAAGCTGAAAACTTTTATAAGATAAAAGATGAAAAATCAATTAAGATGTTTAGTACTGAAAATGCTAAGCATGTTGTTGATGTGAAGTAAGGAGTTTAGAATGGAAAAAATTATTTCTTGGGGCCTTGTAATTATGGCTGCATATACTCTTTGGGCTGTTGTAACTCCAAATCATCTTTATGTTGGTTAGGAAGTTTATTTGAAACTTTTAAGAAGAGGGCTTTATGCCCTCACCCTCATACTGTTATTTCAAACACATTTATTTGCAGAGTATTTATATAAAGATGAAGTGATACACAACCCAAAATTCACGGAAGAGGTGGAAACCTTAGGGAGTACGCTTTATAAGAAAACAGGGATTTCTTTACGCCTGATGATGCTTAAAGAACTGCCAAAGAATATGACGATGTACGAATATGAAAAAAAAATATTATCGCAGTTTCAGGAACCGACAATATTGTTGACATTCTCTGAAATGAATTCGCAGGTAGATATAGAAGCAAATGATCAGTCTTTATATAAATATTTTGACAAAAAACAGGTACTGAGTCCGGTTACATCCTATGTACAGGCTTTTATGATGGCAGCCTTTTATGCAAAAAGCTGGGATGACTTTGTCAGCATTATGAGCAATACCGGAGGGACTATTTTGCCTCTTTTAGGCGGAAAAGCAAAAAAAGGAATGGTCGCAGACAAATATTCTGCGGCAATGTTTAACGGTTACCTGGATATAGCGCAGCAGATAGCAAAAGCCAAGGGTGTCAAGTTGGGACATGGATTTGACAGTGATGCAAATCAAACGTCTTTGTTTTATGTAAGAGTATTATTCTATGGTTTTATTTTATATGGTATAGTTATGCTTTTTAAAAGAAAAATTTATAAAATGAGGCATAAAAATGAGCATTATAAAAAGTGGTAGACTCTGGCCTTATGCAATAGGGCTGGCAATTACAGGTGTTTTTGGCTTATGCGTATGGACAATTATAGAAACAAGCAAGGCTGACATACAGCCGAGTGATGATTATATGACAAAATACCAGGATGCAGATGCAAATGCAAACAAACTTATCAAACAGAGAATAGCTTTTGACAAAGCATATAAACTGAAATTTGTTTCAGACAGAATTTCAGAAAATGGTTCGGATGTAAAGTATGCCCTCACTACAAAAGAGGGCAAAGCGGTCAAAGGCGCAAAAATGATTTTGGAAATCAGCCGTCCTGAAGTTGACACCTACACAAAAACGCTCAAAGATCCTGTGTTTGAAGAGGGTCTTTATGTATTTCATGATGTGAAATTTCCAAAAAAAGGTGTTTGGAATCTGTTGTTAAAAGTAGATGTCGGTGACAAGAGCAGATTTTATGCTATCAAAACAGATACCCGCATCATAAACGACAGAAGCATCCAGGAAGCTTCGCAGTACTAAATATGGAAGAGACAACCATAGTCCTTCCGACTGCCCGTGCTATTCGTCACGAGCAGCTTGCTGCACAAGAACAGACACTCTTTTTACCCAACTACATTACTATGAGCGATTTTATCGCCAGACTCACGCTTGTAAAAGGCTATAAATTTATAGATGATGAGAGCAGAATACTGCTTTTGCTTGAAGCATCAGATTTTAAAGGCTTTGCAAACCTTCAGATCGAGCGGAATTTTTTTACCTTTACCAAAAATTCTTCGTATATCTTTAAATTTTACGAAGAACTGAGTGCAGAACTTTATGATATCAATCTACTCAGCAGTGCCGATGTCTATGCCGAGTATGAAGAGCATATTGTCATTTTGCAAGAACTTTACAAACGTTATGAAAAACTGTGCAATGAAAAAAAACTGCTTGACAGAATATTTTTGCCAAAGCTTTACGAATTTAACGAAGCGTATGCAAAAACACATCAAAATGTGACGATTTATTTAGACGGGCATCTGACAAACTTTGAGCTTGAACTGTTGCAAAAGGCAAAGTCGTTTATGTCTATAAAACTCCGTTTCTGGGCGACGCGCTTTAATGAAAAGATGCAAAACAAACTGGGCGAACTCGGGTTTGAACTGGAAGCCGGATTTATATATGAACTTGACTTTAACAACATAAAAACGCTCACAAAAGAAAAAATACCTACAGATTACAAGCTTACATGTAACAGTTTCAGCGAATCTCTTTTGCAGGTTGCCTTTGTACAGCAGAAAATCTATGAATTTGTACAAAAAGGATATAATCCCCAAAACATTGCTGTCATTTTGCCCAATGAAACCGCAGCACCGATACTTAAAAGCTTTGATGAAAAGTGCAATCTGAACTTTGCAATGGGGGAGTCTTTTCGTCACTCCGGAGTTTATAAAAAAATCGAAGCAACATTAAATGCGATAGAACAGGACTCAAAAGAGAATGAGGCACGTATACAAAGAGTGGGAGATGAGCTTTTTTTGCTCTTGCACGGACTCTACTATAAAAAAGTTTCAGAGATTGATTTTATACAAAATATGCAGGAAGTGGCTGCTTTTTTTACCAATAGACAGGAGAAGAAAATATTGAACGAGGAGTTGCATAAAATAGAAAAACTTTTGCCTTTTATGCAGGATATGAGTGTAAAATCACTCTTGAATATTTTTATGCAGCGTCTGGCTTTGAGAACTGTGGATGATGTCCGTGGGGGCAAAGTGACGGTAATGGGAGTACTTGAGACAAGAAGTGTGCATTTTGATGCAGTAATTATTATAGATTTTGATGACAAAAATGTTCCAAAACGCAGTGATAAAGATATGTTTTTAAATACACAGATACGAAAAGCTGCCTCTTTGCCAACGATGGGAGACAGGGAAAGCCTGCAGAAACATTACTACCAAATGCTGATTTCACGCTCAAAAGAGGTGGCAATCGCCTATGTCAACTCAAGTGAGAGCAGCGGTTCAAGGTTTTTAAAACAACTCGGCATTACACAAAAAAATGAGCACAGAGAACTGGACTACGCTGAAATTCTCTTTCAAAAAAGAGAGGCAGGTTTTCAAAAAGAAGAAGAGATAATAGAGGAGTACAGTTTTAAAAATGTAGCGCTCTCTGCCAGCAGGCTCAAAACCTTCCTTACATGTAAGCGTAAATATTACTATAAATATATCCAACATATAAAAAACCATGAAATACCAAAAGATATGCCTCAGGAGTATGAAATAGGCAATGTCGTGCACAGTGCATTAAAAGCAGTCTATGAAAAGCAGAATTTTTATACGGATACCGAAAAGCTCAAAAAAGATATCAACAAAGCTCTGGATGATTTTTGCGGAGAGAGTGAGCTTGACAAGTATCTCGTTGAAATGCAAAAAAAACGTCTGGAGGCTTTTGCGGAGGCTGAAATAGAGCGGTTTAAAAAAGGCTGGAAAGTATTCAAAACAGAAGAACTTTTAGAAACGAATTTTGCAGGCATGAAAATTGTCGGTCAGATAGACAGAATAGATAAAAAAGAAAATCTTATCGAGGTGCTTGACTATAAAACAGGTACCTACATGCTTTACAATAAAAACAACTACACAGAGGCAACGGACTTTCAGCTTGAATTTTACGCTCTTTTGGCCGGCGGTTTTGGAAATGTTGAGCGTTGCGGTTTTTATGATTTGAAAGAGTCTCAAATCATCCCGGAAGCATTTTTGCAAGAAAAAACAGAAATATTAAAATCTCATATCAAAGATCTTCTTTCCATAGAGTCCGTCAACTTTGAAAAATGTGAAGAGACAAAGCCCTGCCAGTTTTGTGAATATGCCATCATGTGTAATAGAGATTAATTGTAAGTATAATGCAAAATATTATTTATGAATACAGTAAAATTGAAAATAAAGGTCTGAAAAGCCATATCATCAACACGCCTAAACTATATAAATATTTTAAACTTGATTGGAATGTTTTATAATCACGACAGTATTGTGGGATATTGAATTTTGGGGCATTATACATTTGTAAAAGAGTATTTTTATGCCGATGAAAAAAGTGCAGATGAAATAACGGAAGAGGTCTTGAGAGAAAATAATGGCTAAGTTTGTTATTTACAGAAATGCTATAATACACTTAAGAAAGCAAAAAAGAGGTATATTATTATGACAAAACGTGATGTACTTAATTATTTAAAAGAGCATTACCCCGAGTTCCATAAACAATATGCGGTTGAAAAAATTGGATTGTTCGGAAGTTATGCAAGAGATGAAGCAACACCGCAGAGTGATATAGATATTTTTGTAAAAATGAGACCTAATATGTTTGATATGATTGCAATAAAAGAGCAGATAGAAGAAGATTTGCATATAAAAGTGGATATTGTGCGTGAACATAAAAATATGAAACCTTTTTTCCTGGAAATGATTCAAAAAGATTTGATTTATGCTTAATGATAAACAAAGAATGATTTTATCCACACTTGATGATATACGAATATCATTAGAACTCATTATTCAAAGATGCCAAAAAATAAATTCGAGTGATGATTTTTTAGAAAACGATGAGGGACTTTTAAAACTTGATAGTATCTCAATGCGACTAATTGCTATTGGAGAGGGTTTTAAAAATATTGATAAATTGTCTGAGGGAAAAATATTGCCTCAGTATCCAAATATTCCGTGGAGACAGGTAAAGGGAGTGCGAGATGTTTTATCTCATCACTATTTTGATTTGGATGCGGAGGTAATATTTGAAATTTGTCAAAATGATATACACAATCTTTTAGAAGCAACTGTTGAAATAATAAAAGATCTTCATGTCTAAGTTTAAAAATAATCTTGCCTACGAAGCGAGTGCGGGGAGCGGGAAGACTTTTATGCTTGTTGTGCGCTATCTTTCTCTACTTTTTAAAGGTGCGGAGCCTGCGAAGGTTTTGGCTCTTACTTTTACAAATAAAGCGGCTGCCGAGATGAGTGAGCGGATTGTCGAGACACTGCAGGCATTGGAATCACGTATGGAATTGCATGAAATTGCCAAAGAGTGTGGGATGTCTGACAAAGAGATTTTGGCAAAACGGTCGCAGATTTTGGCCGAGTTTTTAAATGCACATACGAAGATTATGACGATAGACAGCTTTTTCGCTCAGATTTTGAGAAAATTTTCTCTGTATGCCTCTTTGATGCCCGATTTCTCAACGGCGAATGCCCAGCATGAAGTCAAACTGATGTCTCGTTTTTTAAAAGAAGTCAGTGTTGCCAACAAACGCAAGACACTTATCAATCTCTCTTTGGAATCAAACAAACGTGTCAGTGACATTTTTGCGCTGCTGGATGATTTTTATCTTAAAAAAGAGGAACTTTCTCATCTGAAGTTTCAAAAAAAATCGATACAGGCGTATGAAGAGGAGGCGATGCAAGGGCTCTCTCTTTTGCAAAATATTGTAAAAAACTGCAAAGAGGCATCGGTGACACTGCAAAAAGCCGTTGTTGCCCAAAATTTTGAAGCACTCAAAGCAAAAACATGGGTCTATAAAGAGAGCCTGAACTACTGGGTCTTTAAAAAATGCTTCAGCCCTGCAATGGATGCGGCTCTGTTGCAAATTCAGCGTGCCGTACAGTCGCATGCAAAGGCAAAAGAGCAGAATTTTTTCTATGCCCTGAATGAACTTGTTGCGCTTTACAAAAAGGCAAAAAAAGCACTCTATGTAGATGAGGGAGAACTCAGTTTTTCTGATGTGACGCTTCTGGTGTATGAGATTTTGCACGGTCTCAATGAGAGCGAATTTCTGTACTTTCGCCTCGATGCAACGATAGAACACATGCTGCTTGATGAATTCCAAGATACCAGCATATTGCAGTATGAGATTTTAAAACCGCTTATCACAGAGATAACTTCGGGTGCGGGTGTCTGCAGCGAGGGAAGTTTTTTCTTTGTGGGGGATGTTAAACAGTCTATTTACCGTTTTAGGGGAGGTGTGTCGGCTCTTTTTGGGGAGGTGGCAAAAGAACACCACACCGAGGTGAAGAAACTTTTGACAAACTACCGTTCGCAAAAAGAGGTTATAGAGTTTGTCAACAGAGTCTTTGCGGATAAAATAAAAAACTACACTCCTCAGCTTGTTCGCAAAGAGGCACAGGGCGGTTTTGTCGAAGTGATTGCAGATGAGGAACTTTTGGATGCACTGGTTGAGCAGGTAAAGCGCTTGATAGATCTTGGCGCAGATGTGAATGACATTGCCGTTTTATGTGCGACCAACAGTGACGGACAGGTCATTAAAAACGTACTTGATGAACAAAATATAGAGGTTGTGACTGAGACAACCACAAAGCTTATCAACCAAAGAAGTGTCAAGGCTGTTTTGGAGTATTTGAAATATCTCTATTTCAGAGAAGAGATTTACAGACAGAACTTTTTTGCTTTGATAAATCAGGAGGTCAGGGCTGTTGCCACTGTAGATTTTAACAGTGTCAAGCTTGTAGATGTTGTGAAGAGATGTATAGAAGAGTACAGACTTTTTCAAGATGATTTTCACCTGATTCGCTTTTTGAATGCTGTATCCAAATATGCAGATATTGAAGCGCTTTTGTTTGAGTATGAAAGACTTGATACTTCTGCAGCGGCGGCTGATATCAGTGGAGTGAGGGTTTTAACGGTACATAAATCAAAAGGTCTGGAGTATGAGCATGTGATTGTCATGGACAGACTGAAAAAGGCTCCTGCCCCAAGAGATGCCATTATTTACAATTATGACGGCATCAAACTGCAAAATCTTTATCTGAGAACAAAAAACAGAGAGCTTATTGACCATGACTATGCCTATGCTCTTTCCAAAGAAAAAGAGCTTATACGGGAAGACAGTTTGAATGCCCTGTATGTTGCTTTTACAAGAGCAAGAGAAAACTTGATCATCCTTGCAAAACCAAAAGATTCCATATTTGCATTGCTGGATTTACAACCTCAAAGCTTCGGAGAACTGCGCTCTACATGTAAAGCCAAAAACATACCGCAGGCATATAAAAAACTTTCGTTTGAAAATATCTATTACGGAACACAGAGTGATTTGTTGGCATTAGAAAAACACAATGAAGAAGATTTGCAAGCCATTAATTTTGGAATTGCTTTGCACTATACTCTGGAGATGATGCAGGAGTTTACACAAGAAGCGCTTGCTTGTGCCAAAGATATGATGCTGAACAAATATGGCTTTATGCTCACAGAGTCAGAGATAGATGATATACAGCAGAGAATAGAGCGGCTTGTTGCTGCACCGGAGTTTTTGACTTTGACCCGGGGAGTATGCTATAAAGAAAAGGCTCTGCGCTATAAGAACAATCTGCGTTATCTTGATTTGTTGGTCAAACATGAAAAGGGAGAGTGGAGTGTGATAGACTACAAAAGTGCGATGCATTTTACCGAGGAACATCGCAAGCAGGTTCGATACTATGTAAAAGCAGTGAAAGAGATAACGGGAGATGAAGTGCGTGGCTATATCTGCTATATCTTGGAAGATGCCGTTAAAATAGAGACCGTTTAAACGGGTAGAAGAGGTATTAAAAACAGGTTCTTGTGCAGAACCTGTTTTGCAGTTTAGACGATGACTGTTTTGATTTTTGCAATCAAATCGTCATTGCGTATAGGTTTCATTAAAAATCCATTTGCACCGCACTCCAAAGCTTCTGCTTTTTTTGTTTCATCTGTTGTAAGAACCAAAATAGGAAGTTGACGCAGACTTTCATCGGCACGCACGACTTTAAGCATATCGATACCACCCATGATAGGCATGATGATATCCAAGAGTATCAAGTCAATATCATCACGGCTTTTTAAAACACCTATGGCATCTGAGCCGTTTTTTGCTTCGACAACCTCTTTTACATTTCCGCTTTTCATCAGCATAGATTTTAAAAGCTTCAAATTAATGAGATCATCATCAACTGCAAGCACAACCAAATCAGTTTTTTTCATAGTTATTTCCTTAAATAAATTTTTCTATAACAAGTCTCAGCAAGTCTTTGTTTATAATATTTTTAATCGTTTCATCTACATATTTTGAATCTTCTTCACTTACAGGTACAGCCGGATCTACAATCAATACCAGGTAGGTGGAGAGATTGTTTTTTTGACTTTTCTCTTTGACTGACCGGGCGAAATCTTTCAAGTCTAAAGTTTCTGTCTCTTTGTCAAACAATATAAGTTTATAGCTCTCCTCTTCAATTTTCTTTTGCAATTCATCTATATTGTCTATGACTTCGTAAGTATATCCAAGTGAACTGAGAATTTTTGTAAAAAGCTTTGTTTCAAAGGGACTTTTTTTAGCAAGAAGAATATCAGCTTTGTATTTTGCCGGAACTTGTTCCGGTACTGCTTTTTCTTCTTTTTCCGGTACTGCTTTTTCTTCTTCTTTTGCTTCTTCTTCCTGCTGTTGTGCTTTTTCTGTTTTCTTTTCTTCTGTCTTTGCATCATTGACATCCACAATGTGGTCTGCTAAAAAATGATTCAGCAGTGTTATGATCTCTTCACGTACTAATGGTTTTGTTGTATATTCATCAAGTCCGGCTGCTAAAAATCTTTCACGATCACCCTTGAGTGCATTTGCTGTTAAAGCGATTATTGGAACATGGGGCTGGTTGTATACCTCTTCATATTCAAGAATCTCCTGCGTCGCTTCTATACCATCAAGGAAAGGCATTTGGATATCCATAAAAATCAGATCATAGTTATTGTCTTTGCGTTTTTGGAATGCTTCAAGTCCATTGGATGCGATATCAACAGTGAGTCCCAAGTCTTCAAGTGTCCGTTTTATCAGTTTCTGGTTGATTATATTGTCTTCTGCAACAAGTACTTTTGCTGCAAATTTAGACGAACCGACTGTAAAGACTTTGTTTGAAGTTGTTTTTAATTTTGGTGCTGTAAAATTTTGACTTTGGTAATTTTCAAGGGCTGCTTTTAATTTGGTATTATTTAATGGCTCATATATGGTCTTAAATATCTCTATACCCATAGAGTCTATTTTTCTCATAAAATAAGATTTTGTAAGAAGTATCAGCTTTTGCGGAAGAGTGCTGTATGCTTTTAATTCTTCTTCGGTTGCATATTCATAATCTACAAAAAGCATATCATAATTTATTTGTCGCTGGAGTGTTTCAATTTCATTTTTGTTTTTAAATGTTGTATAGCTTACGCCGTAAAAATCAAGATACTCTTTGAGATAGGTGTCTTGTCTCTTTGTTTTATGAGCAGACTCTAAAATTAAAGCATTGATTCCCAGATATTGTTCTTTGGCACTTTCGCTGATAACTTCTATTTCTTCAAAATCAAGTGTAAAGAAGAAAGTTGTTCCTTCTCCCGGTTCACTGTGCAGATCAAGTTGTCCGCCCATCAGTTCAATAAAACGCGCAGAAATTGTAAGACCAAGACCTGTACCGCCGTATTTACGTGTAATGGATGTGTCTGCCTGTGAAAAAGCTTCAAAAATTCTGGATTTTTGCTCGCTTGTAACACCGATACCGCTGTCTTGCACTTCAAATCTGATACGTGTTGTTCCTTCCTGAGGTGATTGCAGTTTTCTGATATCGACATTGATAGCTCCGGAACTGCTTGTAAACTTCACAGCATTAGAGAGCAGGTTAATGAGAACTTCTTTAATTTTTGTCGGGTCACCTTTGAGCGGCTGTTCAAGTTCAGGGTCAATAAAACATCCCAGATCAATGTGCTTTTCACTTGCACGGACAGCATATACATCAACGGCACTTTCAAACTCTTCTATAGGATTAAAGATTACATCTTCAATTTCAAGTTTATTGCTCTCGATTTTTGAAAGGTCAAGAATATTGTTGATAATTTCAAGCAGATTTTCTGAAGATTTTTCAATAATTTCAACAAACTCCTGTTGCTCTTCTTTGAGTCCTGTATCTTTAAGAAGTTCCGTAAAGCCAACAATTCCGTTGAGCGGTGTACGAATTTCATGGGACATATTTGCAAGAAACATCGATTTTGCTTCACTCGCTTCCTGTGCTGCTTCTTTATCCCGTTTTGTCTGTTCAATGATTTTTTCCAAAAGACTGTAGGCTTCTTCTGTCCCTTTGGCTGTATGAAGATTGATCTCAACTGCTTTGTCGCTTTCATTCGTGTCTTCTGCAACTTTTCTGAGGACACCTTCAAGGTTGTGAATATTTCTGGCAATTTCATTAGAGAGCAAAAAGCCCAAAACTGCCAATATGATTGAAATCAGCCAAATTGTCAATGTAATGGTCAAAAACTGTAAAGCTTCTGTTTTTACCTGAACGGCTCTGGTGTCCATGGCACTCAGGACAACATTTTCTCCCTCTGAAATAAGGTTGCTTTTTTCTGAAAGCATGGCAAACCAGACACCCGGGTTTGTTTCATACTCTCCGCTTGCTGCAGCAATTAAAATAGAAGCACGTTCTGAGTTAAGGTCATCAAAGAGCTCAAGAGCATCATCACTTTTAAATAGTTCATCAAGCTTTTTCTCAAGATTTTTGTCTTTGAGGTTATAGAAGTTGATAGCATCGGCTTTTGCGATTAATGAGAGCCATTGATTTATCTCTTCTTCTTCCATTTCTGTTGAACGGGCAAGGGTATAAGAGATAAAGTCACGTTCATCTGCAGTATAGGCATTTGCACGTACCAGCGAAATATAAACAGAAGCATAAGTGTTGATTTTACTGTCAAGCTGGTGCGACGTAATCGTTTCAAGCTGCTTGATAATTATTTTTTCTGCTTTACCGTATACCTTATTGTATATATCTTCAAAGTTTATTTTATGTGTATCAACCAATGTTCTGGCATGTTTTATACTTTGCATCGCATTTTTTAATGCCGTGTCTTTTTGTGAAAGTGCCTGTAGCTTTTGAAAATAGAGTTTTTCCTGTTTGTCAACGATCTTTCTCTGCTTTAAGAGTGATTTTAATGTATTTGGTGAGGAATTACCAAGGTACATTACGGTCATACCTCTTTCCCGGGAAACATTTCTCAGAAGGTTGTTGAGTTGCCTGTTTGTGGAAAGTTTATCCTGAAGAAGTTGTGCTGCTTTATAGTTTTCGTATGAGTTATATACAAAATAACTTGTAATAGAAATTAAAATAATAATCGGTAATAAACTAATAAGTCGAAGTCTGTTTTTTAGTCCTATTTGCATTGCCTATTCCTCTTCTTTTGAAATTGCTGTAAGTATATTTTCTATCTCTTTTACAGTTTGTGTCAGCGTCTCTTTATCTGTAGAGTGTGTGAGTGTTTCAAGTTCATTTGTAAAAGTGTGCATTCTCATATTGTCACTCATTCCTTTTAATTTTAAGGCCTGCCGCTTCAGTGCAGGGTAGTCTTGGGTGGCGAGAGCATCATTTATTTTTGCAATTATAGCATGTGCTTCTTTTATAAAGTCTTCAAAGAGTTCATTGAAACTCTCTAAATCCAGGCCTATCTCATTGGCAATTTTTTCTTTAGAATATTTTTTCTCATTTTCTGATTCTTCCTGCGTTTCTGTCTCTTCCTGCGTCTCTGTCTCTTCCTGCGTCTCTGTCTCTTCCTGAATTTCCTGTTCTTCTTGAATCTCCGGCTCTTCTTTAAATTCCAAAGTCAGTTCAGGTTCATCATCTTTAAAAGTGAGAATTTCTTCAGATTCCTGTGGTGCAACAAAATCATCATCATAAAGTTCCGGAATTTCAATTTTTTGAGGCACTTCATCATCTTTTATGGTGGCAAGATCTTCTTCACCGGCTAATTTTGCAATAATTCTGTAAAAATCATCCAGATTTGTCTGTATGATATCGACATCAGAAGTAGCATTTATAATTGAAAGTACTTCATGTGCATCTTCAATACGAAGATTCGCTGCGACTCCTTTAAGCTTGTGCGAAAGAGTTTTAACATTATCTATATTTCCTTCTTCAAGTGATTTGTAAAGTTCATCTTTAAAGTCGTTTGCCTGGGTTATAAAATCCTGTATAAACTCTTCAATCAAATCAAGTGGCAAACCAAGCTCTTTTGATGCGATATTGGGGTCAAAAACATAGGTGCTTTTCGGTTTTTGAGGAGATTCCTGAACGAAAGGCTCTGTCTTTGTTACTTCCGGGGTTTCGATGCTTAAGTCACCTACATCCAGCATTGCATCAAGGTCTTCTTTCTCTTGTGTTTCCACATGCAACGGAGTGTCATACTCATCTTGTATGACTGTTGCTTCTTCTGTTGTCTTAAGGATTGGTTGTGACTGCTGTGGAGATACTGTTTCCGGTATTGTTCTTTGCGTAATATCTCCTGAAATAGCATCATACTCCTGCGCTGTAAGTGTTCGCAGATTGTTTAAGTGTACTATATAGGCTTTTTGAGTCGGATTGTCTACAAGGTAGGCATTTGTAATTGTAATTATTGCTTTGTAGTTTTTTGAATTGGCATTAATGATGACTTTGGATTCTTCATTAGACTCTGCACATGTTATATAGTCAATCCAGTGCACATGCTGAAAATTATGTATATATCCTGGTGTTTTTACAAACAAATCTGCGAAATCTGTCACTTCTGCGCGCAGATCAGCCAAATCTTTATATCCCAGTGTATGCAGGTTTTTTTCGTCAATACCCAAAAACTCTTTTTGAAAATTATAAATTAGCATTCTTCCATCCCTTATTCCTCTTCTGTCTCAAGCATCTTTTTATATGTTTCTTCTGTTTCTTGAATATCTTTGCGAGAGGCTGCTTTTCTGGCAGCAATATAACCTGTTATATTTTCATCATTATCTCTGATTGGCAGAATTTCTGTCTCTACCCAGTAGTACAGACCGTCTTTTCTAAGGTTTTTTACAAGTCCGTTCCAAGCCTGTCCACTTTGAATAGTTTCCCACATTTTTGCAAATATGCTGCGCGGCATATCCGGATGTCTGAGTATGTTGTGGGGTTGTCCTACCAGTTCATCGGCTTTATAACCGGATACACTGCAAAATAGTTTGTTTGCATAGGTAATAACACCTTTTAAATCTGTCTGAGAAATAATGACATTTCCGTCAAAAAAATACTCTTCGTCTACAGGGATAATTTTGCTCATTAAAAAACCTTATAATTAGTGATTCACTTGAATTCTCACAAATATATCATAAAGGAGTGAAAAAAAAACTTATTTATAAAAATTTTTGATGGTTTTTGCATCTTTTGTATTTAAAAGTGAACGAATATCATCAAATGTGGCACTTTTGAGTGCTTCAAAGGTGCCATAATGATTGAGCAGTTTTTGAATTTTTGCAGCCGATATTCCATGTAAACTTAAAAGTCTGCTCTCCTGGTCAAGTTTGAGTTTTGTTTTTTTGTGAAATGTGATCGCTGCTCTGTGTGCTTCATCCCGTAAATTTTGAACCCACTGCAGACGTTTGTCACTTGTTTTGAGTCTGAAAATTTTCTCTTTTGTATAGAGAATATCCTGAGCATTTCCTTTGGCCCGGTGTGCCTTGGCATCAACTTTTTCTTTTGAAATAGCTATGACATCAAGGGCGATACCGTTGGATTCAAGTATGTCAAGTGCAAGTTTAAGCAGTGTTGCTCCTCCGTCGAGTATCCACAGGTCCGGCGGTGAATTTTTAGAAAAACTCTCTACTCTTTTTGTAAGTGTTTCGCGCATTTGGGAGTACTCGTCTTTTGCCTCCAGATGATAGGTTCTGTAGGATTTCTTGTCAAACTTTGCATTTTCATATACGACCATAGCTCCGACTGTTGCAACACCGGACATATGGGAATTGTCAAATATTTCCACTCTGTTTGGAATTTTTTGCAATTGACACAGTTCCTGGAGTTCTTCGAGTATTTTGACATTAAGTGTTTCTTTGTCTTTTTTCAATAACTCCGCTGCATTTAATTTTGCCAAAGCAATCAAGTCTTTTTTCTTTCCTCTTTGAGGGATGAGAATGTGTGCTTTTTGACCAAATACTTTTGTGAGGTGATGCGCTATAAGTTCTTTGTCCTCAAAACTCTGAGGAAGAAGAATCGGAGCAACGATGGGAGGCTTTTCATCTTTGTAAAATCCAAGCAGTGCTCTTGAATAGAGCTCATTCAAATCCAAGCCTTCATGAAGCTGCAGATACTCATGAGAAGAAGAGATTATTTTGCCGTGTCGCATAAATATTTTCACAACTACCGCTCTTTTTTCAGAATTTTCTATTGCAAAAATATCATAATGTTCATTTGTGGCAAAATCAATTTCGCTTTTAATCTGGGACCGTTCTATTCTCTCTATGGTGTCTCTGAGCTCGGCGGCTTCTTCAAAGCGCAACTCCTGGGCATAAAACTCCATTTTTTCTTCCAGTTTGCCAAGAAGCAGTTTTTTGTTTTTAATCAGCTGCGATGCAAGTGTTACTTCCTGCTGATAACGCTCTTTGCTGATTGGCAGTTCACAGGGACCGAGACATTTGTCTATCTGATAGTAGAGACAAAGTTTTTTTGACTTCAGACAGGATTTTTTCTGTACAAGTTTGCAAATATCATAAATGGAGTTGAGAATATCTCTCGCACCGACAGAGTAGGGACCATAGTAGGTGATATCTTTGGAGTTAATCACCTTTCTTGTAATGTCGAACCGAGGGTACTCCTGAGAGTTGTCTATATAAATGTAGGGGTAGGTTTTGTCATCACGGAGCAAAATATTGTATTTCGGACCCAGCTGTTTGATCAGTGAATTTTCAAGTATGAGCGCATCATGTTCGGAATTTACAATGATATAATCCATGGAAACGGTTTGGTTTATCATTTTTGAGATGCGCAAAGAGAGCTGCGGATTTGCACAAAGTTCGGGAGTAAACTGCCAGTAGCTTTTTACACGCTTGGCAAGGTTCTTGGCTTTGCCCACATACAGGAGATGGCCGTTTTTGTCAAAATACTGATAGACTCCCGGGTTGTTCGGCAGTTGTTGGATTTTTTCTTTAAGTGTCATTTTTTTCTTTTATAATTTTTTGGATAGAGAGAATAAGTTCTCTGAGTTTTTCATCATGAACAGGAATGTCAAAGTTTCCCGTTGCTCTTTCCCTGTAGGATACAATTTTTCTGGGTTGTGTCAATGCTGTTGTGTCTCCATGTAAAGCAGGTTTATGTGTAACAAAAGCTTTTATATCTGTTATAGTTTCATTTTCACATTCTGCGGGAGTGTGAAACTTTAAAGCACTTTTAATGCTTTGTATACTATTATCAAATTCTTGTTTGGCACCGGGATGATTGAGAACGAAAAAAAGTATTTTATTTTTTATATATGAAAACTTAATCATCTTTTGTAAAGGGGGGCTGAATGCCGATTGTATTTTATGAATGCATTTGTATTGAGACAGTTTGGAAAATTGAGGTTTATTTTGAAGAGAGTTGAGAATATCACTGCTGTTTTTCATAGGCTAATTATAGCAAGCTTTTTATTAAGCGTAAGCGGGTGCGGCTATAAAGCACCCCCTTATTATGAACAGAGTGTACCAAAAGAGGATAAAAATGTGAAGTTTATTATTCAAAAGAAAGAGTTTAATAATGATACGAATGAAAGCTGTGCACCGTAATGACTGAATATGATGTAGTAATAATAGGCGCAGGTGTGGCAGGACTCTATGCAAGTATGAATATCCCTGCTGAGAAAAAAGTGCTTATTATCAATAAGCGGGAAACTTTTAAATGCAATACATTCTATGCCCAGGGCGGAGTAGCGCTGGCTCGTGATGAAGCGGATATTCCGGTACATATAAAAGATACGCTTGCCGCCGGTGACGGGCTGTGTGATCCGGAAGCGGTGGATGTGCTGAGCCAGAATTCACGTCAGGCGATTGATGACCTGATAGAACAGGGGTTTCGTTTTGACACCAATGAAGAGGGGGAACTTCTTTATACAAAAGAGGCGGCACATTCCTGCGAACGGATACTGCATGCAGGCGGTGATGCGACGGGGAGATATCTGCACCATTTTCTTCTTGAACATACTGCCCATGCGATGCTCAGTGATGCAAGAGTCGTTGATCTGCTGATTGATAATGGCGAATGTTATGGCGTTACCGTACTTGATCACAGACAGCGCAGAAACATATATGCAAAAAATGTCATTATAGCGAGCGGAGGCGTAGGTTCTTTGTATGAATACCATACAAATGCACCCTGTATCAGTGCTGATATACAGGGACTTTGTGTGATGAAAGGCATAGCCCTTGACAGAATGGAAATGTTGCAGTTTCATCCCACTGTATTTGTAAATTCCAACAATGCCCAAAAAATGCTCTTGACAGAAGCTCTCCGTGGAGAAGGGGCAACCATAGAGGATGAAACCGGAAAAAGATTCCTGTTTGATTATGATGAGAGAGGCGAGCTGGCTTCACGCGATATTGTCAGCAAGGCAATATATAAATATAAAAAGAAGACAGGTATGCATGTGTATCTCAACTGTGAAAATTTTGATAAAGAGTATTTTGAACACAGGTTTCCAAATATTTGCAAGAACCTAAGGGAACTGGGCTTTAATGTTCCTGCGCAAAGGGTTCCGATATCGCCTGCTTTTCATTATGCCATCGGTGGTATTCGCACCGATTTGAATGCCAGAGTGCCAAATGTAAAAAATTTGTATGCTGTTGGCGAAGTTGCTTCAACAAGGGTGCATGGAGCAAACAGACTGGCATCGAACTCACTGTTGGAGGGTTTGGTTTTTGCAAAAAGGGCAGTGGATGATATTTTAAAAAATATTGACACTCCTAAAAGTATGAAAACATTTGAACTCCGTGATGAGGTGATGAGTCTCAAAGAGGACAAGGCGAAAAAAGACCAGCTCAGACGAATAATGTGGGAAAATGTTTCTATAATTCGTACAAAAAGCGGATTAAACGATGCTTTATCCACAATTAATGCACTTTTAAATGAAAATATTGGTAAACTACTAAAATTTCGTTTACTGACGGCAAAAGAGATAGTAATATCTGCATTAAACAGGCATGAATCCATAGGGGTTCATACAATACAAGAGGAGAATTAATGGAACACGAAGCAATAAATCTTGCAACAACCTGGGTAGGATGGCTGAGCTTAGCTGTCTTTGTTATAGCGTATTATTTTATCGCTACAGAAGAAAAATATGAGATAAACAAAGCAAAACCGGCACTGTTTGCCGGTACATTTATGTTTATGCTTATCGGTATTTATTATGCTATTAACGGGATGAATCCTGATCCGCTGCATGATGAACTGGAAAAACTGATTTTGGAAATAGCCGAAATTTTCTTTTTCCTGCTTGTTGCAATGACTTTTATTGAGACGCTTTTAGAACGCGGTGTTTTTGATCTGTTAAAGTATAAACTTGTTTCAAAAGGGTATACCTATAAAAAACTCTTTTGGCTGACCGGTCTGCTGGCATTTTTTATCTCCCCTGTCGCAGACAATCTGACAACTGCTTTGATCCTTTCCACCGTGCTTTTTACGATTGACAAGAAAAATCTTTCATTTTTGGTTCCGGGAGCTATAAATATTGTCGTAGCTGCCAATGCAGGCGGCGCATGGTCTCCGTTTGGTGACATTACAACACTCATGGCATGGACTGCCGGCAAAGGAGAGTTTGTGGACTTTCTTTTCCTATTTCCTGCTTCTGTTGTCGGCTGGGTTGTTACAGCATTTTTACTCTCTTTGTCCGTTCCCTCAGGAGAACCGCCGTTTGATGCAGCGACAGAAAAGAAACCCAAAGTACTTGATGGCGGAATAACCGTTGCCTATTTGGGAGTATTGACCATTGCAATTGCTGTTCTCGGGCATACATTTTTTCATTTTCCGGCAATGTGGGGTATGATGTTCGGTCTGGCTATTTTAAAACTTTATGCGTTCCAGCTTGAAAGAACAGGAAAGAACAGTTTTAACATTTATGTCAATATGGAAAAGGTAGAGAACGATACGCTTCTTTTCTTCTTCGGTATTCTTTCGGCTGTCGGAGCATTGCACTTTTTAGGATTTTTGGAATACATCCATCATCTGTATGAGTTGCTTGGTTCAACCACAGCCAATATCGGTGTCGGATTCCTTTCTGCAATTGTAGACAATGTACCGGTAATGAGTGCAATTTTAAAATCTTCTCCAAACATGGGAATAGACCAGTGGATGCTTGTGACCATGACAGCGGGTATCGGCGGCAGTCTGATCTCTTTTGGTTCGGCAGCCGGTGTCGGAGTTATGGGAAAACTTCGCGGAATCTATACTTTCGGTTCACACATGAAGCATTCATGGACTATTTTAGTGGGATATGCGGTCTCTATTATAATCTGGTACGTTCAGTTTGAAATTATGGGACTTTATTAAAAATCCAAATTTCGGAACCCGCACTTTATGTGCGGGCTTTGTCTCTAATGGCTAAGACTTGGATTTCCAAGAACAAATCAAACATTAATCTTATTTATTGTATCCTTTCATAACTTAAATTCTTTTCAACTTTTCTTTTCTCAAAAAACATTGTTTTTTGTAGCTTTAGGGGGTTGTAGGGACGCAGAGTCCCTGCTGTAAAATGGGCTTTTGCTCATTTTATATATAAATTTATCAAAAGGCATTTCAATGACAAATGTTAGCATTATAGTTTTAGACTTTGGTTCTCAATACACACAACTCATCGCTCGTCGTCTTCGTGAAGATAAAATATACTGTGAAATCCTTCCTTTTCATACAAAAGCCCAGGATATTGCAGCGAAAAATCCTCAGGGTATCATACTCAGCGGAGGTCCCTCTTCTGTATACAACAAAGATGCCTATGAAGTTGACAAAGAGGTTTATAAAATGGGCATTCCGATTCTTGGTATCTGTTATGGAATGCAAAGGATTGCGGTAGATTTTGGCGGTTCGGTTATACGTTCTGACCACCATGAATACGGAAAAGCAGAACTTGACATAGTCGGGTATCCTGACAATGTTTCTCCTCTTTTTAAAGATTGTGACAATCACACTGTAGTATGGATGAGCCACTCGGACAGAGTAGAAACACTTCCTGAGGGTTTTAAGGTAATCGCCACATCTGACAATTCACCGTATGCGGCCATTGCAAATGATGAAAAACGTGTCTATGCGCTTCAGTTTCATCCGGAAGTACAGCACTCTGAAGAAGGATACCTGATGCTTCGCAACTTTGCAAAAAATATCTGTGGCGTCACAGAAAAATGGAAAATGGAGCATTTTCTCAAGCAGCAGATTGAATCCATTCGCGAACGTGTCGGTGACGCCAAAGTGCTTTGCGGATTAAGCGGGGGAGTTGACAGTTCTGTTGTGGCAGCAATGCTGTATGAAGCAATCGGGGATCAGCTTATTCCTGTGTTTGTAGATAACGGACTGTTACGCAAAGGTGAGAGAGAGCAGGTTGAAGAAGTTTTCAAAGTAAATCTCAAAGCGCCTCTTGTTACTGTGGATGCAGCGGATAATTTCTTAACAAAACTGGCAGGAGTGAGCGACCCTGAACAAAAACGCAAAATTATCGGGCATACTTTTATAGAAGAGTTTGAAAAAGAGGCGAAAAAACATGACGGTATTAAGTTTTTGGCACAGGGAACACTCTATCCGGATGTCATTGAATCTATCTCTGTCAACGGTCCCTCAGAAGTGATTAAATCTCACCATAATGTCGGCGGTCTTCCTGACTGGATGGATTTTGAACTGATTGAGCCGCTGCGTGAACTTTTTAAAGACGAAGTACGTAAAATCGGACTGGAACTGGGACTTCCGGAGAGTATGATTAACCGTCATCCTTTTCCCGGACCTGGTCTTGCTATTAGAATCATGGGGGATGTCAATGTTCCTGATTTGGATCTTTTACGCGAAGCAGATGTTATTTTACTCGATGAACTCAAAGCAAGCGGATATTATGCAAAAACATGGCAGGCTTTTGCCGTGCTTTTAAATGTAAAATCAGTAGGGGTTATGGGTGACAACCGTACCTATGACAACACGGTATGTATCAGAGTTGTAGAAGCAGTTGATGGTATGACAGCAACATTCGCACATCTGCCGCATGACCTGCTTGAGAGAATTTCAAGAAGAATCATTAATGAGGTTGATGGAATAAACCGCGTAGTTTATGATATATCATCTAAACCGCCCGCAACAATAGAGTGGGAATAAAATTGAGAAAAATTTCGGCTCATCTTGAAAGGATTGAGGAATCAGCATAGTTTAACTATGCCTTAACCTCAAAACATTCCAATCTGAACCAAACTTTTTACGATTTCCATAAACGAGGAAATTTCAATGCATAACAAGCCCATTTACCTTTTTTCTGTCTCTTCTCATCCTGATGCTCACCATGTAAACTCTTTGGATATTACTTTTTTTCAGCCTGATATTGATTTTTCCAAATATGATTATCTGATAATTACCTCAAAGCAGGCATCAAAAGCGTTGCAACAGTATGAGAAAAAAGAGTATATAAAGAAGCAGGCGCTGTGTATCTCAAAACAGAGTGCAAAAAGTTTTGAAGATTTAGGGGGTCAGGTCCTGGCTGTCGGTAAGGGGTACGGCGATACTCTTGCGGAAAAAATAAAACAATACCCAAAAGAGACAAAATGGCTTTATTTGCGTGCTGAACTTGTTGCTTCTGATTTTGTCCTTACATGTAAAGAAGAGGGATACTGTATAGATGAAAAAATTGTCTATGCAAGCAAGTGCAGTGAAGAGTTGTTACATGTAACAGTGCCGCAGGAGGCTATACTTATTTTCACCTCTCCTTCAAGTGTAGAGTGTTTTTTAAGCAGGCATTCTTTGCTGCACACACATAAAATAATCGTTATAGGCAAAACAACGGCAAAAGCACTGCCAAAAAACTGCTCCTGTATTCTCTCTGATGAGACAACTATTGAGAGTTGTATGCAAATAGCGCATTCCCTAAAATAAAAACAAGCATATTTTTAGTATAATTATCCTGTTAATCTGAGTAGTTCGTGTCAGCACATATATGCGGGTTCTACATATTCAACCTGTGAATCAGTAGGGTTGTCGTGTGTCGGTGGTTTCGCTTGAGGTATGTTTACTCTGCCGATGAAATTGCCGCCGTCAGGCAACCCTCTCTTCACCCAAATTCGGCTTTTAGAACCAAGCCAGTAGTGCGACGGCTGCTCGGGTTAATGCAAAAAAAGTTTATTTATTTCATCAGGGTGGGCTAAATAAATTTTTTAATTATATGGAGATACAAATGAAAATATTGATCTTGGGGAGCGGTGGACGAGAATACTCTATTGCCCGTGCTATAAAAAATGAAGAAGAGGAACATGAACTTTTTTTTCAGCCTGGAAACGGTGCAACAAACAATCTGGGAACAAACCTCGATATCAAAGATTACAATGATTTGGCAGCATTTGCAAAAAAAAATGAGATTGATTTGACTATAGTAGGTCCTGAAGCGCCTCTGGTGGATGGTGTTGTTGACATATTTAAAGCACAGGGACTGACAATTTTCGGACCGGGTAAAGAAGCTGCTCAGCTTGAAGGCTCAAAAGTCTACATGAAAAACTTTTTGGCAAAATACAATATTCCTACCGCAAAATATATAGAGAGTGATTCGATAGAAGAGCTGTTCAGGTTTACAAACACCCTGCAGACACCTATCGTTGTAAAAGCAGATGGTCTGTGTGGCGGAAAGGGTGTTATCATCGCACAATCCCATGATGAGGCAAAAAAAGCAATTTCCGAAATGCTCAGCGGAAAAAGTTTCGGTGATGCGGGTAAAAAAGTAATCGTGGAAGAGTTTTTAGACGGCTATGAACTTTCTATGTTTGCAGTATGTGACGGGAAAGATTATATCTTGCTTCCGGCTGCACAGGATCACAAACGCCTGCTTGACGGTGACAAAGGTCCAAATACAGGGGGAATGGGTGCCTATGCCCCGACTCCGCTTGTAGATGAAACACTGTACCAAAAAGTACGAGAGCGTATTATCCGCCCTACACTTGAGGGCATGCAACAAGAGGGTGCACCTTTTGAGGGTGTACTTTTTATCGGTATTATGGTGGTAAACGGTGAGCCGATTACTCTGGAATTTAATGTACGTTTCGGAGATCCTGAATGTGAAATTCTTATGCCGTTAATGACTTCAAGCGTATCTGACATGTTTTACAAAGCGGCAACAAACCGTTTGGGCGAAATCAAAGTAGAATTTTCAGACCAGTATGCTGTCGGTGTGGTTATGGCGAGTGAAAATTATCCGTACGGACCATCAACGCCTGCTGAAATTATTTTAGATGATGTCAAGCATAAAGAAATAGAAGAAAATACACATATATCTTTTGCCGGTGTTACAATGGAAGACGGGAAACTCTACGCAACGGGTGGACGTGTTTTGGTATGTGTCGGTTTGGGTGAGAGTATCAAAGAGGCACGTGACAGAGCCTATATGAGATGTGGACAGGTTCATTTTGCAGGAAAAAAACTTCGTACAGATATCGCCTACCAAGCTCTTTAGGAATTTGAATTTTGAATGAAGAGATTGAAAAACTTCTCAACCGAGAACATTTACAGCTCGCCTCTGTTAAAAAAAGGGCAATGGCATTTTTTATAGATGAAATGCTGCTCTCTTTTTTACTTATTATCGCGATGTCTGATTCATTTGCCAATGCGCAGACGGTTGAAGATATTATTATACTGACAAATACCTATGTATTGCAGTATATTGCGATGAAAATAGTCTATCAGACTTTTTTTGTAATGCAGTACGGGGCTACTTTAGGGAAGCTGGCAATGAAAATAAAGGTTATTGATGTACGCACACTGGACAATCCGAACTTTGCAGCAGCACTCAACAGGGCAGTTTTCAGAATTATAAGTGAAATGATTTTTTATCTTGGTTTTTTATGGGGAATGTTTGATCCGCAGCGCCAGGCATGGCATGATAAAACCGCAAAAACTTTGGTGATAGATGCTTAAATATTTTCTTTTTTTCCTTCTCGCCTGTATGGGTATTCTGATTGCAGATGACAAGATTGAAATATATGCATCCTCTGTCAAATCAAAAAACAATATTGTGTATGCGGACGGAGGAGTCAGTGTTGTTTACAAAGATTATTTTTTAACTGCTCAAAGAGCGGTGTATAACCAAAAGACGCAAGATTTGGAACTCTTTGGGAAGGTACGGCTCAACCATAACAAAAAGTACAAGATACTCGGAAAATATGCAAAACTCAATTTGGCAAAAAAAGAGCGGTATTTTAAACCGCTTTATCTGCTTGAGAACAAATCTGATGTCTGGATCAGTGCAAATGAAGGTGAATCAAAAGGAGTGCTGCTGGATATCACTTCAGGTTCAGTCAGCGGATGTGACCCTGTAGACCCTTTATGGACAATGGAGTTTTCTTCATCGGACTACAATACAGATTCCAAATGGATTAATTTATACAATGCACGGCTTTATATTTACAACATACCGGTATTTTATACGCCCTATTTTGGCTACTCTCTTGATACGACACGGCGTACCGGTCTTTTGAAGCCGTCTTTTGGAGTATCCTCAACCGAAGGGTTTTATTATGAACAGCCGATTTACATTGCCGAACAAAACTGGTGGGATTTAGAAATCAATCCGCAGATCAGAACCACAAGAGGAAAAGGACTCTATACTACTTTCAGATTTGTGGATTCTGCTGTTTCGCACGGAGAATTCAAAGCAGGATATTTTAAAGAAAACGAGGAGTATTATTTAAAATATAATCTGCAAAATCAATCCCATTACGGATTTAATTTTAAGTATGACAATACAAATCCTCTGAATCAATGGCTTGGACTGGACTTGCCGGGACAGTCCGGAATATATGCAGATATTAACCATATGAATGATGTTGACTACATTAACCTTGCACAAAACAACAATGCACTGCAGCAGGCAACTGCAACACAGGTACTTTCACGAGTAAACCTTTTTTATAATACAAATGACAACTATATAGGTGCCTATTTTAAATATTATGAAGATTTGACACTCCAGACAAATGACAATACACTGCAAAAACTCCCAACTGTTCAATACCATCATTATGTAGATACTTTTTTGAAAGATCATTTGCTGTACTCCTTTGATGTGCAGAGTAATAATATTCAAAGAATCATAAACAAAAAAGTAATTCAAACAGATGTAAATCTGCCTGTAACACTTCAGACGCCATTGTTTGGTGAATATGTCAATCTTTCATACAAGGCAAATCTGTATCTGCAACATTCTCAATTTAGCGGGCATGAACAAAATCCAATTCCGGGTTTTGAATATCATGACGGCTTTTATGCAAGCAACTACAATACTGTTACTGTTTCAACACAGTTAACAAAGGCATATGCAAATTTTAGTCATGTTGTAGGCTTTGAAGTGAGTTATAATGCGAAAGGCTGGAGTAAGAAAGACGGTTTTTATCAGGACAATATGGACTACTGTTCAGATTTTACAAATAAGGCAGATCCAAATTTTGCACAAAGATGTGAGTTTTATAATATAGCAACAATTCAAAATGATACACAGCTAAACTTTCAGCAATATTTTTATGACAGTACCGCACAGGAGATTATCTATCACAGACTTTCCCAAAACATCTCTTACGAAAATACAAAAGAACGCTATGGTGACCTGGAAAATGAGCTTGACTATAAGATAACGAGTTTTTTGTCCTATTACAATAACATGTTTTATAATTATAAGGAAAAAAAGTTTTCAAAGATTTTGAATCAGGTGTCATTCAACAGGAATGGCGTGAAAATTGCACTCTCACATCTCTATAAAAATACCTTTTTACCAAAAACAGCCACTTATACGCCCTATACAAGTTATCTCACATCAAATGTAAAATATACTTACAACAAACACTATTCTTACAATACAAGCTATAATTATGATTTAGAATCAAAAGAGAGAAAAAGTTTTTCTTTCGGATTTTTGTACACAAAGCGATGTTGGGATTTTGGAGTGCAGTATACCGAAAACAACAGACCTGTCTTGACTACAGTCGGGAGTACAAGTTCCTCTGTGTATGACAGGTTTATATACTTGACTATTGTATTAAAACCGTTAATGAAAGCAAATGCCGGCAGCTCTTTTTTATCGTATAAATTGCCGGATGATACAAAATAGGATGCAAAAAGATGCAAAAGTATAAGCATATTTTACAAGACAGGGAAGATGCAGCACAAAAGCTTCGTGATGTACTTCCTATGCAAAAATTAAAAGAAGAAGCGTGGAATATTGTTGCAGTGTCAAAAGGCGGACTTGAATTGGCTTCACTGATAAAAGGCAAGTTGAAAAATAACCTGGAAATTCTTTTTTTAGAAGCAATTATGGCGCCAAACAATCCTGAATGTGAAGTTGCCAGAGTCAGTGAGACAGAGGAGATTGTCCTCAATGAAGAGTTGATTAATGCCTTTGGAATACAGTATGATTATATCTACGGAGAAGCTCACAGAAAGCATGAAGAGGATATACTTAGCTATATATACAAGTATCGCAAAGGAAGACCGTTTCCTCCTATGAAAAACAAGATTGTTTTACTTGTAGATGAGGGAAGTGAGACAGGAAGCAAGTTTATGACTGCACTCAAAACAGTTTTGGCCCAGAAACCAAAAGCAGTTTATATTGCCAGTCCTGTACTGCCAAGAGATGTTTTGGAATTGTTAGAAACATTCGTAGATGACATATTTTTTCTGTATGATATAGATGACTATGTAGAAACATCATTGTATTATAAGAATTTAACAATAATGGACGATGAAGAAATAGAAGAAATACTCAGTAAAGATTTAAAGGATAACAGATGACGTATGATGTAAAATTAGAATTAGAAAACAGAGTAGAAGAATACTCCTTTGGTGATGTTGCCAAACAGGCAAACGGTTCGGCATGGCTTAAATCAGGTAAAACTGTAATACTGGCGACGGTAGTAATTGATGAGACTGAGGTTGTCAAAGATGACTTTTTGCCTTTGACTGTACAGTATATAGAAAAAACATATGCAGCCGGAAAAATTCCGGGAGGGTTTTTCAAACGTGAAACAAAGCCGAGTGATTTTGAGACTCTGACATCACGAATAGTAGACAGAAGTCTGCGTCCCTTGTTTCCAAAAGGATTCGGGCACCCGACACAAATTACCATTATGGTATTTTCGGCAGATGCTGAGTCTGATATGCAGCTTCTTGCGCTTAATGCCGCTTCGGCTGCACTTTTTACTTCGGACATAGATATAAACAGCAGTGTATGTGCGGTTCGCGCAGCTAAAGTAGACGGAGAGCTTGTACTGAACCCAACACTTTCACAGTTGAAGAACTCTACACTGGATTTGTATCTTTCAGGAACGAAGAAAGATTTACTGATGATAGAGATGCGTTCCATCGGCAGTGAAAAGGTTGAAGTCGAAGAGACCTACGAGCCGATGCTTGACCCGATGATGGATCCGAGTCTTGGTACAATAGTGGTAGATACACATGTATCCAATGCAATGAGTGAAGATGAACTGATAGAAGTGCTTGATAAAACAGAAAAAATTCTTTTTGCTTCAAATGTTGAATATGAAGTGGCCTTTGGACCGTATCAAAAAGAGATAAAACCTCTGGAACTCAAAACAGACGGTTTAAATGAAGAGATGGTGGCTTTTGTGAAAGAACGTCATATGCAAGATATCATAGATGCCATGAACCAAATGGCAAAGTCTGAACGCTCAACTGCCTTAAGAAACCTCAGAAAAAGAATTCTTACCAATAATCTGGAGTGGGATGAACTTGAACTCAAAGCGGCAATAGAAGCGGTTAAAAGAGAGCAGGTGCGTGCACAGATACTCAATGAAAAAGTAAGAGCCGACGGACGTACACTGACAGAAATACGTCCTATCAGTATTGATACAAATGTATTGCCGGCTGCGCATGCCTCTTGTCTCTTCACCCGTGGACAGACACAGGCTCTTGTGGTCTTAACGATGGGCGGACCCAAAGATGCGCAAATGTTTGAAGGTTTGACAGATTCCGGCACTCAAAATGAAAACTTTATGGTGCATTATAACTTTCCGGGATTTTCGGTAGGGGAAGCTTCTCCTATTATGGGAACAAAAAGACGTGAACTCGGACACGGAAATTTAGCAAAACGTGCGCTTGAACCGATACTCAACCTTGATGGACAGACAGTCCGTCTGGTGTCTGAAATACTGGAGTCAAACGGTTCTTCTTCAATGGCAACTGTGTGTGGCGGGTATCTTGCACTTAAAGCTGCAGGGCTTGAGACAAGTGATACGGTTGCTGGCATTGCCATGGGTATGATAAGTGACGGAGAGCGTTATGCAATTCTTTCTGACATTATGGGTCTTGAAGATCATGATGGTGATATGGATTTCAAGGTTACCGGTTCGAAAGAGGGTATTACCGCTATGCAGATGGATATCAAACTCGGCGGTGTGAGTCTGAACATTTTAAAAGAAGCATTGTATCAGGCAAAAGAAGGACGTGCGCATATTATTGACATTATGCTTGATGCAGAGGCTAAAATAGAATTTAATGACGGCGTACTCCCTGTTACAGAATTTTTTCATATTGATCCGGGATTTATCGGTGAAATTATAGGTCAGGCAGGAAAGACAATCCGTGAAATGATAGAAAAATTTGAAGTGGCGATAGATATAGATAAAAAAGAGGGAAAAGTTAAAATTACGGGTAAAAACAAAAATGGTGTAGAGGGAGCAAAAGAGCATATTCAAAAAATTGTCAATGCACCGAAAAAAGAAAAAATAAAATATGAAGTAGGCGGAAAATACGAAGGGACTGTAAAAAAAATCGTTGACTTTGGTGCTTTTATAGAGTTGCCTGACGGAACAGACGGCCTGTTGCACATATCCAAACTTTCAAAAGACAAACGTGTGGAGAATGTAAGTGATATTTTAAGTGAAGGCGATAAAGTAAAGGTGGAAATTTTAGAATTTAAAGGAAATAAAATTTCTTTAGGTCTTGCATAAGAGAATATTTAGCAAAACTTTCATATAATGCGCTTATCAATTTCTAGTAGGGAAATCTGGGCATTTATGTTCAGGTTGCTTCATTACATGTAATGAGGTTACGCTATCCGAACGGATTGTAATTATTTCAAGGAATATATTATGAAAAAAATTCTTTTTCTTTTAGTAGCTTTTTCTGCTGCTGCATTCGCAAATGACGGTGAGGTTGCCAACCAAACTCTTAAAGCATACTCGATGATCGCTGCGGGTCTCGGTCTTGGTCTTGCTGCATTAGGTGGAGCTATCGGTATGGGTCATACTGCTGCTGCAACTATTGCCGGTACTGCACGTAACCCTGGTCTTGGTGCTAAACTTATGACTACAATGTTCATCGCTCTTGCAATGATCGAAGCACAGGTTATTTATGCACTGGTAATTGCGTTAATCGCACTTTACGCTAACCCGTATTTAGGATAATCTTCAAAGATTACTAAATATACCTCAGACCTGGCTCCCAAAGAGTCAGGTCACTTTTATACCACACAAATGCGCAGGTGGTGGAACGGTAGACACGCAACGTTGAGGTCGTTGTGCCTTCGGGTGTGGGGGTTCAAATCCCCCTCTGCGCACCATAACCCCCTATTTTCGAACTTTCAAAGCAATATTTAAAAACCGGCATAAAAGACAACGGAAGATGAAGTGCATGGACATATATGCTATATTTTGGCAGATACCGTTAAGATAGTTCAGGCTTAGGTTCCGATATTTCATAACCCTGGGCATAATCTATCCCCATTTTTTTTACATAATCATAAACTTCCAAAGAACAGACAAATTCGGCAATGACCGGAATATTTTTCTGGTGCGCATAGTCGAGTATTGTTTTTGCGGTAATCTGGGAGTTTCTGTCTGCAACGATGTTTTTGATAAATACCCCGTCTATTTTTATAAAATCGATTTTTAGGTTGTTGAGCTGTCCGAAATTTGAACACTCAGCGCCAAAGTCATCAATGGCAAGTTTACACCCGAGGTCATGCAAAATATTAAGCGTTTTTTGAATCTCTTTGTGTTTTGCGATACTGTTGTTTTCCAAAATTTCAAAGGTCAGTCGTTCCGGACTGATACTGTATTTTTCAATATTTTTTTTCACAACTGCCATAAACTGCGGATGTTTCAGGTCATAGTCACTGATGTTGACGGTAAAATTATAAACACTGGTCTGAATTTTTTTACAGGCCTCTTCAAGAATTATTTTAAATATTTCAAAGAGCTGTCCGCTGTAGCGGGCGGCATCCAAAAAATGGTAGGGAGAATAGATTTCACCTTCATACTCTATGCGGACAAGACTTTCATATTTTTCAATTTTATCTGTTTTGAGATTTTTTATAGGCTGAAAATAGGTAAGAATTCTATGCTCACTCAGGGCGTCCCGGATTCTTCCTGTCCACAAAGAGTTTGAATGGATAGTGCGGAGAATTGTCAGGTCATCACTGTATTTCTTCAGATTGTTTTTTCCATACAGACGGGCTTCTTTTAAGGCAAATTCTGCTTTTTGTATAATGTTTCCATAGTCATCGATGACAACACCAATGCTGGCAGTCAAATGTATTTTAATACCGTTGATGGAGAAAAGATGGTTGTAAATATCATCTTTTACCTTTGTAATTCTCTGCTCGGTTGTGAGCGTGTCTCCCTGTGTATAGAGCATGGCAAAAACATCTGCTTCAAGGTGAAAAACCTGGGCATCCTGTGTATATTTTTCCAATAAAAAACGGGAAAAAGCCCGCAGAACTTTGTCTCCAAAATCAAATCCGTTGTGGTTGTTAATAACACTGAAATCATCAATATTGATAAGTATGAGAGATTTCTTGCCGCTACTGCTGAGATTTTCAGAGAGTTTGAGCCGATTTGGCAGTTTTGTCACCTCATTTGTAGTCATCTTAGTGTAAATTTCATCTTTTTTGTCTTGAATGTCTTTAAACTGCTGGTACTGTTTGATAGCTGCACGCACAGTCAGAAAGAATTTTTGAGACTCTATGCAGGCGCGTGACCTGTAGTCATTTATATCATAATGCTCAAGAATTTCATCAGTGGGAACAGCTGAGTCTACACTGTCTATAATGACTATGCGCATTGTAGTACTGATTTGTGCCCGAATGTAGTTGATTAATTGCAGTCCGCCGCTTAGTTTTTCTATATTGATATCTATAAAGGCAACAGCGATATCTTTATTGTTTTGAATGATTTTTCGTGCTTCTTCTGCGTTGTGTGCATGAAGTACTTTGAGCTTTTTATGGAAAATGACGGCATCTCCCAACTTTTCCTTTAAAATATCGTGGACAAAAGCATCATTGCCAACCAGTAGTATTTCCCAAAATTTTGTAGACATTATGAACTCCATGCGTTAGTAACTATTATATATCGCTGCTCATAAAACTTTTATTAATCAATTAAATGAGGATTGTCAGAAGGAAAGGCTTTTTATCTGTACTAAGGAGACAAGGAGTCTAATTCCTGCAGATCAGGTTTCGGTTCTGCTATTTCATACCCCTGCACATACTCCACGCCCAAAGCCTTTACATAATCATACACCTCTTTGGAGCAGACATATTCTGCAATGACCGGAATCCCTTTTTTATGGGCAAAGTCAATAATGGTAGTCGTGACTATCTGGGAGTTTTCATCTGTTATGATATTTTTGATGTAGGCTCCGTCAATTTTAATGAAATCTATGGGCAGGTTGTTAAGCTGTCCAAAGTTTGAACACTGGGCACCAAAGTCATCTATGGCAAGCCGAAAGCCCTCTGCATGGAGTTCATTTAAAAGTGCCTGAATATTTTTGTTGTGGGCAATGCTGTCATTTTCCAGAATTTCAAAAGTAATACGGGAATGGGGCAGGTTATATTTCTTTACTATCTTTTTGACTGTCGGAAGAAAATCAGGATATTGCATATCGTACTGGCTGATATTTACCGTAAAAAAGTAAGTGCTTTGGACAGCCTTTTTGCAGGCCTCTTCCAAAACAAACTGAAATATTTTAAATATCTGTCCGCTGTAGAGTGCCGCATCCAAAAAATGAAAAGGGGAGTAGATCTCATTTTCGTATTCCAGTCTGACAAGGGCTTCGTATTTAATGATTTTACCGGTTTTTACTTCTAAAATAGGCTGAAAATAGGTATGCATTTTATGGTTGTGCAGGGCATCACGTACTCTTGTACTCCATAGTGAATTGGTATGAATCGTCCGGAGTATGTTCAAATCATCTGTATACTTTTGAATACTGTTCTTGCCGTAACGGCGTGCCTCTTTGAGGGCAAACTCCGCTTTTTGGATGATATTTCCGCGTTCGTACAGTGCAATGCCTATACTTGCTGTCAGGCGTGTTTTTATACCGTTGACGTTAAAAATATATTTTGCAATATCGTCTTTGATGCGTAAAATATTCTCTTCGGTTGTTTCATTTTCGAGTTTGACACACAAAAGTGCGAAATTGTCGGAGTGCAGATGAAAAATCTGGGCATATCTGCCATATTTTTTCTCCAAAAATTTTGCAAAAGCACGCAGTACTTCATTGCCAAAGTCAAACCCGTTATGTTCATTGATGAGGCTGAAGTCGTCTATATTGATGAGTATAAGAGATTTTTCTCCCATTGTGTCCAGATATTCTGAGAGTTTGATTCTGTTTGGCAGATTGGTTACATTATTGGTCGTCATCTTTTTATAGATTTCGTCTCTGCTGGATTTGATCTCTTTGTATTGTTCATACTGCTTAAGTGCATTGCGGATGATAAAATAAAATTTACCGCTTACAATTTCTTCTCTTTCTTTGTAGCCGTTAATATCATAATGGTCAAAAATTTTATCAGGAGGAACCGGCGAGTTTCCGCTGTCTATCATGACAATTCTTATGTTGCTGTTGTGCAGAACATTTCTTATATGTTCAACAAGCTTCAAGCCTGCGTCGGGTGTTTCCATGGATATGTCAACAAAAGCAATAGCAGTATCAGCATTGTTTTTTAAGAGTTCTTTCGCCTCTTGTGCATTGTGTGCATGGAGGATTTTTACGGGTTTGTTTTGAATAAAGATATTTTGCAGTTCTTTCTTAATGACATTATGCGTAGAAACATCATCATCAACGACTAAAATTTCCCAATATTTTTCAGACATCATTATATTTCCTAGTAGTATTAACCATAGACTAGCATGAAAAAGATTAATATTTGTTTATAATAAACGGGGGGGGGAATACCGTTAAGCCAATAAAAAGCTTTAGTTTTGTGTGACAGTCGGAGCAAAAGCCTTTGTACTGAGTCTGACACTTTGTCCGATTTGGAGATTTTTGGCTTCTGTGGAACTGACGACAACCTCGACGAGTTGCTGTCCTATGGCTACAACAGCGATGTAGATGACATCTGCTTTTTTAATATCGAGCAGTTCTCCCTCAAAAGAAAATTTTTGACTGCCCTGCGTCTTGAGCAAAACCTCTTTTGGTGCGCCGTCATTGATTATTTTTCCGTTTTGTAAAATGATGACACGAGAGGCAAGACGGTATATTTCGCTCGGGTCGTGACTGACCATAATGGTTGTCGTGCCAAACTCTTTATGCAGCACAAGCAGTTCGTTTTGCAGTTTTGTCCGCATAGCAGGGTCAAGTGCCGAGAGCGGTTCGTCAAGCAGTAGTATTTTTGGTTTTTTCATCAAGGCACGGCAGATGCTGACTCTCTGTTTCTGCCCGCCGCTGAGGCTGTTTGGATAGCGTTCTTTGAGACTGGAGAGTTCACTCAGTTCCAAAAGATGCTCGGCTAATTTTTTGTCATTGTTGACAAAAAGCAGATTTTTTTCTACACTCATATTTTCAAAAAGGGCATACTCCTGAAAAACAAAACCGATGGCTCTTTTTTGAACAGACAGGGCCCCTTTTGCATCAAGCCAGACGCTGTTTTGTACAGTGATGCTCCCTTTGGCCTCTTCAAGCCCTGCTAAAATTCTCAAAAGTGTAGTCTTTCCGCTGCCGCTTTTCCCACTGATGGCTACAAACTCGCCCTCTTTAATATTGAGCTTTACATGTAAAGGCATAACGCCCTGGGCTCCGTGAAGTGTTTTTGTGACATCTATATGTATCATAATCCAAACCTTCTGTTGTGTCTGGCATTAAAGATGTAGACGCTCAGAAGTACTGCAAAAGAGATGCCCACCATTATGGCGCTGTAGATATGAGCGGCAGTGTAGTCCATATTTTCCACCATTTCATAAATGGCTACAGAGGCCACCTTTGTCTCACCCGGTATGCTGCCGCCTACCATTAAAACTACGCCGAATTCTCCGACTGTATGGGCAAAAGTGACAATGACGGCAGTGAGTACCGCCGGTTTCATATTTGGCAGGGCGACAAAAAACAGAGTCTGGAGTTTGCTTTTGCCGGCAATGTAACTCGCCTCAAGCATATTTTTGTTGAGACTCTCAAACCCGTTTTGAAGAGGCTGCACCATAAATGGCAAAGAGTAAAAACAACTTGCCACAACAAGTCCCGTAAAAGAAAAAACAAGTTTGACATCAAAAGTCTCTTCAAAAAAGTGACCGATTGGGGAGCTGTATGCAAATGCCCAAAGCAGATAAAACCCCAAAACAGAAGGGGGCAGAACAATTGGCAAAGCTGTAAGGGCTTCTAAAAAAGGTTTTGTTTGTGATTTTGTCTGTGAGAGAAACCATGCAAGCGGCAGGGCGATACAAAAGAGAATAAAAGCTGTCAACGCCGCAAGTTTGAAGGAGAGCACAAAGGGTTCAAAACTCATGAAACTATCTCCTTGAGTGACAAATCACTTGATTTTATCAGTGCGATGACAGATTCCCCTACATGCAACTGCATTCTTTGCAAAGAATCGCTTGTGATGATGGACTCCAAAACATTGTCATAAAACTGTAACTCTACAACAGACAAGAGCTCTCCGACTTCTATAGAACGCACCGTTACATGTAACTGGTTTGCATGGCTCAGTTCTCCCTGAAGATTTTTTGCTATGGCGATGGCTGTGGGTTTACATGTAAGGAGAACTTCTGTGTTTTGTGTGAGTGTTTGGGGCAATTCAAGGCTCATCATGCCCAGCGTGCTCTCATTACATGTAAAGTGTACTACATGTAAGTTTTGTACTGTTTGGATTGTCTCTGCTTTTGCTGGAATTGTATTCATTGTACACTGTATCCGTACGCTTTGAAAATCTCTTTTGCCGGTTGTGAGAGTAAAAAGGTGTAAAAAGAGTGTGCGTCTGCATTGTCTGTGGCATGTTTGAGCAAAACAATACCCTGTGCAATGGGTGTGTAGAGTTTTGGATCAACATCTTTAAAATTGACGCCTTCTTCATACTGTTTCATTTTAGGAGAAAAGAGTGCTGACTTGGCGATAAAACCCAAATCAGCTGCCGTGACTGCATAGGCAACAGTCTGTCCGACAGACTCTCCGTAAACAAGTTTCTTTTTGATTTTTTTATACAAAGAGGCATTTTGCAGTGCCTGACGCGCTGCTATTCCGTAAGGTGCGGTTTGCGGATTGGCTATGGCTATTGTTCTGATGTTTTTGTCAAGAACGAGAGCTGTTCCCTGCTGAAACTCTCTTTTTTTTGTGCTAAAAAGAGCAAGCGCGCCCCGGGCATACACAACCGGTTTGGTCAGAGCAAAGCCTTTTTCGTATAATTTTTTTGGATAGGCCATATTTGCAGAGAGAAAAATGTCATAAGGTGCGCCGTGCATTATCTGTGCTGTGAGTTTTCCACTGCTGCCTATAGTCATTTGTATTTTTGTTTGCGGATTATTTTTCTGAAATTCTTTTATCAGTCGGGGAAGGGCATAACTGACATTTGCCGCGGTTGCAATGTTGAGAGTACCCGCCAAAACAGTTGTAAAGGAGAATAAAAGTATAATAAGATAATTTTTCATTACAAGATTATAGCAGAGAAACCCTAATCGGCAAAACTTACAAATAACTTAAATTCAGTTGTTTATAAGTTTATACGGCTATACTTCCATCAAATAAAATTACTTGAAGGGTTCGAGAATGAAATTTACAAAAATTGCAACTCCTGAACAAATCGATCAAAAATGGGTTTTGATTGATGCTGAGGGTAAAACATTCGGTCGTATGATCACTGAAGTAGCTACTATACTTCGTGGGAAAAATAAACCGTGTTTTACTCCTAATATCGACTGTGGTGACTATGTAGTTATCATCAATGCTTCTAAGGCAAAATTTAACGGTCTTGGAAAAATAGCAAACAAAGAATATTTTTCTCACTCTGGGTACTTCGGTAGTACAAAGAGCGTTAAAATGACTGAGCTTTTAGAAAAGAACCCTGAGAAACTGTATAAGTTGGCAACTCGCGGTATGCTTCCTAAAACAAAGCTTGGTGCTAAAATGCTTAAAAAATTAAAAATTTATGCAGGTGCTGAACATCCTCACACTGCACAAATTGCTAAATAAGGACTGATTATATGGCAAATAAAATATATGCAACAGGTCGTCGTAAAGCCTCTGTAGCAAAAGTATGGTTAACTCCAGGAACCGGTAAAATCACTATCAACGGTCTTTCGTTAGACGCATGGTTGGGTGGACTTGAAGCGAAAAAACTTCGTGTAAAACAGCCATTGGTAGTAACAAAACAAGAAACAAATGTTGATATCGTTGCTACTACTTTAGGCGGTGGTTTCGGTGGTCAGGCAGATGCACTTCGTCACGGAATTTCCCGTGCTTTGGTAGCATACAACCCGGAATTAAAAGCAATGCTTAAACCTGAAGGTATGATGACTCGTGACTCACGTGTTGTTGAACGTAAGAAGCCAGGTAAGCGTAAAGCTCGTCGTTCTCGCCAGTTCTCTAAACGTTAATCGTTTGGAATTTTTATCAATGCCTTTTGCATTGGTAAAATTCTTTTTTATCTCCTCTTTGCAAAGTACACAATAAATTAACTCTATTAGTATATAATGTCTGTTCCATAAAAAAGCAGGTATTTATATGAAAAAAACAACGCTCATTCTCACACTGTTTACCATGCTCATAATGCTTCTTTTTCCGTTTCTCGGCAACAGTTTCATGCAAAAACTTATAGATGAAAATATTCAGGTTTTGCAGTCACAGGGTCTGGTACTTAAAAAGAGTACAAAAGAGAGCGGTTATCTTAACACAAAACAGCATTTTGAATTTGTTTTGCAAGATACACAGGCACTGCAAAACTATTTACGTTCTTACACAAAATCAGCAGTGCCGCCGGCTGTAGAGAAAGTTTTTCAAGGTGCGACAATAGGCGCAGATGTTGCCTACAGCAATATTCCCTTTTCAAAGGCTGTGACTGTAGAGGTATATCCTTTGCAGCTTGCAAATACACTTATGCAGGAGATGAAAAAAAACAATCCGCAAGCCTACAGATATTTTACTGATTTTCTTAATACAAAAGGGCTTTTGTATCATGTAGAGTACAATGTGCTCAGTAGTGATTTTAACGGCTTTGTCAAAGATATAGATACGCATTACAGTGTAAAAAAGAATGCAAATGTGCGTATGCAGTTAGAAGGTGTCAGGTTCAGCGGAGAGGGAAGCCTTTTTGCAGCAGAAAATATGACTTTTCATCTACAAACAATGAAGCTCGCTTTGGAAGATGCTGCAAATGCACTCTCTTTTGAGATAAATAATTTGCAAAACAGGAGTGAATTTACATCTTTTTCCCACTATACAACGGATACTAAAGTATTTCAAATCAAGTTTTTGATGAAAAATTCTCAGGATGATATCAATATATCTCTTGGTAATGTGGATATGGCTTCCTCTTCTTCTGAAAAAGACGGCAAAGTGGCATTGCATTCAAAAAGCTTTATAGATACTTTGATATTTCACGCAAATAAATTAAATTTTTCTCTCAAAGCATTCAACAGCGATATCTCTATTGAGGACCTGGACAAACAAAGCTATGAAAAATTTTCGCAGTTACTCACACAGTCAAAACAGATAAAACAGCAGGCCTTGCTTGCCATGCTTGCACACGGTTTACATGTAAAGGTATCGGACCTCTCCTTTGAAAATATAACACTCAACAGGATTGAAGAACTTGGCAGTATGAAAATTCAAAGTGATTTGAAAATAGCACAGGACAAAGATTTTGCCAAAAAACTCAAGATGTCACCTCTGTTGCTGCTTGCAAATGCACAGATGAATATGAAAATAAAAGTGGCAAAAGCACTCTATCTCAAAATGATAGAAGATACACCTCTGGCAGCAGTGATTGTATCCTATGCAAAAGAGGATGCGCAGAGTGTCTATTTTGATATAGCATTTACAGACAGCAGACTTACAGTAAACGGTAAAGTTGTACAGTAATGGCAAAGACGGTTTTTTTTCTTTTTTTTTCCTGGAGTTTCTTCTTGGGCTCTCTCAACGGAGCCACTTTGCATCTGGCTACATCGTCAAATCCTTCAAGGCTCAATCCTGTTTTGGCAACAGATTCTTCTTCCTCGGAAATCAGCTCTTTTATATTTAACGGGCTTGTCAAATATGACAAAGATTCCAAAGAGATTATAGGGGATTTGGCAGAGAAATTTTATTTTAAAGACAATAAAACACTTGTTTTTGAACTGAAAAAAAATGTTTTGTGGCATGACGGCAAAAAATTCAGTGCCAAGGATGTACTCTTTACCTATAAAACACTTCTCTCAGATAAAATAGTTTCTCCTTACAGTTCAGATTTTCGTTTTGTCAAAAGCGTCAGGATTATCAATGACTACAAAATAGAAGTACGATACACAAAACCTTACTTTAAGGCACTTGAGACATGGATGATGGGGATACTCCCCGAACATATTTTAAAAAACGAAAAAAACCTGATGAACGCCTCTTTTAATACACATCCGACAGGGACAGGTCCCTATAAACTGACGCGTCTTGAATACTCAAAAAATATAGAGCTCTCTGCTTTTGATGCGTATTTCGAGGGCAGACCAAAGATAGATACTGTTTCTTTCCATGTTATCGGTGATGCAATGACAAGATTTTTGATGCTTAAATCAGGACAACTGGATATCGGCAGTGTAGAGCCTTTCGTCTATGAAAGACAGCTTACTCAGAAATTTTTTGAAAACTTCAATATATATGAAAAAATCACTCTCTCCTATACATATCTCGGATTTAATCTGCGAAAAAAGAAGTTTCAAAATCCGAAAGTCAGACGCGCACTCTCTTTGGCGATTGACAGGCAGGAACTCATCGACATCCTTTTTTTAAAACATGCAAAGGTCTGCACGGGTCCGTTTCTGCCGGGAACAATTGCCTTTAATCCTGATGTCAAAGCTCCGACACAAAATATTGGGGAGGCAAAAAGACTGCTTAAAGAGGCAGGTTATGACGAGCAGCACCCTTTTACTTTTGAAATAGCCACATCAAACGCCAGCTCGATTCGCCCCTATGCGGCAGAAATCCTGCAGTATCAGCTCAAAAAAGCCGGTGTAATTGTCAAGCTGAGAGTCATGGAGTGGCAGGCCTTTTTAAATATGGTGGTTTTTCCGCATAAATTTGACACGGTTCTTTTGGGCTGGGGACTCTCACCTACACCCGACCCCTATATGTTCTGGCACTCAAAAAGCGATAAACCGGGCGGTTTTAACCTTGTAGGCTATCACAACAGTGAAATAGACGCAATGATAGAAAAATCACAGGCGACAATTGACAGAAAAAAACTGGGAGAGCTGTGGAGAAAGATGTTTAAAATCATTGCAGAGGACAACCCTTATCTTTTTTTGTATATTCCAAATTCCATCACGGCCGTGAACAAAAAGATAAAGCATATTCAACCGGCACAAAGCGGTATATGGCACAACTACATACAATGGGAGAAAAACTGACGTGATAATATTATTTGATTTGGACGGCACACTTATAGACTCGACAGAGGCAATTTTGGAGAGTTTTCACAACTCTTTTGCAGTGCACGGCTTCTCTGTACCCGCTGATGCACAGATAAAGGCGCTTATCGGCCATCCTTTGGATGTAATGTACAGAGAACTCGGGGTGGATGAAGCGCTTGTTTTGGATTTTGTCACTACCTACAAAGAGCATTACAGAGAAATTTCCACGCAAAAAACAAAACTCCTGCCCAATGCCAAAGAGGCCGTAGAAGCGGCAGCAGCATTTGCTTCTTTGGGAATAGTGACAACAAAAACAGGAAAATATTCCCGGATTTTAATGGAACATTTCGGATTAATGGATAAATTTGAGGTCCTTGTAGGCAGAGAACATGTGCAAAATCCCAAACCGCATGCGGAACCGATTTTAAAAGCACTGCAGAGTTTTGATACAAAAAACAAAGAGATATGGATGATCGGAGATACACAGATGGATCTGTTGTCGGCAAAAAATGCCGGTGTCAATTCCATCGGTGTTTTGAGTGGATATGAAGAGAAAAAAAGTTTAAAAAAGTTTTCTGACATTATATTTAATGATTCTTTGGATGCAATCGGTTACCTGAAAAGTAGAAAAACCGCACACTTTATAGTATAAGTTAATCTTAATCATATTATCAAGCTAACTTTAAGTGGGTCTGTTCTAAAATAGAGCTTAAGAATTGACAAAAATTGTTAAAGTAAGTTTCTTGAAAATTGAAGGAGAATTTATGCTAGAGATTAGATGGCATAGTCGTGCTGGCCAAGGTGCTGTTACAGGTGCCAAGGGTTTGGCAGACGTTATTTCTACAACTGGTAAACATGTACAGGCATTTGCGTTTTACGGTTCTGCAAAACGTGGGGCTGCGATGACAGCATATAATCGTGTGGATGATAAAGTAATCATGAATCATGAAAAATATATGGAGCCTGATTATGTCTTTGTCATAGATCCCGCTTTGGTATACACAACAGATGTTACGGTAAACGGGAAAGACAATACAAAATACATCATTACAACGCATATGAGTACAGAAGAACTTGTCGCCTCTCAGCCAAAACTTGAGGGCAAAGATGTTTACACGGTTGACTGTATTAAAATTGCGCAAGAAACGATTGGGCGTCCTATTCCTAATACACCGATGCTTGGTGCTTTTATGAAGATATCGGGTATGTATGATATTGAATTCTTTAAAGAGAATATGATGAGAATATTAGATAAACTGCCTAAGAAAATTGTTGATGCAAATATGATCGCCATACAGCGCGCATATGATGAAGTAAAATAAGGAGCTATAGATGGCAAATACAGGTTGGGACGAATTTGAAATCGGAGCAATGCTTCGTACATTTGATGGTGCAGTAGAAGATATTGCGGGTACACTCCAAGAAGACCGTCCGTATTCACAAAACAGCTCTTTTTCTGCAAGTGTTGCTGACTGGAGAATTGAAAAACCGGTTTTTAATAAGGATTTTTGTATTGATTGCCAATTTTGCTGGGTCTACTGTCCGGATATTTCAATTATTTCAAGAGACAAAAAGATGATAGGTATAGATATGGATCACTGTAAAGGGTGCGGAATTTGTGTTGAGGTTTGTCCTACAAACCCAAAATCACTTTTAATGTTTCCGGAACAGGCAGACGAAGAAACAGAAATAGCAAATTGGCCTGCTAAAGAGACAAAGGAGAAATAGATGGCATTTGATAAAATGGAATTAAGAGATATCGAAGTATGGGATGGAAACTTTGCAGCTGCGCAGGCAATGAGACAGTGTCAAATTGATGTTGTTTCCGCATACCCGATTACGCCGTCAACTCCTATAGTTGAGGGATATGCAAAATTTTTGGCAGACAACTATGTCGAGGGTGAATTCGTAATGGTTGAGTCTGAACATGCGGCAATGTCAGGATGTATCGGTGCTGCAGCTGCCGGCGGGCGTGTTGCTACCGCAACATCTTCACAGGGTTTTGCTTTAATGGTTGAAACGCTTTATCAGGCTTCCGGTATGCGTTTGCCGATTGTCTTAAATGTCGTAAACCGTGCATTGGCTGCACCGCTGAACGTAAATGGTGACCATTCAGATATGTATCTTGGACGCGACTGCGGTTGGATACAGCTTGATGCATACTGCCCTCAGGATGCGTATGACTTGAACTTTATCGCTTTTAAAGTGGCTGAAGATCATGATGTGAGACTGCCGTGTATGGTACACCAGGATGGTTTCATGACTTCACATACAGCACAGGGTGTGCATACACTTGATGATGATACCGCATACAGTTTTGTAGGTGATTTCAAGCCTATGAACGATATGCTTGATTTTGAACACCCGGTAACACACGGAGTACAAACAGAAGAAGACTGGCATTTTGAACATAAAGCACGCCAGCATAATGACCTTATGACAAAAGTAATGCCAAAGATTCAAGCAGCCTTTGATGAGTTCGAGAAACTCTCAGGACGCAAATACAATATCGTTGAAAAATATGATATGGATGATGCGGATGTGTGTGTTGTATGTATGGGTACTTCAGTGGAAACTGCCCGTGAAGTGGCAACCGAGATGAGAGAAAAGGGTGTTAAGGCCGGTGTTGTCGGACTTCGCGTTATTCGACCGTTTCCGTTTTTTGAAATTCAAGAAGCGCTTAAAGATGTAAAAGCTATAGCAGCACTTGACCGTTCGTCTCCAAACGGAGCGCCGGGTATGCTTTTTAATGAAATTGCGGGTGCACTTTTTAACACAGATACAAAAGCCTTACTTTCGGGTTACATTTATGGTCTTGGCGGGAGAGATTTAACAAAAAGACATCTCACAGACCTGTATACTGAACTGCAGGCAAATGCTGATGCCGGCAAGGTGCTTACTCCACTACAACAATTTATCGGTGTTCGTGGACCGAAATTACAATTTTTATAGGAAAAAACGATGAGTGAAATGAAAAAAATTAAAAACTTAAAAGAGTTTTCTACATCAGCAGACCGTTTTGAAGGGGCAAACCTTCTTTGCCCTGGTTGTGCACACTCTATCATTGTTCGTGAAGTTTTAAATGCAACGAATGATGACCTGGTTCTTTCAGCATCTACCGGATGTTTAGAAGTTTGTACAGCAGTGTATCCTTATACTTCATGGGATGCTTCATGGATTCATATCGGTTTTGAAAACGGCTCAACTGCTGTTGCAGGAGCTGAAGCCATGTATAATGCATTAAAACGCAAAGGCCGTCTCAAGCAGCCTGACCGTAATCCTAAATTCGTATCTTTTGCCGGTGACGGTGCTTCTTACGATATTGGTTTTCAGTGGATTTCAGGCTGTATGGAGCGTGGGCACAATATGATGCATGTTGTTTTAGACAATGAAGTATATGCAAATACGGGCGGACAGCGTTCCTCTTCAACACCGATCGGTTCAAGCACAACAACTGCACCGGCAGGTCGTGTAAGCTACGGTGAGAAGAAAAACAAAAAAGACATGGTAAGCATTATGGCAAGCCACGGTATTCCGTATGCGGCGCAGGTAGCTCCAAACAAATGGAAAGATATGGTGAAAAAAATCCAACACGGTATGGCAGTGGAGGGGCCTGTATTTATCAATGCAGTTTCTCCTTGTACAACCGAGTGGAAATTTGACCCAAAAGATACGATGCTGTTAACGGACCTTGCGACTGATTCGTTGGTATTTCCGCTTTATGAAATCATTGACGGGCATGAGTTAAACATAACATACAGACCAAAAAACGTTATTCCTGTTGAAGAATATCTGGCTGCACAGGGACGTTTCAAGCATCTTTTTAAAGATGAATACAAACATCTTATTAAAGAGTGGCAAGAACGTGTAGATGCAAACTGGGAGTACTTAAACCGCCGAGAAGAAGCTCGCGTTTAAGAAGTTTCATCTTCACCGCATTAGCGCCCGAGCAAAGCGACAAAGTGCCCTTGGGGTACACAAAAGTCAGAAACGGCAGGCTGTTAGCCTAGCCTTTTTCTGACTTTGGCACAAACTACAGTAAATCTAAAACTTCTTTATTTTTCGGAACCCGGACTTCAGTCCGGGCTGGGAGTGGCAAGACTATTCCAACAGCCGGCACTGAAGTACCGCTTCCGAGAAAGCATTATTTTCTTAACTTAACGGCATAGAGACTTCAGTCCGGGCTAAAATTCATGCCTGCTTTCATCCTTCAATTTATCATCAATTTTTTTCGCTAAAATACATATAATATAAACTAAGGAATAGACTCATGCCATTATTAGACTCATTTACCGTTGACCACACAATTATGCCGGCACCTGCAGTGCGTAAAGCAAAAGTTATGAAAACACCGTGCGGAGACAAAATTACAGTTTTTGACTTGCGTTTTTACAAACCAAACGAAGACAAAATGGACGGACGGGGAATTCATACCTTGGAACACCTTTTTGCAGGATTTATGCGCAATCATTTAAATTCCAAAAATGTTGAAATTATAGACCTCTCGCCGATGGGATGCCGTACAGGATTCTATATGTCGGTAATTGGAACTCCTGATGAAAAAAGAGTGGCAAAGGCCTGGAAAAAATCTATGGAAGATGTCTTACATGTAAAGAGCAAAAAAGATATTCCTGAACTCAATATTTATCAGTGCGGAACCTATAAAATGCACTCTCTTAAAAATGCCAAAAAAATTGCCAGTGACATTCTTTCGAATAAAATAGGCGTGATGGATAACAAAAAACTGCAACTGAGTAAAAAGAAACTTAAAGAGATAAACAGCTAATGTTGGTTTTAGTACCGATGAACACTGCAGATGTGCAAGAAGCCGAGATTACACCGGTTTTAGAAGCAAAAACATGGGCACAGCTTCGTATAGAAGAGGGTGAACTTGTAGAGGTACTGCATTGTGACACATACGACGGTTTTGAGAACTGGTCTGAAGCCGTTGTTGTAAACAGCGATGGTGAACCTGTTATGGACTTTATGAATATGTCCATGATGGTACTCGTTGCACATACGCAAAAAACGATTGATGAGATTGTAGAAGCGTATTTATTTCGAGAACTGCATGATCTTGCATATTAGGAAAAACAATGGAGTTAAAACAGTTTTTAGAACTTTTTAACCCTCTGCCGGGAAATCACTATATTCAGATTACCGACAAAATTGATGCAACGACCCTTGCTTTGCAAAAAATGATTGCAGCAGTTGAGGGTGAGTTTCATTTAGCCCTTTATACAGAAAAAAAGCTGCAAATTCCCGATGCCCTCAAAGAGATTAAAATAGAGTATATACCAAATTTTTCAAAACCTTTTCGTGCATTGCCCAGAGATCATGACATCGTAATTTTCAAAGATGTTTTTTTTAGGCATCAAAACCCGGAGCTGCTCCTCAGAATTGCCTACACAACACTTGCAAATACGGCAAATGTGATAATTATGCAAAAAAAAGGAACAATGGATATAGAAAAGACAAAAGAGCTGTTGGAAAAATTTGAATTTCGTGCCCCCAATGCCATAGACATACTGCCTGAATATGATCTGGTCATGGCAAAAAAAATGCACATGTGGGGCAATGGTTTATAAACATTTCCATAACTCCTTAAATACCTACTTAATACCCCTATTTGTGGGGTCTAATCAATAATCTGATTTTTATTTTGAACCACTTTGAACCACTTTATTACAGTTTAACTCGTATAAAAAGTCGTATAAAATTAAAATACTGCTATACTGTCATAAGACAAGGAAACGGTATGAAAAAAGATAATATAACAGTTAAGACTTTGAAGAATGGAACAGAGAATTATTATGTAAGATTTATGTATCAGGGTAGAGAGTATCCAGTGAAAAATTTTACTAAATTGTATGGGTGTAAAACTAAAAAGAAAACATTAGAAAAATTAGCAGAAATCAAGATTGAAATTTCAAAAGGTAGAAACCCATTTGTTTTGACAAAAGAAACACTAAATGAACTTTATGACGAAAGAAAGAAAATTTCGTTAAAAAATGGTACTTGGAGAGCAAGAACAGTAGAAAGTTATGATTATTTTTATAATAAATATATTAGAAATACAATCGGTTATAAGAAATTATCAAAAATCACTTATGAAGATTTAAGAAAATTATACGATGACAATATGTCCCATGTTGAAAATTCAACGAAAAATCAATTTAAAAGAATTGTTCGTCCTATTTTTATTGAAGAAATGAAAAACGGAAGAATACATACTAATGTCGTTGATATGATAGAAACATATAATATGCCAGTTCGTGAGAAAATAGAGTTAAGAACATTTGAAAATAATCTTGATATAGTAAGAAAATTATATAATGCAGTTCCGAAATATGAAGCACTTGCTTATAATCAAAAAGAAGAAATGAGAGCATATTTAATGATGATTGTAATGACAGCTCATAGACACGGAGAATTAAGACAATTAACGATTGAAGATTGTTATTTAGATAGAAAAATGATTATCGCACCAAAAACTATAACAAAAACAAAAGAAGATTATAGATATCCCATCCCCGAAGAAGTTATACCATATTTGAAAACTATAAAATCAGGTTTGATTTTCCCAACAGTCAAAAAAGGTTCTATGTATCAAGTATTCCAAAGATTGGTAAAGTTAGCAAATATTGAAACTTTTAACAATAAGAGAATATCTCCTCATGACATGAGACGGCTACTTTTGTCAATTATGATTAAAGATTTAAAGATTGATAGTGTTCTTGCTGATAGTTGTCTAAATCATAAACAAAGAGGAGTTATCAATCACTATTTAAGTTTTGAATATAAAGATATTGAAGAGGCATATAATAGATATTGGGAATTAATTAGATTGAAATCATAAAAATTGATAAAAAATGTTAATTTTAATATTTATATAAGGGGGGGGAGATATAATACTTTCCACAAAAATATAAGGAAAATTAATGGCATACACTGATAAAGATGGAAAGCTTTATTATGATAACTCTCGAGAAGAAGTTAATTTAAATCCTAAAAGTGGTTCAGCAGTAAGTGAAGTTATGTTGGGAAATGCACAAGGATGGGCTGGACTTGTGGCTATTGCTCTAATAGCAATAGTATTTGGATTGGCAGCTCCTTTGGCACTTTTAATTTGGTTTTATTTTTATGGTTATAAAACAAAATTTTTAAGCCCTACAAATATGAGTAATTTTTATTTAAAATATTATAGAAGTTTAGCGTTGGTTGTGGCCGCTATTTATATATTTACTATTATTAAATTATTTATGGGTGGAGCAAAATTAGATGCTATTTGGCCTGTTGTTGCTATCTTTGGAGTGATTGCTTTGGCTATAATATTACTGCCTTTGACATTGAAAATCTTAAATTTTGGGTTCCAAAAAATTAACTTGATTTTTAAAACTAAAATAATGAGATTTATTTTAAAAACTGCTGCAGTATTGGTAGTTCTGTTTTTTTCAACAATGGCATTACACTTATATATTGGTAGTATGACAGAAAAAACTGAGGAGAAATTGAGTTCAATAAGCTACAGCAATATAGCAAATTTATTGACAGACAATAATTTTAAAAGTATTAAAGATAACAATTACAAAAAAGCCTTTAATGCATTTGAAACATATTATTCGGATCCATTAGTTGCTTCTGGAATTTCTGTTTTTGGATTCGGTATATATGCTTCTGGTTTTGATGATATTGATACCATCGAAGAGGCTATGGCTATAAAAAAGATTCGTGGAGATGAATATTATTTCACTGAGCATGAGTATATAGATATAATTAATGGTTTAAAATATCTTGATAAAGGATATTCTAAAGAATTAGCAGACTTTTTTACTAAATATATGGATAGAGATACTGTTGAATATTTTTCTGGTCTTGAGAAATACAAGGAGGAATCAGATAATCTCGTTGTATTATTAAAAAAATACAACCAGCTATCTGCTTTGAGAGCCTATGAAGCATTAAAGAAAAAATATAATATTAAGGCATAGATAGTAAAGTGAAAAAAACTATATTATTACTTTTAGTATCTTTTAGTTTATATGGTCAACCATACACCACTAAAAATATTACAGGTGTGTGGGAGGTATCATCACTCAAACTGAATGGTTTTACCTCCTTTGGTAAAGAGTTCTCCAAAAAAAGAGGAGAGGTTTATACTCTTATTTTTAATAAGACGGGAGAAGTGAAAAACCAAACTACAAATACTATCTATAACTACGAGATTGTAAATAATCAACTAAAAATCTACCAAACAAAAACTTACAAAAATAACTATAAAATCAAAGATAAAAAGCATTATGATTTATGGAAAATATCAGGGACTTACGAGAACTGCTATAAATCTAAAATAGTAAAGAAAAAAATCCCAGGGTATTATCGCAAAGAGGGTTATAAGTGGTGTAAGGTTCAAGAGTATCCACAGCTTATATCTACAACTACACCAAATTATAATTTTAGATAAAGAATTCTTCTTTCTTTCTTTCTTTCTCCTCTTTCTGTCTTCACTCGCAAGAGTGATTTAAAGATACAAAACATTAAACTTTTAATGCAGTAATTTTCAATAAATCAAAAAATCGAACTATATTAGATTATCTTAGACTATATTAGTATATATTGGGAAGTCTGAAAGATATGTGATTTATAGGTGTTTCGAGAATAAATTTCTTTTTTTCAGGGAGGTTTTTCTTTTTTTCAGGGAGGTTTTTCTTTTTTTCAGGGAGGTTTTTCTTTTTTTCAGGGAAATCTAATTTCATATAATCAATTATACATAATTTCTTTTTTTTAGAACCATTAAAATACTTCATAAAATAGGGACTTTCAAAAAACTTTCAATATTCTTTTTAAAAAACTTCTTTTTTTTAGAAAAAGTAGAAATTATATACTATAATAATAATAACTTATAAAATATATTAAATATTTTGTAATTAATAAGGGATAAAAATGAAAATTGAAAAAATGGAAAAAAGTTATTTATTAGTTTTAGGAAAAGATATAAATATTAGTTTTGACAGATGGGAAGCAGAGATAACTAAATCAGCAAGTGGTTATATCTCTCTATGGTTTAAAGGTATTCAAATAGGTTTCATTATAGACAAAAAAGAACAACTTGAATTTATGGGTAAATGGGAGGCAATAAATGAGTAGTTTAATCAAAGATATTCTTAAAGATGACAAAAAACAAACTAAACTTAAAAAGAAGCAAAAACAAGAAAATTATAACATTCCTATTGTTTTTAATGATATTCCATCCATAGAGGAAACTTTTAAAAAGAGCAATAGAATAATTAAAGGAAAAAGCAATATTAAATCAACTAAACACTCTCATAATTTGGGAAATTTTTTATACAGAGAAATGAATTTAAGAATGGTTAAAAATAATGGTGTTTTAGAAAAGAACGAAATATCTATACCTCTGATTGATATGAAAAAAACTTTAAAAATAAGTGGTAAAGGATACGACACTATTATTAAAGAAGCAATGGAAAATTTACAAGAGGGAAAGATTGAATTAGATAAATACACAGACAAACAAGGTAGAACTTTTGATTATGTTGTTATGTCTTTAATATCAGGGTTTGATAGGGAAAAACTTCCAAGTGGAGAAGTAATATATAATATTGAAGTAAGTAAAAAAATGATGAAATTTTTAAATGAAAATTCAAGTGGTAGTTATACAATAATTCACAATAAATATACTGCTATATTATCAGGAGTAAAACAAATTAAATTATATGAATATTGTAAGCAATATGTGGGTTTTAATGGTGGAGTTATAAAGAATTTAACATTAGAAAAATTGAATATTATTTTTCAAAGTGATTATAAATATTTATCAAAAGCAAAAGAGCAGATGGTTAAATCAATCAAAGGTATAAATACAAAAACAGATATAACTATTGCTTTCATAGAACAAGATAATAAAAAAGTAATTGAACTTCTTGTCGTTGAAAATGAAAGAGCTGTAAAAGATAGACAACAACAGAAAAAAAGAAAAGAGATGTTAGATAAAAGTAAGGGACAAGATATATATATTTTTAAACATACAGAAGAAGAACAAGAAATAATAAGTAATTTATCAAAAGGAGAAGAATAATGATTGATTTTATCAATGAATATTTTAACGATAAAGAATTATTCTTTATCACTGCAAAGGAACATCCGAACGATTTTAAATTATCTGTATATAAACATAAATATTCTTTTAAATATTTTGTTGAAGAACTTAAAGAACGACAAGAACTTAAACAAAGCATTTATTTTAGTATAAACACTTTTAAATATATTGATGGAGAAATAAGTCGAAAAGAAGATAATTTACATAAAATTAAGTCGTTATTCTTTGATTTTGATAAAGATGGTTATGAAGTAGGAAATAAAGTTAAAGAAATTTTTGGAAGACCAAGTTATATTATTCAAACTTCGCAAGACAAGTATCAATTTATATATCAATTTGATAAACCTATTGAAACAAATTTTGAATATATCTATGAAATATCTAAAACATTGACAAAATACCTGCAAGAGGAAGTATTTAACGAAGATAAAGAGAAGATAGACAATACATTTGATATGTCAAGGGTTGGAAGATTACCGAATACCATAAATGCCAAAAATGGTTTTAAAGTAAAATGGTGGAAAACAGACATCTTATATTCACTTAAATACTGGGAAAACTTAATCAAAGAACTTAATATGAAGTGGCGAACAAGAGATGAAGACAAAAGAGTTAAAAATAATAACAAAAACACACTTAAAACAGTTAAAAATAAAAAATCAATAGAAAGTATAGACAAATATGATTTTATTAATTATGAACGATATTTGAAGACATATAAATCTATCGAATATAACAGATTTAAAAGAAGAAAGCTAAAAATTGACAAAAGTATTGTTGATATGTCATTTTTGAAAAGATTTAAAAATGAGTTTGAAAGTGAATTTGGCAACGATATTGAAGTTATTAAATCTATTCTTGCTTATTGTCGTGAAGATTTAATTGAGAAACACGGACACGAAATCGAAAGATATATTGAAAATAAAATCAGAGATATTTATTAAATAACTCCCTATTTTACGACTGCCCATCTAAATGGAGTCTAAACTCCATACAAAAAAACCATATATATTTCTAAATAAATAGGTATTTAATTACATTAAACGAAATGAAAGAAAAATATCACTTATACCCCATCAAAAAGTAAACTCCCATTTTTATTTTAGTATGAAAAATTTTAGACATTTACCAATCCGAAAAGTTTTTCGTTTTGATGTTTTGAAATCAATTTTTAGCAAAATTGAAGACGGGAAGAGGAGAAGAAGAAAATAAATTAATTAAAAGAAAATTTGTTGCTTTATAATTATACATATGTGAATATGTTATCTCCTATTCTCATACTCCAAAATCTACTGCGTATATTTAGAAGTATGAGGGAGACTTTTCTACGAAAAGGGAAAAATCAAAGATTTTTTAAGAGCAGAAACACACACATATTTATAAAAGAAAATTATAAAAAATGGAGAAAAAAATTATGAGAAATGGAAGTGCTTATTTATCAACAATTATTTACACTACTAAAAAATTAGCAAAATTAGCAAAGTCGTTAAGACACAGTTTGAGAGTTGAAATTGATGGAGAAAGTTCAATCAGTTATAAACGAGAAAAAGAAAATTTAAATAAGATTTTATTTAATGGTAAAAGTGAAGATTTTTTGCAAAATTTAAATGAAATGACACAAGAAACATATTTAGATTATATTGATACTGTTATTAAAACAAATCAAAATAAAGAAATCGGAAAATTAAAACCAGTAAAATTATCAAAATCAGATTCAAATAAAAGATATAAATCTTTAAAGTATTTAAGAGAAAAGATTGAAGATAAAGAGTTTCACGAACTATTAGAAAAGTTTGCTAATGAACCTCATAGAGTCAATAGAAATAATTTAATTGTCTATTTTGAAACATTAAACACTAAAAAAACAATTAGAAACAACTTAGATAAATATATTGAAGTCATCGAAAAAGTGGGAAAAGCACAAGAGAGGAGAGAAGCAAAGTTATCAGTTGATAAAGTTGAATTCGTTGAATTTGTCGTTAAAATACCATTTGAAAATAATATTGACGACATATCAAGTGAAGATATGTTGTTATACAGTCAAGATTTTTTTAGAAGACATTTTAAAAATTATGATATTGTTGTTGGAGTTTCACATAATGACGAATTACATATGTCAAAAAAACCCGAAAATATTGAGAAATGGGAGAAAGAACATAATCAAAAATATGAACAAAAAGAAAGCGGATATCACTCTCATTTATTTATAAATACAAAAAATAAAGAGACGGGAGAATTTGATTATTACATACAACAACATTTATTAGTCGTTGAATATCTGAAAAGCAAGGGATTTAGTGATGAAATTATTAAAAAAGATGTCGGATATATTGATGAAAAAGGAGTAAGAAAACAAACACTTACACAGATTAAAAATCAAGGGAAAAACTTACAAGAATTCATTTATGAAGATATAAATAAACACTTGTTTCATAAGAAAAATTACAATGCAGTTTTAGGTTTTAATGACTTTACAATTACACAAAAACAAGAGATTGAGAAGAATAAAAGATTAAGTATAAATAACAGACAATTCAACGGTAGAAGTTTAGATATTGAATTGGAAAAACAACGGAAACAAGAGTTAATAGAAGAGATTGAACAACTTGAAGAACAAGAAATAGATAAGTGATAATGTATCTTCACTTGAAGAACAAGAACAAAAATTAGAAGATAATATATCTTCACTTGAAAATATTGAAATAGATTTCAAAAGTGAAATTGATTATGTATCAAAGGAATTACAGAGAGAAGTCGCATTAAAATCTGAAAATGATAAATTAGAAGAAAAATTACAAGATAAATACAAAGCACTTGAAACAGTCGATGAACAAATAGACAAGGGAAATAAAGAAATTGTTAAAATTAAAGAAGCAAGGGAAAAAGTATCAAAAGAAGATATGACACCACTTATAAAAAGAAAAATAAATAATATTTTAGAAGATGGAAAAAATTACAAATATGGTGGCACTCTCCTAGATAAAGAGAAAGTAAAAAATTCATTGGTTAATGAGGTTAAAAAACTTGTGAAAATTGATACTTATGACAATGAAGTTAAAAAGATTGAAGATAGAATTTACAAAGAAGCAAATATTGAAAATCTTAAATTAAAAGAAACTATTAAAGATTTACAATCAAAAAATGGGAGTTTGAAAGAAGATTATGATGTATTATATCAAAATACAGAAACTATTATTGAAACTGCTGTAAATAAAGCAAACAATGAGAAAGACAAAGAAATAGAGGGAAAGATTGAAAAAGTTAAAACAACTTATGAAAATAAAATAACAACTCTTGAAAGTGAAATTAATACATATAAAACTACTTTGTTAAAAGCAGATAGTTTAATATCGAGCCACGAAGTAGTTATAAAAGAACAAGAACAAAAAATTAAATCTCTTGAAAGTATCGTTTCAAAATTATCAAAACGATACGATAGTTTCAAAAGTAAAGTTAAATCAATGTTTAATAGAAGTTCTGAATTAAACAATGGTTTGAAAAAAACTTCTAATTATTTGAGAAACAAAGTAGATGAATATAATTATAATATTAAATTAATTGATAAACACGATAACAATTTAATCAAGAAATTAAGAAAAGAAGAAGAATTAAGAAAAGAAGAAGAATTCACTTTTACTTCTTCACGAGATAAACTACCAAAATTAGAGTCTAATACTTTAAAAACAGACATAAAGATAAAAAATAAAAAAATCACACAATCATAGTTCTTTTAGATATAATTTTATGTGAAATTCTTGTGGGGGTTTCCTTTTGATACAGATTTAGAAAAACACGGCTAATGTTTTTTGGGAAGATAGAAAACAATCTAAGACGATTGTTTTTGTATCTTTTAATATTTGTGTCATTAAAATTTAAGTTAGTTGATTTTGAGGAATGAAGTTTGAATAAAAGAGATATATCAGAGATTAAAGAGGTTATAGAACATATTTTAGAGTATAGAAATAAAGAAATATTTGAAAATGAAAATATAAGAACAAATACCTATGATTTTGAAGAAAAAGACAAATTAAACAAAATAACCACCGATAAATATGATAAACCACTCATAAAATTAAACAATTTATTAAAACAAGAAGAACGATACAAAGAAATTTTAGAAATTGAAAAACATATGATTAAGATACAATCAAAGAAAAATATATCAGTTAAAGAGTTTACTGAAATATATAATGTCTCAAAAACTGCACAGCAGAATTATAGAGGAAGACATAATAACCCTTTACCATACCATCAAAAAGTAGAGGGTGGAAAGATTATTTATAATGTCGAAGAAGTGGAGAGATGGTTTGAAAATCAACACAAGTAAAATTATTATGACTCGTATAAAAAGTCGTATAACTTTTTTTATGACATTTGATAAAACCCTAAAAATAGGGACTTATTTTAAAAAGTCTTCTATGTGGGGCAACGGGTTATAATTTTTCTCAAACTTCACCTGCCCCTTTTGCAGTTCGTTTGACACAGGAGATGATTCCTTTTGATGAGCTAAAAGAAGTGTTTCATCAAGAAATCATCAAATAATTTTATAAAACATCAAACCTGTCTAAATTCATCACTTTATCCCATGCCGAAATGAAGTCATCTACGAACTGTTCCTGTTTGTCATCTTGGGCATAAAATTCTGTTTGTGCTCGCAGTTGCGAGTTTGCACCAAAAATCAAATCTGCGCGTGTGGCTCTGTATCGAATTTCGCCGTTTTGGCGGCCCTCAAATAAGCTGTGTGTTTCATCTGTTGCAGACCATTGTATATTCATATCTGCCAAATTTACAAAAAAATCATTGCTGAGTACTTCTTTTTTGTCGCTGAGCACTCCATAATCACTTTGGCTATAATTGATCCCGAGCACTCTCAGCCCACCGATGAGCACTGTCATTTCAGGAACACTCAGTGTCAATTGCTGTGCTTTGTCGAGTAAAAGACGTTCAGCAGGCACCTGAGACTCTTTTGGAAGATAATTTCTAAAGGCATCTCCCTCTTTTGGTTCAAGGTATGCAAAACTGTGAACATCAGTCTGCTCCTGTGTCGCATCAACTCTTCCCGGCAGGAAAGGAACTTTTTTTGCATAGCCGCCATTGTGTACAGCTTTTTCAAGTGCCGCTGCTCCTCCAAGGATAATCATGTCCGCAAGTGAAATTTTATTTTTATGATTTTCATTGAAATCTTTTTGAATTTCTTGCAAAACAGATAATACTTGTTGCAGCTGTTTCGGATCGTTCACCTGCCAGTTTATTTGTGGTTCCAGAGCAATTCTTGCACCATTGGCACCGCCTCTTTTATCTGAATCTCTGTAGCTTGCAGCAGATGACCAGGCGGTATACAGCAGCTCGGAGATTTGCAGGGAGCTTTGTAAAATCTCTTCTTTAAGAGCCTCTGTTTCATCGTCATTTATCAGCGTATCCTCATTAACAGCAGGAAGCGGATCTTGCCACAGGAACTCATCTTGCGGTACTTCCGGCCCAAGATAACGTGATTTTGGACCCATGTCCCGGTGTGTCAGTTTAAACCATGCTTTTGCAAAACTTTGGGCAAATAATTCCGGATTTTCTAAAAAAGAGCGGGAAACTTTTTCAAATTCAGGATCCATTCGCAGCGCCAAATCTGTTGTAAACATAATTGTTTTGTCTTTTTTCCCTGCTATATGTGCATCAGGGACCAAATCTTCTGCATCAGGATTGACAGGGACCCATTGCCACGCACCTGCAGGGCTTTTTTCAAGATTCCATTCATATTTAAACAGGATTTCAAGATAGCTGTTGTCCCATTTTGTGGGAGTCGGTGTCCAGGCACCTTCCAAGCCGCTTGAAATAGTATCGGCTCCTTTGCCGCTTTTATAGCTGTTTTTCCAACCAAAGCCCTGTTGTTCCAATGGGGCTGCTTCAGGTTCGGGACCTACATACTTCTTTGGATCAGCGGCTCCATGGCTTTTGCCAAAAGTATGGCCGCCTGCAATAAGCGCAATTGTTTCTGCATCATTCATACCCATACGACGAAAACTTACCCGTATGTCCTCAGCGGCAGCCAAAACATTGGGTTCTCCGTTAGGGCCTTCAGGATTCACATAGATAAGTCCCATCTGTACAGCAGCTAATGGGTTTTGAAGCTTTTTGTCCTCTGAATGGCGCTTGTCTGCAAGCCACTCCTCTTCCTCTCCCCAGTAAATGTCTTCTTCTGTCTGCCAGATATCTTCACGGCCGCCGCCAAAACCATAAGTCTGTAAACCCATAGATTCCATCGCCACAGTTCCGGCAAGTATCATTAAATCCGCCCAGGAAATTTTTTCTCCATATTTCTTTTTCAGAGGCCATAACAAACGGCGGGCTTTGTCCAGGTTAACATTATCGGGCCAGCTGTTAAGCGGGGCAAAGCGCTGGTTGCCTGTTGCTGCGCCGCCGCGTCCGTCTGTGATTCGATAAGTTCCGGCGCTGTGCCATGCCATACGAATAAAAAAAGGACCGTAATGCCCATAATCGGCAGGCCACCAGGAAACGGAAGTCGTCATAAGCGAAATAAGATCTTTTTTGAGTTCTTCATAGGGGAGTGTCCCAAAAGCTTTTTTGTAAGAAAACTCTGATATTGCAGGCGTCAGACACGGATTGTTCTGTGTAAGTATTTTAAGATTAAGCTGATTTGGCCACCATTTTGCGATTTCATCACCATCTACAATGGTATGTTTGTATGATTGCATAATAAATCCTTTAAAGAACTATTTTCTTAATGGAAAATAATTATCCTTTATTATTACAGAACTAAACTTAAACGATTATTTATTATTAGAAATTTTTACAATTTGTTTCTCTGTGCAATATTTTGAGTAACACAATGGTAAAATAGCATCATGAAAAAAGATACAGACAGATTCGACACAGATATGCATACCCTGGAACTTACAAAAGACGGAAGCTATACGGCCTACTCAAAAGAGTATGCCCAGCACTATCATTCAACAAGAGACGGCGCTCTGCATGAGTCCTTGAAAAAGCATATACTTCCTGCTTCTTTACATGTAAAGGAGAAAAAAGAGGTGGCTATTTTAGATATTTGTTACGGACTCGGGTTTAATACTCTGGCAACAGTATTGCATTACAAAAAATATGCACCGCAGATAAAACTGCATATATATTCTCCGGAGTCGGATGCAAAACTGGTGCAATCCCTGCCTTCTTTTCACTATCCGGAGGAATTTAAAATACTGCACGAGGTAATAACAGCACTCAGTACACAGGGAAGATATGAGGATGAGACGCTTTGCATAGAACTTTTTTTAGGGGATGCACGGAAGTATGTAAACAAATTTGAAAACAAATTTGACATTGTCTATCAGGATGCTTTCTCGCCTGACGCAAATCCGATGCTCTGGACACAGGAGTATTTCAGTGATATAAAAAAGAGTATGAAAAAAGATGCGATTTTGACAACATACTCTACAGCACTCAAAATCCGTCTGGCCTTACATGTAAACGGGTTTTATATTTATTTAAACAAAGGAGAGGATTTCAGAGCTGCAACGGTGGCATCTCTGAGGGAGTTAAGCAACTTTGAACCGGTGAATATGCAACACAAGATTACATGTAACCCTGACGTACAACCCTTGCGAGACAGTGAACTGAATTTTTTGTCACCTGTTTAGTCATTGATAACATCCAAAAACTCTTTTCCAAACTGTGCGAATTTCTTTTCTCCCACACCGTTTACTTCAAGCATCTCTTCTTTGTTCGTCGGCATGTCATTGGCTAAATGCTTGAGTGTTTTATCTCCAAAAATGATGTAGGCAGGTACCCCCATTTCACTTGCGAGTTCGGCTCTTTTTGCCCGAAGTTTTTCAAATAACTCTTCATCATAATCAAACTCTTTTGCCTGTTTGATCTTTTTTTCTTTTATGTTTATCTGGAGTCTGGAAGATTTGATATCTACAAGTTTTTGTGATTTGAGTACGGCTATGGCATCATTTGTGAGTTTTAAAACGCTGAAATCACCCAGCAGTAAGATTTTTAATTCCAAAAGGCGTTCAATGATGACAAACCACTCTTTTTTGCTTAGTTCCAAGCCGATGCCATAGACTGAAAGCTTGTCAGCACCGTTGGCAAGCAGCTTTTGTTCAGTGGAACCGCGAAGAATATCTATGATGTAGTTTTTTCCAAAACCCTGATTGGTCTTGTAGATTGTACTGAGAATCATTTGTGCCTCTTTGGTGATATCCTGGCGTTTGTCATCGGATGTCAGACAGTTGTCGCAGCGTTCTTTACAGGCATCAAGAGTGTCGTTAAAGTATTCGGCAAGCTGTTTGTGAAAGCAGATTTCGCTGGTGGCATATTTGTATATTTTGTCTATTTTTGTATCAAGATGGGCTTTGTACTCTTCATTTTCGATGTCTGCCAGAAATCGTTTATGCTGTGCCATATCGCCTGCATTAAACAGCAACAGCACTTCGCTGTCTTCACCGTCACGTCCCGCACGTCCGATTTCCTGATAGTAGTTCTCCTGTGACTTTGGCAGGCTCATATGCACGACAAAACGGATGTCGCTTTTGTCTATGCCCATGCCAAAGGCAATGGTCGCCACCATAATGTTGATCTTGTCGTTGACAAAGATTTTAAAATTCTGTTCTCTTACATGTTGAGGCAGGCCTGCATGGTAGGCAAGAGATTTGTAGCCGTTGACATTTAAAAAAGTGCTGAGTTCTTCGGCTTTTTTTCGCGAACTCACATATATGATTCCGCTTTCGTCTTGGTGTCTTGCCAAAAAGTTTTTAAGCTGTGCATGACCGTTGCTTATGCGTCTTTGCGCAGAAATAAAAATATTTTTGCGAAATACTCTTCCTTTGAGCAAAAGAGGGTTTTCAAGACGCAGTTCTCTTAAAATATCCTGTGTGACATTGTCTGTTGAAGTTGCGGTAAAAGCGGCGATTGTCGTATGTGGAAAGTTGTGTTTGAGATTTCCCAAGGCACGATAATCATCACGAAACTCATGTCCCCACTGGGAGATACAGTGTGCCTCGTCAATCACAAAGAAGTTTACATGTAAACCGTGCAGCAGTTCAATGGTATGTCCGTTGTTTAAGCGTTCGGGAGAGAGATACAAAAACTTTAAAGCACCGCTGTATGCCTGTGATATAATATCCTGCACCTCTTCATAACTTTGTGCCGAGCTTATCATTTGTGCAGATATGTTTTGTGCCTGCAGTGCGCGGACCTGATCCTGCATCAGGGCGATTAGAGGAGATATGACAATAGTAATGCCCTCCATCATCATCGTCGGGAGCTGATACACAAGAGACTTTCCGCCGCCGGTTGGCAGTATCATCAGTAAATCCTGCCCCTTTAAGATGGCATCCACACCCTCTTCCTGGAGTTCTCTAAAGCTGTTATGTCCGAAATTGTCTTTTAATATCTGATTTTTGATTTGTACTCCATTGGTTGTCAACTTTTTTTCTGCACTGCTGATTGTTGTTGCTTTGCTTTTTCTCTCAGCCCACCCTGAAGGATGGGTTCCTGGCATTTATTTTCCCGGAATCGGTACTTCAGTGCCGACTGCCACAACTTTCCTGGCGTTTTCAGCCCGCACTACAGAAAAAAATTAATAATTTGCACTTATTCGATCTACTTCATCCCATGAGAGTGAAGTTGATTTTTGATGTTTGATGATATGTGCGACGTACCGGGCAAACATATCTGTCTCGACATTGACACGACTGCCTTTTTTGTAGTTCTTAAAAAGTGTCTCTTTCATTGTATGGGGAATGATAGTCAGACGAAAACTGTTTTCGTCGACATCATTGACCGTAAGGCTGACCCCGTCAATGGTAATGGAGCCTTTTGGCACAATATAGGGAATAAATTTCTTCTCTACTGTGATAAAAACATCATAAGAGTTGCCGTTGTTTTTGATCTCTTGAATGGTGCCTACAGTATCAACATGTCCCTGAACGATATGCCCCTCAAACCGGTCACCCATTTTCATAGCAGGTTCTATATGCACCTCGTTTTTATAATTTTCAATGGCCAAAAGTTTTTGGCTCTCAGGAGAGAGTTCTACGGCAAAGCCGTCTGGATTTACTTTTACTACGGTTAAACAGGCACCGTTTACGGCAATTGAATCACCGATACCGGCTTTGTATGTTGCTCTGATACTGAGAGTGGAACCCACAAAGCTTTTCACTGTTGCAACTTCTCTGATTAGTCCTGTAAACATATATCTGTTTCTCCTCTGCCTCATGAGAGGCTAGCGCAGTGAATCGGGACGTGTTCCGATTCACGTGTTAAAAAACTAGAAGACGATTTTACCGTCTTCTTGAAGACCCTTAATGATAGCTTTGGCTTTTTCATGTCCTTGATAGGCAGCTTTTCGGCACAGGTCAAGGGCTTTGTCATGATCCTCTTCACAGCCTATTCCCTGATCATACAGGAGTCCAAGATTATACAGCCCTTCTGTGAGTCCGCCATCAGCTGCACGCTTGAAACAGATAAAAGCTTTTGCATCGTTCTGTATCACGCCATGGCCCTCTTTGTAGAGTGCGCCAAGATTGTTAAATGCCTGCAAATGTCCGCGTTTTGCCGCCTCTTCATACCAAAATGCGGCTTCTGAGTAGTTTTGCATACAGCCAAGCCCGCGCTCAAGCATAAGCGCAACTTCATACATGGCAGGAGGAACGCCTCTTGTTGCCGCTTCCATATGCAGCTCATATGCTTTGAACATGTCATGTTTGACACCGCCAATACCGTTTTCATATAAAATAGCGAGATTAAAAAGGGCATAAGGCTGTTTTGCCTCGGCTGCCTTTGTGTACAGCTCCAGTGTTTTTGCCTCATCCTTTTCACACCCCTGTGCCATTTGGTGCATATAGCCCAAAGAGGTTTGCGCATCGGCATTGCCTTCTTGGGCAAGCTGTGTATAAAGTTTGTATGCAGTTTCAAAATCACCGGAATTATAGGCTTCGTTTGCTTTTTGTATCATTATTCTTCATTCTCCGTACGAATTGGTTGTCTAAAAGTTGTTGTATTGCCTTTGGCGGCTGCTTTTGCTTTTCTTACTTTTTCTAATAATTTTTCTTTGCTGCTGAGATGTTCGTCCCGTATTTTATGCTTGTAACTGCCGTCAATTTCTGGGTCATAAACCAGTATTTCGGGTACATAATCTTGAAATAAATCTGTACGCATCTTAAAAACCTCAGGTAATTTACTTTATATTATGCAAATGATACTGAAAAATGATAAAATTCGTATTAATAAAGTAAGTTTATATAAGTAATTTAAGGGCATCTCTAAAAACCCTGATATCCCTCAAAGCCAAAAAGAGGAGTGAGATTGTGCAAAACTTTTCTTGAAGCATAGCCGTAGCTACGGTGATCGAAAATTTTGTGCAAGATTGCTTCTCTTTTTGGCTCCGGCAGGGCATTATAGCAAAAGCACTACTGCTTCGTTAAAACCACTTGAAGCTACTCGTAGCTCCTGCGTAGTTTTGCCTTGCATTAGTACCTTCGCTATAATGTTGAGATATATCAGGGTTTTTAGAGGTGCCCTTAATTAGCCCATTCTCAAAAAATTAAACTACTTATATAAACAAGCTATGCTAACAGGATGTATAAATGAATTATGATGTAATAGTAGTAGGCGGTGGACATGCCGGTATAGAGGCTTCTTTGGCGGCAGCTCGAATGGGGAACAAAACACTGATGATTTCCATGCTTGCGGAAAATGTCGGGGCAACTTCCTGTAATCCTGCCGTAGGCGGACTCGCAAAAGGGCATTTGGTACGTGAGCTTGATGCACTCGGCGGCGAAATGGGACTCATTACCGATGAAGCGGGCATACAGTTTCGCATACTCAATCAGACAAAAGGGCCTGCAGTTCGCGGAAGCCGTGCACAGATAGATATGGACAAGTACCGTGTAATCGCCAGAAATGTTGTACTCAATACGCCTAATCTTGATTTGGCACAGGATACGGTTGAATCATTAATCATAGAAGAAGATGAGGTAAAAGGTGTCCGCACAGCATTGTTAAATGAGTACAGAGCCAAAAAAGTCATCATTACTTCGGGGACATTTCTCAACGGTATAATCCATATAGGCGAGGTGCAGCAAGAGGGCGGACGTTTTGGAGAACCACGAAGCGTCGGACTTTCTGCTTCGCTTAAAAATGATGCAGGGCTGAGTATGGCACGCCTCAAAACCGGTACCTGTGCGCGTATTGACAGTTCAAGTATTGATTTTTCCGTCATGGAAGAACAAGACGGGGATGCCTTGCCGAATCCTTTCAGTTTCAGAACAGACAGAGAAAAATTCCGTGCGACAAAAAAACAGCTGCCGTGCTATATCGCCTATACAAATGAAACGACACACAAAATCATTGAGAGCAATTTTTACAGAGCCCCTCTTTTTACGGGTCAGATTGCAGGAAAAAGTCCGCGATACTGTCCTTCTATCGAAGACAAAATAGACAAGTTTCCCGACAAAGAGCGACATCATCTTTTTTTGGAACCGCAAACCATGGACAATACAGAGATCTATGTCAACGGGCTCAGTACCTCTTTGCCTCCTGAAGTGCAAAGAGAAATGATTCATTCGGTTAAAGGAATGGAAAATGCAAAAATTGTCCGTTACGGCTATGCCATAGAGTATGATTTTGTCGATCCGCGTGAACTGAAGCACTCGCTTGAAACCAAAAAAATCAAAGGTCTGTATCTTGCCGGTCAGATAAACGGGACAACAGGCTATGAAGAGGCGGCAGCACAGGGAATTATGGCGGGAATCAATGCCTCTTTGGCATTGCAAAACAAAGAACCGCTTATTCTTCGTCGTGATGAGGCATACATCGGTGTACTGATTGATGATCTGGTCACAAAAGGAACGAACGAACCGTACAGAATGTTTACTTCGCGTGCAGAGTACAGACTCCTTTTGCGTGAAGAATCAGCGGATGTACGACTGGGAAAATACGGACATGAACTTGGACTCATCTCCGATGAACAGTATGAAAAAATCAAAACAAAAGCCCAGCAGATACAAGAGGGTGCTAAACTTTTGGAAGAGACAAAATTTACACCAAACAAAGAGTTTAATGCACTGTTGGCATCTATGGACGAACAGCCGCTCAAGGATGTCTCAACCGCACAGCAGCTTATTGCCCGTAAAACATTTGATGTGCAGAAGATGGTCACGGTTGTGCCGGAACTTGACAAGTATGATGACTATATAAAAGAAGAAATTTTGGTGGAGGGAAAATATGCCCGTTACGTTGACAAACAGAGCCAGGAGATAGAACGTATGAAAAAATATTTGAAAGTCAAAATACCCGAAGGGTTTGATTTTACGGGTGTGAGCGGGCTCTCCAAAGAGGTACAGGAAAAACTGGCGGCTTTTTCTCCGCCGACACTTCAGGCAGCGATGAATATCAGCGGAATTACACCCGCAGCAATTGAGATACTGCATATATACATCAAAATGGCTGCAAGATCCAATAAAGTGTGAGAATGTTTATTAAAGTACGAGAATATGCACACTAAAGTTTGAGAATGAGATAAATTGACATGACAAAACCCAAAAGTATTATTCCTGAGTTTATGATACAAAACCCGGATGATGTTTTTATGTTTTTAATGCCTTTGAATCTCAAACTTGATTATGAAAATTATGCTAACAGTCACTTTAGTGTAGCTGTTAAAAATCTTACAAAATCAGAATTTTTTACTACAGAGCTTTCTCCTGAACTTTTTTTACAAGATTTCGTTTTCATCAGGCTTATAAAAAAGGGAAACAATTTAGGCAATATAAGCGACCATACAATGATATTAAACTACTAAAAAAGCAATTTAGGATCAATACAGAGCTTCCAAAAGATAAGTATGATATAGCTTTATTCAATTACATGGATGAGATGGAGATTGGAAAAGTATTGGGTTGGAAGAGAAAATACTTAGAGAAAGCAAAAAAGATACGATGTTTTATTTTTGAACAAGAAGATTATAATATCATCATTCCTCACTATGCGATTGCTATATACTACTATTATCGTACGACAGCAATGCGTGAAGCGATTTTAAACTGCAATCTTGAAAATCTTTATATTGCTGCACATAATGATGGGTATGATGCTTCTATTGTCATTCCAAAATATGTTACAAAAGCAGAAGCTCCATTTATATGTAGATTTGCAACCGTAGAAGAAGCACATAAAAAATTTGAAGATACCGGAAAGTTTATTTTGAACTATGTGCACCATATTAAAAACAAGTCAGGACAATATCCTAAAACTATGCCGATAAAAGCGAAGTTTCCTATGGAATATGTTTTTTTGATAGATGCAAAGGTTCATGAGTTTATGCATAAAGGTAAGAGAAGCTATTTTGTACATGAACTTGTGAATGATGATTCTGATATCGGTTTTAAAACACTTCAAGTGTTGCGTGAGCATAAGCAAAGCAGTATAGATATTGATTCGCTTAATAAGTTACCGACAGTACCCAGAGAGATTCCCGGGAAAATGACTGAGGTTTTAAAAGTGGAAGGAGCAAGCAAAAGAAAGCAGCATCGTACAGTTAGCACTAAGCGAAGCCAATGTAACAGTTTAGCGGGCGTTAGCATTAGTGAAGATATGGTTACGGCAGAGGGCATAGATACACTACTTAAAATATACAAAGAAGAAGTAAATGATGAAGTAACAGATCAAAACCTTACGGAATCTTCTAAAAATACAGAGAAAAAGATTAGAAAAACACGAATATCAAGTGAGTATGAGAAAAAGCAAAAAGAGAAGAAAGAATATACTCATAATTTTGATGAATTTCATCAATATAGCAACTATTTAAAACAACAACCTGATATAAAAAATTTTACTGTGTCTCCAAATAAAAATATGGAAAAAGTTATTGATATCTACACAGATAGAGAACATCATAAATGCTATGTTGAAGGAAGATCAAGGCAGTATATCACAGCCATATTTCAATATAAAACAATATATGTAGGACTTTTGGAATTGGAAAACAAGACTGGTACGGCAACAAGTACATGGGTCATCTCCTCAATTAACCCTATTTATCAAAGTGTATTTGGCAAATTTTTATATCATTTTGTTGACGAAGATAAAAAGATAAATGATATGAAAGAAGAGCATAAAAACAATATGCAGATACGATTTTCTACTAAAAATCATGAGAGAACTGAAAATTTGACTGAAAAGGATTTGGCTAAGTGGATGGTTGGAGTTCTTGGGAAAACTTTAGCATGAAATTTTACTTCTATTATTTTCATATATTTAATTGATGCCATTGCGGTAAATAACTTCTAAATTATTCCAATGTATAGATTTTATATAGTACAAATTTTATACATTAGTTTTTATCTAATGGCCAAAATTATGAATTAAAAGCAATTTTACAGGTTTAGTTAAGTAAAATGTACTATTAACTTTAATTAATAAGAATTCATAGCTATGACTAATTACGAATCTACCCTACCAAACCCAAAAAATTTAATTCATGCATTGCGTGATATTGGTTATTCTTTGGAGACAGCTTTAGCGGATATTATTGACAATAGTATTGCGGCTCAGGCTTCAAAAATACATATTCATATTGCCTTAAAAGATAAAATATTTGATAGTTATATTACTATTATGGATAATGGCTTAGGTATGAATGAAAATGCATTGAAAAATGCTATGAGTTTGGGTTCATTTGATCCTCTTTTAAAAAGAGAAGATAAAGATCTTGGACGTTTTGGTTTGGGACTTAAAACAGCTTCTTTTTCTCAAGCAACGAAATTAACAGTTGTATCCAAGCAATATGACACGATAAGTGCAAGGTGTTGGGATTTAGATCATGTTAGTAAAACAAAAAAATGGGAAGTTGCGGTTTACAATCAAAAACAGATAGAACAGATTCCAAGAGTAGGAGAACTTGAACAAACAGGTACACTAGTATTGTGGGAAAATCTTGATAGATTAATTGACCTAAGTGGTAAAAGGAATATAAAAGATGTTTTTTTAGAAAAGATAGATAGTGCAAGAGAACATTTGGGTCTAGTATTTCATCGTTATCTCTCTGGAGAAGCAGGTTTAAAAAAACTATCCATTTATATAAACGGAGATTTAGTTATACCATTTAATCCATTTGAAGGAGCAGGTAAACCTTTCCCTGAAGAAACAATCGGAAAAATAAAAATCCAGGCATATCTTTTACCGCATCAGAGTAAAACAACAGTGGAACAATATAAAAAACTTGGTGGTAAAGATGGCTATATGAAATCACAGGGTTTTTATGTATATCGTAATAGTCGATTAATGATTCATGGGACATGGTTTAGACTTGCAAAACAAACTGAAGCAACAAAACTTGCTAGAGTTAAGATTGACTTATCTAATTCTGAAGATTTTTTATGGTCTATTGATGTTAAAAAATCAAGAGCAACACCTCCAGAGTTAATTAAAGCAGAATTAAAAAGAACTATCGAAAGGATTACAGCCTCATCTACAAGGGTATATAAAAGTAGAGGTGCCCGTATTAGTAAAAAAAATTATGTACCTATTTGGATAGAGGAACATCAGCATAATGAAAAAAATTATAGAATTAACTATGAAAATCCTTTAATAGACTCTTTTTTAAATTCTTTAGATAATAAAACTACAAAAAGAGTAAAAGAAATTTTAACAATAGTAGAAAGTAATTTACCTTTGGATACTATTTTTGCAGATTTAGCTACTGAACCAGAAAACATAAAACAATCAAGCATCTCAAATGAACAACTAAAAAATTATGCAGAACAATATTGGGATATAATGCTAAAGATGGGTAATGATAACACTGCTATAGCTGAGCAGTTTAAACAAACAGAACCGTTTAGTAGATTTTCAGATTTTTGCGAATCATTTATACACTTTAAATTTGAATTGGCAAGGTAATAGAGATGAAAATAATTGAAAAAATAACTAATGATGTCATATATAAACTTTCACAACAACCGGAAAATAAGACACCAGAAATAATTCGGCAACTAATTGCTTTTGAATCAGCTAATCCGTTAAATCCAGTACAATTAACAGCAGAACAAATAGAAAAAATAGCAAAAGAAATAGAACATCAGTTTGGCCTTACAATGGAAGAAGGGACACTAATTGTTGATGATGAAAATTTTGAACCCTGGTTACATAATAAGAAGTCTTCTGAGAATTTTGAACCGTATTTTTGGAATCGATATGAAAAGTTATTACTTCAAAATGGTTTCGCACCACCTGTTGTTTCATCTATTGATAATGTAACAGATAAAATTGTTGCTAGACTAGAAGACCCCGATAAAGAAGGCCCATGGAATAGAAGAGGAATGGTTGTAGGGCATGTGCAGTCCGGAAAAACTGCAAACTTTATTGGTGTTATTAATAAAGCATCGGATGTTGGATATAAACTTATTATTATTCTCGCAGGAATGCAGGAAACTTTAAGGTCACAGACACAAGAACGTGTAGATGAAGGATATATTGGACAAGATAGTAGTAGAAAAAATGCGGTTGACTTTTCTGATTCATTAATAGGAGTAGGTCATTTAAACCATGATAAGCTACCTTATTCATTTACAACAAAGCATAAAGATTTCGATGATACAAGTAACTTTATCGTAGAAAAATATGATGATGCAACGATTTTAGTTGTCAAAAAAAATGCAAAAGTTCTTGAAAAATTGAGGGATTGGCTCAAAAAAAATAATTCTAATATAGATGGCACAATTTCTAATTTACCTCTTCTTCTGATAGATGATGAAGCAGATCATGCCTCGATAAATACAAATGATCCAGAAAAAGACCCTACTACAATTAATAAACGTATACGAGAGATACTTAATTTATTTCATCGGAAATGTTATTTGGCATATACAGCAACTCCTTTTGCTAATATCTTTATTGACCCATCAAATGAAGATGACATGTATGGAGATAATCTCTTCCCTAAAGATTTTATTATTAGTTTAGACCCTCCAAGTAATTATGTAGGTTCCGAAAAGATATTTGGAGATGATACTAATTTAATTAATATTGTTAGAGATATAGGCGATATCGAAGATATAATTCCACTAAAACATAAGAAAAATCAGACTATTACTTGTTTACCAGATAGTCTGCAAAATGCAGTCTATTCACATATTATTTCAAAAGCCATAAGAATATTACGGGGGCAAACTAACAAACATCATTCAATGCTAGTGCATCTTTCACGATATAAAGATGTACAAAAAGAAGTTTTTAATCTAATTGTTCAATTGAGGCGAGATATTGAAAAAGGGGTGAGGTATTATTATAAGCTTCAAAAAGAGGAAGCTTTGCATAATCACTATATGAAAAATTTGTATTCTATATGGGAAGATGATTTTAGTACTATTTACTCTCAATGGACTGATATTCAGGAAAAACTTTTGGAATCGGTTGCCTCAATGCAAGTTATGTTGATTAATGGTGATTCTGCTGATAGCTTAGAATATAAGGCCTATAAAAATGGTTTAAACGTTATTGCTGTAGGTGGGGATAAGCTTTCAAGGGGTTTAACTTTAGAAGGTTTAGCAACAAGTTATTTTTATCGTAGTACTTCAATGTATGATACTTTGATGCAAATGGGACGTTGGTTTGGATATAGAGATGGGTTTGCGGATTTGTGCAGAATATATTTAACCCCAATGACGGAGAGTTATTTTTCTCATATTTCAAATGCCGTTGAAGAACTTAGAGAAGAATTGAAAGAGATGTTTGTAGCTAATTTAACACCTAAAGAGTTTGGTTTAAAAGTTAGGACACATCCCGGGGCATTATTGATAACAGCAAGAAATAAAATGAGAGCTTCTAAAACATTACTTCACAGAACTGATTTAAGTGGTCGATTAGTTGAAACATATGTTGTAGATTTAAAACCTGAGCATAGAAAAAATAATTTGAACTTGTTTAATGAAATTGTAGAAAAGCTTCAAAAAACTAAAAAAGCTGAATACAGTGAAGCAAGCAGTAATAATTATGTGTGGAAACATGTTTCTGCAAATATTGTTGAAGAGTTTATCAAAAGATTCGATAATCATCCACGGGCACAAATGACACAAACCAGACCTATTTTGAGTTATTTGGAAAGAGCTTCAAAGTACTTTCCTGAATGGGATATTGTTTTTATTAGTTTAAAGAGTTCAAAAGAGCGGTATCCTATAGCTAATAGTGATCTTGATATAGGAATACAAAAAAGAGCATGTAATCCTAAGGGACAGTATGAAAAAGATAATTATATAGAAATAAGTAGTCGAAGAAGAGTTGCAGCAGGGACCAATGATGCTGAACGTGCTGGAATGTCTACAGATGAAATAGCAGAGGCTTTGGAAAAATGGAAGCAAGTGCAACAAAGTAAAGCAGAGAAAGAAACTGAACAGGGAAATAGCCAAAAGGCTAAAGAAATTTTGGAAAAAGAGCTTAAAATTAATAGTATTCCAGGAAGATATCTTCGAAGAACAAGAAAAAGACCACTGTTAATGTTGCATATAGTCAACGCCTATAAAGATATTAAAGATGAAACAACACTTGTTGAAGATTATCTTCCTGCATATGGTATTAGTTTTCCAAAAAGGGATGATATATATATTGAGCCTGTTGAATATGCAGTAAATACGACCTATGTACAAAATTATTATGAGGAATTTGAAGATGATGAAGAATAATCCATGGATAAATATTCCTCATACAAAACAAGGCATTAATTCAGTTCGAGTTGATCCAAATAATAGGTTTGATTTTTTTTGGGCTGTTGGAAAAGAAGGAAATTATCTTTTCATTATTGAACATGAAAATATTGAAGATTGGCCTACAAAAAAAATTGCGTTATCTGGTATTGATATACAGCAATTCCAGACATCAAAAGGATATCGTCTTTCATTGATGTTAAATGATTCCAATGATTGGGATATATTTTATATCTTATGTAAGGATTTACTTCAGGCGACAGATGAAGTAACAACACAAAAAGCAATGCTTATTATTATTTATAATAGACTTCAAAGATGGCAAAAATTATTTAGAAAATTTGGTAAAAAACTTTTAAGTGAACAGGAACAGCAAGGATTAATAGGGGAATTATATTTTTTAAAAAATCATTTATTAAATATATTTTCTACAAGTGAAGTACTTTCTTTTTGGAAGGGACCATTCGGAGAGCAGCAAGACTTTGGGATAGGAAATCTTACTGTTGAAGTTAAATCTAAGCAGGGAACATCTGCACCATATATACAAATAAGTTCGATTGATCAGCTTAACTGCAATACGGAAAGTTGTTTTTTATATGTGGTTACATTAAATATAGCTCCCAATAGCATTGAAAATGCAATAAGTCTGAATAGTATTATTTATGAAATTAAACAGTTGTTGCCAAATGCAGATGAAGTGGATATGTTTGAAAATTTGTTGTCAGAAGCGGGATATATGGAACTTTCTGAATATGATGAGAAACACTACTTAATATCAAAAGAGTCAATATTTGAAGTTAAGGATAATTTTCCAAGGCTTCGTGAAGAATTTATACCTCATGGAATTACTTCAATTCAATATAAAATAGAACTCAAAGAGTGTAAACCTTTTGAAGTAAGTTTTGATTATTTTAATAAAAGGCTGAAAAATGAGTGAGCCCTTAGAGAATTTTAGAGAAAGTTTTTTACAAGCGGTATATACTGCTGCAGAGGCAGAAGAAAATTTTTATGAATCTTCTTTCCTAGAACTATATGCGAAAGAACTTCTCGAATCTGGGGAGATTGACAATGAACTTGAACTTTCTCACTGGAGTGAAACAGGTATAAAAATAGATGGCTACAGTTACAATGAAGATGATGGAATATTAAATTTATTTGTTTCCATTTTCTCATCAGATTTAAATAGTAAAAGTTTAACTCAAACAGAAGTAAATCAAGCTTTTAAGCGAATAGAAAACTTTTTTGATAAATCATTCAATAAAAAATATTATTCTAAATTAGAAGAGTCAACAGCAGTATATGACCTTGCATATCAGATATATCAAGGAAAGAAAAATATATCTACAGTAAAGTATTATCTACTGAGTAACAAAATACTTAGTGAGCGTGCAGAAGTTAAACCAGCAAAACAAAGTGAAGAAATTAATTTCATTTATAATATTTGGGATATATCTAGACTTTTTAGGATGGATGCATCTAATCAACAAAAAGAAGATATTTATATAAACTTTGATGAGATTTCCAGTGAACCTCTTTATTGTTTGCCAGCACATTTAGATACTCAAGAGTATAAGTCATATCTTTTAGTTATACATGGTACTTTGCTCGCAATGCTTTATCATCAATATGGAGCAAGACTTTTAGAACAAAATGTTAGAACCTTCTTACAAGCTAGGGGAAAAGTTAATAAAGGGTTGCGTAACACAATCATAAATCAGCCTGAAAAGTTTTTTGCATACAACAATGGACTTACTACAACTGCAGAAGATATAGAACTTGAAGAGACAAAGCAGGGATTAAAAATCAAGTCTTTAAAGAATTTACAGATTGTTAATGGTGGACAAACAACAGCTTCAATTTATAGTGCAATGAGAAAAGACAAAGCAGATCTTAGTAAAATATTTGTACAAGTTAAACTTACTATTGTCGCACCTGATCAAGTAAATGAACTTGTACCAAAAATATCAGAATATGCTAACACACAAAATAAAGTTAATGCAGCAGACTTTTTTTCAAACCATCCTTTCCATATAAGGATTGAAGATTTTTCAAGAAGAGTATATACCCCCGCTGATGAAATGGGTAAGCAAAATAAATGGTTTTATGAACGGGCTCGAGGACAGTATCAAGATATGTTAGCGCATAAGACTAAAGCAGAAAAGAAAAAAATTCAGCTTGAATATCCAAAGCATCAATTAATAACAAAAACAGATTTATCTAAATTTGAAAATGTATGGAAATGTATACCTCATACTGTGGCAAAAGGAGCTCAATATAGTTTTATAGAGTATGCTAAAGAAATTGGAAAGCTGTGGGAAAAGAATGAAAAGGAATATAATGAACTCTTTTATAAGAGTGCTATTGCAAAAGCCATTATATTTAAAACTACAGAAGCAACTATCTCTAACTCTTCGTGGTTTGTAAGGGACTATAGAGCTCAAGCAGTTGCTTACTCAATATCATATTTAGCAAATATCGTAAAAAAACAAGATAAATATTTTAATTTTTTAGATGTTTGGAATCACCAAAGAGTTTCTGAAGCTACTCAAAACGCTTTAGACATAATTACAGAACAAGTATATATGGAGTTAACTAATCCTCCTGCAGGTATTACAAATGTAGGTCAGTGGGCGAAAAAAGAAGGATGTTGGGATACAATTCAAAAGCTTGATATAGAGATACCTCAAGAGTTTTATGAAGAACTTTTAGAAAAACAAGACTTTGAGATTGAAAAAAAACAAGCTAAAAAGATTCAACGCATTGATAATGCAATAGAAGCACAAAAATTAGTTTTTGAATTGGCTGAGAAAAACAAATGGTGTGAAATTAAAGAATTTGGTATAGAAAATGATATGCTTACACAGATGGAAATTGATTTGATTGATATAGCTTGTGCAATACCCAATAAAATACTTTCAGAAAAACAAGCATTAGTTATTGTAAATGCTTTGCATAATCTTGAAGAAATAGGGCTTATTTTACCATAAAAGGAGAAGTAATGGCACTAGTAACAACAATTAAGCTACAGAAACTGGAAAGAGATTCAAAGCATAATGAAGTTGAATGCACTTATACAATTATAGAGAATGAAGATGGAAAGTTTTTGCAAATAGATACTTATGGCTCGGAAAATCGTCAAATAAAAGGTAAAAAGAGTCAATCCATTCGGTTTTCCAAAGATGCAATCAATCAGCTAAAAAATATTATTGAAAAGCTTGAACTTTTATGAGAATAACAATTTAACAAAAGGAACAGTTTTGCATGACTCTAAACTCATTGAAATCGGCTATTTTCTATCAAGAAGAGGAAAAGACGCGCCCCCTCCAGAACTTAAGGTAAAGAGTTGGAAAGATGCTTATTTGTGTTTTTATGAAAAACTCAATAATGGTATGACAAAAGAAAACTTTATAAATAATCTAAAAAATTTCAGAGATCATTTTGACAGCTATATAGACAATAATCGTGTTGGATGGCTTGATAAAGATGGTAAGCCAGATAGGCTTCCAGAAAGATACCAAGCTATTTATAATATTTTATCTAAAATTAGTGATCAGGAATTATGGGAATACATAAAACCATATGCATCAATAGACAGCAATTCATTTTCATGGGAATTTGATGTTAATACCTTTAAATTGATAGGTAGTGAACTCATATCCGATAAGTTTACTGCAATAATAGAGCTTGTAAAGAATTCTTATGATGCTAATGCTACAGAAGTGAAAATTGAGTTTATAAATTCACATAGTTTAGACAATGGTAAAATCATATTGTCAGATAATGGTATGGGAATGAGTAAAGAGGATATTTCTGGAAAATGGATGAGAATTGGAACAAACAGCAAAAGGGTAAGACAATACTCTCCTGAGCCTTTTAAAAGAGTTTTACTCGGTGAAAAAGGCATTGGACGATTTGCAATAGAAAAAATTGCTAACCATATTATTTTGGAAACTAAAGAAAAAGATATATCTTCAATTCATCATCTTGAGATTGATTGGAGAAAATATGAGGAGTCTAGAAACCTAGATAAACCACCACTTTTTACGTCAATTAAAAATAAATATGAAGAATTAGACAGGTTTTCTTATGATAAAAATATATCACATGGTACTATATTGATCTTTGAATACCTTAAAGAAACATGGTCTCATACAGATATAGCTAGACTAAAACGTGAGCTTGCAAAACTTATTTCTCCAATAGATACAAAATATCAAAAATATGAATTCAAAATTTTTGTAAAAGAATCTGATGGAAAGAAACCTATATTTGAAGTAGAAGAATATCAAGAAATAAGAAATACATCTCTTGACTATGCATCAACTGTATATGAGATAGACTTTGAAATTAAAGGTTCTCAGATATTGCAAAAAGAACTTCATTTTAATGAAGAAATGGGAATGATAGAAATAATATATTCCAAAGCCCATTCGTTTGGACCAATAAAGATGAAACTTTATTATTTTAATAAAGATGATAAACGAAAATTCAAAACAGCATATAAAAATAAAGATGTAGCAATTGACGGATTTAAAATATATAGGGATGGTGTATTGGCAACACCTTTTGTGGAAATTGCATCTACTGAAGAAGGAGTAGACAAATATAGAGATATCTTAGGTATAGACAAAAGAAGATGGTCAAACTTTTTTGGAAAAATAAGCTCTCATGATTTCATTGGATTTATTGAAATTTCTAAAGAGTATAATCCTGGAATTAAAGATCTTACAAACAGACAAGATTTTGAAGATACAACGGAATATAAAGAATTTAAAACATTTATTATTTCACAACTTCAACAAATAGAAAAACTGCTTGAAGAAGAAAAAAAGAAGGAGAGAAAGGAAAAAGAGAATCAGCTTGATGAAGCATTAAATGAAGTAAATGAGGTTAAAAAAAGTTTAAAGAATCTCACAAAAATTACACCTGAAATTGAAAATACCGTTAAGCCAGTATTCTCAGTGTTGCAAACAATTGCTAAAACAATAAGAGAAAGTTCTAAGGAAATAAAAGATCTTAAAAGTGATTTAGAAAAACAGGAAGAAGTATATTTTAGTTTAATGTCATTACAAGAATATGCAGCAGATTTGGCACATATGGTAAGAAACTCATTGGATAAAATAATAGGATTTTCTGAATATCTTAAAGATGTGCTTGCGGATACCGACTTGCATGAAGAAGCAAAATTGATGTATTATGAAATGCTAAAATTGACAGAAGACGTCAACTATATGCTTAAATACGCACAATCTGGGGATGAGCTCAAAGAATTTGATGTAGGATTATTGATATTGAAAGTATTCAGTGCACATGCAAAAAGATTTGAAGAAAATAATATTAGTATAGAAGTTCCAAAGCCTGATTCACTTCGAATCAAACATAATGAAACTCTCCTTAGAGATGCTATTCAAAATCTTATCAGTAATTCAATTAAAGCACTGAGTAAATCAAATGCTGATAAAAAAATAATAAAATGTAATGCGTATAGAGAAGATAGTAAGTATTACATCATTTTTTCAGATAATGGAACAGGAATAAGTAACAATATAAAAGACAAAATATTTGATAGATATTTTACTACTAGTAAAAACGAAGGGGGTTCTGGTTTAGGATTGTATGTTGTAAAAAATAACTTGAAAACATTTAAAGGAACTATAGAGCTGATTGACAGTGAATTTGTTGATAAGGGATGTACGTTTAAAATTACTATACCAATAAAAGAAGGGGAATAAAAGATGATTAATGTCTTTTTTATAGATGATGAAATGAGTCCAGAAGAACCACATCAAAAAGTTTGGCAGAACAAATTAGATAAAACAGGTGAAGTTTTTTTTGTAAAAGTCTATTCTAATCCAACAATTGCATTTGAAGAAAAAGAGAACTTTTTATATAACACAATTATAGTTTTAGATTTACAAATGCCAGGATTTGATGGCGATAAGTTTTTGCATAAAATAAGAGAGAATAATATTCATATTCCTGTAATTATATATTCAGGTAATGTTAAAATTGAGGAAAATGAAACTATATTAACTTTAATAAAAGATAATATTTTTTCGTATATAGAGAAACCAAATAGAGATGAAGTTGTTAATGCAATTGTCAATGCATCTAAAATGCTTAAAGATATAGTTCCTTTGGAAGTTAGTGAAGCATTACAAGAGTATATTAATAGAGATCCTAATAGAAAAAATATCATTGTGACAACAAAAGATGAAGCAACAATTACTACTCAAGAAATTATTGAAGAAATTAACAAGAAGACACCCTTTGGAATTTCATATACAAAAGCTTTATATAAAATGAGTTTTGAAAGTTTGTTAAATGAAAAGAAATAAAAATGAATGATTTGGTTCTGATTTCATATACTGACAGTTTATTAGGAAACTATTTTAAATCCTGTCGAGATGATTTGAAGCATTTTATAGAACATAAGGATATTTCAATAAGAATTCATTGTGACCATGATGGTTGTAAGAAACAAGTATTAGAAGAAACAATATATGATCTATCTGACAATTATATTGTGGTAGCATTTACTCATGGCAATGAAAATGCGGTAATTGATCAGAATACAACAGAATTAATACATAAGACTGAGTCTGGAAACTATCATAGTGCAATTTTCTACTCAATAGCATGTTCCAATGCATCATCACTTGGGAAAGAATTAATAAATTACTCAAGTAAACTATTTTTTGGTTACAACCAAGATACTCATGGAATACAGGGACCTCAGAATTTAGTTAAAATATTTATCGAATCAGAAAATTTTGCATTGAAAAGGATTTTATCTGGCATAACTGACGGGAAAGCTCTTTATGAAGAAACGTATACTTTTTTTACACAAAAAATCGAGACATTAAAAGAAGAAAATAAATTGCTTGCACCTCTGCTTCTTCACAATAGGGAAGCTATGCAGATATATACGAATGAAAATGGAAATAAAAAAAGTTTCCCTGAAATTTAGTGAGTGGCTTTTAGGATGTGTTCAAAAATTGCTTTGGCAAGTAATGGTGGAACAGCATTTCCAACTTGTTGCTGCTGAAAACTCAACGGCCCTTTGAAAATGAAATCGTCAGGAAAGCTTTGCAGTCTTGCTGCTTCTCTCAAGGAAAGCCCTCTATGCTCATGAGGATGTATAAGCATGCTTTTTCTGTAGTTTGCAATGGTAACGGCAGGCTCATCTTCTTTTAAACGCTTGTAGATACCGCTATGAGTATGCTTAGTGCTTGAATAAGTTTTTAAAAGACCTCGTTTTTTTGCGGCTTCCCAGTTTTCCCCCTGCTTGATTGCTTCATATCTTTCTACAATATGTGGACGGCTGTGGGTTACATCATTTTGCAGGGCTTTTTTTGATGTTCTTCTTATGAGTTTCACATAGGGATGCACATGCGTAACTTTTTTATAGGAAGCTTCTTTAATCTTGTCACCATTTTTTAAAGATGGTAAATCTTTAAGTGCTTCACCTACGGTAACTTTTGGTTTTTTTTCTAGAGAATCAAAGTCAAATTGAATACCGCCTTTTTCTTTGCGATGACCAATAATAAAAAATCTGTTTCTATATTGCGGAACACCAAAATCAGCAGCATTGAGTACTGAAGAATTGGTTTCATAGCCCAGCGATTGCAGTTCTTTTTCCACTTCAACAGCAAATCGTCCTTTGTCAAAAGACTTAAATCCGACAACATTCTCGAAAACAAACCAGTCCGGTTCTAAATCTTTTACAAATCTGCAATATTCTCTAAACATCCAATTGTTTGGATTATCTAGATTTCTAGTTTTGGTGTTTGCAACAGAAAAGCCTTGGCATGGCGGACCTCCAAACAGCAAAAAGGGGTGTTTTTCAACATGTTCAAGAGGTTTTACAGTTTTGATATCTTTTGCAAGGACATTAGTATCAGGATGATTTTCTTTATAAGTAGCTGCTGCATGTTCATCAAATTCTACAGCTAAAACAGGGTTGATACCTGCCATAGCAGCACCGATACTCATCCCTCCTGCTCCACTAAAAATATCAACAGCTGTAAACTTTTTGGACACAGAAACCTCCACTCTATTTACTGAAATTTTACTATCTTATAGCTGCATTTAATCTTAAATATTTATGTTACAATATTTTTAATAATTAAAGAAGAAAGAAAGTATGGATAATTTAACTGCTGAACAGCGCAAAAAAAATATGAAAAATATCAAGTCTAAAAATACAAAGCCGGAGCTTCTTTTAAGGAAGGCTTTATGGAACAGAGGCTTTCGTTATCGACTTTATGGGAAAGACATATTTGGAAATCCTGATATTTATCTTAAAGGAAAGAGGATAGCAATATTTATAGATAGTGATTTTTGGCACGGGAAACTTTATCAAGAAGGGAAATCCATTCCTCAGACAAATCAGGAGTACTGGATTAAGAAACTTGAACGAAATCTAAAGCGCGATAAAGTAGTAAATAATCAACTACTAACAAGCAATTGGCTTGTCATTAGAGTATGGGAAAGTACGATTAAAAAAGATGTGAAAAATACAGCTGATACAGTCATGCAAATAATGCAAGATAATCATAAAGGATTTTTCAGCCTGTAATTACAAGAAAAATTTATTATACTCTTTTGTAAATCTTTACAAACTGTTTGTGAATACTAAAATGATACGGCTACACTTATTCATACTCAGAACATTTAGCAATTCTGAGATAAAATATCAGTATGAATAAGGATAAAAAGAAGATGAAAAACAGTAAATACACCAGAGAATTTCGAGATTCAAGTGTGCAGTTAGTGATGAATTCAAATGAATCAACAGTAAAGATTGCCAAAGATTTGGATGTCAATGAAAAAACACTTTATAATTGGGTCAGAGAATACAAGAAATCCAATAATATTCCCATAACACCACGAGGTGGATTTACAAACAACAGCACTATTAAAGAAACCGCAGAAGAAGAGAATAAACGCCTGCGTGCAGAGAATAAACTTCTCAAACAGGAACGAGACATATTAAAAAAGGCAACCGCACCCCAAGGGCACTTCTTTCAGGGCGCGTATTTCGCCAAAGAAACTCTGCGAAGTATGTGCCGTGAGCGAAGCGAGGAAATGCCCTTGGGGTGCATGGATACAAGAACACTCAAACGAGTTTCAAATAGCAGTGATGTGTAGGATACTTCAAGTCGATAAAGCAAGTTATTACCACTGGATAAAGCAAGGATGCCAGATGCAACAGATAGATAAAAAACTTAATGAACTCATTGAAATTATCTTTATGCAGGGAAGAGAGAACTACGGTACCCGACGAATTAAAGATAAACTGGTACAAAGGTATGGATTTGTTGTTTCTCTTCGTCGCATAGGGCGTATAATGCGTGAACTGGGGCTTGTTGCAAAGACGAAAAAACGCTATAGAATCAATACAACAAACTCAAATCACAACTTACCTGTTGCACCAAATATTTTAAACAGAGATTTTTATGCTTCATATCCTGATGAGAAATATGTTGGCGATATCACTTATATTCCAACAAATGAAGGATGGTTGTATTTAGCGACTGTAATGGATTTATACTCCCGTCGCATTGTTGGTTGGTCAATGGATGACACGATGAAAGTATCACTTGTAAATGATGCTTTAAATATGGCACTTATTGCCAGAAAACCAGCAAAAGGTTTAATCTGGCATACTGATTGAGGTAGTCAATATGCTTCATACTCTCACAAGGATTTATTACAACAACATGGCATAATTCAGAGTATGTCTCGTAAGGGTAATTGTTGGGATAACGCGGTGGCAGAGAGCTTTTTTCATACACTCAAAACTGAACTCATTTACCATGAGATATTTGAGACAAAAGCTCAAGCCAATCAGGCCATATTTGAGTATATTGAGGTTTATTATAGCCGACAAAGAATGCACTCTGCAAATGGTAATTTATCACCTGTTGAGTTTGAAGAAAAAATGATGTTACAAGTTGAAACAGCAGCTTAGAATCTTTATGGATAAGTATGAAATAGGGTTGACATATCAATGTAAACTTTTCTTCAAAATACTCTTTCTTTTTTTCAAGTTCCTGAGTATATTTTACTTCAATAAGGCTATCTTGTTTGTTTGAGTCGGAAGTATATCTTACAAAACAATCAGCACTGTATGTTTTGGTTCTGTTTTGAAAATCGATTGTTATTTGAGGTTGCTCTTGGTAGGATGCAACATCATCGTCAAATTCAAGAGTCAAGAAAAAGATTTTTTCCAATTTGGATTCATAGGCGATAGATTTATTATTCTTAACACTTGGAAAGTGCCCTGTTACTGAGCGGTAGTTCTTCTTTATTTGGCGTTGTGGAAAGGTAATCATAATAGATAGATTATATAATAGTAAAATAAACAGATATATTCTCATACTTTATTGAATAATTATCAAGCTTTATTTCATAAATTAGATGCAAGATATGTATGTTTTTAATCTCATAAATAGTACAATACTACCAAAAATAAGGTTTTTAAGATGAAAAATTATCATTCTCAAACTTTAGTAGATATGACAATGGCTGCAAAAAAACTATGAGAACTTTTTATTATGTGCATACGGGGCACAGAATAGGCCTGGACAGATTTCGCAGGGCAGTGGCGATACTCAATGCTTTAAAAGATGAAGATATTACACTGTTGACAAGTGATTATCGCATTGCACAGGCGGCACGTGATTTTGGCATACAAAAGAGTGTGGGGATTGATGTTGTCAGAAATATCCCCCAAATTGCCCATAACGGCGACAAGCTGATTTTTGATTCTGCAGAGGCAAATCCTGTCATGCTTGAGGATATGCGAAACTATTTTTCAAGATTTGTGAGAATCAGCGATAAGCCTGATGAGGTAAAAGCGGAGAATGAATTTTTGCTCTCTCCCTATTTGGAAGATGAAGGTATCTGCAAAGCCGTGGTTGTAGCTGACAAATACTTTACATGTAAAGAAAAGACAGTACCACTCTCCTATTTTTTCGGAGATGATGATTATGAAAAAGATTTGGAAAAACATGTAGATTTTATAGAAGATTTACGTCCACATTTGCAGCTTGGATTTTATTATTTTCTAGATTATGAAGAAATGTTAAAAACAAGATTCGTTCATTATTTCGAATTTGAAGAGTATGATGAAATGATAATGCAGAGTGAAGTTTTAGTCACAGCTTCGCCACAGGCAGTGCTGGATTCTTTAGCCTCTGGCGGGAAACCTGTTTATATACAGAGAGAAGATTACACACGGGATTTTATTCCTCTGTTTGAAAGCTTAAATATTCCTGTCGTTTATAATTATGATAAAAATCACTTAAATGTGATATTAGAGACTGTTTTTACGAGAAATTATGAAATAATTGAAAAAAATAGTAACAAAACAGCAAACTTTCTAAAAGAAAGCTTAAATTTATAAATAATTAAAACTTATTTGGTATATAATAAGGATTGAAAATTGAATAAAGAAGAGAGAAAACATGAAAAATAATAGCCGTAGAGGTTTTATGGGCAAAGCGTTTGGTGCTGTTGCCGGTGTGGGTGCTGTCGCTTCATTGTACGCGATGAAGAGATCATGGGATCCTTTACCGAGCGTCAAAGCAGCCGGATTTACTACTCTTGATATGTCGCAGTATAAAGAGAATGAGTTGGTAACAGAAAAATGGAGAGGGAAGCCTATTTTCGTTTTAAAGCAAACTGCAGAGATGGTTAAAAAAGCAGAAAAAAATCCTAAAGATTTAGAGAGACTTATTAAAATTGGAAATGATTACTTTTTAGTATGTCTTGGTCTTTGTACACATCTTGGTTGTATCCCTGGGTACAATCCTGACGAAAAAAGCTTTTTGTGTGCATGTCATGGTGGTATGTATGACTTTACAGGGGAGGTGACAAAAGCTCCTCCACCGCGTGGGCTTGATATTCCTCCATTTAAAATTGATGGAGACAAACTGGTTTTAGGTGAAGAAGGACCTGAATATAAGAAGATGCTTGAAAATGGCATAACATTAAAAGCATAAGCAAAGGAAGATAAATGGCACATTTTACAAAAGCAAAAAATTTGCACGATTGGCTTAATCAACGACTTGCGATTGATACGCTTAACCGTGTTTTAGCTACGGAGTATTGGATTCCTAAAAATATTAACTTTTTATGGGCAATGGGTATGATACTTGCGATTACATTCGGACTGTTATTGATATCGGGTATCTTTTTACTGATGTATTATCAACCGAATATTGATTTGGCATTTGACAGTGTAAACTACACGATAATGCAGGAAGTCGGTTACGGTTGGTTATGGAGACATGTTCACGGTGTAGCGGCATCTGTAGTGTTCCTGATAATCTACATTCATATGTTCACAGGGATATATTACGGTTCATATAAGAACGGTCGTGAAATGATTTGGATTTCAGGGATGCTTTTATTTGTTGCGTTTTCAGCAGAAGCATTTTCAGGATACATGCTACCATGGGGTCAAATGTCTTATTGGGCTGGTATGGTTATTACAAATCTTTTTGCTGGTGGTAGTTTACATGCTGATGGCTTAGTTGAGTGGATACGCGGAGATTATATTCCTGCTCAAGCATTTTTAAATCGTTTCTTTATGTTACATGTATTGTTGATTCCTTTGGCAATTATCGGTCTTATCGGATTACACTTCGGTGCGCTTCGTATTCCACATGTAAACAACCAGGACGGTGAAGAGATTGACTTTGATGCTGAAGCGAAAAAATATTTGGCCGGCGACAAAGCAAATTCAAAAGTAATTCGTTTTATGAATGACTTTTTGGCAAAAGATATGATGGTTGTGGGAATTTTCCTCATTCTTTTCTTTTATCTTGTCTTTTATCATTATGATTTTGCAATGGACCCTGTAAACTTTGACCCTGCAAACGGTCTGAAGACGCCTGCGCATATTTATCCTGAGTGGTATTTCTTATGGTCTTATGAGATTTTACGTCCATTTTCAACAGATGTTGGACTGATTGCATTTGCTTTTGCACAGGTAATTTTCTTTCTGTTACCATTTTTAGACAGAAGCCCAAATGCAGTGCCTGCGTCACGTCGAGGTCTGTTCAAATACTGGTTCTGGGCAATGTTGATTGACATGATTATACTGACGGCAATGGGTAAAGTTCCGCCAGAAGGTGTATTTAGCGCTATCGGTTTTTACGCGGCTATAACGTTTATCGGTTTATGGATTATACTTCCATTTATCACAAAATTTGAAAAAAAAGTTTAAGGAGTAAACAGTGAAAGAATTATTTATATTAGTGGTCGTAACTGTATTTACTCTTGTGACATACTATTTGGTTGAACCGTTTGCACATTCGCAAATGCACAAACACATAGAAAGTGAAGGGTTTACATACAAAGATTTACCGGCATTGACAAAAAAAGGTGATGCTGCACGTGGAAAAGACCTGGTCATGGGTGCAGGTGCCTGTGTTGGTTGTCACAGTATTGAGGTTGCCGGTATGCCTGCTCCGATGGATCCTGTAACTGCAGCACAAAGCTACGGTGTAAACCCACCGGATTTATCAAATGCAGGAGTTGTCTTCGATGCTAAATTTTTAGCGGCACTCATTAAAAACCCTGCACATGCTTTAATGCTTGAGCATAAATACAATGAAAAAAGCGGTAAATCTTATCCGATGCCACAGTTCTACGGAGCCGGCGGAGATATGGATCAGGAAGTGGCTGACATGGTTGCCTACTTACAGTCAATTGCAGTACCGCAAGAGAAATTAACGCCAAATATGGCATTTGAAGTTGCTTGTGGACGATGTCATGCAATTCATTATCAGTATAATTTAGACGGAAAGCTTCATGCACCGTGGACACAAATCGGAGAAAAACCGACATTCAAACACAAACAGGATGAGTTGGCATTTGAAACAAAAGTGCTTGATTATCAAGACGCTTTAACAAAATATCTCGGTACCTTGCCACCGGATTTAAGTATGTATATCCGTTCTCGCGGAGAGCACTACATCAAAACTTTTGTTGAAGATCCTCAAGCGTATCTTAAAGGAACTGCGATGCCTCGTGTAGGTGTGACTGCAGAAGCTGCTGATAAAGTGATTGAGCATCTTGAAAATGTCGGAGATTCCAAACGTCACAAAAGAGAAGAAATCGGTAAATATGTTATGATATATATTATTATCTTTGCAATATTTGCTATTCTTTGGAAAAAAGAAGTGTGGAGAGACTTGCACTAGTCTTTTTCTTTGGGTTTCCATACTTTGTGTGGGAATCCATTCCCTGGCTATTACAATCAATGTTATTAAGTTAAGCGACTTTTGGGAACCCGTACTTCAGTGCGGGCTGAGAGTGGCAAGAATATTGCAACAGCCGGCACTGAAGTACCGGTTCCGAAAAAGTATTAATTTTTTTCACTTAATAACACTGCGCTATTACCCCTCCTAAAGTTAAGCTTTGATATAATCTTTTTTATGAGATTTAGAGATATCAAAAAAAACACAAAACATCAAAAACAACAACAAAAGAGACCTCACATACGCTATGCGCGTTATCCGGATAGAATAAAAGCACTCATTACCGACTTGTTTATGATATATGCACCTATTTTATATATTATTGCTTATATTGTGATGGGAAGCAAAGAAGCATTTCAGTCTTCGCAATGGGCACCATTTTTCGGGGTAGCAACATATGGATTGATTTACGCCGTTCTTCTGGCAAAATTTGGACAGACTCCGGGAAAAAAAGCCTATAAAATTAAAGTAGTTGACGATAAAACATATAAAAATATAGGATTTTTTCGGGCTTTGTGCCGTTTTACAGCTTTTTTGTTTTCTGCAACAATTCTTTTAGGATTAGCAATTCCATTTTACAGAAAAGACAAAAAAGCATTGCATGATATAATATGCGCAACTGTAGAAATTGAAGTTGATTAAGAAGTGCATCAACTCTAAAAGATATAATGACAAGAATTAAAATTAGGAAATATAATGCTTATTGATAGCTATGACAGAGTGGTAGATTATTTAAGAGTTTCTGTAACCGAACGATGTAATTTTAGATGTCAGTACTGTATGCCCGAAAAACCGTTTTCATGGGTTCCAAAAGAAAACTTATTGAGCTTTGAAGAGCTGTTTGAATTTATGAAAGTGGCTATTGACGAGGGTGTGAAAAAGATTCGCATTACAGGCGGAGAACCGCTTTTGCGCGAAGATCTGGACAAATTTATTCAAATGATTTATGATTATGAACCTGCGATAGATTTGGCAATGACAACCAATGCTTTTTTGCTCAAAGGCACGGCACAGCGGCTTAAAGATGCAGGGCTTAAACGCATTAATGTCAGTATTGATACTCTTAAACCGGAAGTGGCACAGGCTATAGCGGGAAAAGATGTTTTGAAAAATGTACTTGAAGGCGTGGATGAAGCACTCAAAGTAGGGCTGAAAGTCAAAGTAAACATGGTACCTATGAAAAACATGAATGCTGATGAGATTGTGGATGTGCTGGAGTATTGCAAAGAGCGTAATATGAGTGTGCGTTTTATAGAGTATATGGAAAACAAATTTGCCAAAGCGGATATTTCAGGGCTGAAATCATCAGAGCTTCTGGAAATTCTCAGAGAAAAATATGAATTTGAAGATGAAGGTTTTGACGGTGCCTCGCCATCGCATTATTACAGAATGAAAGACGGATACCGGTTTGGTATTATTGAACCCTACGGAGATGATTTTTGCAAGCAGTGCAACCGTATAAGACTGACTGCCGAGGGTAATCTGATACCGTGCCTGTATTTTGATGAGGCAATGAGCATTGCGGAGTCGATTAAAAAGGGTGATATCAAAGGGGCGGCAGCTGTTTTAAAAGAGGTTGTGCGTACAAAACCGGAAAAGAATCGCTGGGGCGGAGAAGATGATGAAGTTTCCAACCGGGCTTTTTATGAGACGGGTGGATGATCTACCTCGTTGAGCATTTTTACTCTATTCAGGGGGAGGGCAAGTATGTAGGCACGCCTTCTCTTTTTTTCCGTTTCGGCGGCTGCAATATGAAGTGCGAAGGTTTCGGGTGTAAAGAGACAGCAAATGACGGTACAGAAGTTGTCGGCTGTGATACTGTTTATGCCGTCAATAAAGAGCATTTTTTACAGAGTTGGGTACCTGTTTATAAAGTAGAAGAACTGCTCAATATTCTCTCTTTGTATGATTTGCCCGAAGCGGTAGACATTGTTTTGACAGGCGGTGAGCCTCTGATTTATGCCAACGATACACTCTTTGTTGCTTTTTTGGAAGCCCTGGTGGCAAAGGGACATCAGATAACTTTTGAAACAAACGGTTCTTTAGCGGTTGATTTTGAAAAATATCCTGTATACAAAGAGTGTGTGTTCGCTCTGTCAGTGAAGCTTTTTAATTCTGGAGAATCCCTGAGTAAACGTCTGCGCGGTGATGTGATTTACAATATTGCCGCAAATGCAAAAGATGCTTTTTTTAAATTTTCCATTGACAAAGAGTCTATAAATATAGCTCTGGAAGAGGAGATACAAAGCGTCACCATGCATTCCCCTCAGACCAAGGTTTACTGTATGCCTGTAGCAGGAAGCAAAAAAGAGTTGGAAGAAAATACCGAACCGCTGATAGAGTTCTGCAAGGCAAAGGGGTACAATTTCAGTGACAGACTGCACATAAGAATCTGGGATGCCAACAAAGGTGTATAGCATCAAGGCAGTTTCATATGTTTTGTCGGAATCCGTACTTTAATGCTCAAACATGATTTGAGAGAAAAACTAAATTTTTTTCTGCAGTCCGGGCTGAGAGTGGCAAGGCTATTGCAACAGCCGGCACTGAAGTACCGGTTCCAAGAAAGCATTAGTTTTCTTAACTTAATAGTGTTGTCGGAACCGGTACTTCAGTGCCGGCTTTGTGTCTTTAAAAATAGGTGAACAAGAGGGATTTATCATGATTATCAGAAAACTTTTTAAATTTGAAAATGCACATATTGTACGGGGATGCTCAACTGTAAAATGCAGAAGTTCGATTCACGGGCACTCTTACAAAGTGGAACTGCTTTTTGCATCCAACTTTTTGGATAACGGACAGATGGTCTATGATTTTGGACTGATGAAGCAAAACATGAAAGATCTCGTGGAGAGTTTTGATCATGCGATTGCTCTGTGGCGTGATGATGATCCGGAGTTTGTCCGTGATATGAAAAAACACTCTGCGCGATGGGTCCAATTGCCGGTGTCGCCTTCTGCAGAGCAGTTTTCACGTGTTATTTTTGTGATGATAGAGAGACTTTTGTCGCTTACATCAACACAAAACGGAGAAAAAGAAGTACGCCTTGAGAGCGTCATAGTGCATGAAACCGCCACAGGTTATGCACAATGTTTTCGTGAAGATGCCCACTCAAAAAATATGGGTGAAATCAAGCTTGAAGAGATTGTTTTTTCTGTGCAGGTTTTAGAGGATTTTAAAGATAAAGACCTATTTGAAAAGATAAAAAGAGGAGAAACTTTTTTAAATCCTGCAAGTGTCTGAGCCCTCTTAATATTTTTTAATAATAGAGTGCTATACTTAAAGCAAACAAAAATATAAAACACTGTTCTTTTGGTATAAAAGGAGAAGAGATATGGCACAGGAAGAGATTAACAAAGCTGTCTCGGGCGAGTATAAACTCGGATTTGAGATAGATATAGAACAGGACACACTGCCTCCCGGGTTAAATGAAACAACCGTTCGTTTCATTTCCCAAAAGAAAAATGAACCGGAGTGGATGACGCAGTGGCGCTTAAATGCTCTTGAAAAATGGCAGAAAATGCAAGAGCCCCACTGGGCACATGTAACTTACGAACCTATAGACTACCAATCAATTTCTTATTTTTCGGCTCCAAAAAAGGGAGCAAATTCTCTTGATGAAGTTGATCCAAAAATTCTTGAAGCCTATAAAAAACTCGGCATTCCTTTGGATGAACAAAAACAGCTGCAGGGGATTGCCGTAGATGCCGTTGTGGATTCTGTTTCTGTAAAAACCACATTTTCTGAGGAGTTGAAAAAGCACGGGATTATCTTTTGTTCTATTTCTGAGGCCCTGCAGGATTATCCTGAACTTGTTAAAAAGTATATGTTCAGTGTCGTACCGATGAATGACAACTATTATGCAGCCCTGAATGCTGCTGTTTTTACAGACGGCACCTTTGTCTACATTCCAAAAGGGGTTCGCTGTCCGATGGAGTTGAGTACCTACTTTCGTATCAATGCACTCAACACAGGACAGTTTGAGAGAACACTGATTGTTGCAGACGAAGGAAGTTATGTAAGCTACAATGAAGGCTGTTCCGCACCAATGCGGGATGATTCACAGCTGCATGCCGCTGTTGTGGAACTGATTGCGATGAGGGATGCGGAAATCAAATATTCTACCATTCAAAACTGGTATCCCGGTGACAAAGAGGGCAAAGGCGGCATTTACAACTTTGTTACCAAACGCGGTCTTTGCAAGGGAGACAATGCGAAAATTTCCTGGACGCAGGTGGAGACCGGTTCCGTCATCACCTGGAAGTATCCAAGCTGTATTTTGCAGGGAGACAACAGTGTGGGTGAATTTTATTCAGTTGCCGTGACAACGCTTGCACAGCAGGCAGATACAGGAACAAAGATGATTCACCTGGGAAAAAATACAAGTTCTACCATCATCTCAAAAGGAATTTCTGCGATGCGGGGACAGAACAGTTATCGCGGACTAGTCAAAATGGCGGCCAAAGCTGAAGGCGCACACAATCGAAGCGAATGTGATTCTCTGCTTATAGGAAGCGAGTGCGGGGCACATACATTTCCTTATTTGGAGAACAAAAGTGCCCATGCCAAGGTTGAACATGAGGCAACAACAACAAAAATCAGCGACGAACAGCTTTTTTATCTGCGTCAACGGGGTATCAGCGAAGAGGATGCTGTGAGCATGATAGTACACGGATTTTGTAAAGAGGTGTTTAACCAACTGCCGATGGAGTACGCGGTAGAAGCCAAAGCGCTCTTAGAATTAACATTGGAGGGAAGTGTAGGATGAGTACAATGATGGAAATAAAAAATTTGCATGCAAATATAGGTGAAAAAAATATTTTAAAAGGATTGAATCTTTCACTCGAAACAGGGAAAGTTCATGTCATTATGGGGCCAAACGGTGCAGGGAAGTCGACACTCTCCAAAGCCATTGTCGGGCATTATGATATCAGTGTCGGTGAGGGCGATATTGTTTACAAAGGAGAAAATATTGTTGAAGAAGCACCGGAAATGCGTGCGCTCAAAGGTATATTTTTAAGTTTTCAAAATCCTGTAGAGATTCCGGGTGTGAGCAATGCCTATTTTTTACGAACAGCGGTGAATGCAAAAAGAAAGTTTGAAGGCAAAGAAGAGCTTAACGCTGCAGAATTTTTACGCGAAGCAAAGCGTCTGGCAACGGAACTCGGAATGAAACCTGAGCTCATTACCCGTTCACTCAACGAGGGTTTTTCGGGCGGCGAGAAAAAACGAAACGAAACACTGCAGATGCTGATGCTTGAACCTGATTTTATTATTTTGGATGAGATTGATTCCGGACTTGATATTGATGCTCTGCGGGCAGTAAGTGAGGGGATTAACAAAATCAGAGATGAGAAAAGAACCTTTTTGATTATCACACATTACAGCAGAATTCTTGAGTATGTGAAACCTGACTATGTGCATGTGCTCAAAGACGGCAGAATTGTTAAAACTGCGGGTCCTGAACTTGTGGCAGAGTTGGAAGAGAAGGGATATACAACTCTTGAGGAGTTTTAAAATGAAACAGATAGTTTTGGCAAATATTTTAGCAAACCTTTCTTCTGTGGTCTCACAAGAAACAGCAGCTGCGGCATCCCGTCTGCAACTACTCGGACTGCCTACGAAAAAAACAGAGCAGTACCGGTATTTTCCTATTGAAAAACTCCTCAATGCAGAGTACAGAGCAATCGCAAAAAAAGAGTCTGAAATTGAAGAAGCTGATTTTGTAGAGATAGTTGATGGTGTTGTAGTACGTGCGCCAAAGGGCTTGAAAATCGGCTATACAAAGAGGCGTACTATTGCTGAAGAACATTTTGACCCGCTCTATTATCTTGGGCATCTGCTCTCTTTGGAAGTCATTGAAATCAATTTTGAAAATGACAGCAGCATAAAGATTTTACACAGATATACCCAGGAAAATGCGCTTATTGCCTACAGGGTAGTTGTGCAGACTGCACCAAATATAAAAGTGACACTTTCTGAATCTTTTATAGGCTGTGATGCAAAAGAGAGTTTGGTGCTCTACGGCTGTGATATCCGTCTTCAAAGAGATACGCGATTCACTTTTATAAAAGATGAAACACTCGTTGAGGGTATCTATACACCGGTCCATTCACATTATATAGAGCTGGCAGAACAAAGCAGTGCAGACTTTTTCAGTTTTGATTTTGGCAATGCCGACGGGCTTCAGTTAATACAGGCAAAACTGATGCACTCAAGTGATTTCAGGGCACATCATCTTTTATATACAAAGGGAGAGAGCAAAAGAGGCACAGTTTCCCAGATTGTGCATGCGGCAAAGGAGGCAAAAAGTTCCCAAAAAGCAAAAACAATTTTAGGAGAGAGCGGACGGGGAATTTTTGATGCGCTCATTAAAATCAAAGCAGAAGGGAGCGGTACAAAAGCCTACCAAAACTCCCAGGCCGTTTTACTCAATGACGGGGCCTACATGGCGAGTAAACCACAGTTGGAAATTTATATAGATGATGTGGAAGCCAGTCACGGTTCAACGATAGGGGAGCTTGATGCACAACAGCTTTTTTATCTTCGCTCACGGGGTATTATGCTTGAAGAGGCCAGAAAAATGTTGATTTTGGCTTTTGCAAATGAAATCATTGATGCGATAGAAGATGAAAAAACAAGAGAAAATGTGCACCTCTCTTTTGAAAAGGTTTATTACGGTCATGGACAGTTGGAGTGTATAGCCACCTGCCATCACTGCTGTGAGACTGTGTTTGGAGAAGAGTTGTGAGTGTTAGGAACAAAGTAAATTATTACAAAGAAGATCTGGAGATGTTTGAAACACCAAACGAAAAGTTTGAATATATTTTTGATTTGGGAAAAAAACACACTGTCTTGCCTGAAGAAGAAAAAAATGAAGCAACATTTATAGAAGGCTGTTCTTCTCCTGCCTGGCTTGTCGGTGAGTGTAAAGATGGTAAGCTTGTTTTAAGAGGTGAGGGCAGCAGTGAAATGGCAAAGGGAATGCTGAGTCTGCTTTTAGATATTTTCAGCGGACAGGAGGTGGATGATATTCTTGCCTTTGATCCCAAAGAGCTTGAAAAACTGGGAATAGTCGAGCACCTTTCCCCTGTTCGTCAACAGAGTTTAGAGGCTTTTTTAAACAAAGTCTATGCTTATGCAAAAAGATGCAAAGAGGAAGTGGTATGAGTGATATAAGAGATGTGACGCCTAAGGAGAGTGAAGCACGGGTTATTGAAGAGTTAAAGAAGATATATGATCCTGAACTTCCGGTAGATATTTATAATCTTGGTCTGATTTATGATGTCAAGTGTGAAAAAGATCCGGTGAGCAAATTAAACAGATGCAAAGTTGTCATGACGCTTACTGCACCAACCTGTTCGATGAGCCAGGTCATTATAGATATGGTGAAAAATATTGCCAATACGATAGAAGACGGTTCTGTTGAAGAACTTGATGTTGAGGTGGTGTATGATCCGCCATGGGATCAAAGCAAGATGAGCGAAGAGGCAAAACTTGCTATGGGGATGCTGTAAAATTACGCTGCTAACTTAAAGGTATAAAGTCTGCACTGCAGAAGCTGAACTTTGTACTGATTGTCTTTACCGGGGTTTGTTTTGGAATTTCTGTACAGTTTTCATCAGTGATGATAAAACTGTTCGCCTCTGCGAGAGGAGAAATCATTCCCGGAGCATACTGCTCACAAACCGTAAAATATTCACCGTCAAAATAGCCGGGAATGACTGTTCTTCTTCCTGCGCGCAGTGTGACATCATTTTTCATTTTGGCAGTAATGGGGTTGATGTATTTGTCTTTTTGTCCGCTCATTGCATAAATAATGCTTCTTCCGAAAAGCTCAAAATTTAGAGCTGCTGCGAGCGGATTTCCAGGCAGATTCAAGATGACTTTGTTTCCGATTTTTCCAAAAGTAGTCGGTTTTCCAGGTTTGATGGCTACTTTGTCAAAAAGAATTTCATACCCGAAGGCGCCAAACGCCTCTTTTGTAAAGTCGGCATCTCCGACACTTACTCCGCCGCTTGTAATGATAAAATCACAGTCAAGTGCACTCCTTATGTGCGTATGAATATCTTCGAGGGTATCTGCGGCAGTACCGATAAACTCCACTTCACAGCCGAGTTCTTTGACACGGGAGAGGAGCGTCGGTGTATTTGTATTGTAGAGTTGATACTCTGTAATTTGCTCAAAGTGCATTTTCAGTTCATTCCCTGAAGCAAACAGAGCGACACGGGGCTTTTTGTACACTTTGACATGGCTGATGCCCTGGGATGCGAGCAGTGTGATCTGATGCGCATCGATTTTGTCACCGACACAGAGCAAGAGAGTCTCTTTTTTGATATCTTCACCACTGAGACGGATATGCTTTGAGATGACAAGATTGTCGGGAAGTTTGACACCGTTTTGGCACTCCTGTGTATCTTCAACCGGTACGATACACTGGGTTCCAAGCGGAATTCTTGCTCCTGTCATGATTTTGATGGCTTCTCCGTGTCTGAGTTCACCCTGAAAATCATCCCCTGCAAAAATTGTACAAGACACCGTAACACATTTGTCAGAGTCTTCTATCTTTACCGCATACCCGTCCATCGCGGAATTGTCATAAGGCGGGAGATTGTGTGTTGCTGTAATATTTTCGGCAAGTACATAGCCCAAAGCTTCTTCAATGGGCAGTATTTTGAGCGATTTTCGTTTCGTATTTGTATAAATCAGTTCGAGTGCTTTTTCAATGCTTACAGTCATAATAGTATATCCTTTGTGCAGACTCTTTGTTTAATAGACATATTATAATATAATTTCGTTATGAATGAAATGTATAATATGGGTTTAAGCCTACATAGTTGGTCTGCGGTTGCAATTTTGGTGATGATTTTTGTAAATCTTTTTTTTCTGATAAGTTCTCAGGAGCTTGCCAGATACAAAAGGGTCAACTCTTTGTATTTGACACCTTTGACAATGACAATACTTGGTTCGCTTTTGTTTACCGGTATTGTGATGATGGCGGCAAAGCACCTGCACTTCAGTATAGAAAATATTGCTATGATTTTTTTAGGTGTTGTATTGATTGTTTTGGAAACAAAAAGGTTAAAAGCCCTGAAATATCTGAGTACGAAAAAAGAGCATGCTTTTAACGCATACAAACCGTTTGCAAGAACAATTTTGCAGGCAGAATTTGTTTTGGTGCTTTTGATGTCACTGTGGATGTGGTTTTTGTAAAATGGTATATCTTTTCAATGCAGAGGCAGGCAAAGACTCTTTACATGTAAAGAGCGAAGATTTTAAATATCTTATAAAAGTACGCCGCCACAAAGTCGGTGACGAACTGGGTTTTCGCAATAAAGAAGATATAGAGAGGCTGCATATATACAGGTTGCAGAAAATCGAACCAAGAACGGCAGTGTTTGAGCGTATTTCTTCAGAAATCCTGAGAGTCAAAGCAGAAAAAGAGCTGCATATCGGCTGGTGTGTCATTGACAACAGGTCTGTTGAAAAAGTACTGGCAAGTCTGAACGAAACAGGGGTGAAAAAGATTACTTTCATCTACTGCGAGCGCAGTCAGAAAAACTTTAAGCCTGATTTCAAGCGGTTTGAACGGATCCTGCAGGCTTCAAATCAGCAGTGCGGGCGTACAGAGTTTATGGAATTTGCTACATGTAAAGGGCTTGAAACATTTATCAAAGAAAATCCGGATACAAAAGTTTTTGATTTTACAGACAAAATACTGGAGTGTGAGAGTGATTTTACAACAGTACTGATAGGCTGTGAGGGCGGGTTTTCAGCCAAAGAAAAAGAGTTTTTGAAAAATCAGGAAGTGTTCCGGCTGGATACACCTATGATTCTTCGTTCTGAGAGTGCAGTTTTAGCAGTTGCAAGCAAAATATTGCTTTAAGAGAAGCGTGATATAATTTTTGAATGAAGAGTTATAATATAATTTATAAAGATGAAAAAACATTTCAAAAATTTGTAAAAAAGTATAAACTGAAAGAGGAAAAGGCACTTCTTGTTCAGGTATTGAGCGGGATTACAGAGGAAGAGTTCTGTCTCTCTCTTGCACAGTTTATCAAAAAAGAACTCCCCTATGCAAATATCATCGGTACCACAACGGCCGGCGGCATAGCGAATGCTGTCATGTATGACAAAGAAGTTGTGCTCTCTTTGAGTCTCTTTAAAAAGAGTACAGTCGCTTCGAGACTTTACTCTTTTGAAGATGATTTTAATGTTGCAATGATGAAAAAAGCGCTGGTACGGGAAAATACAAAAGCGATGATAATTTTCAGTGACGGATTTAAAAGTAACGCTGAAGCATTGATAGAAAATATTCACAGGACCATGCCCGATATTGTCATTGCAGGAGGAAGAGCCGGTGATGAACTTTTTCAAAAAACATTTGTTTTTGACGAGAAAAATTACAGTGACAACGGATGTGTGATAGCAACATTAAGCGGTGAGGAACTGCATGCCAAGAGTGATTATATTCTTGCCTGGACCCCTATCGGCAAAGAGATGATAGTGACAAAAGCACAAGAGACAGTTTTGTATGAACTTGACGGAATCCCTGTTTTGGACATATACAAGAGATACCTTGGCAAGCATATTTTGGAAAAAATTCCTGAAGCATGTGCTCCTTTTCCGTTGTTGCTGAAAAAAGGAGACATTACTGTAGCGCGGGATCCTATTGCTGTGACGCAAGAGGGCTTTTTGCAGTATGCAGGCAGATTTGAAGTGGGCGATGTTGTGCGGTTTAGTTTTGCCGACATTGAAGATTTGACAGATCATCTTGATGAACTTTATGGTGCTTTGAGCCGGCACTGCGCAGAAACAATCTTTATATATTCCTGTGTCGCACGAAAAGCACTTTTAGGAGAAAAACTCGAAGATGAACTGGGTGTTTTGGAAGCCATTGCACCGACAGGCGGTTTTTTTACTTTTGGTGAATTCTTTCAATCTTCTGAGATGGCAGAGTTGTTAAATGTCACGACAACAGCGCTCTTCTTGTCAGAATCAGACTATACAGAGTGCGAGAAAAAAAGTTTTGCACCAAAGCATACTTTTGACTCTATAAAAAAATCATTAACCCATCTGGTCAAGATGACATCCCAGGAGTTGGAGACCCTGACTATCCATGATCCTCTGACTGCCTTGTATAACCGACAGGAGTATATCCGCATAGTTACAAAGAAGATAAAAAGTGCAAAACGGTATGGCGAAGTTTTTGGCATGATGATGATTGATATAGACTTTTTTAAACTGGTCAATGACAATTACGGACACGATGTCGGAGATCATGTCTTGAAAAAAATTGCACAAATTTTGCTGAAAAATGTACGTGAGGATGATTTTGTTGCACGATGGGGCGGCGAAGAATTTATTATTATTGTGAAAAATGCCAAAGTAGAAGCTTTGGAAAAAGTAGCACAGAAGATTCAGAAAAAGATGCTTCAGGAATCTTTTACTCCGGTGCCAAAGGTGACGCTCTCCTTCGGATTAACGCTTTACTGTGAGGGAGATGATGAGGATGCACTCTTTAAACGTGTAGACAATGCACTCTACAGAGCAAAGGAGAATGGAAGAAATCAGTATATCATCGGATAAATTTTGTATTAAGAAAAAATTTGGTTATAATTCCATTCAGAAAATCTGCCCCCATACGGATTTAAAAAATATATAGATATTCGTACTTCGACGAGTATCAAAAGGTAAAAAGATGAAAAAAGGTATTCACCCTCAGTTAGTTGACTGTACTGTAACATGTGCATGTGGAAATAGTTTTGTAACAAAAAGCCAAAAGCCGGAAATGAGAATTGATATTTGTAATGAATGTCACCCGTTCTTTACAGGCGAAGAGCGTATGGTTGATACGGCTGGTCGTATCGAGAAATTTAACGCACGTTACAATAAAAAATAATTTTTTAACTTGCTGACTCTTGTTCCAACTCCGATTGGAAACATCGGCGATATTTCACTCAGAGCGATTGATGCTCTGAGAAGCGCCGATACACTTTTATGCGAAGACACCCGCGTTACCAAAAAACTCATCCATATTCTTAAAGAACGCTATAATACAGAATTTAAAGAGAAACAAAAGTTTATTGCTCTGCATTCTCATAATGAACAAAGTTTTGTTGAAAAACTTTCTCCCTCTTTTTTTGAGCAAAATATTGTCTATGTCAGTGATGCCGGCATGCCCGGTGTGAGTGATCCCGGACAGGCCTTGGTTGCCTATTGTCTGGAACATGATATTTCCTATGATGTGCTTCCTGGTGCCAATGCCGTGCTTACTGCTTTTGTTGCCAGTGGATTTTGTGAAACAAAAATGCTGTTTTTAGGATTTTTGGACCATAAAGGAAGCAGTCGCAGTGAAGGTTTGCAGCGTGCTTTGCACAGTGGCTATACAACAGTTTTATATGAGTCCCCTCACCGTTTGGAAAAACTGCTTTTAGAAATTGCAAAAGAAGCACCTGAAAGAGAAATATTTCTGTGTAAAGAGCTGAGTAAGAAATATCAAAGATACCTGCGTGGCACTGCAGCTGAAATAGTTGTAAAACTTGATGGAAATTTTCGTGGCGAATGGGTTGTGGTGATTCAGGCAGCCAATGAACAAAACAGTTCTGCCGTTAGTGAAAACGATATACTGGCACTGGACTTGCCTAAAAAAGTGCAGGCAAAACTTATCAGTAAAATTACAGGTGAAAATACAAAAGAGATCTATCAAAGATTAATGTAAATTTATGAAAAAATTTTAAATAAACACTTTTTTGGATAAAATACTCTCATGTTAATTTATGCCAAACAACCAATATATTATCTTATCAACAACTATCCGCAAAAAATAAAGACTCTGTATCTTGCAAAAGAACTTGAAAAAAAAGAGTACTCCCGCCTTATGAAAATGGATTTTGCAATTAAACGCATTCCAAATGAAGCAGCCGTTAAAATGAGTAAAAATGCCAATCACCAGGGATTTTTGGCTGAAGTTGAAGATTACAAACTCCATAATTACCAGACATTTTTAGACAAAGAGTTTGTAGTTGTTTTGGCAGGGCTCACAGATGTCGGCAATATTGGCGCCATTGTACGAAGTGCTTATGCCTTGGGTGTGGATGCGATTATTGTCAGCGGGATCAAACATCTTGCTGTTGAACCATTGCTTCGTACAAGTACCGGTGCACTTTTTGATATGCCTTTGGCTGTTGAAAATAACATACATAACTTATTGAATGATTTTAAGATGTCCGGTTTTGTCAGCTATGGTGCTGATATGGGCGGTATTGATATCAGAGAAGCAAAAATTGCGAAAAAAAGGCTTTTAGTCCTGGGCAATGAAGGAGAAGGTCTGACCGCAAGAGTAAGCGCAAAATTAGACAATATAGTCAGTATAAAAATGGCACATGATTTTGATTCACTGAATGTAAGTGTTGCCGGAGCTATTTTAATGGACAGGATGAGATATGAACAATGACGGGTTGCAAAAATTAAAAGATATCGGCGCACAGAAAATTTATGAAGATACACACATACCGGTAGGACATATACAGGCAATTTTACATGCAAGTTTTGACGGTTTGAACAAAATTCAGTTTATTGGTTTTATTTCGATACTCCAAAGAGAGTACAACATTGATTTGAGTGAATTGAAAAATGCCGGAACTGCCTACTATAATGAAAAAAATCCTGTTGAGACAACCACTGAAGACGGGATTTTTATAGCACCGAAAAAAAAGAAAAACTTCACACTTTTATATATTTTACTTACAATGGTTGCTCTGCTTGCTGCTTTGTATTATACAATGGAATATACAGATAAAGAGATAAAGACTCCTCCTCCAAAACAAAGCAATATTCAGATTTTATCTGTTGATACAAATGTCAGTCAGAAAAAAGATGAAAACAAGACACTCAAAGATGCAAACACGACACAGGAAACTGCAATAAAAAAAGAAAAAGCCGTAGAGAAAAGTTTTAAAATTATTGCAAGATCAAAAGTCTGGATGGGTTATATTGATGTTGCAACAAACAAGAAATATCAAAAGACATTTATGGGAGAGTTTGATCTTGATCCAGACAAAGAGTGGCTTTTGATTTTTGGGCATGGCTACATAGATGTTGTCACGGATACAGAGAAAAAGAAATTTAATTCGAAAAAAACATTAAGACTCCTGTATAAAGAGGGTGCAGTGAAGGAGTTGACTTTTGAGGAATTTAAAAGACTCAACAGAGGTAGTGCATGGTAAAAGTCTTTGTTCTCATGGCACTCTTTTTTGGTTTTGCAAATTGTGCTGATATAACACAAGACCCATTGGATGTGAAAATTAAAAGCTTTTTAGGTAAGAAATCCTATGAGACAAACAAAGATTTTATCAATGTGATTTTTGAACCGAAATCCTCTTTTTATGTCAAAGACAGGGTCAATGCGGTAAAAGTCATACAGACACTCAAAGACAATGGTCTGTTAAATCTTTTTTTTCGTTCACCACAGGATTTTCGGCTCAATTTTAAAACAAGCGGGTATCCTCTCTTTTTTGTAAAAATTATGGAAGACACGCTGCAAAACCTGGGCTATTTCAGATATGTGACAACAGCATCAAATTTTGACAGTTCAGAATTTTCCTGGAGTATCAATCTCACATCAGAGTATGCAACCGACCCTTTGATACTGCAAAACGAACTGCAAAAAAGCGGTTGTAATATAATAGACGTAGAAAAAAATTCTCTCAAAGAGTGGACATACACCATTGACATAAGCAACGGATATCTCAATGTCGCTCAGCTGCATACAGGCGAAGAGATAAAACTAAAACGCTCTTTGTATGCCCACTGGCTTGATATTTCAAAGATCAGAAGTCTGACGATCAAAAGTTCAAGAAGAAACAGATGGTATCCGTATATTGCCTATTATGATGCCTCCTTGCATCTTTTAAAACTTTTTAAAAAAAATAAAATCTATAAAAAACTGACACTTATCATGCCCAAAAATGCGAAATATATCAAAATATCGGATATGCATACACTTAAAAATGTCAAAGATTCTCTTGTTTTATATCCAAAGGGCAAAAGATAATTTACAGACCGTAACTTTATTCTAATAATTTTTCGCTAAAATAGCACTAAATATTTCATGTTATAGGGTAAACAATGTTTGATGAGTTTAATTTTAATAGAGTTGAGAGACTTCCAAAGTATGTATTTGCGGAAGTTAATGATATAAAAATGGCAGAACGCCGTGCCGGTAAAGATGTGATAGATTTTTCTATGGGAAATCCTGACGGACCGACGCCGGAGCATATACGAAACAAACTTGTCGAATCAGCCCAAAAGACAAAAACACACGGATACTCCTCTTCAAAAGGGATTCCGAAACTCCTCAAAGCAATTGCAGACTGGTATGAACGCCGTTATGACTGCAAGCTTGATCCTGAAACAGAATGTGTTGCAACCATGGGTTCCAAAGAGGGGTATGCACACCTTACCTATGCCATTACAAACATAGGAGATGTGGCGGTTGTACCTGATCCTACCTACCCGATTCACGAATACTCTTTTATTTTGGCCGGAGGCAATGTTATCAAATTCGGTATAGAATTTGATGAACACTACCGGGTGAATGAAGATCACTTTTTTGAGAGTCTGGAAAAGGTTTTCAAAGAGAGCTCCCCGAAACCAAAATATGTTTTGGTCAATTTTCCGCACAATCCGACAACAGCAACGGTTACGCCTGAGTTTTATGAACGTTTGGTTGCGATGGCAAAAGAGAAAAGATTTTATGTGATTTCCGATATTGCCTACGGTGACATTACCTTTGACGGCTATAAAACACCATCTATTATGAGCGTAGAGGGTGCAAAAGATGTGGCAGTCGAGTCGTTTACGCTTTCAAAATCGTACAATATGGCAGGCTGGCGTGTAGGTTTCTTTGTAGGAAACAAAAAACTCATAGGCGCCTTGCAAAAAATCAAATCATGGTTGGATTACGGTATGTTTACGCCTATTCAGGTGGCGGCGACGGTTGCACTGAACGGCGATCAGACCTGTGTGAGCGAAATTACCCAAAAATACAATCACCGCCAGGAGGTGCTCATAGAAGCATTCGGGCGTGCCGGCTGGCATATACAAAAGAATGAGGCAACAATGTTTTCCTGGGCAAAAATTCCTGAGTGTGTCGCACATCTCGGTTCTTTGGAGTTTTCGAAACGTCTGTTGATTGAAGCAGGTGTTGCCGTGGCTCCGGGAATCGGTTTTGGAGAGTACGGTGAGGGCTATGTTCGTATAGCACTCATTGAAAATGACAACAGGATTCGTCAGGCTGCAAGAAATATTAAAGAATTTTTAAAACAGTTTGACGGCTGTAAAAAAGAGAGTAAAAAGTAATGATAAAAGTCGGAATAATCGGTGTCGGAACAGTCGGAACAAGTGTAGCCCAGATTTTAAAAGAGAATGCGGATGTGATTTCTGCCCGTGCGGGTGTTGATATTGTCGTCAAAAGCGGTGTCGTGAAAAATCTCAAAAAAGAGCGGGGTCTGGACATTGTATTAACAGATAATGTAGATGATATTTTAAATGATGAAGAAATAGACATTGTCGTAGAATTGATGGGCGGGGTGGAAGAGGCATTTGAAGTGGTAAAACGCGCACTCAAAGCCGGTAAGTCTGTTGTAACTGCAAACAAAGCGCTGCTGGCATACCATCGTTATGAATTGCAGGAGATTGCAAAAGACAAAGCCTTTGAATTTGAAGCGAGTGTTGCCGGTGGTATTCCAATTATAACGGCACTTCGTGACGGTTTGTCAGCCAATCATATAGAATCAATCATGGGTATTATGAACGGTACATGTAACTATATGATGACAAAGATGACGAATGAGGGTGTGGCATACGATGACATTTTAAAAGAGTCTCAGGAACTCGGCTATGCCGAAGCTGATCCGACGTTTGATGTGGGCGGATATGATGCTGCGCACAAGCTGCTTATTTTGGCTTCCATTGCCTACGGCATTGATGCAAAACCAGAGGATATTCTGATAGAGGGCATTGAAAATGTGACGCAGGACGATATTGCATTTGCCAAAGAGTTCGGTTATGCCATCAAACTTTTAGGGATTGCAAAAAAAGACAAAAATGAAGTGGAACTGCGAGTACATGCCTGTTTGATTAAACAAGAAGAGATGATAGCAAAAATAGACGGCGTGATGAACGGCATCTCTGTTGTCGGCGACAAAGTCGGCGAAACACTTTACTACGGTCCGGGTGCAGGCGGCGATGCAACGGCTTCGGCAGTTGTGGCAAACATCATAGATATAGCAAGAAGCGGAAAATCGACGCCGATGCTTGGATTTAACCGACCGATGGAAGGCAATCAGCTGACACTCAAACCAACGGAAAAAATCGAGTCCAAATACTATTTGAGAGTCAATGTCTCAGACAGAACCGGTGTTTTGGCAAGACTGACAAAAATATTTGAAACACACAATATCTCTATAGAAACCATGCTGCAGCGTCCAAGTGACAAGGAAAGTGCAAACCTGTTGATATCAACACATACAGCCGTGGAAAAAGATATACAAAATATGATCCGCGAACTTGAAGCACTTGATTTTATAAATGCAAAACCTTCTATGATCAGGATAGTGTAACTTTTAAGATGAAAATCCTGATTACAGGGGCAAGTTCCGGTCTTGGTGCGGAATTTGCACGTCAATATGCGAACAAAGATACTGAACTTATTTTGTTGGCACGCAGAGAGCAAAAACTGCGAAGCCTGCAAAAAGAACTCGCTCCAAAATGTAAAAGTATTACTTTGCTTGTTGTGGATGTGACTGATTTTGTTCAACTTCAGAAAAAAGTCAGGTCAGTCGGAGCAGTTGATTTGCTTCTGTTAAATGCCGGAATATCGCTTGGACATACGCAAAATATTCCAACGATACATGATTTTCAAAATCTTTACAATGTCAATGTGCTGGCAAATCATGCGATTTTAGAAGTGCTTTTACCGCAACTGCAGGCACAAAAAAGCGGTCATATTGTATTTGTTTCATCGCTTTCGTCACTTTTTACTATGCCGAGTGCAAAAGTGTATGCTTCGTCAAAACGTGCTTTAAATGCCTATGCTGAGGGTATATTTTACAAGTATGCAAAAGACGGTTTACATGTAAGCATACTTTTGCCGGGATTTGTCAAAAGTGAAATGACTGACAAAAATGAATTTAAGATGCCGTTTTTGCTGGATACTGCAGAGGGAGTCAAACGTATGAAAAAGGCAATAAAAAAAAGAAAAAAGTTTTATGCCTTTCCTCTTAGATTTTATTTAATCATTCGTTTTATGAATTTACTTCCATCAGCTTTAAGTCAAAGAATTGTAAACTATCTTTCATAGTTGTAAATTGCAGATTTTTTAAAAAACATATCTTAGAAGGCAAATCCTCGCTTTGCTCTGAGCTTCACGATATGCTTTTTAAAAAATCTTACTGAAAATACGGTAGTAGTTGAGGGTGGAAAATGGAAAATATAAAAACAATTGACAGTGTGTGCGCATACTGTGGCGTAGGCTGTGACATTGCCGCACATGTTGATGTCAAAGAGAACAAAATCAAGAAGATATTCGCACATCCCGACGGTGCTACATCAGAGGGAAAGCTTTGTATCAAAGGAACATACGGTTTTGACTTTGTTGATGCAAAAGAGCGTATTAAAAATCCCCGTATCCGAAAAAGCTTTTTGGAAAAGAATCCTCATATCAAAGCTGTTATAGCTGATTCGCTTCATTCTCTGGATGAAAAATGGTATGAAACAAATTTGGAGAGTGCAACAACAGCCGGTGCAATGAAGCTTAAAGATATTCAGGCAAAATATGGCGACAAATCTGTCTGTTCGCTTGGCGGGGCAAGAAGCTCTTGTGAGAGTGCCTACTATTTTCAGAAATTTACGCGTTATACACTGAACTCTCCACATGTGGACAACTGTGCGAGAGTCTGCCATTCCCCATCACTAAAAGGCATGCGTCTTACTATTGGCGAAGGGGCTGCCTCGAATCCTTTTGATGATATATACAAAACAGAATTTATGATCGTAATGGGCTCAAATACTACAGAAGCCCATCCTATTGTCGGAAACCGTATGATAAAAGCGGCACAAAAGGGCACGCCTATTGCATGTTTTGATGTTCGTGAGATAAAACTGCACAAGTTTTCAAAGTATAAAGCGGTAACACCGCATGAATCAAATCTGCTTGTTTTAAATATGATAGCCTACACTATCATCAAAGAAGAGCTTTACTGCAAAGATTTTATCAAAAACAGAACAAAGAACTGGGAACATTTCAAGGAAAACATATTAGCCGACCCGTATGCAAATCCGGAGTTTTTCAGAGATGTAGAGGGATACGAATATCTTGCGGATATGCTTCCTGAAATTGCCCGTGAGTATGCGGCCAAAAAGTCTTTGATTCTCTGGGGTCTCGGGATTACCGAACATGTGGACGGTTCCTATGCTGTTATGGCCATAGTGCATTTGGCACTTATGACCGGAAATATCGGTAAAGACGGAGCCGGTGTTATGCCGCTTCGCGGACAGACCAATGTACAGGGTGTCTGTGACATGGGAATGCTTCCGTATTATGCGCCTGATTATACAGCTCCAAAAGAGGTAGGGCTAATGACACCCCAATTGGTTGACGGAATGCTTGACGGCAGTATAAAAGGTGTTCTCAACATTGGTGAGGATCTGACACACATTCATCCGAATCTTAACAAGATTACGAAAGCCTTTGAAAATTTGGAACTGATATTTGTGCAAGAGCTTTTTATGACAGATATTGCCGAACGTGCCGATATAGTGGTAGGTGTAAAATCAGCCTACGAAAAAACAGGTGTTTATATCAATGCCATGAGAAAAGTACATCTTTCAAGACCTTTGGTAGAGTGTGATTTACCTGATGACTGGGAAGTGATCAAACTGCTTGATGAAAAGATGGGCGGCGGTTTTGGTTTTGACTCGTCCGAAGCAATATGGGAAGATGTCAGAAAAACAGCGACAAACAGATTTAAAGGCGCTTCTTACAAAGTGCTCAGAGAAAATGAAAAAAAAGGCATTTCCTGGCCGATAACCGAAGAGGGAGAGGGCACTCCTGTACTGCATCGCGAAGATTTCAGAACACGTGACGGCATTGGTGCTTTTAGATACCACGGATACAAACTCTCAGGGATGGTAGAAGAGATTTTAAACAAAAATCTCAAAGGATACCATCTTACAACAGGCCGTGCTATGGCACATTACAACAACTCTGCACAAACAAAATATACCGAAAAACTGATGAAACGCTATACAGAGGATCTCTTGTTGGTACATGAAGAGGATGCGGCAGACTTTGTGAGCGAAAAGGTGATTCTAAAAACAGAGTTTGGTCAGACAAATCCTCTTCGTGTAAAGTTTACCAACAAAGTCCGTCCAAAAACGCTTTATACAACATTTCATCATGCAGATTCAAAACTGAACAATATATTTGGAGACAAGAGTGATGAGCTGATTATGACAGCGGCATTTAAGTCTATACAAGTTGAAATAATAAACTGCTAAGCAAACACCAGCCCAGGTTAAAACCTGGGTTCCGAATAAATATAAGCATGTCAAGATATCGAGGAACCCAGACTTCAGTCTGGGCTGAGAGTTGCTTTGAAAATTGCCAAGAAAGGACATAAACCCATGAGCAGAGCAAAAGGAAATATAGCAGAAGAAAAGGCTGCTCTATTCCTGCAGGAACATGGGTATACTATTTTAGAAAAGAATTTTTATTCCCGTTTTGGCGAATTGGACATTATTGCCTTCAAAGATAATATCCTGCATTTCATAGAAGTAAAAAGCGGTGAAAATTATGAACTAGCCATTCAAAACATAACACCGGCAAAACTCTCCCGTCTTATAAAAACCGCACAGGTCTATATGAAAAAAAATACTCTGGATCCTGAGTATATGTTTGATGCACTGATAGTCACCCCGAAAAACATAGAAATATTGGAAAATATTACAATTTAATTTAATTTTTGCTAAACTGTAGAAAGTGATATTTGTTTTACAGGTTTTTTTATGAAAAATAATTTTTTGAATGATACAATGAATAAAGACTATTTGCTCAAAACATTTGACAGAGATGTCATTTTTTCTGCAACTGATTTGCAGGGAAAAATTGTATATGCCAGTGAGGCATTTTGCAGAATAAGCAAATATTCAAAAGAAGAACTTTTAGGAAAAAACCATAATATTTTAAGACATAAAGATATGCCAAAAGAGCTGTTTGCAGATTTGTGGGCTACTCTAAAAGCCGGAAAAGAATGGTATGGCGAGATAAAAAACAGGGCCAAAGACGGCAGTTTTTATTGGGTGTATGCGCATATCGGACCATATACCAATGAGAGCGGAGAAGTTGTCGGCTACCATGCATTGAGAGAAAACATTACAGACAAAAAAGCTTTGCAGGAGCTGCAGAAAAATATGGAAAATATGAATGAGTATCTCAAAGAAGAGGTACACCGCAGAATCAAAGATATTGTAGCACTCAACAAAGATATACGCGAAACACAAAAAGAGATCATATTTACAATGGGCACAATTGGCGAGAGCCGTTCCAAAGAGACAGGAAATCATGTAAGGCGGGTTGCAGAGTATTCCCGCTTGTTGGCGGAGTACAGCGGTATGGATAAATTTCATGCGCAGATGTTAAAAGAAGCAAGTCCAATGCATGACATAGGAAAAGTAGGCATACCCGATGCCATACTCAACAAACCCGCAAGACATACAGCCCAGGAGACTGAAATTATGAAGACACACACTACTCTGGGGTATGATATGCTTAGGCACAGCGACAAAGAACTTTTACAGATTGCAGCTACGATTGCGTATGAGCATCATGAAAAATATGACGGCTCTGGATATCTCAGAGGTTTGGCAGGAGAAGAGATAAGCATATATGCAAGAATTACCGCTGTAGCAGATGTATTTGATGCGCTTGGAAGCGAGAGAGTGTACAAAAAAGCCTGGAAGGATGAAGATATTGTTGCAATGTTTCAAGAAGAAAAAGGAAGACACTTTGACCCTCTGCTTGTTGATATATTTTTAAATAATATTGCGGACTTTAAGAAAATAAGAGACCGATATTGTGATGTTGCCTGCTCTTAGTTATTTGTATTTAGATCGGCTTCGTCTAAAAGGGTAAAAAAGCCTGCGGGCTCAAGCACTCCGAAACTTTCAAATAAAATTTTTCCCTGTGAATTAAGAAAATAGTGTCTTGGAACGCCGAATCTTTGGAATTTTTTTGGAATGAAGTGCCGGTCACGTGAGAGATATACAAGGATATAGTCTTGACGAAGCCTCTGTATGATTTTTTTTTGAGAGAGTGTTACTTCTTTAAATCTTTTGCAAAAATGGCATCTGTCCGCTCCGACAAAGAGATAAATGTTTTTGTGCGCTTTTTGTGCCTGATTTACTGCCGTATTGTAATCATGCAGCCATTTGTCCGTTTCAAATCCAAAAAGAGAAGATGCTAAAAATAGGATAGTTATAAATGTTTTCATAATCAAATTGTATTAGGATTACAATTAAAATGATATAATTTTCCTAACATAAAATGATATCTTAGGAAAAATGATGAAAGAAGCAAAAATATTTTTCGGTTCTAAAGAAGCAGAAAAAGCAGAAGTAAGCCAAAGAAAATCGCCTTACAGCGGGGAAGTGGTCTCAACTGCCCCTGTATGCAGCGAAGAGGATGCAAAAAAAGCATTGCAGATTGCCAAAGATGCCGCTGTATTTGCCAAAAAAAGTACTTTGGCACAGCGTTGCGCATGGCTGCTTGATGTTGCCAAAAAACTTCAAGAAAACAAAGAAGATTTGGCAAAAACCATTACGGATGAAGTAGGGAAGCCTATCTCTTTTTCACGTATAGAAGTTGAACGTTGTATTGAAACCATAACGCTTTCAGCAGAGACAATGCGGACAATGCACGGTGAAACGATCAACACTGATGCCATGCCCAGCGGAAAAAAAACGCTTAGCTTTTTTCGACGCGAACCTGCCGGTGTTGTTGTGGCAATTACGCCTTTTAATTTTCCTTTAAATCTCGTGGCACATAAACTCGGACCGGCACTTGTCGCAGGTAATGCCGTAGTGCTTAAACCGACACCCGAAGCACCTCTGACCGCATACAAGTTTGCAAAGCTTTTTATAGAGAGTGATTATGCCGTACCTGATGCATTAAGTGTTGTTTACGGTGATGCAGAAGTTGGTAATGCACTAATTACAAGCGATATTCCCCGTGTTATCAGTTTTACAGGCAGTGTTCCTGTCGGCAATATTATTACAAAGAATGCCGGTATCAAAAAAATAGGACTTGAACTCGGAGGCAATGCCGCGACATTCATAGAAAAATCGGCTGATCTGGCCTATGCTGCAACGAAATGCGCCATGGGTGCTTTTGTCAATTCGGGACAGGTGTGTATATCGCTGCAGCGTATTTATGTGCAAGAAGATATATATGATGAATTTGCAGAACTTATGGCAGCGGCTACAAAAAAACTCAAAGTCGGCAGCCCTTATGATGAGGAGACATTTATGGGACCGCTCATAGACGATGAATCATGCCAGCGTGCTATGGGTTGGGTTGATGCCGCTATAAAAGAGGGTGCAATTCCTTTACTGGTTCCGCGTTTGGAAGGCAGAACATTTTATCCCTGTGTCATGGCAAATGTAAGGGATGATATGGCAATTGTCTGCGAAGAGGTCTTTGCACCGATAGTTTCGCTGGTAAAAGTGATGGATTTTGATGATGCTGCCCTAAGAATGAATGACTCGCCTTACGGTTTGCAGTTTTCGATTTTTACGAACGATTTAAGCATTGCAAACCGTGCAATAGAGGAGCTTGATGCGGGCGGAATAGTTATAAACGATATGCCGACACTTCGTTTTGACATACAGCCCTACGGCGGGGTGAAACTCAGCGGAGTAGGACGCGAAGGTCCGCGTTTTGCCATAGAAGAGATGACGGAGTTGAAGTCTATTGTCATTTGTTAAATGACAAGTGAAATTTAGACTTTTGCACCCTAAGAGTCGGCACTAAAGTACCGATTCCGATGAAAGAGCTTTTTGGAACCCGCACTTTTAACGCTAAAGCGTAACTAAGAAAAAACTAAATTTTTTTTTGCAGTGCGGGCTTTGTTTTTTTACAAGAGAGGGCTGTATGAAAAAAAAAGTAATCGTTTCTGCCTGTTTACTCGGTGAGTGTTGCCGTTATGACGGTAAAACAAAAAAGACAGATGTGGTAGAAGAGGCTTTAAAGGAGTATGAAATCATTCCTTTCTGCCCTGAAGCACCGCTTTTTGGAACGCCGAGAGAACGTATCAATGTTGTGGAAATAAACGGAAAAAAGAGAATCGTGACAGATGAGACAAACAAAGACGTTACACAGCTTTTGGAAGACGAAACAAACGCTTTTATGAAACTGCATCCAAAGGTTGACCGTATCATTCTCAAATCAAAGTCACCAAGCTGCGGATATGGTACGACTCCTGTTTTGAATGAGAAAAAAGAGACTGTGAAACTCGGCAACGGAATCGCTGCAGAGCTTATGAGCAAATATTACAAAAATATCAAAATCGAAGATGAATTAAATTTTATGAAACATAATCCAAACGAGTCAGGTTGACATACCAGTCATCTCTGTAATAATGGCGTGACGGTTTCAGATAGACTTTAAAAGCATCCTCAAAACACTCGATTTTTTTGATAAAATTCTCAGGGATTCCAAGCGTGTTTTCGCAAATGCTTTTGGCGCAGGCATCATCCAGATCATAAAAAAACTCTAACTCGGGATTGTTCGCATCTATCGTAAACTCTCTCTCATGCATTTTGTTTTTCTCCATTTTCAGTGGGTTTGAAAATTGTAGTATTTTTTTATTCCATTTTGGTTACAAAGAGTGACACATATTCTCTGTTAATCTCCTACAGGAATATAAGCAAAACCGTCATTTTGTTTGTTGATAAGTCCTATGGTAGAGTTTGGAATAATTTTTACAAAAGGAACAATGTCATCTTTTGTAAGCCTGTTGCGGTCCATTGCCGCACCGCACATTAGAAATTCCACATCGTAGGTGTCAGCCATTGTGGCGATACGCTGCTTGAGCTCTTTGTAGGCTTTTTGAAGTTTTTGATCATTTTTAAAGATGGTAGTGTCCAGATTTTTTACAAAAAATCTGTAGGCTCCTCCATGGATAACAACGGCTACATCAAGCTCTTTGAGCTGGTTTGCATAGAGTGTTTTGTTGAAAACAATTCCTTTGAGTATATTTCTTTCAAATTTTGCCAAATTTTTTGTTGTCAAATCATACACTGCCTTTGCATTTTCATCTTCGGCCTGAACCAGACTAAGAAGCAAGGTTAAAATCAGTATCACTTTTTTCATTTATACATTCCTTTTGAATTAATGGCATTGGAGATGCCCTTATATTATCCCAGATAAGTAAAATTTATGTAAAATCACTTTTCTTTTTTTAGTACAACTTCACCCAGACCTGTTTTTACAGGGTATCCTGCTTTTACCCAGCCTTTGAGCCCGCTTTTGAGCGTGGTTACATTTTTGTAACCCATTTTTTTCAACACTTCGGCTGCCAATGCCCCTCTGCCTCCGCTTCGACAATATGTTACTATCAGGACATCAGGATCTTTGATCTTTTTCGCCGCTTCCCATTCCAGATTGCCGCGTGTAATGGCTACAAAATTTTCTTTGTTGAACTCATCATAGGGAATACTTCCCTCGGCTCGCTGTTCACTCTCTCTTACATCCAGAACAATGACGTCTTCACCTTCATCAAGCAAAGCTTTAAGCTGTTTTGCAGGCATCTCTCCCACACTTTTTCTGGCTTCTTTGATAAGCACCATTTTATTTGCAATATCTGCCATGAGCAGGTTGGTACTCAATAATGCAATGATCAATAACAATTTTTTCATTGTTATTCCTTTGTTTTGAAATAACCTAATAGTTAAATGCTTAATTAGGCATTTAACTAAATAGATGAGAGTATGGTATAATTTTATAATTAAAATGTCAAGGACAACAATGCTGGATATGCAACAAAAAATCAAGATATTCAAGGCGCTTGGGAATGAAACACGTTTTTTAATTTTTAAAAATGTTTTTACTGGCGGATATACATGTTCTCTTGATAAAAAAGATCCAAAGGTCAAGGTCAGTCCCCATGCAACCTGTGTAAGCACCATTGCCGAGCATTTTGATTTTTCACTGCCTACGATCTCAAAACATTTAAAAGAACTTCGAGAAGCCGGTATCATCACAATGGAAAAAAAATCAAATAAAATCTATATAGAACCGAATATGGAAACAATCCGGGAGTTAGGGGGCTGTTTCAATACTTTGGTTGAAAACTTTGAAGCCAACCGGGAACTTTTTTTCACATAAGACAAAGCGTGTAAAATTACAACTTTTGAAGTTTCTTCTTCCTGTCAAGATAAAAAACATCAAAATCAGCGGCAACAAAACATTCCCCTTTATAGGCAAACTTTATCTCCCTGCAAATCATTTCTGCATCGCAGGAACTTCCCCGTGAATATCTTGGACTGATGTGGGTAGCTATAAGATTTTTGATGTGATGTTTCTGTGCCGCTTCACCCAGTTTTTTTGCTGTAGTATGAAGAAATTTTGTCTTTAAAGCATCGTATACTTTCTGTGTGTAGGTACTTTCATGCACCAGCAGATCAAGATTCTCCAGATAAGCGCCTAAAATATCAGGTTTACTGTTGTCTCCGGCTACTATGAGGCTTCTTCCCGGCAGGGGAGACAGCATATAGTCCTTTGAGAGAAACTCTTTTCCTTTGTGCATAATGCTGTTTCCGCGTTTAAGCTCTCCATAAAGAGGCGAAGGCTCGAGTCCCGCCAGGCGCAGCTTTTGCTCATCAAGTTTGTCTGTTGTGTCATGCTCTTGTATAAAATAGGCAAAACTTTCCACAGAGTGTACAAGCGGGAGAACACGGAGGACGAATTTGTCAAAGATTATTCTGCTGTTTGCTTCTGTCTCAACTATTTTGAGCGTATATCCCAGATGCTCTTGGGAAGTGTCTGTAACACATTCAATGAAATGTTTGATTCCTTTTGGTCCATATATCGTCAGAGGAGAAAAGGCTTTGTCGAGTTTTTTTGAAGAGAGCAGTCCGGGAAGTCCGTAGCAATGGTCGCCGTGGAGATGGGTGATGAAGACTGTAGAGAGTTTTCCAATGCAAAGAGAGGTTCTGAGTATCTGATGCTGCGTAGCTTCCCCGCAGTCAAAAAGATACCATTTGTTATCCTGGTCAAATTCGAGTGCAAGGGCTGTGACATTTCTCTCTTTTGTCGGTTTTCCGGCACTTGTTCCTAAAAAAGTAAGTTTCAATGCGTATTCCTTATATTTGTAATATAGGGCACTTCTAAAAACCCTGATATCCCTCAAAGCCAAAAAGAGGAGTGAGGTTGTGCAAAACTTTTCTTGAACCATAGCCGTAGCTACGGTGATAGAAAATTTTGTGCAAGATTGCTTCTCTTTTTGGTTCCCGCAGGGCATTTTAGCAAAAGCACTACTGCTTCGTTAAAACCACTTGAAGCTACTCGTAGCTCCTGCGTAGTTTTTGCCTTGCATTAGTACCTTCGCTATAATGTTGAGATATATCAGGGTTTTTAGAAGTGCCCTATAATGGTAATAGTGAAATTTTATACAAAGGATACCCAATCATGAATAATTATCAAAGAGTCCATTCGCACAAACCCGCAGGTATTGAAAACAAACGAGCTTTTTTGATTGGTTCGGGTATAGCTTCTTTGGCTGCTGCCGAGTATTTAATGCGTGACGGATATATGCAGGGTCATCAAATAACGATATTTGAAGAGAGCAGTGTGGCCGGTGGTGCGCTTGATGGTGCAGGCAATCCTCAAACGGGCTTTGTAGCGCGCGGAGGACGGGAGATGGAAGAGCATTATGAGTGTTTGTGGGATTTGTATGCCGGGGTCCCATCTCTGGAGGAGGAGGGAAGAACTGTTCTTGATGAGTTTAAAGAACTCAATGACATTGATCCGAATTTTTCAAAGGTACGCGTAATATACAACAGGGGAGAAAAACAGCGTTCAACAGGTTTGGGACTGGAAGAGAAACACATAAAAGAGTTGACAAAACTGCTTTTGAAAAAGGAAGAGGATTTGGGAACTATGAGTGTTGAAGAGTATTTTGAGGCATCCTATTTTGAGACAGACATGTGGCTGTACTGGAGAAGCATGTTTGCTTTTGAGCCGTGGCACAGTGTTGTCGAGATGAAGCGCTATATGCACCGTTTTATGCATCTTTTGCCGGGAATGAGTACGATGAGGGGCCTGGTGTTTACCAAGTATAACCAATACGATTCTTTGACCCTTCCGCTGAAAAAACTTTTAGAGGACAAAGGTGTCAATTTTGTTTTTAACACCAAAGTAAGTGATCTGGAAGTAGATATTCAGGAAGAGAAAAAGACGATAACCGCCATTCATCTGCTGCAAAACTCCAAAGAAGAAGTTATTGAGACATGTGAAAATGATTTGGTATTTTTTACCAACGGCTCAATGGTGGAAAACTCCTCTTTTGGAGATATGAAGAGGGCTCCTGTTTTAAATAGAAAAGAGGGTGCCTGCTGGGCATTGTGGAAAAAGCTGGCACAAAAAGATGCGTCTTTCGGCAAACCGGAAGTTTTTTGCAGTGATATAGACAAAACAAAATGGGAATCATTTACGATAACTGCCAGGGGACCAAAAATGCGCAAACTTTTGGAGAGTTTTGCCGAGAGAAAATTTTTGCCGCATAAAACAGCAACGGGCGGAATTATTACCATTAAAGATTCGAACTGGCTTATGAGTGTTACGGTAAACAGGCAGCCGCAGTATAAAAACCAGCCATTTGAGTATACGGTTGCCTGGGCATATGCACTCTATCCGGACAACAAAGGCGACTTTATCGACAAGAAGATGAGCGGATGTTCCGGAGAAGAATTGTTAAAGGAACTGTTATACCATTTTGGAATAGATGACAAGGATATGCAGGAATATGTTGAGGAGTGCATCGTGATTCCTGTGATGATGCCTTATATAACAAGCCAGTTTATGCCAAGGCTTCAAGGCGACAGACCGGAAGTTGTACCAAAAGGGAGTGTGAATCTGGCTTTTTTGGGGCAGTTCTGTGAGATTAAAGATGATTGCGTCTTTACTGTTGAATACTCTGTCCGTTCTGCAATTACCGCTGTGTATACACTATTGAAACTCAATAAAAATGTACCGGAGATATATCCGGGCCAGTATGATATTCGTGTGTTGGCAAGTGCTGTCAAAACGATGAAAAGTGAGCATGAAGGCTTGATAATGCGTTTGATTGAGAGTGTTGTCAAAAAGAAATTAAAAAATACCATTTTTGAAAAGTTGCTTTAAGGCACCCCGTAAAGGCTCCGGACAAGAGATACCTGATGAGAAATCAAAAGTATCAATTGTCACGCAAAAGAGCTTATTACTGAAAAAGAGAGCTAAAGTATTCTTCAATATCTCCAGGTGTGCCTGAGATTGACATAAACTCACCCATGCTGAGGTTTGGATAGGCAATAGCAAGATAGTATTTCGGGTGTAGGATTTTTGCTGTGTCTCCTTCAACCATTACCATATAAGGTAAAAATGCACTGTGTTTTTCTCCTTTTATTTCAGAAACATAGTATTTTTCACCTTTCTTAGTCGGCATTGCTATACCATAAAGCGTTGCACTCCCGGTTTCTAATGTAAAAACAATGTTTTTTGCTGCATTTTTTTCCAGTTTCTCTTTGAGTTTTTCTCCTTTTGCAACTTCTATCATATCTTCATAATACGGCATAGCCATCATAAAGTGATACCCTGCAATATCGTCATCATCAAGAGCATCTTCTGAATTTTTGAGTGTGCCAAAAGCATTTGCAAGCTTGGTGTTTACTTTTTTTGCATGTGCTTTTTGAAAATCATCCTGCATAAAAGCATGTAAAAAATATTGTGGATTTGTAAGCACGAGTTCATTGTCTTTAGTGTTTACGAGCACTTTTTGCACACCGGCAAATGCCCTGTCTTTTTTAGAAGCATCTTTTGTCAATGTAGGACATGTATAGGCTATGACATGATAATTTGGGTCCTGCATAGCATCATATTCGCCAACAACCTGTAAACCGTTTTTTGTAAGTGCCGTTTTGACATCATTTGCATTTTGAAATGCCGCATATTCATATGTGCTTACTTTTTCAGCAAAAAGATTTGCTCCTATTATCATTGTTACCAAGCCTGTTACTACTGTTTTTTTCATTTTCTCTCCGTGAATTAAATTGAAAAATATTATAATTTATTATAGTTAAGAGGCACATTAATTTTAAAAAATTTGTTTAATTTGTAGAAAAAAGAGAATAAATTCAAAAAATTTAGCTCCTTTTGGATATAATCGCGTAATTTTATAAAAGAGAAACAACCATGGATATTAGAGAAGAGTATTTAAAATTTTTTGAATCAAAACAACATACAAGAGTTCCCTCAGCGCCTTTGGTGCCTGAAGATGCGACTCTGCTTTTTAACAACGCAGGCATGGTGCCTTTTAAGTCGATTTTTACAGGGGAGGTTCCTCGTCCCAAAAATCCTCGTGCCACATCCTGCCAGACTTGTATCCGTGCGGGTGGAAAACACAATGACCTGGAAAATGTCGGACATACAGCGCGTCATCATACTTTCTTTGAAATGCTGGGAAATTTCAGTTTCGGAGACTACTTCAAGGAAGAGGCAATTGCCTATGCCTGGGAGTTTATCACTGAGATATTGCATCTGGACAAAGACAAACTCTGGGTAACAGTGCATGAAAGTGATGATGAGGCTGAAGAAATCTGGAAAAAGCACATTGCGCCTGAGCGGATTATGCGTCTTGGAGACAAAGACAACTTCTGGTCTATGGGTGATACGGGACCGTGCGGACCGTGTTCTGAAATCTTTTATGATCAGGGAGCAGAACATTTTAGCGGTCCCGAGGATTATATGGGCGGTGAAGGCGACAGATTTTTGGAAATCTGGAACCTTGTTTTTATGCAGTATGAAGTCAAAGAAAAAGGCGGAGAGAGAATTCCTCTTGCACATCCATCCATAGATACAGGAATGGGACTGGAGCGTGTTGTAGCCATTAAAGAGGGTGCCATTTCCAATTATGGATCCTCTTTGTTTATGCCGATTATCCGAAAAGTCGAAGATTTGACAGGCAAAGAGTATGTATACGCTACGGGTGCATCGTACCGTGTTATAGCAGATCATATCAGAACCGCAGTATTTTTACTCTCTCAGGGTGTAAATTTTTCTAATGAGGGACGCGGGTACGTGCTTCGAAGAATCCTGCGCCGTGCTGTGCGTCACGGGTATCTTTTAGGTTTTCGCGAACCGTTTATGTATAAACTTGTCGATACTTTGGTTGATATTATGGGTGGGGAGTATGAGTATCTTCAGACCAAAGCAGAGGTTGTCAAAGAACAGATAGAGCTTGAAGAGGCACGATTTTTCAAGACAATAGAATCAGGCATAGCACTTTTTAACATGGAACTGCAAAATACCAAAGACAAGGCGAATGCCGAAGACAGAGAAGGTGCCCTGGGGTATGTGTTTTCGGGTGAAGTGGCTTTTAAACTCTATGATACCTACGGCTTTCCGCTTGACTTGACAGAAGATATGCTCAAAGAAAAAAACCTCTCACTGGATACGGCAACATTTGAGAGCCTGATGAATGAGCAGAGAAGACGTGCCAAAGCTGCCTGGAAAGGGAGTGGGGATGATGCCATCAGCGGTGACTTTAAAACACTGCTTGAGGAGTTTGGTGAAAACAGATTTGTCGGATATGAAACTATGCATCATGCAAGCAAAGTGCTGGCACTTTTAGATGAAAAGTATGTGCGTGTGGAAGAACTGCAAGCCGGAGAAAAAGGATGGGTATTTTTAGATATTACACCTTTTTATGCTGAGAGTGGCGGACAGTGTGGTGATACTGGAGAACTTGAAGGCATTGCACAGGTAGTTGATACGAAAAAATTCTTTGGTTTGAATCTTTCGAAGATAGAGTTGCATGCCTCTCTCAAAGTCGGACAGCATGTAGATGCAAAAGTGGATATTTCCAGAAATGAGATAACAAAACATCACTCGGCAACACACCTGTTGCATGCGGTACTTTTTGATGTGCTTGGAGAACATATTTCACAGGCGGGTTCTTTGGTTGAGGCAAATCGTCTGCGATTTGATTTTTCTCATCCAAAAGCGCTCAGTGAAGAAGAATTACATGTAATAGAAGAGCGTGTAAATGTTGAAATAATGCGTGCAATTCCTGCCCAAACCGAGGTACTGCCTATAGAAGAGGCAAAAAAATCAGGTGCGAAGAGCCAGTTTGGCGAGAAGTATGGAGATGAGGTGCGTGTTGTTAAATTTGCAGATGCTTCTGTTGAGTTTTGTGGCGGAATACATGTAGACAATACGGCAAATATCGGTTCGTTTATCATTACCAAAGAGAGCGGTGTGAGTGCCGGTGTGCGACGTATTGAAGCTGTGTGCGGCAATGCGGCGTATAAATACTTTTGTGAGCAAAGAGCACTTGTAAAAGAGGCGCAGAGTGAAGTGAAAAATCTTGATCTGCTTGCAGGAATCAGCAGGCTCAAATCAAATATAGCTGCTTTGAAAGATGAACTCAAAGAGGCACACGAAGCTGCAAAAGTTGAAATTAAAGCAGATGAGATAAACGGTGTGTCAGTAGTTGTGGATGAACTGCCTAACGGGGATATCAAAGAAAAGATAGATGAGCTGAAAAATCAAAATGACAAACTCTGTGCAATGCTTTTCCAGGTCAAAGGTGATAAAGTGCTCATAGCCGCAGGTGTCAAAGGGTGCGATGCGAAAGCGGGTGATTGGATCAAAAAAATAGCACCGCTTCTTGGCGGAGGCGGTGGCGGTCGTCCTGACTTTGCCCAAGCCGGAGGAAAAGATGCTTCAAAACTGCCTGAGGCAAAAGAAGCAGCACTGAAATTTATTACAGAGGTATTGGATTGATGAAAGATTTTATGATTGAACTTTTTGCAGATTACAGAACACAGATAGTCTTTTTACATGTAATCTCTGCCGTTGTTTGGGTCGGAGGGATGATTGCCATGAAATTTGCAGCGCATCCTTCATTTATACAAATTGAATCACCCTTACACAGACTCGAACGAATTTCACATGCACTCAACAGGCTCTTTATGATTGTTTTACCTTTTGTTGCTATACTTATCATTACAGCAGTCATCATGGCTGTCGGACTTGGTTTTCGTGCGGCTGCCGTTGATGCAGGCGGCAATGTGATAGATGAGTATGCGATGCATATATATAATCTTGTGCATGTAAAAGAGGTGATCTGGATGATTATGGCGGCTAATCTTGCGGCTATGATTTTCAGACGCAACAAAGCACAGAAACTTTTACAAAAAGGTGATACAGCAGGTGCAAAAAAAGCGTTAGAGCTTATTGGAAAATATATGGTTCCCATCAATATCACACTTGGAATTATTGCAATTTATCTGGGAGTGACTCTGCGAAATGCGTATTAGACTCTGCTCATCATCTCAGACACGCGCCATGCTTTTAAAAAAAGCAGGCATTGATTTTATTCAAGAGAGTGTTGATTTTGATGAAGAGAGTATTGTCGCAAACAGCCCGAAAAACTTTGTTTATCAGGCAACTCTAGGCAAGTATGAAGCAAATCTCAGAGTATTTGGCTATGAAGAGTATCCGCTGTTGGTAGCCGATACTGTTGTTACAAGCCAGGGACATATTTTAAGAAAGGCACGCTGCAAAGATGATGCCCGTAATATTTTAATGACGCAGAGCGGAAATATTACGAGTATCATTACATGTATGATATATCATGCAAAACAGCAAAAGATAATAGATATTTCAAAGACAGACTACCTGTTTGAACCATTTAATACACAAGATTTGGAACGTTACTTAGAGAGCGGAGAGTGGCGAGGCAAGGCTGGTGCCTGTATGGTAGAAGGGTTTTGCAAGCCCTACATCAAAGAAGTTAGAGGCTATGAGAGTACGGCAATGGGACTTTGTGTCGAAGTGCTGGAAACTTTTATGGAGCAAAACTGATGTATTTTTATAAAAGATACAGTTTTTTTATTAATATACTGCTGGCATATCTCTTCGTACTTTTTGTCACATTGCAATTAAGTCTGGTTTGGAATGTTATTCTTGTCACACTTTTGTTTATGGGTATCAGTATTCTGTTTTATCGCTATGCCAAGCAAAAACACTATTATAAAAGTATCATTGACAACTCTACAAATATTGTCATTGTCAGTAATGAAAAAAAGCTTGTTTCTGCAAATAAAACTTTTTTTAAATATTTCAAAGGCTATAAAAATATAGAAGAGTTCTCACAAAAACACCATTGTATATGTGAATTTTTTGAAGAAGAAGAAGGATATATCGGCGCTGTAAACAATGGTCTGGGTTGGATAGAATATATTGTCAAAAATTCTGAGGTATATCACAAAACCAAAGTCAGGATTTACGACAAAGAGTACTATTTTGCTATTTCTGCTTCGGTTCTTGACAAAAAAGACAATCTGTACGGAATTATACTGTCCGATATAACCGAACAGGAAAACTATAAAAAAGAGCTGGAGATTCTGGCTGTAAAAGATTCACTGACAAAGATCGGCAACCGGCGTTTTTTTCATAAAAAACTGGATGAACAGATTTTGCTGACACAGCGCTATCACCATCCGTTTTCGCTGATTATTTTTGACATAGATTTTTTTAAAAAAGTCAATGACAACTACGGGCACGATACAGGCGATAAAGTACTGGTAGAATATACAAAGTATATTGCTTCTATGCTGCGTGATACCGATATTTTTTGCAGAATCGGCGGCGAAGAGTTTATAGTGATCCTGCCAAATACTACGAAAGACAAAGCGTATGCCCTGGCACAAAAGATAAGAGAAAGTGTTGAAAAATACAAAGCTGTTCTGCCTATTACCATGAGCTTTGGTGTTGCAGAGTATGAAAAAGGCGACGATGATATTTCTCTGTATAAAAGAGTTGATTTGGCTCTTTACAAAGCAAAAGAAACAGGGAGAAACAAGGTAGTTCTTGGATGAATTTTTATGCTAAAGAGCTCAAAGCTCTTCAAAGAGCAGGGCGTTATCGGACACGTGAAATTGTTAACAACACCCTGCATGATTTTGCCTCAAATGACTATTTGGGACTTTCGCACAACAAAGAACTTCATACGCTTACATGTAAACAATTGGCAGAGTATCCGCTCAACAATGCCAAGGCATCTATGCTGATAAACGGCTATCATCAGATACACAAGGATTTTGAAGAGGCTTTATGTGAAGCAAACGGCTTTGAGGCAGCAATAGTGCTTGGAAGCGGATTTAATGCAAATATTGCCTTGATTGAATCGCTTGTCCGTCGCGGTGATACGCTTTTTATGGATGAACTGTATCATGCCTCAGGTGTTTTGGCTTCCCAGTTACATAATATAGATGTAGTTTTTTTCAAACATAATGATATGCAGGAGTTGCAAAGCTTGCTAAAACATTCAACTGTCAAACGAAAGATCGTTGCAGTTGAGGGTATTTACTCGATGGACGGTGATTTGTGCGCAAAAGAGGTTTTTGATATATGTGATGAAGAGGAAGCGATTTTGATAGTTGATGAAGCGCACAGCAGCGGAGTAGTCGGAGACAAACTGATGGGTGTTTTTGATTATTACAGTATTGCCGTAAAGCAAAACCATATTAAAATGGGAACGCTCGGAAAAGCCTATGGCAGTTTCGGTGCTTTTATACTCTCATCAGAACATATATCACACTATCTTTTAAATCGTGCAAAACCGATTGTGTATGCGACTGCTCTCTCTTTGTATGATACACTGTTGGCGCATAACGGACTGAAATATATTTTGCAAAACAGTGAAACACTGAAAAAAGAGATAATGCTTCGCCAAACAATAGTCTCCCAAGAGTTAGGCTTACATGTAAAGGGTTTGATTGTGCCTGTTTGTATAGGAGACAATAGACAGGTCATAGATATTAAAAACAGGCTGTTGAAATCCGGTTACAGTGTGGGGGCGATACGCCAGCCTACGGTTGCTTCTGCAATAATTCGTCTGATTGCAAGACTCGGTGAAAAGAGTGATACGCTCAGACTGGTTTGCAAAGAGTTGGCAGGAATAGAGTCATGAAAATGTCCAAACTCAAAATTATCTACAACAATAAAGCCTTGGTGGACATCTCCTTTGACATTTCCTCTTCATTGGCATTAATAGGGCAAAGCGGCAGCGGAAAAAGCCTGACAATCAAGGCGCTTCTGGGGATGCTGCCCAAAGAGATGAGAGTAGAGCTTGCAGATAATTTTGATTTTGAACTCATAGCAGGAAAAACCCTCTCTTTTGTGCCGCAGAATCCTTTTACAGCACTCTCTCCACTGACAAAAATCAAAAAACAGTTTTTCAGTGAGCCAAAAAGAGTCAGGGAACTTTTTGATGAAGTCGGTCTGCATTACGATTTGCTCGAACGCTTCGCCCCCGAACTCTCAGGCGGACAACTTCAGCGTGTTGTCATTGCAATTGCGTTAGAATCAAAACCGAGGTTACTTTTACTTGATGAACCGACAACCGCACTTGATCCCCAGACAAAAGAGGTGATACTTCAGCTTTTAAAAAAGTTGCAAAAAAAAGAGCAGTTTCAAATGCTTTTTGTGACACATGACATAGCTTCTGCCAAGGCACTGTGCGAAGATGTTGCTATTATAAAAAACGGAAGAATAGTTGAAAGCGGAAAAATGCGTGAAATAATAGAGAATCCGCAACAAGAGTATACAAAAATATTAATAGAGGCCAGTTTTGCCAACAGGAAATTCAGAACATGAAAAAACTACTAAAAAGAACATTTGTAACCATACTGATTTTAGGGTTTTTCTCACCCTTTATAATTCTTGGCTATTACCTGGTAAGCTATGATTATGATATCTCCTCCTTAGTAGACTACAAACCAAAACAGACAAGCAGAATATATGACAAAAACGGAGAAAAAATAGCAAATATTTTTGATAAACAGCATAGATATTATGCCTCTTTTAATGAGATTCCTCCAAGGGTGATTGAAGCACTTGTTGCCATTGAAGATACAACCTTTTTTGAACATTCCGGCGTTAATTTTGATGCAATTTTTCGGGCAGTTATCAAAGATATCAAAGCAGGAAAGATGGTTGAGGGTGCCAGTACGATTACGCAGCAGTTGGTAAAAAACAAATTATTGACCCGGGAGAAAAAACTTTCACGAAAAATAAAAGAGTTGATATACTCTTTTAAACTTGAAAATGCACTGACAAAAGAGCAGATTCTGGAACGGTATTTAAATGAGATCTATTTTGGGCACGGATATTATGGCATCAAAACAGCTGCAGACGGGTATTTTCACAAGAAGCTCTCTGATTTGACACTTAAAGAGATAGCCATACTTGTGGGATTGCCAAAGGCGCCAAGTACCTATGCGCCTACAAAAAACTATGATATTTCCATGGGCAGAGCCAATCGTGTCATTACAAGAATGTATACACTTGGCTGGATAGACGACGCAACATACAAAAAGGCATTGGCTGAAAATCCGGTAGTATATAATGATACACTGACACAAAACAGAGCCCCTTTTGTTGTGGATGAAGTTGCAAGAAGATTCAGAAATATGGGAATTGACGACTTAAAAACAGGCGGATATGAAATATATACAACGATTGATTTGAAACTGCAGGATATTGGAAGAAAATCACTGCAGTATGCGTATGACAAAGCTTTAGAGAGAATTGAAAAATATAAAGAAAAAGAGGCACAGGAAACAGAAGACGAAACCTTTAAAGTCCAGGATGTCAATGTGTCACAGCTTAACGGTGCTTTGGTTTCTCTTGATTCCAAAACAGGGGATATTTTGGCACTGCTTGGGAGTGTAGATTATAAAAAAAGCTCTTATAATCGTGCTACTCAGGGCAGGCGCCAGCCCGGTTCCGCTTTTAAACCTTTTATATATCAGGTAGCTATTGATTTGGGATATTCGGGTGCTACAAAACTTGTTGATATTGCCCAGACATATGCCTATGAAAAAAATGGTGAGGAGATGAAATGGCAGCCTAAAAACTATGAAAAAAACTATAAAGGTCTCATTACTCTCAGAGAAGCACTTATTCATTCAAGAAATTTAGCGACTATCAATCTTGTAAATGACATAGGCCTGTCACAGTTGTTGCGGGAACTGAAAAAATTTCATATTAAAAATCTGCCAAATGACCTCTCTATCGCTCTTGGAACCATGTCAATGTCACCGCTTGAACTTGCACAGTATTATACGTCATTTTCAAACTACGGGATTCAGGTAAAACCTCACTTGATTACAAGTATTGACCAAGGCGGCAGTACTGTTTATAAAAAAGAGGATGTTTCTTATTATATAACGGCTCCGACTCAGGCTTTTATAATGACGACGATACTGCGTGATGTTGTCACAAGAGGAACAGGACGAAGAGCAAGAGTGCGAGGCATAGAAATTGCAGGAAAGACAGGAACAACAAATAATAATATAGATGCCTGGTTTGCCGGCTATTCCCCTACTGTTGAGACGGTTGTCTGGTTCGGCAATGATGACAATACACCGATGTATCACAAAGAGACAGGAGGACGGGTTTCGGGTCCCGCCTTTGCTTATTATTTCAGAAATCTTTTGAAACTCTACCCTCAGATAAAGCGAAAATTTGATGTGCCTGAGGGAATTATTGAAGTGAAAATCAATGGAAAAAAAGAGTATTTCAGTGATATCTCAAAGCCGCCAAGAAGTGATTACAGTGATGAAACAGAATCTGAACTTCTTTTTTAGCCAAAGGTTCTGTTTAAAGCACAAAACATGGCTTTGATTGAGGCTACAGTGATGTCGTTGTCTATTCCGACACCAAAACGTGAGAGTACCTCTTTTGTCTGAATTTCTATGTATGCTACTGCCTGTGCACTGCTTTTGTCACCACACGAGTGCTCCGAGTATGACTTAACAGTAAAATCATTTTTGTACTTTTGCATCAGTGCATTCTTGCAGGCATCAATCGGTCCGTTGCCTTCGCCCTCAGATGTAATGACATCTCCATTGTATTTGTACGTTAAGGTACATGTAGCCTTCCCGTTATCTGAGGAGAGTGTAAAGTCTACAAAAGAGATATGCTCTTCAATATTGAAATAGGTATTTTTAAAAACTTCCAATATCTCTTCGGGTTCCAGTTCTCGTCCTTTTTCATCACTTAATGCCTGCACGGCACGACCGATTTCAGGATGCATGGCTTTTGGCAAATGGTAGCCGTAATTGTGTTCGAGTATATAAGCCACTCCGCCTTTTCCCGATTGTGAGTTAATACGGATGATACTTTCATACGTCCGTCCCACATCAGCCGGATCTATCGGCAGATAAGGCACTTCCCAAAAAGGGTCCTCTTTTGCCTGCTGATAGGCAAGCCCTTTGTTAATGGCGTCCTGATGGGAACCGGAAAATGCCGTATAAACAAGTTCTCCGACATAGGGGTGTCTCGGGTGTGTCGGCAGTTCTGTACATGTTTCGACAACTCGCACCACTTCGTTGATATCCGAAAAATCAAGCCCCGTATCTATCCCCTGGGAGGTCATATTTAAGGCAAGGGTGATGATGTCTACATTGCCTGTCCGCTCTCCGTTGCTCAAAAGTGTTCCCTCGACTCTGTCTGCCCCTGCCAAAAGTGCCAACTCTGTTGCAGCGATGGAAGTGCCTCTGTCATTATGCGTGTGCGTCGAGATGATGACATTTTCACGATTATCCAGGTGTCTGCCCATCCATTCTATCTGGTCTGCATAAATATTAGGCGTCGCCATCTCTACTGTTGCAGGAAGGTTTATAATCACCTTTCTGTTTTCGTTTATTCCCCAGCGAGCCGTTACTGCATTGGAAATCCGTGCCGCAAAATCCAACTCCGTTCCCGTAAAACTCTCTGGAGAATACTCTAAAAATATCTCTCCGTTATGATTGGCTTCATATTTTTTGACCAAATCAACACCCTCCAGGGCAAGGTCAATAATTTCATCCTGTGTTTTTGAAAACACTATTTTTCTCTGGGCAACCGAGGTTGAATTATACAAATGTACCGTTGCTTTTTGTACGCCTTCCAATGCTTCAAATGTTTTGGCAATCAAATGTTCTCTTGCCTGCACAAGTACCTGAATTGTCACATCATCCGGAATGAGATTGTCATTGACGAGTTTGCGCAAAAAATCAAATTCTATTTTGGAAGCAGAGGGGAATCCCACCTCTATTTCTTTGAAACCGAGTTTAAGTAAGAGTGCAAATAATTCAAGTTTTTTCTTCATATCCATAGGATTGATAAGTGCCTGGTTGCCATCGCGCAAATCGACACTGCACCATATCGGTGCTTTGGTTATACTGTTGTCCGGCCATTTTCTGTCTGGCAAGTCTATTTTCGGATAAGGCTTGTATTTGCCTTTAGGAATATTCTTCATAAAGAATCCTTGTTCTTGAATTATTTAATAGCTGCACTCTTATACAGGACTATTATGTTTGCAATTATATCGAATTTTTGATTTAATGGGCTTTTATTTGGAACCCGTACTTTCTATGCTAACGCATGACTTGTGAGAAAAACTAAATTTTTTTCTGCAGTGCGGGCTGAAAGTGTCATGAAAGTAGCAACAGTCGGCACTGAAGTACCGGTTCCGAGCAGAGGGTGTTGCTTTTCGGAACCCATCCTTCAGGGTGGGCTGAGAGTGTCATAAAAGTAGCAACAGTCGGCACTGAAGTACCGATTCCGAGCAGAGGGGTGTTGCTTTTCGGAACCCATCCTTCAGGGTGGGCTGAGAGTGTCATAAAAGTAGCAACAGTCGGCACTGAAGTACCGATTCCGAGATATTTTGTCGGAACCCATGCTTTAGCATAGAAAGTACGGGTTCCGAAAAAGCTTAGAACATATAGCCTAAGCAGAAACGCTTAGCACTGATAGGTAGTTTTGAATTCGTATGCAGTCGGGCGACCTTCGTCCGGCCATACATCACGTTCAAATTTATAGTGCTGGTATGCTTCTATAAATTCAGATGTAAATACCGGCTTTAAGAATTCGTTGTCTGCAATAAGACCTTCTAATGCTTCACGAAGTGTGTGCGGCATTTGTGGAATGTTTTTTTCACGAATTTCATCAAGAGAAAGTTCAAACAGGTCTTCATCCATCGGACCGACAGGGATTGTAGCATGTTTGATACCGTCTAGTCCCGCCATCATCATTACAGCAAAAGCAAGGTAAGGACAAGATGAAGAGTCCGGGAATCTCATTTCAATACGTGTTGCTTTTTCACCTGCACCATACGGAATACGACAGGCAGCTGAGCGGTTTTGAGAAGAGTAAGTCAAAATGCTTGGTGCTTCAAACCCAGGAATAAGACGTTTGTATGAGTTTGTTGACGGGTTTGTAAATGCAGCAACTGCAGCAGCATGTTTGAAGATCCCACCTGCATAATGAATTGCCATTTCACTTAGGTTTCCATAATTGCCTTCTTTATAGAAAAGGTTTTTGCCGTTTTTCCACAGTGACTGGTGAACATGCATTCCGTTTCCGTTGTCACCATATAATGGTTTTGGCATAAATGTAGCAGTTTTACCGTTGAGGTGCGCTATCATTTTTACAACATATTTGTATTTTTGAACATTGTCACCAGCAGTGATGATGTCACCGAAAACGATACCGATTTCACCTTGACCCTGGGCAACTTCGTGGTGTCCAAGAACAACTTCAAGACCAACCTGCTCTAACACCTGCATCATTTCAGCACGCATATCCACCATAGAATCTGTCGGTGCTACAGGGAAGTAACCGCCTTTTGTTCCCGGTCTGTGACCTGTATTGTACATTTCGTCATATCCGGTGTTTGAATTCCATTCACCCTCTTCTGTGTCTACTTTGAATCCCATTTCATTGATATTGTCAACAAATTTAACATCATCAAAGATAAAAAATTCATTTTCCGGACCAAAGTATGCAGCATCAGCTATTCCGATCTCTTCAGCATATTTAAGTGCTTTTTTTGCGATTGAACGCGGACATCTTTCATATAATTCATTTTTGTAAATGTCATATACATCACAGATAAGAATCACAGTAGGATCGGCAGTAAAAGGATCAAGAAATGCAGTCGGAACATCTGCTTTTAAAAGCATGTCCGATTTGTTAATCGGTTGCCAGTTTTCGACAGAAGAACCGTCAAACGGGAAACCGTTTTCTAAATTTTCTGCATTTACTGCACTGTAACGGTATGTAAGGTGGTGCCATGAACCTTTAATATCACTAAATCTCAAATCTACAAATTGTACATCATTTTCATTACAAAATGTAAAGAACTCTTCTATGTTATTAACGAATTTTCCCATTAATTATCTCCTGAATTTTATCTGCATGTAGTATATCTTATTAAAACAAATTTATAACTTTGAGAATGATGAAAATATAATCAATTTCTCAGATTTGTTTCATATTGTGATAAAAATGAAAGTTTTTTAAATCAAAGAACTCACAGCAAGATGTTTTGGTTCATTTTTTGCAACTTTTTTTTGACAGGAAAGAATTGTATTTATATGCTCTTCACTTATGAATGATTTTTTCTCTGGAGTGATAAGCAAGGAGGCACTTGCTGTGAGAAGCGGAAACCTGCATGTTTGCTCTTTTCTGTTTTTGGAAATGATATAGCCATTCTCTTTATCTTTTTTGTTATAAAATTCTTTTGCCGAGGAAGCAAATTTTTCCAAAATATTTTCTATCATTTTCATGTCAAAAGAGTTATGGGTAAAATCTTTATTCTCCCAGGCAACAAAAAAATCATCACCTCCTATATGGGCTTTGAAAACATCTTTTGGCAGTTCTTTTCTCATAATATCTGCAAAAAGCTGAATAATCCTGTCACCGTTTCGAAAACCGTACACATCATTAAAGGCTTTGAAATTGTCGAGGTCAAAATAGCACAGAAGATAGGATGCTGAGGATTGGGATACTTTGTATATGTATTTTTCAATCATTGTGTTTCCGGGAAGTTTTGTAAGCGGATTTTGGTCTCTGGCCTGAATCATGTTTTCCTGATGCATCATGTTGATAATTGCTTTTGCGGACAAAAATCCATAATAGCCTGAATTTTTTGTAATAATAATGCCTGAAGATTCAGGATTGTTCGCAAAAAGTTCTATAAGGGTAGTGGTGTTGCTGTTGATATCTGCATGCCCGCAGGGGTGAAGCAGGTTTTCCAGTTTTGAGTTATTCTGTTCATTTAAGAGTAAAGACATGCCGTAGGGAGAGTAAAGAAACTCTTTGATGTCAGATTCAAGCAATATTCCCACAGGCTCATTTTGGGAATTTACAAGAGGAACAATGGGAACACTCTGATTCTTTTTAAAATACTCTATGACCAGATTCATTTTTGTTTTAAGTTTTAAAGGCTGAATTTTGTCTATATTGTTTTTCAGTAAAATATTTTTGTCACTTATCCGTCTGTCAAACTTTATAATGTCAATGATATTTGTGTATTGCTGATAAATTTTTTGTGTATTTTTTGTAGGTTTCTGAATAAGATAGCCCTGTGCCAAATGGCAGCCGATGTCTTTACATGTAAGGTACTCTTCTTTTGTCTCAACACCTTCGGCAATCACCTTAATGCCCAGTTGAATGGCAAGATGTGTGATGTTGCGAACCATAAGCTTTTTTTTCATATTGGTCGCAAGTCCCTGCAGAAAAAATCTGTCAATTTTGATGATATCGGGTGTGGAATCATAAAAAAGTTTGTATCCGGAATAGCCGACACCAAAGTCATCTATTGCAATGGAAAAATCTTCATTTTTATAATGCTGGAGTATTTTTTCAAGGTCAAATTCACTGGAAATTTCCTGTCTTTCCGAAATTTCAAAACAGAGATTTTCTTTCTTTATATTGAGCTCTTTGAGAATTTTTGTTGTATTTCCTGTAGAAAAATTTTCCATTTCCAAAACCCGGTTATCCAGATTATAAAAGAGCTTTATGTTCTTATAGCTTTGTATCTGTGTGTATTTTTTTAAAGCTTTTTCTCTCAGTGCCAAATCAAAAGAGTACAAAAGTTTCTCTTTATAAACAGCATCAAAGAGTGCAAAGATAGATTTAAATCCGACATCCTGAAAATTTCTCAACAGGGCTTCGACACCGTAGAGTGTTCCTGTATGGATATTGATGATAGGCTGAAAAGCCACATCAAGAATTTTAAGATTGTTTTTCCAGTGTTGGGTGAGTTCATTATTCATTATTTTAGATATCTCTTTTTTTGGGATTCTTTTATTTTTGAAATGTCGACGATTATAAAGCTGTCTATACAGTTGGAAAAATCACTGTCTATGTTGTAGGCGCAAAATTGTATGCCGCCTTTTTCACACAGATCGGCATACTGCTTGTAAAGCGTTGGAATATTTGTATTGATACTGCCAAGCGCTTTTTTGAGTGTTTTGAAATTCTCTTTGTATTCCGGTGCACTGAACTCTTTTTTAAGATTTGCCATGAGTGTTTCATCTGTTTTAAAGTTGTAGGGATTTTTTGCCCTGACAAGATTTTGTCTGTCTTGAAAGTTTTGATCATAAAAGTATAAAATCATATCTTTGGCTGTTTTGGCATAACTTTCACTCAGTGAAACCGGACCGTACATGTAACGGATATGCGAATTGTTTTTGAGATATGCACCTATGCCGTACCACAAATAATCAAGCGCCCGGGAACCCCAGTATTTTGGCTGGACAAAACTTCTGCCGAGTTCTATGGCATCGGGGAGGTAAGACAAAAATGCTTCGTTGTAATCAAAAAGTGTTGTTGTATAAAGGGCATCAACGCCAAATTTTTTTATGATATCCGTACATTCGGCTATACGGTATGCCCCGACTATTTCAAGATCTTCCTCATCCCAGAGTATAATGTGTTTATAGTATCTGTCATATTTGTCTATATCTCTTTTTTTGTTGATACCCTCTCCGACTTTGCGAAAGGAGAGCTCTCTGAGCCGTCCTATTTCATTGATGATAATAGAGTTGTTGTCATTGCTGCTGTAGAGATAAATTTTTTTTCCGTCTTTTGTCTCTCCGAGCAGTTGTGATGATTTTAACTCTTTTTTGAGATCCCGTCTGTCTTCGGGATGGGCAATTGCTTTTTGGGTTTCAAAATAGCTCTCATTTCTTTTGAGGGCATACAGATGTTTTTTATAGAGTTTGAGGAGTTTGTCCTTTTGTATCCCCTTTGGCGTGATGTTTTCATAAGGAATGAGTTCGCCTACAATCATCTCAATAGCTTTGTGTTTTTGTTTAAACATTTCGTGTGCAAGAAGCAGGGCTGCAAGTTTTTTGTTCAGCGCTGATACGGAGTAAAAGGTTTTGGAATTCTTCCCTCCTATAAATACGGGAAGTATAGGAGCATTGCCTTTTTTGGCAAATTTTAAAAAACCTTTGTGCCAAACCTTGTCTTTTATTCCTGTCGGAGTAGCCCGGCTTACTTCGCCGGAAGGAAAAATGATGACAGCCTCTTCTGCATCAAGTGCCGCATATACCTGTGTAACGGCTTCTTTTTTTTGCCGTGCTTTAAAATTGTTGACATTGATTAAAATATTTTTTATGGGAGTGATGACTTCTAAAAAATCATTTGCAACAACTTTTATATCTTTTCTGACATTACTGACAAGTTTGATAAGTGCGAGTGCATCCAAAGAACCAAGCGGATGATTGGCAATAATGACAACGCGTCCGGAGGAAGGAATGTTTTGAAGATCCTTGTCGGAGACGGAAAAATCAAAGTTGAGGTATTGCAATGCTTCGTCTATAAACTCAAAACTGCCCAAATGCCTGTTCTTTTTGATAAATTCATTGATTTGTTTCTCATGGACTACAGAATCTGCAAATTTTGAAATTGCACCTTTGATCACCCTGGAGTTTTTAAGTTTGGGGTATTTTTTTATAATCATTTTTTCAACATCAATCATACATACTCTTTTTTGTATTGCGTTGAAAAATTATAGTAAAGAGAGGTTACACAGAGATTACATTTTTCCTTATATATAATTCAAGATAATTCTGTATACTTAATTTAGTGGAAAATATTGAAAAGGGATGCTCATGCCTGAATATGCAAAACAGATAAGGATTTTGTATGTAGAAGATGAAGATGACGTGCGCGAAGGCTATGCCCGTGCACTCAAACGGATAAGCAAAGAATTATATACAGCCAACAACGGTATTGTCGGACTCGAATGTTTTAAAAAGTATCAGCCTGATATTGTTGTAAGCGATATTAAAATGCCTAAAATGAACGGTCTTGATATGATTCGGGCCATAAAAGAGAGGGACGCGGATGTAAAGGTTATATTTACAACAGCACACAGTGAAAGTGCCTATTTGCTTGAAGCGATAGAGTTGCAGGTGGAGGGATATCTGCTTAAACCTGTGCAAAAAAAATCCTTAACCGCTTTGATAGAAAAACTTGCCAAAAATATCATTATTGAAAAAGAGTATGAAGAACAGAGAGAAATTCTGCAGTATATTATAGATTCTGAAAACAGTATATCTGTTATTGCAAATATTGAACATGTCAGTTTTGCCTCAAAATCTTTTTTGAAATACTTTGGAGTAGAGAGTGTAGAAGAATTTAATGAAAAATTTCATTCTATTATTAACATTTTTTCAAATGAAGAGGACAGTATCACTACGAAAAATATACAGGCTTTCCTGGAAAAAGGCAACAGTCTGTATGATTTTATAAACTCTTTGAATGAGACACAGAGAATTACAACGATTGTAAACACCAAACATGAGAAAAAATCATTTTTGGTCAATATTTCCAGGATTAATGAAACACAGTTTCTGATGAACTTTACAGATGTAACTGAAATAGAAAAACAAAGAGAAGCCATTACAAAAAAAGCCAACCATGATATGCTTACAGGACTCTATAACAGAAACAAGTTTGAAGAGATTTTTGCGTATGAGCTTTCTCAGGTCAAAAGATATGGCTACCCCCTCTCTTTGGCTATAGCAGATATAGACCATTTTAAACTTTTTAATGACAGATACGGACACCTGGTTGGGGATGAAATTTTGAAACTTGTCGCCAATATACTGACTTCGTGTACCCGAAGTGCCGATACTATAGCAAGATGGGGCGGAGAAGAGTTTGTTATGCTTTTGCCGCAAACAGCACTTAATGACGCACAGCTGCTTCTTGAAAAATGCAGAAAAAAAGTTGAAGAACTTCATGCTCAGGAATATGGAAAGATTACACTGAGCTTTGGTGTCACTGCTTATAAAAAAGGGGATACGCTCAAATCAATGCTCCAAAGAGCGGACGAAGCTTTATATAAAGCAAAAGCGAACGGAAGAAACCGGGTGGTAAGTAAAAAATGAAACAGAAAATAAAATTTTTACTTTTATTTTTACTTTTGTTTGTGGTAAGCCAGTACCTGAACAACTATCATAAAAATCACTTAATTCAAAGAGAGCTCTCTTCGGTTCTCAGGCATTTGAAAATAAATTATGAAATTGTAAATGAGACAGACAAGGCAGATGCAGCCTCTTTAAATGCCTTTGTGTCTAATGATGCAACGGTTTTGCGTATATTGCAGGAGGCTTTACATGTAACGGAGGCAAAAAGAGAGTTCCTGCGTAAAGAATTGTATCAACATTTGAAAAAGCAATACAGCGAAATTCGAAAACGCGGTGTTTTACAAATGCAGTTTGTACTCCCCGACAATGTCTCTTTTTTACGCATGCACAAACCGGACAGATACGGGGATGATTTAACAGGTATTCGCTATACTTTTGAGTATGTCAATAAAACACATAAAGCGATTGCAGGGTTTGAGCAGGGGCGTATTGCGCATGGTTTTCGTAATGTTTTTCCTTTGTTTGACGGGGGAAAGTATATCTGTGCCTATGAAATATCTTTTTCCTCAGAATCTTTTCAAAACAGACTTGCCAAAGTAAACAGACTCTACACACATTTTTTGGTCAATAAAAAAGTATTTGATGTGAAATGGTATAAAGACAAAGAATTTTTAGCACATTATAAAACAAGTATAGAATCAGATGACTACATGTTTGTTTATACAAAAGGGGTTCGGCCACAGTATCTGCAGTATTTGAAAGAAAATATTATTCAAAAACATCAGCAGGAGATAAAAGAAAATATGCAAAAATGCAAGGCTTTTTCTTTGTATCAAAAAACAGGAAAAAGTGTCAAAGTTGTCTCTTTTTTACCTGTTAAAAATGTAAAATCAAAGCAGACAGTAGCCTATCTTGTGTTATATGCAGATAATTCAAATATCCAGTCTATTTTGTACAACTTCAAGCTTATCAGTCTGATTTTGCTTTTAGGCTTGTTTTTGCTTGTGTATCTTTTTTATCTACAGTTTATTCGAAAAAAAGCACTTAAAGAAACAGCTCAGGAACAACAAAAACTCCTGGAACTTTTTGACAAAGGAGATATTGCTCTTTTTAGATGGCAAAATGATATTCACTGGAGTGTCGAATATGTCTCAAACAATGTTGCCTCTTTGACAGGATATACAAAAGAGGCGTTTGTAAACGGTGAAATCGAATATCCTGATTTGATAGATGCAGAGGATTTGCAAAACGCCCTCCATGAACTTACAGAAGCATTTGAAAAGAATTTAGATATTTTAAAACATCAGCCATATCAAATCACGACAAAAGATAAAACAAAAAAATGGGTAGAACAGACAACGCTTTTTATTCGTGATAAAAAAGGGAGAATAACGCACTTTTTAGGCTATTTGATAGATGTCAGCAAAAGACAGAAACTTGAGACACAACTGCAACAGCTCAATGAACACCTCATAGAAGAGATAGAAAAACGTACAAACGAGATACTGCAAAAAGACAAAATGCTCCAGGAACAGGCAAAGCTGGCTGCGATGGGGGAGATGGTCGGAGCCATAGCGCATCAGTGGAGACAACCGCTGAATTCACTCAATATCAATATTCAAAATCTTGATGATGATTATGAGGAGGGTTTAATTGACAAAGAGTTTATAGATGAATTTATTGACAAACAGACACAGACAATAAACTTTATGAGTCAAACCATAGATGATTTTAGAAACTTTTTCAGAGTCGATAAAGTCAAACAGGATTTTTGGGTAAAACAGAGCATTGAAAACACTCTTTCTTTGGTAAATGCACAGTTAAAAAGTCACAATATTGAAATATCACTGCATGGAGAGGATTTTATGCTTCATGGGCTTGAAGGTGAGTTTCAGCAGGTTATTCTCAATATTATATCCAATGCAAAAGATGCCATTGTCCACAACCGTAAAGAGTATGGAAAAATAGACATTATACTGAAAAACAAAAAGATAATTATCACAGATAACGGAGGCGGAATACCTCAGGAAATTATAAAAAGAGTGTTTGAACCCTACTTTACAACAAAAGAGCAGGGCATGGGTACAGGTGTAGGACTCTATATGTCAAAGATAATAATTGAACAAAACATGGGCGGACATTTACATGCAAGCAATACAAAAGAGGGAGCTGAATTTATCATCGACTTTACGCAGGAGAGTTAAAAGACAATAGTAAAACTGGAGCCTTCATTCAGTTTGCTTCTGATGACAAGTTTAAAGTTGTGCAGCTGAATGATATTGTTCACGAGAAAGAGTCCCAGACCCAAAGAGTTGTTCCATCGGTTCGAGTGGACTCTGTAAAATTTGTTTGTAATGCTTTGCAAATCTTTTTCAGAAATACCTATTCCTGTATCAATAACTTCGAGTGAATTTTGACTGATATTGACTATGACTTCATCTTCGGAATATTTAAAAGCATTTTCTATCAGGTTTGTAATGACAATGCCAAAAAGTGTCGGATCAATCTCTATGGCCAGGGTTTTGTCTCCATTGACAATAATTTTTTTGTTTTTATAATGCAGTCCCAGGTTTTGTGCTGTTTCTTGTACCAGATTATATAAATTTACTTTGCGTGTATTTAAAGCCTGGTGCCCGCCATCAAGTTTCATGGAGAGTCTGAGGGTATCTATAAGCTCACTGAGTTTTGTACCGTTTGTATAGATTTTTGTAAGAAATTTCTTTCGTATACTCGGGTTGATGTTTTCATCATCAAGAAGTGTCTGTGAGTAGCCGTTTACAACCGCGATAGGGTTTTTAAACTCATGGGATATCGCAGAAATAATATCATCTTTTTGTTCATTGAGTTTTTGGAGTTTTTGCGTATATTTTGTTTTTTGTTTCTCTTTTTTGACAAGAATCTGTGAAACTTTTGTAAGCAGGTTTGTTATATGGGAAAATTCCTGGGAAAAGTCAGATTTTATATAGGTATCTTTTTTCTTTTTTGTCAAAGATTTTAAAAAGTCCACTATTCTTTTTGTTTCATGTTGAATCTGTATATTTATTCTGTAGGACATGTAAAGAACGATAAGAAAAAAGAGCAGTAAAACAAAGGCTATTTTAATGCCAAGGTTGATGATTTCACTGCGGACACCTTTGATTTCACGTGCAACCCGTACATAGAGAACTCTGCCGTCGATGGTGTATTTTTTTGCCACATACTGCAGATCTTTGTCAAGGGTATGTGAGTGGCGTATGGTGTAGCCGTGTTTTTCCCTGTTTGCCTGTACAATTTCGTCTCTGTATTTATGGTTGTCCATAGTTTCTTTGTCTTTGTCAGATTCTGCCAGGATATTGCCCTCTTCGTCTATAATAGTTAGGCGCAAATGGAGCTGTTTTTTTACCTTTTTTGCAAGTGCATCAAGGTCTGTGTCTTTGTTGATAGTGAAAGAGACAAGCTCAGTGGCTTGCATAAGTGCTTCTTTTGAAGAGTGAAGATAAAATTCATATACCCAATAGTAGACTATAGCACTCACTATTAAAAAGAGTGCTAAAAAGAGTGCTAAAAACTTCTCTAATACTATTTGGGAAATTTTTTTCATTTAATTGTGGATGTTTCCACCGATTTTGATATATACCAGCAGGTTTGCCACGCTGATTGCCCTGCTGGCGATTTTTTCACTTTTTCGAAGTGCTCTGAGCATCTTGTGATATTTTTCAAAGGTACTCGAGCCTTCGGCCTGTTCTACAAGCTTTCGTTCTATCATTTCATACAGGTCATCAACTTTGTTTTCTTCGATAAGTACCTCTTCATACATCTCCTGAAGTTCATCCATGTCATCAACATTGATCATTCTTACTGTTGTTGTAATGGCTTTGACCGTTGAGGTCTGCATAAGGCTTGCATATTCGTTAATCTCTTTGACATCAAGGTCTTTGCATACATCAGTAAATCCCCGTATGAAGCTTCTTGTGTTGGAGCATGCGCGTGAGAGTTCATTGCTTATTTTAAAGTAGGCAACAACCTGTCGCAGGTCTCTTGCTTCTGGTGTATACAGAGCAAGGACTTTAATGATTGCATTGTCAATTTCATCCGCTTTTGCCGTAATGTTTTTGATGCTGTTTCTTGCATCATTAAAGGTTTTTTCATCGCAGTTTTGTAATGCCTGGAGAATGAGTGTATTGGCAGTTACAAGATTTTCTCCGATATGTGTAAGTTTTTTTCTTATTTCATCGAGGCTTGTTCTAAAAGTAGGTAACATTTTTGACTCCTTTGTTTTTTATAATTTATCCGAATCTACCTGTGATATAGTCTTCTGTTTTTTTCTCTTTAGGATTTAAAAAGATGTTTTCTGTTTTGTCAAATTCTATCAAATCTCCAAGGTACATAAATGCAGTATAGTCACTGATACGCGAAGCCTGCTGCATATTGTGTGTCACAATTGCAATGCTGACATCTTTTTTCAGTTCCACCAGCAGTTCTTCAATGGCACTTGTTGAGATGGGGTCAAGGGCGGAGGTCGGTTCATCAAAAAGAATGACTTCGGGTTTGACTGCTACTGCGCGGGCAATGCAGAGTCTCTGTTGCTGTCCGCCTGAGAGTCCCATTGCAGACTTGTTGAGCCTGTCATGGACTTCTTTCCATAATGCACTGCCCTTGAGTGCTGTCTCTACGCGGTCGGCAAGTTCACTTTTGTTTTTGATGCCTGCAATTTTCAATCCGTAGGCAACATTGTCAAAAATACTCATAGGAAAAGGTGTCGGTTTTTGAAAAATCATACCGACTTTTTGGCGGAGTTCTATAAATTCATTCTCTTTTTTAATTTCAAGAATATTTTGATATTTTCCGGTTGCTTCATTAAGTAACTCAATCTTTCCGTCATATTTATTACCGGGATACAGGTCATGTATACGGTTCATAGAGCGTAAAAGTGTTGATTTTCCACAACCGCTCGGACCGATAAGAGCAGTAATTTTATTTTTCTCTATGGATAGATTTATATTTTTTAAAGAGGGTTCGTCGACCCCAGGATAGGTAAAAGAGAATTTTTTAATATTCATTACAGGCATAATTTTTGTTTCCTTAGTTATTTGTGTTTGTTTCTTGTGATAAATCGACCCAGCAGGTTGATAACTAAAACCATCATTGTCAGTATAAATGAAGCAGCCCAGGCAAGATCACGACTCGACTCTTCAGGTTCATTGGCAAGATTATAAATACTGACAGTCAAAGAGGGAAAACTCTGTGTGAGATCGAGACTGAAATAGTTGCTTGTTTCACTTGTAAAGAGCAGCGGTGCCGTTTCACCGGCAATTCTTGCAAATGCCAAAAGAATACCTGTCATGATTCCCACTTTTGCGGCTTTTATAACGATGTCCAGGATAACACGGTATTTTGATGCACCAAGGGCAATACCTGCTTCTCGTAACTCCTTGGGGACAAGAGAGAGCATAGAGTCTGTTGTGTTGATGATGATAGGAACCATCATAATGGTAAGCGCTAAAATACCGGCAAATCCGTTGGCTCCTCCATAAGGGGCAACAGCTATGGCATAGACAAAGGCTCCGATTACAATAGAAGGTGCGGACATCATGATGTCACTCAAATCCCGAATCAGTTCCGGATATTTTCCTCTTCCGTATTCGCGTATATAAATACCTGCAAGCATTCCCAGCGGTATTCCTATAGCACCTGCCAAAGAGGCAAGAACAAGCTGTCCCACCAAAAGATTTCTGAGTCCCCCGTCAACAAGGTCATTGAGAAAGAGGCTTAAATGAAGCGAAGAGAGTCCTTTGATAAAAAGGACGGCAAGAATCCATCCTAAAAAACCAATGCCTATAAGTGCAGAAGTTACCGAAAGTGCCAAAAAGATTTTGTTTAGCAGAAGTCTCATAATTTAGCCTTTTTCAAAAAGTAAAATTTGGCAACTGAAATGATGATAAAACTCATTACAAAGAGAATCAGACCCAGATAAAAGAGTGCACTTTCTCCCAGTCCGCTGGCTTCGCCAAAGTTTACAGCCATAGCAACAGGAATGGAGATGGTAGGGTCAGTAATCTTTTCAGGCAGTGAATAGACTGCTCCAATCAAAAATGCAACAGCCATAGTCTCCCCCAAGGCGCGTCCGAGTGCCAAGATGATAGAGCCTATAATACCAACCTTTGAGTAGGGAAATATAATATCTTTGACCACTTCAAACTTTGTGGCACCAAGCGCATAGGCAGACTCTTTGAGTACATCAGGGGTTGTATTCATACTGTCACGGGTGATGGCTGCCATAAAGGGAAGAATCATAATGCCAAGAACAAGTCCGGCGGTCAACAAAGAGACCTGATAGCCGCCAAAGGTATCGGAGATAATGGGGGCAAAATAGTAGAGCCCCCACATACCAAAAATGATACTCGGAATTGCCGCCAAGAGTTCAATGGCCATACCGACAAACTTGGAGATGTTTTTTGAAGCGATTTCAGCCAGAAAAACAGCAATACCCATAGCAATAGGCAGTGCAAAAGAGAGGGCAATAAGCGTAGAAAGAATTGTTCCGACTATCGGAACAAGTCCGCCATAAAGTGTTTTTGTCTGAGACTCTTCATCTTCATCAAGAATCATATCATCTTCATCCTCGATGGCATTTTCATCTGCGATGTTTACAGCAGTGTTTATTGTGCCGGCAGCACTCTCCACAGGAACCTCTTTGTTCCATGTCGGATCAACAAGAAAATGGAGTCCAAACTCTTCAATGGCGGGCTTTGCAGCGCTAAAGAGAGTGATAAATATGCCAATAAGTATAACGAGCACAAGAGAAGCACTTGATAAAGAGAGCTTTTGAAATATTTTTTCCATATAAGAAAACCCTAGAGTAAATTTATTTTGATATTATATTGTAATTTCATTACAAAGAGATTACATTAAGGAAAGAAATTTATGCTACACAAAAAGTGTAACATAAAATAAGGAGAGAGTGAAATTTGAAATTTGTTTTTTTTTTGAAGAAAGAGATTATCTAATCCCTTTTTCTTCCCAGTATTTTCTGATTTTGTCTGTAAGTGCGTCCGGTAATGGAACAAAACCTAAACTTTTTGCAATTTCTTGACCGTTTTTGTATGACCAGTCAAAAAATGCTGTTACTTTTTTATCCATTTCAGGTTTTTCAGCAGGCACCAGGATAAATGTAGCAGCTACGATAGGATAAGAGTCGGCACCTTTGGGATCGGCAATAATAGAGTAAAAATCTTTTTTGGGATCCAGGTTTGCTTTTGCAGCAGCTGTCTGAAATGCTTTTAATTCAGGTTTGATATAGTGCCCTTCTCTGTTTTCAACCGAAGCCATTACAATGCCGTTTTTCTGTGCATCCGCATAGTCGATGTATCCGACAGAGTAGGGAGTCTGTTTGATAAGACTTGCCACACCTGTATTTTTGTTTCCACCGATATGTTGATTGCCAGGCCAGTTCAAAGATTTTTTTGCACCGTATGTATGTCGCCACTCTTTGGATACTTTGCTTAAAAAATATGTGTAGTTGAATGTTGTTCCCGACCCGTCTGCACGGTGAACAAATGTTACTTTTTCATGTGGCAGTTTCAATCCTGCGTTTGCAGCAGTGATCAACTTGTTGTCCCAGTATTTTATTTTCCCTTCAGAGATTGCAACGATTGCACTTCTGCTGAGTTTCAACTCAGAAACACCCGGAAGATTATAGCCCATTGTGATTGCACCGACAACACCCGGAAACTGATAAAGGTTGTTTTTCTTAAGTGTTTTAGGTGACAATGGTTTGTCTGTTCCCGCAAAATCAACCTGTCTTGCTTTTGCATCTTTGATCCCTTTTGAAGAACCTTTTGAAATATAGTCAACTTTGATACCAGTAGCTTTATAGTAGGCTTTTGTCCATTTTTGATATACCGAATATGGAAAAGAAGCACCACTTCCTTTGAGTACATCATTTGCACTGAGTCCGCCTGTAAGAACTGAAGCTACAAGAGCTAACTTGATTACTTTTGTCATCTGTTACACCTTTTTAATTTTAGTTATGAAAGTATAGACTTTTTTTATTACACTAAGGTTACAAAACGGCAAAAACTTTGTGACAAACCTCAAGAGTATTGTCACTTGAATTGTTTTGTATCATTTACAATTATAGTATAGGGTTGTTGCCTGTTGCCGTTTTGTAACCTTTATGTAACCTGGATATTTTATACTTCCGCCAACAAAACAAAAAGGAATTCAAAAATGAATAAAATCGTTTTATCAGCCTTAGCTGCTTTAACCCTCAGTTCAGTTGCTGTAAATGCTAATGAAATCAAACTGTATCAAGATGCTAACGGACAAGTATTTACACAGCCTGCACCGGACAGAACACTGTTGGATACAAACAGTCTTGGAAATACAAAACAAAATATTACTATAGTAGACAAGAAATCTCCAAACTTTTTATTAGGCAAGCAGACGCATATTAATATGAAATTTGTTGCACAGGACAATCCTGATATGTGGCTCAAAGCAGGTGTGCGTATTCAGGGTACATTTGAAAACAGAAGTGTGGAAGATTTGGCAACAGGTGCGACAACAAGTTATTATGATGCTTATTTGAGACGCGTTCGTTTTGAAGTGGCAGCGGGTTTTAACAAGTATGCTTCTTTTACAATGGATGTACGAAATGACAAAGCGAACTATAAAGACAAGGGAGAGCAGTCATTCAATGTCGGTGATGCCTATGTAAAAATCAAAAAACCTTTTGGTTCGTCACTGGTCAACTTTAAACTTTTCCGTGCAAAAATTGATATCTCCCGTACCGAAACGGTAAAATCAGCGCGCGTGCTACACTTTGACCGTCCTCATGTAGCGGATGAAGCGGCACAGTATATTACCCATAACCGTCGTGGTACAAATGCACAAATTTACGGTAACTGGAACAAGAAAGTACACTACCAGGTAGCTATAGGTGACGGTGTCTACTCTGGCAAACTTCATGATGCTTCGGGTGCAACTTTTGGCGGCAGTAATTTTATGCAGAAGAACTTCTTTTATGGTGGTAAAATTGTTCTTTCTCCGTTTGACGGCTGGGAAGAGAAAAAAAGAACTGAAAGTTACTTTGGGCAGGGAAAACACTTTGAAGTGGGTGCCGGTTACTGGGTAAGTCCTGATATTCAGTACACAACAACAGGTGGTGTAAATACTTCAGTGGATCACAAACTGTTAAATCTTGAAATGTCAGCACACTACAAAGGTGCTTTTGTTCAAGCAGAATATTTTGACTTTGACGGTGTAGCAAAAGACTGGGCGAGTACGACAAGAGGAAAATCCAACGGCTGGTATGCAACCGGTGAATATGTTTTTGCAGACTATGGTTTTGTTGCTCCCTTTGTCAGATATGAGTCTTGGGACAAATTTAAAGATTTGGACGGTTACGATTTGACATCCAAAATAGCCGGTGTAAACTGGTATTTAATGGGGAACTCAATCAAAGCCGGATTGACATTCCAGGAAGACAAATATGGTGCAAACATAGGAAACGAGAAAGAACGCAGAATAAAAGTTACTTCTCAGTGGTTCTTCTAAAAACAGATTTCAAATTTCATTTCTCCTTTTTTACATGTAAAGCATCACCGCTTTACATGTAATTTCTTTCTATTTTCTATTTTTTTAAAATCACAAATTTCATTTTATGTTATAATAAATAAATTTTAACAAAGTGAGTAAAAATGACGAAATCTTCGTATGATTTTGATGAATTAAAATCAAAAGTCCGTGCTTTAGGTCTTTTAGAACGTGTTCCTGTGAGAGGAAGCCTTGAAATGACAGCGATACTTTTAAGTATGGGAATTGTTTATGTGATACTTTTTTATCACAAAAATCTCATTGACAATTCTTTTGCAGCAGCTGCAGGTCTTGGTCTGTTTATGTCTCTGGTTTTTACGCGTGCCGTTTTCGTGTCGCATGATATTTTGCATACACAGTATTTTAAAAACAAGCGTCTGTCTTTTAAACTGAGCTATCCGTTTTCAGCGTTTATCCTTTCGAACTCCTCTTCCTGGTGGGATTTCAAACACAATGTCAACCATCATACCTGGTGCAATATTGTCCAAAAAGATGTTGACATATTGGCATTTGATGGAGCATTTACAAACAACAAAGGCAACAAAACATGGCTTCGCAAGAGCAAATATCTTGTTTTTTGGGGTGCTATGTTCTTTATGTATCCTGCTTTTATTGTACAGTCTTATAATTTTGTAATAAAACGTAAAAAATGGGGTGAGCTTGGATTGATGCTTTTGCATTGGCCTGTAATCTGGGGAAGCGTTTTTTATTTTTTACCTCTGACTCAAGCATTTACTGTTTACCTGACACTGAATCTTACACTTTCTGTCTGGCTGGCATTTGGTTTTATAACAAACCATCTTGGCTGTGAAGTATTTGACAAAGAAGTGGGCGAAAAACTTTCATGGATGGAGTTGCAGATGCGTACCTCACGCTCTTTAAAAGGCGGGAAATTTGTACACTGGTTTTACGGAGGATTAAATACCCAGATAGAGCATCATCTTTTCCCAAAAGCACCCAGGTTCAATCTGCTGAAAATCCAAAAAATGACAAAGGAATTTGCACAGAAAAAGGGTATTGCCTATTTTGAAACAACACCGCTGCAGGCGTATGTACAGATAAACAATGTACTCAAATCCTATTAGGTAAATAGCAATTTAGATAAAATATCACCAATTAACAATTTGGAGATTTTAATGGACGCAGCCAAATATATTTGGATGAATGGAAAATTTGTTGCATGGGAAGATGCAAAGGTACATGTACTCACACATACAATTCACTATGGAAACGGTGTAATTGAAGGAACAAAAGCTTATAAAACTGAGAGAGGGTATGCAATATTTCGTTTGAATGATCATACCAAAAGACTCAAAGAGTCGGCAAAAATGACACTGATTAATATTCCTTATACTGTTGAAGAGTTAAACATTGCACAGATCGAACTCATCCGAAGAAATGAATTTACCGGGGACAATGTCTATCTTCGTCCTTTTTCGTTTTTAGGCTATGGTATTATGGGGCTTTACCACAAAGACGCACCGGTTGAGACAGCCGTTGCCGCCTGGGAATGGGGTGCTTACCTTGGGGAAGAGGGTATGCGTAAAGGCATTCGTCTGAAAATTGTCTCCATGACAAGACCGGCAAACACATCCAATATGGGAAAAGCCAAAGCCACTGCAAACTATTTGAACTCCCAAATGGCAAAATATGAAGCGATTGACTGCGGATATGATGAAGCCTTGCTTCTGGATGATGAAGGTTATGTTGCAGAAGCAAGCGGGGCCTCGTTTTTCATGATAAAAGACGGGGAGATTATTACACCGCCAAGTGATAACGCCTTAGCTTCCATCACACAAAAAACTGTCATTGAAATGGCTGAAGACCTTGGATACAAAGTGACGCGTCGCCGTATAACAAGAGAAGAAGTCTATGTGGCGGATGAGGCATTTTTGACAGGAACGGCTGCAGAAATCACACCGGTTGCTTTGGTTGATGCCAGAGAGATAGGCAGAGGCTCCCGCGGAGAGATAACGGCAATTATTCAGAGCGGGTATTTTGACATTGTATTTGGTCGAAATAAAAAATATGAGCATTATCTTACCTATGTGGATGAGATAAATTAAGAAGACTTTCGGAACCCAGACTTTTAATGCTAAAGCATAACTTAGAGAAAACTAAATGTTTTCTGTAGTCCGGGCTGAAAGTGCCAGAAAGTTGCAATAGCCGGCACTGAAGTGCCGGTTCCGGGAAACAGCCTGTATTGGAACCCATTCTTTAGGGTCAATGCCCTTCAGTTAAGCGGTTTTTTCGGGACCCGTACTTTAGTGCGGGCTGAGAATGGCAGGAAAATTTAAAAAGTAAAAAAAGGAATACAATGGCATCAGATATGAATGACTATTTTAACAAGAAGAAAAGTGAAGGCGGAGGATTTAATAACTCTAACTCAGGCGGTGGCAGTGGTCCAAAAGGACCTCAGATGCCAAATTTGAATTTTAATTTTGGCGGGGGGAAGGCAGCACTGACATATTTCTTGATTGCTGTTGCTGTGATGCTTGTTCTGGCAAAGCCGTTTATTATTATTCAAGAGGGTGAACGGGGTATTTTAAGTACAAATGGAAAGTATCAGGACCAGGCACTGCTTCCGGGACTGCATTTTATTATTCCTGTGATTCAAAAAGTATATACGGTGGATACGAAGGTCCGTATTATCAACTATGCATCACGTGTAGAAACAAATTCAAATGCTTCGGGGATTATTTCAAAGCCTGCCATTACAGTGCTTGACAAACGTGGTCTGCCTGTCTCGATTGAACTGACTGTTCAGTACAGACTCAATGCACAGTTTGCCGCACAGACAATCTCAAACTGGGGATTCAGCTGGGAAGACAAAATAATCAATCCTGTTGTACGTGATGTTGTACGAAATGTCGTAGGAAAATATGATGCCGAATCTATTCCTGTCATGCGTAATACAATTGCAACTGCGATAGAAGACGGCATACGGGAAAGTATCAAAAGTCTGAAAAACTCTCCTGTAATCCTGCAGTCAATCCAGCTTCGTGATATTATGTTGCCGGAAAAAGTAAAAGCACAGATTGAAAGAGTACAACTGGCTAAACAACAGGTACAACAGGCAGAACAGGAAGTACAGCGTGCGAAACAAGAAGCACTCAAACGTGCCGCAGAAGCTCGCGGTATCGCTGAAAAAGCAAGAATTGAAGCACAGGGTAAAGCAGATGCTGTGACAATTGAAGCAGATGCCAATGCCAAAGCAAATATTTTAATTGCAAAATCATTGACAACGAAGCTTTTACAGCTTGAACAGATGAAAGTACAAAACAAGTTTAATGATGCACTCAGAGTCAACAAAGATGCAAAAATATTCTTGACACCGGGCGGTTCAACACCAAATATCTGGGTTGATACAAAAAATATTCAGCAAAGAACGACGGCACGATAAGCATGCAGGAAATAGTCAATAGAGTAGATTGGAAGAAGCAGGAGCTTCTGCCTGTCATTGTCCAGGACAACACGACCAATGAAGTGCTGATGATGGCCTACATGAATAAAGAGGCGTTGGAACTTTCACTCAAAACAAAGCAGGCACACTACTTTTCAAGAAGCAAACAGCGTATATGGAAAAAAGGCGAAAGCAGCGGACATACGCAGGAAATCGTCTCTTTTTTTATTGACTGCGACAATGATACGCTCCTGATAAAAGTCAATCAAAACGGAGTAGCCTGTCATACCGGGAGAAAATCATGTTTTTTTACAGAGCTGCAAAGCGGTGAAATTACCTCTGAAATAGAAGTAAATACTGAAGCGGCATACGGCGTTATTGATACACTCTATCATACGATTCAAGAGCGAAAGAGTGCAGACCCTGCCACTTCATGGACGGCAAAACTCTTAAGCAAAGGGGAAAATACAATTTTGAAAAAAGTTGTTGAAGAAGCCGGTGAATACTGTTTTGCACATAAAGACAATGATGAGAAAGAGATGGTGTATGAAGCGGCAGATTTGACCTACCATATGCTAGTGGCGCTCGCTTCTAAAAATATATCACCAGACAGAATAAAACAGGAGCTTGCCCGTAGATTTGACATGAGTGGCATCGCTGAAAAAAACGCAAGAAAAGAGTAAGTAAAATATGAAAGAGAAGCTGTTGGCATTTATTCATGGATTAATAACGTATGATTATATCCTTTTTGGTGTGTCATTTCTTCTTTTTCTTCTTTTTATTATTCTTGCACTTCTCCTTCGAAAAAAGATAATTCTTGCGCTCTTTTTTGTTCTTTTTGGATTTGCAATACTTCTTCTCGGTCCTACGCTTGGTTATATCGAGATGCACAAATATCTTTTTAAAAATTCTGTCCAGTTGCTTTCGCAAAAAAGACTTCATTTTGTGGAGGCTTTGGTGGTTAAAGGAAGTATCACAAATGAATCCAAATTCGATTTTTCCGAGTGTAAAATCACTGCAAAAGTCTACAGGGTTACAAAGAACAAGTACAAAAACTATCTTTTACGATTAAAACCATTTCAAAAAATGTCGATTCTAGAACCTGATATAGCACAAGGGCAAACAAGAGAGTTTAAAATTATCATAGAACCGTTTGCATATAAAAAAGACTATAATGTATCTCTGGAGGGAAATTGTAAATGACACTCTTTAATTACTGGCATTATATAGTTTTCTTTGTAATCTTTTTACTGAGTATTGCCGGTATAGTGAGTGCAGTGAAACAAAAAAACAAAAAACTAGTCTATTCTATGATATTTTCTATTATTTTGGTGACTGTTTTTATGGCTGTTTTTTCTGTTATGATTGTTGATAAGTATACGAAAAAGGTGCAGTTGGAAAAACTGCACAACAAAAGGCTCTTGAGCACGGAAGAGATAGCCTATTACGGTATTGTTAGAAATGTCGGAAAATTTCCTGTAGGAAAAGTGACTTTTGAAATAAAACTGGTCAACAAAGGGCATGCAACAGGAAATGTAAAAGGCGGGAATTTTTATAAACCCAGCGGTTTTATGGACTTTTTTTCCGGAGGTTTTGGAATGGGATCACGCAAACCGCAAACCGTTACGAAAAAGTTTGTTGTTGCCAGAAATCTCAAACCCGGTCAGGCAAAGGCATTTAGAGTATACTTCAGATATCCGCCCTATTTCAGAAGTACTGCGGAATTTGCAAAAGCATACGGGCATTAATACTTTAGACCGACTTTTTTAAGTGCGGCGTTAATATTTTTTATCTGTTGGTTCTTGTTGCGGCACCATTTTGGAGCTAAGAGGGAATCATCATCAATGCCTGCTGTCACTCTTTGGACATTGACATTTTTGGGTTTCATCAGAAGAGATTTTACAAGCACATCAAGATATTCCTGCTCACTGATTGGGGTAAACTCTCCACGGTTAAATTCATTTGCCAAGGCAGTGCGTTTTACAACATACAGAGGGTGATATTTTACAGAATCAATTCCCCATGAATAAGCGGCTTTGGAGGTCTCAAGCATCATCTCCTGCGTTTCTCCCGGAAGACCAAAGATAAGGTGCCCGCAAACATTCAGACCTGCCTCTTTTGATTTGATAATCCACTCTTTAACATTTTCGCTGTCATGCCCACGGTTGATTTTTTCCAGTGTTTCATCATATACAGACTGAATGCCAAATTCAATCCAGATCTCTTTATCTTTGGCAAGGCCTGAGAGGTAGGCAAGTGTCTCTTCTGTGATGCTGTCAGAACGTGTACCAATGCTTAACCCTACCACGTTCTCAAAAGAGAGCGCTTTTTCATAGAGTGCTTTGAGGGTTTCAAAAGGGGCATAGGTATTGGTAAATGATTGAAAGTATACAAGAAATTTTTTTGCGCCATACTCTCTTTTCTGGCGTTTTGATATAGCATCAAACTGCAGTTCAAGCTGTTTGAGTTGTTTTTGCAAAAAAGGATTCTCTTTTGATTCAAGATTTAAGTGAAATCCTTTGAGCTCCACAACGGCATCAGTACTGGCTGAAAAAGAGTCATTTTCGCAAAATGTACAGCCTCCTTTGGCCACGGTTCCATCAATATTCGGGCAGGTGAAGCCGGAAATATTGATGCCAACCTTGTGTACTTTTACGCCAAATTTGTTTTTTAAATAATTACCGTATGTATAAATTTGTTCCATTAAACGATATATTTTCCAGTAAAACAGGCTGTGCAGTAGATATCCTGTGTTGCATTCACACTTCTTAAGAGTGATGCTTCATCCAGATAGGCCAAAGAGTCGGCTTCTATAAAATCACAAATTTCCTGCACACCCATATTTGCAGCGATTAAATTCTCTTTGCTTGGTGTATCAACACCGTAGAAACACGGATCGGTAGTCGGAGGAGAAGAGACACGCATATGGACTTCTTTTGCTCCTGCTTCTTTCAGCATTCTGATGATTCTTCTTGACGTTGTACCTCTGACTATAGAGTCATCTATAACGACAACTCTTTTGCCTTTGATAATGTCTGTCATAGGAGAGAGTTTCATCTTCACTTTTAAATCACGCATCTCCTGTGTCGGTTCTATAAAGGTACGCCCTATGTAGTGATTGCGCATAATTCCCATTTCATAGGGAATTCCACTCTCCTGTGCATAACCGATTGCAGCAGGTACACCACCATCAGGTACAGGGATAACCAAATCGGCTTCAACAGGCTGAATTTTTGCCAGCTCTTTTCCCATCTCTTTTCTGCATTCATATACAGACTGCCCGAAGACAGAAGAGTCAGGACGGGCAAAATAGACATATTCAAAGATACAGTGTTTTGGTGTCGGTTCAAAGATTTTTACACTTTGAGGGGCTTTGCCTTCTTCAAAAATCAGAAGTTCTCCCGGTTCCACATCACGGACAAAGGTAGCCCCCACAAGATCAAAGGCACAGGTTTCACTTGCCACAATATAGCCGCCGTTGGCCAAACGCCCAAGACTTAAAGGTCGAAAACCGAAACGGTCTCGCATAGCGAACATTTTGGTTCTGCTTAAAAAGACCAGAGAAAAAGCACCTTCTATTTTTTTAACAGCATCTATAATTCTGTCTAGAAGTTTGTCCTGTTCACTTTTGGCGATAAGATGAATAAGATTTTCAGTATCCATAAATGTCTGAAAAATTGCACCGCGTTTTATCAGTCTGGCACGTACTTCATCAGCGTTTGTAAGGTTACCGTTGTGAACAATTGCCATCTCACCCAAATCGTATCTTGCAAATACAGGCTGTGCATCAAGAATGGAATCATTTCCCGCTGTAGAGTAGCGGGTGTGGCCTATAGCGCTTGATCCGCTTAAAGTAGCAAGTTTGTCTTCGTTAAAGACGCTCATGACAAGTCCGCGATCTTTGATAGTATGGAGTTTTTCTCCGTCAGATGAGCTGATACCTGCTGCTTCCTGTCCGCGGTGTTGGAGAGAATGAAGAGAAAAGTAGGCTAACTTTGAAGCCTCTTTATGACCAAAAATCCCAACAACAGCACACTTTTCATTCATATTTTCGCGCAATTTTTTTCCTTGATAAGTTGTAATTAAATTATGATGCAATTATACTCAAAATATCTATAAATATTCTCAAAGCTGTCTTAATTAATAGATATAATTTATTTTCAAAGTGGAACTGTTTTTGCTATAAATTATATATTTTCAAAAAAGGTAGGATATATGGAAATTGTTTTGCGCAATAATCTTATTCTTATCACTACAGGGTTTGATACCTTAAATACAAGTTGGATGAGAGAATTTTTAAATCATCATGCCCGTGGTATGCTCTTTTTACCTAAAGCTGTACTTGTATTTCAAAATCAGTCATTAACGCAGATCAGAGAGAATTTCATAAGAGAGTTAAGTGAGTTTCATGCGAAAACACATGATTTCAATCATGAATTTTTCTTACGTTCCATGCTAAAGTTTGGCAATCAGCCGATTAAAATAGAACTCAACAGGATGGAAGAGCCTGAAACTATAAAAGTACATCTCTATGCATATGATAAAGATACGGTGCTTATTTCACTGGACAGTCCGAATTCATGGGTGCTCAACTATATGCGCTCACAGCTTGAAGTGTATGTGGAGCGGGGAACAGATATTTCTTTGGTGGTGGATGTCAGTGATTTTAGGTCAAAAGCAAGGCTGGAACGTGCTTTAAACAAGCGTCATATCTTGCATTATCAGATTCAGTATACCTATGACAATCATTTTATGTCCAAACTCTACTCGGATTTTGCAAATTTTTCTTTCGGAGATTTATGCAAAGCCTCTTTTGATGAAGAGAAAAAACATTTTTATACGATTTTAGAATGCCCGATTGGTGCTTCGCAGGATGCTTTGAAAAAAAGCTATAAAAAACTGACAAAAGTTTATCATCCGGACAAAATTTTTCATGAAAGTCCTTATCTGGTAGAACATTACACACAAAAATTTCAGCTGCTGCAAGAAGCGTACCAGGCACTGCGTGTTGTCAGTTAATTATACTTTTTTACTTGAGAGAGCGTTTTTTAAGCAGTGCCTGAAAGTCCTCGCTGCTGTAAAGTGCCAGACCTGCACCGCTGAGCTGGGTGAGTTCTTTTGAAAATCCCCGTTTTGAGAACAAAACGATTTGGGTCGGTTCAATCCCGAGTTTCTGGCATTTGTCCCGTATTTTATGCAGCTCTTTTTTGTTGATGATGTGGTTTGTCCATTTGCATTCTCCGACATAGATACGGCCGTTTTGTGTGATGGTCAGAATGTCTATTTCTATTTTTGCATCCCAGTAGCTGCCGCTGCTGCGTATATGTGCGTCACGAAGATGATAGTTCAGCAGGACTTCGGAGAGTTCTTCGTATACCAGGCTGGTATAACTGTTGTGGCGCAGGGTAAAATCTTTGAAAAAGGCATCATATTTCTGTGCCTCAATCTCTTTGATATGGGGTATGACAAAGTAAAACCAGAACCTGACAAAAGGGTGGGTAAAAAGGACTTTGTGTGATATGCGGTGGCGTGCCTCTTCTCTTTTTAGCTTTGTGTTTGGATATTTGTCTCTAGGATGCTCTTCCCGTGAATATTCCAGTTGAATCAGGCCTTTTTCCTGCAAAAAATTGAGTGCTGCTCCGCCGTTGGCATTGTTGAGTCCGGCTTTGTTAAAGGCAGAAAAGATACGTCTGTCTCCTGTTGCAAGGGCTTTGAGAAGTTTACGGTTGAGGGTATTGTTGAGAGTGAGTTCTCTCATCTGTGCATCTATAGCTTCAAAATTGTCCAATACAAGCAGCCGGAGTAATTCTTCAATAGGCTTTGTCGTGTCAATTTCCCAGTCAAGTCCGCCAAATACTGCGAAGTAGGAGATCTGCGTCTCCATATCATCTGGGTAGTTTTTAAAATAAAAAGAGCGAAACTGCTCAAGAAGTTTTACATTTGTCATATGTTAATTGTAACATATTTTAGACTACATGTATTATTTAAGTTATAACTGTGAGGTTTGTAAACGGCTTTTCGGAACCCGTACTTTCTATGCTAAAGCATGACTTAGAAAAAAACTAAATTTTTTTCTGTAGTGCGGGCTTTGTGGTGTTGAAAACCAAAAGTTAGATTCCGAAATTATATGATTAAAATCTAATTAACGAGTTGGGGTAGCAACACCAGCACTACTTAAATTTGCATCAACTACGTTTAGTATGTTAGTTTTTGCACTTGACATGTAAGTATTTAATCCCGCTACCAGTCCAACACCGACGATTACTAATAAAAGAGCAACTAAAACTCCGCTCATACCTTTTTGTGACTTAATACGTTTGAATAGATTTTTGATCATATTCTCTCCTTCTTTGTGATAAAGTTGTGATAAGTATATCACTTTTATATAAGAAAAGCAAATAATATTTGCTTAAACCAATTATTAACCTAGCTTATAGTGTTTTTGTGTATTTTTGTGAAATCCATACACTTGCATTCAGATCTTTACATGTACGGTAACAGTCCTGTTTTACTTTTAACCAGCTTGCACCGTTGACTGTTTTGGAGATGTCTGATGTAAACTTATGCCCTTCTTTCCAAACATTAACACGCTTTCCATTTACAGGTTTTTCTCTGAGAAATATCTTTTTCGCATTGACAGCATAGGTTTGCAGAGAAGGTTTTGTCTCTTTTTTTACTGCTGTTTCTTTCTTCTTTGGCATTGTCATTGTAAGTTCATGTGTCTTTTGTGCTGCTTTTTGTGTTTTTTGTGCTATCTTCTGTTGTGTCTGTTGTGTCTGTTGTGTCTGTTGTGTCTGTTGTGTCTGTTGTTTGGCATTCTCTTCCGGTGGAGTTTGCAGACTTTCTTCTTCATCTATTATAATCGGAGCGGGAAATGAAATATGTGATACTTCTGATGGTGCCGTTTCTGTAGTGTTTTGCTCTGTATCGGGAATTTTTTTCGGAGTGTCAGTCACCTTTGCATGAAAAACAGTACTTTGCGCTTTAAAATTTTTGTAAAAGTCAGTGTCATCTATCTCTTCATTGGCATCCACAATCTCAGGGACAAGTAAAAAGATCAAATCAGTTGTGTTTAAATTTTCAACTTTATGCTTGAAAAGCTCGCCCAGTAAAGGAATATCTCCAAACAAAGGGATTTTTTCTTCACTTTTGGAATTTTCACTGTGCAGGCGACCACCCAGGGCTATAACCTGCTCAGATTTTACAACCACATTAGTCTGAATGTTTTTACTGATAAAAGAGGGAATGGAGATGCCGGTTCCAAGAGCAACATTATTGGCAGGGTTAGGGTCTATGGCACTGTCTTGAATATCTACATTGATGTGCATATAGCCCTCTGTCTGCATAAATTTGCTTGTGAGTGTAAGTTTGAGACCATACTCTTTTTCTGTCACCTGAATGGTGGGTGCCGTTCCTGTGTTTTGTATAATACCTGTCGGGATATAAAGCTCCCCGCCTACGCGAAAGGTTGCATTTTTGTCTTCTGTTGTAATGAGCACCGTGTCATCAAGTATATTGGCAACCCCTTTTGTCTGTAAAAAATTGAGTGTAGCAAGAACGGATTTTCCGGTTGCTGTTGTAAAATTTCCCAGGTTGTCAAGTAAAAAACCGCTGAATGTTGCAGAGTTTGCAGCACCCGCATTGGCTGTTGCATTGACATATTTGTTGAAAAATCCCAGTCCGGTAACACCACCCAAATCTTTTGCTCTTTGGTTGTCTACGGCAATGAGGTAGAGTTTTGTACGAATCATTTTGTTGACTCTGCGTGTTTTTGTCAAATCCATCAGTTTGTCTGTATCTACACCGCCTTTTTTCAAAATCTCATAAATTCTTTTTTTGTCATGCGGATCTTTAAATACACCGGTGATGACGGCAGAGTCGTTACCGACCATGCTGAGTGAAAGATTCGGTTCAATAATATTGATCATTTTTTGAATATAGCCGAGATTCTCATTCACATAGACATGATAATTTTCTATGGAGTTGTCCCTGTAAATGATAAGAATAGAGGTGTTGCCTGTTTTTTTACCAAATATTTTAAGCAAACTTCCTTTTGCCGTACTCTCCAAAAGAGAAACGTTAATATTTTCTCTGTTACCGACAATGAGTTTTTTGATCTTTTTTTGCAAGGGTAGGACCTGGTACTCATTGTTAAAGACAAGAATGTCGTTTGCAAAAAGATGCAGACAGATTCCAAGATATAGTAGTATTTTTTTCATTTTTTCCCCTTTTTATTGGCAGGTGCCGGTGATTGATATGTTTTGATCATGATACGAATAGGTTTGCATCTGTGTACTTAAGGTTTTGTTTTTAAAATAGTGACCGTTATGGGTATATTTTATGGTTACAATGACCTGACCAGGCAAGGTTGCATCGGCCGGAGCAGAAAAGCTTATGGTTGTTCCTTTTGGACACAGTCTGCTTCCTACTTCTGTATCGAGTGTTGCATTGAGAGTATTGCTTCTGAGATCCTGTTCGCTGTCAAGTACGGTAGAGGTCTGATTGGCTATGAGTTTGAGTTTGTAATCCTCTTGCATTACACTCCAGTAGTCTGTCATCAGTGTTATGATAAATGCCAAAGTCGGTAGAACAACAAGCAGCATCGCCATGATTTGACCCATACCGAAGGCATTGCGAAAATTGTGTTTAGTTTTCATAGGATATTTTCACTCTTTGTACATGTTTTTTTCTCTGTTTTTTAAACATTTTTTTGTCTACAAGGAGAAGTTCTTTTTGTTTTTGCAGCTTGACGTTGATCTCTTTGGGTGTTTTTATCATCCATAACTGCCCTCCGTAGTTGTGAAGATTATAGACTCGCTTACTGTTAAGCGCCTGTGTTTTATAGTAATACGCCAAAAAGTTTTTAATCTCTTTTGGTGCCATTTGGAATATGACAGTATCTGCCTTGGTAAGCATTTGCTTTTCATTGTAACTGAGAAGTTTTGTCTGTCTGTTCCCGTTGATGACAAAGGTATCTATCTTTACATGTAAAGCGACATATTTTGTATAAAAGAGATCTGGAGTTTTTTTGTTTGCAGAAGGAATGGCACAGGCTATATCTACAAAATCTCCCGAACGCAGAGATGTGTCCTGGTTTCTAAAAAGAGAGAGTGCGACTGAGAGTGTGTCTTTGGTGACCTGCTGTGGTGCTTCTGTCTTTTGAGGCTGTACCTGTTTTTCTTTTTTCTTTTGCTTTTTCGCCTCTGCTTCCTGCTCGGTTTTTGGCGGTATCGCAACAATCTTTTCAGGACGAATAGGCTCACCTTTGTAGATATCTACATTGGCATATCGGCCTATAATCTCCGCGTCTGTCAAAGGAGTAAAGCTGATATAGCTTTTGGCAAGATTTGCTTTTTTAAGTGAATCTGCATTAATAACATCCCCTTTGTGTATGTTTTTTGCCGCAACAAAAACTTCAACTTCTGCTTCCTTGTGCTCTTTTGTCTTTCCCTGTTTGAGGTATAGAAGCAGTGCTACGGAGGAGCTAAAAAGCACCAGTCCGACCATTATTCCCATGATTATTCTTGTTTTTCTGTTTTTCATATTACTCCCTTTTAAAATCCCGGCATTAAGGCATCTGCTGCCATTGGAAATGCTATCATTGCGATGACTGCCGGTAAGATGAATATAAACATGACCAGCGTAATGCCTATATTCATCGTTGCGGCTTTTTTCTCTATGTTTAGCATTTCCATTGATTTAAGCTCCTGCGCCTGATTCTCAAATATAGATTTGACACCGATTCCTGTTTCCTCGGAAAGTCGCATAAATCCGACAATAGTGGCAATTGCATCACTTCCCGTACGGTTGACAAGATTTGTAAACGCTACATCGCTTGAGTATGTTATAAACTCGTTTTTAAACTTTTTAGACTCACTTAAGAGGTCTGGACCTAAAACACTTGCACCTTCTGTTGTTACTTTGTCTATGGCATTGTTGAGTCCTCCGCCCCCTTCAAGAATGATAATCAGCAAATCTATAAAGATAGGCAAATCATTTTCTATTCTTTTGATTCTTGCCTTTATCTGTTCTTCAACATATATATAGGGCATAAATATTGCTATGGCAACACCTGACACAACTAAAAAAAGCTCAGTTAAAAAACTAAAATCCATAATAAAAATCAGCGATATCAAAGAGATGCCTGCCAAAATACTTGCAAATACTATTTCATTAAACTGTTTGCGTTTAAGTCCCGCTCTTTGAAGCTTTAATTTAAATTCTGCTTTTTTTGCACTGAAATTGTCAGTGATAATTATGTCATCCTCTTTGGCAAAAATAGCGCTTAAAAGTCTCCTGTGCTTATAATGTACATAAGCATACAAAGAAAGGAAAAAAGCGATAATGCCAAGAGAGATGAAAAGAGTAAGGTATGAAAACAGTTCTATCATTTGTGTACCCTTGTCAATACTTTATTGATCATTATGCCGGTAAATACCCAAAGAGCAATACCCAAAAGCTGAAATCTTCCGTATTGGGATTCCATAAAGTACTGATGCAGTTTCCCGTCAAAGTTCCCATTCAGCGAAAAGTATAAAAAGATGGTAATTAAAACAACGACATATGAGCCTACACTGCTTTCTCTTGTAACAACATCTACTTTTTCCTGCATTTTTTCTCTGTAGCTGATCGTTTTTTCAACCTTTTCCAAAGTATTTGAAAACTGTCCGCCGCTCGCGCGCCCTATTTTAATCGCCAAGGCAAAGATACGGAGTTCTTTGGAATGGATAAACTGGTTTAAATTGTTAAAAGCCTCCATCTCTCCGATAGTATTTTTTTCCTGGAAAAATTTTGCAAATATGTCACGAAAAAGCTTGGACCCTGAAACTGAAACTGACTTGCTGAGTGCCTGTTCAAACCCAATACCGTTTTTCATCATTTTTACAAGCACTGAAATGGCAACGGCAAGTGCTTTGTTGAATTTCTTTTTTCTGTTGTCTATAATGGCACGTAAAATCATGTAAAAGATGAACGAACCAAAGGGGATACCTATAAGATACCCGCTCCAGTGGCGTAGAAAAAGTGCAAAGAGAGATCCTGCCAGGAGAGAAAATGCGAAAAAAACAAGAACAAAAATGTAGGGAGAAAAATGAAATCCTGCCTGAAGCATCAGAGCGTTTATTTTGTTTTTCAGCGTGTTTTTGCTTTCTAAATGTTTTTCCCGTAAAATGTCATCTTCATCTACATCCACAAGTGATATGACATGCTTGATGTAATTAATGTGTTTTGTCCGTTTATACTCTGCCAAGAGAATATAGCCAAGTGCAGTAGCACTGCTTGTGATGACAAAGATAAGTAATATGTCTATTTGTAATTCAGTCATTATTTTAGGTTCGGCCATCTTTCTAATATGCTTTTGCTTGAGATATAAGAGGATTGTATAATCTCAGACATATAGTTTGTTTTCCATCCGCACATTCTTTTTGGATGAAACTCCTTAAGCTCATTTGTAAGCATCTCTTTGCTGACAACATAATCATTGTCAAAGATACGGCTCTCCATTGTGACACCGTTTTGCATCATCTTTAATATAGCACGCGAAGAACCTGAAATTGCTTTGAAATTTCCGCTTGAATCCATCGGATTGTCACTGTTGGCATTGCGTTGAAATTCAAACAGGTCCAGCATGGAAACGACACCGTTTTCTTCTATGCGTCTTTCAGGTTCAGATATTTTGACGATGCGTCTTGTTCCATCGGGAAAACGGACGATTTGTATTATCAAATCAACAGCAGAGATAATTTGTGAGCGTACAAAGGTCATATTTGCCGTAGGACGTGCTTCTAGGAACATATTTTCAATTCTTACAATTGCCTCTTTTGTATCATCCGCATGAATTGTTGTCATAGAACCAGGATGTCCCGTGTTCATGGCATTGAGCATCGTGACAATTTCTGGACCTCTGCACTCCCCGACAATAATACGTCGTGGACTTGAACGCAAAGCCGTACGTAACAGGCTCTCAATCGTGATCGCTCCTGCACCCTCTTCGTTTGGCGGACGTGCCTCAAAGGAGCGAATCGCATGGCAGGGCATTTGCGGTTTCATCTCTTTTGTATCTTCTATGGTGAGCAGCTGGTCGCCCTCGTCTATAAAACGGGTAATGGCATTTAAAAAAGTTGTTTTTCCGCTTGATGTACCGCCGGAGACAACAATGTTAAGTTTGCCTCGTATGGCTTTTATGAGAAAATATGCCATTTTCAAATCAATCATATTTGAGTCTATCAAGGTTTCAAAAAGCAGAGGAATCTCGCGAAATTTTCTCACAGTGACATAGGAGCCGGGATTGCCGTCGCTGTCAAGGTTTGCAGAAACAGGCGGTATTTGTATCTCTATACGTGAGCCGTCGGGCAGTTTTGCAGAGGCAATAGGGTGTGACTCATCGATTTTTCTGTTTGAAGCCATGAGCATTCTGTTAATAAAACGGCGCAAATCTTCTTCATTCCTGAATTTAAACGGTGTTGCTATAGTCTGGCCGTTGTAAATAACATCAATATAATCTTTTGTGTTGACTAAAATATCATTGAGCCCTTGCCCTGCAAGACGCATAATCGTTGAAATCGGACCGTAGTTGAGCAGATTGTCTATAACAAAGTCGGCTATTTCCGTTTTAAGGGCAGGTTTTGGCAAAGTAAACTCAGATATATGTTTGATGACAACTTCCCGTATCATTTTTTCTGTAAGTTTTCCGTTAATATTAAGTTTTTCGACAAAAGCATCATATATAGAACAGGCAAGCTGAAAATACTCTTCATTTCTGTAAATCAGCGGGAAACAAAACTCAGAACAGAGGTTCTCTTCAATATGTACAGTTGAGGCAGTACTCTTGATCTGTACATTCTCTTCAGTGCTATTGTGCCGTTCTTTGATTTTTTCTTTTAGAGCCATCGTTTCACCTTGGACCAGAAAGAGTGTTCGCCTTTGTGGGCATTTTCATACAAAGAAGCATCATGAATAAAAAAGTTTTCTCCAAACTCTTTGAGCTTTAGCATAAAAGGCGAATCCGGGTATTCGTCGCAGACAAGTTGCGCTTCATTCCAGCACTCTCGTAAATGAACAGCATCATTCGGCAAGGCAAAAGCAATTTCAAAGTTGTGTTTTAGGCCTTTTGAGAGTATCTTTCTTGCCTCCTCCTGGGTAACACTTCCAAAAGAGTCTGAACGGTTGGCTATGATGTGTGTTTTGGAGTACCATCCGCTTTTGTCAATGATATCTATATATGTTTTTAAAATAGACATGGAAGGAATGGAAAATTCGGTAATGACAAAAATATTGTCTGCGATCTCTTGAATATCTATCTCTAAATCGACATCTTCAAAAACCCCGACATCTATAATGATAAAGTCAAATTTTTCTTTGATAAACATGATAAAGTTTAAAAACATCTGTATGTTTTCAGGTTTTTCCAGCTCTTCTCTGTCAGTATGTTTTTGTACACCCGGGACAAAATAGAGGTTGTCATTCAGTTTTTCCAAACCGTTTTCAAAGAGTTCCTGCATATCCAGATTTTGCACACTAGATATGTCAACTATGGTTTTTTTGGGCTGCGGATAATTAAAAAACAGGTTAGAAACAGCTTTTGTGTAGGCAAAATCAAGATATAAAACATTTTTGTCTGGATGGTCCTGTGCCAGTGTTTTTGCAAGATTCATAGAAATTGTTGTTGTTCCAACTCCACCGCTGATACCTGTAAATACAGATATGTTACTGTTTCCGCGTCTTTGTTTTATAATGCTTTGTGACTTGATGATGAGGTTTGTGATAAGTCCCGAATTGGCTTCTTCTTCACTGAGGTATACATCTACACCGATTTTTCCTGCCAGCAGAGAAAATTTTGTATCATTCTTGCCTATAACAATCATATAAATATTATTGTTAAAGTGTATCTCTTCAATCTTTTCGATATCTTCAAGATTTTCAACTCTGTAAAGCAGTACCACATCGCGGTTTTTGCTAACAGCATAAAAACTGATAAAATCATTGATGGAGTTAAAGTTTTTGACATCGGTAAATTCGTCTTTTAGATCATTGTAGCACTCTTTGTCGACTTTTGATACATAGGCTATTATCATTAATGCATTCCTCCGTTTTGACTGTTACTGTTTTGGCTGTTGTCTTGGTTGTTGTTTTGATCATTTCTGTTCTGACTGCCTCGTGAGACTTTAATGATTTCAAACTCTGTTGTTGTTCCTGGAGTTGTTGCGTTAATATCTTCAATGTCTATTTTTTTCAGATGGAGAATAAGTCCTTTGTGTACTTTTTCTTTGTATTCGACAACGCTATAATCATTCTTGTCCAATAGATTGTCAAGTTGCGTATCATAATCGGCTCCATTGGAAGAGTGTCCTGATAAAATACTCACAATATTTGTAAAGGTGTCAATTATTCTTCCAAACAAACCTTTCTTTTGTCTGCCTTGATTGCGCTTACACCAGTCCAGCCAATCTTCAGTAGATACGTGAATAGTATATTCTGTTTGTGTAGAATAATTAAACGGATTGAGATATAAACAATGGTCATGATAAGTTTCGGATGTTCTTGAGAGTAGGTTATAATCAGATACAGCCGAATCATCTGCACATCTCTTGCGTGTTTTCCCACCATCCAATGTTGTGTCCGTTGGAATTCCCTGTGTAAATGTCTGATATGATGAACGCCAGCCAAAGATTCCTTTTTCATCTTTTACTGTACAAGACTGTACTTCCGTTCCATAAACACTTTCAATGCCTAAAAGTTTAAAATACTCAAAGCCTTTGACTATGCCGTTTTGTACCTGCATAAAAGTCAAAGGCATATGATTTGTAAAATCAAAGTTTACACTGACAGTTTCTGTGAGTGTTTTTGAGTTCTCTCCAAAGAAAAAGCGAAACATGGATTTTGCCATGAATATCATCGGTTTAAAAACTTCTCCGAGAATACTTACTCTTCCTGTTTGCGGATCAATTTTAGGCTGTACATAATTGGTATTGTCGAGTTTGCTTGCCAGTGTCAGCAGGGTTGTTTCTGTATCCTCTAAAACAGAGTCTGACTGTATGCTGGATTTGTTAGAATTTTCACCCAGCAGACTGGCACCGTTTCCAAAAAAAGGCATCCATTGCGTCATCCCGAAAAAGTTTTGGAATTTACATGTCAGACTGTCCGGATTGAAGGTAAAAAAGATGCCGTCACAGCCTGTTGTATCATTTATCATTAGGGCATTATAATCAAGCAAAGAGGGCTGTTTTGTAGAAAAAGCCTGATTGATACTGTTCGTATCGATAGCAGATTCTTTTTTTATACGGTAGTCTTGTTGCAGACCAAAAATAATGTTTGCCATATATCGGTTTCTGGATTCTATTTCATTTTGCGTTAAAGCATCTACTATTGTTGTATCGTTTTGCGGAGAAAAATAAGTTTTGATCAGTTGTACCATATAACCAAAAAAAGTTCTTGGTTTTTCATTGTTATAATCATTTGTATTGTCATCCTGGTAATATTTGCCGTCTCGAAAAACATCCAAAGCATAAAAAGCATCATCATGGTCAGGATCATAGTTTTGTGCGGAATCAAAAGGAATTCTATATTCACCAGTAGGCAAAATTTGTCCCATGGCATCTTTTTGCAGTTGGGGATTAGCTAAAGTTCCATCATTAATCAAAAACGGTTTTTGCCCTGAACAGCCTTCTTCCGGTAGCCCGCCGTCTTTACATGTAAAGACATTTTCTATTGTAAGTTTTACATTTGCGGCAGTTGCAATATTTGTAAAATTGGACTGGTCCTGTGCGGCATCTGAAAATTTTCCCCAAAAATTGTTGATTTTAAAATTTTGCGTATTGATTTTGACATTCTGGTACATAATCTTGTCACCATAGTCATTTTGCACGTCCTCTTCTTCATACGGTGTCTGCAACGTCACATTTGTTGTTGTCTTTGCCGAGAGTACCAGCGTCAGTACAAACAGACTTACAAGTATGATTTTTCTCATTTTTTCCCCTTTTTTAGTTTTCATCTATGTTGTTTAACACCATAATATTATGAATGTATTGACTCACTTTTTCATTTAACTGCGCATCGGTGAGACTTCTGTTTGCATCATAAAGCTCCTGCTTCTTTTGGCAGGCTGCAATAATTAGACGCTCCTGCGTATGCTGCAAATTTTCCAACTGGTTGACTTTGTGGAGGTTGTCACTCTCACCGCCCATAAACCAGATAAACCAAAACAGCAGCATAATTGCCAGGAACAATGGTACCAGTGCTGCAGAACCTCTTCTCATAATTTTCCTATTGTATAACTCAGTATTGCGGCAATGCTCATAGCCGGAGCAAAGCCATAGCTTTTCTTTTTCAGAGCAGCTAAAATCACAAGATGTATCAGCCCTGAAAATATGATAAAATACCCAACCTGTGACAAACCTACAAAAAGGGCACAAAAGGCACCAAATCGTAAATCACCGCCGCCAAAAGCCATATTTAAAATAACAGGGATGATAAATATGACAAGTACAATCAAGACCGCATATAAATCATACACAGACAGGTCTGCATCCCACCATTTTAAAATAACCAACACTGCAAATGCTGGAAGTATAATTCTGTCTGGAATAACTCTTTTTTTACTGTCAATATAAGAGAGAACAGAAGCAATAACTATAAAATAAACAAATATAATCATCACATTCCCTACACTCTTTTTTGATATTTTTGTGATATTTGAGCTATTGTATGGAAGAGAAGCTTAAATTAATTTGAAGTATGTGAAAAACAATGAATTTTAGTACAAAATAAGAAAAAATAATGATAATTGTTACTTTTCGAAGTAGTTTTTGTTTTTTTAAATATAAGTTTAGATTATGATGTTGATTTTAGAGTTCACTTGCAAATCTGAGGGCATCCATACCGTACTTTTCACGCAGTTTTTGTGTTTTACATGTAAGCGTATACATTTTTCTTTCTTCTTCAAAGCCTAAAAGTGAGAGCTCTTTTTTTGAATCCCTCGTAAAGCTTGAACAGTTGATACTCAAACGAATGACACAAAGACGCTTGTGAATGTCAGCCGCATGAAAAAGAGAAATGCATAAGGCATCAAACTTTTTTTCGGTAAATATTTCTGCCTGAGAGATGTTTTTATGAGATTTTTGATGCATTTCATAGGCAATACCCAAATGAAAAACAGTGGGAATTACCTGAAGTTTTATAATGGCAAAGCTGAGATGTCTGGCAAGAATGTGAACCCGTCTGAGCAGTTCTGTTCTGTCATAGAGCGGATCAAAAGTTCTGGATATTCCGATGGATTTTCTTTGATGGGTCGTTTTAATCTGCGCATCACTTTCTCCGTTGACACGTTTATAGAGCTCTTTTGCATACGGTCCCCATGATTCTAGAGTTCCCCGTCTTTTTCGCAGTTCTCCGAGTGTTTTGATTTGTGCACTGTGCAGTTTGTTTTTCATACTTTTGCCTATGCCTGCGAAATCTTCTACTTTGATGGGGTTGACAAATCCGTCAAATTCGTATTTTGTAATCGTTTTGCATCCAAAAGGTTTGGCATAGCCTGTTGCAAGTTTTGCGATGTAGCGTGTGGATGCGGCACCGATGGAGACAGGAAGCTGGAGCTCTTTTTTGATTTCATGGCGCAAGCTGTCTATAAACTGTGGTATCTCTTCATCATCTATCCATCCGCTTACATCTCCGTAAAATTCGTCAATAGATGCCTGCTCGACAAGCGGAATTTTGCGTGCTAGAAAGTCATGGAGTCTGTGAGAAAGCTCCTGGTACAAAGACATATTTGGTGCTTTGATGATGAGATGCGGACAGAGTTGCAGAGCCTGTCGAATACTCATGGCGGTTTTGATGCCATAGGCACGGGCTTCATAACTTGAAGTTGTGAGAATACCGCGGATACGTCCGTCTTCGTCCTGAAAACTTTTGAGATCATCCCCGTTTTCATAGGCTTTATAAAAAGTCGGTACAAACGAACCGGAATTTTCAAAATTGACTCTCTGGTTCTTTGCGTCTTTGGTAAATATTTTTGTATCGCTTCTTCCGCCGATGGCAACTGGTTTGTGTTCCAAAGAAGGCTCAAGTATACGAGCTGCACTGACAAAAAAGCAGTCGATGTCAATATGGATTTTCATAATTTAATATTAGCAGAGAAAAAAGAAATCTTTTAAAAGTATTGCAAATTGACAAAAATATATTATAATTTCATCAAATTATTTTAATAAGGAAAGCGGATATGGCACAGGTACCTGAAGATATAGGATGTGAAAATAAAGAGTGTATAGCAAAAGACGAGTGTAAAAGACAGGTGATAGCAAAAAACGGTACAGCACGAGAAATCAGAGAATTCGGCGGCACTGCAACAAAAAAGTGCGGTAAGTTTTTAGAAAAATAGATGAGATATTTTTTAGCGGTTTTTATACTTCTTCTCTTTGGGGGATGCAGTATAAAAAACTATGAACATACAAAGGCAAAAATAGTCATTATAAAATCTCCAAGACTAAAGTTTTCTGACATAGGCTATATACGGCACAGCAAAGATGCGATAGAGCTGGAACTTTTTGTTGCGGGGCATGTGCTTCAGCGCATTCATATAAATCATCTGATCTGTGTGAATGAGGGATGTATGAGCAAAAGCAGTTTTAATCAAGAGTATTTGTCTGGTGTTTATCCTCCTTCTTTGCTGCAAAACGTAATATTGGGGAAAGAGATATATGACGGTAAAAACAGCTTAAAAAAAGATAACGGGTTTATACAAAATATAAAAACTTCAGATGTAGATATAAAATATAGGGTAAACTCCCGAGAAATTTATTTTAAAGACAAAAAAAACCATATACTCATTAAAATTAAGGAACCAAACTGATGACAGGCCATAAATATGTAGGCGCACATGTAAGTGCAAGCGGCGGTGTGTACAATGCACCGCTTAATGCCAAAGCCATAGGTGCAAAAGCCTTTGCCCTTTTTACAAAAAACCAAAGACAGTGGGTTGCAAAACCTCTTGACAATGAGACGATACAAAAGTTTAAAACTGCCTTAGAGGAGAGCGGAATTTTACCAAAACATGTACTGCCGCATGACAGTTATTTGATAAATTTGGGGCACCCCGAAGCTGATAAACTTGAAAAATCACGCGTGGCTTTTATAGATGAACTGGAGCGCTGTGATGCTTTGGGACTAGACAAACTGAACTTTCACCCCGGCAGCCATTTGGCAAAACTTACCAAAAAACAAAAAGAAGACAAGGCCCTTTTAGAGGAAATCGAAAACAAATGTCTGGATGTGATAGCCGAGTCCATCAATCTGGCACTTGATAAAACAAAAAATGTCAAAGCAGTCATAGAAAATACGGCAGGACAGGGCAGTAACCTTGGGTATAAGTTTGATCATCTGGCATATATCATAGACAAGGTAGAAGACAAATCAAGAATCGGTGTCTGTATAGATACCTGTCATATGTTTACTGCGGGTTATGATATACGCACGCGTGAAGCCTATGAGAGAACATGGAATGCATTTGGTGAGATTGTCGGCTTTGAGTATCTGAGCGGGATGCATCTGAATGATTCAAAACCGCCTTTGGGGAGCAGAGTGGACAGACATCACTCACTGGGCAAGGGTGAAATCGGACTGGATGCGTTTAGATTCATCATGAACGATGAACGTATGGATGATATACCGCTTATCCTGGAAACGATAGATGAAACGATATGGGCTGAGGAGATAGCACTTTTATACTCGTTCCAGCTCTAAACCCGTACTTCAGTGCGGGCTTTATGTCTTTTATAGATATTTGAGGAAAAATAAGATAGTATTGTCCGCAGAAAATATCAAAAAGAGAAAAAATATGAAAAAAACAGTGTTTATGTCATTGATGGCAAGTTCAATAATAATGGCGGGCGGATATAAAATTCCGGAAACTTCTACAAACTCAGTTGCTCTTGGGGGAGCAAATATTGCCCATACAAAAAATGCCGATGCCGCATATGACAATCCGGCAAATATGGTTTTTATGGATGATGCACAACATGCAGAAGTGGATTTGATGTATGTAGGGTTAAGCTCTACAAACTTTAAGGGAACTTACGCAAAAACACTTACAGGCGCAGAAGAGCTCAATTCGGAAAAACAGACTTTTATTCTTCCTTCACTCCATTATGTCTCTCCAAAACTTGGTCAAAACGGTGTGCGTGTCGGTTTGAGTATCACTGTGCCTGCCGGACTGAGCAGACAATGGGAAGAGGGTTCTGCCAAACTTGTTTCTCAGGAGTTTACATTAAAGATTGTAGAAGTGAGCCCAAGTGTTGCGTATAAAATTACAAACACCCTGGCATTGGCATTTGGTTTTAGAGCGGTGCATACAAGCGGGGTTGTAAAAAGCAGTGAAAGCGCAATTGTCAATGCATCTCCTTTGGCAACATCCTATATCAGCCGTGATCTTGAAGGAAGCTCTTTGGATTTCGGGTATAATCTCGCCCTGGCATACCACCCGACAAAAGCACTGGAACTGGCTGCCACATACCGTTCGAATGTAAATTTGACGGTAGAAGGAAGCGCGAGACTCTCATCAACGGCTGCATTGGGAGGAGCCATTCCTGCAGGTTCATATAACGGTGAGGCAAGTGTGAGTATTCCTCTCCCTGCAACATTGATGCTTGCCGGAGCTTATACATTTGAGAAGACAAAAACAACAGTAGAAGTTGTTTATGAAAAAGCATACTGGTCTGCCTATAAATCTCTTGATTTTGAGTATGACGGATCACTTACAAACCCGGTTTTGATTGCTGCCTTTGATAATCCCAAACCTAAAAACTGGAAAGATACAAACACATTTCGTTTGGGTATTACGCAGGAGTTGGACAAGGTAACTTTACGGGCAGGTGCGATTTATGATGAAACTCCAACGCCGGAGTCTACACTCAATTTTGAATCACCGGGAAGCAATGCATACTCTTTTTCATTTGGCGGACGTTATCAAATAAATGATAGTATGGATATAGGCTTGTCAGCATTGTACTCCATAAAAAAAGACAGAACAATTTCTGGAACGACGAATATAAACGGACTGGACGGTACATTCAGCAACTCTAGAGCGCTGCTTGTTTCAGCCGGTTTAGGGTATAAATTTTAAGGAAATAATTGAAAACACTAGTTAACTTTTTAAACGAAAAAGAGATTGAAAAATCGGAGATATTTATCCATCTAAAATGCAGTATCAATGAAGCAAAGATACTGCAGTATATTGCGCACAGGTATATGAAAGGACAGGATGATGTACTTGTCCTAGATTTGCTGCAGGATTTGTACAAAAGTGAAAACTATGAACATTTGGTACATTTAAGAGAACTGAAAAGTCTGCTTGAACTCGGTTGGCTGCATCAGCAAAGCTTTACTCCTGTAAAAATAGCGGATGTAACACCGCTTGAACTTTTAAACACTGCAGTAGGGCTCACACCTGCTTTTTTAAAACTCTTACAGGACGGCACACTGGATTTGGATTTGCCTGAAGTAAAGCCCTACTCTGACCATCTTGAGTACCTGCAGGATCAGTTTTTCCGGATTGAACTCTATCAGAAAATGAGTGTGATTCGTCAAAATGTACATGAACATTCTCTCGGTATTGACAGACTGCAAAACAAACTCAAACTGCTTGAAAAACGTATAGAGGAGCGGGTAAAACAGAGCTCTGAAAATCTTGTGTTGGACAAATTTTTCAAACAGAAGAAAATGAGCAACTATGAGCAGGTAATTTTTATTGCACTGCTTCGTGAAGAGTACGGATCGACTGATTCTTCTTTGCGGGAGATGAATACGTTGATAGATTTGATTTCGCTTGATGAGTATGAACGTATTAAAAACCGTTCATTGTTAGAAGAGGGTTCAAACCTTTTAAGCAATGGGATTATAGATTATGAAGAGATGCTCAATCCTTTTGGCGGAATCAGCCGTTCTTTCTATATAGTAGATGATGTGCTGCAAAGAATTATTCATCCGCAAAAAACAAAAAAAGTAACACGCTTAAAACTGAATGCTTTGGTAGAAGAACAGGATATTTTTGAACTGGTAGAGCCTGAGACTTCTTTGGATGATGTCGTGCTTAATTCCAAAACAAAAGAGACGCTTGAAAACCTGATGAAACAGGTAGATAAAGAGGTTGTGAGCCGCCTTGTAAAATGGGGTATCAAAGATAAAAAAAGCGGTATAGATGCCAGAATAATTTTTTACGGACCTGCAGGAACCGGAAAAACAATGACGGCATACTCCCTGGCAAAATCACTCAAACGCCAGGTTTTGGCTTTTGACTGTTCCAAGATCCTTTCTATGTATGTAGGAGAGAGTGAAAAAAATGTCCGTAAAATATTCGATACTTTTTATGAATTGAGCGAAAAAACAAAAACAGAACCTATACTGTTACTCAATGAAGCAGACCAGTTCCTGGGTGCAAGAAGCAGCGGTAATATCACAGGCTCGGATCAGATGCACAACCAGATGCAAAATATCTTTTTGGAACAGATTGAAAATTTCAGAGGAATGCTCATAGCAACAACCAACCTGCTTGAAAATATCGATAAAGCCTTTTCCAGAAGATTTAATTATAAAATTGAGTTTAAAAAACCGGACAAAGAACAACGGGTACAGCTTTGGAAGAAAATGTTACCAAAAGAAGCACCTTATGAGGACAACTTCAATGTTGCAGCGCTTGCAGAATATTCTCTTACCGGTGGACAGATTAGTCTCATAATCAAAAACACAGCCTATAAAGTCGCTGTACGGGAGAATCCGCTCTTTACGCTTGATGACTTTATTGATGAAATCAAGCGTGAAAAAGATGCGAACTTTGACAGTGAGAAATCTATGGGATTTTTAAACAAATAATTTTAAAGCTTCTTTTAAACTAACAAAATATTTACTCGTATCAGTGTTGCGATAAGTGACATTTGGTATGAGTTATCTTCCACAAAACTTTTTTTTAATATTCATTTTGCTATAGTGCAGTAACTGTTTTTTCTAGTAACAAATGAAAATAGGTTTGCAACAAAAACCGTTTTTCATTGTTAGAAAACAAATATAAAAATCAGTTATATTTTTAATAAATATAACTTTTAAAATAAAAGGTAGGTTATATGGAGCATATAGTGACTTCAAATCCGTATTTTGGGGTATTTGTACTTTTTGTTATAACATTTGGTGCGTTTATTACAACGACTGTCGTCGCCCGATTGGCGAGTCGTGCATTGGCACGTAAAGACAGTGAAAAAATCAAACTTTCAGTGTATGAATGTGGACCTGAAATTACTAAGCAGCCAAACAGGGTGTCACCGCAGTTTTATCTGTTTGCATTGCTTTTTTTGCTTTTTGATGTGGAAATAGTATTTATGTTCCCTTGGGCAGTAGATTTTAAAGTGCTTGGTTGGTTCGGTTTTGCTGAAATGATAATGTTTATATTGTTATTGGCAATAGGTTTTGTATATGCATGGAAAAAAGGAGCGCTGGAATGGCACAACATAAAGTAAATTATACACAGGACGGTGGTTTACCGATAGCACTGACAAGTGTGGATAAAATTGTAAACTGGGGACGTTCTAATTCTCTTTGGGCATTAACATACGGTCTTGCATGTTGCGGTATTGAAATGATGGCATCAGGTGCTTCACGATTTGACTTTGACCGTTACGGAACAATTTTCCGTGCGAGTCCCCGTCAGGCGGATGTTATGATAGTTGCCGGTACACTTACCAAAAAGCATGCAGAGTTCATCAAACGTCTGTATGACCAGATGACAGAACCGAGATGGGTTATCTCTATGGGTTCATGTGCAAATACAGGCGGAATGTTCAATACCTATGCGACAGTGCAGGGATGTGACAGAATTATTCCGGTTGATCTGTATCTTCCCGGTTGCGCACCACGTCCTGAAACACTGCAGTACGGTGTAATGTTGTTACAAAAGAAAATTCGTGCAAACAAAGCGGGAAATGCACAAAAAGCAAAGAGGTTACTGTAATATGAGAGCGTATAAACCTAAAGACAATGTACAGGCAAAGGCATACTATACAGACAGATTTTATGTAGCGCCGCAGGTACCGAAAACAGCGGTAGAAGAAGATGAGGTTTTTGCTGCAGATTTAGAGGCGATTCAAGCAAAATTTGAAGTGAAAGAGGCCTATATTCAAGTGGAACAAATGGTCGTATACATCAATGCGCATGATATTTACGGCGTGCTTGAATTGATGCGCGATGAGTTGGAATATACACAGCTTTCAGAAATGTCTGCTATTGACTGGCTGGCAAAAGATGATACATTCGAAATTTTTTATCAAATGCTTTCCATGACAAAGCGCAAACGTATCCGTGTGAAATATTTTATTAAAAACGGAGAGGCTGTTGACAGTGTTGAAAAGCTTTTTAGAAGTGCTGACTGGAGTGAACGTGAAATGTTTGATATGTTTGGCATTGAAGCGAACAACCATCCGTTTATGAAAAGAATTTTAATGCCGTATGACTGGGAAGGCTACCCTCTTTTAAAAACATATCCTCTTGAAGGGGATGAATTTGCAGCATGGTATGAAGTAGATAAAATCTATGGAAAAGAAGCACGTGACATCATAGGCCCTGAACTTCGCGATACTGCAAGAGTGGACAGATATGATTCTGAGCGTTTTGCACGTCTTGGGCATGAAGTTCCAAAGGGTACAAAAATTACCGGTGACGAGCCGGCAGTTACGCATTCGTATCAGGAAGAAGGCGGCGTTTTCCTCATCAAAAAACTTGATAAAGAGTCATCAGTAGTTATTGATGATCCGCAAAGATAAGGTGGTATAAAATATGGCACAGGTAAAAAACAGATTAACACCGTTTTTTGAAAATATAACATTTGACAGAGATGACAATGAACTGATATTAAACTTTGGTCCGCAGCATCCGTCTGCTCACGGGCAATTACGTTTAATGCTGCATCTACAACAGGAACAGATTGTAAAAGCACATCCTGATATCGGGTATTTACACCGTGGTATGGAAAAAATGGCTGAAAACATGATTTATAACGAGTTTATGCCGACGACAGACCGCATGGACTATATTGCATCATCTTCAAACAACTACGGATTTGCTCTGGCTGTTGAAAAACTTATCGGGCTTGAAGTCCCTCGCCGTGCAAAAGTTATCCGTATGCTGCTTTTGGAAATCAACCGTCTTATGTCTCACCTTTTCTGGCTGGCGACGACGGCACTTGACATCGGCGCTATGACGGTTTTTCTTTTTGCTTTCCGTGAAAGAGAATACCTGATGGATATTATTGAAGGCTATTGTGGTGCACGTTTGACACATGCAGCAATTCGTATAGGTGGAGTCCCTCTCGATTTACAAGATGGATTTTTACACCAGCTCAGAGTATTTTTAAATAAACTGCCGCAGAATATCAAAGATTATGAAGACCTTTTGGACTCTAACCGTATTTGGCTGATGAGAATGGAAGAGGTGGGCGTGATTTCTACAGAGATGGCACTTTCATGGGGCTGTACAGGTCCAATGCTCAGAGCTTCAGGTGTTGCATGGGATATTCGTAAAGAAGAGCCGTATGAACTTTATGATGAAGTAGAGTTTGATGTTCCTTTTTCAGACAAAGGTGACAACTTTGCCCGCTACCGTATTTATATGGAAGAGATGCGTCAAAGTGCGAAGATTCTGTACCAATGTATAGAAATGTATGAAAAATGTGAAAAAGACGGTCAGACTGACTTGATGGCACATGCACCGAAGTATATTTCGGCACCGAAAATAGACATAATGACACAAAACTACTCATTAATGCAGCATTTCGTTCTTGTAACACAGGGAATGAGACCGCCGGTCGGTGAAGTGTATGTTCCGACAGAATCACCAAAAGGTGAGCTTGGATTCTACATCAATTCCCAAGGCGGTCCGTATCCGTACAGACTGAAACTGCGTGCGCCTTCATTCTGGCATACAGGAATCTTAACCGACCTTTTACCGGGTCACTATATTCCGGATGTTGTATCAATAATCGGTACAACGAACATAGTTTTCGGGGAGGTTGACAGATAATGAAACGATATGATTTAAGACATTTAAAAGATAATTTTGAACCTCGTATGAAAGAGATTTTAGAAGAAAAACACAAACCGACGGAGACGTTGATATTTCTTTTTGAAATAGGAGATTTTTCTCCGATCCAAAGAAGTGCTGATTTGGTAAAAGAGTGTGGGTATGAACTGTATAACTCATTAAAATTTAACGAAGTCGACTGGACTATCGTAGTGAAAAAATAGGGATTGAATGTGAGCAAAGTATATTTTTCTACTTGGAATGGTGAGCTTGTTAACAATATCGGCAAACCACAAGAAGAGTGGGAAGAGTCAGCTTATAACTTACCGGCACAATATGATGATCACCGTGATTCAAAAGCTTTTATCGGCTGGGACGGTGTTTCGTTGTTTCATGAGGATGTGGATGTTATTCGTTTAGCGATGGAATATGCTGCACAGTATCAAGTCTATTCAGAAGCATGCGGAAGATGTGCTCCTGGAAGATGGGGTGGCCGTATTTTATATGACCAGCTTGATAAAATTGCTCGTGGTGAAGGTGCATTGGCTGATTTGGACCACTTAAAAGAGATTGGTAAAAGTATGCAGATAACATCCAAGTGTGAGATTGGGAAAACAGTTCCAAATCCTATTTTGGACTTAATGACGCATTTCGAAGATACATTTCTTGAGTGTATCAATGAAAAGAAAAAATCAAAACATTATGATGAAAAAATCGGCTATATAGCAAAAATAACAGCACCGTGTACGGATGCCTGTCCTGCGCATGTTGATATACCCGGATATATTGAAGGTGTCAGAGACTTGCGTTTTGACGATTCCCTGGAAGCAACACGCCAGACAATGCCGCTTGCACATACCTGTGGACGTGTCTGTCCGCATCCGTGTGAAGATGCCTGTCGAAGAACCAATCTTGATGAGCCTATTTCAATTATGGCACTCAAACGCCTTGGTGCAGACTGGGAAACAGACCATGAATATGAGTTTTTTCACCCGATGGAGAAGAAGCCGCCGATTGACAAAAAAGTTGCTGTTATCGGTGCAGGTCCTGCGGGGCTGACGACTGCGTATTATCTTGCTGCAGAAGGCATAAAAGTCGATGTATATGAGGATCTCCCTGTTTTAGGCGGTGAAGTGGCTGTGGGTGTTCCTGAATACCGTATGCCGGTTGACAAATACAATCAGGATATAGAATGTGTCCGCGATATGGGTGTGAACTTTATTACAAATTCGAGAATCGGTGCCGACGATATGCGCAGATTTGAAAAAGAGTATGATGCAACGATGGTGGCCGTAGGGACAAGGATCTCCAAAAAAGTCCGTTGTGAAAATGAAAGACCAGAGATTAAGGGTTACTGGGGCGCTATTGATTTTCTTGACCGTGTGAATCTGTATGAAAAATACGGCATCACCATTCCTAAAGAGGTGCAGGAAGAGAATTTGCTTACTACAGACTATGTGGATCTGACAGGCAAAACCGTGGTCTGCGTGGGCGGCGGATTTACTTCAATGGATGTTGTGCGTTGTGCAATTCGGGCCAATGCCAAAAAAGTCTATATGATATACCGTCGTGATGAAAAAACGATTATTCGCAATACAACCTATGAAGAGTACCATGAAGCGGTTGAAGAGGGTGTCGAGTTTCTGTTTCACTCCGCTGTAAACAAAATTACGACAGATGAAAATGACATTTTACGAGAACTTCTGATTGACAAGTTTGAGCTTGTTCCTGATCCAAACGGCGGACGTGCACAGCTTGTAAAAATAGAGGGTGAATCCTATACCATTGAAGCAGACTATCTGATTCCTGCTGTTTCTCAGTCGGCTGATTTGGATTTACTGCCTGAAGAGTGGGACATTGAGATGACTTCATGGGCGACTATTAAGACAAACGGCAAAGACTATATGACATCACGCAAAGGTATTTTTGCCGCAGGTGACTGTGAATACGGTCCTATGACGATTGTCAATGCGGTCGGTCAAGCCAAACGTGCGGCTTCTGTTATGGCCCGATATGTACAGACCGGTGAAGTGAGCTTGACTGATGATGAGATTATGGAAGATCATCTTGTAAAACTGAAAGTTTATGATAAAAAAGAGAAAGTTACCGGCTGGTTGCCGGGTCTTCCTCGTGAGCACTCTTCTGTTTTGGATGTTGAAGTGAGAAAGCATAATAATGCGGAAGTAAATCTTGGTTTCACACAGGAACAGGCTTTAAGTGAAGCTGAGAGATGTATGCGTTGTTATTATATAGCAATGGTACAGGCATAAGGGGAGTCGTAAATGAGTAAAATTATAAATTTTAAAATTGACGGCAAAGATGTTACAGCAGTAAAAGGGGAGACAATTCTTCAGGCTGCGAGAAAAAATGATATCTATATTCCTACTATGTGTTATATTTCAAAAACGACACCCTGTGCATCATGCCGTATCTGTTCTGTCGAGGTAGAAGGTGTAGATGGGCTTGTTCTCTCCTGTAACACACCTCCGACAGAGGGTATTGAAGTCAGAACAAACTCTGCCGAGCTTGAGCTTGAACGTACAAATATCATGAAACTCTATGATGTAAATCATCCATTGGAGTGTGGTGTTTGTGACAAATCCGGAGAATGTGATCTGCAAAATATGACTTTGGAGTTTGGCGTAGCACAACAGGAATTTTCTGCAAAAGACCAGCTCAGAAAAGTGGAACACTGGGGACTGATTAATTATGACCCAGCATTATGTATTATGTGCGAAAAATGTGTACATGTATGTAATGAAGTTATAGGCGATGATGCTATTGAAGTAAAATTCGGCGGATACTCTTCTGTGATTATCCCAAAAAATGCGGATACACTGGATTGTACTTTTTGTGGTGAATGTATTGCAGTCTGTCCGGTCGGTGCTTTGGTGAGCAGTGATTTCCAGTACTCTGCAAATGCATGGGAACTCTCCCGTATTCCTTCAACATGTGCCCACTGTTCTGCCGGTTGTGCTTTGGAATATGAAACACGCCACGTCGGTATCAACGGTGAAGATTCTATTTACAGAGTGAAAAACAATTATGAATTCAATTCATTATGTGGAGCAGGGCGTTTCGGATTTGATTTTGAAAATCGCGCCTCTAAAGACGAAGAAGCATTTAACAAGGCAGTTGAAGCGATTCAAAATGCAAATGCTATACGCTTTTCTTCAATTATTACAAATGAAGAGGCACATATTTTACAGCTTTTAAAAGAGAAACTTGGGATAAAACTTTTTAATGAGGACGCAAGACTGTATGCTGAATTTATGAAATCTTATTCTTCAGTAAGCGGTAAACTGCATCACAGTGCTTCGATGGATGCCGTCAAACAGGCCGATGCGATTATTATTATCGGTACACGTCTGGCGACGGATAATCCGATGGTACGCTATGCTGTGCGAACAGCATCCCAGCATAATGGTGCAAAAATAGTATATGCGCATCCGCTTGAAGATGCGCTTATGAAAAATACCGCTACACAGTTTATGAAATATGAAGTGGGTACAGAAGAGGGTGTCATGGCACTTTTGGCAAATGAGCTTCTTCAAAACAGTGATGTGGACGAACAAACCAGATCATTTTTAGATGATTTGGATTTGGGCTACCTTGAAGCTGAAAGCAATGTGGGCGATGATGAACTTAAATTAATGACGAAGTCATTCAAGCGGGCACAAAAGCATGTACTTATCATCGGAAGTGATGTATTTGCACATAAGCGTGCAAAAAATATTGCGAAACTTGCAGCTTTGATTGAAAAATATACTGAATTTTCATTACTGATTATTCCTGCAGAAGTAAATACTGCAGGGGTTGCCCTTACATGTAAACTCGACACTGATGAAAATATAGGCAACATTGTTGCTTATAATGCAGAAGGTGACTTTATAATGTCATCTTTAAAAGATTCAGATTTAGCGATGCCGGCACTTAATCAAGTGGAAGGAACAGTTGTCAATGTTGACAATCAGGTACTTCCGTTGAATGTGGCACTTCCTTTTGAAGGATATACTTTGAATGATATAGCAAATGCTCTTGGTCTGAAAAAAGAAAATACTATTGACTATACAAAAGAGCTCGACACATCAAAAGGTTTTAAAGCAATTGCTTTTGATGATTTGGAGAATTTTTTAACACCTTACGGTGAAGACAAAAGGGGCTATATTTTAGATGAAGTTGTCTGTGAAGCAGATTCAGAAGTAGCACCGATTGAAGAGTTGCCTGAGTTTAACGGAAGTGTAATTTATAATTGTAACCCTGTTTTGCAGTTTAATGCGTTTACAAATAAAACACATCAGTTGGAAAAAGACACAACATTAAGAGGCTCGGCTCAGTTTGCGGCAGCTGCAAAGATTGCAGATGGTGATGTAGTTGAAATAAGCTTTGCATCAAGAACAATACAAAGAGTTTTTAAACAAGATGAAGAACTAAAAGGAACTATAGCACTCAATCCTACCTTCGATTTAGGTCAGGATTTTAGCAGATATAGATTTGAAAAATCCAAAATAGCGAGAGTAATATAATGAGTGAAATTACCATAAACATTGACGGAAAAGATGTTCAGACAAAAGAGGGTGAGTATTTGTTAAATGCTGCCCGTGCAAATGACATATTTATTCCTGCAATATGTTATTTAACAAGATGCAGCCCGACTCTAGCCTGTCGTATATGTCTTGTTGAAGCAAATGGAAAACAGGTATATGCCTGTAATGCAAAAGCAAAAGAGGGAATGCAGGTAGTAACATCGACTGAGTCTATAGAAAAAGAGCGCAGAATCATCATGGAAGTATACGATGTGAACCATCCGCTTCAGTGTGGTGTATGTGACCAGTCAGGTGAGTGTGAACTGCAAAATTATACACTTGAGATGGGTGTTGATTCACAACATTATTCCATTAAAGATGTAGACAGAAGTTCTCATGACTGGGGACATTTACACTATGATCCGGGCCTTTGTATCGTGTGTGAACGTTGTGTTACTGCCTGTAAGGATATGATAGGTGACAATTCACTTAAAACAATTCCGCGCGGTTCTGATCCTATCAATGCAGATTATAAAGAGAGTATGCCAAAAGACGCATATGCAATGTGGAACAAACTCAACAAGTCTGTCATTGGTTTGACAAACGGAACTGATGTTCTTGACTGTACCTCATGCGGCGAATGTGCAGCAGTCTGTCCGGTCGGAGCACTTGTTGATACCCAGTTTATGTATAAGTCCAATGCCTGGGAGTTAAAACAGGTTCCTGCAACCTGTGGACACTGTTCTGCGGGATGTCAGATAACTTATGATCTGAAACATACAAGTATTGACAATCCTGAAGATAAAATATACCGTGTTATGAACGAATGGAACTATGTTTCACTTTGTGGTGCAGGCCGTTACGGATTTGATTATCAAAATGCCGGTGTTACAAAAGACGAGACTGCATTTGCAAATGCAGTAGAGGCCTTTAAAAAGGCAGATACAATAGCTTTTACATCTACAATTACCAATGAAGAAGCCTACCTGCTTCAAAAAATGAAAGAAAAATTCGGATACAGACTTGTCAATCCGGAAGCAAAAGCATTTCAGGATTTTTTAAACAATTATGCACAAATCAGTGGACATAAACTCTATAAAGGCGATCTGGAAAAAGTGCATAGTACAAACTTTATAGTCTCTGTCGGTTCGGCACTCAAAACTGACAATCCAAATGCACGCTATGCATTAAATAATTCGTTGACAGTAAAAAAAGGCGCAGGAATTTATTTTCATCCTGTAAAAGATCCGATTATCGAGGGTATAGGGAAGTCTATCATGACAGTTGCCCATGCTCCTCTTCAAGAAGAAGCAGCATTATATCTTCTGCTTGATCTTTTTGCAGACAAATCAAAAGTGCCTTCTGATATTGTGGACTACCTTGCTTCTTTTCATTCACAAAAAACCGTTACAGTTGAAGAAGTTGTGAAAGAAAAAGTTGTGGAACTTGTCAAAGAGACAAAAGTCAATGAAGAAACAGGGGAAGAAGAAGAAATTGAAGTAGAAAAAACCAAAATGGTTTCTACAAAGATTGCAAAAGAAATAGAGGTTGATGATAACAGACTCTTGGAAATACTTGGTCTTGATGATAGTTTTATGCAAACACTTGAAAAGAACCTGAAGAAAAAAGAGACTTTTGCGCTTATGGTTGGACCAGATTTGTATATGCATCCAAATGCAAAAAACCTGGCTCGTCTGGTTGCTTTGCTGGAAAAATACTCAGCTTTTGAAGTTACCATGATTCCAACACTTACAAACTCATTGGGTGTAGCGCTGATCTGTGACCTTGATGATGAGAAAGGCTCTTATACGGTTGCGTACAATACTGATGGCGATTTTGTACTCTCCGGGCTTGGCGACGGTGATTTGGATATGCCGGCGATCAATCAGCAGGAAGGAACATTGACATCTGTAAACAAACGTGTCAACCCTACAAATGCGGCTATCGGATATGAGGGATATGAATTAAACGATATTGCAAAAGCGCTTGATTTTGAAGCAGAAAATATTATAGATTACACTGTAGAACTTCCTGTTGCGAGAGGATTTAAAGCAGAAGAATTCGATAACCTGCCAAATCATTATGAAAATGACGGTACAGAAGTAAGAGGTTATGTGTTAGAAAATGTAGCAGTAGAGGCCAGTGAAGATGAAAGTGTAGAAAAATTCAGTGAAGATAAGTTAGAAGGGTGTATAATCTATTTAGCAAATCCTGTAAGACAGTTTACGGAATTTACCTACAAGACAACAAATCTTGACGAAGTAAGCGGTATTTACATGAGTGAAGAGTATTTATCCAAAACTGATTACAATGAGGGTGATACAGTCACAGTGAAAACTAAAAAAGGTGAACTGACTGCAAAAGTTGTGTGTGACAATAAAATTGCAGGTGATATAGTGGTTTTACCTACATTTGATAAAAAATTAAACTCAGAAGCACTCTTTGACGGCTACCGTTTTAGTACAGCTTCAATCCAAAAGGGGTAATATATGGATACAGCATATTTAATTGAAACGATCATAAAAGTCGTTGTAATTCTACTTATATTTTCTGCATTGGCAGGTATCGGTACATATTTTGAGCGGAAGATACTTGCATTTATGCAACGTCGTTTAGGGCCGATGTATGTCGGACCATACGGGTTGTTGCAGGTGGCAGCAGACGGTATAAAACTTTTTACAAAAGAAGATATTATTCCTACAAACGTAGTGGGTCCGGTATTTAAAATTGCACCTGTAATTACTGCGGCAACTGCATTTATGGCAGCAGCAGCGATTCCGTTTTTTCCACAATTCACAGTGTTCGGTTATACAGTACACCCTATTGTAGCTGATTTGAATATCGGTATTTTGTATATTCTGGGTGTAATGGCAGTCGGACTTTACGGACCTTTGCTTGGCGGTATGGCTTCGGCAAATAAATTTTCCCTGCTTTCAGCAGCGCGTACGGCAGCTGTTTTCATCTCTTATGAAGTTGTCAGCGGTTTAGCTATTTTGGCGCCGATTATGATGGTGGGTTCTTTGTCTCTGATTGATTTTAACAATTATCAGGCAGGCGGTATCAGTGACTGGATTATATGGTCTCAGCCTGTAGCCTTTGTTTTATTTTGGATCGCGGCTTTTGCTGAAACCGGACGTACGCCGTTTCACCTGATAGCAAATGACCATGAAATTATTGACGGTTTTGGAACAGAGTACTCTGGAATGAGATGGGGTCTTTTCTTCATTGGCGAGTATGCAAATATGTTCTTTATCTCCTTTGTGATTCCTCTTATCTTTTTAGGCGGATACGGTGACGGAAGTATGCTTGGCGCATTGGGGCTGATAGGAAAAGTGGCATTTTTCTTTTTCTTCTTTTTGTGGACAAGAGCTGCCTGGCCGGATGTAAGACCGGATCAGTTGATGTGGTTGTGTTGGAAAGTACTAATGCCATTGGCCGTGATTAATGTTGTAATCACCGGCTTTGTGATGATGTTTTAAGGGGATAATGAATGAAAATGGAACAATTTAATGATAGAAATGTAGCTGACAACGGTTACTTTTTAGTTGATATTGAAGATTATCCTACTGATGGTTGGGGTAAATTTAAACGTGTCGTAAAAAGAACTTTCAGAGCCGAACTTTTTGTAGGTTTATGGGTAGTGCTTCGTGAAATGATCAAATTTGATATTCATACGGTACAGTATCCGCAGGAGAAACTGCCTATAGGTCCTCGTTATCGTGCCGTGCATGAAATGAAAAGACTTTGGGAAAGTGATACTGAACGTTGTATCGGATGTGGACTTTGTGAAAAAATCTGTATATCTGACTGTATTCGTATGGATACAAAGATAGATGAGAATTCACGAAAAGAAGTAACCGAATATACAATTAATTTAGGGCGTTGTATTTTTTGCGGTTACTGTGCGGAAGTTTGTCCTGAACTTGCTATTACTCATGGCGGAGAGTATGAACAGGCATCAGAACAGCGTGAGCATTTTGTTGACTATGCGTATATGTTGACGCCACTTGACAAAATGAAAGCCGGAACTCAAATGGAGTTTGAAGGTTTTGGTGCGATTACACCACATGAAGATGAGCGTGTTAAAAAAACACCTCTAGCATATTAAGGAGTTTGGATTATGTTTGAAGCGGTAGCATTTTACTTGTTTGCATTTCTGACGATAACGATGTTTTTCATCACAGTAACAACATCACAGGCGTTATATGCATTAAGTGCATTGGCAGCGGGAATGATTTTCATATCAGCATTTTTCTTTATTCTGGGTGCTGATTTTTTAGGTGCAGTGCAAATAATTGTTTACACTGGTGCAGTAATGGCTTTATATGCTTTTGGTATGATGTTTTTTGACACGACAAGAGAAGTTAAAGAGAAACAGGGGAACAAATACATCATTGTCGGACTCTCAACACTGGCAGCAGTTCTGGTAGTTGTTATTTTTGCAGCGCCGATGGTATCTGAAAATATTGTTGCTCTTTATCCGGCAATTGAAGGAGTAGGCAATACTCAAGAAGTAGGACTGATTTTATTTACAAAATATCTAGTACCATTTGAAGTGGCTGCAATTATGCTGCTTGTTGCAATGGTAGCAGGTATCGTCCTAGCAGGGAAGAAAATGGATCTTTCAATTACACTGATGAATGATGCTGAAATTGAAGAACAAAATAACACAAAGGTACTTTCATGATGGAAATAGGTTTAAATCATTATCTTGTTTTATCTACTATTTTATTTGCTATTGGTTTAGTAGGTGTTATGCGTAGAAAAAACCTTCTTTTACTGTTTTTTGCAACCGAAATACTCTTAAATGCAGTTAATGTTGCTTTTGCAGCAATTTCGCATTATTATGGCGATTTGACTGGTCAGATGTTTGCATTTTTCGTAATTGCTATTGCAGCTTCAGAAGTTGCAGTCGGTCTTGGACTTCTGATAGTATGGTATAAACGCCACAGTTCAATTGACTTAGATGCGTTAACAGCGATGAAAGGATAAAGAATGGAAAAATATTTATACATAGCACTCTTTGCTCCGCTTGTAAGTTCTTTGTTTTCAGCGTTGTTTACAGCGACACCAAAGAAACTGTTTACGGGTATTGTTGCCAGTCTTATGATATTGACATCATTTGCAGCAAGTACAGTCCTGTTGATTTATATACTCAAAGGCGGAGAGCCTGTACATGTAGAGATGATGACATGGATGGCAACCGGAGATCTTTACATTCCTTTTGGTTTTGTTGTTGATCAGATTTCGGTAACTATGATGATGGTTGTTACCTTGGTTTCAACTATCGTACATATTTACTCTATCGGTTATATGGATCACGACAAAGGTTTTAACCGTTTCTTCGCATGGCTGTCAGCATTTGTGTTTTCAATGATGGTTCTTGTCATGAGTGACAACTTCGCAGGACTTTTTATAGGCTGGGAAGGCGTTGGTCTGTGTTCATGGGGTCTTATCGGTTTTTGGTATCATAAACAAATTGCCACATGGGCAGCCAATGAAGCGTTTATCATGAACCGTATCGCCGACCTTGGTATGCTTATCGGTATCTTTTTAGTCTATTGGAATACAGGTACACTGCAGTATGATGAAGCATTTGCCGTTATGCCATTGCTGGATACTGCCACATTGACATGGATAGGTATATTTTTATTTATCGGTGCAATGGGTAAATCAGCACAGTTTCCTCTGCATACATGGCTTGCAGATGCGATGGAAGGGCCTACTCCTGTATCGGCTCTTATTCACGCGGCAACAATGGTTACAGCGGGTGTTTATCTTGTAGTGCGTTCGAATGAGCTTTACAGTTTGATTCCTCATGTCGGATTGTTTATTGCTTCACTTGGTGCATTTGTGGCATTGTTTGCAGCTTCTATGGCCCTTGTGAATCGTGACATGAAGAGAATTATTGCCTACTCTACACTTTCTCAGTTAGGGTATATGTTTGCCGCAGCTGGTCTTGGCGCTTACTGGGTTGCACTTTTTCACTTGATGGCACATGCGTTCTTTAAAGCACTGTTGTTCCTTGGTGCGGGAAATGTAATGCATGCGATGCATGATGAACTTGATCCGTTTAAGATGGGTGGACTGAAAAAAGTAATGAAGTGGACATGGATTATGATGACAATTGCCTCATTGGCTTTGGCGGGAATCTTTCCTTTTGCAGGATTCTTTTCCAAAGATACGATTCTTGAAGCGGCATTTGCTGAGCATCACTTTGTGATTTACGGGGTACTGCTCTTTACGGCAGGTCTGACAGCATTTTATTCATTTAGACTTGTGGCACTGATCTTTCACGGTGAAGAACGTTACAAGATATTTGGTATTCATCCGCATGAAGCCTATAGATTTATGCTGATTGCAATGAGTCCGTTGCTTATTCTTGCAATGATTGCCGGAATTTTCCAAGAACCGTTCTTTGGCATGATCGAAGAAATTTTACGTGCGCATGAGTATCATATCCATTCCCATACAACACTATGGATTATGTTGGTCGGTACGCAGCTTTTTGTAGCACTTGCTATTTTGTATGCATATAAAAAATATGCTTCATGGAGCAGTGTTCCGGATGGCACAAGTCCGATAGAAAATTCATTTATCTATAAACTGCTGTTTAATCAGTACTATATTCCGTATTTTTACGAAGAGTACCTTGTAAAACCGTACAGAGAGGCTTCTGAACTTTTCTGGACAAAAGTAGATATGAAAATTGTGGATGCTACTGTTGACGGGATTGCAGGTATTGTGTATGGTACCGGTAAGAAAACTAGGAAAATGCAAAGTGGTAACTTATCTACTATGCTTAAATGGATGGTAGCAGGTTTAGTTGGTCTGCTCTCACTCGCTGTGGTGTTTGGGCTTGCAGCAAGATATTCTGATGAGATTGTACTATTCTTATCAGCTCTAGGAGTTTAGTATATGTTAGATCATATTTTATCGTTATTAATTTTCTTTCCGGCACTCGCAGCCGTATTTGGTTTTATGATACAAAAAGAGAGTATGCGTGCATACGGTATCTCTGTCGCTGCTATAGAGTTTGCACTTTCGCTGTGGCTGTGGTATGTATTTGATGGCAATGTGTCCGGAATGCAGTTTATGGAGAGCCTGCCGCTTGTTCCTTCTTTTGGAATCAATTATATACTTGGAGTGGATGGTATATCTTTGTTTATTGTTATTCTTGCAGCTTTTTTTACTATGATAGGAATAGCCAGTTTAACAGATACGCCTAATGTAAAATATATGATTATTACATTGTTGTTTTTACAAATGACAATGGTCGGTGTTTTTGTGGCACTTGATGCAATAGTCTTTTACATTTTTTGGGAACTTTCGCTTGTACCTATGCTTTATATCATCGGTGCATGGGGCGGACCGTTGCGAATATATGCCTCTGTTAAATTTTTCCTGTATACTTTTACAGGTTCGCTTGTGATGCTTGTCGGTATGCTTTTTATGGCATATTTTTACTATCAGGCAACAGGTGTCTGGAGTTTCGCTATTTTAGACTGGTACAGACTGATTTTACCTGAGTCTTTCCAGCTTTGGCTTTTTGCAGCATTTTTTATCGGTTTTGCTATTAAAGTACCGATGTTTCCGTTTCACACATGGTTACCGTATGCGCACGGACAGGCACCGACTATTGGTTCTGTAATACTTGCAGCAATTCTGTTAAAGATGGGAACATACGCGTTCATTCGTTTCTCTTTACCAATGTTTCCGGATGCTTCGGCATTTTTTATGGTTCCAATCGCAATCATCGCAATTATTATGATTGTGTATACCGCAATGGTTGCCTATGCGCAAAAAGATATCAAACAGGTTGTTGCCTACTCCTCAATCTCGCATATGGGTGTTATTATTCTGGGAACATTCGCACTGAATGTGGAAGGTATCTCGGGATCAATCTTTTTAATGATAGCACACGGTGTTGTTTCGGGAGCTCTGTTCCTGCTCGTAGGTGTTATTTATGACAGACGCCATACGAAGATGATGAGTGAATTTGGCGGCTTGGCACAGGTGATGCCAAGATATGCAACAATATTTGGTCTCATGTTAATGGCTTCTGTCGGAATGCCTTTGACAATCAACTTTGTAGGTGAGTTCTTGTCGCTTCTCGGATTTTACCAACAGTCTCACATTTTGACACTTTTAGCCGGAACAGCGATTATTGTCGGTGCCATCTATATGTTGGCAGCATACAAAAAAATGTTTTTTGGTGAGGTAACAAAAGAAGAGAATAAAAATCTTAAAGATGTCAATAAAAGAGAATGGGTTGCCCTCCTGCCACTTGGAGTAATTACCATATGGCTGGGTATATATCCCAAACCTGTGTTGGAACCGATTAACAACAGTGTGAAATCAATTGTACAGTTAATGCACAATAAAGCTACAACAGAATTAGGTAAAGAAAGAATTCCAAATTTAGTGAAACCTAAAGTTGTAATTATAGAAAAAACTATTATAGAGGAGGTTCACTAATGTTAGCGCCGATAAATATTTCAATGGAGTCGTTAAATGTAATGACTCTGGCGCCTATGCTGATACCGGTAGTAGGTGCATTGTTAATCTTAGTGATTGATGTTATCAAGGGTGGGCTTCACAAATCACTCTACGTCGTACTGAGCCTGCTCTTTTTGGCAATGGACTTTTTCTCTTTGCTTGATGCCTCAGAGATTTTTACCCAAAACGGTACAGTACTGGGTATGTTTGATGTAATGCTGATAGACGGTCTGGCTTTATTGGCTCAGTTTATTATCGTTATAGCATCAATGCTCTTTATTCCACTGGCTTTGACAAACAAACGCTTTCATGAGTTTTCCTATCCTGAGTTTTTTGCACTCTTTTTATTTATGATTGCAGGTTTCCAGTTTATGGTTGCTACAGATAATCTGATCTTGATATTTGTCGGTTTGGAAACAGCGTCTTTGGCATTGTACACGCTCATAGCTATGCATAACCGTGACAAATCTTTTGAAGCTGCTGTGAAATACTTTACAATGGGTGCCTTGGCCGCAGGTTTCTTCAGTTTTGGTGCCATGGTCTTTTATGCATTGACGGGTTCGGTAGAAATTAATAAAATTGCCTTGGTTCTTGCTGCAAACGGGTATGCTGACATCGGATATGTCCTTGTAGGTGTTTCGTTTTTGCTGGCAGCCTTTGCTTTTAAATTATCACTTATTCCATTTCATACATGGGCTCCGGATGTGTATGAGGGATCTTCTGCACCAATGGCCGGTTATATGTCAATCGTACCAAAAATAGCTGCTTTTGTCGTGGCTATGAGATTTTTTGAATTTTTAGTCCACAGCGGTATCGTATGGCTTGATATTGTTTTATATGCCTTTGTCATTATTACGATGACAGTGGCAAATATGTGGGCTCTTGTACAAACTGATGTGAAGCGTATGCTGGCATACAGTTCGATTTCGCATGCAGGTTTTGTGATGGCTGCTATTTTAATAGGAACAACACAGGCAAACAGCGCACTCTTTTTATACTGGGTTCTGTTTACATTCACAAACCTCGGGTCGTTCTCAATGCTATGGATCTCCCGTCAAAAAAGCTTACCGGATCATCAAATGTCAGACCACTCGTATGACAAATTTGCGGGGATGATTAAAACCGCACCGGTACCGGCAATGATTATGGGACTGTTTATGCTGAGTTTGGCAGGAATCCCTCCGTTTGCACTGTTTTGGGGTAAAATCTATCTGATCAGTTCTGCGGTAACAAGCGGTTATACAATCCTTGCACTTATTATGGCACTTAACTCAGCAATAGCAGGGTATTACTATTTAAAACTTATTGTATATATGTTTATGAAAGAACCGGTTGTCGGTGCGAGCGGACAGATATATGTTGCCAATGCGACATTGGCGCTCAAAACTATTATCGGTATAGCAGCAGTAGGAACCATATTTGCTTTTGTTGCTATAAACCCGCTTTTAGAGTTTATTACAGCTTTTGTATATAACAGTGGATATTAATAGTCTAAAATCTTAAACAAGGGGGAGAAAATTTGCTAAAATGGATACTCCTGGCCTTTGTTCTTACAAATTCTTTTGCACTTGAAATTTCCATAGAGAGTGCAAAAGACAACTTCATAAAATACTCTACACTTGATATCCGAAACACTGAACGCTTTACATGTAAAGAAATTAAAAATGATCTTGACACAGTTTTGGAAATTCGATGTATTTTTTTAAAAAGACCAGTGCGAAAACTCAAGCATATTCAAAATGATTTTTTTAAAGTAAATACAGTTTTTAAAGATGAAAAATTTATTGTTACAATCAAGCCTTTTTACAAAATAAAATTGATTCCGGAAATATTTGATCTCACAAAAGACAATGAAGTTTTTAATGCAAATGTAACATATTCAGACCATTGGAGTGTTCTAGGGTACAAAAAAACATTTCCTTTGTTTAAGCAGGAGGAAGCCTCTTCACTTGCATTGGATTTTCCTTTTTACCTTGACAAAGACAAACTGCCGTATGTAGGAAGTCTGGACCTGCAGGGAAACCCGGTATATATCAAAAATGTAGAAGATGTGAAAGAGTACTTGAAAATAAAAAAGTATTATAAACACAAAGAGTATGAAATGTGTCTTGAAAGTATAAATGACATATTGAATGATTATCCAAATACGCTTTTTAAAGCAGAGCTGCTCTATTATAAAATTAAAGTGTATGCAAAAATAAAAGACTGGGATAATGTAGTAAGTGTAGCAAAAGAGTTTTTAAGAGAATACTCTTCTGATGAGAATGTAGCAGAGGTCCTTTCCCTGGTAGCAAAAGCATATGCCAAACTCGGTGAAAATTCAAATGCTGACTACTTTTATGACCGATTGTTTACAGAACATCCAAAAAGTAAATTTACACAACTGGGATATATATACAAGGGAGAGATGCTTGAAGAGTCAGGTGGTACAAAACAAGCGCTAAAGTATTATAAAAAAGCATTGTATGAGACGAAAGATTTAGAGGTGGCAGCAAATGCCGCATACCATTTAGCCTCTTTGTATCTTTCTTACAAGCCAAAAGAGGCTTCGCAGTATGCGATGAAAATTATTCAGGCAGATCCTGGCTTTTTTATGGAAGATTTTAAAGCATCACAAAAGATGATGGAGGAATTTGCAAATCAGGGGTATTATAAAGTTGCTGCAGCTATAGCAGATACTCTGCTGCAGGAGATCGATGCCACATATGATGAATATGAAGAGTTGCTTAAAAACAAAGCTTTATGGCTTGCCCAAACAAAAGAGAAGAAAAAGGCTTTGGCCGCTCTCAATGAATATTTGAAAAAGTTTCCTGACGGAGACTATGTGGATGCTGTTCAGGTTGCCAAAGACGCACTCTTTTTTGAAGTTTCTGATTTAAATACAACAGCAAAACTGGCAGAATTTGACAAGCTTATTCAAGAGTATCAAAACGATACTATAGGCAAACGTGCACTGTATGAAAAAGCAAAATTACTTTTAAAAGAGGGAAAATACAAAGAGGTGCTCTCTTTAAAAAAATCCCTGGAATCTCTGGATGGGACAGAGTATAAAGATATCCAAAAAATTATACAGGATGCTGCTATCGGAGAGATGAAACAGTCTCTGCGTAAGAAAAACTGTAAACAGGTTTTAATCATATCAAATGAATATAACATTACGCTTTCGGATAAATGGGATGACGGTATATATGAATGTGCGATGAAAGGCGGAGATTTTCAGCTTTCAAAAAGTATAGCACGTAAAAATTTAAAGTCCAAAGATTTGGATAAGCGAAAAAAATGGCTTTTTCGCTACATAAAAGTTGATTTTGCTACGGGAAATTACAGTGATGTACTGGATGCAGCCAAAGATTTAATTACTTTGATAGAAGATGACAAAAATTCAAAATACAAAGAGGTTTACAGATATCTGTTTGATACATATGAACGATTAGAGCAAAAAGAGAAGATGATTGATGCAATGGCAAAAATCGAAGAAGTCTTTGGCCTCGACTATAAAGATATAGAACGTTATGTTGCAATGGTAACACTCGGAAACGAACGATATGATGACAATTTGATAATAAAATATGCAAAAAAAGTAATGCAGATACAGAACAAATCAAATTCCTATGCGCAGAGTCCTTATGTGGAATTTGCACTGTATCAGGCATATATGGATAAAAAAGAGTACAACAAGGCTTTGGAAGTTATAAAATCATTAGATAAACTGGGACTAAAGCCTACATTACGTGCGCGGCAAAAATATCTTTTAGGCAGTGTACTTGATAAACTATGGAGAGATGATGCAGCGAAAAAAGCATATAAGGAAGCAATAGCCGCTGACCCAAAATCTTCCTGGGCCAAACTGGCAAAAAGTGCATTGGAACTTTAAATTAAAGTTCCAAACAATCACTGATACTGTAGAGACCGGCTTCTTTGTCTGCAAGCCATTTTCCGGCACGAAGGGCACCTTTGGAAAAAGTATTTCTTGAAGTTGCTGTATGGTTGAGTTCTATAAATTCTCCGTCATTGTAAAAGCCGACAGTATGACGTCCTACGATGTCACCGCCACGCAGAGCCATAACTGCTATTTCATCTTTGCTTCTTTCGCCGATGTTCCCGTCTCTGCCGCTGATGCGTACTTTGTCAAGATCCAATCCTCTTGCGGCTGCTGCTGACTGGCTGAGTGTCAATGCCGTACCGCTTGGCGCATCTTTTTTGTGTCTGTGATGCATTTCTACAATTTCTATATCAAATCCCTCAAGGGCTGCTGAAGCCTGATAAACAAGTTTGTTTAGAAGTGCTACACCCAGGGACATATTTGTGGCATAAAGCACTGGCATACGCTCACTTGCCTCTTTTAAAAGATTGAGTTGATGTGTATTGAGTCCTGTTGTTCCGATGACTAACGGTTTGGGAGTTTTCATTGCCTCTTCGAGAAGTATCTCACAGGCATCCGGTAGTGAGAAATCTATAATAATATCAGCCGCATGCAAAAATGCCTGCATATCAGAAGTAACCAGAACTGAAGGATCTATGGAAAAATCAAGTGAATTTCTGACAAAAACCGTACTCAAACTCATTGCATCTGTTGTTTTTAAATCTTCTATTAAAAGTCTGCCAACTCTACCGCTCGCACCGAATACGCCTACTTTTATCATAATATATCCTCATTTTTTTTCTTATAATAGCAAAATATTACTCAAATACTACTTTCTTTTTCATATACTCATTGTAATATTTTTGCGCTTTGAGTATATTGAGCAGGAGCAGCAGGGACGAAAAGAAAAAGAGTATAGCAGCGGGTATTAAAAAAATACGCGAATAAGCCGTAAAAAGAAAAAGAAAAAAGGAAAGATAGTACAAATTGATCTGATACTGCATCTTTTTTTTTGGTATTACATTGCCCATTTCCGCATCAAAAACCATATTTGAACTTAAATGAAACCAGGTCAAAAAAGGGATGATTTTATAAAGCATTGCATTGATTAAGGCATATACAGCGCCAAAGAGAGTAAAAAAACCAATAGCAAAGGAAAGGTTTACATGTAAAATATTTGCACCTGTAAAAAGGAGAGACGCAAGAACAGCATTGCCCATGGCAAAATACCAAAGCTGGATGCTGGCATCTTTTCTTGCCCGTTTTCTTTTTCGTAAAATTTGTATACTCAACAGAGCAAAAATGATGACTGGTACGCAAAGCAGTATCTGTGTTAAAGTGAGAAGCAGCATTTTTTCTTGAAGTTGTGCATATGCAAATAAAAGTAAAAATACAAGTTGTGCAGGATAGAGTTTTTTTTGTAAAAATATCGGAAACTCTTTTGCAACAAAAAACATAGGAATAATTTTATACGATACGGAGACTATAAGTAAAAAGACCCAGCCAAAAAGCATAAAAGCAATATGAGTGTTTCCATAACGCAGTGTGTCAACAAATCCAAAATGTCCAAGCAGTGCCAAAGCTCCAAACAGAGCTGCTGCAAAAAGAGCTATAAAAGAAGCTGCAAAATTTTGTACCAGCGTGTTTTTTTCCTGGCTGAGCAAAACTGTTTTAAAAGAGAGTATTGCAAAATAGAAAAAGGTTCCGCTCAGCACTGCTCCTGCAAGATAGAGCAAGAGTGGCGTATTTGTGAGAAATCCAACAACAAAACTCAGAATTCCGGTATTTAAAGCAATGTGAACGATTGTTGCATTTTTTATGACATTTGTATAGGGTGTTGCCAGCATAACAGGCAACATTTGAAAGAGTGAGCCGAACATGACATGTGTGATAAAACCCAGAGTCAGCAGATGTGTCAAAGCAATAACTTCATAATCAAACCGTGAACCTATAGAAAATCCGTAGATTACAATGGCTACTGAAAGAAGTATAAGATAAAAGGCACCACTGAGATAAAATTTTATTGGAATTGCATAAGGGGGTGCCTGTTCAAGACTCAGACCTTGAAACATTATTTATAGATCCTCATTTCAAACTCATTTTCATTTTCTTTCGTAATTTCATATTGCAAACCAAGGGACAAAATGTTTTGAAAAAGCATTTGAGGGTTCATCCGATGGCGAAATATCAGCACTTCATCATCCTGTAAAATATTAAGAGCATTGATGGCTTCTACCAGAGGGTAGGGCGCTTCAAGCTCACTGACATCCAGAATAATCTCTTTTTTAGTTTTCATAGTTTTGTAGTTTTTGAACGATTTCTTCTGCATTTTCTGCCAGGGCACTGTTCATCATGGTGTAGAGCATCTGCTCTTCTTTGAGATTGTGCTGTTGCAGGAGAATATTCATGGATTCTCCAAGAGAAAAAGCTCTTTCTTTGTCTTTGGCATTATAGGCTTCATCCATTTTTTCAAAGAGTGATTTTGCCTGTGCATGCTCCATTCGCATAACATTTGTCGGTCCCATACTTCCCATCCCTGATTTTTCTTCAAGCATAGGAAAAAGATACTCCTCTTCCATTGTGAAATGCAGGAGTGTTTCATTTTTAAAGGCTGAATATTTGGAAAGAGCTTCGTCAAACTCTCCGCTTTCAAGAAAATCTTCTGCCTGCGTCAAAAGATGATCACACTCTCTGTGTTTACTTGTCATAAAATCTTTTATAGTCATATCGGTACTCCTAATTTAGTAATTCATCAACATATGAAATGGCAGAAAGCGCAGCAACAGCGCCGTCTCCGGCTGCTGAAACAACCTGTTTCGGTGCTTCTATCCGTATGTCACCCGCAGCGAACAGTCCAGGAACAGAAGTTTTCATGCTTAAGGTTACAATAACCTGTCCCTGCTCATTCACATCACACAGATAAGTTCCGTCTTCTTGGATAAGTGTCTGATTATTGACATTGTTCCCCACAAACACAAAAACACCGGGAACCTGTATATCTTTTATATTTCCATCTTTGTCTTTGACTTTCAATCCGTTTACTCCGCTTGCATCGCCATAAACTTCATCAGGAACAGAGTTGAGTACAAGTTCTATTTTTTCATTTTCTTTGACTCTTTTTACTGTATTTGGTGCTGCACGAAAGCTGTCGCGTCTGTGAACAAGATAGACTTTTGTGCATATTTTTGCAAGGTATAAGGCTTCTTCAAGAGCAGTGTCTCCGCCTCCTATCACTGCCACTTCTTTTCCTTTGTAAAAAAATCCGTCACAGGTTGCACAGGTACTGACCCCTTTGCCAAAAAATTCGTCTTCTCCCCTGAAACCTGCACGGCGGGGAGAGGAACCGGTACAAACAATAACACTGTGTGCCTCAATGCTTGTTCCGTCTGATTTGAGTACATGAAAGAGATCGCCATCTTTTGTTATACGGTTTACTTCTGCCATATCATGTTTGAGTCCAAATTTTTGACACTGCTCGGGCCATGGCATCATCAGGTCCATTCCGGTTATCTCACCTGTTACACCCGGATAGTTTTCTATTTCGGAACTCTGTGTAATCTGCCCGCCAGGCATACCTTTTTCAAACATTGTAACATTTTCAAGTCCGCCGCGTGTAGTGTATAGTCCTGCAGTAAGACCCGCCGGTCCCCCACCTATAATTGCACAGTCTAAAGTCATGATTTTATCTCCTCTAATTGGTCTAAATTGTCAAGCTTACGTATCATACTATTTTGCTTATAAAGGGAATCTTTTATTCTCTTTATGAAAAAAATAGATGGTGAGTTGTAGATATTGAAGCGCTGTATGAATTTTAAAGATGTGTTGGTCCCACTTCTTAAAAAAGTAGTTGTTTTTGTGTTTTCCCGGACCCTGTTATAGTAGTCAATGGCAAGTATCGGCAGGTTTAAATCTAAATTTGCAAGTCTGTTCATTGTGTGTTTATCTCTTGAAGAATAAAAAATGACGATATACTCTTCACTTACTGGCGTGAAAACATCATTTTTTTCATAATAAACGAACTCTTTAAAATTAATAAACTTATACTCTGAAAATTTGTAGTTGAAATAGGCAAAAGCACCTGCTATCATTGCAGCACCAAAGAAAGATGCTAGAAGAGTGGAAAGAGAAAAGAGGCTTTTGCCTCCCTTTCCGGCCACTTTTGAAGTCCTTGAAATTACGCTAAAAGAGCGTCAAGTTTTTCTGCAAGAGCCTGTTTTGACTGTGCGCCTACGATTTGGTCTACCATTTCACCGTTTTTGAAAAACATAATAGTAGGGATTGAACGAATACCGAATTTTACAGCAATATCCTGCTCTTCATCAGTATTGACTTTACAGATCTTAGCTTTTCCGTCATAATCTTCCGCCAATTCTTCAATAACAGGAGCAATCATACGACACGGCCCACACCATGGCGCCCAAAAGTCTACCAGAGATACACCCTCTGCAAGAGTTGCTTCAAAATTTGCACCAGTTAGTTCTATATATTTACCCATTAGTAAATCCTTTTTATTTTGTTTGTTATAAAAGTATTATACAAGTGCTATCATTAATCCAAACTTTAAATTTAGTTATAGCAATAATTTGTATAATTCTCTATAATGAACTACATGTAAAGGAAAAAAGTTTTGAAGTTAGAAATTACAGCTGGAAAAATTGATGTACGACCTCCTGTGGCAAAGCCTCATCCGGGTTTTTTTAATGAAGTGGGAGAAGAAAGGTTTAGAAAACTGGTGTTTGAACATTATGAATCCATCAAGAGCAGTGATATTGCTTTTTTATTTCCTGTATTTGATGATGATGATTTTGCAGAGGCACAAAAACATGCAGCTGATTTTTTGATAGAAATTTCAGGTGGTCCTGATTATTTTACACAAAGCAGGGGAGAGCATCAAATGGTTGGGCGTCATGCACCCTTCCGCATAGATGAAAATGCGCGAAGAGTCTGGCTGGAACTTTACATTCCGCTTTTGAATGCGCTTGCAGAAGAAGGTATTTCTCCCAGGTATATAGAATCTTTTTGGAACTATTTGGATCTTTTTTCTATGTGGGTGGTGAATACGAAGAACTAAAACTGTAAAAACCTTCGCTCTCTGTTTATAAAGTAAGCACACTCTGAATAGCCGATATCTTTGGCAAGCTGTGTGACTTCTTTGTCAAACATAGCCACCTGTTCGGGTTTGTGGGCGTCAGAACTGAAAGTGATAGGTATATTGAGTTTATATGCCTCTTCAAGGAGTTCTTTTGAGGGATAAGCCTCACCGACAGGCTTTCTGTAGCCGGCTGCATTGATTTCCAACACCATGTCGGCATTTTTTATGGCATGCAAAGCATTTTTTGCTATCTCTTTGATGTCTTGCGTCGGCATAAATTTAAATACTTTTATAAGGTCCAGATGTCCGACAATGTCAAATAGTCTACTGTTGGCCATAGCCTCGACAGCATTAAAATATTTCTGCCATATCAGATTGATATCTTCATTTTGGTACTCTCCTATAAACTCCGGATTGTCAAAACCCCATTCGTCTATAAAATGTACAGAACCAATGAGGTAGTCAACATCGGCAGTGAGCACTCTTTTGTCCATATGCCCCTCAAGGTAGTCAACTTCATAGCCAAGCAAAACAGTAATCGTATCAGCATACTTTTTCTTTGCATCGAGAATGTCTTTTTCATATTTTTGCATCTCTGAAAATGACATTCTGTATTTTGGATCAAAGTCCATAGGCGCATGGTCGGAAAAGCCAAATATTTTCGTATTGTTCCTGATGGCAGCATTGATATACTCGTCTATTGTGCCCTGGGCATGGTTACACAATGGTGTATGGTTATGGAGGTCTACTTTCATATTTGTTCTCGTATTATATAATTTATGCTATTATAGTGTGAATTAATAAATTATTCAATTACGGAGACTGTTTATGACGCAAGAAGAACTGGACGCCTTAATGAGCGGTGGTGTGGATATGGATGATATGTCTGAAGAGGATGAGCATACCCAAGATGATGAAAATTCGCAGGACAAGGAAGATGAATCTTCCAAAGACCCGATAACAGCAGGCATTGAAGCAGCCGAACTTCCGCTTCCTGCGACAAATGAAAACAAAATGGTGCATCAGCTTGACGATGTTACCAAAGAGAGTGAAGAAAAAGCGAGTGAGATTTTTGATATTATTGACAATATCAGCAGCAATTTGATGGAAAAAGAAGAAAGTCTCAATATAGTAAGTGAAATTCTTCATTCAAATATAGAATTGTTTACAAAATTGTGTGAAAAATTCCCTGATGTGCAAACCTTCCAAACACAGCTGGAAAAAAATGAAACAGCTCTGAATGAAATCAACGGTGTCATAGAAGTTTTGCAAGAGAGCGGAGATGCTATCATGAGTGTTATGGATATCATGCAGTACCAGGATATTCACAGACAGAAAATTGAGCGGGTTATCAATGTCATGCGTGCATTGTCAAAGTATATGAATACGCTCTTTGAGGGTAAAATTGATGATGACAAACGTGTCTCTTCCGCCATACACATTGCGGGAGACACGCACAACGAGCTGGCTTCTACAGATGACATAGAAGCGCTTTTGGAACAGTTTTCAAAACAATGAATAATAAAAAAGTAGAATTGCTTTCCCCCGCAGGGACCTTGGAAAAATTAAAAATTGCACTAGATTTTGGTGCAGATGCCGTATATGGCGGAGTCAGTCATTTCTCACTGCGTATTCGCTCCGGAAAAGAGTTTAGTTTTGAAGATTTTGAAGAGGGTATCAAATATGCTCATGAACGCGGAAAAAAAGTCTATGCAACCATAAACGGATTTCCATTTAATTCCCAGCTTGATTTACTGAAAAAACATATTGTGAAAATGGGTGAACTGGGGCCCGATGCTTTCATCGTAGCGACACCGGGTGTGTTGAAACTGTGCCATGATTTGGTACCCGATATGCCTCTGCATCTCTCAACACAGGCAAATGTTATGAATGTGCTTGATGCACAGATTTACCATGAAATGGGTGCGACACGCATTATTACTGCACGAGAAATTTCTCTGCGTGACTTAAAAGAGATTAAAGCGGCTTTGCCTGATTTGGAACTAGAAGTTTTTGTGCACGGTTCTATGTGCTTTGCCTACAGCGGACGCTGTCTGATCTCAACCCTGCAAAGCGGGCGTGTGCCAAATCGCGGAAGCTGTGCCAATGACTGCAGATTTCCTTATGAAATATATGCGGCAAATCCGGAAACAGGTACGCTTTTCAAGCTTGAAGAGGACCCGGGTGTCGGTACCTACATTATGAATTCAAAAGATCTGAATTTGGCTTCACACATACAAGAGATTTTAGACAGCGGTGCTGTGGATTCCATAAAAATAGAAGGACGTACAAAAACAGCATATTATGCAGCCACTACGGCAAAAGCATACAGAATGGCAATAGATGACTACTATGCCGGAAAAATGGACAGTGAACGGTATCAGTATGAACTGCAGTCTCTGCAAAACCGAGGATATACGGATGCCTATCTTGTCTCTCGTCCATTTGAAAGACATGATACCCAGAGTCTGGACTTCACCATGCAGCTTGGCACGCATCAGGTCAGCGGTGTTGTCAATGCCGAGGGCACACATTTTTTATGTAAATACAAAACATTTCCCGGTGATGAGATGGAAGTCGTTTTTCCTTTGGGCAGTGAAGTGGAAAAGGTTGATAACGATATAGGCTCGACATATGAAAGAGACGGGAAATTTTTTATGAAACTCAAACAGCTTAAAGCACAAAACGGAAAAATCTGGGAAGAAATTCACAGCGGCAATGTCAACCCTATAGAGTTGCCGACAAAATTTCCGCCCTATACATTCTTTAGAATACCGGCGAGTGCAGATATGAATACAGCTCCAAAAAAATAATGCAGAGTGTTAAAATTAAAAGAAAGGTAAAATAATATGAAGTTTGTATCTATAGTAATAGGCTCAAAAAGTGATTATGAAGTAATGAGATCGTGTTCTGACACATTAGAGGCATTTGGAGTCAGTTATGAGATGGTTATCTCATCAGCGCATCGTTCCCCTGAGCGTACAAAAGAGTACATAGAAGAAGCTGAAAAGAAAGGTGCGCAGGTCTTTATAGCTGCAGCAGGCATGGCTGCCCATCTTGCAGGTGTATTAAGTTCAAAAACCATCAAACCTATAATAGGCGTACCGATGTCAGCATCTGCACTGGCAGGCATAGATGCACTGCTCTCAACTGTGCAAATGCCTGCAGGTATGCCTGTTGCTACTGTTGCCATAGGCAAGGCAGGGGCTATTAATTCGGCATATCTGGCTATGCAGATACTGGCGCTTGACAATGAAGAACTCAGTATAAAACTCAAAGAAGACCGTATTGCAAAAGCAAAAAAAGTAGAGATGGATTCTTTAGAGATAGAAACTATTATAAAATAGCTACAGCAAAAGAGAGGTTTGGCAATGAAGTGGATGAGTGATGAGGAATACAGTCAACTGACGGGATTGGATATAACTTCTATTGAAGATTTGATTGAGAGGGGCAAATTAAGTGTAAAAATTGAAGACGGCATTCGTTACATTGATCCGTCAAAAGGTGCGACAGAAGCCGTTGTGCCTGCCAAACTTAAGGAACTTGCGAAAAAAAACACCCATGAAATGCTTGTTCAGCCTGAGTTCGTTGAAAAAACCATCGGGACTATCATCAATCTGCATGAAAAAGTTTTGGATGCAAAAGATGAAACACTCGAAGCCGTCCGGGTGGAAAATGAGTTTTTACGTGAAGCATTGGCTTCTTTGCAGGAACTCTATGATGAAGACAGAAAAACCATACATACTCTGCAAGAACAGCTCAAACTCTCACAGCAGGAAGTTGAATTTATGCGCCGCAAATATAAACTTATGTGGAACAAGGCTATTGATGAACATACTGGAAAAGCATGACCATAGATAATGAATGTGTCGGATGTATCATCAACCAAAGTGTGAAAGTCGCTGATGCAATTGGTGCAGATAAAACTTTAAAAAACAGACTCAGAACAATTGTGGAAAGCATGAGTAAAGATTTTTCTTTTTCAAAAACTCCTCCTGAAATTGCTGCAGATGTGTATGAAAAAATGTCAGAGATTGCAGATAAAAAAGACCTGTATGATGAGGTCAAAGAACTCTCAACAAAAAAAGCCCTGTCCTTTATTCCGTTTTTAAAAGAAAAACTCTTTACATGTAATGACAAACTTTTGACAGCCACAAAAATTGCTGTAGCAGGCAATGTTATAGATTTGGCTGCTCAGGTAGAATTTGATTTGCAGGAAGAACTTGAGAAAATCTTTCATACAGAATTTTCTCATAATGATTTTGAAGCGTTTGCAAAAGTATTGCAAACTGCAAAAAACATTGTAATTCTTGGCGATAATGTCGGCGAACATATTTTTGACTATTTGTTTATAGAGACTTTACAGGAACTCTATCCAAAACTTACATGTACTTATATGGTACGGGGTAATCCTATAATCAATGACGTTACATGTAAAGAAGCAAAAGAAGCCGGCTTTGAGAAACTCTGCAATCTGGTTGACAGCGGTGTCAATACTCCGGGATTTGTTTACGAACGTGCTGCAAAAGAGGCACAAAAGCTTTTTGATGAAGCGGACTTGGTGATAAGCAAGGGCATGGGAAATTATGAATGTCTCAGTCCAAGCCACAGAGATAATATCTGTTTTTTGCTCAAAGTAAAATGCAATGTTGTTGCCAACTCATTAGGCAAAGAAGTCGGTGATATAGTTTGTAAACTTGTATAAGGAATCAAAATGTTAAAAAAACTGACGATAGGTATGCTGTTAGTTAGTTCAGCGGTATTTGCAAAAGTAAGTTATGAATATGCCATAAATATTGTTGGTATGAGTATGGATTATAAAGAGTCCGAAAATGGAGTTTTTTTGGATAGTGAAGAATCAGATTTTGCAGATTTAAAAGGTCTAGAAATTCAATATAAATATATAAAGCAAACAGAAACTTCACAAGATTTTGATACGGTATCAATAAATATCATGGCTGTAGGTGGCAATACAGAATACAAGGGTGCATACATTGGTTCTAACCTTGGATATGGAAGTTTAGTAAGTATAACTTCAAATCAAATTTATGATATGGAAATAGATTTTGCACACACATATGAAGATAGATCTTCCTTTACAACTACTATCTCTCTAGGTGTTGGGTACAGATTTTGGCGCAGGAAGCTGTCAGCTCAACAAATAGAAGACTATACATGGTTTTCTCTTCGACCAAGTGTTTCATTTTCTTATATGTATTATGATTTGAGAATTGCCCCGAAATTTGAGTTTCAATATGGGTTAGGACCTAGAATGAGTGCTACAGGTATTAGTGATGATTTTAAGCTAGGTTCTGCAAATATTATGGAGTTTACACTGCCTATAAAATATGCAATTACACAAAAATTTTCTTTATATGCTGCATATACATATCAGTATCAAAAAATAGAGGAATCTAATGTTGTATATGATAATACAGGTACAGGGTATTTGGAACCGGAAAGTAAAGTATATAACGAATACATTAAATTTGGAATTGTTTTTAAATACTAAAAAAGTCTCTTTGGCTATAATAGCAAAAACAAATTGAAGGCAAAAAATGATTACTTTTAGCGAAATGTTACTCAAATTACAAGAATTCTGGATGAAACAGGGGTGCAATATTGTACAGCCTTATGATATTCCTGCCGGAGCAGGAACTTTTCACCCTGCTACATTTTTGCGCTCACTTGATTCTACGCCCTGGGCAACAGCGTATGTCGCTCCCTCTCGCCGCCCGACAGACGGAAGATACGGAGAAAATCCCAACCGTCTTGGTTCCTATTACCAGTTTCAGGCACTTATAAAACCTTCACCGGATAATATTCAAGAGTTGTATCTGCAGTCTTTAGAGTATCTGGGACTTGACCTGGCAAAACATGATATTCGTTTTATAGAAGACAACTGGGAATCTCCGACGCTCGGTGCGTGGGGGCTTGGCTGGGAAGTATGGCTCAATGGTATGGAAGTGACACAGTTTACCTATTTTCAACAGGTCGGCGGGATTGAGTGCGATCCGGTTGCAGTTGAAATCACATACGGAACGGAGCGTCTGGCAATGTACTTGCAAGGGGTTGATACGGTCTTTGACATCGTGTGGAATATTGCACCAGACGGCAGTAAAACGCTCTATAAAGATGTACACAAAGAGAGTGAAATAGAGTTTTCGAAATACAACTTTGAAGTAGCCGATACAGAAATGCTTTTTGCTGATTTTAACGCCAAAAGCAAAGAGTGTTTACGCACACTTGAGGCCGGTTTGCCTTTACCTGCCTATGATTTATGTATGATGGCATCAAATACGTTTAATGTTTTAGACGCAAGAAAAGCAATTTCACAAACAGAAAGACAAAACTATATTTTAAAAATTCGAGAACTTTCAAAAGGGTGCGCAGAACTCTATAAAGAACAGGAAGAGGAACGTATTAAAAGAGTAAATACTTAATTTTATTTCAATTTGTCATATTTTATAAAAGTTTTTTTCTTTTTCTTTATAATTTAGTTTGAAAAGGGAAATTATGAATTTATCAAAGGATGAAGAGGTAAAGTTTCGTAAGCTTGGAATTAATTCTGTTTTGGAACTTGCCTTGCTGGTGCCTCATACCTATGAAGATTACAGACTTCATGAAAAATTACTTCCACAAAAAGCACAGCTCATAGATGCGACGGTTGAGTCTGTCTATAAAGCCCCAAATTCTATTCAAATTACTTTTTTTGCACACAATCTCGGGCATACTGTTCAGGGAGTGCTTTTTCGCCCCAAACCTTACATGTTACATCAGTTTAAAGTAGGAGAGAGGGATTGTTATTACGGTGTTATAGACTGCAAGCAGGGGCACTGCAGTATGAGTATGCCAAAAAAAGTCTCTAAAGTGGGGATGATTACTCCAAAATATAAAACGGCACTCAGAAGCGATGTTATGCAACGGCTTGTACAGAATTGTCTTACTAAAGAAAACCTGTTACATGTAAAGCTGCGTGAAGATATTGCCGAGGAGCTGTTAGCACTTCATTTTCCAACAGATGAATTTTTACAAAATAAAGAGTACAGTGAAAAAACACGCAAGGCATTAAAATACACGGAACTTTTTTCCTATATGCAGATGTTAGCTGGAAAAAGACGTTATTTTGAATCACTCTCTTCACAGGCAAAAGAGTATACGCCATGGAGTAAAACGCTCCCTTTTGTGCTGACAGAAGAGCAGTTGAAAGCTATAGAAGATATTTATCAGGATTTGAAAAAAGATGTAGCGGCAAAACGGATGGTTGTCGGGGATGTGGGGAGCGGTAAAACAATGGTGATTCTGGCAGCTGCCTATATGAATATGCCAAACCGATCTGTCTTAATGGCTCCGACAACGATTTTGGCAAATCAGCTCTTTGAAGAGGCACAAAAATATCTTCCTCAACTCAAAGCTGCACTTGTAACAAATAAAACAAAAAAAACAGACTTGAGTCCTTATGACTTTATCATAGGAACGCATGCGCTTCTGTATCGAGAATTGCCGCAGGCTTCACTGATTATGGTGGATGAACAGCATCGTTTTGGAACTCTACAAAGAAATATGCTTGAAAAATTGGTGACAGAACAGGCATTAAAACCGCATTTTATACAGTTTTCAGCCACTCCGATTCCAAGAACACAGGCAATGATTGAGAGTGCACATATAGATGTCAGCCTCATTACTACTACGCCTTTTACAAAAGATATTTCTTCAAAAGTCATTCACAGAAATGATTTTCAAGCATTGCTTTTACATGTAAAGGCGGAAATTGCAAAAAACAATCAGGTTTTACTTGTCTACCCTTTGGTGGAGCAGAGTGAAGCTTTTGATTATCAGAGTATAGACGAGGCACGGGGCTACTGGGAGAAAAATTTTAAGAATGTTTATGTGACTCATGGAAAAGACAAAGACAAAGAGCAGGTACTGCTTGATTTTAGAGAAAAAGGCGACATATTGATAGCGACTACAGTTGTAGAAGTGGGTATATCTTTGCCTCGTCTGAGTACGGTAGTAATAGTTGGAGCAGAGCGTTTAGGGCTTTCAACGTTGCATCAGCTTCGTGGAAGGGTGAGCCGTACCGGTTTAAAAGGCTACTGCTTTTTATATACAAACAAAAAAAAGTCTGAGCGTTTAGATGAATTTATACATACCAAAAGCGGATTTGATATAGCAAATTTGGATTTGAAGTTTCGAAAGAGTGGTGATCTGCTCAAAGGAATTGTACAAAGCGGGAGCCGGTTTAAATGGGTGGATTTTGCGCAAGATGAAGAAATAGTTAAAATGGTAAAAAAAGATTTAAAAGCTGTTTCTAAACCTAAGTGTTAACCTGGGTATTAGTCTTTAAAGACACAAAGCCCGCACTGAAGTACGGGTTCCGAAAACCCCTGGAACCGGTACTTCAGTGCCGGCTGTAACAACTTCTTTGTTATTCAAAGCCCGCGCTTGAAAGTACGGGTTTCGGGTTTAATAGAGCCCGAATTTTTTGTTCCCCATTTTAAAAAGAACACGTGTTTTGTTTTCATTGTCTAAAAAGATTTCAAATGTTTTATCACTGTTTTTAAGATCTTCTAAAACATCTTCGACTTCACGAGGCTTGTAGAGTTCAAGTTCTACCGGAATGATTTCATCTTCCATTGCTTCTGCAGCAGCTTTTACATCGACTTCTTCCGCTTTGACTTCATTTAAACCGACTTTTTGATGGTCTGTTACTTTGTCATGGAGACGACGGAGTGATTTTTGTGCTCTGTTGGTTGCAAGGTCAATAGCAGCATAGGCATCCTCATCATTTTGCTTGATTACTATAGTATTTTTATGTGCAAGATTGATGACAAACTCAACAATAGCGTGTTCTTTGCCCTTTTTTGTCTGTGTAGAGACAACAACATTTACCGAAATAATATCTAAATTAAATTTTTTTAGTGTTTCGATAGAAGCTGAAATATGCTCTTTTAAAGCATCAGTAAGTTCTACATTTCTTCCTGTCATGCTGATATTCATGATTAAATCCTTTTTTATTCTATTGGAAAAAAATTATACCATTAAAAAGTTTAATCAAGAGTATGAATTTATAATTTTTGCAGAGTTCTTTTGAAATATCTGACAGGTTCACTGGCAACTGTTGTATCATTTACATCTACAGTTACATCCATAAGGACAGAACCGTTTTGTTCGGGTGTGGTAACAGTTGTATAGAGTATGCCTCTGTTGGCAGCAGGTATAGCATTGCAAACAGCTTGTGCTTCATTGACTAAAGGTGTATTTGGATCATCATAATATATGTATTGTAGTTTGATTGTTATATTGTAAAGTGTGTCTTGCGTGAATGTTGTATCTAAATCAGTACAAGGTGGAGTTTGCGAAATCCGCAAAAGTGCATATTCTGCTGCACTGTGCGCAAGAAGTACAGACTGCTCATACAGATAGACATCGGTCGTGCGTTTGGTTGTTTGGGAAGTAAGAGAAATGGCTAAAGCCATTATGGTTGCAATAATGACAATAACAGCAATCGCCATAATCATGGCAATACCTGAACGCTTCCCTTTTAAAATACTGTTTTTTCTTTGCATAAAGAGTACTCCTCTGCCAAGTCTGTTTTCGTGCATACCTGAATCTTCATAATAGAACCTATAGCAGTAAATCGGAAGGTACTGACATTTTGCATAAGTAATGATTTGTGGAGGCTGTCATTGTTGTCATCATATTGTTCTCCCTGCCATGGCTGATAATTGTGATATAGATATAAATTACCCATTTTTGTAGTTGAATTATAGTCTTCCATAGCTACGGCATAGGCAGTCCATGCTAATTTGTAATACTCGTAAATATCGACACCGCTGAAGTCTGTACCTGTAGAAGATGTAAACTGTGTCGGTTGTCCGGCTACACTTTGGACAGGGTGCATAGCACCTTTTTGGGCATTTATTATCGTTGTATTTGTATCCCATCCATAGCCGGTACGGATGTCACTGTCTGCCCCTGTAAAGAAGATGGCGCTGTCATTTATTCCTGCAGTACCACTTGAGAGTATAGCAATCAAAGTATTTGTTTTTGTGGTATTGGTCTCCGGAGATACCAATGTATTGCTGTTTCCTGCATCCAGATCTATAATGCCACTCCAATTAGGAAGATGGATTGCAGTGGTATCTGAAATACCGCGAAAGCCGTCCGTATCACTGCCAATCCATTCTAACACTGCATAGGTCTTTGAATTATTTACGTCTCCGATCGGATCAAAATTTTTATTTGCTTCTCTGGCAATCACAGAATCCTTTATGCGACCTTCGAGCCGTTTTGCTATGAGTTCAACCGCAGCTTCACTCTTTGACTGGAGTTCATGATTTATTTTTGAGAATATAAAACTGTTATAGGCCTGTGCCAAAAATTCCACGCCGAATTTTCCTATAATTCCCATAATGACAATGACAAATATTAATTCAAGCATAGTAAAAGCAAAACGATTCTTCATTAATAGGACCTTTTGTAGTAGTCTATGCCGCCGATATTTGCAACATAGGTAAATAAAGAAGTAACAACATTACCTTCTTCATCTTTAACGGTAATGGTTAATTTTTTCATATTAGGTCTTTGAATTCCGTCAAATACAGGGTTATAGCTGATGACAAGTGAAGAGTTAAAGTCTTGCTTGTACCCTTCCTGCCCCGGTGTTAAGTTTAAAAATATATTTCTGTATCCATGTGCTTTGTCTTCAACTGCATCAACGTCCGGGTTGGTATTGGAATGGAGTGCTGTTTGATTTAAATTGTTTAAACATTTTCTATGAAGCGGTTCCAGAATATGTCCGGGTTTTAATCGGTAGCGTTGACTGGATTGATTGTTTTCACATAAGCCGTCGAGGTTTATAACCTGACTGACAGTTGTACTTGCGTTTTCATCTATGGAAGCTTCGTCCCATTGGGCAGTTGTTGCTTCATTGAGTTCTGTTGCTGCTGCAAAAATGGCTTCTTGCAGCAGATTTGAATCAATTCCTTTTGAAATGGACTGATTCATCATTGGCAAAGAGATGACAGTAATTGCAATCACGACGATGGCAAAAATAAGCTCTATGAGCGTAAAAGCGCTTTTTTTTACCACATAAGTCTCCTGTTGGTATTATCAGAAGCATTTTTATTGGTTGTGGCATTTGTTTCATATATGCCGGCCCAGTTTGCATTAGGATTGACAAAGTCTACCTGAAACTCATTGGTTGCGGCATTGGCATTGTATTTGTTATAAATGAGCCAGCCTGAGGCATTGTTTTCCATTGTTGCCTTGTACGGATATCCGCTGCTTCCATTGTAGTGTACTCCAATATAGTCAGGATGATTTCCGTTGGCTTCTCTGGTAATACTTACATTTACACCATTCTTTTGCACTGTGGCTGTTTGTGCAGCCGTTCCTGCATCGCTAGTATGGTTGGTATTGACAAACCAACGCGGATCATCTGTTGATGTTGAACTGTTCCCGTCTTGAAGTAATGATTTGTTACATGTAGCTCCGTTGCAGAATACTTCATAGTATACAGAAACATTGCCGTCAGAACCTAAAACAGTCTGTCTCGGTGCATTTGTGCGCCCGTAATAGTGCCTGACGGGTATTGTCGAATTTAAATCTTTAATCCCTTTTGTTGTCTTGCTGTTTATAAGGTCAGCATTAAAAGTACAATCAGCTACCGCATTTGTACAGTTGACCTGATACTTTATAAAGGTGAGTGTTGTCGGATTGACAGCAGTGTCTTTTTCTCTCATATAGTTCATATTTAAGCGTGTCTGCATAGTACCGTTTAAATTTTTAGGAAAATATGTTTGAGCAGTTTGAATGCGTATGTCATTAGACTGCAGTGCGGGATTTGTTTCTGTAAGATTGATATCCAATGCATTTATAATACTGCCACTCGAATTAATGTCATGAAAACGTATTCTGTAGGGAACATGATTCCCCTTTGAGTCATTCAAGTCTCTGTTGCTTGTAGAAATGTTTATATCCAAAGGTACTGCATAACATTGGTCTACAAAGTTTGAAAGGGTGACATTGTTTTCACCTAAAGCTGTAATGCTCCCGTTTAAATGGTAGGACATATTCTCATCCAGTGTATTGTTAATGTCTGCCATATAGATATACGGTGTGGTGCCTGGCACAGGAGTAAACAGCAAGCCGATAGTAGGAGTAACAGCTGTTCCTCCTGCAGTTGCATTGAGATCAAATCTGTAAGGGTGATAAAATACAAGCATATCCTGAAAATCTTGGGAATAGTCATTATTATGATGCACCGAAGATATGTTACAACCATTCTTGGAAGCAGAACTTTCATCTTCGACTGCAGATGAGTTTTGTATACAGTCCGCTCCTGTTTGAAAATACGGAGCTGTATGATGATCAAGATAGAGAGAATCAACCGCTGTCCATTTTGTATCAATAATATGAAGTTTGTATGATCCGACATTGTTCCATGTTGTGTTCGTTTCTGCAACACCATTGACAAAAGGATGTTCGAGTGTAATATTGCTTTCATCGTTACAAACAAGTGAAGAAGTTCCCTGCCATGTCATATTTGCATCAAGACTACTTGTGGTGTAACCGAGGACAGGTGTATTGTTAAGATGGTCCGTTGCATTCATGGTCAAGAGGTAATTGTACCCCGCAGCCAAGTGGGCAGTTTTTATATTACTGCCGTTATTGTCTATGATAAAGCTTTGCTGTAACGGATTTGAGTGATTATAGTCTGTAAATTTAAAAGAGTAGCTTTCCGGGCGAATGGCAAAGTTGTCTCTTGAACAGATGCTTTTCGTATTGTTGTTTTCATCTGTATAAATAATTCTAAAGGCCGCATTTTGAGAGGCTTTGGAAAAGACTGCTGCAGTACGCATTGCATCTTTATCAATACTGACGGTTGTATCATTAATATTAAAGTGTGTGCTTACAGGCGTGCCTATCACAATACTGTTGTCAGGATCTGTACAGGTTGCATTGGTATAATGAAAACCTGACATATTTACCATTGTAATATTGACATCCTGTGCCTTGCTGACAGCTTTTGATTTGTTTAAATCATTGGGATCCATTGATTCTAATAAAAAGTTCCCCACTCTGTTGACGACCTGTGTTGGAATATTAAAATAATAGTAAGGATCATCACTTTTTGTTTCTCCGGCTTGAACAATATTGAAAATATCCGGAACCGGTTCGTAGCCTGGAGTCGGCTGGCAAGGATCCATGTCGCTTAATTTAGTGCTGTATGTCCCTAATCCAATACCGTCAACAGTCAAATCATAGCGAAACTCTATGTCAACCGGTACTTCTGAAAGAGTACTTTGATTCAGGTCTAAACTATAGTAGAGATAAAAATAATCCAAACTTCCAAAGCTACCAATAGGGATGTTCTTAACATAACTTTTGTCCGATGCAATATCTAAAATATTATCATCAATATTTGTCACAGTGGTATCTGTTTTAGCTATTTTTGTAGAGTTTAAATGATAAACGGCTTCTTTAAGGTTTAGTATATCTATGTTCAGGTTGTTAATAGTAGTGTCAGAATTTTCTCTGTTTCTGAAATAGACTTTAAGGTCAAGTGGTGTACTTTTGTTGAAAGTTCCATCAATAAGTGCAGGTTTGATACTTGGTGCTGTAGTATAGTATCCGTTTTGTCCATAGGTATAATCGTAACAGATATCAAGGGTATAAAGGTTTGTTGTGAAAACAAACATACTAGGATAGTATGAATCTCCACTTGATGTAAAGCGTACTGTAGCACTGGTGTCTTTGTATCCTAGCAAGTCTGCTCCGGATGTACCGATATCTATATTTTGAATATCTATACCAAAATTGTTTGTTAAGCTTGGCTCTTTCTCAAATCCGCTGGTATGTGAGTACATGACATTGTTGGAGTTTCCAATTTGAGAGCCGTTAAAATAGAGTTCATCTCCAGTATAGGCTATATCCCCTTCCCCTGCAAAGAAAGAAAAAGTAGAGTTGATATCTCCTGCTTTCGGGGTTAAAAAACCGCTTAAATCTATGGTCTCTTCTCTGTTGTATGATGAAATGTTAGTATAGCCATCAAACACAGTAATGTTACGAAAGCTTTCACTGCTGTCTTTATATATAACAACAAGTGTCCATGCTCCAAAATAGCCCAAGGATGTATCTTTTCCTTCGCTAGCCTTGATATTTGCACCTGTCCACCAGCCGTTTATCTCACTCCCTTTTTTTCCAATGAGAGCATTGACGGTACTAAAGGTTGAATAGGTGTAGCCAACCCACTGTAAGGAATCAATCACTTCCGGATACAGCGGGAAAAGAGTGTTGTCCGGTGCTATAAGGTACATGGGCTGAGAGTTGAGATCTGCTCGAACTGTTTCTAGCGATTCATTTGTATATCCTTGGGCATAAAATCCTGCCCACACTACCTCTGCAGTATCCGGAATACCGCTTATTTTTGCTTTTGAAGCATTGGTGAAACCATCTAGCTCTTTAATGTAACTTAAAGTAGTGTCATTGTTTGGATCAGAGGTTTCCTTGCATTGACCATTACTGTCTTTTTCACATAGAACAGTGTTTCCGATGATTTTGACATTACCTCGAATATTTCTGGTGTCATCCGGATTTCTAATGGTAAAAGGACGACCATCTGAAGTCTCGTTTGTATCATTTTTACATTGTGAAAGTTTTCCACTGTATGTCGTGCCGTCTTTTGTATATGTTGCCAATAAATCATAATCGTTACTGTTTAAAAAACTAAAGAGTGATTCAACATAAGCGCTTTTTGAATTGTTTGATATAAGTGTTTGTAAATCATATGTGACACCACTGTTAAAGGCTGTAAAAGTATTGAAAAAACTCAAATCACTTGTTTGTGAACATGTTTCACTGCCGTCACCATCTAAAACATCACAGTTTGAAAAAGCTGAAAAAAGCGAATCAGATGCCAGAACTACCTGTACATCAGATAAATCACCATTTGAAATATTTCTGATAGGAATAGTTGTTTTGCTGAGAACATTTATAAATCCAAAATTTAGTCCACTGACTGAGATACTGTCATAGCATATATCATTACTGATAGAAGATGAGGAAAATGAGGAAGAGAAGGAAAGATTGAGCGTAAAAGAATCATCATCATCGGTATAATTTCTTATAGGGAGATAATAGGTTGTTCCAGCAGAGAGTGTGTAGGTAATGTATATGTCATTGTTATTACGTGTATCTGAAGCAACCGTGCTTCCCCACCAAGATACGCATTCATCTATATCATCATAGAGCCAGGCGTTACTGTCATTGTCCATGTCAGTAGTTTGGATAACAATTTCTCCATTTGAGGAGGGGGTAAACTTGTAATAAGTATAGAAATAATGGCTACCCATACTCCAAGTTCTGTTTTGCAAAGAAGTATCAGTTTCACTTGGCAGAGAAAGCTCTATAGCATTTGAACAGCTATCTCCTGCTGCATTTAGTAATGTCGTCAAAAATAAAATTGAAAGGAATAACAACTTTTTCATAACATCCCCTTTTTTGTAGGAAAAATCACGGCACCCACAAAGGGGGCTCATGTTAAAAAGAAACAATTGTCTACGTTTCAATTGTCGTACTTTATTGCTAAATTTTAGCTGAAATATCTTTAAAAGAGGTTATTGTGCTATGTTTTTTATGGTATTTTTAAAATTTATGAGAAAATGTGTTAAAAGTGACAAAAAGAGAGTGGATTTTATAAGTTTATATTCAGCTCATAAAGGTATAATTTCGTTTCTTCAATTTGGCCTGTTAGCTCAGTCGGTAGAGCAAGTGACTGAAAATCACTGTGTCCTTGGTTCGATTCCGAGACAGGCCACCACTTATTCAGATATATTTTCTTTAATCTCACGTATAAAATTTTTGAAGTCATCAATAGAATTTAAAAAATCATAGAGTTTTTTTATGTCAATTGTCGTATATTCATGGATAAGAAGATTTCGAAGTCCTATCATTGCAATATACTTTTGGCTATGAAATTTGTTTAGGTAGTCATTTTTACTAAGAATTTCTATGCATTCTTTATAATTTTCAGGCTTCCCCAGGTTAAAATAATTTGTCACTTTACAGCTGACATCTATCATTATTTGTATTGATTCAAAAAAACCATATCGAAGTTCCCATTCGTAACGTTTATTTGCCGCAATGTCTTCAACTTGCATCTCTTGTTTCAGTTCTTCTAATATTTTTATATTTTCTTCAAGCTGTTTGAGTTTTTGCAATATTTCCATTACTTATCCTTTTGCTAAATGCCAGGTTTTGCTCATCAAGTATATGCTTAAAATCAAGATAGTAATGGAGAGCATTTTCTTTGAAGATATCATATTTTTTTTTATTATTCAGTATAAGAATCGTATGGTTTTTGTAGATATTATAGGCAAGAAGTGGTGATGTTTTATAAAGTTCATTAAATATTACAAAATCTATTTTATGATTTAGTTCCGTCTCAAGGCTTGCGATAATATCACCCATCTCAAATAAATTGAGTTCACGGCTTGTTTGCACTGCAATATCCATGTCACTCATGTTGTGCTGGGTATTTGTTGCATACGACCCAAAGAGTAATGCATTTTCGACAGTGTCATATCTTTGTAAAATACGCTTTATTTGATTTATATCCATCTTGTTGAACCTTTTATTTATTTATTATAACACATAAATTTTTTTAGTTTAATCCCTATTATATAACTTTTGGATAAAATAACATTCAATTTAATTTAATTAGGATATTTTCATATGAAATCAAAATTCTCTTTTGTATTTGCTCTCTCTTTTATCATTTTATTTGCTTCGTGTTCAAAAGAGGTGGAGGAATACAACAAGCCGGCTGTTTACTGGTATGGCAAAATTGTGGAGTCTATTTCATCCGGAAATATTGAGAAAGCGGATGATTACTATTCCTCTTTACAGGGGGAACATATCGGGTCACCTCTTTTGCCTGAGGCAACCATGATTCTTGCAATTGCGCATATGCACAATGAAGAGTATCTGCTTACTGAACACTTTTTAAATGAGTATGTCAGAAGATATGCAAATGCCAATGAGAGAGAATTTGCGGAATTTTTAAAGATTAAAGCAAAATATATGGCCCTTCCAAATCCAAGACGTGATCAAGGGCTTATACTTGAGGCCATAAAAAATGCAAAAACATTCAAGCAAAATTATCCGCACTCTATGTACTACTCTTTGGTGGATACGATGCTGACAAATTTATATCTTGCTGATGCCTCTTTAAACAAGGAAATTGTCGATTTGTATACCAGACTTGACAAGCCGGAATCGGCAGCATATTATCGCACCTTAAGAGTAGAACCATGGATAAAATGGGATGAAGTTGAGCGTGCAAAAATACCATGGTACAGAGAAATATTTGAAGGAGACGGTACATCCAGCTGGTATGCTTTTATGATTCCGGATACACAGAGTGTCGTCTCTAGAAATACAGTTAAATCAGACAATAATAAAACAAAATAATATAAGGAAACTATATTTATGAAATTAAGCAACTACGGAGAATTTCCTGCTGACATCCCGGTGATAGCAGAAGATGAACTTTTTTTATATCCTTTTATGATTTCACCGCTTTTTTTAAGTGATGAAAAAAATATTAAGGCGGCAACAAAGGCCATTGAAAACAATTCTTTGGTGATAGTCTGCCCGACTAAGCCAGGACATGAAGGTGAAAGAGAGTATGACGCACTGTATGACGCAGGTGTGGTAGGTTCAATTATGCGAAAGGTTTCGCTTCCTGACGGACGGGTCAAAGTACTTTTTCAAGGGCTTGCCCGTGCAAAATCTTTATATAAAGTTGCAGAAGATCCGCTTATAGCCCATGTAGACGTGATGCAGTCAACAGAGGTTGATTCTTTAAAAATTGATGCAATACTTGAAGTCGTGCGTGAAAAAGTGAGAGCTTTGGCTGCTGTAAGTAACTACTTCCCGCCTGACCTTTTGCGAACCATAGAAGAAAATCATGATCACAACCGTATCATTGACCTGATATGTTCAACAGTAAAACTCAAAAAAGAGCAGGCTTATAAGCTTTTTGTAGAAACTGATACAGAAAAAAGATTTTTGGATCTTATCGATCTGTTGATTGACGAGATAGAGGCAAACAAGCTTCAGCGCGAAATTCGTTCAAAAGTACATACACATATAGAAAAAGTCAACAAAGAGTACTTCTTAAAAGAGCAGCTCAAACAGATTCAAAAAGAACTTGGAACGGACACATCCCGAGAAGAAGAGATAGAAGAGTACAGAAAAAAGCTTGAAGCCAAAAAAGAAAAAATGGGAGAAGATGCCTACAAAGAGATAAGCAAACAGCTTGAACGATTTGCACGTATGCACCCGGATTCTTCGGATGCTTCTATGACGCAGACATATCTTGACTGGGCTTTGGATCTTCCTTTTGGCGATTTGGCAAAAAAACCGCTTCGCATAGAGAGTGTGGAAGAACAGCTCAACAAAGACCATTTTTCGCTAAAAAAACCAAAAGAGAGAATCGTAGAGTATTTTGCTGTAAAAGAACTGCTTGAACTTCGCGGTGTTTCAGCGAAAAAAAGTGCTGGAGCGATATTGTGTTTTTCGGGTCCTCCGGGTGTCGGAAAGACTTCTTTGGCAAACTCAATAGCAACAGCACTCAAACGTCCGCTTATCAGAATAGCACTGGGCGGTCTTGAAGATGTGAATGAATTGCGCGGACATCGCCGTACCTATGTTGGGGCTATGCCGGGACGTATAGCACAGGGGCTTATAGATGCGAAAAAAATGAATCCTGTGATAGTGCTTGATGAGATCGATAAAATTACCCGCTCACAAAGAGGGGACCCGACAGCGGCTCTTTTAGAGATTTTGGATCCTGAACAAAACAGCGAGTTTCGCGATTATTATCTGAATTTTGATTTGGATCTGAGCAATGTAATTTTTATAGCAACAGCAAATGATGTCGGGCGTATTCCTGCTCCTTTGCGTGACAGAATGGAATTTATCACCTTAAGTTCATATACACCGCAGGAAAAGTTTGAGATAGCCCGTCGTTATCTGTTGCCGCAGGAGATTAAAAAACACGGACTCAAAAAATCTGAACTCAGTATTTCAAAACCGGCGTTAAAAGAGCTGATACACAGTTATACACGTGAAGCAGGTGTGAGAAATTTACGCCGCCGTATAGCTGAAATGGCGAGAAAAGCAGCTATGGAACTGTTAAAACACAAAAATGTTGCAAAAGTATCAGTGACACTGAAAAACTTAAAACAGTTTTTTGATAAAAGTGTCTTTGAGATTGAAAAAACAGACAAAGTCCCTGTTATCGGTGTAGTCAACGGCCTGGCATGGACAGCAGTAGGCGGAGATGTTTTACGAATAGAGAGTATCCGCATCAAAGGCAAAGGCAATCTGCAGCTTACAGGCAGTCTGGGTGATGTTATGAAAGAGTCTGCAAGAATTGCCATGAGTGTTGTAAAAACACTTATAGACAAACGAAAGCTGAGAATTTCTCAAGACAATATTCCGCTGACCTTTAAAGAAAAAGAGGAGATTATAGAGGTTGATCCGAGTGAGGTTTACAAGCGGTATGATTTACATGTACATGTACCGGACGGTGCAACGCCAAAAGACGGACCGAGTGCGGGTATAGCCATGGTAACAGTTATATCTTCCATACTCGGTTCCTATAAAGTGCGCTCTGATGTCGCTATGACAGGAGAAGTTTCATTAACAGGGGATGTTTTGCCGATTGGCGGATTAAAAGAGAAGCTTATAGCTGCATATAAAGCCGATATGACTAAAGCTCTGATTCCTGCAAAAAATTATGAAAGAGATTTGGAAGATATTCCAAAAGAAGTAAGAGAAGCACTTGAGATTGTACCGGTCAAACGGGTAGAAGAGGTATTAAAACAGGTTCTTGTGTAGAACCTGAAAATCCAAATTTATAATTACATGTAACGATACGCCCTTTTTGAATGTTTGTTTATTTGTTATAATGTTTAAAAAGAGAAATATAATGCTGAGAATATATATAGACGGCGATGCCTTTCCTAACCTCTTAAAACCGATTATTTTTCGTCAAATAGAAAAGTACGGCATAAAAACCTGTGTGTTTGCAAATAAAAAAATCAATATTGGAAAATCAAAAAATATAGAGTATGTCATTGTAGATGCAGGTGCAGATGAGGCTGACAATAAAATTGTACAAAAAGTACATTCGGGGGATTTGGTTATCACTGCAGATATTCCCTTGGCGGACAGAGTTATAGATAAGAATGCCCATGCAATAGATCACAGAGGCGAACTTTACAGCAAAGACAACATCAAACAGTATCTTGCAATGCGGAATCTCATGGAGAATATCAGAGAAATGGGAGAGATGACGCAAGGTCCGAAGCCTTTTGGTTCAAAAGATGCCGAACTTTTTGCAAATCAGCTAAACATGTTTTTGCAAAAACATATGCGATGACACTGTTTTAGATTTCGTCATTTTTCCAGGAAAAAATGGCATCATTTAAACTTTCAAATCCACTTTCTTTGCCGATAATGAAAATTTCATCAAAAACATAACAGGTGACTCGTGTATTTGGTTCAAGCAAGAATACGGCATATTCTTCATTCTCTTTTTGATTGACAGATAAAACACGCATGTCATCAACTATATCTCCAACCTGTGGCGTTACATCAAACTCAACATTAAGTAATTTTTTGCCGTCGCTACTGTAGATTGCCATGATTGCCTCTATTTTTTTGTATAATAAGTATTGCTTTAAAATAGCAATACTTATTATACTCAAAGAATAGGAAATATATGAAATCCGTTATATTTGTATGTCTTGGCAATATCTGCCGTTCCCCGTTGGCAGAGGGGATTGCCAAAAAAATAGCACAAGAACATAAAATAGATATAAAAATAGACTCTGCAGGGACAGGAGACTGGCATATCGGCGAACCCCCATGTGAGGGTTCTATCAAGGTGGCACAAATGCACGGCATAGATATCAGCCATCTTAGAGCGAGACAGTTTACAAAAGAAGATATTGATGTATATGAGTTGATAGTTGTACTTGATGAAAACAACAGGCTGCATGTCAAGAAACTGGGTGCCAAAAATATAGAAAAGCTGGGATGTTTCGCATTTAATTGTCAGGATGTTCCGGATCCGTATTTTTTTGACGGATTTGACGGATTTTTAGAAGTCTACAAAATGATAGAAGTTTGTGTAAATAATCTTTTTAGTGTAAAATTACTTCAAGAGGAAAAATAATGAAAATTGCAAAAAATATAACTGAATTAGTAGGCAACACGCCATTGGTAAGGCTGAATGAGGCATCAAAGCTGACAGGTGCCACGATATTGGGAAAATGTGAGTTTATGAATCCGACAAGTTCGGTCAAAGACAGAATAGGATTCAATATGATCCGCAGGGGTATAGAATCAGGACGTATTCAAGCAAATACAACGATTATTGAACCTACAAGCGGAAATACAGGAATTGCTCTGGCAGCCAACTGTGCAGCTCAAAATTTAAAACTTATTTTAACTATGCCTGAGTCTATGAGTGTAGAGAGAAGAAACCTGCTCAAAGCTTTAGGCGCTGAACTGGTACTGACTCCGGCTGCAAAAGGGATGAACGGAGCCATTCAAAAAGCACAGGAAATTCAGGAAAATACACCGGACTCTATAATCTTACAACAGTTTGAAAATCCGGCAAATCCGGAGATACATGAAATCACAACGGCACAGGAAATCCTCCGTGATACAGAGCAAAATCTGGATGCTTTTGTGGCAGCTGTAGGGACGGGAGGAACGCTTAGCGGAACTTCGAAGGTCTTGAAAGAACATATTGCAGATATTGCTGTTTTTGCAGTAGAGCCTGAAGCTTCGGCAATTCTCTCAGGAGAGAGCCCGGCTCCACATAAAATTCAGGGAATAGGCGCAGGTTTTGTTCCTGCAATTTTAGATACCTCCTGTTACCGTGAAGTGATAAAAGTGAGTAATGAAGATGCCATAGCAACAGCCAGAATGTTGGCAAAAAAAGAGGGATTGCTTGTAGGTATATCTTCAGGGGCAAATGTATATGCTGCTATGCAGGTGGCTTCACGGGAAGAATTCAAAGGCAAAACGATTGTGACCGTTTTATGTGACACGGGAGAAAGGTACTTAAGTACAGAACTTTTCAGTGAATAAAATTCAATATTTAGAAACAATCAAAGCAGTTGATGCAAAACTGTTTCATCTTGCATACCATCAAAAACGGCTTGAGAAAACAGTTGGGCATTCCGGCATTATACTACAAGATATTTTACATCCTCCCGCATCAGGATTTTTCCGGTGCAGGGTTGTATATGATGGCGAAGAGTACAGCATCACATACCATCAGTATAAAAAAAAGAGTATTCAAACTCTGAAACTTGTTTTTGATAATGAGATAGAGTATTGTAAAAAATATTATGACAGAAGCAAAATAGAGAAGCTGCTGGAAAAAAAATCTTTTTGCGATGACATACTTATTGTAAAAAATTCTCTTATTACAGATACATCCATTGCCAATATCGCTTTTAAATATAAAGATGAATGGATAACACCAAAAAGCCCTTTGCTTGAAGGAACGACCAGAGCAAGGTTGCTCGAGAGCGGGAAAATCAGAGAAGATGATATATCTGTAGAGGATTTAAATCATTTCGAACAGGTTGCACTGATGAATGCTATGATAGATTTTGATATAATACCAAATGAAAACATAAGGGATATAATTTGTTAGAAAATATAATACAAGACAGAGATTTTGCACACTTAATGAAAAAAAATATTCAGGAGTTGATTGTTCTGCTGTTTGAAAAAGAGCAGAATTTCGGTATTTTATGTAAAATCGAAGATGTGAGTTTTGCACCGGCACTACCGGAAAGTATAAACGCTGAGTTTCGTCCGTTGACACTTTTCTTTTTAGCAGGATATACATTTGAGACTGCCAGAATAGAGGATGATATTTTAATTTTTGAGGCAGGTTTTGGCAGTGAAAATTTTGGAAGTGTTGTACATGTACCCTTGCTGAGTATTTTACAGATTATTATCGATGAAACTCCGGTTTTGATTAATATATCTGCATATAAAGAGGAAACAAAGAAACAAGAAGCTGATATAGACGAAAGCGGAGTGAAAAACTCCATGGCATCTTTTCTCTCAAATCCGGAAAACTCCAAGTTTATAAAATAAGACGCTATCTACACTCTGTTAAGCGAGAGCAGATAATTGACTACATTGTCTACAAAAGCATCATGTTTTCTGTCTTTTAGATAGGCTATGTAAAAACTTCTTGTAATTTTATGGTTTTTTAGTCTGGCTTCATAAAGTTGGCCGTTTTCGATTTCTGACTTGATGACATGACGGGACATAATAGAGACAAGAGGTCGTTCTGCGTTCTTGTCTGCATGTAAAATAGACTCCTTGATGGAAGTCGGACTGGCAAGAACACCGATAACATTGAAATTATTACACTGCACTCCCATCTCTTCAAAAACTTCTGATGTCAGTTTTCTTGTGTGGGAGTCCTCATTGCGACAAATCCAGTCGAAATCGAGTAAATCATCTGCACTGAGATGTTTTTTCATCGGCTGGTTTGAAAAAACGACCAATTCATCTTCCACCCATTCTCTGTAAATGACACCATCTCTGAAAACAGGAGATTCGATGAGTGCGACATCTATTTTTTTATCTTCAAGCTGGTCAATAATGTTTGAAGAGAGATCCACATTCATAAAAACTTCATTGTTGATGCGTTTTTTTATTTCACTGAGATAATTCGGAAGCACATAATTACCGATTGCAAAAGAAGAACCCATGACAAAAGTGAACTCTTTGTTGATTATTTTTAACAACTCTTTTTCACTGCTGTGTATAGCTTTTTCAAGTCTTAAAGCGATTCTGTAGAGATCTTCACCCTCTTTTGTGAGGATAATTCCGTTTTTCTTTCTATCAACGATTTTTGTATCAAGATAATCTTCAATGAACTTGATTTGCTGCGTGACAGCGGGCTGGGAAATCCCAAGTTTTGCTGATGCTTTAGAGAAGCTTTTCTCTTTTATAACCATCAAAAAAGTATGTAATTTCGCAAAATCTTTTAACATAATAATTCCTATAAGTATCAATAATAGTAAAATTATAACTCATAATTATAATTATTGCAATAGTTTTGTAATAATTTATGACATTTTAGCTATAATAAGTAGAAATACAACTTAGTAGTGAACATATATGGAAAAAATTTTTAATCATTTAAATGAGTCTCAAGCAGCAGCAGTAAAGCAAACAGAAGGACCTGTCCTGATTCTTGCAGGAGCGGGAAGCGGAAAGACGACAACAATTATTTCACGCTTGGCGTATCTTATTGAGGTTGTGGGTATTCCCGCTTCAAATACACTTACCCTGACGTTTACAAACAAAGCTGCAAAAGAGATGAAAGAGCGTTCTCTCTCTATGATAGAAAATGTCGCCTATCCTCCTCTTCTTTGTACCTTTCACAAGTTTGGACTTCTTTTTTTAAAATTCAATATACATCTTCTGGGCAGAGCCAATAATTTTGTTGTGATAGATACAGATGATAAAAAGAGAATCATTAAAAAAATAAATTCTGAGCTGCCGACACCGCTTATCGCGAGTGAAATTTCCAGATACAAAAACTCTTTAATGAGTCCTGATGATGCCTACAAGCAGACTGAACTGTTCAGTTACAAGCAGATTGCCGAAGTTTTTGCAGAGTATGAAAAATATTTACTGGAAAACAATCTTGTTGATTTCGATGATCTCATCGCGCTTACCTATAAACTTTTGGATGAAAACCCTGAGTTGTCAAAGGCTACCTCGCAGAAATATCAGTACATTATGATTGACGAGTACCAGGATACAAACGAACTGCAGTTTAAGCTGTTACAAAAACTTTGTACAGTGCATAACAATTTGTGTGTAGTCGGTGATGACGATCAGAGTATATACGGCTGGCGTGGTGCGCATATTCGCAATATTATGGAGTTTGACCAGGATTTTTCAGGCACACATGTCTTTAAACTCGAAGAGAACTACCGTTCACGTGCGCCGATTTTAAAAGTTGCCAATGCGCTTATCGAGCACAACCGGTCCCGTTTGGGAAAAAAACTCATAGCAACGCGTGGCAACGGGGATGATGTGACAACACTGAATTCTAATGATGAAAACGAAGAGGCAAGAAAAGTTGCCGCAAAAATACAAAAACTGCTTGAGAGCGGAGTACGTGCCAGAGAAATAGCTATTTTGTACCGTGTCAATGTTCTGTCACGTTCTGTAGAAGAAGGCTTGAACCGTTACGGGATTAACTATAAACTTGTGGGTGGTTTGCGATTTTATGACCGGGCAGAGATAAAAGACCTTATTTCTTATATCAGGGTGATTACAAATCATCATGATGACTTCTCCTTGAAACGTATAGTCAACAAGCCGAAACGCGGACTGGGCAAAGCAAGTTTGGATAAAATTGAACTTGCAGCTCAGAAAAAGGGAACTTCTATTTATGAATATATCACTCAGGCATCCATGGAAGAACTTGAAGGCCTGGTCAGAAAGAAAAATGCTGCAACGCTCAAAGAGTTTGCTAAAAACATTCAAGAGGTTGCCGGTATTGCGCAGGCGTCTACTTATGAGTTTATAGATGCTTTGGAAGAAACTTTTTCTTTGAAAGATATTTACAAAAATATGCAAGACTCACAGGAAAGAATTCTCAATATAGATGAGTTTTACGGTCTTTTTAGAGATTTTGTAAAAAAATCACCACAGAGTTCTTTGGATGAGTTTTTAAACGAACTGACGTTGCAAAGTGAGCAGGACCAGGTGGAGGGGGAGAGTATCTACATGATGAGTATACATGCCTCCAAAGGTTTGGAGTTTGAACATGTTTTTGTCATAGGAATGGAAGAGGGCTTTTTGCCACTGACAGGAGACGGAAGTGATTTGGAAGAAGAGAGACGACTTGGGTATGTTGCGTTTACCCGTGCCAAAGAGACCTTGACGCTTTGCCATGCCGGGAGCAGATTTTACAAAGGGCGCAGAAGTGATTTGGAAAAAAGCCGTTTTTTCAATGAAGCCGGACTTTGCAAAGGCTCTTTAAAGTGTGAAAAAAACACAGCATTTAAAAAAGGTGATCTGGTACGGCATAAAATCTTTGGAACAGGGCGCATTATCGGTGTGAGTAAGTCGGGAAGAGAGTTTAAACTCAAGATTAATTTTGCAGGAACAAAACGCGATATTCTTGCATCATTTGTAGAGAAGTTATGAATCGTCTTTTTGTTGCATACAAACCTTCGGGAGTAGGCTCAAACAAGTATCTTTACAGTCTGAAAAAAAAGTATAACAATAAAAAAGCAGGTTTTGCCGGAACACTGGATCCTTTTGCCAAAGGCGTGCTTTTGGTAGGTTTTGGCTCACATACGAAACTTTTTAGATTTTTGAACAAAACACCTAAAAGATACAAAGCGACTTTGTGGCTTGGTGCAAAGAGTGATACCCTTGATACAGAGATGATCGAAGAAGTTGTACTTCCTGAACCTTTACATGTAAAGGAGATTGAAGCGGTGCTTTTGTCTTTAGAGGGTGAATTAGAGTATAAACCGCCGATTTTCAGTGCAAAACGGATAAACGGACAGCGAGCGTATGATTTGGCACGTGCGGGAAAAGAGGTTGTTCTCAATACTGTCAACTCAACTGTTTATGAAATGAAACTGATTCACTACTGCCATCCCTTTGTGACCTTTGAAGCAAGTGTAAGCGAAGGGACTTATATACGTTCTCTGGGAGAGATGATTGCGCATAAACTTGGTATAGCGCATGGAAGTTTAAGTATGCTTGAGCGACTGAATGAAGGACAGTTTGTTTATGAGGATGAAAAAGCCTTGAATATCAAAGAATCTTTAAACATTCCCCAGAATTACTATTTGGGTGAAAGCGATAATGTAAAGTATGGAAGAGTTCTTGCTTTAGAAGATTTAGAGTTGCAGGATGACGGCACATACTGGCTGGATAATGGCGAAAGCATCTCCATTATTACAGTAAATGAGGGCAGAGTAAAATATGAATTAGGCAGGATAGAATGTTAGTACTTGCAAGAAAAGCAGATGAATCTATAGTTATTGGTGAAAATATTGTTGTAAAAGTTATCTCTGTAGAAAACGGTGTCGTAAAACTCGGAATTGACGCGCCAAAAGAGATTTCCATCATTAGAAATGAGCTTATCGAAGAGGTCAAAGCGAGTAACAAGGCGGCTTCTTTGGGGACTGTAGACGAAAATGATATTCTGTCTTTGAACAAAATACTGGGAAAATAAAAAGCGGATGAAAAAGTATAAGGCCTATGCCAAAGTAAATATTTTTTTAAAAATAACAGGCAAGAGAAACGAGTACCATGAGATAGTCTCTCGATTTATGAAAGTCAATGATTTGTATGATGTCCTCTCCTTTGTATCAAAACAAGATGTTCAAGCCAAAGCAAATGAGTTTAAAATAATTGGTGATTTTGATTGTGATACAAAACAAAATACCATTTATAAAGCATATGTAGCCTTGAAAGAGGCTACATCAAGCGCTGCACTTGAAAAACTTATGCAAACGTATGCGGTGGCTGTTGAAAAACACATTCCCGCATTTGCAGGTCTTGGCGGAGGCAGCAGTGATGCGGCAACGTATCTGAAAATGTGCAATGAAGTACTGCATTTGGGTCTGAGTCTCAATGAACTCGCACAAATAGGTTTACATGTAGGGGCGGATGTGCCGTTTTTTATTTATGGATACAATAGTGCCAATGTCAGCGGAATAGGGGAAGTGGTAGAAGCCTTTGAGGAAACACCGCTCTCATTTGATATGTATACACCCAAGATACAAATCAGCACTCCAAAAGTCTATAAAGCATACAGAGAAAAATTTTACAGACCCATAGACGGATTTCAAGCCGATGCATTGAAAAAGAAATCTTCAGTAGAAATCTTGCAGGAACTCGATGCAAAAGAAGCAAATGATCTTTTTGCGCCTGCATTGCAGGAGTATACAGAATTGGAAAAACACTATAAAGAGGGCTACTTCTTCAGCGGCAGCGGCAGCAGTTTTTTTAGAGTAATTTAATAGTTTGCACCATTTTATTGGCATAAGAGAGTGTTTTTTGTCAAAGTATTCAATATTATGATACAATAAAAATTGTCAAAATAAGGGGGGCAAGATGAGAAAATTATTACTAATAAGTGTGTTTGCATTGACGTTGTCAGTTACTTCTGCATCAGCATATAATCTTAAGTCAAATATGATACTTTTAAACACAGAATTACGAGAAGTTCAACAAGGCTTTATAACTAGTGATAAAGAGGGTATAAAAGTTTCGATTGAACGGTTTGCAAAACACGCCAATGATTTATTGGCTGATAAAGAAAAATTTGAGGAGATGCTTCCTGAAAACAAGAAGCATAAAGCCAACGAAGCGATTATGAGTGCACAGATTATTGCACATAATGTTCAGATTATATTAGACGCTATTGCGAATAAATATAACCAGTCGGGTAAACTTCGAAGAGAAGAGTCTCAAAGAGCTTATACCTATATTGAGCATGCCTGTTTTCGCTGTCATAATATAGTTCGCGACGAAAACTAAAACAATAAACATCTCTTTAACAATCCAAACCTTAATGAATGCATGCTAAAATAGCAGAAATATTTTAGGCTATACAGTTTAGAAGGAAGTGGATTATGGGTGAAACAATAGCAAAAAACAAAAAAGCGTATCATGATTATTTTATTGAAGAGAAGTTTGAAGCAGGGCTGGTTCTTACAGGGAGCGAGGTCAAAGGCATACGTGCGCATCGCGTTAATCTTAAAGACAGTTTTATCCGCTTTGTCAACGGAGAGGCTTTTTTGTTTAATGCGCATATCGGCAGACTCGAGACGACGCACCATTATTACGGGCATGAAGAGCGCGGGGCAAGAAAACTGCTTTTGCATAAAAAAGAGTTAGAGAAAATGCAAAAGGCTGTAGCACGTGACGGGTATACCATTGTGCCTTTGCAGCTCTATTTTAACAAACGCAACATTGCAAAGCTGCAAATTGCCATAGCAAAAGGAAAACTGCTGCATGACAAAAGAAATGATTTAAAAGAGAAAGACCAAAAGAGAGACATTCAAAGGGCGATGAAGGATTATTGATGAAACTTTTGCTTTTTTTGTGCTTTTTTGTCTCCTCTCTTTTTGCTTTACATGTAAAGATAGTCAATGATGAGGTAGGTAACGGCAAGACAGTACTGGTGAAGTTTGCAAAAGAAAAAGGCATTGAATACAAAGCACTCTTTTTTGAAGAAAAAAAGATAAAAATTTTTCCGAATCCTTTGAACAGGAGTGAATATTATGCCTTGATTCCCGTCTCCTATTACGACAAACCTGTTCAAAAAACCGTGAAAGTTATTTATCTGCAAAACGGGATAAAAAAACACAAAGAGCTTTCTCTTACAATCAAAGATGCAAAATACAAAAAAGAAACCATCCGTGTAAGCGCTTCGAAAGTAAATCCGACGCTGCCCAAGATAAAAAAAAGAATCGCAAAAGAGTACAAGGAAGCTATGAAAATTTATCATACAATAACAAACAAAAGCTATATGCATTCAGATTTTATCTTGCCGGTGGAGAGTAAAATTACAAGTGCTTTTGGTACAGCAAGAATTTATAACGGAGCTTTGAAAGGGTATCACAGCGGGACGGATTTTCGGGCGAAAACAGGCACACCGATTAGAGCGTCCAATGACGGAAAAGTCGTTTTGGTCAAAAAAAGATTTTATTCGGGAGGCACTGTTGTCATTGATCACGGTGAAGGCATTTATACCTGTTATTTTCATATGAGTAAATTCAATGTCAAAACAGGTCAGCTTGTCCAAAAAGGAGAACTTTTGGGCTTATCAGGAAAAAGCGGCAGGGTAACAGGTCCTCATTTGCATTTTTCAGCTAGAATTGCCGGTGTACAAGTTGATCCGTTGCAACTTATAACATTACTTAATAATAATTTAATTTTAAATAAATAGGAAAACAATTATGACACTTTTTCAGTTACTTATGCTTGGAGCCTCTGCTTTTTTTGCATACAAAATTTACGAACATATACAAACACTTAAAGATCCGCAGGACCAACAGCACACAGGTGCTCAAGGTGAACGAAGTGCTGAGGCATTTTCCCCTTTTGATGCCTCCTCTTTGGTGGAAAAAGCCGATGAAGAGATGCAAAAGGGAGATTTGCAAAAAGCGCTTGCCATTTACAGCGAGGCAAATATTAAAGATCCAAAGAACCCTGAAACACTCTTTAAAATGGGTTATACACTTGCACAGCAAAACAGGGATGATGAGGCTATGGAGTATTACAAAGAAGCGTTGGAACTGGACCCGAACAATACCTATATCCATCAGGCGATGGCATCCCTGTATAGAAAAGCGGGTGAATATGCGAGTGCAAGAAATCATCTCAACAAGTCGCTTGAAATTGATGCCACAAACCCTATTACCTACTATAATTACGGGAATCTGCTTGTTGATATGAAGCATTTTGATGAAGCAAAAGGAATGTATGAAAAAGCGATAGAACTTGACCCTGAATTTAAAGAAGCAAAAGAGGAACTGAAAAAAATCAAGAAGGGAGAATCGCTGTGAAAATATTGGAAATATACAAATATCTCAATGAGCTTTCTCCTTTTGATATTCAGGAGTCATGGGATAATTCCGGTCTTTTGATAGGTGATTTCAAAGATGATATTTCAAAAATTGCTTTGAGTATTGATGTAGATGAAAAACTGATTGATTCTTTGGATGAAAATACGCTGCTTATTACGCACCATCCGATTATTTTTGGCGGACTCAAACAACTTGAGTTCTCTCAATATCCTGCAAATTTGATTCAAAAAATGATTAAAAAAAATATTTCAAATATTGCGATGCATACAAATTTTGACCAGACACACTTAAACGAATATGTTGCAAAAGAGATACTCGGATACGAAATTTGTAAAAAAGACGGTTTTGTTGCATACCTGGAAGTGAATGAAGATTTTGATATATTCGCAAAACATGTTTCAAAAGCATTTGGACTTAAATGTGCAAGAACAGTTAAGTGTGCGCAAAGAGTAAAAAAAGTGGCCCTGACAACAGGATCGGGATGTTCTTTGATGAAGAGTCTGGATGCTGACTGCTTTTTGACAGGTGATGTAAAATATCATGATGCAATGGAGGCAAAAAGTATAAAATTGTCTTTAATTGACATCGGACACTATGAAAGTGAGTACTTTTTTGCACAAATTATGCAAAAGCATTTGAAAATTTTAGGTTTAGAAGTTATAATTGCATCATCAGAAAACCCATTTACATATATTTAGGTCTAATAATACAGGTAATGGTAGAAGTAAACCCCTAAAGGATCCCAATGAACAAGCACTTAAAACAATTAATCGATCTGTCAATTATAGATAAAGAGATAGACGCATTTGAACCTCAGATTGAAGAAGCAAATGCAAATTATGAAGCGGCTCTTGCAAAAACAAAGAGCATAGAGTCGGATATTGAAAATTTAACGAATGAAATCAAAGACGAAGAAGTTAAAAAAGCAAAAAACGAACTGCATCTCTCGGAACTTTCACAAAAACTTGAAGAGAATGTAAAAAAAAGCTCTGAAGTAAAAACAGAACGTGAGATGAAATCGCTGCAGCTTGAAGAAGAGATTGCCAAAGAGCAGGTCACATTTGCAAATGAAGAGATTCAAAGACTTGAAAAAATCATTGAAGCAAAAAAAGAGCAGATTGAAGCTGCAAAAAATGCTCTGGAAGAGTTAAATGCAAATTTGGAAAGTGTAAAAGCTGATGTAGATACAAAACTTGAAAAAATACACAAAGAGAGACAAGAGGTTTTCAAAAGAAAAGAGACTCTTTTGTCAGATATCAATCAAAAAGGGCTTGCTTTTTATCAAAAAATCCGTCGTTGGGCAAAAAACACAACAGTGGTTCCTGTTGAAGAACAGGCATGTATGGGATGCCATATGATAATAGGCGATAAGGTTTATGCTGATGTCATAAAAGGTGAAGATATCACTACATGTCCCCACTGCGGACGCATCCTTTATGTGAAAGTTAACGAAGAGTAGGCTTGAAGCCGTTTTTCCTTTTCTATTATGTACTGAGTGTAATGCTGTTTATAACAGCATTGCCTCTTTTGATATTGCTTGCTTTTAAAAAAAAATACAAAGAATCAATTCCTGCACGTTTTTTTCTTTTTAAGAACCCTCCGTTTCGCAGTACAAATGCAATTTGGTTTCATGTCTGCTCTTTAGGCGAAGCCAGAGCTCTTAAACCGCTTCTGGATCTATTGGCAAATAAAAAGATACTTGTGACAACGATTACACAAACCGGACACAATGAAGCAAAAAAATATAATGCAGAGGTACGTTATCTTCCGTATGAAATGTATCTGCCGTTTTGGGTCAAACCGCAGAAAAAGCTTATTGTACTTGAGGCGGAATTTTGGTATCTGCTCTTTAGCATAGCGCGTTCACGCGGTGCAGAAGTTATTTTGCTTAATGCCAGAATTTCAGATAAAAGTGTCAAAAAATATATGAAGTTTGCCTGGTTTTATAAAAAACTTTTAGAGAATGTAGATATGGTTTATGCTCAAAGCGAAAGTGACAAAAACAGATTTTTGGCCTTGGGTGCAAAACACATTGAGGTGATTGGCAATATAAAATTGGCAGGTGAAATCAAAAAAACAAAAGAATACGAAAAGCCCGATGCGGAAGTAATTGTAGCTGGAAGTACCCATCCTGGTGAGGAACAAAGCATTTTAGAGGCATTTTTTGCCTATGAAAAGAGCAAAGAGGCAAAACTTGTAATTGTTCCCCGTCATCCGGAACGTTTTGCAGAGGTATATAGCTTAATGGAACGATACGGCAGGCAAAATAATGCCACTGTTTCCCGTTTTTCAGAAGGAAAGAGTTTTGCAGGTGATTTGATTTTAGTCGATATGATGGGTGAACTCAACAATATTTATGCCATCAGCGACATAGCCATATTAGGGGGTGCTTTTAAAAATGATGTCGGTGGGCACAATCCGCTCGAACCGGCTTATTTCGGATGTAAAATCATTACAGGAAAGCATTTTTTTCACCAAAAAGAGTTGTTTAAATATGTCCATCACGTGCAGTATGTTGAGCCGGATGAAATAGCCGATGCACTTGAGATGACAAAGGAGTTGCCGCCTTCAATGGTAGAAGAGCAGATAAACCTGGAACCCGTGGTTCAAAAAATATTAAAAAATTAAAAGGAGCTGGTAAAATGGCAACAGAAAAAGCGTATAAATTATTGGCACAGCAAGAGGGAATTTCCAATTCCAATGCAAAGTCTATGATAGACAGAGGACTTGTGTATGTCGGCAACAAAAAAGTGATGATTGCCCGTGGTGAAATTGATGAGCGAACGATATTCAGAGTAGAAAAAGTAGAACACGTTAAGCCTATTTTTGAAAATGATGACATTGTTGTAGTCGATAAGCCGGCACATGTAAACTCGGACGAGATAGAGCGTCAATTTAAACCGGCGGTACTGTTGCACAGACTCGACCGCGAAACAAGCGGTGTTTTAATGCTTGTAAAAAATGAGGAATTTCGTCAGCGTGCTATCAAAGAGTTTCGTGATGACAAAGTTTACAAAGAGTATATCGCCTGGGTTGAGGGAATAATGACCGAGCCGATTGAAGTAGACAAAGCAATTACAACACAGAAAAAAAACAACAAAGCCTACTCAAATGTTTCTCCAAAAGGAAAACCGGCAAGAACGGAGTTTTTTCCTGATATTGTCAGTGCCAAAAAAACAAAAGTCAAATGTATTATTCACAATGGGCGCACACATCAGATAAGAGTCCATGCACGTTATATTGACCATCCTATAGTCGGTGACGAGCAGTATGGCGGGCGTCGTGCAAAACGCGTGATGCTCCATGCCCATAAAGTCAGACTTCTTGGAATGGAGTTTGTGGCAAAAGAGCCCAAAAGCTTTGTTACATTTGAATAATTAAGAAAAACTTAGTTACAATTTCGAAAAAATTTATATAGAATAAAAGAGGTGTTTTCATGTTCGGTACTTTAACAGATAGCTTTACAAATGCAATAAAAAAGATTCGTTTCCATGACGATGATAAAGCACTCTCAAAAGCACTGAATGAATTAAAAAAGAATCTTTTAAAAGCAGATGTCAATCATAAGGTTGTCAAAGAATTGATTCAAAAAGTGCAGATACGCACAAAAGAAAAAGGTATTGGAAAGGATCAGTTCCTTGAAGCTTTGCGTGAAACCCTTAATGAGCTGTTAGATATAGGCGGCAACCGAGGATTCGTCTTTGCTCCCAACCCTCCGACTGTGATTTTGATGACAGGACTGCAGGGGTCTGGTAAAACAACTACAACCGGTAAGCTTGCAAATTATCTTAAAAACAAAGGCAAAAAAGTACTTGTTGTTGCAGCTGACTTGCAACGTCTTGCCGCGGTAGAACAATTACGCCAGATTACCGCACAAATTGAAGTTGAATTGTATGAAGATGAAGCAACAAAAAATCCTGTAGATGTTGTACAGTCTGCATTAGAGTATGCTGATTCCAAGATTTTCGATGTTGTGCTTATAGATACGGCCGGTCGTCTGGCTATTGATGAAGAACTTATGGATGAGCTTGAAAATGTAAAAAAAGCGGCAAATCCTGATGAAATCTTTTATGTGGCCGACTCTTTGACAGGGCAGGATGCCGTACGCACAGCAACGAGTTTTAAAGAAAAAATCGGGATTGACGGCGTAATTCTTTCTAAATACGACGGAGATGCAAAGGGCGGTGTTGCTTTGGGTCTTTCATCTCAGGTACAGGTACCGCTTCGTTTTATCGGTCTGGGTGAAAAAATGGAAGATTTGGAAGTCTTTTTACCGGAGCGTATTGTCAACCGTCTGATGGGTTTTGGTGATGTAGAAGGACTTGCGGAAAAAGTAACGAATGTTATTGATGAAAAACAGGCGAAAAAACTGACAAAAAAAATTCAAAAAGGCAAATTTAACTTTAATGATTTTTTAGAACAGATGGAACAGATGAAAAAAATGGGAAGCATGAGTTCTATCATAGGAATGATTCCGGGCATGGGCAATATGTCCAAAGCGATTAAGGATTTTGATTTTGAAAACTCCGGAGAGCTTAAAAATATCAAAGCCATGGTTGCTTCAATGACAAAAAAAGAGCGAGAAAACCCCGACCTGTTAAATAACTCAAGAAAGCAAAGAATTGCAAAAGGGTGCGGCCTTGATATCGTTGAAATAAACAGAATGATCAAGCAGTTTAAAAATGCAGGGAAAATGGCAAAGAAATTTTCCGGCAAAAACGGTATGAAGCAGCTTCAGTCGATGATGGGTCAGGCAGGCGGACCAGGAGGTATGGGTGGCCTGCCAAGATAGAGATTGTAATTTAAGAAAAAAGTGGATATAATTCCATTTCAAATAAATCTTTTTAAACAATACCTCTGTGATAAAAAGATTTGTAGCCTGTTTACCGGTTACATGTGTACATCCAACTATAGAGATGGTAAGAGGGAAGCAAAATTATTTAAGAGAAAAAAGACTCTTCTACATTTATACCTTCCCAAAAAAACTTAGCATTTATAGTAATAAACTCTCAATATGTATACATGTAACCGGTAACAGGTAAATAAAAAAACAGGAAACAAAATGACAGTAATTAGACTTACTCGTATGGGAAGAAAGAAAAGACCATTTTACCGTATCGCGGTAACAGACAGCCGTAAACGTAGAGATGGCGGTTGGATAGAACTTATCGGATATTACAATCCAATGACAAAAGAGCTGAAAGTTGACAATGAAAGAGTTGATTACTGGTTGGGTGTCGGTGCTCAGATGAGTGATCGTGTGAAAAAGATCACTGGTCGTTAATTATGATTGCTGATTTTGTCGCACAATTTGCAAGACTGATAGCATCACACCCCGATGATATCAGAGTTGAAGTTCAAGAGGGCGATGAAATAACAGAAATAGTTCTCTACGCAAACCAGGCAGATATAGGGAAATTAATAGGAAAAAGCGGTAAGATGATTGGTGCTATTAAAACTGTGATTTCCGGATGTAAAGCAAAAGATGGTGTGAGTTACCGTATCAATGTCGAAGCAGTCTAGTAAAGAAAAGTTGTTGCATATAGCAACGATTGGTAAAACCGTCGGCATTCATGGAGATATGAAATTGCATCTTAAGTGCGATTTTCCTGAACAGTTTGTTAAGGGAGCCACTTTTTTAATCAATAAAAGTGAGCGCATTACTTTAAGTGATGTTGATTTGAATCGTGGATTGGTTCGCATTAACAGCATTGCAAATCCTGAAGATGCCAAAAAGTTTACAAATGCAAAACTTTTTACCACCTACGAAGAGACAAGAAAAAACTGTCATTTGGAAGAGGATGAGTATTTCTGGTTTGATTTGGAAGATTGTGAAGTCTATGAAGATGACAAATGTCTTGGCAGAGTAAAAGAGATAGAGAGATTCAATACTACCAATTATTTAAGTATTGTTACGGATGAAAGTTTAGTCGAAAGCGGTTTGGCCAAGAGCTTTTTGGTTCCTTTTATTGAACCGTTTAAAGTGGAAGTTGACATTGAGAACAAACGCATCACACTCAGTGGTGCTGTTGATATCCTGGAAGCTTCTTGAATGCGCTTTACTTTTGTTACTCTTTTTTCTGCTCTGATTGAAGGCTATTTTAAAGATTCGATTTTGAAACGGGCCATTGAGAAGGATATCATAAAGATAGACTATTTGAATCCTCGGGATTACTCAAAGAACAAACACTCTAAAGTTGATGATACGGCAGTAGGCGGCGGTGCGGGAATGGTAATGAATCCACAGCCGCTTTTTGATGCACTGGATGATTTGAAAAATAAAGATGAAAATGTTCATATCATTTTTTTGACTCCGGTTGCCAAACCTTTTGTACAGAATGATGCAAAGCGTTTGGCAAAGAAAACCCATATAGCTTTTGTGAGTGGAAGATATGAGGGAATAGATGAAAGAGTTATTGAAAAATATGCGGATGAAGTATTTTCTATCGGTGATTATATTTTAACAGGAGGCGAACTGGCCTCTCTGGTTATATGTGATGCCATAAGCAGAAACAAAGAAGGTGTTCTCGGAAATGCCCAGTCTTTGGAGATTGAGAGTTTTGAAACGCCGCTTTTGGAAGCACCGTCATTTTCAAAACCACAAAACTATGAAGGTTTAAGTGTTCCATCAGAATACTTAAAGGGAAATCATGGTAAAATTCGCTCACTAAAATTAGCCTTGTCTGAAGCAAAGACCAAATTCTTTAGACCAGAACAGCTATTAAAGCACAAATCGGAAGAACGATTACGCTAAATCGCACCAGTGCGATGGGCTTTTCGCCGAGAAAAACAAAGTGTTAACGTAGAGAAAGGAATTATTTCCATTCTCGTTATAAATCAAATGGAGGGTTTCCTTCATTTATGAAATAAATTAAGGATCTAGTCTTATGAGAAATAAGTATATTGAAAACTTTGAAAAAGCACAAACTGCTGAGAAAAATATTCCAGATTTTCGTGCCGGGGATACTGTAAATTTAGCAGTAACAATTAAAGAAGGTGACAAAACTCGTGTACAAAACTACGAGGGTGTTTGTATAGCTAAGCGTGGTCAGGGAACAGGGCAAACTATTACAGTACGTAAAATCGGTGCTAACGGTGTTGGTATTGAGAGAATTTTCCCAGTTTATTCTGACTCAATCAATGAAATTAAAGTGATTCGTCGCGGTCGTGTTCGTCGTGCGAAACTTTTTTATCTTCGTGCACTTGCCGGTAAAAAAGCCCGTATTAAAGAACTTAGAAGAAAATAATTCTTCTGGGCTCTTGCCTTCTTCATATTTTATAACATTCCCACATTACACATATTTTTTAAACTCCGTAAAAATTAATCTAACTTTTTAGCATAAATAACAAATTCATAGTATAATCAATAAAAATAGACATTATTTGGATAACAATGAACTACATAGCAGACTTAAAAAAGGTCGTAGAAATAAATTCCTATACAAAAAACACAGAAGGTGTGAACCTTGTCGGTGAAATTTTTGATGAATGGTTTGGGGCATTGGGTTTTGAAACTGTCATTTACAAACGCAACAATGTCGGTGATCATCGTTACTACAAGTCTTTACATGTAAAGAATTCTCCAAAATTACTTTTGCTCGGACATATTGACACGGTTTTTCCTCCCGGAAAATTTGAATATTTTACAGAAGATGACACCTGGGTATACGGACCGGGTGTATGTGATATGAAAGGCGGCAATATTGTACTGCTTGAAGCACTGCGCCAGCTTACATGTAAAGGCGTGAAAATTCAAAATATTGATATTCTTTTGGTCAGTGATGAAGAGACTGGGAGTGATGATTCCAAATATCTGACTGCTGAACTTGCCAAAGAGTATGCGTATTGTTTTGTGTATGAAGCGGCCGGTGCGCATTTGGAACTTGTAACCGGACGAAAAGGTGTAGGAACTTTCTTTGTTGACATAGAGGGCAAAGCAGCCCATGCAGGCAATCATTACAGTGAGGGCTGTGATGCAAATTTAGAACTTGCATACAAGCTGCAAAAACTTGTGCAGTTGACAGACCTGGACAAAGGTACAACCGTTAATGTCGGAAAAATTATGGGGGGAATAGGGGCAAACACTGTCTCTCCGCAGGCACAATTGGTTTTTGAATTGAGATACAAATATTCTGCTGAGAAAGAGAGAGTGTTGGCAGCCATAGAAAAGATTGTGCAAACCTCTGTTGTTGATGGCGTAAAAGCAACATTAAGCGGTGGTATACAAAGAGATGTGATGCAGACAACAGAGGATTCAATCGCTCTACTTAAAAAAATAGAAAAGATTACACAACAGCAAATATCCGCGGAAGAAAGAGGCGGTGTGAGTGATGCAAATATTGTCAGCGCATGTGGTGTTGTGACACTTGATGGTTTCGGACCGTTTGGTGACGGAGATCATACAGTAAAAGAGCGGGCGAGCAAGGAGAGTTTTGTCCGTCGCATAGAGATGAGCAGAAAGCTCTTTGGGTATTTTATAAAAAATTTAAAATTTTAGGGGATGTCAATGAAAAAAAGAAAAATCGGCATGTGGTTATATAAGAATGGCGGCGGAGACAAAATAGCAAAAAAAATAATTAAAAAACTCAAAGAAAGAAACATTGAAGTATTAAACGATATTAATTTGCGTCATGCGATTGCAAAAAATGCGCATATACTCTATCACGGAAAAGAGTATCATGGAGAAAAACTCGATACACTGGATCTATTTTTTTCCTATAATGCAGGGGAACAGACACAGTATCAAATGTACCTGTATCAGGCATTAAACCGAATTATTCCGATGATTAACTCTTATGAGTCTTTTGCTTTGACAGAAGATAAGTTTCAGACCTCGTTTGTTCTGAGAAACAGCGGTGTGAAAACAGCTGATTATAAGCTGTGTCATCGGGATGATGGGCATGAACTTAAAAAAATCATTAAAAAATGGGACAAAATGGTCTACAAGCCTACTGATGGCTGGGGTGGTGTGGGACTTACCAAAATCGAGAATGAAGCAAGCCTGGATATGCTTATGCCTTTTTTAAATCAGATGGATCTGCGCTATTTTTATGTAGAAAAATTTATTGATTATGATAATACGGATTTTAGAGTTGATATTGTTGACGGAGAATTTGTTTCGTGTTACGGAAGAAAAGCCAGCGGAACTGACTGGCGTACAAATGTGACAAGCGGCGGCAGTGTTTTTGTACGTGAAGCAAATGACGAAGTTGTCAGTATTGCAAAAAAAGCATGCAAAGCAACAGGTGTGGATATTGGTGGCGTAGATATTATTTATGACAGAGAAAAAGAAGAGTATATTGTTTTGGAAGTAAACGGTATTCCTGCTTTTGCTACTCCTGAACAGGAAAAAATGGGATTAAACTTTAATGACAAAAAAATTGATTTAATTGTGGATTTAATTGACAGAAAAACGAAGTAAGAGTATCATTTCAAAAAAATGAAGGCAATGGCTTGAGACAACAATATAGTTCATATGATGAATGTATAAATTTTTTTAATTCTGCTCAAAAGAGACATCCAAATCTTGTTAAAGTAGAAACAATAGGACAAACATGGGAAAGCAGAGATATTATTGCTGTCTCAATTACTAAAAATGTAGAGGCACATCTGAAAAAACCTGCACTTTTTTACACAGGTACAATTCATGCAAGAGAATGGATTGGAATAGAACTTTCTCTTGCTTTTGCAAAATATATTTTAGAACATATTGATTATGAACCACAACTTAACAAAATATTGGACAATACAACACTCTATATGGTCCCCTGTGCAAATCCGGATGGTTTCGAATACTCAAGAAACCATTTTTCTTTTTGGAGAAAAAACCGGAGAAAAAATCCTGACGGAAGTTACGGGGTTGATTTAAACAGAAATTTCAGTGTAGGTTTTACTCCGAACAAAAATTATACTTCGAATGTCTACTCTGGTCCGAAACCGTTCAGTGAACCGGAAACCGCAGCCATTAGAGATTTTATACTCGAACGCAAAAATATTACAATTGCTTTGGACTACCATTCTCAGGGCAATGTATTTTTTCCTGCACACAATTTTATTCATGAAGATGCGGAGGATGCTGTCGACTTGAATCTTCTGGCGGGAAATATGGCAGAAGAAATAAGAAAAGAGTCTTCTCGTGAATACGGCATTCATATGGGAAAACCGCCTGTGCATCTCATTTCAGGAAGCGGACGCGAGTTTTACTATTCTCAGGGAATCCTTTCGCTTGTAGCAGAAGTCGGAACGAGAAACATCAGTGACTATATTGAGAATATGAGTGAGAATATCCAGGAAAATATTCCAGCTTTGATTATGGCTCTCTCCGAAGTAAACAATTACAAAAAAGAAAACAATTTACAACGTGTTGAAAATTTTGTGGCAACAGGTATTGGGGCAAAAGAGGTAGAACTCAGCTGGGAGTATATAGAAGACGAAACAATTTATTTTGAAATTTATCGTTCAACAAAACTCAAAGGGTTTGCGCAGGCCTCCAATCGAATTGCCATGACAAAAATGAAAAGTTTTACAGATTCCAATTTAAAGAGTTCGACAAATTATTATTATTATATTCGTGCGGTCTGCAAGGACAAGTCAATTAAATCACCTTATGCTCAGCTTGTTGCGGTAAGAACAAAACCGGCTGAAAATATGTTTTCCAAAATTTTATATCCCATTGCAAGCAAAATAGGATATGTCGGAGAAAAGACACAAAAGAACAAAGATCATTTTGGGAACAATTCTCTGTTTGTCGGAATTTCAGAACAAAAAGGGGAGTGTTACGGAGTGTGTGGATTTTCCTTAATGACAATTCCGGAAAATGCGATTATTACAGCAGCAAAAATTTCATTTTATCCGATGAACCGGGTTGCTGTACAGGTTGAGCGCTATGGTCAGTGGCGGGTTGGACAGATGGATGAGCGTACAATAGACAAAATAGACAGTTTTGATGATATAAAAAATGCAAAAATGCTTTCTTATATAGATCGACCAACCTCTTCACATCAATTGGCTCAGGGTATATGGAGAGAATATCAATTTGCAGAACAGGAAATAAAAGTTCTTGAAAAAGCTTTAAAAAGACGAGAAGCATATTTTAGAATGCAAGGACCGACCTCTTTGCCGCTTGACAGGTCTTCTCAGTTGATGCAGTGGGATATCGGATATGGAAAATTCAGTGGAGGATTAACCTACAGACCAAAGCTTGATATTTCGTATACCATACATGAAGCAAAACTGGATATTCAATCTTCTTATGAGTTTACAGTCAATCATGACAATATAAAAGATAATGCGCTTAAATCCGGATATGACGCAAGTGGCAACCTGAAATATGCATGCATTGAATTTGATTTATTGAATTTACCGGATATGGAAAATACCGTAGTATCTGATGCGTATATAGATTTACAGGCATATCAGGTGAATGCAAAAGAGAATAATTTACGTTTTCATATAGAACTGGTGGAACCGATTACAGGTGAAATTACCTATGAGAAGATAAAAAACAGAAACATTATTGAGAGAATCGGATATGACGTAAGTATTACAGAGATCAAGAGGTCTTCAAAACAGAGATTTGTTTTTGATACATATGCAATTCAGGAAATGCTTGAGTTGGCAAAAGAAAAGAAGAAAGCCTTTTTTGTAATTTCCGCTTCATCAGAAACTGAGATGTCCAAAAATGCTGATGTAAACTGGATAGACAATAAAAAAATAGATAAACCGGTTTTAACTCTGGATTACATCCGTAAAAGGAAAAATCCGCCAAAACAGGTAGAGAACTTACGGGCAAGTATGGAAAACGGAATAATAAAACTGCAGTGGGAAAGTCCTGAAGACGATGGCTACAGAGGTGTGATTGTTGTAAAAAACAGATTCAAGGTTCCATGCTCTCCTTATGATGGACAAAAACTCTATGGCGGCAGTGATAATTATACGTATGATAATTTTGGTGATTTGAATGTTCATAAATATTATGCAGTATTTTCATATGATGATGTTCCAAATTTTTCTGAACCTGTATATATTGAAGTAAACAGTTAGAAGTTTGTTTGCGTCAAACTTCTATAAAAAGTAACAAATAAAAAACTTCAAAAACTTTTTAAAAAACCCACCAAACATTAAGCAGTCTCTAAGCAATACTCCCCTATAATTCCCATCCACAAACAGAGAGACCTT
>NZ_JALCZM010000002.1:0-778816 GCF_039667065.1 Sulfurimonas sp. NWX367 | reverse complement strand
TAAAAAGTCTCTTACTTGCTTAGTTTTCAATGATCTCAAACATTTTTAAAAGCTTCTACTCGAAGTCTCTTCAGGCCTTTTAAACAAGGTCTCTCTGTTTGTGGATGGGAATTATAGGGGAGTATTGCTTAGAGACTGCTTAATGTTTGGTGGGTTTTTTAAAAAGTTTTTGAAGTTTTTTATTTGTTACTTTTTATAGAAGTTTGTTGGCAGCTAAGACTCTATAATCCAGCCGCCGCCTATAAGTTTATCATCATCATAAAATACCGCGGCCTGTCCGACTGCAACACCGAATACACTCTCTTCGAGTTTCAGATAGGCTACATCTGCTTCTATTTTTACATGGCACTTGACTGCTTTAGTTCTGTAACGCAGTTTCACTGTTGTGTCAAACTCTTTTCTGTCATCAAACATATTGAGATTATTGAGTTTTACATCATAACATGCCAGATCTTCTTTTTTCCCGACAACTATTTGATTTTTTTTCGGATTAATACTCAGTACAAAATGAGGATCATGGGCACCATGTACTGTAAAGCCTTTACGCTTTCCAATCGTATAGTGCATATATCCCTTATGTTCACCTATAACATTGCCATTTTGATCAAGAACTTCTCCCGGCTGATCAACCTGAACATAGTCTTTTAAAAGGTCCGTATATGTTGTTTCCACAAAACAGATTTCACTTGATTCTGCCTGAGATGAAAATGATTCCAATCCTTTTATGGATGCAGCCAACGCTTTTATATCTTTTTTATGTCTTTCACCTAATGGAAATTTTAATCTTGGTAGAATTTCTCTGTTAATATAAAAAAGAAAATAACTTTGATCTTTTGTATCATCATCTGCAGAGTAAAGATACTTTCCATCTGTTTTAATGTAATGTCCGGTTGCCAAATACTCTGCACCGATTTCATCAGCGAATTTTATCATTTCACCAAACTTAAGATTTCTGTTGCACAGGGCACACGGATTTGGAGTTTTTCCTTCAGCGTATGTATCAATAAACGGTTGAAATACTTTTTCATTAAATGTTTTTTGTAAATCCAGTACATGCAATTTAATACCGACAAAGTCAGCAGCTTTTTGTGCACGTGCCTGGTGAATTTCATGATATCCGGGTTTTGAATGAAGTTTCATATATAATCCTTCAACTTCATACCCTTGCTCTTTTAACAATAAAGAAGTAATTGTTGAATCAACCCCTCCACTCATTCCTACTAAAACTTTTTCTTTCATTATGTCCTCAAACTTTCTTATTAACCTTTAAGCTGTGTTAATCTTTCTTTTTTCGTGCCTATCGTTGTTACTTGTATTCCAAAGTTGCCATCTACAATAACTACTTCACCCTGTGCTATCACATGATTATCTACCAAAATATCCAACGGATCGTTTGCCAATTGGTTTAATTCAATAACCGAGCCGATATCCATATTCAGTACATCTTTTAGCAACATTCTTTTTTTCCCGATTCTTACCTTTACAGGAAGTTTTACATCCATAATAAGAGCAATGTTTTTCATCTCTTCACTGCTCAAGGTAATATCTTCTTCACAATTTGATATTACATGTTCCGAAGTATCGGCACTGCTCGCATGGTCATGTGCATTTACTGTTTCTTCTGAAGATTCTGATGGAAACAGTACATTTTTTAATTTTTCATCTATAATAAACATCAGTAATGAATGCACGGATTCCAGGTTAAACTTATATACATACATTCTGCTGAAAGCTTCGAGACTTACTTCATCATTATCGCCGACCAATTCTATATTTTCAATACTGAAAGACAATACAGGCAACTCTTTTTGAGCAGAGAGCGTATTTGCAATAGCACCAAAAATATTTGATACTATCTCTTTTGTAGCATCCATATCGTCTTCGCTTACATCTTCTCTCTCACTGGCTTCTTCACCCATCATCATATCTGAAAGTGATGCTGCCAGATTTGGTGGTAACGCTACCATTGCCTCTGCATCCACATCTCCGCTTACCTTGATTTTCACCAAAACAATAGGCGGAACAATGTTTGAAATGATGCTTAATTCCTGTTCTTCTTTTAACTCTAAAGTTGGAGCAGTTCCAATAAGTGCTTCAATAGTACCAACTGTTTCATCTTCAAATAGTTTTATAAAGTCACTCATTTTTTACTCCTCATATTTGTTTTCAAATTCCGTTTCACCTTCATGAATTATATCTTTAACCCCGGAAATTTTTTCGTGTCTTTGTTTTTCTAAATTCTCAAGTGCACGCTTGACGGTATCTTTTTCTGTTTCAATAATTTCTGTAATACTAATTGATTTTCTGAACCTCCGCAGTCCTATTTCACCACGAAATCTCTCTTTTCCATCTACTGCAACAGTCACAATGTCATCTGCAGCACTTGAGAGCCTGATTACATCACCGATTTTCAATTCAAGTATATCATGCATAGTTAAATCTGCATCACCCAAATTTGCTTCTACATTTACTTTTGCCCCACCGAGAAGAACCTTCAGCTCCATATTTCTGCTTTTTTTAGAACTTGTTTCGTTTAACATTAAATCACGGCTTGCAAGTTTTGGCAAAACAGGTTCCAATGAGATAACAGGATAGCATATATTCATCATACCGGAACTGTGCCCTATGATGATTTCCATTACCACCATAACAACAATTTCGTTTTGTGCAACAATTTGAACGACATTCGGAGAAGATTCTTTGGATTCTATTGCCGGATAAATTTCCATAACAGGAGCCCATGCCTCTTTTAGCGTGCTCATCATAACACGAAGTATTGTTTCAAACAGGCTGAGTTCTATATCTGAAAATTCCCGACTTGCATCGAAAGGTTCTCCTTTTCCTCCAAGCAATCTGTCAAGCATAGGAAAAGCAATGGAAGGATTGATTTCTATAATGCCGCTTCCCTCAAGAGGCTTCACCGAAAACACATTAAAACTTGTAGGGTTTGGCAAACTCATCAAAAATTCACCATAGGTCATCTGATCAACAGAGTGCAGTTGTATTTCAACAATAGAACGCATAATTGAAGATATCTGAGAAGCCAGACTTCTGGCCATTTTGTCATGAACACCGCGAAATGCACGAAGCTGTTCTTTTGAAACCCTGTTTGGACGTTTAAAATCATAGAGAGTTACCTGCCGTTGAGGCAAAAGAGCATCTTCATCACTCTCTAAGACATTTTCACCTTCATCTTCAACAACATCCAAAAGCGCATCGATTTCTTCCTGTGATAGTATATCTGCCATGTTATGCTCCTATACTCTCTTTAATTTTTTGGATTACAGACTTGTGAATTTGTGAGATACGGGACTCAGTTATATCTAAAATATCACTAATTTCTTTTAAAGTCAACTCTTCAAAGTAGTATAGCTGAATTATCATCTGTTCTCTCTCTTTATAAGAGGAAAGAACTTTTTTTATTACGCCAATCAACTCTTCTTTTTCAATTTGAACAAGCGCTGCACCCTCATCACCAATTTGCAACTGATCATGCAGAGGCATGACTGTATAAATATTTGAAGCGATGCGTGCTTCATGAACTTTTTCAATACTTTCGCCCAGTATATCTGCCAGTTCTTCATCACTCGGTTCTTCGTCATGTGTCAGCATATATTCTTGAACTGCATAATCTATAGCTTTTACAAGTTTACGGCTGGCACGGCTTAAAATATCCAGACTTCTCAAATAGTCAAGCATTGCACCATAAACTCTTTTTTTTGCATAGCCCCAAAAAGAGTCATTGAGCTTTTCATCATATCGCCTTGCCAGTTTTATAAGTTCTTCTGTCCCGATTGCTGAAAGATCACTAAAATCCACCGAACTTGGAAGCCGCTCTTTGAGCCGAAAAGCCATTGCTTTTACGGCAGGAAGATATTGCAGTGCCAGTTCATCTTCTTTGTGTTTGAGATCTTGAAGGTAAGCATTTTTTGTCATAATTTTTGTCCGGCTACATCTTCAGAGTTCATTTTGACAGCAATATCTGTAATTTTACACGCTGAGTCTATCAGTTTTTCTCTTTTGTTTATCTCTTTTACAAAAACATCTAGTTCTGTTTCATGGGTTTCTTTTGGAAAATTATAGGCTTTAACCGTTATTGTTCTGTAATAAAGTGCAACAATTACATGTGAAAAAAGATAAAAAAAGATGGTAATAAAAAATGTATAAAGTAATAACCCTTCAGCATCAAAAGATTTTAACAACCCAAAGATTATTCCTACAAAAAACCCTTGAACAGTAAAAAAATAAACAAAGTTTTCACCAAACATAACTACCCCAAATAAGACTTAAAAATGATCCATTAATCTTTTAAACAGACCTGACAATCCACTTTCATTGGATGTAACCAGCACATTTCGTTCCAGCTTTTGTGTAATTTTACGCACAATTGCATCTATGTCTTTGCTCGGCTGTGATGCAGGATAAAGCATTCTAAAAAGTGCACGCTGCTTTACCGATGTTGAAACTTTTGCATCAGCATTCATTTTCCCAATCAACTGCAAATCCAGTTTTTCACCTATATTTGCCTTGGCAACTTTTTTAATTTTTTCAAAAACACCAAAAGCCTCTTTTTCATTTTTCACCTGATTCATTATCATAAATACATCATTTCTGAGTGTCGCAATTGTTTTAATCGTTGCATATGCATCGGTAATTGCTGCAGGATCGGGAACGGTTACAACAATTACATCATCTGCCGCATTTAAAAACATTTGAATATGCTCTCCAATCCCGGCTCCCGTATCTATAATCATTACATCAAGTTTGTTCAAGACCTGTGCTTCTTGCATAAATCTGTCAAACAGTGCCATATCGGAATATTTTAATATTTCATCACCACTCTCACCAGGAATCAGAATAAGATTACGGGTAATAGGAATTAAAATATCGCTAACCGTCGCTTCACCTTTGAGTACATGTAAAATGTTTTTTTTGATTTTTACATTAAACATAACATCCAGATTGGCCAGTCCTATATCTGCATCAAATATTCCCACATTCAAACCCTGCTGAGACAACGCATAGGCAAGGTTTGAACTTATAGTACTTTTGCCTACCCCACCTTTACCGCTTGTAATTGCGATAAAACGTGTTTTTTTTGATTTTTTCTTTTGGGAATTTGAAGCAACTAGTTCTTCAAGCTTTTGCGCCTGATTCCCAATCATACCTTACTCCTGTTAAATCCGTTCAGAAGACACTCAATTAAAAAATCACTGCTCGCACATACTAAATCTTCCGGTACTTCCTGACCTACAGAAAAATAACTTATCGGTTTTTTTGTTTCATAAGCCAGCGAAAAAATATTTCCAAAACCCATTGTCTCATCCAGCTTTGTAAACATCAGTGTATCTACACCCAGTGTTGAAAAGCTGTCATAGGTCACTTTTAAGTCTTCATATTTAATTGAACTTGGCATTACCAGCACTACATCCACATTGTATTGCGTGTTGTTTGCATTCAGACACTCATATATTTTTTCAATTTTCACTCTGTCATAAGGACTCGATCCCATTGTATCAATCAATATATAATCACAATATTTGAGAGATTCCAGAGCGCTTGAGAACTCCGGAGGATCAACAACTGTTTCAATTCCAAGTTTCATCATTCGTGCATACTGCATCAACTGCTCGACTGCCCCTATACGATAGGTGTCAAGCACAACCAGTCCGACTTTGTACTTTTTTTCCATTAAAAAAGAGTATCTGGCAGCAAGTTTGGCAATAGAAGTTGTCTTTCCCACACCTGTTGGTCCGACAAGCATAATAACTTTTTTCGCACCTATATTAGGCAGTGTTTCTCTTCGGATAGGAACCATTTTTCGAAGTATTGTTTGAAAATACCTTTTTACGGTGGAAGAGTTTTCTCGCATTTTCAACGGCATATGTTCCAAAGTAACCTGCATAAGAGTATCCAGATGTTCCCTGTTCATTCCGCTTTGTGAGGCAAGACGATAAATTTCAGAAAATTCCGGCGGAATTTGACTTGAAAGATTTGGTGACTTTTCATCCCAAAACATATTTTGAATAATTTTTACCTTATCTGTCAGTTTATTGATTTCAGATTTTATCTCTTTTAGCTCTTTGGGTTCAACAGAAGCAGCTGTTTGTTGCAACGGTGAAGGCTGATATAGGTTCTCCAAAGGATCGGTCACATTTGAAATTTTAGAAATTTGTTGTGCCGCATTGGAAATATCAAAAAGTATTTCCCGACTCTCTTCTTTGAGCGGTTGCTGTTTGGAAAGCGGTTTTTTTGTTTTTTTATAAGTAGCCGGAATCATTTCTTCATCTATACCGATTACTATCTCATAGAGGGCTTCTCTGCCTAAAGCTTTTTTTTGAATCTCTTTGGTTTCAATGAGCATCCCCTCATCCCCAATTTCCATTTTTGCTTTTTTGAGTGCCTCTGACGGACTGCGCCCGGTAAATGTCAATATTTTCATCTACCAACACCTGACAAAGGTATCATTACACTTTCTCTTTGCGCATAAAAAGGATGTGGCACAATTAAATCTTGTGTATGTATTGTACGGTTATCAAAAAATATAATATCCAAATCTAGCGTCCTTGGTGCATTTTCAAAAGTTCTTTTTCTGCCAAATTTTTTTTCCAGTCTCAGTAAATAGCGTAAAAAAACTCTTGGCTGCATTGAAGTTTTTAAAACAAGTATTGAGTTGAAAAAATCATCCTGGTCTGTATAGCCAAAAGGAGGATTTTTTAAAATCAATGATGTTTTTACTACTGATACTCTTCTATCTTTTTGCAACACCACAAGAAGATGTTCAAATCTTCGACGTACATCTCCGACATTTCCACCAATACCTACAACAGTTTCATATCTATGCCGACTTTTTCCACGGGCAGTATAAGGGAAATGCAAGTTGTAAAAAGAGGTCAATCTTTTGTTTATCTTGCATTTTCTGTACATGTAAAGACTTAGGCCTGTTTCTGTGCTTGCGCCTGCGCTTCTTGGGCCGCTTTGATTTCGTTCATAATCTGAAGCATACCCATCATAGCCAAATGGTAGCCAAAAGGTCCGAAACCGACAACAGATGATGTGCAGACAGGTGCAATCATATTTTTTTGTCTAAATTCTTCACGTCGGTGAATATTGCTGATATGTACTTCTATGGTAGGCAGGCTTACGGCAGAAATCGCATCACGAATTGCAATAGAAGTATGTGTATAGGCAGCAGCATTGATAATCAATCCCTGTGCTTCACCGTAGCACTCCTGAATTTTATCTACAATTTCACCTTCGAGGTTGCTTTGAAAAAATTCTATTTCCACACCGTTTTGGGTTGCTACATCTTTCATCTGTGCATGAATCTGCTCTAACTTCATCGGACCGTAAATATTTTGTTCACGGATTCCGAGCATGTTTAAATTTGGACCTTGAATAACTACTATTTTCATTTTTACCCTTATTATGATGATTTATCTTCTGAAGAACTATTTTATCCAAACTAATATTAAAAAAAGTGTATAATTTGGAAAAAAGAAAAAAAGATGACAATACTCGTTCCCAATTATATTTTAACACCAGATATACTCCTTGCAGACAAGGCAATTGCATTTGACAAAACTATCCGCTGCATAGGTGTTTTAGAAGAACTGGAGCAGAAATTTCCAGAAGCAAAAATCATACAGTTGCAAAAAAATTCTCTGCTTATGCCCGGCCTTATCAATGCTCATGTACATGTAGAGTTCTCTGCCAATAAAAACCAGCTCAGTTACGGTGATTTCTTAAACTGGCTCTACAGTGTTATAGAAAATCGTGAAGACCTTATCGCAGGCTGTGACCTTACATGTATGGACAAAGCAATAGATGCCATGCTTACAAGCGGTATCACAACCTTTGGTGCCATAAGTTCTCATGCCATGGATCTTGAAGCATGTATAAACGCTCAACAGAATGTTGTATTTTTCAATGAATTTATCGGTTCACAGGCAGGGATGGCGGATGCTCTTTTTAGTGATTTTCTTGCGCGGCTAGATGCCTCAAAAGCTGTTCAAAGGGAAGGATTTTATCCTGCAGTTGCCATTCATTCCCCCTACTCTGTTCACCCGATTCTTATACAAAAAGCTCTCGAGATTGTTAAAAATGAAAATCTAAAACTTACGGCACATTTTATGGAAAGTGAAGCCGAACGCAACTGGCTTGATTCAAGCAGCGGTGATTTTAAGGAATTTTTTAAAACACTGCTCAAACAGGACAGAAGCATCAGTGATGCCAAAGAGTTTTTGAACTATTTTGACGGTTTTGAAGCACTGCTCACACATGCGGTCAAAACAAACGAAGAAGAGTTAGAAAAGATTGCCGAGCAGAATCACACTATCATTCACTGCCCTATATCCAACAGACTCCTTGGCAATCCTACACTCAATATCAAAAAACTAGATGAAAAAAAGATTCGCTGGATTGTTGCGACTGACGGTTTAAGCTCAAACTATCAGCTTGATCTGTTTGAAGAGATGAAAATTTCTCTTTTTATGCACAGTGATGCGCCTCTCTTGAAATTCGCAAAACAACTTATAAAAGGAGTCACCGTCCATGCCGCCCAGGCACTGGGACTCAATACGGGAGAAATTTTAGAAGGCAAAAATGCAGATATGCTTGTTCTTGACCTGGATGCCGAACCAAATGAAGAGTTAGCCATTCATTTAATACTGCATCGCTATAATATCTCAAAAGTTTTCATTAACGGAAAACTTGCAAAAGGAAATGAATAAATGGAATTACTGAAAAAGATATTTTCTCCCATCGCAGCAATTATGAACTATATCCAAAATCATTTCAAAGCCATGCTCTTTGTGCTGATTTTGATTTTACTCTTTGCTCCGGCAAGTGAAAAAGAGTTTACAAGCTATAATTTGGAAAAAATCAATCTCAGCGGTCCGATTATGGATGCCGGAGAAGTTGTACAAAAAATAAATAAAGCCGCAAACAACAGTGCTGTAAAAGGTGTCTTGCTCATTGTCGATTCTCCCGGTGGTGCCGTTTCACCTTCTGTCGAAATCGCGTATGCCATCAAAAGACTAAAAGAGCAAAAGCCTGTCATAGCCTATGCCAAAGGCACCATGGCAAGCGGAAGCTATTATGCAAGCATATGGGCTGATAAAATAATAGCAAACCCAGGCAGTATGATAGGCAGCATCGGTGTGATTATGCAGGGTGCCGATTTAAGCGGCATCATGCAAAAAATCGGTATCAAAACACAGGTAGTAAAAGCCGGACGCTACAAACAGATAGGCACACCTGACCGGCCATGGAAAAAGTATGAAGTCGCTGAGTTAAACAAGGTCATTCAAGGAACATATGATATGTTTACGAAAGATGTTGCCGATGCAAGACATTTGGATTTTAACAAAAGAGACACTTATGCAAATGCCCATATATTTACGGCAGTACAGGCAAAAAAAGTCGGTCTCATTGACAATATCGGGGTTGAATATGATGCAAAAAACGCCTTGGCAAAGCTAAGCGGTGTTTTGCATCCTGTATGGAACAAAGAAGACAAGTTTGACAAACTGCTCAAAAAACTCTCCGCCTCAACGGCTGTAATATTAAATACCTACTTCCCTGATCTGATTTTAAAATAAGTTACAGAGTTTACAACTCCGTAACTTCGACGACTTCTTCTAAGTTTTCAAAAATTCTTTTTACTCTCTCTTGCCATAATTCACCAAAATGTTTGATTTCTTCAGGACTGGCTGCTCCGCTTGTCAATTTTTGCATTAACGGCATCATATTCGGTGAAGCCGGTACCGTCGAAGGATTATAATTTACATCTACACTTTTTCCCGTATCTGCTCTTGTAAATCTTGCAGATGCGTCTATATTTGCATTGAAAAACATCAAAGAATGGCGGGCAAACTGTCCGTTTAATCCTTTAAATCCGCTTTTTTCCGTTCCACCTGTAATATGCGAAACAACATTGCCTATCACTCCGGCAACGCCCTCTTCTACAGACTCTTTAAACTCTACTTTTATAGTACCGCGCACGGCTCGCTGATTTGGATATAAAGCTTTTAAAGCCTCGCTTGCCATAATGTAAGCACCGGCAACTGTCGGACAGGAGTGTCCTGCTGCTTTGACAACTTCTAAGTATGTTATTTCATATTCTCCGTTTTCAAAAGCGCCTAAAACCTGCGCCAAAGGGTCTTTGAGTGGTATACTTTGTACGGCATCAAAAAATTGTGGATAATTCATCTGATTTTTTCCTTTTTTAAGACTTTTGCACTGACTATGTATGTGTCACTCTGAGCTTCAAATACATCATCTACATTGAGTGAAGACAAATCCACTACCTGTGAATTCTTTACAATCTGTGCAAAGCCTTTTTTATTTTTGTATTTTGGATTATTGGATTCTAGCATTTTTTGCAGGTTTAAAAGTTGATTTTGCGCAATATTTAACACGCTCTGAATTGTTTGCGGAAATCGTTGCTGTAATGAATCCACTTCTTTTTTATAATTTTGCAGACGAAAGGTAATTGCCTGCGCAAAATCTTTTTGCAGTTTTTTAATCTCATCAACGCGATATTGTAATTTTTTTTCCACTGAATGTTGGAGATAAGAGTTCTTTACATGTAACAGTTCTTGCTGTAGATTATATACTTTATGGGTTATTTTTTGGGTTAACTGTGTTGATAAAGAGTCTAAATACTGATAGAGTTCATTGGTGTCAGGCAGTATCATCTCCATAGCAGCACTGGGTGTCGGGGCACGCAGGTCTGCCACAAAATCACTGATTACCCAGTCAATTTCATGCCCGACAGCCGAGACTACCGGTGTTTTTGCATGAAAAAGAGCATCAGCAACACTTTCTTCATTAAATGCCCACAAATCTTCAATACTTCCGCCGCCGCGACCTATGACTATAATATCATACCCTTTTGTATCGGCGATTTTGAGAGCATTTACTATAGAAAATGCAGCACCTTCGCCTTGAACAAGCACATCATAGACATCAATTTTCAAAAGTCTGTATCGTGAATTTGCTACGCGCAGCATATCTTGCAGTGCTGCACCGGTCCCTGAAGTAATCAGAGCAATGCGAGATGGAAATTTCGGAAGTTCTTTTTTTCTCTCTGGAGCGAAATAGCCTTGCGCAGAGAGCTTTTGTTTGAGCTGTTCATATGCCAATGCCAAAGCCCCTTGTCCGGCAGGCTCAATGGAAAAACAGTTAATTTGATAACTTCCGCGCGGTTTATAGAGTGTCACAGCTCCATCTATGATAACCTTCATCCCCTCTTCAAGACGAAATCTCAGCTTTGAAGCATTTCCCCGAAACATCACACAGCTTACAGCCGAGTCTTTGTCTTTGAGTGTAAAATAGATATGTCCTGAGTTGTGAAAAGTAATGCGAGAGAGTTCACCCTCGACAAAAACACGTTCAAAGGTGCTTTCAAGAACAGTTTTTATCTGTTCGTTGAGTGCTGAAACGCTGAGTGTATGCATATTATATTCCATTTTTCAAGGTAAGTTTTCTCTGTAAAGTGTCAATATATAAACAATATGATCTTCTTCATCATAACTATATATGATTGAATAACTTTGATAAACTAATTTTCTCGTATTTTTATAGATTTCATCAGCAGGCCGCCCCGCTTTTGGAAAATTTTGTAATGTAGAAGCAAGAAATTCACGTAATTTTTTTAAATAATTCCGTGTTAATTTCTTTGATTGGGTTTTTTCATAAATATAATCTGCAATCTTATCAAGCTTATGTACTGCATTTGAAGTAAATAAAACTTTAATCTTCATATTTTACAAAAACTTTTTCAAATGCCTCATCTACACTAAATAAATCACCATCTTTTATATTTTGAAGTGATTTTTTAATCTCTTCTTTTATTTGATTATAATGATTAAGAGGTATCAATACCACATTTTGATTATTTTTACTTGTGATGAGACATTCTTCATCTTTTTGGCATACCTCAGAAATAATAGATTTTAAATTATTCCTTGCATAAGAGTAATTTACAGCTTGCATAATCAATCCTTTATAAAATTGTACAATATTTTGTTATATTTTACAACTCTATAAAATGACTGTATATACGATCCAGACAAAAGTTTCACTACCATTAATTTAAGAAAAAAACTTAATATTTCCTTGGAATCTAGGTTTTAAACGCTAAAGTGTAACTTAGAAATACAAAGCCCGCACTGAAGTACGGGTTCCAAAAAATTTGCATAACTTCAGGGCATTAAAACAAAAGTTTAGATTTTAAATAGTAACTACTTTTTACGAGCAATGAGCAGTGTTGAGATATCCATGGAAAAACTTTGGGTGTGGAGCATTTCAAAGCCTGCATTCTCCAGTTCTTTTTGCATGCCCTGTATGGTTACAAAGTTCTCAATAGAGTCCGGTAAGTAGGTGTAAGCTTCCAAATTTTTGGAAATTGCACCGCCCACATAGGGAAGAATTTTGTGCATGTAAATATCGCGGATTTTTTTAAGAATGTTTTTGTTCTCATCTTTCATAAATTCTAAAATGACAACAAGTCCCTCTTTTTTAAGGACACGATTAAATTCATCAAATGCTTCTTGACGCTCAACAACATTGCGAATGCCGTAGGTGATACTTAAAAAATCTGTACTTGCATCTTCAAGAGGAATTTGGGTTGCTTTTGCAATGTGATACGAAAAATCTGGAAATTTTTTACGGGCAACATCGACCATACCGTTGGATGGATCAACACCTACAAATTCACTGATATTGACACCGGATTTTTGCGACTGTTTCTTCCAGTAACCCATCATATCTCCGGTACCGCAGGCAACATCTACAATTTTATCAATACTTTTTTTGCCGTAATACTCAAAAGCCAGATCACAGGCTTTTTTGCGCCATGAAATATCCACACCCATGCTCATCACACGGTTTGCTGTATCATACGTTGATGCAATGTCATCAAACATAGAAACGATTTTTTCTTGTTTTACGTCACCTTTTTGGTCTAAAATGCTCATAAACTTATATCCTTCTTTTCATCCACAGTATTATATCTTCTGCTTCTTTGCCTGCATTTAAAATGTCGAATTTATCTTCAATATTTCCAAAGCCTTCTTTTCCGCCAAAACCAGGAGCAAGATAGCATAAATAATAATCAGTAATATCACGGCTGAGTCCGTACATTTTTTCACTTCCCTCTATCATAATATTTTTATAGTTTTTGAGCACTGAAAAATCACTTGCTATAGTTACTTTTCGATTTGTCACACTAAAAAGAGGAATGGTTCTGTCAAAATCTTTTTCACGTGAAAGTATTAAAATATCAGGTGCTTTTCCATTCACAAGTCTCGCATCAAGTGTCGGTCTGTCACTGCGGACCGTATTGCCGCCGATGACGAGCAGATCACATACATTACGCATAGCATGGACATTTTTTCTTGATGCCTCAGAACTTACAATTCCCCCATCTGTTGTACCGTTAAGCCTTTGTGCCCACTTGAAAAAAACAAAATTATTTTTCATAAATTTCAAAAAGGGTAAAAGCAAATCTTTACATTTTTGTTCTTCTACATGTAAGGTTACATGTAACCCGCTCTTTGCTAAGATTTCATTGCCTTTGGCTGCAATGGCATTTATGTCTTCTGCCCCGATATAAATGTTTTTTATACCGAGATTTGCTATTAAATTTGCACAGGAGGGTGTTTTTCCTACATGTGAACAAGGCTCCAGCGTAGAATAAAGAGAACAGTTTTTAAAAATATTTTTATGATTTTGGAGTAAAAAAGTATGAATTTTTTCAGAGTCGTGAAGTTTGAGTATTGCTTTGTTTTGAGTAAGTTTATAGTATGCAGATTTAAGAGCATTGACTTCAGCATGAGGCTCACCCGCTTTATGGTGTGATTCAACCGCTAAAATTTCACCGTGTTCGCCTCTTACAGTGCAACCGACTGCAGGGTTGGGATAGGTTAATCCTTGATATTTCCAAGCCTCGTCAATGGCAAGGTTCATATAAAAACTATGATCTATTTCCATTCAAAGTAAGTTTTTGCTTTTTTTATGGCATTAAAATCAACTTCGTGCATTTCTCCATCTTTTTCAATAAAGACTTTACTTCCCTCAACCTTGACAAGTTTCCCTTTGAGTTTTTCTTTTTCATCCAAAAGCAAAGAAACATTTTCACCAAGAGATTTTTTAAAATGCTCAAGCGTCGTCAGTTTTCGCTCAATTCCCGGACTGCCCACTTCTAATCTGTATTCACCGGAAACAGGAGGAGTGACATCAAGCAACGGTGAAATCAGATGTGTTAACTCTACACAGGCATCAAGACTGACCCCTTTGCGTTTGCCGTTTTCTATTTCGGAAGAAATGACGCTTACCCTGAAAATTGTTTCATCATTTTCATTCACAACAACCGTGTCATAAAGTTCCAAATCTACTGATTTGACTACGGATTCTATATCACCTTGCAAACTCATGATGCTTCTCCTTTATGCTCTTTGGCTATTTTTTTAAACAAATCTTCAATATTTTGAGATTTTTTCAACTGTTCGTCAAATTCAAATGCCAGTTTTGGGCATCTGTACCACCCCTGGTCTTTCAAACAAAAATCTTCTACCAAAGGGCGGGCTTTTCTTAACTGCTTCAGGTAGGCTCTCTTTTCTTCTTCGCTGAAATTACTCGGGTCAATATAAACTTTTGCGTCGCTTCTTCCTCGGGAACATTTCACTTCAATGACACTGAGTTCATGCAAACGGTTGTCATTGAGCTGGCTGAGTGCTTCGGGAATAAGTTCGGCTAAAAGAGCTTCCGTTCTTTTCAGCTTTATCTGTGCTTCATTCATTTGTCTTCTTTACAGGGATACTTTTTGTTCAACTTTTTTGAATGTTTCAATCACATCACCGACTTTTACATCATCATAGTTAGAGATAATCACACCACATTCATAGCCGTTTCCGATTTCTTCAACATCATCTTTAAAGCGTTTGAGTGATACAAGCTCACCCTCGTATGCAACAACACCTTCACGAATAACACGCACAAGTCCGCCGCGAATCAGTTTGCCGTCAACTACAAGACATCCTGCAACCATCCCTTTTGGTGATTTAAAGACATCTTTTACTTCTGCCTGACCTGTATTTTCTTCTGTAAATTTCGGTGCCATCATACCTGTAAGCATTCCAGTCATATCATCAAGAAGCTGATAAATAATAGAGTATGTTCTGATATCTACATTTCTCTGTTTTGCAAGTGCTTTTACCGAACCTGTCGGACGGACATTAAAACCTAACAACACACAGTTCTCAGAGTTGCTTACCAGTTCGACATCACTCTCTGTAATACCGCCGACACCGCTTGAAATAACATCAATTTTCACTTCGTCATTTCTGAGTTCTGTCAATGAACTTCTAATCGCTTCAAGTGAACCGTGAACATCCGTTTTAAGAACGACTTTAAGAGATTTGAGTTTGCCTTCTGCAATCATAGAAGTCATATCTTCCAATGTAGATTTCGTTGATTTCGAAAGCTCTTTGTTTCTCTCATATTCATAACGTTTCTGTGCATACTCTTTGGCTTCTTTATCGCTGTTCATTGCCATCATAATTTCACCGGCTGCAGGAACTTCATTCAGACCCACAACGACTGCTGTATGTGATGGTCCGACCTCTTTAATCTGTTTGCCGTTCTCATTGATAAGAGCTTTTACACGACCGTACGAACTGCCACAGACTACATTGTTACCGACTTTTAAAGTTCCGTTTTGCACAATTACAGTTGCAACAGGACCGCGTCCTTTTTCCAGAGATGATTCAACAACTGCTGCTTTTGCCGGTGCTTCAGGGTTGGCTTTGAGTTCTAAGACCTCTGCAGTCAGAAGAATGTTTTCAAGTAAATCATCAATGCCCATACCTGTTTTTGCAGACACAGGAACAAATTCTACGTCCCCGCCCCAGTCAACAGGAGAAATTCCGTGTTCAGCCATTTGACCTTTTACCAGATCAGGGTTTGCCGTCTCTTTATCCATTTTATTGAGAGCCACAATAATCGGTACACCTGAATCTTTGGCAATTTTTATGACTTCTAGTGTTTGCGGTTTCACACCGTCATCAGCAGCAACAACAATAATAACAATATCTGTAATATCCGTACCGCGTTGACGCATAGAACTAAAAGCAGCGTGTCCCGGTGTATCTATGAATGTAATTGCTTTGCCTTTTTGTTCAATCGTATAGGCGCCTATATGCTGTGTAATTCCACCGGCTTCACCTTGCGTTACTTTTGCTTTTCGTATAGAGTCAAGCAATGAAGTCTTACCATGATCAACATGTCCCATAATTGTTATAATAGGCGGTCTTTCAACAGCGTTAGGATCCTCTTCTTCATTTTCCTGAACATAATTAAATTCATCTTTAGGATCAATGACAGTCACTTCAACGCCAAACTCTTCAGAAAGTATCTCAATTTCATCTGCGCCCAAAAAGTCGTTTTTCGTCATCATCATACCCAGATCAAAAAGGACTTTTATAATGTCTGACATCGGACGTTTTAGTTTTTCGGCAAACTCATAGACGCGAATATCTTCAGGAATTTCCACATGTGTGACAATTTCCTCTTCATGAGATGCTTTTGCATATTTTTTTCTTTTGTCACGAGAAACTTTTCTTCCGCGCGGTGCCTGTTTTTTGTTTGCATTTCTACCGGCCGGTTTCGGCGCTCTTGGTTTTCTAGGTTCTTCCGGAGCTATTGGAGCGCGTTCTGTTGCATTTAAATCCAACAATGTTACCTGATCATCCATATCCATGGATACTTCAGCTAATGAACCGCCAAAAATATCAAGTTTTTTTCCTTGGTCTTTTTTTGATGTCGGTGCCTGTTTTGTAGTAGATTTCTTTTTACGAGCCAGTTCTTCAAGTGCTTCTGCGCTCATTTTTCCATAAGAAGATACTGATGCCTGTTTTTGAGGCATACTGTATGTTTCTTCAACTTTTGGTTTTTTCTTTTTAACAATCTTTAAACCTGATTTTTTAATAGCAGGTCTGAGTGATGGCGACACAACCTTTAATGTCGTTTTCTTCACCTCTTTTTTCGGTGCTTCTTCTTTTTTGAGTGTTTTCTCTTCAACACTTTTCTCTTTTTCTTCTGCACTTTCAGCTTTTGTCTCTTTCTCAACTTCAGCTTCTTTTTTGACTTCGGTCTGGGTTTTGGCTGTACTTTGTTGTTCGGTTGCAGCTTCTTCTTGTGCTACAGGTCTCTCTTGTTCATCTTTTTTTGTTTCTTCAGGAGTATCATCATTAACTTTTTTAGATGTCTTTTTTACAACTTTTGGTTTTTGCGCTTCAGCAGTATCATCACCATTCATTATGTAATTTGCTAAACTTTCTGCTTGTTCCATTGTTACTACACTCTGTGCAGATTTCACTTCAAGACCCATTTTTTTTGCTTTTTCTAAAACATCTTTAGAAGCTATTCCCAGCTCTTTTGCAATTTCGTGTACTCTAACTTTTTCTATCATCAGTGATGATCTCCTTTAATTTATTCATAAGTTTATCTTTATCTGGGCTTTTGCATTGACGCATTAAAGCTCGAAGAAGTTTTTTCTCTTCTTTTAGACAACTTTGACATAAATAAAAACTTCTTTTCGTCCCGTCAAATGCTGTCAATTCACCATTAAAACATTGCAGTCTCAATAGATTACATTGCGGTTCTCTTATTCTGCAAGAAACGCACATTCTCGTTGGTTGATGAAATTTTTTTGCCATTATATCTAAATCTTACTTTATTTAATAGAGTTATCGCTCTATTATAAGCCCATCATTATCAAAATTCAAAACTTTTACATTAAAGTCAGGAAATTTCTGCTTCATTCTGTTGGCAATCATCGCAGAATCTTCATCATAAACAAGTGAAAAAAATGTAGAACCGCTCCCTGAAAGGGTACTCATCAATGCTCCGCTTTCATAGGCTACCTTTTGTACAGAAAAAAGTTCCGGCAGTGTTTTCATTCTTGCTTTTTGATGAAATCTGTCCTGTGCTGCAAGTTTCAGCATTTCCCAGTCTTCATTAAAAAATGCAGCTACAGTCAAGGCTGCATGAGAAAGGTTGTAAACCGCATTCTCTTTCGAATAGGATTTAGGAAGCACGGTCCTTGATTTTGAGGTATTCATCTGCTTGTTCGGAATGACAACTACAGCTTTGAGATAATCCGGCAGATGTTTTTTTTGAGAAAACACTTTGTTTTTTTCAACTGTTGCAACATTAAATCCACCCATCACAGCAGGTGTTATATTGTCAGGGTGCGACTCATACACAAGTGCGTGATTTAATATACGGCGTTTTGAAACCCTTATACCCGCCGCTTCATGCGCAGAAGCAATCGCTGACACTATGACAGCAGAAGAGCTTCCAAGCCCACGGGACATTGGAATTTGATTGTAAAATGTAAATTTGAAATTTTGTTTGTTTTTTGTCAATCTTGAATAATGATCATTAAAAATACTGATAAAAAGATTGTTTCCTTTGAGTCTCGGGTTGTTTTCACCCTCACCTTTTATACTCACACTGAAAAATTTCGAGGGATGAAACTCAACTCTGTTTCTCAAATCTACTGCCAAACCCAGAGTATCAAAACCTGGTCCGAGGTTTGCAGATGTTGCCGGTACACTTATTGTCACTGATTATCCTATCCAACTGCACCTATCATATAAAGGGGCGCTGTATTTGTGCTAAACTCTTTATAATCCAACACATCCGGCAATATAAAATCTGCCTGCGGTGCTGTTTCTATTTTTTGAGTTTTTATCTCTTGGTTAATTTTAACAAAATATAGCTTTCCAATCGCTTTGATAGGCTGATTTTTATTAAAATAAAAAGCATCTGTTGCAAAAAGCGGTATTTTTTTTAATATACTCAGTGATTTTAGAAATATATAGGCTACTTTGATGGACATAAAACTTCCCGGTCCATTGGCATACAAAAGTTTTTTCACACTATATTTGTCAAATATCTCTTTATAGATTAAAGGCAGGGCATCCGAACTTTTTTCATGGCTCTGTATCGTTTCTATAAGTTTATTCTCTGCATATATACCAATAAGAATCGGTGAACCCAATGCTATACATAAAATATCAACCTTAGGCATAGGCTTTTTCTAACTCTCTGGTTTTTTCACCGACAAGTTCTACCACTTCATAATTGTCGGCATCTTTAAGCAGAGCCAGTGTCAATTTATGATTGAGATCATGACTTCCTGCCAATGCTTCGTAATTTCCTATGAAATTCATTCCAATCAGACTCATATCTCCAATTGCATCTAAAATTTTATGCCGTACAAACTCATCACTGAATCGTAAACCTTCAGGGTTAAGTATTTTTTTATCATCCAAAACCACTGCATTTTCCAGTGAGCCTCCCAAAGCAAGTCCTTTTGAACGCAAGTACTGTACTTCATGTAAAAATCCGAATGTTCTTGCACGGGCAATCTCATTTTTATAGCTTTCTTTGGTAAATTTCAATACATACGCCTGTGTTTGAATAACAGGATGAGGAAATTTAATGGTAAAGTCATAGTTCAAATCAGGAGAAGGAGAAAGTTTTACATATTTTTCCCCTTCTTTTATCTCTACTTCTTTTTTAATCATCATTACTTTTTTTGGAATATCGAGTTCCTGTATGCCCGCTTCATCCAAAAGCATACAAAAACTTGCACTGCTCCCGTCCATCACGGGTACTTCATCCGCATCAACAACAACACGAAGATTGTCAATGCCGTATGCATATACCGCGGACAAAAGATGTTCTATTGTAGAAATAACATAATTGTCTTTGCCTATAACTGTCGCCATTTTCGTATCAACAACATTCGCAGGAACCAAGGGAATAGAAACATCCACATCACTTCTATAGAACACAATACCGCTGTTTGACTCCAAAGGTTCTAATCGTAAGCGCACAGGAGAACCTTTATGCAAGCCTATCCCGACAAGCTCCACACTTTTTTTGATTGTTGTTTGATACATCTGTTATCCTTTATTTGCCGTCAATGATTTTTTTAGCACTCTTAATAATATCATTAATATTAAGTTTTATCCACTTTTTGTCCATCCACTCTTGAGGACGGACTTCTATACCTTGCACCAATACACCAAAATGTAAATGATCTCCCATCGCATAACCGGTTTTTCCTGTTTTTGCAATAACACTGTTTGGTGCTACCTCATCACCCGCGGAGACCTCCAGACTTGAGCAGTGTCCGTAGAGAGTATAAAGCCCCAATCCGTGTGCAATAACAGGTGAATTCCCATACAGTCCGTTATAATCTGCAAATACTACATTCCCGCCGTTTTGAGTACGTACAGGAGCCATTGCATGACTGGCCATATCCAAACCCAAATGGTAGGCTTCGCTGATAAACCGACCTTTATAGTAGTATTTTCTATGATCTCCAAAGTATGCCACAACCTTTCCGTTTTTCAAAGGATACATTTTTTTAATTTTAAAATCACTGATCATTTCCTGTGGAACATCTGACGTGAGTTTATGTATCAACGCCTCATTTTTTTCTCGTATATTTTCATTAATAATTTTAAATCTTTCCAGAGGATCCTCTACTCCCTGAGTCTCATCAAATTCTTCAGCCAGTTCGGCAATTTTTCCGTTTAAAAACTTATCGGAAATTGTAATTTTTGAAAGCCTGTATGTTTTGTTTTTCAAATAAAGCGGAACATAGGTTTTTCTTACATTTCCCGCAGAATCTTTTGCTACAACTGTTGCTTTGAAACCTTCATCCTGCACAGGCCAGGCAAGCAAAGCTATATAATATCCCTCTTTATAAAAAGGTTCTACCTTAAAATGTTTATTGTGATTTGATTTTATGTACAACTCTTTTAAGTTTTCATCTTCCGCTTTAAAAATCACAAGGGCCGCACCTCCCCGGGATATTTTATACGAATTGTTCACAATGTTTACCTGCGGTCTTTTTTTGTCAATTCTCAGTTTAAAAGATTTTACCGCCGTATTGCCATTTAAAAAATTCCATTTACTCGCATCCTGTGCCTGTACAATAATTTCAATATTTTTGTCTTTGATTGCTGAAGCACCTCTTGGCGGTTCCAATTTCAAACTAACTGCTTTTTCGGGATACAGCAGTTGATTGTATAACAACTCACTCTCACCATTTTTGGTTCGTAAAATAACTTTATATGATTTGATACCGCTCTCATCTTCTATCTGTAACGGCAATGGCTTCTTGAGATTCCAGTAACCATTTGTCTGCAGTGTAATTACAGGGGCATTTCTTTCAAACATTGCAGAAAAATAGACATATGCTCCTGCGCCTATAAGAAGGGCCGTTATAAAAAATCCGCCAACCGAAGATCTGTTTTTTTTGTTTCTCAAATTATATTTCCTTAATTGATTTTAATATTTTGTTATTTTCGTCACTTTTATAAAGCCTGACTTCTTTTACATGTACTGTTTTCAATACTTCTTTCATTATTTCTTCTGCATCTTTCAACCTTGCACCGCTTGATTTTAAATCTTCATCTGAGACATACATATTCATAACCTGCGCATTATCACTCTGCAGCATCTTTTTATACAGTATAGATTTCAAACGAAACAATGACAAGGGTTCTCTTCTTTGTAAAAACTCTTTACATGTAAACTGATCAGCTTTCAGTTCTATAAGTTCAGCAGCCACAGCAAAAGCTGTACCCGTGCATTTTGCATTTGAAAATCCCTGTGTAAATTCCAAAAGAGCCCCAAACAGTGCTGTTGCCATTTTTTGATTGATAGAAACACCTTCTTGTTTTAATGCAAAATAGAGTTCTGTTGCATCAGGTTTTGCTTCTATTATGCAGTCTGCCTGCTTTGGTACAGTTTCACGTACGCGGGTAAACCACGGTAAAAAAGAAAACTTCTCATCAATTTGTTCAATAGCAACCAGGGAGACTTTTTTATGCAGAGTCAATACATAAGAATACAGAGCATTTGCATTTGCAAATGAAAGGTTGTCTGTTTGAATTACTATATGTTTTGCATTTTTTATATCATCAAAAGCTCTCAAATGTCTACTTTTTTAAATATAATTATATACTATTTTTTATTCATCTTGTAAACATAGGCTAAAACTTCGGCTACAGCATGAAACAATGCTTCGGGAATAGGCTTGTCGACATCAACTTCTTTGTAAAGACTTCTGGCCAAAGAGGGGTTTTGTACAATATGAACATGATTCTCTCTGGCTATTTTTTTGATTTGCTGTGCTATATGATCCATTCCTTTTGCAATGACAATCGGAGCCCGTGCCTTTGCCTCGTCATATTTTATGGCAACAGCGTAATGTGTAGGATTCGTTATCACCACATCGGCATTTGGAACTTCTGCCATCATCCTTTTTCGAGAAGCTTCCATTTGAATCTGTCGGATTTTTGATTTTATGAGTGGATCACCCTCCATATTTTTCATTTCATCCTTAATCTCCTGTTTTGACATTTTCAACCCGTCAAAATACTGTTTTCTTACGATAATTATATCTATTATTGCAAAGATAAAGATAATAAAGAGCATCACAAAAGCAATAATTATCATTTTATCTTTGAGCCAGACAAGCTGATCATGCAGTCCGAAGAGTGCAACTGTGGGCAACTCTTCAATAAAATAGAAGAAAAACAGAAATCCGACACCCAGGGTTGTAAAAGATTTCAGTGTTACTTTCACACCTTCAATAAGCTTTTTTAAAGAAAAAAGATTCTTTGTTCCTTTGATGGGATCAATCTTTTTAAAATCCGGCATGATAGCCTTTGTAGTAAATAGAAACCCAAACTGCGCAAGTGCAGCCACTACACCGGCAATCGCCACAGCAGCAGCCAGAGGAATGACCATAAGCAAAAACTCCCTTATAGTAACAATGGCAATATCTATTGCAAATAATTTGTCTACAGGCATGCCTATGAGGGAAAAATAGTATTGAAAAAGACGGATCATATGTGTTGCCATATAAGGAAAAAGCATTAAAATACCAAGTATGGCAACAAAAAGTGTTATCACTCCCGAAGTGTCCTGGGACTTTGGAACATTTCCCTCTTTTCGGGCATCTTCTATTTTCTTGGGGGTGGGTTCTTCTGTTTTTTCAGCATCATCAGCCATACATATCTCCTAGAAGAACTCATAAAAATCTAAAATAGATTTTTCTTTAGTGCCGCAGCGGCTAACGCAGAAAAAGAAATGTATTCCTTTTTTGTTGGGAATAATGATCTCTTCTGTTTTTTCAGCATCATCAGCCATAGATTATGACCTCTAATCCATTTTCATTGACAAATCAATCCAGTTGGCCTGATGCACCAATGAACCTGAACTGATAGCATCTACTCCTGTTTTTGCATAAGACTCAATGGTCTCCAAAGAGATGTTTCCACTCGCTTCTAAAAGGATATGCGGATAGTTTTCGTTTCTAAAAGCCACAACCTCTTCAACCTGAGCCGGTGTCATATTGTCACACATAACGATATCTGCCTGCGCCTGCATAGCCTCCTGTGCTATAAAAAGTGTATCGGCCTCTACTTCAATTTTTGCAGTAAAGGGAATAACCTTTCTTGCATTTTCTATATAGCTTTGCAGATTTTGAATTGTTTTGAGATGGGTGTCTTTTATCATCAGAGAGTCATCAAGTCCCATTCTGTGATTTACAGCACCGCCACAGCGTGTTGCATACTTTTCAAATATTCGCAATAATGGTCTTGTTTTTCTTGTGTCCAAAAGTTTTACCTTATACGGCTCTGTTATTGCAACATATCTTCTTGTCAGTGTAGCAATAGAACTTGCGTGTAAAAGCATATCCAAAACTGTTCTTTCACAGCGAAGCAGTGTATGTGAATCTGCTTCCAAGACCGCAATCGTTTCTCCACTGTGAAATGACTGCCTGTCAGATTTTAACCATTGAATAGAAAAGTTTTCAAGCTTTGCCAAAACGTCTATATACTTCTGTCCCGCGACAACCCCATCACTTTTTGCTATGATTTTAGCACTTGCAGGTACCGCAGGCTCTACGAGTGCATATAAATCACCACGCCCCACATCTTCAGCCAAGGCTTCTTTTACAAACTCTTCTATCATAATGCCAACATTCGCTCTAATGCGATTTTTGCCCATTTTTGCGTTTTTGGATCAACTTCTATCTCATTTATCGGCGCACCCTCATCTATCGCTTTGAGTGTCAGGTAAACATCTTCAAGCGTTGTTTCATTCATTGTCGGACATTCCGGTTTTGTAGAGCTTAACACATAGGTATTTTTTGGTCGCAGTCGGTTTACCATATTAAACTCTGTACCGACTGCCACTTTTTGATCTTCGGGCAACTCTGTAATATATTTGATAAGCTGTGAGGTTGAACCTACAAAATCACTGGCATCACAAACAGCAGGATCACATTCAGGATGTGTTGCAATTTTTATACCCGGAAATTTTTTACGGTAAAAAGCTATATCATCCAGTGTAAAAAGCTGATGCACCGAGCAAAAACCGTCATAGCAGATAATGTCTGCCTCTTTGGGATCACCAGCTTGTCCAATCACCATAGATTTAAGTCCCATCTGTTTGGCAATATTTTGTCCAAGACATCGATCAGGAACAAAAAGAATTTTCTTCCCCTCCGCCAATGCTGTTGTAATGATTTTTTTGGCATTTGAACTTGTACAAACCATTCCGCCCATCTCTCCTACTTTTGCTTTTACCTCAGCATTGGAGTTTATGTAGGTGATTGGCAATATGTTTTCTCTGGAAATGCCGTTATCTTCTAAAAATTTCACAGAATCATCATAATAAAGCGAGTCAATCATACGGGCCATTGCACAACAGGCAATTTTTGGCATAACAACACGCTTGTCCGGTGAAAGAACTTTCACACTCTGTCCCATAAATCCGACACCGCAAAAGAGTACAAATTCTGCATCATCTGCCATTGTTCTCATAGCCAATTCCAATGAATCGCCTGTAATATCAGCAAGTTCAAACACTTCATCACGCTGATAAAAGTGCGCAACAACTGTGACACTCAGTTTTTCTTTGAGCTCGGAAATTCGTTTTTTTAATTCATCATTTGTTAACTGCAAAAAATCATCCTGTATTTCATAATTTTATTATTATGCAATTATATCAAAATATATTTAGCATAAAAACTGTAGAATGCTGTCACTCAAATAATTTAAGGTAATTTATGGATTTTTTATTTAATATCAATGTACAGTTTTATATTGCTGCATATCTCATTGGAGGTATTCCCTTTGGTCTTTTGCTTGCAAAGAAATTTGCAGGTGTTGATGTCAAGTCTGCAGGAAGCGGCAGTATTGGTGCTACAAATGTTTTACGCGTTGTCAAGGAAAAAAATCCGGACCTGGCAAAAAAACTCGGTATTGCAACCCTTGCATTGGATGCACTCAAAGGTGTCAGCGTTTTAGCTGTTGCTTACTTCATGGGGCTTGACGAATCCGTTTTATGGGCTATTGCTGTTTTGGCAGTTCTTGGTCATTGTTTTTCCCCCTATCTTGGATTTGAAGGAGGCAAAGGTATCGCAACAGGAATGGGCGTTATGATGTTTCTTTTGCCGCTGGAGACAACAATTGCTCTTGTTGTGTGGCTTGTTATGGCTAAAACAGTCCGCATCTCATCCGTCTCTTCCCTCACGGGTGTTTTATCTTTGCTTGTTACAAGTTTTGTTCTTCATCCGAATATGCCGCATGCACCGGTTGTATTTATTGTATTTATTCTGTTTTATAAACATATCCCCAATATCATTCGTGTCATCAAGGGTGAAGAAAAAAGAGTCATATAACTTGAAAATTCATATAGAAGAGTTACGCTTTACATGTATCATCGGTATTTTGGAACATGAGAGACAAAATGAGCAGGAAGTCATTATTGATGTTGCAATAGAATATGATTTTGAGGACAATGTTTTTATAAACTATGCGGAGGTGGCAGAATTTATAAAAACAGATATGCAAAACAAAAAATTTTTACTTATTGAAGATGCACTTCATGATTTGAGCAGAGAGCTTAAAAATAAGTTTTCAAAAATAAATACTCTATATCTAAAAATAACAAAACCCTCCATTTTACCCGACTGCAAGGTCAGTGTAAGCAATATTACAAACTTCCAATCTTAATCCTAACTTCATTTTTTTTTAAAAAAAATTGAAAAAAACTTTAAAGTAACCTAAATTTATGCTATTATTCCACCAAATATTTAAGCACAGGAAAGAATTAATGCGTATATTAATTATAGAAGACGAAGTAACATTAAACAAAATGTTAGCAGAAGGACTCAAAGAATTTGGTTACCAAAGTGATGTAGTAGAGACATTAAAAGACGGTGAATACTATTTAGACATCCGTAACTATGATTTGGTTCTGATGGACTGGATGCTTCCAGACGGAAATTCAGTGGATATCATAGGTGATATCAAAACAAAAACTCCTAAGACAGTTGTTGTTGTTATTTCAGCCAGAGATGACAATGAAAGTGAGATCGAGGCACTGCGCGCCGGTGCTGATGACTACATCAGAAAACCTTTTGATTTTGACGTATTAATCGCTCGTATTGAAGCGCGTTTGCGTTTTGGCGGAAGCAATATCATAGAGATTGAAGACTTGACAATTAATCCTGAAGAAGAAAAAATTACCTATAAAGAGACTGAAATAGAGCTCAAAGGAAAACCTTTTGAAGTACTGACTCACCTTGCACGTCATCGTGATCAGATTGTTTCCAAAGAACAGCTTCTTGACGCTATCTGGGAAGAGCCTGAACTTGTTACGCCAAATGTCATTGAAGTAGCAATCAATCAGATTCGACAAAAAATGGACAAACCATTATCAATCACTACTATAGAAACTGTACGTCGTCGAGGCTACCGCTTCTGCTTTCCAAAAGAAATCTAATAAAATTTTAAATAATGATATAATTTCATAAAAATATTTATGGGGTTATATCATGTTCTCTTCACGAAGTATTCGGACAAACTTTTTAATCAAACTGATATTCTCATCACTGACACTCATTATCATCTTTTCATCTCTCTTGTATTTTTATATAGAAAAATCAATATATGATGAAAAAAAAGAGGAATTGGTACAATATGCCAAAAATATTTCTGCATACAAATCAGTTTTTCAGACAGATGAATCAATGGGAGAAAACTTTTTCTCTTTAAATGTCGGTATCATTAACTTGAAAAATTCTCATACCGGTATGGATATTTATGAAACTTCTCAGAATAATCATACTTTTTTAACGCTCATCTATCCCTTTAACCTTGATGATAAAAGCTATCTGAAAATTACAAAAGATATTACACAGACAAAGCATCTTCTGAAAAAAATTCAAAGATATATCTTTGTTATCAATATAGCAAGTATCCTGCTTGTTATTATCTATGCTATTGCCTTGTCCAAAATGCTTATTGCTCCTATTCAGACATTTTCAAACAAACTGGCAAATATGAATGAGCACCTCATCACAGAGATAGATATGAAAAAACTTCCTAAAGAGTTTGAACCTTTGGGAGCAACACTCAACCATCTGATTTTAAGAATTGAAAACTTTGTCAAATATCAAAAAGAGCTTTTTATAGGGACCGCACATGAACTGAAAACTCCCTTGGCGGTTATAAAATTAAAAAACCAGGTAACTCTCATAAAAAAACGCTCACCCGAAGAGTATATAGAAGCTATCAAAACAACCAACAAAACTGTCGATGAAATGAATATAATTATAACAAACATACTCAACATAGGCCGTCAGGAAGGTGCACAGCTTGACAGACCTGTAGAGGTGGATGTCATAGCATTTTTAAAACAAAAAGCGAATGACTTCAAACTTCTTGCCGAAAACGAAGGCAAACAGCTGCATATGGATTTTAAACCCGACGGATTTATGGCAACACTGCAGATAAGTCTTTTAAACCAGATTCTGCAAAACTTTTTGCAAAATGCCATTAAATTTACGCCCAAGGACAAATCTATCATACTCAGAAGTTCACAGGATGATGTCGGATTACTGATAGAGGTTGTAGATGAGGGATGTGGAATTGATGACAGTATAGATTTATTTGCACCATTTAAGCGTCAAGGAAACAAATCCGGCGTCGGTCTTGGTCTTTTCCTGGCAAAAAGCGCCGCAGATGCCTTAGGTGCGAAAATAAGCATAAGAAACAGAAAAGACGGAATTGACGGAACAGTAGCATCTTTGCAGCTTAATTCTAAATTATCCTGTATAATTCCAAAGAAGAGGTAATCTTTCAAAAATAATAAAGCTTTAATTTGCTATAAATCGTCAGATTAAAAAATAAATATAAAATATAAGGTTTTTGAATATGGCTTTAATAATAAATGATGAATGTATAGCATGTGATGCATGTAGAGAAGAATGTCCTACACTGGCAATAGAAGAAGGTGATCCGATTTATTATATTGATCCCGACAGATGTACTGAGTGCGTCGGCATATATGATGAACCTGCCTGTATATCTGTTTGTCCTGTTGACTGCATAGTGCCGGATAAAGATAATGTTGAAACTGTGGCAGAACTGCAGTTTAAATATAAAAATTTAGAAATAGAAGAGTAGTTCTTTGGCAAAGCGTGTTGCAATCATAGACATAGGCTCCAATTCAGTGAGAATGGTGATATATGAGAAAGTGTCACGTTTTGCTTTTCATTTGCTTCATGAAGAGAAGTCAAAGGTCAGAATTTCTGAAGATGCCTACAAACACGAAGGAGCTCTGCAAGAGGTTCCTATGCAAAGAGCTTTTGATGCACTGAGTGACTTTATACAGATCAGTAACTCTTTTAAGACAAACAAACTCTTTTGTGTTGCAACTTCGGCACTCAGAGATGCCCCCAATAAAAAAGATTTTTTACAAAAAGTAAAAAAAGAACTCAAACTCAATATAAAAATTATCAGTGGCGAAAAAGAAGCGTACTTCGGAGGCATTGCCTGTGCCAATCTTTTGCCAATGCAGGAAAATGCACTCAGCATAGATATAGGAGGCGGTTCTACTGAGCTTGCCTATATAGACAAAAACAATGTCTCCCATCCTCTATCTCTAAAACTTGGAACAGTACGCCTTAAAGAGCTTTATTTTGATGCTGATGACATAGAAGGTGCCATCAGGTATATTGACGAACAACTCCAAATGCTTCCTGCGATGAAAGTTGAAACACTCATCGGAATCGGCGGAACATTTCGGGCAATATCCAGTTCTATCATGAAGAGAGAAACATATCCGCTGAATAAACTACACGCTTATGAATTTAAGGTCACTCTCTTGCAGGAGTTTATAGAAGAACTGCTCGATGCAAAAAGCAACAAAGAACTCAAAAGCCTTTTTATCAACAGTAACAGATTTGATGTCATTAAACCCGGTACGCTTATTTTACAAAGACTTATCAAAAAGATAAATATCTCAAAAGTGATTACAAGCGGTGTAGGTGTACGAGAGGGTGTATATCTGAGTGATTTGCTAAGGAACTCCAAACATAAATTTCCGCACAATTACAATACCTCCGTGCGCTATATTATAGATTCGCATATAAAAGACAGACAGTTTTCAAATAATTTAAGCTTATTGGCTAAAAAACTCTTTGATTTAACCCATGAATATTTTGGTATAGACTACAAATACAGATACAATCTTGCCTTAGCCGCAAAACTATATCCCGCAGGAAGCAGTGTCCATTTTTATTCCCAAAACAAGCATACCTATTATTTGATAAAAAGTGCCCTGGAGTTTGGTTTCAGACATCACGACATCATGCTCATTGCCACATTGACAAAGTACGCTAAAAACAAACTGCCGTCAAGTACCCATTTGCAACTCTACAAAAAACTTCTTCCCAAAGAACAGATTACGAAAACACTCAGTTTTCTGCTCTCTTTAAGTATAGCACTCTTAAGCCACAGACCAAGAAACCTGGATTTTGAGTTAGTGTTTGAAAAAAACACATTACATGTAAACTCTTCAAAAAAACTTTATCTCGCCAAAGAAGCCGTACTGAAACTAGAATGTGAACATAACAGTTTTAGCGTAAAATTCTAAAATCTCTGTCCCATTGTAAATTCAAAGTTTGCAGTCTGGTCGCCATCCTGAGGGTTTATCGGACGGGCAAACATTAACTGAATCGGGCCGACAGGTGAGAACCACTCCAGTCCAAGCCCGTATCCGGCTCTTGAAATATTGTTGGTTAGTAAATTATCTGTTACATTATCCGAAATCATTCCCCAGTCTGCAAAAGCCACTATACGCATTTTTGCTTTTGGTATCAAAGGCATACTCAATTCTATATTATTTGAAAAAGTTTGTGTTCCGCCCACTCTTCTTATTCCATCCACTGCAGTAGCATCCGCTACAGTCGGAGAAAGTGTATATGCCTGGTACCCTCGCACACTTCCAATCCCGCCCATATAAAATTTTTCGGCAAGCGGAATGTATCCGTTGTCTATAATTGCATAATATCTGGCTTTGTATCTAAAAATAGCATCAAATCCAAGCAGATCCTGAAGTCCATAGTATTTGGCAAAATTTGTTCTTGCCTTTATAAAGTCAGCCGTACCGCCAAGCCCTGATTTTTCAAGACTCTGGGACAGTTCAAATCCTTTACGAGGAAGATAATAATCATCAGTATTATCCCATTTTATACTCACAGAAACACTGCTTTTTGTAAAAGCTTCAAACGGATTGATCCCGCCATATACAGAAGCATTGAAGTCATCTCCAAAAGTATAACTGTTACTTGAATAAGCATATCCCAGATAACCGCTGATATAGCGTGTAAACCTGTGTCCTATTCCCATACTCAGACCATTGCTTACAACAGAATAGTCAATATAATCAAAAGCTGACTGATAAATAGAAAAGTTTCCACTGAAATCACTGTCATTGAGACGAGGATTGGAGATATTGAAAGAGTAGTTTTGTGTTGTCTGGGACTTTTCAGCCTTAATGCCGACATTAATACCCGACCCCCATATATTTCTATCATTTACCCCGATACTCAGCAACAGTCCTCCATAACTTCCGTATCCGCCTCCCAACTGAATATTCCCGGTTGGTGCTTCTTTGACTTTTACAATCAAATCCATAGTCTTGTTGTCAATTCTTTTTTCCTCAATTGTATTGCTGTCAAAAAAACCAAGCCTTCCAAGTGCTGCACGGGAATCTGTCAAATCCGTTAATGAGTATATATCATTCGGTCCCAAATACAACTCTCGACGTATTACCCTGTCAAGTGTTCTGTTATTACCTGAAATCAATACATTTCTGATTCTTACTTTCTCGCCGGGCATAACTTTGAACACTACTTCGACTGTATGGTTTTCTTTGTCTTTTTTCAAGTCAGGCACTACCTGAACAAAAGCATAACCAAGGTCTGCAACAAGTGTTTTAATCTTTTTTGAGTCCTCTCTAAAAGTTTTGATATTGAAAGTTTCATCTTTTTTCAGCGAGATGGCATCTCGTAATTTTGCATCATCTGCAACATGGACAAGTTGATTGACAGAAATTTTGCTTATTTTATATGGTTTGCCTTCTGAAATCAGATAACTCATATCAGCACTGTAGTTGTCAAAATCAACCCGCACAAAAGGTTCATCTACTTTCGCATCCAGATACCCGTACTGCATATAATAGTCACGTATTCTCAGGTTATCGTATTCCAAATCTCTCAGACTCATTTTACCGTCATTCTGTCCCCAGAACCAGCCCATGAATTCTTGCTCTTTATTGGCTATAACATCATCAAAATCATCCGGATCCAAACCGTATACACCACTGTATTGTAATTTTTTGATAATAATTTCTTCGCCTTCGTTCACAACAAAAGTAACTTTTACACTTCCGTTTTCCAAATATGTCGTTTCAACTTCTACGACACTGTCAATTTTACCTTCTTGTGAAATTGCGTCAATGATTCTTTTTTTGGCAGCTTCAATTTTCTTTTCATCATATAACGACCCTTTTTTGATTTGAATGACAGACTCTTTGACTTCATCATCATCTTCTTTCCAGCCCTTGAGTTCCACCTTGGAGATAATTGCTTTTTCTTTAAAATAAAAAGTCAGTTTTCCCTTTTCATCAAATTCTGTCCAGATATCATTAAAATAGCCTTGATCAAAATATTTTTTAATCGCTTTGTCAACCATCTCTTTGTCTATGTCATCACCTTCGCCAAATCCTAAAATTCTCAAGGCAACCGGCTTGGAAAGGTGGATTAATCCATTATAGTCAATAGTTTTCACTACACGCGCATATATATTAGTTGTCAATACAACCAGCAAAAAAGACAAAAGTATTTTCATTCATATTCCATTTAAAAAATTAGTAAAGATTTTACCCATTATGTGGTTAATATTAAGTAAATTCAGTATAATTTTACAAATTAACACAAAGAATAAACATGAATATAGCAATTATTGGATTAGGTTTGATGGGAGGTTCCCTTGCCCTTTCATTAAAAAAACAAAATTATGTTGACTCTATTGTAGGTTATGATCATAATCAAAAGCATACACAGGATGCCCTTTGCCTTGGACTGGTAGACAAAATAGTCTCTTTTGAAGAGGTGAAAAAGTGTGATGTTATTTTTCTTGCCATTCCTGTCAATGGTGTAATTAAAATATTAAAAGAACTGACGGATGTCGGGCCAGATACCACCATTATCGACCTGGGAAGCACAAAAGAAAAAATTGTAGCCTCTGTCCCGCCGCAGATACGCAAAAACTTTGTAGCCGCACACCCTATGACCGGAACAGAAAACTTTGGTCCGCATGCCGCGGTTGAAAATCTTTACTACGACAAGGTTGTTGTATTGTGCGATCTTGAAGAGAGTGGAGAACTGCAGACAAAGGTTGCCAAAAAAATATTTAAATCGCTGCATATGAAAAAACATTTTATGAAGTCTCAGGAGCATGACCGTCATGCCGCTTTTATTTCACATATGCCCCATGCCATCTCTTATTCTATTGCCAACACTGTGTTAAAGCAGGAAAACAAGCACACAATTTTAGCCTTGGCTGCAGGTGGGTTTCGTTCCATGAGTCGTCTGGCAAAGAGTTCTCCCTATATGTGGGAAGATATTTTCAGACAGAACAAAGAGAATCTGCTTGAAGCTATAGAACTTTTTGAAACAGAGCTTACAAATCTCAAACAAAACATTCAAAACGAAGAGTGGGACAAAGTCCATCAAGAGATGGCCAATGCCAACAAACTGCATGATATCCTGGATTAGGATATATCATATTTTTTCAGCAGTTCTTTTACAAGCTTTTTATCTATCTTCTCTTTTTTTGAAGAGTAAAGATTAGCTTCCAAAATATCTACAACTTTTTTCACTTCCTTATCTTTGTCTTTATACGGCAACAGTTTTATAAGCAACAGTTTTTCATCATTGAGATTCAATACTCTTTCTTTTTTCAAAAATTTCACCGGTTTTGCAAATATCATAATCAATATTCCAATGATAACTCCTGCAACAAAAGCTATACCTATAGAAAGTTTGTCATAGACTTTTGCTCTGTCCTTTACATGTAAAGGCTGTTCAGGAGTTTGAACAGACTCTTCTCTTTGTATTTTCAATGCTGTTTTTTTCACCGCACCGTTTACTTTGATATGAATGGGCTGTGTAGAGATTTTTTCTACCCGTTTTGTTTTAAGATTGTAAAATGCCAGTGAAAAAGGCGAAATTGTGAAATCTTTATCTGAAACAAAGGCTAACTTTTGTGTCAGAGTATTGCCTTTGATATTTATTTTTTCATCAAAAACATTTACACCCGGTATATAGGGTTTAAAACTCTTAATATCTTCCAAATTACCTTCACCTGTCACTTTGACGGTAACATTCACTGCTTCATTAGGATTAATCTCCAATTTGTCGGCAGTCGCTTCAATTGTAAAGTTACCGACTATTTTTGCATTATTAGGCAAAGGCTTTACATGTAACTCCACCGGATTTGAAAAATAGCTCTTCCATTTTATCTGAGGCATAAAACCTCCCCAGACATCCCTTGAAGAAATTCTTGTCGCAATTTTAAGCTGTGCCGGTTTAATTGTAAGATTTCCTTCTCTTTGCGGAGCCAGTCTGTAGCTTGCTTTTGTGATGACATACCCGTCTTTTTGAGTTCTTGTTGCCTGTGATTCGCCTTTGATCCAGAAGCCTTTAAAATCCGGCGCTATAAATTTACTGTCAACGGCTTCGGCATCTTCTTTTTGTTTCAGCACCAGATTGAGCGTAAACGGTTCCCCCACAAACAACTCTGTTTTTGAGGGAATCAAATTCAGTACAAAATCGGCATTTTTATCCTGTACTGCCGGTTTTACCGTTACTTTTACACTGTTGGATTGCTCTGTTTTTCCATCTACTTCAACACTCACCGGTGAAATCACACAGCTTTTTTGCGGCATAAACTGATAACTCAGTACATAGCTTTTTTTATAATCATTGTTTATCATCTCAATACTTGTCTGAGAACTTGTCCCCAATACATTGCTGCCGCATATTGTACTGATAAGCGGTTTATTGACTTCACCGCCTGTAATTGTCAGGGTATAGGTTGCGACTTCTCCGCTGACAACGCTTTTAGGATATACCTTTGCCACAACCTTTGCATATCCTGCCGTTGCAAGCAGGCTAAAAATTATTATTATTTTACCAAGGTTTTTCATTACTGTTTTCCTTCTTCTTGTTACTTTGGTTTAATCTGTATAAATACGTACTTTGTTCATTATTAAGGCTTTTGAGCCATTTTGCCTCTTCTGCATCACTCATCCTGTTTTTCATTTTTTCTGCCTGTGCAGCTGATGCGGAAGCAGACTTCTTTTTGTCTTTTTTCTGTTTTTTCTCCGCACTCTTTTGCTGAGATTTTTGCTGCTGTTCTTTTTTCTTTTGCTCTTTTTGTTTCTGATTTTTTTGTTGTTCGCCATTCTTTTCTTGCTGCTTTTTCTCTTCTTCGCTCGGCTTTTGAGATTTTCTCTGCTCACTCTTTTTGTCTTTTTTGCCTTTGGAGTTTTTGGAATCTTGCTTATTGTTTTGCTGCTGGTTGTTCTTTTGGTTGTTCTTATCCTGCTTTTTTCCGTTCTTTTTGTTATCTTTATTCTGCTGGTTCTGCTGTTTTTTCTGATTCTTCTGCTGCTGTTTTTTCTGATTTTTGTTCTTCTGATTTTTGTTTTTCTGCTGTTGTTTCTTCTGCTCTTTGTTCTTTAAGGCTTTTTTTACGGCTTCAAGGTTTTCTCTTGTATCTTTGTCTTCATGAAGTTTTAAAGATTTTTCATAAGATTCTATCGCCTTTTTCAAATTTGCTTCATCACCCATTTTTGCATAGGCATTACCCATATTTGAAAAATTTTTCGCACGTGCAGCTTTGTCATCAAAAGTTGCTTTTTCATAATTTCGAACCGCTTCTTTGTACTTTCCGGCCTTGTACAGGGCATTGGCTGCATTATAGTAACTTTCACTGTGGTTGCTCTTTTTTGCATAACTGTCATATATTTTTGCCGATTTTTCATACTCCTTGTGTTTGTAGGCATTTTTTGCCTCATCCAGATGCATAAAGTCCAGCAATCCCGCATATGACGGAGCAGGATTTCCGAGCAAAATGGCTAAAACAAACAATCCCGGCACCTCGACTTTTACCCGTTTACTCATAGAAGATGTCGCTATAAGCAGTAGCAGAAGTGCCAGTCCCAAAGGATAATAAAACAATGGTATATATTTTTCAATCTGCTCTGATTTGAGCTCTTTTTTCTTACTGTGACGCTCAATCTCTTTAAGCATTGCTTTGACATCGGCATCAGAATTGACACTTTCAATATAAACACCACCTGTTTTTGTTGCCAAGTCTGCAATTTTATCATTGAGTTTTGAAACAATGATTTTTCCGTTTTGTTTGATAAATTCTCCATTTTCAAGCTTTATCGGTGCTCCCTGCGGTGTGCCTACACCAAGCACAAATACCGCTATGTCATGCTTCTTTGCAAAAGCAGTCTCTTGAGAAAAATCTTTTTTGTCTCCGCCGTCACTCAATATCAGCAAATATTTTTTTGCATCTTTTTTTATACTTTTATCGACAACCTGCAGCATCGACATAAAGTCTGTGCCCTGCTCTGTTATAGAATTCGTGTTAAGTTTTTTCAGTAAAAAAGCAACAGCTTCATGATCAAAACTCAAGGGCGATACCAGATAGGAATTTTTTGCAAATGCAATCACACCGATGCGCTCATTTGGTGCCAGACGCAAGAGTTCAAGAGCCTTTTGTTTTGCCAGTTTTAATCTGTTTGGATAAACATCTTCTGCCAACATAGAATCTGATATATCCAAAGCTATCATAATATCAGCACTCTTAGCCGTCACTTCAATCTTTCCGTCTTTGATGACAGGACCTGCCAAAGCAAGTGTCATCAATACAGCAATCAGAAAAAAGAGTGCATTTCTTGCTTTGAGTGTCAAGGTGTTTGAAGAGACTCTGAGTCTTTGCATCACCTCGCTTGAAAAAAATGTTGCATGCGATTCTTTTTGTGTAAGCAACAATCCAAAGAGTATAACAATTAACGGTAACATATAGTAAAGAAATTCCGGATGTAAAAAACTCATATTACACTCCCTCTTTTATTTCGTAAATAGACATAAAGCAGCAGAGACAACAATGCTATAAACAGCGGATAAAAATAGTAATAGTTTTTATAGGAAAATGTTTCATTTTTTATCTCTGATTTTTCCAGTGCATCAATTTTTTCATAGACCTCTTTAAGCTGTGAGGCATTTGCAGCACCAAAGGCAACACCGCCTGTCTCTTTTGCAATTTTCATAAGCACGGCTCTGTTGTACTCATCAGGAGCGCCTATCCCTATCGGATAAACTTTTACCCCCTCTTTTTTGGCAATATCCAGTGCCACATCCAAAGGAATTTTATCCACTCCGGCTGTGGAGTAGCCGTCTGTAAGCAAAATAGCCACTTTTGATTTTGCCTTGCTCATTTTTAACAGGTTCACTCCCTGTGCCAATGCTTCATACAGGGCTGTATATTTTCCCGCCATTCCTACTTCAAGCTGAGCAACAATGCGGGACAGTATATGCTTGTCATATGTCAACGGTGAAGCGATAAAAGAGTAGGAACCAAAAACGACAAGTCCCATATTGTCATTTTCTCTTTTGTTTATAAAATCCCGTACAATTGATTTCACAACATCAAAGCGTGATGCAGCGGGATTGAGCGGGTCAAATCCACGCTCTTTCATAGAACCCGAAGCATCCAGAATAAGGGCTATCTCATGCCCGTGTTTTGGCTTCAACTCATACGGTTCGTCTTTTACCGGCGACATAAGTGCCAAAATCATCATAACAATTGTGAGCCATTTTAAAAAGAAAAGCAGTTTTGATGCAGAAACATTACTCTTCATAAACTGTGAAGCATGCGGAAAGTAAATTGAAGGCAGCTTCATTTTACAAAGTGTTTCACATGCTATAAAAAAGAATATAACAAACAGTAATTTTGGAAATTCGAAATATATGCCGTCAAACATCTATCATTCCCTTATATAACTCTATTACATGTAAAGTATCTGTATCAAAATTTTCTACATTTTTTTTATATTTGTATTTTTGGAGTATTTGCAACATATTTTCATAGGCTTTTAAATGACGTTCACTGTCATCTTTAAAAGTTGCTCCGTAAAATGTCAAATCATATGCCGCTTTTTTCGGATTTGAATAGTCTACCGAAAAGAGCCTCTTGTAATGCTCTGCTCTTTTGTTGTATTTTTTTCTGTTTTGCATCCATTTGTATGCCAAATATATAAAACCCGAAAGTATCAGAACAACTAAAAGGCTCACTCCGATAAGATAATATAAAGAGTACTCATGTATCTCTATAAGCGGCTTAATATCATGCAAAGGAATTTCATTTTGTTGTAGGTTTTGCATCTATCTGCCCTCAAATAATCGTCGTAAGGAAACACCGATTTTTCCGTCTGTATAAACTTTTGTAAATCGAATCTGGTGTTTTCTGAATGTTGCATAAAGTTTTCTGTCATGCACTAAAACTTTTTTCGCATACTCTTTGACTGTTTGTGCATTAAAATCACCTTCTAAAACAGCACCGCTCTCAGGATCTACCAAAGAGGTAAAGCCCATCTCCGGCGGTCTCTCTTCAAGTCTGTCACGTACAATGACAGCCACTACTTCATGTTTTTTTGCCAATACTTTAAAATCAGGGATTTCAAAAAAATCTCCGACAATGACAATCAAAGATTTTCTTTTGAGTCTTTTAAACAGAGTATCTGCCAAAACTTTGTAGTCTGCTTTTTTGTTCAAAGGATCAAAATCCAAAATTTCATTCGTACTTTTATGGACCTGAAAAAGCTTTTTACTCGGTTTTAAAAAAGACTCCAGCTTATCACTGAAGATGTAGGAACTCAGCAAATCGCCGTTTTTTATCGTCGAAAAGCTCAGCATGGCTGTAATTTCTGCAATAACATCCTGTTTAAACCGTTTGGAGCCAAAATAGACACTGCCGTTGAGCATTGATGCCACGACTACATTCAACTCTCTTTCTTCACGAAATATTTTAATATAAGGCTTTTGCAGTTTTGCCGTGATATTCCAGTCAATATGTCGAATGTCGTCACCGGGCATATATTCACGCAATTCTATAAAGTCATAGCCCTCGCCTTGAAAAATAGACGGATTGTTTCCAACCATCTCACTAAAAACCTGACGGCGGGCCCGTACAAGTATTTTTTGTAGTTTGCTCATTATGGCGACCTTATGGTATCGCTACAGTTTCAAGCACTTTTTGAATGATTTCATCTGTCGTGATACCTTCAGCCTCAGCCTCGTATGTAAGCACAATACGGTGACGCATCAACTCTTTTACGATATAAGCAACATCAACAGGAGTAACAAAGTCTTTGCCGCGCATAAATGCCATCGCCTTCACGGCTTTGAACATGTCTATACTCACACGGGGAGAAGCTCCGAACTGAATGTACTCTTTGACCTCTTCGAGTCCGTACTCTTCAGGATGTCTTGTTGCATTGACGAGTTCTATCATGTACTCTTCCACTTCTTCGTCTACATGTATATCGCGTACAACTTTTTTCAGCTCTTCAAGTTCGCTTTTATTCAAAACCGGATTGATTGTCTCAAAATTTCCGCTTGAAATTCTTCTTGCGATTTCAAGCTCTTCTTTTTTTGTGTTGTATCCGACGACAAGTTTAAGCATAAATCTGTCAAGCTGCGCTTCAGGGAGCTGATAGACGCCTTCTTGTTCTACTGGGTTTTGTGTTGCCATGACAAAAAACGGCAGATCAAGTTTAAATGTCGTATCACCGATTGTCACCTGCTTTTCCTGCATCACTTCAAGCAAAGCAGACTGCACTTTTGCCGGAGCACGGTTAATTTCATCCGCAAGCAAAAGATTTGTAAAAATCGGACCTTTTTTGATTTTAAACTGATTGTTCTGCGGGTCGTATATTTCAGCCCCCAAAATATCCGAAGGGAGTAAATCCGGTGTGAACTGTGCCCGCTTAAAGTCAAGCCCCAGAGCTTTTGAAAGTGCATTGACCGTTGTTGTTTTTGCCAGTCCAGGAACACCTTCTATAAGGATATGCCCTTCACACAACAGTGCAATCAGCAGAGAATCTATCATCTTTTCCTGCCCGACAACTACTTTTGCAACTTCTTTTTTTACCTCTTGTATTTTATTAATCATTTTTATACCTCAGTTATTACTATTTCTTTTTATTATTATTGCAAGTATATTCCCAAGAAGTAAACGGTTACTAAATACCAATATTTAACACTTTTGAAATGCCCTCTTTTTGTATGAGCGAATGAAGCTTTTTGACAAGATTCTGCCTGGCTATTTCATAACCCTGGGAAGACTGTCCGGTTACATGTATGACATTTTCTCCTAACACTTCCCCTTTATAGTTTTTCGTTACAAAAGATATTTCACTGCGGGCAAGCGTAAAACCGTACGCGCTTGCCTTTTTGATTTTTGCATGAATAAAAACAGTATAGTGCATGTTTGATTTCACATTTTTTATGATAAACTTTTGTTTGGTCAGGGCACTTCTGAGTGGTTCAGCCAGACTTTTCACATTGGAATTTACCCAAAAGCTGATATGTTTCAAAAGATAATCATACTCTTCATTTACTTTACTCATCCATGCTATGTATTTTGTGTCGTCAAAGCCTTTATGCAGCACTTTCATCACTATCAGAGCATTCTGTATATATGTAAATGATTTTTTCATCTTTTTATAATATGCCAAGCGTTTGAGGGCATCACATTTTTGTAAATTTTTGACTTTGCTCCTGTATATTTTCAGTTTTTGGTCCAGTTCATTTTTTAAGCCTTGAAACAACTTTTGTTTATTGACCTTTATAAGCACCGCATATCTTTTAAAGCCGAGTTTTTTTGTATGGAGTATTTCATATTCGCTGATTTTTATTTTTTCAACACTGCTTTGTGTTTCATTGATGTATGTTGCCTCGGAGCTGTTGACACTTCCCTCTTTTACAACTGTTTTTGCACGAAAATTTGATGAAACTGCTACATGTAATGTCGAGGCTAAAAGGCTCAAGGCATTCGTAATGGCATCTTGCTGATTTTCACCTTCCCCCAGTGCATAAAGTGTAGAACTGTCAGACTGTGGAGGTTGCATATACCATGACGGAAGCTCTTTTTTTGCAACAACAACTCTTTGCTTTGCAGCACAACCGCCTAAAAGCAGCCCTGTAATAAGAAAGAGTAGGCTTAATTTGTTCATCTGTTTAACTGCTCAAGTGTTTTTTTTCTTTTGGAGATAAGAGAGTTGATACGGACAACAGCCTCATTAATCTCCTCAACCGGCTCTATCATCAAATTGTCCGCATATTCATAGTACTCTTTCGCCTCTTCATATTTCCCCTGTGCCTCTTTTATCACACCCAAATCATAAAATGCCACATAACTTTTCATATTTGTCGCATCAATCAGCTCTTTCAAAAATTTTTCTGCTTTGTCATAACGCCCCTGCTCAATATATTTTAAAGAGATTTTCAAAAGTTTCTCTTGTTCATCTGTATAATCCAAATCAGGATCCTCAAGTAATTTTACATGAAATTTTCTGTAATGCGGAGTCAGCTTATAAATAAATGTATCTGCTATATCATCGGCAAGCTTTTGCGCCACCATCATTTTTGACGGGATCGCCCGCGAATCATCAGCACAGTGCTTAAATGAACTTGTTCTGCCTAAAGTATCAGCATAAATGATATCGCCTTTGGCAACATCCACTATTCTTACTTCTGCAGAAAGTCCTATAAGCCGTTTCATACAGCGCACACGGTATGTTTCGAGTTCTGTACATTTTCTATTTGCACAACGGACACGAGCCTCATAAAAATAACTGTCTTCTTTGGTAACAGGGCTTACATTTCCCGAAATAATAGCCTGCGCGCCTATCAGTTCTCCAACCTGGACAATCTTTTCATCATTGACAAGACCACTGTTTTGCAGTTTTTGCTCTGCTATAACTTTATTTATATCGTTTCTGCTGACAACAGTAAAATATTTTTTATTGTTTATCTCAAAATTAGAAAGCTTTGCCTCTATTTTTCTCGAAAGTCCTACTCTGTCATGTGTGAAATCTGTCACTGCTATTACTTTTGTTTGCGATATTCTGTCAATTTGTGCAGGCTCAAGTGCCTGTACAGTCACTTTCTGAGAACATCCGCTCATAAAAACAATAAAAAAAGCCATTAGTATATTTGTAATATTTTTCATAAAACTCCTCTTCGTGAAACGATTGTAGTTAAAAAGCATTTAATTGTAAATAAATCTATGCTTTCTTATAAAATTTATAAATTTTCACTCTTTTTTCTTGACATATCAATTGTATTTGTCTATAATTTCGACCTCTTAACAATAAGAGGCAAGAGTCCTGTTAGCTCAGCTGGTAGAGCACGTCACTTTTAATGATGTGGCCGATGGTTCGAATCCATCACAGGACACCATTTTTTTGTTATTTGCACCTCAGATTAAAGTTCACGTACCTTATGTACGATTCACTTTAAACTTCGGCACAACTAATCAAAAAACAACTACAAAAAGTGGCCCCGTCGTCTAGCGGTTAGGATCCATGGTTTTCATCCATGTTACAGGAGTTCGATTCTCCTCGGGGTCACCAACTTTACTCACTTTCAAACAATCATTAGAAATTTATGTCATAATAACATTATCCTATAAAGAGGGAACAACATAGTTATGCATTCATGGACTACACTTTCCCAGGCATTTGGGGGCATCGGTATTTTTATACTTGGTATGATTATCATGACCCAGGGTTTACATGCTCTTGCCGGAGATACTATCAGAAATGCTTTAATTCGTTTTACAAAAACACCCACTACCGGAGTTATAACAGGAGCTGTCAGTACCGCTGTTTTACAGTCATCAAGTGCTACAACAGTTGCTGCTGTAGGGTTTGTATCTGCAGGATTATTAACATTTCCCCAAGCACTCGGTATTATCTTTGGCGCAAATATCGGTACCACTATTACAGGATGGATGGTAGCACTTCTCGGATTTAAACTCAAACTGGGCACTCTGGTTTTGCCTTTTATACTTGTAGGGTCAAGTTTAAAACTTTTTTCAAAAGGAAAAGCAGCGGATATCGGTTTTGCCATTGCCGGATTTGGTCTGATTTTTGTCGGTATCAGCTTTATGCAAGAGGGCATGTCTGTCTATAAAGACATCATTTCACCTGAATACTTTCCGGGAGATTCTTTTTTTGGCCGATTTGAGCTCTTCTTACTTGGGATTCTTGTCACAATTATCACACAGTCATCAAGCGCAGGTGTTGCCGCGACACTCACAATGATTTACGGAGGTGCCATCAGTTTTGAGCAGGGAGCAGCCTTGGTAGTCGGCATGGATGTAGGTACAACAGTTACAGCGGCTTTAGCAACCATAGGTGGCTCTGCAGAAGTAAAAAGAACCGGCTTTTCACATGTTGTATACAATATATTTACCGGTATTGCCGCGCTTTTTTTAATAGCACCCTACACTCTGTTCTTTGAATCTTTCGCGCCCGGTTTTTTCATGCAACAGGCTGAAATTGTCTTAGTACTGTTTCATACTTTTTTCAACTTTTTAGGTGTCATTGCAATTATACCTTTTACAATACCTTTTGCGCATCTTATGGAAAAAATCATACCCGAACCAAAACAAAAGTATATACAGGATTTTGATCCTGCATTACTTGAAAATATCCCTTTGGCTTTGAGTGTTGTGCAAAAATCTCTTGAAAATGAATTCAAAACGTTATTGCGGTATATGCTCTATTTACTTGGAGCGAAAAAAAATGCACACAAAATCAATCTGCATACTTTTGACAAGCTTTTAGATGAAACACAGAATTTCTTAGACAAAATTAATTTAAAAAATACACAGGATGCAAACTGGCAACGGCTTATCAGTCTCATTCATGTTATTGACCATCTGCAACGGCTTTTTGACCGATGCCGTGAAGATGAGCACAAAGCACTGTTTCTTCAGTCATCACCCTTGTTGGTATTAGAAAAAAATCAATTTATTGGGCTTATTCAAACAAGTCTGCAACTCCTTGAAAAAACATCCTTACAGGAACTAGCCAATTATACACAGCAGAGCAACTATGACATTGACAGGAAAACAGAACAAAAGAGAGAAGAAATAACACTGTTAATGGCCGACGGGACAGTTAGCATAGATGAGGGCACCTACCACTTAGAAGCAATTCGGTGGCTGCAACGTTCATCGGTACACATTACACGTATTGCATATCATCTGCAACAGGCACTGCTCAATGCAGGAAAATAAGATATAATAAGTAACAGGAGCCAGTTATGGATAAATTGCAAAAATATAAATGTGTGTTTTGCGGTCATATTTATGACCCGAAAATCGGTGATGAAAAAAGTGGCATTCCTCCCGGAACAGCTTTTGAGGATCTTCCTGAGAACTGGAAATGTCCGGGTTGCGGTGCCCAAAAAGAGTATTTCAAGCCTGTTGAGTAAAACTGTTATTGGAGAGAGTATCGAATCGGTACACTCAACATTATATCTGTTTTCGGCTTTGGAAACTTTCCTGAAAGCTCAGCGATTGTTTTAATCGCCGCACGCGTCAAGATACCACTGCTTGAAGATATTGTTGTAATTTGTATAACAGTAGCATCTTTTAACAGCATAAAGCGAACAGTAACAGAACCCTGTATGCCTCGCTTACGTGCCATTCGCGGATAGTAGAGGTTTTCTTTTATCAATTGGGCAATCTGTGCCAGATTTTCCTGCAAATACGCTTCTTTCTCACTCACCTTTTTTTCAACAGTTTTTTTTGTCCTCTTTTCCCTGCGAAGATTTTCTTCTGCAACAGGCATGTTTTTCACGACTTCTTCTACTTTTTTTTCCGGTTTCTCTTCTGCTGTTTGTTCTATTCTTTTTTCCGGTTTTGTCTTTTCTTCAATCTTTGTCTCTTTTATTGTTTCTTCTTTCTTTTTAATCTGTTTTTTTAAAGGAATTTTTTTCTTAATTTTCTTGGGTTTTTGTTGGGTTTTTTGTTTTTTGGGAGGAATCACTTTTTTATGTTGCGGGATTTTTTTCGCTTTTTTTTCAGAGATAACTTTTTTTCTCTCTTTTTTCTTCTTGTGTGTTTCTTCAGCCTGTTGTTTAATACATCTCAAATTTACACACACTCTTTTTTCTTCTTCAACAAATGCGGCAGATGAGACCACATACTTATAAACACCAAACAGGCTCAGCAGAATAAGCGCATGAACGAGCAAAGAAAGAAAAAGAGACTTTGAGTGATTAAGCATACATTATTTTAAATGGCGCGTTTAAATTCAGGATAGGCTTCAACGCCAACCTCATTGACATCAAGCCCCTCTACCTGAATATCATCCTCTGCTCTGAATGCAACAATCTTGTTGATAATGTAAATAACAATATAGGAACTCACAAATGCAAAAACTCCGATGACTACAATCCCTTTGAGTTGTGAAACCAGTGACACTTTATCAACAAAAATACCAACAGCGAGTGTACCCCAAATACCGTTGACAAGGTGAACAGAAAGTGCACCTACAGGATCATCAAGTTTTAATTTGTCAAACATTGGTACAGCAAAAACAACAAGTGCACCGCCAATGGCACCAATCAGGATTGGTGTGTACATGTCATACAAATCAGGTCCTGCAGTAATTGCAACAAGCCCTCCTAATGCACCGTTTAATATCATTGTGATATCTAAAAGCTTATAGCGTGCATACATGATAACAGCTGCAATGATTGCACCCGCCAAACCTGCCGTATTAGTATTCATAATCGTTTTTGCAACCGTATCGGCATTTTCGATACTTGAAATAGAACCGACACTGCCACCGTTAAATCCGAACCATCCTATCCATAAAAGAAGTGCTCCAAGAACCACAAGCGGTACATTTGATGCAGGTATCACTTTTATTTTCCCGTCTTTGTATCTGTCTTTTCTTGGTCCCATAATCAAAATCGCAGCCAGCAATGCCCAGCCTCCGGTGGAGTGAATAACAGTTGAACCTGCCAAATCATACATGTCAATATCCAACACTGTTCCCGCAAGAAGATCAGCGCCCCAGCTTACATTAACAATCAAAGGATAAATAACAGCACCCATAACAACCGTAAATATCATCAGTGGTATAATTTTTACACGCTCACTCACTCCACCACTCATAATATTTATAGTTTTACCGACAAATGCCATCTGAAACAAAAATGCCGCCCATATACTCATAGAAGAGTTTTCCCAGGAACCAAACGCAAGAGAGTAGCCGACAAGTAAAAATGCCATAGATGCTACCGCATAAATCATGGTATTTACCGTCAAAACAGAAGAGACATTTTTTGTTCTTACCAGTCCGGCTTCAAGCATGGCAAAACCCGGAACCATTAAAATAATCAAAACCATAGAAAAAAGTGTAAAGAAAGTATCCAGTATGTATTTGAAATCAGCTTCAGACATTATAAACCTTTAACCCGGATTATGCAACAGAAAACTCAAGAAAGTCTCTATCATTGTACCCAAGGCACATTCATAAAATTATTGACCAACCAAAAAGGTTGGCACAACAATTTTCTAAACATCCCTTGGACACAAGCATAGAACCTACTTATTATTTTCTATTGCATAATTCGGGTTTAAATTGAACTTAAAAGCTGAGTGTAGCAAAATCTTTATATTTTAAAAATTAAATCATTATTTTTAAATGCTAAAGAAGTCAATATGTGGATTTTCTACTCCTTGTAAAGGAGTCGGCTTGAGTGCCATAGCGGCCAGCGAAGCCAAAGGGGGTGGGATACCGCCATTAAGTTAAGCATTTTTTTGCAACGCGGACTTCAGTCCTGGCTGAAAGTGGCAAGACATTGCAACAGCCGGTACTGAAGTACCGGTTCCGAGAAAGCATTATTGTTTAGATAGCTTCCTCGTCAGTTTCACCTGTACGAATTCTGATAATTTTTTCTATGTCACTTACAAAAATCTTACCGTCTCCGATTTTACCTGTACGTGCTGCTTCAACAATTGTTGCCGTAACCTGTTCTACCATGTCTGCTGTAACAACCATTTCCATTTTTATTTTCGGTAAAAAATCAACCACATACTCGGCACCGCGGTACAATTCGCTATGCCCTTTTTGACGGCCATAGCCTTTTACTTCACTTACTGTCATACCGTCAATACCGATTTCTGCCAGTGCATCTTTTACATCTTCCAGTTTAAATGGTTTGATAACCGCTTCTACTTTTTTCATTATCACTACTCCAAAGTTTTATTATTTATCAATTGTAACCATTTTTGATTACAAAATCAATACACTAATCCCAAAAAGAGATTAGTTATTCATGTATCTTTCACCTTGAACAGATTCATCCAGACCCATTGTTTCTTCATCTTCACTTACACGTGAACCACCAGTCAATGCAGTAGCAACATAGTAAACAACAACAGTACCGATAAGAGTGAACAGTCCAACAATAACAACAGACTCAACCTGAACAATAAACTGTCCTATTCTGTCACCTGATTCTTTCAGCGGTCCGTCCCATAACAGGTCATTGTCTTTTAAAGCCAAAAGACCGGTTGCAAGTGCACCAAACAAACCAGCTAAAAAGTGAACACCGAATGCATCCAAAGAGTCATCATAACCAAGTTTCTTTTTAAGCACAGTCACACCCCAAAAAGCGAAGAGCGTTCCAACGATACCAACGATAAAAGCACCACCCACACCAACAAATCCGGCAGCAGGCGTAATAGCGACAAGTCCAGAAACAGCACCTGTAGCAAGTCCCAGCAATGTAGGCTTTTTATAAATAACCCACTCAGCAAGCATCCATGTAATAGCAGCTGCGGCAGTTGCTATCGTTGTAGTCAGGAGTGCTACACCGGCAATGGCATTCGCTCCAAATGCAGACCCTGCATTGAATCCGTACCAGCCAAACCATAAAAGAGCTGCACCAAGCGCAGTCAAAAGCACTGTAGCAGGTTTCATTGCAGACTTAGGATATCCGACACGTTTGCCAACAAGAACAGCAAGAACCAAACCGGCCAGACCACCATTCATATGGACAACTGTACCACCGGCAAAGTCTAAAGCACCTAAATCAAAGAGATAAGCACCGTCTCCACCCCAAACCATATGAGCAACAGGAGCATACACGACAAGTCCCCAAAGAGCCACAAATACCAGCCATGTAGAGAATTTAATACGTTCTATAACCGAACCTGCAGCAATAGCTACCGTAATAGCTGCAAATGTACCCTGAAATGCCACAAATACATAGGTAGGATATGTTCCGCTTAAATCATGCCAGCTGATTCCGTTTAAGAAGACATTACCGAATCCACCCATTACATTCTGAACAGCGGCAGACTCTGCTGTACCAAATGCTATAGAATAACCGGCAGCAATCCAAACGACAAATGCAACTACAAACGCTCCAAAAACCATAGCGTATGTATTGAGTACATTTTTACTTCTTGTCATACCTGCATAAAACAGTGCAAGACCTGCAGGTGTCATCAATAATACTAATGCAGTTGACATCATCATCCATGCTGTATCACCTGTATCAAGTGTTGCTGTATCCTCCGCAAATACGAATGTTGGTAAAGCAAATAAAAATGCTAATAACCATTTCTTCATGTGAATCCTTTTGTTGAATATTTTCAAAACAAAGTATAGAATAATTACATCTTTTTTTTCAGCTTAAACTGATTAATTTTTAAGCAGCTTTTACAATTCCTCTATTATTTATTCAATTACACAAAAATTCATCAGTTTTAAACATTTTATTAAGCGACAATAAGATAATATATATAAATTTAAATTTTAGGTGTTTCAATGAGCAACTTGTTAAACAATGGTGATATACAAAGTATAAATATAGAAGAAACTCTTCAAAACAGCTATCTTGATTACTCTATGAGTGTTATTGTCGGTCGTGCCTTGCCTGATGTAAGAGACGGGCTCAAACCTGTTCATAGAAGAATTCTTTATGCAATGGACAAACTCAATCTCTCATTTGGTGCAAAGTATAAAAAATCAGCACGTATCGTCGGTGATGTTATCGGTCAGTACCACCCTCACGGAGATACAGCTGTTTATGATGCACTCGTGCGAATGGCGCAGGATTTTTCCATGCGGATGGAACTTGTAGACGGACAGGGAAACTTCGGTTCGGTTGACGGTGACTCAGCTGCTGCAATGCGTTATACGGAAGCCCGTATGACAAAATATGCAAGTGAACTTTTAAAAGATTTGGAAAAGAACACTGTCAATATGATAGACAACTATGACGGTACAACAAAAGAGCCGGATGTAATGCCGACACGTGTGCCGAACCTTTTAATAAACGGTTCTTCAGGGATTGCGGTCGGTATGGCAACAAACATTCCTCCCCACAACCCTACTGAAATTATGAACGGACTCAAAGCACTCCTGGAAAATCCCAATATTACACTTTCTGAAATCATGGAACATATCAAAGCGCCTGATTTTCCGACAGGCGGCATTATATTTGGGAAAAAAGGGATTATGGATGCCTATGAAACAGGGCGTGGCCGTATAAAAGTACGTGCAAAAACACATATTGAGAAAAAAGGAAACAAAGACGTCATTGTCATTGATGAACTTCCTTATCAGGTAAACAAAGCCCGTCTTATTGAAAACGTTGCCAATTTGGTTAAAGACAAGATGATAGACGGGGTAAGCGAAATCAGAGATGAGTCCGACCGGGACGGTATGCGCGTTGTCATTGAGCTCAAACGTGACACAATCAGTGAAATTGTTTTAAATAATTTATTTAAACAAACTGCAATGCAGACAACCTTCGGTATCATAATGCTCTCCATTTTAAATCAGGAACCAAGAATTTTTGGTCTTATTGACATACTCAAGCATTTTATCAACCACCGAAAAACTATTATTATCCGTCGTACAATTTTTGATTTGGAAAAAGCAAAAGCGCGTGCACATATTTTGGAAGGTTTGAAAAAAGCAATAGATATTATTGATAAAGTCATTCGCACTATCCGTGCTTCCACAAATGAAGAAGAAGCAAAAGAAAACCTGGTAACAGAGTTCGATTTTTCAGAAATCCAGGCTGCAAGCATTGTTGCAATGCGTCTTGGTCGTCTTACAGGACTTGAAATTGAAAAAATAGAAAATGAATTGGCAGAACTTATGAAACAAATTGAGTTTCTTGAGTCAATTCTACAAAGTGAAAAAGTGCTGCACGGTATAATAGGTGATGAATTTGATGAAATTTTACAAACATATACCACAAAACGAAGAACTGACATCGAAGATGACTATGATGATATAGACATAGAAGACCTGATTCCCAATGAACCGATGGTTGTTACAATTACACACAGAGGATACATCAAGCGTGTACCGCTTGCAAGCTATGAAAAGCAAAAACGCGGAGGCAAAGGAAAAACTGCTGTCACAACCTATGAAGATGACTTTATAGAAAACTTCTTTACATGTAATACGCACGATACGCTCCTTTTTGTGACAGACAGAGGACAACTCCACTGGCTGAAAGTCTATCGTATACCTGAAGGAAGTCGTACAGCCAAAGGAAAAGCTGTTGTCAATTTACTTAATTTAATGGCGGATGAGCAAATTCAGTCTATTATTCCGACAACTGATTTCAGCGAAGAGAAATCTTTGGTCTTCTTTACAAAAAACGGAATTGTCAAACGAACAAATTTAAGCGAATTCAGCAATATCAGAAGCAACGGTGTCAGAGCAATTGTTCTTGATGATGATGATGCGCTCATTACAGCAAAAATTGCGGACAAAAGCATTAAATACCTCTTTATTGTGACAAAACTTGCACAGTGCATCAAATTTGAAATTGAAAAAACCCGGGAACAGGGACGCAGTACACGTGGAGTAAGAGGGATTAAGTTCAAGTACGAAGGTGATGAAGTCGTCGATGCAAACATTATAGCAAGTGATGATCAGGAGATTTTGATTGTCGCTGAAAAAGGGATAGGAAAACGTACGGATGCAGGAGAGTACAGACTGACAAACCGTGGCGGTTCCGGTGTCATTGCCATGAAAATGACTGCAAAAACAGGCAAACATATTGTCGGCTGCCTAATGGTAGATGAGGGCATGGATATGATGGCGCTCACAAAAGCCGGTAAAATGATACGTGTTGATATGCAGACAATCTCCAAATCAAGCAGAAACACTTCCGGGGTCTATATAGTAAAAGGGGATGAAGTTGTCAGTATTTCACGCTGTCCGAAAGAAGAAAAAAGCGAAGAGGATGAGGAAGACACATCTCCTTCTTTAGACTTGGAATAGTAATTGCTGAAAGTCAAATACTACTTAATAAAGAGGAACTTAGCATGAAAAAAAATATCATTACAGGAAGTGTTATTGCTATCTTAGCATTAGGATTTTCAGCCTGTGCCTATAAACAACAGTGTGGCACTGACGAATGTGGTCATTCATATATAGATAGAACATACAGAAGTTACAACACTACTAAACAATGTAATGCACAAAAGCCGCCGATAGTGAAACAAAAAGTAAAAACTATTCAAACAGCAAAAAAAACATTACCGACACTACCTAAGAACACACAAGTTCTGCAGTGTAACAAACCGCTCAGAATCAGCGTTGTAGGGCAAGGTGTTGCACCATGCAATGGAGCATGTTCACCAGCACAAGCCTTAGCCTTAGCAAAAAGAGCTGCCATAGCAGATGCATATCGTCTTATTGCAGAAAAAGTAAAAGGTGTGTACGTAGAGGGAAATGATTATGTGAAGAATATGATGATTAAAAAATCAACAATTCGTACACATGTGGCAGCATGTTTAAGAAATACTAATATAGTAGAGACAAGCTTTAAAGATGGTCTATGTCAAGTAGAAATGGAAATAAAGCTTAAATATGCGGATATTATTCGTTAATTTTATTCTACTTTCTACTTTAGCATACGCTGACTTTTACTACATATCCTATAAATATGTGGTAAAAGATTTTCAACTTTATAATGAACAAATTCTTGTTTCAAAAGCAATGCAGTCCTGTTCTGGCAGCATCAGTCAATCTGTAATCTTTCAAAAAGAAAACAATAAAACATTTGAAAAGTTCATAAAAGAAAAAAAAGAAAAAATGATTGATTTTTTCCAGAAACTCGGACTACATGTAAAGAGTTATGACTCTTTTGATACAGTAAATTCACATACAAATACCACAATTACTTTTTTCACACAATGCTTCAAAGTCGATTTTAATGATAATTTTGTTAGAATATCAGCTTTAAAATAGCCGAATAAAAACAGGACTTTTTGTGAAAATAGCCATAGTCGAAGATGATATCAATATGCGTAAATCTCTTGAAATTGCTATGGGCGATTACAAAGAGTTTAGAGTAAAAACATTTAAAAATGCCAAAGATGCACTCAAAGTCCTTGATGACAGTTTTGATCTGGTCATTACCGATATCAATATGCCCGGAATGGACGGCATAGAATTTGTCAAAGAACTGGGCGGCAGATACGAAGTTATTATCATGACAGGGAATGCAACACTGAGTCGGGCTATTGAATCTATCCATCTTGGTGTCAAAGATTTTTTGCTCAAACCTTTTGATGTAGACACGCTTGTCGATGCGATTAAACGCGAGGCAGTTGTCCAAAAAGTAAAAAAATCGGCGCAAAAAAGCAAAAAAACGACGAATGATTTTTTGGGCTCGTCTGAAGCACTTACAAAAGTTTTAGGCATTGCCCAAAAGGCTTCCAAAACAGATGCAAGTATTTTGCTTTTGGGAGAAAGCGGTGTCGGCAAAGAAGTTTTTGCTTCTTATATACACAAAAACTCTCCAAGAGCAAAAAAACCCTTTATTGCTATCAATATGGCGGCAATTCCTGAGAACTTGATAGAGAGTGAGCTTTTTGGCTTTGAAAAGGGGGCATTTACCGATGCGACCGAAGCTAAAGCGGGACAGTTTGAACTGGCAAACGGAGGAACACTCTTTTTGGATGAGATAGGGGAAATGCCCTATGGTGTTCAGGCAAAGCTGCTTCGGGCCCTACAGGAAAAAGAGGTGCGCAGACTTGGCTCTGCAAAAGCCATTAAAATAGACATACGCGTCGTTTCGGCAACAAACGCAAATTTAAACGAGAAGATAAAAAAAGGAGAATTCAGAGAGGACCTGTATTACAGACTCAATACTATTCCTCTCCATATTCCACCTTTGAGAGAAAGAAAAGACGAAATATTGGAAATTGCACAAAAGATGATTGCACACAACTGTCAAAAGTATGGTTTTGATACAAAAAGGCTCTCTGCTGAGGCAGAAAGTGAGCTTTTATCATATACCTGGCCCGGAAATATTCGAGAGTTGCTTTCAGTAGTGGAGCGTTCTGTCATACTCAGTGAAACCAGTGAAATTCAAAAAGACGAACTTTTTTTAAATAACAGAAAATAGAACAGGAGAAAATTGAATGAAAAAATATAATGTAGCTGTTGTCGGTGCAAACGGTGCTGTCGGTGAAGAGATTTTAAGAGTATTGGAAGAAATTGATTTTCCTCTTAAAAAACTGGTACCGCTTGCAAGTGCAAGAAGCGTCGGCAAGCAGGTAGAGTTTAACAAGGAAAGCTTTGATATTATAGAACTGACACATGATGTCTTTGAAAAAGAAGAGGTGGATATTGCCCTCTTTAGTGCCGGAGGCAGTGTCAGCGCAGAATTTGCCCCTTCCGCAGTTGCAGCAGGTGCTGTTGTAATTGACAACACCTCTCACTTCAGAATGGATCCTAATGTTCCTCTTGTTGTCCCTGAGGTCAATCCTCAGGATATTGCGCAATGGAAAGAAACAGGTATTATTGCCAATCCAAACTGTTCCACTATCCAAATGGTACAGGCACTCAAACCTCTTGACGAAGCATATGATTTGGTTCGTGTTGATGTTGATACATACCAGGCAACCAGCGGTGCAGGAAAATCTGCCATGGAGGAACTTGTCAGTCAAATGCAGGCATTTTTTGCTTTTAAACTCGATGAAGCAGAGCACAAGGCATTCAACCATCAGATTGCACTCAATGTCATCCCTCAAATTGATGTATTTACAGACAACGGTTACACGAAAGAAGAGATGAAAATGGTGAATGAGACAACAAAAATCATGCACAAAGAAATTGCTCTGAGCGCTACCTGTGTTCGTGTACCTACTCTTCGCGGTCATGCAGAATCAATCACTATGACTTTTGATTCTAAAATAGATGCAAACGAAGCAAGAGAAATCCTAAAAAAAGCACCCAACATAGTGGTTTTGGACAATCCTGATGAAGCACTCTACCCTATGCCTGCTGCATGTATAGACAAAAATGAAACATTTGTCGGACGTATCAGAAATGACCTCTTTTCCAATAATATGCTGCATATGTTTGTCGTTGCAGACAATTTAAGAGTAGGCGCTGCTACAAATGCAGTAAGAATTGCCCAAAAATGGATAGAGATGGAAGAAGGATCGTAAATGATTGAAAAAATCTTTGAAAGCGGACTCTGGAGTTCGCGCTTTATGGTTTTAATGGCCGTAATTTTCGGTCTGATCGGAGCTGTAGCGCTTTTTATTGTTGCAAGTTTTGATATATATGATACAGCTAAACTTGTAATAAACACCTATGTGAACCATCATCACCCGGAGCACTTTCATGAACTGGTTGTCGGCGGAATTATAGGTGCCGTGGATTTATATCTTATCGGCGTTGTTATGCTGTTGTTTTCTTTCGGATTGTATGAATTGTTTATCTCGGATATTGATGCGGCAAGAGAAGATACTACAAGAGAAAATAAAATTTTGTCTATTCACTCGCTTGATCAACTCAAAGACAAAATATCCAAAGTAATTGTGATGGTTTTGGTTGTAGGCTTCTTTAAAAAAGTGGGACTTGCAAGCTACCAGACACCGTTAGAATTACTCTATTTGGCTTTATCTATTACTGCCGTTGCTGTCGGTTTGTATTTTTTAAGTAAAGTCGGACACAATCACTAAGGAAAAAAAATGGGAATAAAAAATAAAATATTTGTAGATGCATGTTTTGGGAAAGAGACACCATACACTCCCGTATGGATGATGAGACAGGCGGGGCGTTATCTGCCGGAGTATATGGCAGTACGTGCCAAAGCAGGAGATTTTTTAAATCTTTGTCACAATCCGGAAATGGCCTGTGAAGTCACTCTTCAGCCTGTAGATATAGTTGGTGTTGATGCGGCTATACTTTTTAGCGATATCCTTGTAATTCCTGATGAAATGGGTATGGATTTGTCATTTGTCAAAGGAGAAGGCCCGAAATTTTCTGACCCGATTAAGAATGAGGAAGATATAGACAGGCTCACAGGCGGGGAAGAAGCTGCGAGCAAACTTACCTATGTGTATGACACCATCAAACTCATTAAAACAAAGCTTGCCCAAGACAAAGCGCTTATTGGTTTTACAGGTTCCCCGTGGACACTTGCAACATATATGATAGAAGGACAGGGAACAAAAACATACAATGTATGCAAAAAAATGATGTATTCAAACCCTGAACTTCTGCACAAAATTCTTGCAAAAGTGACTGAGGTCGTAAAACTTTACATGCAAAAACAGATAGAAGCAGGCATAGATGTTGTACAGATTTTTGACTCTTGGGCTGCTGCGATTGAGCCAAACAAATATGATGAGTTTTCCTGGAAATATATGGTAGAAATTGCCGAATATCTAAAAGAAAAATATCCCCATATTCCTGTAATTATGTTTCCCAAAGGCATTCCTGCATTTTTGGATAAAATATACGGCAATTTCGATGTTTTCGGTGTTGACTGGTCCACACCTATGGAACTGGCCAAAGAAAAACTCGGTGACAAATATGTTCTTCAGGGCAATATGGAGCCATGCCGCCTGTACTCAAAAAAGGCAACAACTGAGGCAGTAGAAGAGATTCAAAAAACTATGCAGGGAAAACGCCATATATTCAACCTGGGTCACGGAATCCTTCCGGATGTTCCTGTTGAAAATGCAAAGCACTTCATACAAGAGTGCCACCGTGTCAGCAAAAAATAATATTATCTTCGGACCTGTCAACTCACGCCGTTTCGGTATGAGTTTGGGTGTGGATCTTTCACCATCAGCAAAACAGTGCAATTTTGACTGTCTTTACTGCGAACTGGCACCAAGCGCGACAGTGAAAGAACAGACACTTATCGTTTCAATTGATGAAATTATTACTGAACTGCATAAGCACCTTCATGATAAAATAGATGTCATAACACTGACTGCCAATGGAGAACCTACACTCTACCCTCACCTTGACAGACTTATTGATGCTATAAATGAGATAAAAGAAGATACTCAAACATTGATACTGACAAACAGTGCTACGCTTGTTAATGAAAAAGTTTTCAACTCCCTTTTAAAACTTGACCAGGTAAAACTTTCTCTTGATGCTGTAAGCCATGAAATATTTAAAAAGATAGACAGACCCCATCCTTCTATCAAGATAGAAAATGTTGTCCAAAAAGTTATAGATTTTTCTCAAGAATATCGAGGAAAACTTTTTATAGAGATTCTCTTTGTACATGGCTTGAATGATACAAAAGAGGAGATACAAAAACTAAATGAAGTTTTGCATAAAATAAAATGTCAGAGAGTAGATATCGGTACGATAGACAGACCTCCGGCCTACCCTGTGACAGGAATAAGCTACAAAGAGCTGCATACCATAGCCCTTATGTTTGATGCCGATTTACCCATCCATATAGCTTCACGACTCCATGCAGAGCCAAACAACTCCTATTATACAAAAGAAGATGTACTCAATACTTTAGACAAGCGTCCTTTGACTCCGGAGGATATTGCTCTGCTTTTTGATGAAAAAAGCAGAGAGAACCTGAACAATTTGCTTACATGTAATGCTGTCATGGTTAAAAAGGTCGGAAATTTAGAATTTTATGTTCCCGCCGACAATCTGAAAAGAAAGCGTCAACCTGGCAACGGACACTAGATGGAGCATTATAAGATTTGGATTGAAGCCTTTTCCGGTTTGGGACTTTTCCTCTTCGGAATGCTTTACCTTGAAGAACAAATCAAATCTTCCGCAGGGTATACTTTTAAGCGATTTGTCCAAAATGCAACAAAAACACATTTTAAAAGCCTGCTTACAGGAATCTTTTCCACAGCTGTATTTCAAAGCTCTTCCGTAGTGACACTTATGGCTCTTTCTCTTGTCGGAGCCCAGCTGATGAGTTTGCAAAGCAGTATAGCCATTATACTCGGAAGCAATATAGGAACAACTGTCACTGCATGGATTGTTGCTGTTATCGGCTTTAACATGGATATAAAACTGCTCTCCTATGCTGTTATAGGAATAGGAGGCATGGGACAGGTCTTAAGTTCTGACACATCCAAATGGAAAAACTATTTTGGTGTTTTGGTTGGTTTTGGTCTTATATTTTTAGGGCTTGAGGGAATGAAAGAGAGTTTTAGTGACAGTGCCCAAAACTTTGATATGACCGCATATCAGTTTTCGACACCCTACTGGTATGCTTTAATAGGACTCGTTTTAACCGCTGTCATACAATCAAGTTCAGCTTCCATAGCCATTGCACAAAGTGCGCTTTACACACATGTAATCGGTTTTGAAGCTGCAGCTGCTTTTGTAATTGGAACAAATATAGGAACAACCGTAACAGCTTTACTTGGCAGTATTGGCGGTATTGCGGATAAAAAAAGAGTGGCACTGGCCCATTTGCTTTTCAATGTCTCAACCGGAGTTATCAGTTTACTCTTTTTATATCAATTGATTAGTTTGGTAAATTTTGCATTTCCGCATACAGACGGCGTTATAAAAATTGCAATTTTTCATACCTTGTTTAACATACTGGGCGTTCTTATCTGGTATCCTTTTATATCATTTTTAACGGCATTTACACAAAAATACTTTCACCAGACACAGGACAAAGTTACAAAATTTATATGTAATGTATCTACAGAAGTTCCACAAATTGCTATAGAAGCACTCAAAAAAGAGATAGAGCATCTTTTGAAAAAAGTTCAGGAGTTTGCCCTGCTTGCCATCAATGTGCCTCCGTCAAAAGTTCTTGACGAGCATATGGCGATAGATAAAATTTTAGATAAATACACCCACAGTTTTAATGTAGAATTTGAAAAAGTATATGAAAAAATACGTCTTTTGGAAGGTGAAATATACCGTTATGCCTCTGAACTTTCTGCTGTCAATAATGATGAAGAGTACAATGACAAGCTAAACAGACTCATAAAAGAAGTCAATTATCTTGCCACTGCCGCTAAAGTCATAAAAGATATGCTCTATGATTTGGATTATTTTTATAATGCACATACAAAAGAAGAACAGCAGTTTTACAAAAACATACGCTATCAAATACTCAAAAATATTCAGGCTTTTAACAAAGCCATCCAGGGAGATGAAGATTCCATGAAAGAGATGGATGAAATTTACAAAAGAATTGCAGATGCTTACAGAAAAAGCACTCTTATAATAAAAGATATTGCAAGAAACCATAGTATCAAATCTGATGTGACGACTATGGCAATCAATGACATGCACTCAGTAAAGAGTTTTTCAAAGTCTATGTACAATATACTGAAATTAAACTAATTCTAAAATTTAAAAAAACAATCTAATTTTATTTCTTCAAATAAAAGCATACTTATAGATTCTTTTTTTTTATATACTGCGTGCAGGGGCATACTGACTGACTTTAGATCCTCTTTTTATATGAATGATTATCATAATTATTTAAATTCTTATAATATAATAAAATCTGATATATAATTATTTATAATCTCCGGTTTATTTTACTGTACTTAAATAATTAAATATTATTTAAGAAAAGATTTTCAGTCTTATTTGATAAGATTTTATACAAGCCATTTGAATCAGAAAGAATAACTTTTTATGATTATTATGTGCTCTTGACAATTAAGGAGAAGAGATGCCTAAATCAGCATTATCAATAGCTACAATTCAGTTGCCGAATTCAAGGTATGGAGAGATAAGTGTTGCTCATATTGAACAACCGTATGGTGACTTCAGCAGTCCCGTCGTTAGTATAGGAATTTCACTTGAAGGGGATGACGACCATGACTGGAAAGTACATTTGCCTTATGAAAAACTCGATGAAGTTATCAAAGCACTTGAAGAAGCCCGTGATATGAGTGATACTATGCCCCGAAATGACAAACATTATCTTGACCTGCATGCCGAAATTGGTGGTGGAGCGTAAGTACGCTTCACGGTTCAATACTCGCATATCCTGTTTCCGGTCTGATAGTTATAGTAACATTTTCATCACTGCCGTTTGCAAGTGTAAGATTACAATCAACTGTTAAAAGTGCACCATTATTACCCGGTACAGTATATGCAGCCGTTGTTGCGGCAAGACTTCCGACAAGCGGTCTGCCTAAATGATCGAAACTGATTATAGACTGATTGGCACAGCCGCCAGAAGTTGTAACTGAAGTTACCCCTTTTAAAACTACACTACTTATATTAGTGTCAGTTTGCGGATCTTTTGCAAATCTTGTGTTATTATCACTCACTATGGAAAACCTGTTGCCATTCAAAACAATTTGCCACCGGTCTTTGTACCAAGTATTATTTTGGGTAAACTTGTCATCTATGATTGCCAAATGCTGTGTATATCTGATTTGTGAAAGTAAATGAACAGCTGCTTCAGCAACCGGGTTTGTCTTTACTCTGGGGAGAATAACAGCAGCCAATATCCCAATCACAACTATTACAAATACCAGTTCCAGTAATGTAAATGCTTTTTTCATTAATACTCTCTCTTTTAGTCTGCCTGTAGATTCTATTTTTTTTATTATATCAAAATAGTTGTGTTTAAGCACAACCACATCCACTGCCGCAGCTGCCGCCATTGGACTTCTGTGTTGATTCAAGAGACCAGTCATCGGTAGATTCACAGCCAACATCACAACTCACACCTGTGCTGCAACCAGAAACCGCGGTAGTATTCAAAGCCACTCTTATTACAAACATATCGCCTTCGGCCAGTTGTGCATCAAAAGTGTGTTTCCCGCAGAACTCTTCATTCATAAGTTCAGCTACTATATTTGCATACTTATATGCTTCTTGCTGTGTTTGAAATGTAACATTGTTTTCGTATTCACTTTTTTTAAAACACTCACACTCTTTTTCCATTTGTACCGTATACATAAAATATTCCTTTGAATTATTAATTATCTCAGTATAGTATTTATTAGCAAAATAAGCATACTTTATAAAAAGTAATTTTTCTTTATAAATGTTTTTTTATTTTTTCGGATAATCAATAAATAGCAACTTGGCATTGTCACTATCTATATCTTTCCATTGTTTACATGTAAAAGCGATACTGACAATGCCGCAGGTTGGCAAATTTTCTGTATAACCGGCATAATGCTCTGCTAATTCATTCAGCCCCGGGTTGTGTCCTACCAAAAACACGGTATTGTATTTGTCGTCAATATCCATAAGAATATCTTCCAACGTACTCACGTCAGCTTCATAAATATTTTGGTCATAAACAATTTTCTTTTGATTATAGTGAACCTTCTTTGCAATACTCTCTGCCGTCATCTTCGCTCGTTTTGCAGGACTCGACAAAATAAGATCAGGCATAATCTTTTTTTTGCGAAGTCTTTCGCCCATCATTGGAGCATCATGCCTGCCTCTTTTGTTTAAAGGCCTGTCAAAATCATCCAAATCCATATTTTTCCAACTCGATTTAGCATGTCTTATTATATAAAGTGTTTTCATAATTATGATCCTTTGTTCTGTGTTATGCTAGCAGAAATTGATAAAAAACAGGCAAATACCGATGAGTCTTGAAAAAAATGCTGTGAGTAAACAAATTTGTTGGAAAGTTTGTATATAAGGGGTTATAATTGTTGTGGCTCCGGATACTGGATTCGAACCAGTGACCAAGTGATTAACAGTCACCTACTCTACCGCTGAGCTAATCCGGAATATGTAAAATTATCTTAAAAATGGTGTCAGAGGGGGGACTTGAACCCCCGACCCCCGGCTTATGAGACCAGTGCTCTAACCAGCTGAGCTACCCTGACATCGTTTAAGAGGGTGGAATTATACATATATTAAACTTTATTTTTACTAAAACAGGCTTTTAATTGAGTAATTTGGACACATACAGCAACTTGTCAAAGAACTTTACATGTAAGAATAAGGTAAGCTTAGTCAATATGACTAAAGGTATTGACATTTTTACTTTTTTCTTGTAATATTCTTCTCATAAATTAATCATATTTGTAAGGAGATATAATGAATTTTACACCTTTAGGAAAAAGAGTATTGGTTAAACGTGTTGAAGAGGCTAATACTACGAGTTCAGGTATTATTATCCCTGATAATGCAAAAGAGAAGCCTTCTCGCGGGGAAATTGTAGCAGTAAGTTCAGAGGTGAGTGAGCTAAAAAAAGGTGATGAAGTTATTTTTGGTAAATACTCCGGAAATGAGGTTACACTTGATGGTGATTTATATATAGTAATAGATGTTGATGATATTTTCGGAATCATTGGTTAAGTAAAAAAAATTAAAAAATATAAGGAGTTTAACAAATGGCAAAAGAGATAATATTTTCAGATAACGCAAGAAACAAACTGGCACGCGGAGTTGAAAAACTTACAGATGCGGTAAAAGTGACAATGGGACCTCGCGGTCGTAATGTTTTGATACAAAAAAGCTATGGTGCGCCTAGTATCACAAAAGACGGTGTATCTGTAGCCCGTGAAATTGAGCTACAGGACAACCTGGAAAACATGGGAGCACAACTTGTAAAAGAAGTTGCTTCAAACACTGCGGATGAAGCCGGAGACGGAACAACAACGGCAACAGTGCTTGCAAATGCGATTTTCAGCGAAGGGCTTAGAAACATCACGGCAGGTGCAAACCCTGTTGAAGTAAAACGCGGAATGGACAAAGCATGTGATTCAATTTTGGAGCACTTAAAAGCAGCTTCTAAATCTATTAAAGACAAAAATGAAATTGCACAGGTTGCAACTATTTCTGCAAACTCCGATGCAAAAATAGGAAACATGATAGCAGAAGCTATGGAAAAAGTCGGTCAGGACGGTGTAATTACTGTTGAAGAGGCAAAAGGTATCGTAGATGAGCTTGATGTTGTTGAAGGTATGCAGTTTGACCGTGGATATTTAAGCCCGTATTTCATTACAAATACTGAAAAAATGACAGCAGAAATCGAGAATCCGTATATCTTACTGGTTGACAGTAAAATTGCATCACTCAAAGATCTGCTGCCGGTTTTAGAACAGGTACAAAAGACAAACCGTCCTTTACTTATCATCGCTGAAGATGTAGAGGGTGAAGCACTTTCAACTCTTGTTGTGAACAAACTTCGCGGTGTACTCAACATTTCCGCTGTAAAAGCACCAGGCTTTGGAGACAGAAGAAAAGCAATGCTGCAAGATATTGCAACATTGACAGGCGGTACTGTAATTTCTGAAGAAACCGGTTATACTTTGGAGGGTGCAGAAATTTCTATGCTTGGCCAGGCATCACGTGTTGTCATAGACAAAGACAATACAGTCATCGTTGACGGTGCAGGAAGTGAAGAAGCTGTCAAAGCCCGTATATCTGAAATAAAAACACAGATTGAAGCAACTTCCAGCGAGTATGATAAAGAAAAACTGCAAGAACGCCTTGCAAAACTCAGCGGTGGTGTAGCCGTCATCAAAGTCGGTGCTGCAACTGAGACTGAAATGAAAGAGAAAAAAGACCGTGTTGATGATGCGCTTTCGGCTACAAAAGCAGCTGTTGAAGAAGGTATAGTCATCGGTGGTGGAGCGGCACTGGTTCATGCTGCTGCAAAAGTAAATATTGATAACCTTGAAGGCGATCAAAAAATCGGTGCTGAGATTATATTACGTGCCGTGAAAGCTCCTATAAAACAGATTGCACAAAATGCAGGATTTGACACAGGTGTTGTTGTCAATGCAATTCAAAATGCAGAAAATGAAAATATTGGTTTCAATGCGGCAACAGGTGAATATGTAGATATGTTTGAAGCGGGTATTATCGATCCGTTTAAAGTTGAACGTGTTGCGCTTACAAATGCGACTTCCGTTTCAAGCCTGCTCCTTACTACAGAAGCGGCAATTTTTGAAATTCCAAAAGAAGAAGCTCCTGCAGCAGATATGGGAGGAGGAATGCCTCCGCAAATGGGAATGCCGGGAATGATGTAAGAAGCAGTGAGTAAAAAAACTGTCTCCTTGGTTCTTGGAAGCGGTGGTGCCCGTGGTCTAGCCCACATTGGCATCATCAGATACCTCGAAGAAAACGATTACGAAATAAAATCTGTTTCAGGATGTTCTATTGGTGCACTCGTCGGTGGATTTTATGCAGCCGGAGTGCTGCATATTTATGAAGAGTGGCTCCAGCAGATAGATACTCTTGAAATGCTAAAACTGCTTGACTTTAAAGGTTCAGGCGGTCTTGTATCAGGGCAGAAACTGATGCAAAAGCTTGAAAACCTTGTCGGCGACTGCCTCATCGAATCTTTAGATATAAAATTTACAGCTGTCTGTACAGATATAGAAGCTGAGAAAGAAGTATGGATTAATAGCGGTTCTTTATTAAGTGCCATTAGAGCGTCCATCTCTCTGCCTCTTTTTTTCACTCCTTTTATCACACCATCAGGAAAAAAACTTGTTGACGGCGGGGTACTCAATCCGGTACCTATTGCGCCGACATTTCATGATGATACAGACCTTACTATTTCGGTAAACCTGGGTGCTGAAGCTGCTCCTGATATGCCAATAAAAAAACGTAAAAAAACTGACACTCCAATACGGCAAAAACTGCAACACTATCTGAAGACTCTCTCATTACCCGATACATTTGTCAAAGAAGACAATATGTACAGCATTGCAAACAAATCTTTTGAAACACTCCAGGGAGCACTCGCCCGTATGAAACTTGCAGCTTATCCTTCTGATATAGAAATAGATATACCCAGAAACCTGTGCAACACTTTTGACTTCGACAAAGCAGAAGAATTGATTGCCTATGGTTACAATTTATGCAAAAAAAGAGCTGATTTATAATTTATTGTCTTATAATGACTACACTTATACATAACGAAAGGAAAACAGATGAGTAATAAAATTTTCATAATAACAGTCTTTATAGGAAATATTGCATTTGGTGGTGTTTTACCAAAAATAGATCTGCAGGGAACCATTCACACAAAAAGCACAAACAGTTTTAGAGCAAAAGTCAGCAAAAAACTTTTTGAACATGGTCTTGACAAAAAAATCGCAAAAGCCAACGTTGACAATGTACTTCTTCATGATGATGCTCTTAATGAGTTGATGACACAAAACATTCTCAAAAACATCCCTTTGCTCAAAGATGAAGATATATTAAACTTTATCACACACTCTGCCTTACGAAAAAAAACAGTCGATTTGAGTTCCTATGCCACACTGGTTTCTTTGGTGCAAAAACACGCAGCCGCTTTCATAGATAAAGACTTAATCTCACAGATAGAACAGACAAGCATTGAAAATGAAAAATTAAAATCGATGAAGGTTTTTGTTTAGATGAAGATTGAAAACCCGTTTGAGTCTGGGCATATAAAAAACTATATTTTACTTTATGCAAGTGTTGTCATAATAATGATTTTATTTTTCTTCGCTTCAACACTCTTTCAAGAAGATGCAAAAAAAATAGAAAAAAAGAGTTTTAATACAAAAGCACCTGAATTAAAAAAGCCACAGGCTGCAAACAAAAAAACATCTGTAAAAGAAAAAAAGTTTAAACTGCTGCAGACAAATTACTAAAGGGCACCTCTGAATGTAAAACTACTCTTTCGTAACTATATACAACTGTTCGTGTCCCAGTTTCTTTAAAATATCCATCACATTTACAAAGTCCTGAAACTTGGACTCTTTGTCACTTCGAAGCACTACCGTCTGGTCTTTGGAAACAGCAGAAAGTTTTTGTTGTAACTCTTTGAGGTTTACTTTCTCTTTGTCAAAAAATATCTCACTTTTTGCATTCACATAAACCGTCACCTCTTTTTTCGTATCTTCTTTTTCTGTTGCTTTTGCTTCTGGCAAATTCACGGGAATAACGCCCTGCTTTATAAAAGTAGCTGTTGTCAGCACCATGACAAGCAGAACAAGCATAATATCTATAAAAGGAATGACATTGATCTGGTCAAACTTTTTAAACTGTTTTTTACACTTCATGGGCCACATCAAACTTTGTTAAAATTCTTTCAACTTTACGAAGAAGAATTGTATAGGCTACGATAGCCGGCATAGCCACAACAAGTCCCATCGCCGTAGCTTTGAGTGCAAGAGCGAGTCCTATCATGATTTTTTTTGCATCTACTGCACCCAAATCACCCAAAGTATAAAAAGTGATCATAATACCGATGACTGTTCCAAGCAGACCGACATAGGGTGCATTTGTTCCTATTGCACTGATGACATTGATATTGTCCGTTAAGTCAAGTTCTAAATTGTCTCTGTGTTTATAATCTTCTATACGTACACTCTTGTAAAACATCATTCTCTCAATAAAAAGCCACAAAGTGACAATACTCATAAGAATCAAGGTTCCCATAACACCATAATCAAGGGCCTGTTCTGCATATGTCATTATATCATTTGTTATTTGCATTCATATTCCTGTTTAAATTTTAATTCTACTGTTGTTCCAATATTTTTTGATGACTGCAACAGTAATTCTATATTGTTTCTTTCGCAAAATCTTTTGACAAGATTTAATCCTATGCCAAAACCCTGCATATTTTTATTTGACTGGTAATAGTTGTCAAAAATACGAACAAGTTCAACCTCATCCATCCCTATTCCGTAATCTTTTATTTTTATACTGTTGTTTTTTACCTCAATATCTATATTTCTTGAAGTGCCTGAGTATTTTACCCCATTATCAATAATATTGTCAATTACTTTTCCCAAACCTTTTTGATCGCTCAATACAGAAATTTTTTCCAGCACAAGATTAAATTTCATTTGAGGATATATTTTTTTTACAAAGCCAACTCTCTGTTTGACTAACTCATCAACAAAAAACTCCTCTTTTATCTTTTGATTTGTCTGCATCTTAATCAGATAATCCAATTCATTATAACGCTCTTTAAGCATCATACAGGCTGTATTTATACGTCCAATGCGTTTGAGTATTTTCTCATCATGGCAATTTTTACCTAAAAGCTGTGTCGTTGTTGTAATGGTGCTGATAGGCAGATTAAGCTCATGGAGGGTCTCTTTTGAAAGGTTTTGCAACTCTTGAACATACTCAGCCAAGGGATCAACTGCAAGTTTGGATATAAATACTCCTGAAAGTATAACAATACAAAGAACAATAAAAGCAAACATATAAAGATTCTCTACATGTAATACGTTGAGAAAGTAGTATCCGAGCAGTAAAAAACCTGCTACAGTAAAAAAGTAATAAATAAAGATAATTATTCGAAGATTACGAAACAAGTTTGTATCCGATGCCGCGAATATTTTCTATGCACATAGTAGGCAGTAATTGTTTGAGTCTGTTTATATAGACGCGTATAGCGCCATCACTTCCTCCTCCGTCAGCCGTTGTCCACAACTCTTCATATATCAGCTCTTTTGGTACAGGAGAGTTGACATGATTCATCAGCAATGCTAAAAGTTCATACTCTTTTTTTGAAAGTTCCAAAACCGTTTTATTATAATAAATACATTTATGCAGCTTGTCATGACACAGTTCACCTATACATTCCGCTTCTTTTATCTTGGTTCTTTTTATAAGCGCCTGTATGCGAAATAAAAGTTCTGCATTGTCAAAAGGTTTTGTTAAAAAGTCATCACAACCGCTTACAAAACCACGATGAAGCATCTCTTTTTCTTTATGCGAAGTTAAAAAAATGGCAGGTGTTTCATCCTGGGCAGAGCGTAAATCACCGAGCAGAGAAATACCGTCTATAAGAGGCACATTGATATCCAAAAGATAAATATCAAACTTTGTATCATAGGTGGCATCAAGAGCATCCTGCCCGTTTGGATAATGAAGCACTTCATACCCCTCTTCCTCGAGTAAGTCCACCAGGGTCTCCCCAAAAAGAAGGTCATCTTCAAGCAGCAGTATTTTAATCGACACTCTCTATAGCCCATCCTATCGTTTCACCCGCATACATAGGCACAACTCCTGCATAGTTCTGGGGAACTACAAAGGGTCTTTTTTCAAGCGTCACTTCTTTAAACTCAGGACAGATTCCGTAAATATTTTGTGCATTGTCACTGACAAATGCCTGTAAATTATCCAACTTGTCAAACTGGTCAAATATTTCTGTCAGAAGCTGTAGTGAAATCGGTGCGGTAAAAATACCCGCCGCACAGCCACAGGACTCTTTTTTATGCTGAGGATGCGGCGCAGAATCTGATCCGAACATTACTTTTGGATGCGCTTCAAGCGCTACACTTAAAAGTGCATCCAAATCTTCCGGTCTTTTGGCAATCGGTTTGCAAAAAAGGTGCGGCCGCATCAATCCGCCGATGACATCATCCAGCGTTAACAGCAGGTGATGTACAGTAATCGTCGCATACAAATTCGGATATTTGTCCAGCATAGCAACCGCTTCTTTGGTTGTAATATGCTCCATTATAATTTTCAAATCAGGAAAATTCTGTGCCAAAAGCTCATAAATACTCATAAACTCCGCTTCTCTGTCCATCACAAAACCATCCGTCTCACCGTGCACGCATAAAGGAATACCCAAACTGCTCATCGTCTCCAAAGTAGTACGCATCTCTTCTATATCAAAAGAGCTGACACCGCCCTCTGAATTTGTAGTAATTCCCGCAGGATAGAGTTTAATCGCTGTTATTTCATCTACTATGCTTTCTAAAAAAGCTTTATCATAATTTTTATAAAACAGTGTCATGTAGGGTTCAAAATAATCATTTGGCACAGCCGCCATAATCCGCTCTCTGTACGCCAAAAGATCTTCTCTTGTCTCAACAGGAGGCACAAGATTGGGCATCACTATGGCCCCGCTGTAACTGTATGCCGTCAAGGGCGCTACATTTTCAAGCATTACACCGTCACGAAGGTGCAGGTGCATATCCAGAGGCATCAAAAGTGTATGGGTTTTCATAAAAATTTCCTTAAGTTTATCAATGAAAACATTATAACAAATTCGTTGTTAAATGCCCCATAAATATATATCGGCAAACCAAAGAAGCATACCTATAGGTGCCAAAAACCTATATAAATGACTGAGCTTGACAAAAGGTTTTCCTTCTATAAAAACACCTACCTGGACAGCAGAAACCATGAGTGAAGCGAGAATAAGAAAAAGATAAGCGGCAAGTAAAACTGTGTACCATGTTTTATGGGTAAAACCATACACAAGCAAAGCCACGATTGCAATAAAAACAAGAGTGTTTTGAATATTCATATTGAGATTGGATTTTTCTTCTTTTTTGTAAACGCGGGCAATTTTAAAGTAAAGAAAAGCAAGAAAAAGCATTGTATAGTAAAGCATTGGCAAAACTCCGTATTTTTTACAGGAATTCTACCTAATTAAGATTAACTAATCTTTATTATACATATAAATTATAAACTTTCTTTTGCCTGGGCTATTAAATCATTGATTGCATTTTCATAGCGTTTGGCTTCCTCTTTGTCTGTTGATTCAAATCGCGTCACTAAAACCGGTGTTGTGTTACTCGCCCGTACAAGCCCCCAGCCTTTTTCAAAGTTGATGCGTACACCGTCCACGTCTATCATATCTTTTATAACAGGAAAATCGGCAGGCGGATTTTTAAGCAGTTCTTTTACTTTTTCTATGATTTTAAATTTCTGTGCTTCTGTTGTCTCTACTTTAATTTCTTCGGTAGAATAGACTTGCGGGAGTCTGGCAAGTTCTGCATCTAAATCTATCCCCTCATGTACCAGTTCCAACATTCTGAGTGTTGCATAAATCGCATCATCATAACCAAAATAACGGTTTTTAAAAAAGACATGCCCGCTCACCTCACATGCCAAATCAGCATTGATTTCTTTCATTTTCACTTTGAGGTTTGAATGTCCTGTTTTATACATCACGGCCTTGGCACCACGACGCTCCAACTCATCATACATCACCTGTGAGCATTTCACTTCTCCTACAACGGTCGGCTTGTCCATCTTCATGGCATATAAAAGTGCCATCATATCGCCTTTGATGTTGTTCTTATGCGTAAGCACCGCTATACGGTCTGCATCCCCGTCATACGCAAAAGCAATATCCCCCTCTTTTTCAAGCAGGGCTTTGACATCTTTGAGATTTTCCTCTACCGAAGGATCAGGATGATGGTTTGGAAAAGTTCCGTCAGGCTCTACATATATTCCCTTTACATGTAATGCGAGTTTTTCAAAGATTTCAGGCAGCACAACACCTGCTACACCATTGCCGCAATCATAGACAATCTTTGTTTGCAACCCTTTAAGGTGTTGAAATTCATTGACCATAAAGTCTATATAACGCTCTTTCGCCTTGATTTTACTTACATCTCTTGGTACTTTTGGCGGCATTTGCATCGTCTCGCACTCACGCCCAAGCGCATAAATATCTTCCCCAAAAAAAGGCGCTTTGTCTACCGTAATCTTAAAACCGTTGTATTCACTCGGATTATGCGAACCTGTTATCATAACAGAAGCCGAAGGCACAATGCCATCCCACTCTTGATAATTTGTGAAGTAGTTTACCGGTGTCGGCACAAGCCCCATGTCAAGAACTTTTTTCCCACCTGCATTGAGCCCTGCCACCAGATACTCAAAAAGAATCGGCGAGTGGCTTCTGGCATCATAACCCACTGCCACATATTCGCCCTCTATTTTAGATGCAAGCCCATAGCCTATTTTTGTGACACTCTCTTTATTTAGCTCTTTTTCATATATTCCGCGTATGTCATATTCTCTGTAAATGCTCAATTGTCCAGCCTTGTAAAATTATTACAGAGATTCTACATAAATATTTATTAAATATTACTTTTTGTGTTTATACTTTTATGTCAAGCTTTTGAAAATCTGCCTTTTCAAACATCTTTTTAAGCATACGTTCGCCTTCTTCTTTTGACAACTCAGCTATTGATTTTTTACCGTCATAGCCTACATTCTGCAAAAAATTTTGAAAGTCTTGAAAATTGGAAACTATTTTATTGATTGTTTCATCTACACCGTTTGGCTTTTTGTTTACATGTAAGGCTATCTCTTTCATATTTTGCGCTATCTCTTTTTTAATTGCTTTGACATCATCAGCAGAGAGTTTTTTTGTGTATAAATTTTTAATTGCACTGTTTGAAGATATGTCCATAAATATTGCCTTCTCAATGATTTTTTTCGGAATCGGTACTTTAGTGCCGACTGGTTGTTATAGAACTTTATGTATTACTATCGGTTTTATGCACAAAATCTTAACTTCGTACAAAGAATTTATTTAAATTTACATATTTTCTTGGTAATTTAAAAAAAAGCTGATATACTGTTGCCAAGTGAAAGATGAGGCGTGAATTCATCTTTAGTGTGTTTTTTGATCTATGTGTTAAAACCTCCTAAAGACTCTCCCAATTTTTTGACAAAATAAATATACAAGGCTAGACAATGGCAGAATTACAAGACGGTAAAGTTAAATGGTTTAACGACGAAAAAGGTTATGGTTTCATAGAACAAGACAATGGTGGAAAAGATGTATTCGTACATTTCCGTCAAGTGAACAACAACGGTGGTGGACGTGTTTCACTTGAAGAAGGTCAAAGAGTAACTTTCGAAGTCGGTGAAGGTCAAAAAGGCCCACAGGCTGAGAACGTAACTCCACTTTAGTCTCTCTTTAAACCCCTGTTTTAAGGGGTTTGAGAACTTTCTAAAACAATACAAGACAACAATAAGACAACATCTTTCCAAACTTTCAATCATATTTACAAAATTACACTAGTATAGAAACAAATATCTTTAGAGGGATGAAAAGGCAAGTATTATGCTATGCAACATCTTCAAAAGCTAAAAAATTGGCAACTTCTAAAATTGGAAATATATATCTTGCTTTTTGTGAGCTTCCTATTCTCTTAAATCTTATAGGCAATGTTTTATTACTAATTAATGTGTCTAAAGAAGTCAGGGAAATTTCTAATACTTCAGCTACTTCTTTTCTTGTTAATTGCGTCTTATTATATTTTTTGTATAATAAATTCATATATTGTTCAGTATTAGTCATATGCCCTCCTTCTTTAAATTTTTTCTTTTCCGTTGTTTAGTTTTTTATGCATTTTCGATTGCGTTGCTTGATAGTGCAAATTCATACAGTTCTTTTTCTTTCCAATCTTCTAAACAAAAATCTATGTCTTTCAAATATTTTATGACATCTTTAATATGATCAAATCCATATTCATAATTGATTTCTGAACCATCAGTATCAAACATTTCTTCATGTGTTAAGTATTCATTGATTCCATAACTATATCCTTCGCCCTCATAATTACTAAAAGTAATGAAAATAAATTTCTCTATATTTGGATCATATGCAACCTTTATAGAGCCATAAATTGAAGACTCTATTTCATATGCTTCTAATTCTTCAAACCATAATTGTTTTCTTTTTAATTCTTCATCTGTACTCCATTCTGATTTTATGATATCTTTAAATTCATTATAAACTTTCAAAGCTTTTTTATATGATGTAGTTATTTCAATAACATCATCCTCATTACCTCTCCCATTATCAATCACAAAATAAACAGAAGCTCTTTTATTATATATATTTGTAATAGAATAAATAGAACCTCCAAATAATTCATCATCATAAAAGAAATATTTTTTTCCTCTTACTTTAAATGTTTTTTCTTCAAACTCAAAGTCACAGTGTTTATTTTTAATGCCTAAATAAGCTAACATATTTAATTTTTCTTTACTATACATATTTATTTCCTCGTATGAATTATTTCAAAACCTACTCTAAAAAAAGTAGATAGTTTTCTTGAATGCTTTAACAACTTATTTGTTCAAGCTAAATCTCAACCACTGAATAACTATACAAACATTCTACGACTTATAAATCGTATATGTTTTAATATTAAGATTATTCTAAATTTAAATCTAATTTAATTTGAGCTAAATACTTTGCAATAGTTTTATGAGACATCCTCTTATCCAACTCTTTTGATACTTGTACGATATGTCTGATAGAAAAATTAGGATTTGGTTCTCTCTCCACTATATGTTTAAGCACCTCTTTAAGCTTATTTTGTGCAGTTACAGATCTTTTTATATTAGCTTGTGCTGTCAGTTCTTTCCTTTCTTTTAATGGCATTGCTCTCTTTGTGACACCTGACTTATGACCACCATAAGCTTTCTTTTGTTTTATAATTTTCTGGCACATTTGAGACTCTTTATATTCATCAAGAATTTCCTGAAATACACCTATTTCAAATATATTGCCACTAAGATAAAAGGCATTTTGTAAAAAATTACTATATATTTTTGTTTCATTGTACTTATCAACAGTTACATCCCAGTTTGCTTCCAAGCTATGAGTTAATGCTGTCCTAACATCTTTGAAGTAGTTATACTTTTTTAAACGTTTTGTTTGTAATGTTGTTGGAGCATTTGGGAAAAAATAGCCTGCAAGAACTTTATACACTTCTATTGCTATGAGTGTAGGTTCTAAGCCTGTCTCTGACTCAATATACTCTCTTGTATATCTTATGTTTTCATTTTCTGACAGATTGGTTTGTACGTCAAACTCTAAAATCATCCAGCTTACTCTCTCTTTTGAGTTGAACTGAAAATTTGGAGCATCTGCTTTGTAATTAGGTGTGCCTGCTTTTAAGAGAACTGCTAAGTACTCTTTTTGCATATCTGCACTGTTTTTAATTGATTCATCTATATGATTGAGTGTAAAAATATTTTTTACATTTTTGCTGTTAAAAACCTCTTTACCCATTTGAGATATATTAATAATTGAGTTATAAAAGTCTGTCACCCTTCTTTTGCTCATTTTCATATTATTTATCTGCTGTTTAAGCGATATTTTGTCTTCTGTTGTATTCATGCCATCCTCGTTAATCTAAATATATAGATTAGTTTTAAGGAAAACTTTTTGATTTTCATTTACTTTTGGTATTTGATGGAGATTTTTGACTTAAATCTTGTTGTATTTTTTAAGGATGACTTTTGATAGATGCAGTTATTATAGGGATATCTATATAAAATCTATCAAAATACATTTATGTATTTTTATCAAATATAATAATAACATTCATCTATCAAAAGTCATCCCTTGTAAAAGTAGATCTAATGAATAAAAAATAACAGATGAAAGAAATTTTATTTTCCATGTGTTCCACACATTGTTTACAATATGGTTTGCTTACTTCTTTTTTGTCCAAACTATCTTCTATATTTATCTTCATTTTTTGTATTTTTCATTTTATTTACATTTGTTGCTTAAAACTGTAAAGGAACAAAGGATAATAAATATATGGAAAAGATAAGTTTATGTAAAAATGAAGAGAGTATATACTCAAAGGATTGGTTTACAAAAAGTATTGATAGTCAAGAAAAGTTGATTGAAATGGTAAAAAACTATGCATACTCAAATGCTTACTTTAAAGGTAATAGACGTTCACAAAAAAATATTCTTGGCTACCATCACCTGCTCATACTTGATATTGATAATGATGAAACTGATTTTACAATAGAAGATTGTCAAAAAGTATTAAACAGAAAAGGAATAAAGGCACTCATAGTTCCAAGCAAAAGTCATTTAAAAAATAAAAATGGATCAATCAAAGAGAGATACAGAGTGTTTTGCTATTTGGATCAGGTAATCCCAGCAGATATATCAAAAGAGATATATAAAGAGATGATGGCTCTGATTGTAAAAGATCTTGATATGAGTGCCTACATTGATACAAAGGCTCTCTTTGATCGGGCAAGATTTTACTACCCAACTCATAATTTAAAGGAAAAATATATCACCAGTATTTCAGGATCACTTGTTCCACTTGACAAATATCTTGATCAGGCAAAGAACAATATTCAAAACAATACACCAATAGTAAAAAAGAATAAAAAAACAAAAAAGAGCCACTCAGTGGATGCAAGTCTCAATCAAGAAAGTACTTATATAGCACCTTCTGTAAACTATACCATTGATAAAGGAATATATTCTTATGATATTGTTGCAATCTCCAAAGAATTGGACTATGAATCACTGATTTATGATTTGGAAGGTGTCTGCTTTACTGAATATGGCAATAAAGGTACTAAAATAAAAACAGATTTGAGCAATACTTATCAACATTTCAGTGAATCCGGAGTTATCTATGATTTCAAAAAGGATGTCAGTTATCATCTTGTCAGTTACATTCAGGAGATAAAAAATTGCTCTCATACTGAGATACTTGAACTTCTAAAAAATTATGTTGATATAGAACACTTTAAAACTGTCTCTTCAAAATGGCAGAATGCTTTACTTGAAGCATTAAAAGTTGCAAAAAATAGACAGGAGTTTTTAGATAAACTTATCGAAAATATGAATTTTACTTTCATTAACATTCACAGAGATAAAGAGGACCTAATTTATGTTGCCGGTAAGCAGTATCATATTTCAGATTTTTTGCTTCAAAATTATAAAAGTAAGCAGGATATTATCAGACAATTTCAACATAATAGAGCTAAAAAGAAGTAAAAAAAAAGCAAACCATATTCTATACAACAGCGGTAGCCCTTTGTGATCTCTGTTGTATTTCACAATAACACTAAAATAGAGTATAATATTAACAATGAAATTAACTAGTAAATATAAAGGATAAGAAAATGGTTAAATATGCACAAAATGAATTATTCTCCATTACAGACTTTACAAAACAGATAGGAAGTGTAGTTAGTAGCATAAAAGCACATTCTCTTGAAAAGATAGGGATTCTTAAAAACAACAAGCTTGAAGCTGTTGTTATCTCAACAGATGAATATGAAAGGCTCAAAGCTCTTGAAGAGGCAATGGAACTTGCTGAACACAGTGAAATCTATAATATGATTGAGCAAAGAAAAGATACACCTCTCTCAGAGTATATATCTGAAGATGATATGGCTGCCAAATTTGGTATCAGCAAAAGTCAGCTATAAAAAATGTATAAGATTATTTACCATCCTCTTGTCGAAGAGGATCTCAAAAAACTCAACAACTCTGTTCGCATTGAAGTCTTTAAAAAATTAGAGAAGATAAAAGTCTCACCAGAACTTGGTCCACTTCTTGGCAATAAGAACAATCTGAATCTCTCAGGTTTGAGAAAAGTCTATGTTGCCAAAAAGCAGGTTCGTATAGTCTATGAGATTGTTGATGATATTTTAGTTGTCAAGGTTATAGCTATTGGCAAAAGAGAGGGAATGAAAGTATACACTGAAGCTCAAAAAAGAAGAGAATAATATATAAATATGTGCCTATAACAAGGCACATAGTAAATATTTTATAACTTTTAAAATCCATTGAAATTTATCTGAAGATATACCAGATTTAGTTGGTATCTCTTTAGACATAAATTTCAATCACTAAAATTTTAAAAAGTTGTCGAATGGTATCAGGTACCAAGTCCCTACTATAAAAATATTTATTTTTACGGAGGCTTAAATCTCCTTTTTATGCTTGATAAAATAATAAGTACATTTGTTCTATAAAGCATACTATGCAACCAATGGAGTTTCAAACTGCTCACCAGAGGAGCTTTTATTACTTCTTTTTGGAAGTTTTGTCATGCAAACTTCAACAGCCTTGGTTCTATCTTTTAAAACACCATTGGCATATGTTCTGATATTTTTACTATATCTATAGGAGTATCTTGTTGCAAAATTTTCAATTAATGGATTATGATTGTTGTAATAGATAAAGTCTGCCTGTATATTTTTCATTTTATTCAGCAGCTCTTTATGGTTAAAGTCTATTCCATAGGTAAAAGAGGAGCTGTTGTTTGATACTTTTTCAGAATATTCAATATAGGGAGGATCTATAAGTAGTAAAGCATCTGAACTGTTTTTATATTTTTTCAATAGTGTTTGATACTGTACAGACTTAAATGTAATCTTTGTACTTGTAAGTATCTTATGATAAAGAGCTACTTTGTTAATCAGTAGTTCTATATTGATAATTTTATAGGATGTCTCAAAAAAACAGGTTTTTGTTTTCATATCATAATCCAGCATGGCTCCGGTAGACTTGTGAATCAAAAAAAGGAATAAAGCTGCTCTTCTAGGTGACATTTTCTTTTGTAATTCAAGATCTTTAAATTCTTTTTCTATACTGATATGTAATTCACGAGCCTCTTCTCTGCTTACAGGTGCAAATTTTCCATATTTTTTATAGTAGTCAAGAGGGATGGAAGCTAAATGACGTTGTACTTGTTTTGATTTCCTCTGTATTTGTCTGTAAACATTGATAATGGACTTGTTGATATCATTGATTACAACTTCTTCAATACTGTTTTGCAGTAAAACAGGTAATACATTATATGTAGCACCCATACCACCGGCAAAAATATCTATAAATTTTGTATATTTTTTATTTTTAAATGCATTGATAGCTAATTGCTGCATATCTGTCTTGTTTACACCTTGCTTACCACCGGCATAAGGAAACAGTACAAATTTTTTAGTATTAGTGTCATCTGAAAAGCTGTCATAGTTTATGATTTCCAAATCTCTCTGCTTGAGAAAAATCTGCAGTTCTTTTTCATTCATACTTTTCAAAGATGCAAACAGATCTTTATCTTTTGAGTAGCTGATTAATGCCTGATTAACATACATATTTTTTGATACAAAGGGTTTGGTAATATTCTTTACAATTGTTTGAGAACTTCGTCTCAATTCCTCAGAGCGTATCTTTTTGATATTCTTTGTAATAATATCAGAAGAGATATTCTTCATACTTTTTAAAGTTTGTAGAAGACTCTTAGTTTTTTGCTCTGTTTTTCTTGATGAGCTTTTGAGAGATGTCGGCTTTATGTATAAAAGCAGATTTTCGATTATTGCTTCAAGTACAGAAATTGTAATAGAGTTACCAATTTGTTTTTTCTTCTGAGCATTTGAAACAGGAAATACAAAATCAGATGGAAATCCCTGGATTGCTGCCATCTCTTCGAGTGTCAGATATCGGAACAGTTTGTTTTTTGTATCATAGAACTTTGTCTTTGCAGATGAAGCAACTATACAGGGTGCAATACCCTCAGTAGAACATATACGTTGATCAGAAGCATATTTAATATGTGGAAGTTTCCAGAGTTTTATGATATCTGTAACTCTTTTTGCATTAAAAGGAACTCTCTTGGAAGCATCATATAAACAGCAAGAGTAGTTTTTGTTTATCTCTATATATTCATTTACAGACTTTCGATTGCTTTGAGGTTCTGGAAAATGATATCCATGCTGAATATCTTTTCTTATTGCTACAAGAAACAGTCTTTCTCTGTTTTGAGCAGAACCAAAGTGTTTGGAGTTTAATACCTGGTAGTAAATTTTGTAATCAAGTTCTTCAAATGCAGCCTTAATCACTTCAAAAGTATTACCCTTATCATGATTGATTATGCCTTTGACATTTTCAAAGATAATGTATTTAGGCTTGGTCTCTTTAACAATTTTTAAAGCATCAAATGTTAGGGTTCCTCTTGTGTCATTAAAACCACCTCTTTTTCCTTGCATACTGAATGATTGACAGGGTAGTGAGAGCACCAGCAAATCAACATAAGGCATTTTTGTAGAATCTAACTGCGTTAAATCCTTATAAGTGTGTTCAACAGTATGATTTGCCTCAAAAGTCTTGCGAGCAAATTTGTCTATCTCTACCATATATTTATTTATATGTGTAATACCTATATTTTTTAATGCCTGTTCAAATGCACCAATACCACTGCATATAGAGCCACAAGTGAGTATATTAGACTCATTAAGACTATTCTTGTATGAAGATAATCCTTTTATTGGATTTGGGTTAGTTTTTTTGATAAGATTTTTCATCTGATCTCCTTTTGTTATTGATAAAAAGGGTTATGACATTCATATCCGATTCATAAGTCGTATTTGAAAAAATAGGCTAGGAAATAATTTAAAAAAGAAGCTCTGTATGAAGAAAAAAACAATTGATAAAGCAGCAAAGAAAGAGATTGCACAAAATCTGGAACTATGTGGAAGTGATGAAGTTTATTATCAGGAGTTAAATAGGATATGTACAGAATATTCTGAGGCTGATGAACAAAAAATTGAACAATATCTACAAACACTAATAAAAGAGTCTGATGAAAATAAGGCACCATATAGAACAGGTATTCAAAATGTAAATTTTGCAATAATTGCTGTATTAGTTAGGCTTATTAACGAAACTAACTATCCAATTAAAACAGCAGATATCTATAAAATCAATACAGAGGAAATACATAAAATTGTTGAGACTCACATACAGCTACTTCAAACAATAAATGCTAAAAAAAGGAAAAATCTACAAGAAGAACTGCACTCTTTGCAAAGAGAAGATCCTCTAAAACACAAAGAAAAAATAAACTCATTGTCTAAGCATATTGAAAGGCTAAAAGATAGTAAAAAAAAGATAAAAATTTCAGTTTTTGCAAATGATGGTTCAACATACAAACCAAAGAGGGATGCTATAGAAAAAGCATTAAAATTTTTATCTGTGTACAATGTTGTCACATATGTTTCTCCTAATGCTTATAAACTAAATATGCAACATTGGTTTAATTACCAGAGATTTTCACTTAATAATACATATCTTTTGGTAGATCTCTTACCGCTGCTTGCTGCCTTTTTAAAATATAATGCACCTAATCGAGTTGATAATTTTTTAAGCCATATAGACAAGATAGTAGGTTTCACTCTGCAAGCTCCTAAAAATCATGCTGCTTTTGCCAATATAGAAAACTATATTATTAAAATACTTAGCGATGATACCTCCACTCTGAGTTTTAAACTTAATAAAACGAACAGTTCACTTAATAACAAGCTAGAATTTGAAAATGTTGACACCTTACAAATTCTATTTGAACAAGATAGAAAAAAGTATCTAAAATTTGAAGAGCATAACAAAAAATATCAAGTACGAATTGAAGATATTTTATATTTAAAAGTTCCAGATAAGACAGAAACTTCGGTATATTGGAAAGATACAAAGTGTTTCGTGATATTTAATGATATGTATGAACATAATCATAAGATATATCAAGACAGGAAAAAAGAGAAAATAAATGAAGGAAGTACTCATTACTACAAAGAAGATATTGAGGTTATTTTTGAAGCCAATACAAACATGAAAGATTTGTTTGATTTACATGTTTTAAAAAATACAGTGATGTATATAGAAGAAGCAGAAAAAGAGAGCTTTACAGCTGAAATCAAAGACAAAATTGATCTATCTAAAGATATAGACTTTCGAAATAAAATTTATATTACTGGAAAAGGATGTAAAGATGATATCTTAAGCTATGCTCAACGAAGTGGAACAGATATCAAGTTGTTATATCCCAAATATTTGGTTGCAGAGTTAAAAAAAATAATAAGAAAATGTGAATTGATGTATGAATGAGAATAAAATTGTAATGCTTTTACACAGATGAAGAAATTGTTGGCTGTTGTTCCTTAAAATAGAGTCTAACAAGGAACATTTATGAAAACAATTATTAAAAGCGAATTTATACATGACAATATGTATGACAAAGCATATGTAGCAAAACTTTCTATAGAAAAAAGTACAGGTAAACTCTCAAGAGTTTTTATACACAAAAAGAATATCCAAAGTAAGCCGTACAGTTTTTATTTTCAATGGGCCTTAACACAAGGTGGAGTCTATGAAAAAAAAGAACAACATCATTATCAAGGTCAAATAACAAGTTATTTTGCTGTTAATTATAATGGTGACATTATTAAACTGCGCAATAGAAAAATTGCACAGATTCTTTTAAAAAAAGGGATTAGAAGTTGGGGAAGAATTTCCCCACTAAGAATACAAATGTATAATTTGATGGCTAGAAAATCTTAAGATGCCATATCTAAAACTTTTATACCATAATTTCTAAGTTCACCCGTAGGTCCAACATATCGATATAGTGTTGGTCTGGTAACTCCAAGTTCTTTGCAAAGTTCAGAAACTGAAGTATCTCTATTTTTCATAGCCACCTGAGCAAGTCGCACTTGTGATTTTGTAAGTTGAAATTTTCGACCACCTGTACGACCACGGGCACGAGCAGATTTGATTCCAGCAACAGTGCGTTCACGGATGATAGATCTCTCATATTCTGCCAAAGCTCCAAAAATTGAAAAAATCATTTTTCCTGCAGGATTAGTAGTATCAATATTTACACCTGTACCTGATATGACCTTAAAGCCAATTCCTCTTGAAGTCAGATTATCGATTGTTTCGATTAAATGTTTTAAATTTCTACCAAGGCGATCAAGCTTCCATACAACCAATACATCATCTTTGCGTAATGCTTTTAAACATGCTTCAAGCCCAGGTCTCTCATTTTTTGATCCTGAGATTTTATCAGTATAGATATTTTCTTTGTTAACTCCGGATTCAACTAAAGCATCAATCTGTAAATCTAAGACCTGACTTCCATCTGATTTTGAAACTCTTGCATAACCTATCAACATTAAAATCCTTTAAAAATCAAGGTGTAAATTAAACCTTCGTTTGTGAAACACATCTCTCAGAGATCGTATTACAGGCCTTTTTTGTCAATTAACCCGTTTCACAATCTAAGTTTAGCGAACCCCTATTAGATCTAGATTAATTTACACATTTTTCATCAAATTTAACTGATATAAATATTTTAGAAAAACTATTGCTTAAAATAGATTTAAAAGAAAAGGATTAAAATGAAAAAACAACAAGATATAGAAAATGAAACAATAGAGTTGATAGTATCAGATATGAATAAACTTTCCAGTCACCAAAAATTCAGTATTGCACAGGCATTTAATGGCAAAAGTGAAATGCTTTTACAGGCATTAATAGATGACAATAGTACTTTGAGCTTTCCAAATGCCGAAGGTAAATTACAAGAAGTCAGTATTTTGGCAGTGCTGCTGGAGAATAAAAGTATCGTTGGAATTTTAAGAGATAAACTTATTCAAGCCTGTGCTGACAGTCAAGATCAAGAGGTGAAAATAAGATTGGCAAAAGATCCAAAAACACCTCTTGATATTCAAAAAAATCTTGCCAAGGATCCAAATGGGGATATACGTGTTGAGTTGGTTTGGAGAGACAAACCGGAAGCATCTATTTTAAAAAGTCTTGCACAAGATGAAAACTGGGCAGTCAGAAGAGAAGTAGCCAAATCAAAATATGCAACACCTGAAATCTTAGAACTTTTTATAAACGAAAAAGATGATGATGTTGTTTTGGAAGTTTTGCAAAATCCCAACTCAACAACTGATATAATCAACAAGTTTGCAGAAAAGTTTATTGAACAGGATGGTTGGATTGGAGAGAATGGAGATAAATTTGATACAGTTTGGAATCATAAATTTCTTACTTTAGCCGTTGATAAAATACTTGATAGTGATGAATTCATAAGAGACCATCCACTTCTACACTATATTGCTGATCATGATGAAGAGATGTATAGAGTTATATTGGCAAAAAGAGAAGATGTTCCGGTATCAATTTACAATAAACTTTACAGGGAAAGTGATGAAATAATATTTCCCTATTTGGCATTATCAAATTTATCCAATGAAGAGATGCTTCTTACAATGGCAGACAGTAAGAGTGCTCAACCTATGCTTCTTATGAGTCTTACTGACAGTTGGTATGATAAAGTAAAACTCCATGTCATAAAACATCCAAATACACCGGAGATAGCTCTGAAAAAACTCTCTTTCGATAAATCAAAAGAGGTGAGGAAATCTTCAAAAAATGCCCTTTCTGAACGGAAACAGCAAGCAAAAGCTCAAAATAATAACACTGATATTGAAAGTAGACAAAAGCCAATCTAAGCACTAACTTCAAACTGCTCTATAAGATTATTTACTCTATTTTTACATAGATACGGATAGTTTTTTAGAGCAGTCAAAGAGTGATAGTGTTAAAAATTCCGTGTCAACAAAACCTGTAAAATAAAACTTTTTGTGCCACAAGTTCTACTTTTATATTCTCAGAAAGCATCTATCACTCTATCAACCTTGCAACACTGCCGGAACACTTTTCACATTTACCAGTTAGAATCAACTCCTCTCCATCCATCTTTGCTTCAAAATCAACAATTTTGACGATAGCTTTACAGTGAGAGCAATATACATTTGAGAGTATTTTAGGTTTAACTTCATCAGGTATTTCATTGAATTTCTGCATCGCTTTTTTATCGAACTTTATCATGTAACATCCTAAGTATTTAATCTGTTGTTTATACCATATCTTCTATGTAATTTTCAACTTTCTCATTCCAATACCGAATATAAGATTCATATTGTTTTTTGCTTAAAAGATAGTTTGCTAACTGCTCACCTGAAACCTGATAAGAGTTTATATATGTTCGTCCATCATCAAGTGCTTTTTTCATACGATGATTGCCATCAATTATCTCATACCTATTGATTCTAATCTCTGCTTGAATAACTGGTGTACTTAAATCTACTGACTTTAAATGTTTTTTATTGATTGTACTAAAATCAGCTGAATGCTCTTCAAACCACTGTTTTAGATAAATTCTTTTCTGTTGAGCAATGAGTTTTTTAGATGAAATATCACTAATAATAGCAGAAATATTGAACTGTAAGAAACCTCCATAAACTTCTTCTGCCGGAATTGGTGAAGGTTCAAAATTTTTATTGAGTTTCAAGATTCTACTTTTTACCACCATTAAACTTTCAACATCTTTTTACGAAGTTGATGAAGAAATACTTTGAGCCTAATATAGTAAATATCTAAAAATTTCAAACTCTTCTCCTGATAGTAATTATGCATAATTATACTCCGTAAAGATTAAATACCTGATTTTATTTTACGAACAATAAAAGCCTTAACTTCAAAAATTTCAGCTATTGTAGTTATCGGTCCACTGGAATTATATATGTTCATATAGAGTGTTTCAGCATTGAGACCAAAAGGATCTTCCTTAACTGTTTTTTCAAGCTCTTTCTTTAAAGCATCATCCAAATCTTCAAACTTTTTCATATCTTCAAGTCCCCAAATTTAGTTGGTGTAAAATATAAATCTCTTTCAACATGCAGCCCCATATGTCCTCTGACCTGTTCAAGTTCATCCAAACTCACATACCCAAGTTCCTGATCCAAACCATCAACAAGAGCAAAAAAACTATTACTCTCTTGATCATACTCTAAAATGTACCAAGTCCAGTTTACATCAGTTAAAAAAAACTTGGCATATACCATTTTCTCTTCTAATTCAACATCCTCACTACTGTAAAAAGGTGGAATAATTTTTCTTAGTTTATCCGTTAATAACTGCATATTTATTCTCCGTTTAGATTAAGTCCATATCTGTTATCTCATTTGAGACTGACTCTTGTGAAAGTTTTATGTTGGTGTACAAAGCTTTAAATTTGGCAAAGCTGAAATATCTACTGCTTTTTTCACCATCAATTCCCAGCACTTTTAAAATTCTACGATGTACATTCTCCAAATCATTTGCATCTATCAAGTGAGCATTTCTTCTAACTGCTGCTTCTATTTTTTGATTATTAAAAATATATATCGGTGTGCAGGCTTCATCAAGTCTCCTGTCAATACTCTCACTCATTTTGCACATCCAAAAATTCACTGATCTCTCGTTCTCTTTTTTCTATGTAACTCATAAGTGAAGGTTTTGAAGTAACATTTTGTTTTCTGAGTTTGACAGAGTAGTTCTTAATTATTGTATCTATCATCTGTTTTGCATTCAGCTCTATATCTGCATCTCTTAGTTTCATAACAGTTATATTTCCATCTTTTGATTTAAGTTCAATAAGATTTTGCTGATAGAGATAGGGATTAAACTGCACTATTTTGTGCTGATCTTCTTTTGGAATACCAAGGTAATCGTAAAGTTTATTGATTTTGCAGTATTTTAAAACCGCTTCAAATACTGCATCATGATCAAGGAAGAATGGTTTTGCAATATATTTTCTATCGCTCTTTTTATAATAGTACTCAAATGTTTCCAGTTTGGATGTCTCAAAATCCTGGAAGTCCAGAGAATTTGCAAAAACATATGCAGAAGAGAGATTTTGAATAAGGGCATAAAACTGATCTGAACCAAGTTTGTTAATCATTAATTGATGGTTTTGAAAAGCCAGAAAAAGTTCAACTTTGGACTCACGCAGTACATCTGAATGCAGCGATCCAAAATCTTTATTTAAAACCCTCTGCGCTTCATCTATAAATATACTGACACCTCTAATCTCTTTTTGCTGAACTCTTTTTGAGAGTTCCTGAAGTATTGAAGAAGTCAATGTGGCAAGAGCAATATCTTGAAATTCTTGAGCATTGAGTATGACTACTTTACCTTGACTCAGACTATCTGCAATTTCAATACCGTTATAATCATTTATGCTTTTATTATTGGCAACAGATGCAAACGTTGTACTCATTGACAAAAGAATTGTCTGAATTGTTGTTGTCTGATTAGAAGCGTTCTTGGAGTCTGTAAATATCTGCAAAGATTTCTTCTGCTCATTGAGAATATTTTTAAAAGCTATGTTTTTTGAGACCAGCTCAAGATAACTCTCTTGTATACTCAAAGAGTCAATTTTCATAACAAGTTCGTGAATATTAGCTTCTATTATCGTACCAAAACGTTCATGAATTTTTTTTGTATTGCTTATAAAACGAACAATATTTTCATGAGAAGAGAGAACCTCTGCAATATCTGAAAAAGTCACCCTTGCAGGAAGTCTAAATCTTACAATTGCACTGTACAAGTTCTCCTGAATATTATAATCTTCAGTTGCTTTGATGACATCAATATAGGCTTTTATAATCTTCCATACAGAGATAACAAGGTTCGAAGCTGTGGTTGACCAGTAAGCATCTTTTTCATTCAGATTCATAATTCCTGTAACAAAATTGCCAAGCTCTTTTTCATTAAAGTATTGAATAAGATTGCAACTCTTACCCCATGGAATACCAAGCTCAATAATATCCTCTAATCTATTATGCTTGTCTGCTAAATATTTAACACTTGCATGCTCTTTGCCTTTATAGTCAAAGATTAAAACTCCATGACCTTTTGATAGTCTATCATCAAGATTTGGATAGACAAAAGAGGATGTTTTTCCACAGCCTGTTTGACCGACACAATAAGAATGTCTAAATGTATCATCAACAATCAGTGTATCTTTTTCTCTTTGTTTATTGGATGTTTTGTTCTGTAAAAAGCCCATTGTTGCCATAAAAAATACCTTTCAAATGGAGTAACTCTGACAATAAAGTCATCTGTGTATGTCACAGTGTTTTTGGAAATGTTTTAAGAGAGAGACCACCTTGTTTTTATATGAAGATTGTAGAAAAAGATTGCTCTTATTTAAGAGAAACAGCTACTTTTTTTAGATGCAATATTGTAGCGGAAGCATCCTCTACAGGGGCTTAGATCATCTTTTTTTTCAAAAGAATTTTATGGTTTAAAGAGCAAAAACATCTTTGGATTTTAGATGTAAAATATTCCAATTTATGTAAAAGTCACCATAAAAAAAGATGAAGAGTCTCAGAAAAAATCTTATCCCTTTTTACATTTTTTCAAGCATTTTTTGAGTTGCTTATTCCGGTAAAAAACAAGAGAGATTTTCTGATTCTCAACTCAAAAAATGATCTAAAAAACAAAGAACAGGAGTCATTTTTTGAATGAAAAACAGTCAATAATGGCTCATTTTTTGATGCGAATAAACTGCTGAAGAACTCATTTTTCATCTGAAAGTTCCTATATTTTTTGCTCAATAAACTCAAACAACAGTAAAAAAAATAGAGATAAATTACAATAGAAAAGAGTAAAAAAAGAAGTAAAAGCAAACCCTATTTTACAGAGTTTCGGAGAAAGAAGTACAAAATATTCTCTTTTTAAGTTGCAAAAAAACCATCTCATTTCATCTAAAAAAACAATTGTTTTACACTCCAATAAGATCAAAAAATGAACCCTGTTTACAGATGATTTTTGGATGAAAGTTCAAAATTTTTTTTGATGTAATGTTAGATCTTTTTTTGATACAGATTACAGATGAAAACTGATGCTTATTTAGTCCTTTTTACTCTAAAAAATGATCTAGAGTCCAGATATAAAAATGGAGTAATTTGAAAAGTTGAAAATTTCCTATAGATAATATAGTAATATATGCACATTTTTGAAGTTCTCTTTTTTAAGATGAGAGCTTATAAACAAAAAAAATGTTTCACAGCTTGTGTGATAAGAAAAAATATCTACGCACTTACTAATATTTTTCCAAAGAAGAAGAGATGACACATTCAATATTTTCCGTCTTTAAGAGAGAAGAAAATATAACACTCTTTTGAAACTATTGAAGATATTTAAAAAGATATCGATGAAAGTTTTATGTAAGTTTGGAAGATTAAAAAACATAAAACACATCGACTGTGCTTTATGTATATGCTTGGACTAAGACTCTAAAAAATCTAACAGATCTGCCCGAATATTTTTTTTAGAAAGCAAACTGATCTCTTTTGAGATTTTTGCCGTCAGTTTTTTAAAAGGTAGAAGTGCACCTGTTTTATCAAGAGGGTTGATTTCATTTATAAAACACTCTCCTTTAATTGCATACTCCAATTTTTTTCTTGTAGCACTGTCAACTTTTGTAAGAGGCTTTTTACCTTCAACTAAAGCCAGAATCTGATTTCTAACCGGTGAGAAAATTTTTGGGTACTCTTCACTCAAAAGCTTTAATAGTTTTTCATTATCTTGATAACCTATAACTTTTACCTCTGCATCGAGAACTTGAGCTTTTAGTTCTTCTAGCTGTTTGATCTTTTTTTGTATTTCTTTGTAATTCATGTAAATATCCTTTTTTATTTACATGATTATTTTAAGCTAAATAATAAAGAAAATTATTATTTTCTTAATATTGAGCACCTCTAAAAGTAAATTTTTTTAGTAATTCTTTACATTTTAAGTGTTTTTTTTTGAAAAGAATTTAATTTTTGTTGATATAACAAGGAGAGTAAGAGATTTTTGAGTGGCCTTTTTTTATATTACATTAACTACTTTCAATAGAGCGACCTTATCCATTTCAAGCTTTCCTTTCATATACTGTCCTTTATTGTAGGCAATCCATTGTGTTTGATTTTTTGAGAGGGACTCATTATCTTGAATTGGTCGTAAACTTTTATCATCTTTGATGTAAGCATTAGACCATCCCCAAGGGAAATTGCCAATGCTCTTAAAAGTTATGTCTTTCCACTCCCTTTTACACCAATAATCAGATTAAAGTCCTTGTGAAAGGAAAATTCTTCTTCGGAAAATATTTTAAATTTTTTTATTTTTATTTCTTTTATAACCATTATTTTTAGAACTCTTTTGAATTTACATTGTCTAATTCTACCTAAATAATTTAAATTTTAATCATTTGTACTCGAGTAATGAAAATTTCATATTTATATGCTAAAGTACTAAAGTGATTATTCTATTGGGAGTTGTGAAATGATGTTTAACAAGATGCAGTTAAAGACAAGGTTATATTTAACACTTGGAGGTTTGATATTTTTAGTCTTTATCATCGGTGAGTGGAGCTTATGGCAATCTTCTCAGATCAACAAACGAGTCGATAATATCTACACACAAGAGATTGTTCCTTTAGAGAACATATCACATTTAAAGGGTGCTTTGTATAGAATACGAGATAGAAGCTTACGACTACTTGATGCAAAAGAGTCTTTAGAAATCAAACATCACAAAGAGATTATAGCCAAGCAGGTACAAAGAATTAAAAAAGAACTCGACTCTTATGACAACACCAGACTCTCAAAAGAGGAGCAGTTAGAGCTTGATAAGTTTCAAACAAATTTTCAAGAGTATCTTTCAATTATCTACAACAAAGTTTATCCTAATCTTTTAAAAAAGAGTGTAAATGAGCTTGAGCCAATTCTCTACAAAGAGGCTATTTTTGAGTTTCGTCAAGCAAGAGAAGCACTCAATGAACTCTCAGAATACCAGATACAAAGAGCAAAACTGAGACACCAACACTCTGATGAGATTTTCAGTAAGCAAGTTATTATAATTCAGCTTATTATTTTAGTTATAGTGGGTTTAAGTGGTTTTTTTGCAAAAATGCTCATGAATTCTATTATAGAACCAATTAAGCAGATAAATGACGTACTTGCTACCATTTCTCATGAAGATTTTTCTAAGCGTATTCGTGTTACATCAGAAGATGAGTTGGGGAAGATGTCTCAGATGCTTAACAACAGTATAGCGATGCTACAAACGACTTTTCATGAGCTTTCAACTCTAGTCAATTATGATAAACTGACAAATCTGCCAAATCGAAAAATGTTTCAAGAGGAGATAGAGAAGTGTATAAGCAAATGTCTTAAGAGTAATGAACTCTTTGCAGTGATGTTTATTGATGTTGATAATTTTAAAAATATTAACGACACTTATGGACATACAACGGGAGATAAACTTTTAGAGATTATTGCAAAAAGGATGAAAACACATATTCGCTCCAACGATATACTTGCACGACTTGGTGGTGATGAGTTTGCCATACTGCTTCAAAATATCAAAAATCCAACAGTACCTGGCAATATCGCAAACAAAATTTTAGATACTATGCAAAAACCCATATATATAGACCAGCATACTATCTTTACCTCCATATCTATCGGTATATATGTTTCAGACCACCAAAATGAATCAAGAGAAAAGATACTCTCATATGCTGATGTTGCGATGTATGCTGCAAAAAATTCAGGAAAAGCAAAATATATCTATTTTAATAAAAAAATGTATGAAAAACAAGAATCTGAAACATTGTTAGATATTCAACTAAGAGATGCTGTAAAAAACAAAGAATTTCGAGTATATTTCCAGCCTATAGTCGAGCCAAAAACAGAAGCACTCTACGGCGTTGAGACACTACTGCGATGGAAGAGAGATGGAGAAATTATCGCTCCTGCTAAGTTTATAGCCAAACTTGAAAGTAATGGGATGATTCTTGACGTTACTTATATGATTATAGAAGAGGTTTTTGAGATGATAGAGCGAAGAGGCTTTAAAAATGTAGTTTCCATAAACCTTTCCATCTTACAGTTTTATGATGAAAACTTTATCCCATTTTTAAAAAGAGTATTACAGAAGTATCCATCAATCAACCCTCAAAAAATCTATTTTGAGATAACAGAGAGTGTTTTTGCTCAAAACAATGATCTTATTTTTAGCACTATGGAACTTATTAAAAAGTTAGGCTTTAAGTTTTCTTTGGATGATTTTGGGACAGGGTACTCTTCATTGTCTTACATTAAAGACTATCCAATCAATACTATAAAAATAGATAAAAAATTTGTTGATAATCTTTTAGATGATGTAAGAGCACAAGAACTACTTGAAGGGATTGTCTATTTGGCAAAAACACTGCATCTTACTATTGTTATAGAGGGAGTTGAAGATGCTGCAACACTCAAAAGTGTCACAAAACACAACAGTGTAAAAATTCAAGGCTACTATTTTTACAAACCAATGACAAAGGAGTCATTTGAGAGACTTTTAGATTAAATATGAAATATATTTCATATTTAAATCATCATAAATTCATATCGGTTTGCTAGTATTAGATAACTTTAAACAAAGGTGCTTATATGTTGAAAAACATTACTATTAAACAACAACTCCTCATTGTTCCTGTCGTTATCTCCCTTGCATTTATCTATCTCTATTTTGCTATTGATTCTAACTTGGACAAACTTGAAGATAAAAGTCAAAAAGCTTCTATCTCCAACAAAATCGTCAAAGAGATGCTTGAAGCAAGAATAAACGAAAAAAACTATATACGACGAAAAGATGCAAACTATGCAAATGAGCTTCAAAAACTTGTGCAAGAGAGTTTACAAGAAGCAAAAGCTTTAAAGAAGAGTTTTAAAGATCCACAAAACAAACAGCTTGTTCAAGATGTTATAACAAACATAGAGCAGTACCTTCATCTGTTTAAAAAGTTTCAAAAACTTCGAGATGCTTCTTTAGAAGAAGAGGCAAAGATGGTAAAAGAGGCAAAAGATGTCGAAATTATCGCTTCAAAAGTAAGAGATATTCAAAAAAGACAGCGAGATAAAGTCATACGCACCTCAAAAGATGTACGAGTTATAGCAGATGAGATAGAAGAGGCATCTTTAGCAAACAAAATAGTAAAAGAGCTTTTTCTTATGCGAATAGCAGAGAAAAATTACCTTCGACGTAAAGATATAAAGTATCAAGACCAAGTAGAGGAATACATCAGAAATATTGAAAAACTCTCTTTACATGTAAAAGATATTTTAGGCTCTCCAAAAAACAAAAGAATGATAGATGATATTTTAAAGGCTTTGAGTGAATATAAAAAAGCTTTTTATACTTTTAGTGAGCTGCGAGAGAAGTCACTTCAGGTAAATAAGCAGATGAAAAAAGAAGCACAAGAGGCTCAAGAAGCTCTTGTTACATTAAGAAAAGATCAAAAAGAGGAGAAATTAAAACTCACTAAAAATCTTCAAATGCAGTTGATTACTCTTTTTATAGCTATAGGTTTAGGTGTTGTTATTTTTATGCTGATAATATCAGCAACGATTAGTAAAAGATTAGCGAACATCATTGATGCAGCAAAAGAGCTCTCAGAAGGGGATGGTGATTTAACCAGAAGAATTCATATAGAGGGCAAAAACGACTTAGCTACTGTGGCTTTTTACATAAATAGGTTTATAGAAAAAGTACAAAATGCCATAAGCGAAGCAAAATCTGTAAGCACAGAGGCCTCATCTATATCAAACGAACTCTCTGCTACATCCTTAGAGATTGGTAAACGGGTAGAAGATGAAGCTACTCTTGTAAAATCAATCAACAGCGATACAGATCAAACAACAAAAGAAGCAGAGTTTGTTGATGATACAGTTCAAGAGATGCAAAAGATCTCACAAAACTCTTTTGAAGCATTAAGACAAACAACAGAAAAAATAAATATCCTTATTAGTACCGTAAAAGACTCCAGTGTAAAAGAGGAAGAACTTGCACTGAAGATGCAAGAGCTTAAAGAGAGTACTAATGATGTAAAAAGTATACTTGAACTCATAGGAGATATAGCTGAACAGACAAATCTGCTCTCACTCAATGCAGCCATTGAAGCAGCACGAGCAGGAGAGCATGGTCGAGGTTTTGCTGTTGTTGCTGATGAAGTAAGAAAGCTTGCAGAGAGAACCCAAAAAAGTCTTACAGAGATAAATGCCACCATCAATGTTGTTGTGCAGTCAGTTGATGAATCGAGCGATAATATGCAAGAAAACGCAAAAGAGATAGCTCAAGCAGCTGAACAGGCAGGTGATGTAGAAGAGAGTATAGACAGTGTTATGGATGCTATAGAAAAATCAAAATCAATGGCTCAAGATAGTTCTGTTGCAGTTGAAAAACTGAAAAACGGTGTTGTAGAAATATCTAAAAAAATGTCAAAACTAAATGATGTCTCTATAACTAATGCAAGAAGTGTTGAAGAGATTGCCGCAGCAGCTGAGCATCAAAATGATATCATTGAAAAATTAAATGCGCAACTTAGTAGTTTTAAAAGTTAGAAAATGCACAAGCTAATACTCATTGGAGCATCAACAGGTGGACCAGGACATATTAAAAAGATAGTCCAACATTTGGATAAAAACACTAAAGCATCATTTGTCATAGCACAGCATATGAACAGTAATGTAATGGAGAGTTTTACTACAGAACTCTCAAGTATTTCCAAGCTACCTCTACACCTTGTAGAAGATAAAACAAAGATTGAACCATCTTCTATCTATATATGTAAAACAAGTTCAAAGTTCTCAATCCAATTAGATTCTATCTATTTAGACTTTTTAGATAAAGAGACACTTTATACACCAAGCATTGATTCACTTTTTGAGTCTGCACTTGCATGTTTGCCTCAGTATGGAGTTACAGCTGTAATTTTAACAGGTATAGGTGATGATGGATCAAAAGGAATGGATTTACTTTATAAAAAAGGGGCATTGTGCATAGCTGAAAGCAGTGAGAGTGCTAAAGTTTATGGTATGCCAAAAGCCGCTTATGAGCAAAATCAAAACATTGAAATCATGCATATTGACAATATAGCCAAATATCTTCAAAATGTTTAATTTTTTTAGAAAAAAAGCTTTAAATTCTCTTGAGTATTCTCACGAGACTAATAGTGTCGAAGTAAATAGAAGTACTAAAAAAGAACTTTATATATACATTGAGAAGCAATCAGGAATAATTTTAGATGAAAACAAACCTCTTATTGAACAAAAAATAGTCGATTATTGTAAAAATAATAATATAACCTCTTTTTCTAAACTTCTTGAGCATATTCAAGAGAGTACATTTAATTTTGAAGAGTTTATAACCCTCATTACGATTAATGAAACCTACTTTTTTCGTGAGCATATACAGATTCAAGAAGCTTTAGAAAATTATAAAAATACTCATAAAAAATTACATATTTTATCTCTCCCATCTTCAACAGGAGAGGAAGTTTATAGCATTGTTATTACTGCATTAGAGATGAATATAAGTAATTTTACAGTTGTCGGAGTTGATATTGACAAAAATGTTATACAAAAAGCAAAAGAGGGGATCTATAATGAACGTTCACTTCATAGAGTCAAACAAGATATTATAGAAAAATACTTTACAAAGAAAAATAATAGTTTTTATGTAAAAGAAGATGTTAAAAAGTTTGTAGAATTTCATATTGCCAATATATTTGAAACAAATCTTACTAAGCTTGGAAAATTTGACATTATTTTCTCTCGTAATATGTTTATATATTTTAATGATGAGAAGAAGATACAAGCATATAAACATCTCCAACAGTTAAAAAAAGAGAATACAACAAAAATTTACCTTGGGCATGCGGATGTATCAAGTCAATTAGAGCATTATATTAGGAATTGAAGTATGAAAAAAATCTTTTTAGGTACTGCTTTGGTAGCATTTATATCTGTCAATATACAGGCAGAAATTATTGCTGACAGACCAGGTTTTAGTACAGGAACATATACAGTGAAACCTGGAAAGTTTAACATTGAGATGGGATACAATTACACTTTTGACACACTTTCATCTCAAAACAATACTCAAGATTTTCCTCTTTTTGAACTTCGTACAGGGGTTACAGAAGATATTGAATTTGATTTTTTATGGGATGGATGGAGTACTACAAAAGATTTTAATGAGAGCCCTACATCTGATATAACCATAGGTGGAAAGTATAGCCTCATTAAAAATGAGAAATATAATTTTACATTTATGACACTCGTAACATTGCCAACAGATAGGCAAAGCAGCTTTAAAATAGAAAATATTTCACCACTCATTGGATTTTTGTGGGATTATGCACTGAATGAAACTATCTCATTTTTTGGAACATTTCAATCAAGTACTTACAGGGATGAAAAACGAATCTATGATTTTCAACCTGCAGCTGGAATTACTTTTAGCCATACAGAGAATTTTGCCAGCTTTATAGAACTCTATTCCATCATACCATCTTCCTCAATAGTACCTATGGAAAAAGTAGTAGATGGAGGTTTTACATATTTACTACAAGAGAATATTCAACTTGATATAAACGGAGGATTAGGACTCAATAGAGAGTCTGAAGACTTCTTTGGACTCGGCATTGCAATAGGGTTTTAGCTAGTATAAAACTTGACTCCTACAAAGGTTCCTTTGCCTTTTTTACTCCGAATTTTTATAGAAGCACTGTGAAGCTCCAAGATCCAAGTTGCCAAGCTAAGTCCAAGTCCATACCCTTCACTGTTTGAAAAAGCATTTTCACCTCTATAGTAAGGATGAAAAATTAACTTGAGTTCTTTTTTATCTATTCCTATGCCGTAATCAATTATTGCAAGAAAAATAAAGTTTTTCTTTTTTCTAAGGATAATTTTTATCCTCTTATTTGGTAATGAATATTTTATTGCATTATCAATAATATTTCCAATAGCATGTTGAAGTAGTTTTTCATGACCGTGTATTGAGATTGCTTGATTGATCTCTATATCTGTTTTGAGGTGTTTAGCTTCTATCTCACTTTTTTTTGTGTCCAATATAGAGTAGAGGATATCATTGAGTAAAACCCGTTGCATAGAGTTGTTGAGCTTTTTTATATTGTTATTTGAGACATAGAGCATTTGAGAGACTATGTTTTCAAGACTATTTATTTTTTGTATAAATGCTCGCAACTCTGTTGCAAGATTATCTTGAAGTGCTGTGTAGTAAAGAGAGTATTCTAGCTTAGCTTTAAGCTCAGCAAGAGGTGTTTTTAGCTCATGTGCCATATTCGCATTAAATGATTGTGCAACTTTGTTTTTTTGATTCAAATAAAAAATTATTTTATTTACCTCTTCTACAAACTGTTTAATCTCTTGAATGTTTTTAGGTATACAAAGCGGTTGGATATTATCATATAAAATCTCTTTTTCAATACTGACAATAGTATCTGTTATATAACTATTGAGATGCACTAGTTTTATTTTTAGCCAGAGAAAGTAGAGAATGGTAAAAATATTAAATATAATGTAGTATTTTATATATGGCTCTAAAGAGTTCAAATTTTCTAAAAAAACTATATGAACTAAAAGCAGTGTTAGTAAAAAAAGAACTTTTTTATATCTCAAAAGTCTACTCAACAATTTTATAACCAATGCCTCTTACAGTGTGTATGATTTTTGTATCTTTAGAATTTTCTATTTTTTTTCTGAGATTATAAATAGTAACATTCAAAAGATTTGGGTCTATAAAGTTTTCCATATTCCATATATAATCTATAATCTCGGTTTTTGAGACAACACTGTTTTTTCTTTTCATTAGTAGCAGAAGAAGATTAAATTCATTATTTCTTAATTCTATAATTTTATCTCCTTTTTTTAGCTCTCTTGACATAATGTTGAGCGTCAAGTCTCTTGCTTTGAGAATATGACTTTTTATGTTAGTTGAGCGTTTTGAGAGTGCACGGACTCGAGCTACAAGTTCTATGAAACGAAAAGGCTTTGTGAGATAATCATCAGCTCCTTTGTTGAGTCCATCAACAATATCGTCACACTCATCACAGGCACTTAACATTAAAATAGGTACACTATTGCCATTGTTTCTTAGTTCAGTACAAAAAGAGCTTCCATCACCATCAGGAAGTATTTTATCTAATATAATAACATCATAAGTTTTCATCTGAATATATGATTTGGCTTCATCAATTAGAGATACACTATCGACATGCATCCCCTCTTCATATAAACCTCTAGTGAGTGTTGCTTTTAGTTCTTTATCATCTTCTACTAAAAGAATGTTCATTTGTACTACTCTCATATTCAGGTTTATAGTTATTATTTTACAGAAAATTTACAAAGAAAATCATTAAGTTAGATTAATCTTTAAAGCTATCACGAATTTTTAAAAATTTATCTAAATTCTCAAAAAAGAGATCAACAAGTTTTGGATCAAAATGTTTAGCACTCTCTTCTTTAAAAAGTGCCAATATTTTTTCAAGTTCCCATGCTTTTTTATAGACTCTATCACTTCCAAGTGCATCAAAAACATCAGCAATTGCTGTTATACGACCAAAAATATGAATCTCATTTCCTTTTTTTCCTTGAGGATATCCACTGCCATCCCATTTTTCATGATGTGTATATGCAACTACAGCTGCGGCTCTGAGTGTTGGTCTTTTTGATGCTTTTAAGATATTAAAACCTATTTCAGCATGTGTTTTCATAATCTCAAACTCTTCAGAGGTGTGTCGTCCAGGCTTGTTCAAAATAGCATCAGGGATGGCAACTTTTCCGATATCATGCATCGGAGATGCAATAAAAAGTAGATTGGCATTTTTTTCACCAAGTCCAGCTAAAAGTGCAAGAAGCTTAGAATATTCTGCTACTCGTTTTACATGGTTTCCTGTCTCTTGAGACCTGCTCTCACCAATCTCACCCATAGTGTAGATAATCTCTTTTTGTGTCTCTTCAAGTTCTTGATGCACTTTGACAACTTCAGTTACATTATGCATCAAATGTACATACTCCTGTATGTCTTCATTTTTATCTATAAGTGGGTAAATAAATGTATCGGTATAGAAACTATTTCCATCTTTGTCAATATTTTCAAATAAAAAAGAGACTGTTTTTTTATCTTGTAACTGCTTGTGCAATTTGTCGCAATCACCCTGTTTTATATGTTTAATCGCTCTAATAGATTTACACTCTTTTCCATATAACTCATTTTTTGAGTAGCCACTAAGTTGTAAAAAGTTATCATTTACATAGATAATTTTTCCACTTTTATTGGTTTTCATAACAGAGATAAAACTATTTGTAGCATCCTCATGCTGTTTTAAGTAGTTTAAATTATTTCCTGATATCTCAAGGTTTTCTTCTAAAAGTTCCTTATATGCTTCAAGTTCACTGATATCAGTACGAATTGATATAAATTCTACAATATCACCATTTATATCTAGTATGGGCTTAATAGTACTTTTTACATAGTAAGGATGTCCCATTTTAGTACGATTTTTGATGACACCTTTCCATGTTTTTTTTGCTAAAATTGTTTTCCACATTGTTTTAAAAACTTCTGCTGACATATCGGGATGCCTAACTATATTGTGGGGTTTTCCTATAAGCTCTTCTTGGGTGTACCCAGAAACCCTGCAAAACTCATCGTTTGCATAGGTAATAATCCCTTTTGTATCTGTTTTTGTTACTAAAGAGCTCTCGTCAACTATCTCTTTATACTCAGAAACCATCTGTTGTGAGCAAAGCAGTTGCACTCTTTTTCGATATGTCGTTACACTTAAGTCAACTTTTAATGTGAACTCTTCTATGTTAAAGGGCTTTTTTATAAAGTCTGAAGCTCCTAGTTTTAAAGCAGAACGAACCACTTCAGGATCGTTACTTGCAGAGAGGATAATGACCGGAAGATGACAATATTCAGTCGTTACTTTTAGCTCTTGAAGAAGCTCTAAACCATGTTTGTCAGGAAGTTCCATATCTAAGATAAGAGTACTGATACTATTGCTATATAGTATCTCTAAGCCCTCTTTTGCATTTAAGGCAGTAAGTACATTGTAGTTCTTTACATGTAATAGAGTTTCTAACTGTTTACACATAAATTTTGAGTCATCTATAACCAAAATTGTATCTTTTTTATTGAGTTCTACATTTTCAATAATTTTTGCAATTGATTTTAGAGAATATGAAAAAGTCTTATCTTTTACAAGATAATCTAAAATTCCTTTTTTAAAAAGTGTTTCTCTAATCTGAACATCAACTTCAGCCGTTAAAATAATCAATTTGGCTTGGGAAATTTGTTTTATTGCATCAACAAGCTCTTCACCAAAAGCATCAGGAAGATTAAGATCTAAGATGATAAAGTCAAAGTGATCTTCTTGAAGAAGATTTTGTGCATCATTGAGAGTGTATGCTTGTTTACTCTTAAAGTTTTTGTTTTTAGAGAGTTCGCTAGAAATAGCTTTATTAAACATCTCTGAATCTTCAACAATTAATATATTGTACTCAACTTTTTCATCAATTGTATGATAGATATCATCACAATAAAGCATTATTTATTCCCCCCCATTAGAGGTCTTTTCCTGTAATATTTTATCAAGTATTTTAAAAACATCCATACTGTTTTTCTCCATTGTTTCAAAATCTTCGAAGTATTGTTCAAAATGAAGATTTTGTTTCATTTTTTCAAAAATCTTTTTTGTTGAGTTATGCACAATGGCATGAGGAGACTCTAAAAATTTGTAGCTTTTTGTTTGTGAAAACTGTTTTTCTCCATCACCTTTCTCATACCACTTACCAAGTCTACAATTATGATGATCCACAAAAGAAAACTGCTCTTTTGCAGTTAAAATAGAATAGTAAGTATTGATTTTCCATAACACATGATCTAGTTTTGCCAAAGACATAAAAGTATGATTATTTGAAAGATACATTGTATCAAAAGTTTCAAGAAGTTGTAAAAAGTCTTGTTGTAAGTATCTACTTAATCGATTCATAGATTCATTGGAATTTTGAATTAAGCTTTGCATCTCTACAGATTGTTCTGAGACACTACTGACATCCTGCTTCATAGATTGCAATGAAAGTCCTATCTCTCCTACAGCTTTATCAGTTTTATCTGCTAGTTTTCGCACTTCATCAGCAACAACAGCAAAGCCTCGACCATGTTCACCTGCCCGAGCTGCTTCAATGGCAGCATTTAAAGCAAGCAAGTTGGTTTGATCTGAAATATCTTTAATGAGTTGTAGAATGAGTGAGATATCTTCTGTTTTGGAAGATAAGCTTTCAATATTTGTAATAGACTCATCCGCTAAAACTGTTAAACCCGATAATTTTTCTACAATTTCATTAATTCTCTCTATGTCCATTTTTATACTGCTTGAGAGTTCTGTAGTTTTTTCTAAACTGTTTTTAGAAGCATCAATAGCATCTGCCATATTTTTTTGTATATCACTAATGTTGTTTTTTAAATTATTGTTTTGTAATTGTGCAAGTGTGTCAAATGAAGAGTGCATACAAGAGGAATCAGTATCTTGCACTTTGAACTCTTGCAATTCCTTTGCAAGCTTATCATAAGATTCCTGTAACTTTTCATGTTCAGATAAAAGTTGATAATATTTTTCTTTGTATTTATTTTTAAACATCTATAATGCCTTATGTACTTTTAATTACTTAGGATTATAGTTAAGTATTGTGAAATTTATATTTATTATTTATAAAGTTTATTTCATAAATATTTTGATATTAGAATTGGCGGGTGTTTTTTAGTGAAATGAGTAAAAATTTAGCTAGTTAAATTAGGTGGAAATTGCACTTGATATTAGTATTGGCGTATTTTTTTCAAAAAGTTGTAAAATGTTACTGTAAGGGTCAGTTATATTGTCAGTAAAAATCCTATAAAATCAGCTGACAGTTATTAAATCAATTGCTTGAAAGTGCCTATTTTATGGGTATTTGAAGTAGGTGTATGGGGTAGAGGGATTCTTACTCTTCTAAAAATTCATTTACAAAACTGGACACATCATCTTTTGCGGTGGATGGAGCTAACTGAGAATATATTTCAGTTGTCCTTGTGGATGCATGATCTAAAACTTGAGCGATATGAGCGATAGATGTACCATTCATTGCTAAATGAGATGCAACAGTATTTCTAAATTCTTTAATTGTCAAATAATTTAAATATGATCTATTGCAATTGACCGTATAATCTAAAACTTCCTTCATCTTTGGAGGAAATGCAGTTATTGCTACACCTGAAGAACCTTCAAACAAAAATCTACTAGGCTCTCTATTATTTTTCACCCTAATCAATTCAGCTTTAATCACTGGACTTGCTATTGAGCTTGTAAAATTATGTTCAGTTTTAAAATTCCGTAATTGTATATTATTGTTCTCTAAGTCTATATCTTCTATCTTAATATTTAAAATAGTATCTCTTCTGGCAGCTGTCGATAATGCAAGAAGCGATATTAAATAGAGATAATTATGTACTTCAGGATTATCATATGTAACCTTTTTGACTTCTTTCAAATAGCTTTTGATCTCTTCTTTAGTTAAATATCTAGGTTTTACATTATTAACACTAATGTAGTTTTTATTACCTCTAAGTATATGAAACTGATTAAATATATTTAAATGTTTATGAGTATTTGCATATGTAACTATCGTACTAGCCATAAGCAATAACTCTTTAATGGATTTCCTTGATAAAATTCCGAGTAGAGCATTTAATTCATCAATTCCTAAAGTCTTGTCTTTTAAAAGCTTTTTTCTTGCTTCTGGAGAAAATCTATATTCCAGAACTCTATTTCTTTCTTTCAATACTTTAATCTTATTCTCTTCTCTCCAGCCACCATTTTTAGATTCAAGTTCTTTGATTTTAACAAGATTATTTTCATATTCCTCTTTTTCTCTCTCTTCAAGAGATAAATCGAGAGCTTTAGATTTTCTTTTTCTTTTTGGAATAAAACCTTGTTCATGCAACTTAGTCACATTACTTGAGTTTGATCGACGGTTATCTGCTCTTTGTTTGCTTTTTCTTAGTATAAAATCTTCTATATCATTCTCTGTAACTAAGTGTATATTTTTATTTGCAAAAGCTTCGTCTGAAAAATGATAATTGTATTTATTCTGCATAGCTCGTTTACTTTTACTCTTATTTTCATGAAAATAATATTCAGCAAGATCATTGAGTGTATAAACCTGTTTATCAACTTTTTTTCTAAGCATCTTAGGAATTGGTGAGTTTGGATTTTTTTCTAATTCTTTTTTTGCTTCAATTTCTTGACGTATTTCATTCAAACAATCCAAAGCTTTTCTTTTTGTCATCTCTGGTGCTACACCAACTTTTTTTCTTCTTACTTTGGACTCAATATCTCTAAATGTAATATAAAAAGCCAAATCACCATTCTTTAGTTTTTTAGTCAATATTCCCGAGTATTTACCACCATAACTATTATATTCTGACACTTTATTTTTCTCCAATACATAGAAAATATCTTCATTTATATGCTAAAATTGACTTCTCATTTCAGGACAACATTAGGACAACAATAATATCTAAAAGGACAACAAAATACAAGTTAGGACAACATTTTTCTATTTTATTTTAAGTTATTTTTGTTTACTTGGGTATTCTTCAAACCCCTAAAAATAGGTATTTTAATGGAAAAACCCCTAAAAATAGACATTCTGAAAAATAGTCTAAGAAAGAGAACGTAACTCCTCTTTAGTAGTTAACCTCACACCCCTTTTATGCAGGCTTTTATGCCTGTATGATTTTTCTATCTTTTTAAAACTTCCAAACACTCGTTTACTATTTGCAACTCTTCATCTGTTTTTATCACTAATGATTTTATATTTTTAAGTATTTTATTATTCATAACCGCTTCTCGAACATATGCAGAATTTTCGCCTATACCGCCGCTGAATATTATGGCATCCACATCCTCAAGCAACACCATATACGCACCTATATACTTTTGAATCCGTCGCACCATAATGTCGAGTGCCAGTTTTGCCGCATCATCTTTGCGGTTTTGTATCTTTCGTACATCATTTTCGCCGCACAAACCAAGCAGTCCTGACTTTTTATTGAGCATTTCATCTATTTCATTCGGCTTTACATGTAAAGACTCTTGCAGATATAAAACAATAGCCGGGTCAATGTCACCGCTCCTTGTTCCCATCACAAGCCCTTCAAGCGGAGTAAATCCCATAGAAGTATCGCAGCTTTTCCCGTTTTTAACAGCACAGGCACTTGCTCCGTTTCCAAGATGCAAGCTTATAATATTTGTATCTTCTGCTTTTTTCCCAAGCAATAATGCCGCTTGTTGCAGTAAATAGGCATGAGACGTCCCGTGAAAACCATAACGGCGGATTTGATGTTTTTCATACAGCTCATGGGGAAGTGCATATAAAAATGCCTCTTTTTTCAGTGTTGCATGAAAAGCCGTATCAAAAACAGCTATTTGGGGGATGTTTGGCGCATAGTGACGAACGACTTTTATACCTTCAAGATTTGCCGGATTATGCAAAGGTGCCAAAGGAATTAAATCACTTATAGCCTGCATAACCTCATCATCTATAAGAACAGAAGCTCTAAACTGCTCACCGCCGTGAACTACTCTGTGCCCTACTGCATCAATCTCTGCAAAGTTTACATGTAAAGACTCTATCGCCTCAAAATGGTTTGCTACAGGCGAATTTGGCTCGCCTATATGTTCTACAAGTTCGCTTTGCAAAATTTTTGCACCCGGCATTGCAAAAAGTTTGAATTTTAAAGAAGAACTTCCGGCATTGATTACTGCAACTCTCATTGGTTTTCCCCCGCTTGAATAGCCGTAATAGCTACGGTATTGACAATATCCTCCACCAGACAGCCTCGGCTCAAATCATTTACCGGCTTGTTGAGTCCCTGCAAAACCGGTCCTATGGCAATCGCTCCGCTTGAGCGTTGTACGGCTTTATAGGTATTGTTGCCTGTGTTTAAATCAGGAAATACAAATACCGTCGCCTTCCCTGCCACTTTTGAGTTCGGCAGTTTGATTTTTGCCACCTCTTTGTCAATTGCCGCATCATACTGAATAGGCCCTTCTACAAGTAAATCCGGTCGCTTTTGGCGTACAATTTTTGTGGCAGTTCTTACTTTGTCAACATCAGAGCCGTGCCCGCTCTCTCCCGTCGAGTATGAAAGCATGGCAATTTTTGGCTCAATACCGAACATTTTTGCACTTTGCGCCGATGCAATGGCGATTTCTGCGAGCGTTTGCGCGTCCGGGTCCTGATTGATTGCACAGTCACCGTACACAAGCACCTTTGTTTTGAGACACATAAAAAAGACACTTGAAACAACAGAAAATTCCGGTTTTGTTTTTATAATCTGCAAAGCGGGACGAATGGTATCTGCCGTTGCATGAATAGCACCACTGACCATACCGTCGGCATAACCGAGTTGTACCATCATTGTGGCAAAATAGTTCACATGTAACATTGCATCTTTGGCTGCCTCTTTTGTGATGCCCTTGTGTTTTCTCAGCTCGTAAAAAACATCCGTAAACTTTTCTATCAATGGGGATGAGAGATGATTGACTACAGTTGCCGCGGACAAATCAAGCCCCAAACGCAGATAACGCCCTTTGAGTTCTTCTTCATCACCTATAAAAATAATCTCTGCGACCCCTCTTCTTAAAATTATTTCTGCTGCCCTTAAAATGCGTTCATCACTTGATTCGGGCAACACGATTCTTTTTTTATTTTGCGATGCCATGTAAAAAAGTTTGTATTCAAACATCTGAGGTGTCATAATATCACTGTAGGCTGTTGCTATCTTTTCTTCTATGCTTTTTATATCCACACTGCTGTTAAAAAGTCCCAAAGCAAGTGCGATTTTTCTCTCAGAATGAGCACGCAGTCTTGAGTGCACTTTCATGACATCTCTTGCTGTTTCAAAAGTATCGGTATCGACACAGAGTATAGGCACTTTGAAGCTGTTTAGCCCTTCTATGAGCTTTTGAATATTTTTATTAAGCTTCATGCTAAAAGGAAAAATAATCGCAGCAATATTCGGATAACCTGAAGAGTGCAAGGCCCCAAAAAGCCCTAAAATAATGTCAGATCTGTCAGCGGGAACAATGACCAAATCTTCTTCTTCGATATGTTCTAAAAAATTATCGAGTGTCAATGCTGCAACTTTGACATTTCTTATCACTCTGGTATGGTCATAGCTCTCAAGCAGTATCTTTTTTGCGCCAAGCGTCTCTATCACATCTTCAATAGTAGGCAAGTTCAATTCCTCTACCTCTTTTAAAAAATAAATTGTATAAGGCACTTTTTCAAACATTTTTTGCAGCTGCTTGTACTTTTCATCATTGACACGGTTCACAAAAGTGGCAAAATGGGTACATCCCTCAGAAGTCAGATACTCATTTTCAATCAAAACATTTTCATATATCTCTTTTGTTGTGGCACTGTCGGCTTTAATGACGCTTATCACGGGTGCAGCAAAATTTTGGGCGATTTTGACATTTAAATCATAACTGATGGTCGAGGTTAAAAAAGAACGCCGAATCCCTTCACACAGTACAAAATCATACTCACGTTCAAGCTTTTTGAATTTGTCTATAAGACGGGTTATCAGAAGATTGTCCTCTTTTTTAGAAATCATCTCTTCGACTTCTTTAATGTCAAAACCATAACATGCTGCATAGTCTATATCGAGATTATAACGCTGCAAAATAAAGTCTATATCACCGTCACGTATGTTTTTGTCAAAGATTATCGGGCGAAAAAAAGCGACACGATGCAGTTTACGCTTGAGTATTTCCATCATGCCCATAGAGACAAAAAGTGTCCCTGCATTTTTTTCCTGTGCGGCAATATAGAGTGATTTTATTTTCATGTTTTTACCTTTTTGCTTACGAACAAGTTTATAAGCTTTCAGTCTGGGTTCCGTTATATCTCGGAATCGGTACTTTCTATGCTAAAGCATGACTTGTGAAAAAAACTAAATTTTTTTCTGCAGTGCCGACTGCTGTTACTTCCCTGCCATGCTCGCCCGCACTGAAGTACGGGTTCCAAACAAGATTATAAGCTTTCAGTCTGGGTTCCGTTGTATCTCGGAATCGGTACTTTAGTGCCGACTCTCAAGGCTATAAAAGTCTGAGTTCTGAAATGGTTCAATATACAGTATAATTCTATCTAAAAAACGGAACCTTATGACACCAAAAGAGTTAATGATAAGCAGATATGAGGCATTTGTAAAAAAAGACTGGGAATATTTGGCACACACTTCTGTTTCACAGACAGTTGAAGATTTGCGACATACGCCTGCATTAGAGTGGCTGAGGCTTGATGTGTTACATGTAACGGCAGATACGGTCGAATTTAAAGCCTATTACAAAGAAAACGACACCTTACATGTACTGCATGAAAAAAGTTTTTTTGTGCAGAAAGATGGCCAATGGAAATATAAAGACGGAACACTTTACAACTCCAAAATAGAGCGAAATATCAGCTGTCCCTGCGGAAGCGGCAAAAAATACAAAAAGTGCTGTGGCTGAATATTTGTTTGTTATGCAGGTTTTACACAGTTAAGACACAAAGTCGGCACTAAAGTACCGATTCCGAAATACAAAGGGACCCATCCTTCAGGGTGGGCTGAAAGTGGCAGGAAAGCAACAACAGTTTTTTTTTGGAACCCGTACTTCAGTGCGGGCGAGCATGGCAGGAAAGCAACAAACAGTCGGCACTGCAGAAAAAAACCAAATTTTTACACTTGAATAACATTTTTTCCTTGCCATTTGAAGGAGAGTACAAGTTTTTCGCAGGCGGCAGTTTTGGCATAATCCTGCAGATACTCCAGCATCATTTTAGCATAACCTTTTTCACGATATTTTTCATCCGTGACCAAATCAAAAACATAGAGATGTCTTTTATGGCAGAGGCTTGTCTGCACCGCTGCACCTCCGTAGCATACCAGTTCACCGCGTTCCAGAATACCGAACATCTTATATTCCATGTGTCGCATATCGTATATAAGGTCTTCAAATTCATCGTAGCTCAGCTCTGTGTAAAGCTGTTTTACCAGGTCATACACGGGATAAAGTTCTTTGAGTGTCATTTCTCTTATTTGCATAATGTTATTGTAGCACATAATAAGAAGCTAAAGAAACCCGTACTTTTAACGCTCAAATGTGTATTTAAGAAAGTACAAAAGTTTTCTGTTCTATAATGAAAAGAAAACGGGAAGAATATGAAATTTATACAGCTTTTTTTACTCTTTGGGATATTTTTATACGCTTCGGTAAAAACACCTTCTGATGTCTATTCTCAGTCTATTGTCCTCAAACAGATGGTTGAAGAACTGCGCAAAGAAAACGGCATCACAAAACCACTTAAAGAGGTTGAACAGCAACATAACAAACTGCCGCGGCATGTTATTCAAAAAACACTTGAGGTGTTGACAAAAGTAAACAAATACAGAGAAATACACAACTTTGGTCCTATTGCCATTCCGCCTGTTCCTCCAAGAAAAATTACCCCGCAGGATGTATATAACAATGTCATACGACTAAAAGAAGAGATTCACTACCTGCTCAAAAACCAAAAAAAGTACTTTGCTTACAAACAGTACAAAGACAAAACACCGAGTGATGTTTACCAGGTACTCTGGACAGTTTCTCTTGGTTTTGATGAGTTGCTGGGACAGGGATTTACCCCAAGTGATGTCTATATCCAGTCACAGCAGATTCTTGAGCGCATTGAGTTTTTACGCTCTTCACAAAGAGAGTACAGTGATGTAAAAATGCCGCCAAAACGACCAAACCTTCATCCGAATCATGCACTCTATGCCTCAATAGATTTGATAAAAAAGATAAGTGAAGTTGAAAAAAAACTCTGGATGACGCCCGTACCTGTACCAAAAGCCAAGCACAAAGTCATCTCTCCCACAGAAGTATATGACTCTCTGCAAACCGTCAAAGCAGAGCTTAACAGACTCTCTCGCCGTTTGGGAATAGAAAGAAGCTTTCCACCAAAAAAACTCCAAACAAAAAAGACACCTTCGGATGTCGTCCAAAATCTTGAGTATGCAAAAGCACTTCTGCCTGCTTTTGATTTTTCTCATCCGCTCAATCAGTATCCACAAAAATCACTTACCAAAACACCTAATGAAGTTTATGCTCTCAGCGAATATATTTTGCATAAAATTATGCGAATCAAAGAGAGAAGAGGCATCCAGCTCAAAGCGAAAAAAGTACCGTATGTCTATGGACTTGAGCCTATTTATGTCTATGTTAAAGGACTTGAAGATTTGGAAAAAACAGCAAAACTAAAATCACTCGAAGGATTTTACCCCTCACAAATCCCTGATGCACCAAATACAAAAATAACACCAAGCGAGGTATATGAACTCATTTTACGACTTGATGATGAAATCAACCTAGTTTACAATACAAAAAAATATAATTATAATTTTATCTCCTACAGAAACTACCTCGAGAAAAAAATATACCAGGACAAGACACCTTCTGATGTTTATAATCTCTTATGGAAAATATCGTATGAACTTGATACAATTTTAAACCAGGAGTATACTCCGAATGAGACCTATATTCTTGCTGTCAAACTCTACAAAAACATCCAGACTGTCAGTTATCATTTGACGCAAAAACAGATACTTGTTCCTTTGCTAAAGTATGAATCAAAAGCTCCCTCTGATGTCTTTATGCAAAGTCTGCAACTCATGCAGACACTTACAAAAATCAAAAAAAGAGGCAATCTCAACTCAGCAACACTTACTATTCCGCGTGACAAAATCATCACACCAAACTCTGTATATAATGCCTTGCGCCTCATCAGCGGGACTGTTTCAGAACTGCGCGTTTACTATAATATACAAGAGCATACAACTGCGCTCTCACAAAAAACACCAAAGAACAAAACACCTTCAGATGTTTTTAGTGTCTTAGAGGCAACAAACAAACTCGCACAACAAATTCTCAAAGACAGTACCTATGCGCATTAGTCTCTCAACAAAGGTTGCCATCGGCACTTTTATTATTGCCACGGTCGGAATACTTGTGATTGTCTTTTTATCTTTTTCTCTTATGATGCAGTATTCAAAAGAGAATTCCCTTGAACATCTCAACTTTGAGCTCAAACAAAACAAAGAAAGTATTCACAATGACATCCAACAGGTTATTTATGATGCAAAAGTTCTCTCAAAAAATGAAGATGTTGCAGCATATTCGCGGGCATTTTACAATCCTTACAATTATGATAAAAAAACAAACAGAACTTTAGAAGGAATAGAGTCTTCTCTTGAAAAAAACTTTATCGCTCTTTTATCGCACAACGATGCCTATTTCAACATCCGTCTTTTATATAAAACCGGTTGGGAACTCCTTGTCACATATAAAGACAAACAGGGAGTACATATTCAGAAAAAGAGTCTTTTGCAAGACAAAGCAGCAAAAAAATACTTTCAAGAAACAATAAAACTCCATCCGGAAGAGGTTTCTGTCTCAGATATAACACTCAATGAAGAGTATGGACAGCTTTCCTATCCGCTTACGCCGACTATTCGCATCTCTTTACCAATATATATTGACAAAAAACTCTTTGGTATGCTCATCATCAATGCAAATATCAATAAACTTTTTCGGGTGATTAAACAATATGATGACAAAAACAGCCCTAAAAACATCTATCTTGCAGACAAAAACAAATACTATATTTACAATAAGGACCAAAGCAAAACATTCGGATATGTGTTTGGGCACAAAGACTACAGGCTTGATTATGATTTTGATCTGAGTAAACAGAGTTATTATAAAGACGATATATTGTTTACCTATACAACACTTCACTATACAAAAGATAAATTCATATACATTGCACTGACATCTACAAGCAGTTTTTTACAAAAAGACTATGAAAATTTTATTCGCTCGCTTGCTCTTTACAGTTTGTTAGTCTCCCTGCTTATTGCTTTGATCTCACTTATACTTGTCCGCCGGCTTATTACACCACTCAGTAAAATCACCCAGGCTGCAAAAGCCATTGCCGATGATACGTCAAAAAACAACATTGACTTCAATACTATTCATACGCATGATGAAATCGAAGAGTTGGCAAATTCTCTGCAGATTATGCTTCAAAAGTTAGAAGAGTCAAAAAAAGATGTCGAGAAAAAAGTCAAAGAACGCACAGAAGAACTTAACAAACTCAATGAAACACTCGAACAACTGGTGAAAGAAAAAACAAATGAAAATATCAAACAGCTTGAAACACTCCAACAGCAGAGTAAACTTGCATCCATGGGAGAGATGATAGGCGCCATTGCCCATCAGTGGAGGCAACCCCTTAACGAGATAAGCATAGCCGTCCAAAATCTCAAATATGATTATGAAGACGGATTAATTACAAAAGAGTACCTTGATGACTTCATAAAATCAACAAAAAAAGTAATTCAGTTTATGTCCGATACCATTGACGATTTTAGAAATTTCTACCGGGTTGACAAAACTCAGGAACGCTTCAGTGTAAAAGAAGCGGTACAAAGAGTTCTTTCTATTCAAACAGCGCAACTGCAAAACAACAATATCAAAGTTACGCTGCTTGGTGAAGATTTTGAAACAGTCGGGTACAAAAATGAACTGCAGCAGGTTATTTTAAACCTTATAAACAATGCAAAAGATGTTTTGCTTGAAAGAAATATCAGTGACGCTAAAATTACAATTATTTTAAAGAATCATACAGTAATAGTACGTGATAATGGTGGCGGAATCACTCCAGAGGTTATAGACAGGGTTTTTGAGCCCTACTTTACGACAAAAGAACAGGGCAAAGGAACAGGGATGGGTCTGTATATGTCTAAAATGATGATTGAAGAAAATATGAACGCAAAACTGAGCGTAAAAAACACCGGAGAAGGTGCAGAATTTAGGATAGACTTTGATGAGTAAGAATGATATTGCTATATTGTATGTGGAAGATGAAGTACATGTAAGAGAGATGCTCTCACGCTTTTTGCAGCGTTTTTGCACTAAGCTTTATATTGCAAAAGATGGAGAAGAGGGGCTGTCTTTGTACAAAAAGCACCATCCGGATATTGTTATTTCAGATATCCGTATGCCAAAAATGAGTGGACTCGAGATGGCTGAAGCCATCAAAAAAATCAATCCTTCCCAACTTATTATGCTCATAACAGCCCACAATGACAGTGAATTTTTACACAAAGCCATTAACCTTGGAATAGACGGCTACATTCTCAAACCGGTAGATTTGGATGCTGTGAATGAAAAATTAAAAACTCTTATACAACGCATACAAAATGAAAGAGCGGCGCAGCAGCTCAAAGAGAGCGAAGAAAAGCTAAAACTTCTTTCACAGGCTGTGGAACAGATGCATGAAATGGTACAGATTACAGATGTTGACGGAAAAATCATTTATGTAAATCCTGCTGCAACCGAGAATACGCAATATGAAGAGAATGAACTTATAGGAAAAAGCAACCGTATACTCAAATCAGGAGAACATTCAAAAAAGTTTTATGGTAATTTATGGAAAACTGTTTTGGACGGGAAAACCTACCAGAATACTTTAATCAACAGAAGAAAAGACGGAAGTCTGTACTATGATGAAAAAATCATCTCTCCCATAAAAGACAAAGATGGAAAAGTGCGCTACTTTGTCTCCACAAGCCGTGATATAACACAACGGGTTGCCCTGGAAAAAGAACTTCAAAAACTTGCAACCAAAGATGCGCTTACAGGTCTGTATAATCGATATAAAATGTCAATACTTATAGAAGATGAAATAAAAAGAACAAAACGCTACGGTGAAGTTTTCAGCCTTCTTATGCTTGACATAGACAAATTTAAGAATGTCAATGACACCTATGGACATGATGTGGGCGATTATATTTTGCAGGAGTTGAGTCGTATTGTTTTGCAAACCATAAGAAAAACGGACAGTTTCGGACGATGGGGCGGTGAAGAGTTTATGCTGCTGGCCCCCCATACAAATACACAACAGGCTATGGAACTTGCCCAAAAAATACGTAAAAGTGTAGAAGAACATCCTTTTGAACATGTAGAAAAAATCACAGTAAGTATTGGCGTTACAGAGTACATAAACGGAGAAAAGGAAACATCACTCTTAAAACGCGTTGATCAGGCTTTATACGAGGCAAAAGCTTCCGGGCGCAACCGGGTAGTCTTTTTTTAACCATATTTTAGATATAATCGCGAAAAATATTAACTAGGCTAAACAATATGGTAACAGTACAAAACTTAACAATGCGCTTTGGAAACAGAGTGCTTTTTCAAGACATAAACTTAAAACTAGACCGTCACAAAAGATACGGTCTTATCGGAGCAAACGGAGCCGGTAAAACAACATTTTTGAAAATTCTTTCAGGTCAAATCAATGAATATGACGGGGAAGTCATCATTCCAAAACAAAACAAAGTCGGCGTTTTGGGACAAAACCAGTATGCTTATGAAGACTTTACAATTATGGATGCTGTTTTGTACGGAAACAGACGCTTGTATGATGCTATCAAAGAAAAAGAAGAAATTTATATGTCCGGTGATTTTGAAGACGATGCTGTCAACAACCGTCTTGCTGAACTTGAAACTATCTGTGTGGAAGAAGACCCGACCTATGAATACGATGTAAACATTGCAAAAATTCTGGAAAATGTCGGAATTGCGGCTGAAAAGCACAATGAACTGATGAGCACACTTGACTCTGCTGACAAATTCAAAGTTCTTTTGGCGCAGGTTTTATATCCAAAGCCTGATGTATTGTTTTTGGATGAACCGACCAACAACCTTGATATTGAAACAATCAGCTGGCTTGAAAACGAACTCAAAAGACATGAGGGAACGATGGTTGTCATCTCGCATGACAGACATTTTCTCAATGCAGTAGTCACAAACATTCTTGATGTTGATTACCAGAAAATCCGAGAGTTTACCGGCACCTATGACGACTGGTATATTGCGGCAAATGTCATGGCAAAACAGATGGAACTCGACAATGCAAAAAAGCTCAAAGAAAAAGAGCAACTAGAAGCTTTTGTTCGTCGATTCAGCGCCAATGCATCAAAAGCAAAACAGGCAACTTCAAGACAAAAACAGCTTGAAAAATTAAATATAGAAGAGATTAAACCGTCATCCCGCCGTGATCCTTCTATCGTTTTCAAACCAAAAAGAGTCATGGGAGATGAAGCCTTAAATGTTGAGCATATCTGTCATTCATACGGAGACAATGAAGTCTTAAAAGATGTTACTTTTAAAGTAAATCCGGGTGAAAAAATCGCCATTATCGGCGGCAACGGTGTAGGAAAAACAACACTTGTAAAAATAATTATGGAAGAGCTCAAACCAAGCTGTGGCGGTACTGTAACCTGGGGAGCAACAATTGAATCTTCCTATTTTCCACAGGATACAGCGGACATTATCAAAGGCGACGGCACACTTTATGACTGGCTGCGTGCCTTTGATCCTAAACGGGAAATATCAGAAATCAGAAACTGTCTCGGAAGAATGCTTTTTAACGGAGAGCAGCAGGAGAAAAATGTCGAAGCGATTTCGGGAGGAGAAAAGCACCGAATGATGCTTAGCAAGATGATGCTTGAGGGTGGTAACTTCCTGGTGCTTGATGAACCGACCAACCACCTTGATCTTGAAGCGATTGTTGCCCTTGGTGAAGCACTGCATGAGTTTAAGGGCAATGTTATCTGTGTCTCGCATGACCGTGAACTTCTTGACGCTTTTGCCACACGCATCATAGAACTGCATGATGATCATACCTATACCGACTTTCAGGGAAGCTATGAAGAGTTTGCTGCTGCCAAAGAAGCCGGAACACTCTGAAAATGAAAAAATACGAAGAGTATTTGGGTCTTGGAATCGCCGGCAATTTTGCCCTGCACCTTGCCCAGGCCGGAGAACTTGAAGAGTTCAAAAATATTGCAACAGAGGATGAGGCCGCGCCAAAAGGGCTTTTTCCTTTCTACCTGCCCTGTGAAAAAAAGAAAGAGACTTCTCGTCCGAGTGAGATACTTTTCACCTATCCGCTTTCTTCTACACTGATACAACTGCCAAAAGAAGATGTCAATGTCCAGGCAGAACCCGAAGTAGGACTTTTGTGTGAACTGACCTATCAAAACGGACAAATCACGGCTATTGAACCAAAATATTTCGGTGCATATAACGACTGCTCTATTCGTGTCAGCGGTGCCAAAAAAATCAGTGACAAAAAAAACTGGGGACAAAACTCCAAGGGATTTGCTTCGCAACTCATTTCAATTGACAAATTTGAAGAGGGCGGCGTAATGGATGACTTCAGCATCTGCAGTTTTTTACGTCGCAATGATGCCTTGCATCCCTATGGCGAAAATGTAGCACTTAGCGGTTACAGCTACTTTTATGAAAAACTCACACAATGGATATGCAAACAGATAAATACCCAAAAAGATTTTGGACCGCTCGAAGATTTAAAAAGTTATACAGTTACATGTAACTACCCCAAAAAAGCGCTTGTCAGCATAGGGGCTACACGATATACGCCCTATGGAGAGACTACTTTTTTACAAAAAGGGGATGAAATATTTGTTGTTCTTTATAATCACAAAACTTACTCCCTGCGCGATGTCACAGATACGCTTCATGATAAAAATTACACACAAGAACAGATGAGTATTTTGGCACAGAGCGTTTGCTGATGAAAACAGGTATTTATGAACACTACAAAGGTAAAAGGTATCAAGTGATTGATACCGTAAGGCACTCTGAAACAGAAGAGCTTATGGTTCTTTATCGCGCCCTGTATGGAGACGAAGGACTCTGGGTACGGCCTTACAGTATGTTTTTTGAAACTGTATCTGTCAATGGCTGTATGCAACCACGATTTCGCTATCTTGGAGAAAAAAATGAGTAGAGGGAAAAAAATCGATCTCTTTATCGGTGCGAGTATAGATGATGACAGCTGGGCTGAAGTTCATAATCCCGGCCCTCCAAAAACTTCAAACATTACGGAAGAACCCGCGAAACATTTTTTACTTTTTAAAAAAGAAAAACGCAGAGGCAAAACAGTTACACTGGTTGGAGAATTTCACAGACCAAAAAATGAACTGGCACTCCTCTTAAAATTACTGAAAAAAAAGCTTGGTTGCGGAGGCACTCTTAAAGAAAACTGGATGGAATTTCAGGGAGATATAAAAGAAAAGCTTCGCCCGCTTTTAACTGAAGAAAAATTTCGTTTCAAAAACGGACACTAGGCAATTTTTGCCTTTGAGGCATTGGATGTGATTATATACCTGTCTCTTCCGGCCTCTTTTGCTTCATAAAGCATTTCATCAGACCGTGAAATCAACACATCTTCATCCAGCGCTTCATCTGCTACACAACAAACGACTCCAATAGAGAGTGTAAGATACTCATGTACTTTTGAAGCTTCATGTTTTATTTCAAGGCCTCTTACAGCATTGCAGATTTCCCGGGCAATATTTGCACTGTTTGTCTCACTCGTATCACTCATAAGTACTCCAAACTCTTCACCGCCAAGTCTAAAAACATAGTCTCCCGGTCGTTTGAGTGTCTCTTTTAAAACTTTTGCAACACTTTTAAGTGCTTCATCTCCTGCCAGATGTCCATAAGTGTCATTATATTGTTTAAAATAGTCAATATCAAGCATCATAAATGTAATATAGGCTTTATTTCGTTTTGCACGTTTGACTTCTCTTTCATAAATGAAATTAAAATATCTTCTGTTGTGAAGATTTGTCAAAGAATCTGTATAAGAGGCATTTTCAAGCTTTTTATTGACAAGTTTAAGTTTCTTCGCTGCAATTTCCAGTCTTGTCTGATCTTTTTGAATACTCTCAAATACATAAAAAAGAATTATCAGCAGTCCCACAATAATAAGTCCGAGTGAAGTACCAATTTTTAGCAAAATTGAATCATAGGTATATAAAAACTTCTTTCTCTCATAATTCGCCATATTGACTTCATAATTGATCAGTTTTTCCAAAACATTATGAATTGTCTCAACTTTTTTTTCAAGTGTTGTTATTGATATATGCGCTAAATTTTTGGAAACTTTCACGGCTTTTAGAACTTTGGAAAAATAATTATTGGCACGATTAATCTCCAAATCAGCATATTCGAGATAATATAATTCCTCTTCTGTCTTAAAATGAGACTTATAACTTTGCCATTTTTTATTGATATATTTTAGAGATGTTTCTATTTTAAAAGCTGCCTCACTGGGGCTGATTTCATCTCTACGCACCTTGTAAACAGTAGCTGCCAGGTCGTAACTGTATGTTTTGACTATCTCATTCAATTCTGTTACAGGTATCAAAGAACCAAAGTACAAAGAATCCATATTTTTTTTCATTGCATTGACATAGTTTGTTCCTATAAAGCCAAGAGCAAACAGCCCGACAGTAATCAAAAGAAAAAGAAAAAAAAGCTTGCTTCTAAGTTTAAGTGCTTCGATAAACTGCATATATATCCTTCTTTGATACAAATAATTAAGCATATTTTGTACCATAATCTTTATAGATATTGCCATCCCGCACTGAAGTACCGACTGTTTTTTTTCTTGTTCTTCCCCCTCTTATATGTTAAAATTCCAAACAAATTTAAAAACTGACATTTTGTCATAAAAAAAGAGCAATCATGAAAGCCCAGGCAATAAAAACAGACCGATATCTCAACAGACAACAGATAAAAGAGCATTTAAAAAATGTAGAGTACATCATTATGGCGGCACCGGCACCGGATCATTTCAAACAGACACCCATACACTTTACACTCTTTTTAAATACAGAAGAGGCACTGCCAAAAGATATTCAGGATGCCGTACTGAAAAAATTTTTGCAGGAACATAAAATAGGCAAACCTGCAGAACTCATGAGTCAGCTTATGCCAGTGGGGTTTGCACTCAGCAAGGCACAAGATACCCCCATGCCTATGTTACTGGTAAAGCCGGAGGATCAAAAAAGTATTCCCTATACAGTAATGCATGTCATGGATTTCTTGGCAGATTCAGATGCCTTTGATGAAGCAAAAAAAGAGAATCTCACCGGCTGGAGTTACTCTTACGAGTAATTTCCTCTATCTCTTTTGCAATATGTGAAGAGAGATTTTCACAGCCGTTTTTCGTAACTAAAATATTGTCTTCAATTCTTATGCCTGTACCTCTGTACTTTTTAGGAATACTTATATCTGCTGCATCAAGGTAAATACCGGGTTCTATGGTCATAACCATACCGGGTTGCAGCGGAATCTCTTTGCCGTTTGGTTTTTTATAGGGACATTCATCATGCACATCGAGCCCCATCCAGTGTCCGATACCGTGCGGATAATATTTTTTGTGTGCTTTTTCTTTTAGCAGTTTTTTGAGTTCTCCCTGCAATATTCCCAAATCTATCATTCCCTGACACAGTAACTCTTCAGATTTTTTCTGCAGTACACTTTTGAACACGCCCGGAAAAATCATCTTTATAATCTCTTTTTGTACATGTAAAACCATTTCATAGAGTTCTTTTTGTGCTTTTGTATAACTTCCGCTGACAGGAATTGTGCGCGTTATATCACTTGCATAATACCGGTATTCGCATCCGGCATCTATGAGTATCAGATCACCTTGCATCAATTTTTTATCGTTGTTTACATAATGCAAAGTATTGGCAGAGTTTCCACAGGCTACAATAGAGGTATAAGCATCGCTGTAGGCACCGTTTTTTTTAAAAATGTACTCTAAATTTGCCTGCAGTTCATATTCATAATGCAGTTTCGCACTCAATTTCATCGCTTTATGATGTGCTTTTTTTGTAATATTTATAGCTTTTTTGATAAGCTTAATTTCAGATTTTGACTTTATGAGACGCATTTTTTCAATATATGTCGCCAGATTCTCATAACTTTGTATGCTTTTTTTGAAGCGTTTTAAGATTTTAACCTTTGCATATTCCAGTTTGAAATCATGATAGATATGTTTTTTATTTTCTATAAACTCTTTAAGTTTTTCTTCAAACTCATCAATTTCAAAAACATCATCCACCATGAAAAGCTCTTTGGCTTTCTCTTTTCCCAGCCTTTTTCCATGCCAGAGTTCCTGCATTTTGTCTTTTTTGGCAACAAACAAAAAAGTGTGAAATTTTTTTGCATCTTTTACAATAACCAAAGCAGAATTGTCTTCTGTGAAACCGCTCATATAGTAAAAATTACTGTTTTGCCGGTATGGATATTGTGTATCATTGGAACGTGTTTTTTGCTCTGCACTCAACAAGACAGCTACACTCAAAGGCTTCAGTTTACGTCCCAAACGTATTCTTCTTTGTTTGTACTCTTTTTCACTTATCAAGACATACTCCCTGCAGCCATAAACCACACTCTTTTAAAATTTCATCTAAGGCATTGCTGAGTGCAACAACCCCGCCTTTTGCATCATCTGACAAAGTTTTTTGTTTAAAATAAAAAGTTTTTGTCGCTACTGTCTTATGGCTTGCTTCATCAACCAGGTTACATGTAATGACAACATTGACAAAAGAATTTTTTTCGTTTTCATCAAAATACTGCATAAAATCTTCTATATTTATTTCCAGTCTGTAGTCGTTTTTTGTTTTTGATTCTGCACTTTGCACACTCTTAAAAAGCTTCAGATCCCGCAAATACTCTGTAACAGCATATGTTAGAGCATCATTTGGCGTCTGCGCCCATCTTGACTGGGCATAAGAGTATTGTGCATATTTTCCCTCTACATAGTACATTTTCAAGGACATATAGAGTTTGTCACCAAAAGAGCGCTCTACTTTGAGTGTTTTTTTCCGACATTTGCCTGTCTGTACTTTTACTGCTTTTGGCTGTATATTGAGTCGGTACTGATTCTGCGCCGGTGTCGGCGATGTGCATCCGGTAATTGTTATTACCGCGATACATGTAAGGCATATAATTAATAATCTATTTTTCACCAGGTCCCCTTTTGTATCTTTCTTTTTTATATAAAATATCACTCGGACTGCGGTCATAATGTTCTAACAGCTCATCTAAATTTATCAATGTCTGTTGCATTTGTGTCACAGTGCTGTTAATCAACGGTACGGACTGCACTGTAATATCTTCAACATTATTCTGTACATCAGAAAAAGATTTTGCCATATCATTCATAATATGTCCCATTTCCAGATATGTTTGTTTGATACTCGAAAAAGAGTCATTGATTTTCTTTTCCCATGCAATGCTGTGTGCAACCAATTTATTCATATTGGGAATACTTTTATCAATCTGAGCTGTGATATGTTCCATATTTTTCGCACTTTCCTGCAGGTGTGCAATGGTTTTTTCATCAAGTATTGTATCAATTTTTGCCATAACCATAGCACTCTCGTGTAAAAATCTAGAAAACTGTTCCTGGTTTTTTTCACTCAACAGCTCATTGGTTCTGTCAAGCGTCATAAGCAACAGTTCAGAGACCGAATCCAGCGACTGTTCCACATTTGCGAAAAAAGAAGGAGCTGACTTGATTACAGGATACATTTCTCCTTTTTTTGCTTTAAGCGGCGGTGCATTATTGCTTCCCTCTGTCAGATTTATATAACTCAGTCCGGTAATGCCCTGTGCAGTAAGCTTTGCCACCGTATCTTCTTTGACAGGTGTCGTCTTTAGCATACTGACTGTCACCTCCACCTGTTCGGTGTTTTTCGGATTTATGCGCAAGCGTATTACTTTGCCTACTTTTATACCCTTGTATTTCACAGGTGCATCAAGATTGAGTCCCAACACCGATTCGTTAAAATATATAATATACTTTTGTGTCGCCTCTGCTTTTTCAGGTTTGAGCATCCAGTAAACAAATCCGAGTATGCTGAGTATTCCCAACAAAACGACAAACCCTATCAATGTATAATTTACTTTATTGTTCATATTGTATCTCTAAAAAAAGTCTGTATAAAATCATTCTTCACAGAAGTAACCTCTTCTAAACTGCCCTCATAGGCAATTTTTTTATTATCAATTATAGCCATTCTATCCAAAGTATTATATATAGAATGTAAATCATGTGTGACAATTACCATAGTAAGTCCCAGCATTGAACGCAACTGCAATATAAGTTCATCGAACTCTCTGGCAGAAATCGGATCAAGTCCGCTTGTAGGTTCATCCAAAAAAAGCAGTTTGGGATCCATTGCCAAAGCTCTGGCAATCCCCGCTTTTTTTCGCATACCTCCGCTTATTTGCGAAGGATACAAAAATGCATCACTTGGTTTCAAACCTACCAGATCAAGTTTAAATGCCACTATTTCTTCTATCATTTTTTGGGAGAGTGTTGCATACTCCCGCAGCGCCAACGCAATATTTTCCGCCAGAGTCAAAGAAGAAAAAAGAGCACCAAACTGGAACAATACACCCCATTTTCGCCTGAGTTCCTGTGCCTGGCTTTCACTGATACTCTCTATTTTCTGTCCCAAAATCTCAATACTTCCTGAGTGAAACTCCTGCAGCATGACCATTTCACGCAGCAGTGTTGTTTTTCCGCAGCCGCTTGGTCCCAAAAGCCCGTAAATTTCACCTTCGTTTACATGTAAATTGAGCCCGTCATGCACTACTTTGTCACCAAAAACTGTTTTGACACCGCGTACTTTAATCAGTTCCATTATATCCCCAGATTTGTAAAGGCTATAGAAAAAACCGCATCACATACAATTACGGCAAAAAGTGACTCGACAACACTTTTTGTAGTATTGTAGCCTATACTTTGTGTATCATCTTTGACAATCAACCCTCTGTAAATACCGATAGAAGCAATCAAAAATGCAAAAAACGGTCCTTTGACAAGTCCCACATAAAAATGTTTCATTGCCACTACCTCTTGCAGTCTGTCAATGAAAAGTGCCGGCGGCAGGTCCAGACTCAAATCGGCAACGATAATGCCTCCGAGCATAGCCATAATATCTGCTACAAAAATGAGTATCGGCAGCATAACAACAAGAGCAACTATTCTTGGCAAAACCAAAAAAGTATATGGGTCAAAGCCCATAGTCCGCATAGCATCGATCTCCTGTGTGATTTTCATCGCCCCTATCTGTGCCGTATAGGCTGAACCGCTTCTGCCTGCGATGACTATTGCCGTAATCAAGGGGGCAAGTTCTCTGAATATAGAAATACCCATCATATCCACAATAAAAATATTGCCTCCGTATCGCTGAAGCTGATAAGCAGCCTGATAGGCTGTCACCAAACCAATCAGAAAACTTGTCAATGCTACAATACCAAGAGCACGTAGTGCACTTTCATTGATTTCAAAGGCTATCTCTTTTATACGGATATTTTTAACACTTTTAAAATAGAGCAAAAAAGAGACAAAAACCTTCCCGATAAACTCCATAAAAGAGATAAATGAAAGGTAGGAGCGATAAAAAGTTTTTCCCATACACTCAAATATATTTTCTTTTGAAGGTTTGTATTTTTTATCGAGCTTTTTTTTATGCTCTTTGGTCAATGCAAGTGTATGCAAAAAGTTTGTATTTGTACACTCTGTGTTTACATGGTACTCTTCTTGCAGATCAGTTAAAAAAAGAGCAAAGGCGGTATCAAGATAGCGGGCATCTCTTAAATCAACAGTAATTTTTTTAAAATTTGAGAGCTCGATTTTTGCAATGAATTCTTGGGCTTGATGAAGATTGTAGAGTGTCAATTCCCCTGAAAATTCAAGGGAAATACTCTCTTTGTCAATGGTAGTGCGCAGTAGGTTTTCAGGCATGAGACAAAAAGGCTAAAAATCTCTTTCTAAAAGTTTGTTCACTTTTAAAATAGTAATAATTTTATCTGCCTGCTTTCCTACACCGTCTATAATAGTGTCATCACCGTTGACAGTATCAGGCGGCGGTCCCACATTCTCTTTTTTAATGCGAATTGCCATTGTGAGTCTGTCAATCACAAATCCTGCCACATCAGAGCCGTTTCGCATAACAATAAAGCGTGTATCTTCGCTCTGTTTTTTAGGAGGCAGTCCAAATTTTGTACGCAGATCTATAAGCGGAATAACAGAACCGCGAAGATTAAACACACCCAAAACATACTTAGGCACCTGAGGAACTCTTGTCCATGGAAAAGGTTTGATAATCTCCTGAATGGAAAGAATAGGTACTGCATACTCTTCATCCCCTATGACAAATCCGACAAGTTGTACCACATCATCGAGCTGATCAACAACACTGTCATTTTGTTCAGCCTGTTTGTTAATAATATCTTTTAATTTATCACTCATTATAAAAACTCCGGTTTAAAGTTAACATTTCTCTGTACAACACTTGCCAAATAGTCGGCAGAATAAGGTTTCGTGATATACTCAACCATACCTGATTCAACCCCGCGCATACGGTCAGATTTACTTGTTCTTGATGTTACGGCTATAAGCGGCAGGTTTTTATATCTGTTGTATTTTTTAATCTCCGAGGCAAGTGTATATCCGTCCATCCTTGGCATTTCGATATCAATGAGCATTGCATCTATATTGTGATCGCCTGATTTCAAGAGGTTAAGTGCTTCTTGTCCGTCACTCGCTTCAACAAGAGTAATCCCCATAGGTTCCAGTGCTTTTCGCATAATCGTTCTGTCTGTTTTGGAATCATCAACGATCATTACAGTATAGTCACTCGCTTTTGTTTTCTCTTTCACCGCAGATTCATCTGACGAGCTTATCTGCGTGGCTTTTGTCTCTTTGGCCATATCCATAAGCGCCACGACATCAACGATAAGTGTCACTCCTCCGTCTCCGCGGATGGTAGCTCCCGCAATCCCTTCAATACCTTTGAGGTACTCGCCGAGAGATTTGATAACAATCTCTTCCTGCCCTACCAAAATATCTACAATAAGCCCCAGTTTGCTTGTTCCGAGTCCCAAAACAACAACATAGGCATGTTCACTCGCATCCAAAATACGCTCAACTTCAAAAATATCTCCGATATGCACCAAAGAAAGAACATCATCACGCAATCGCATTACAGAACGTCCCTCTACTGTATATATTTCATCTTTTGAAATTCTGACCGTTTCAAGAACAGAGGCTAAAGGAATGGCATAATGCTCTTCTTGAACACCCACAAGAAGTGCCTGAATAATTGCCAGAGTCAGTGGAATTTTCAGTTTTATAGAAGTGCCCTTGTCTATTTCACTGTCAATATCTATGATACCGTTGAGTTTTTCGATGTTTGTTTTGACAACATCCATCCCGACACCGCGTCCGGATACACTTGTCACGGCAGCAGCTGTTGAAAATCCCGGTTTAAAGATAAGTGTATATGCTTCTTTGTCACTCATCTGCTCTGCTTCTTTTTCAGTGATGATGCCTTTTTCAAGCGACTTTTGCTTAAGCATCTCCGGGTCAAGCCCTTTTCCGTCATCATCTATCTGAATCACAATCTGGTTGCCCTCATTATAGGCTTTGAGTGTAATCGTACCCTCTTCCGGTTTTCCTTTCGCAAGACGCTCTTCTGGCGTCTCTATACCATGGTCACAGGAGTTACGGATAATATGCACAAGCGGATCCCCGATCTCTTCCACAATTGATTTGTCAAGCTCTGTATCTTCACCGGAGATAACAAGTTCAATCTTCTTGTTGAGTTCGCGGGAAAGATCCCGGATCATTCTAGGGAATTTGTTAAAAACTTTTCCTATTGGCAGCATACGCGTTTTCATAACCGCAATTTGCAAATCAGTCGTTACAAGAGAAACAATAGAGACAACCTGGTTGAGCTCTTCTAAAAACTCTTCTCCCTCATAACGCTCTTCAACATCATCATTGATTTTAATCAATCTGTTTTTTGCCAAAACAAGTTCACCGATCAGATTCATCAGATGGTCAAGTCTTTTGACATCCACACGAATCGTCTGCTCAACCGTGGCAGGTGCACGTTTTGCCGGTGCTGCCGCCTTTGGATCCTCAGCAGAAGCATTTTGCGATGCTTTTTTATTTTGTGAAACAGGAGCAGGAGTCGGTGCCTTTGGAGCTTCTTCTTTTTTCTCTTGTTTTTCTTCTTTTTTCGGCTCTTCTTCATTTGGTTCTGGTGGCATTACAGGCACTTCTTCACCCGCGGCTATTTTTGCTTCTCTTTTGGCTCTGTCTTCGGCCTGGCGCTGTGCCAAAAGTCTTTCTATTTCAGCTTCTATCTCATCAGGGTCCATATTGTCATAGTCCGGTTCTTCTTCCTGAGTCTCTTCTTCAGCTGCCGCAGGCTCTTGTTCTTCTTTTTCCTGTGCTGCTGTTGCATCGGCAAGTCCTGAAAGGTCACCGTTGCTTATTTTGTCAAGTCTTGCGACACAGGCGGCCACATCTATGCCTTCATCACTGCTCGTGTCACGGATTTTTTCCAAAAGTGCTTTCATCAGGTCAATAGACTCCAGAATAACATCCATAACATCCGGAGTGATACTCAACTCTCCATGACGGGCTTTATTGAGCACATCTTCCATATGATGTGTCAAATGTGTCAAGGTGTCAAAATTCAAAAACGATGAAGCCCCTTTCACGGTGTGTGCAACACGAAATATCCCGTTTAGCAATTCCAAATCATCCGGACGGGATTCTAATTCGACCAAATCTTCGTCAAGCTTTTCAACAAGTTCAAACGATTCAACTAAAAAATCTTGCAGTATCTCTTGAAATTCATCCATATTTACACTCCCTATTTCTTCATATGTGCACGTACAATACGTGATACTTCATCAAAAAATGCACCTGCCTTAAACTTAACCAAATAAGCTTCTCCGCCGGCTTCCTCACCTCTTGTTTCACTAAAATGATCACTGATTGAGGAGTTAAAGACTATAGGAATATCACTGAACCTTTCATCTTCTTTGACTTTCGCCGCAAAATGAAAACCGTCCATTCTTGGCATTTCAACATCTGAAATAATTATTTTTAAATTATCTGCCAAATTATCTCCATAAGTTTCATAGAGATCTTTCAGTTTATTAAGACCCTCTTCTCCATCCATCGCTTCTACAACATGAAAGCCCATTTTCATCAATGCATCTTTGACAATTTTACGAGCCGTTGCACTGTCATCAAGCACCATTGCCAGACCTGAAAATGTTTCTATTTTCTCCGGTGCGGAATCTGTTTCAGGTTCATACAGTCCCAAATCCTGAACAACACTTTCAAGGTCCAGGATTAAAAGAACATTATCACCCTCTATCTTTGTTACTCCAGTTATTTTATTGCTCTCAAGTCCTGAGGAACTGCTCATAAAAGTTGCCGGTTCTATATCACTCCAGCTGATTCTTCTGATGCGTTTTGCTTCATGAACTATAAAGCCTATCAGCACATTGTTAAACTCTGTAATAATAACGCGGGCATTTTTCTTTGCATCTTCGGGTTCAGTCACACCCATCCATTTTGCCAGATTGACAACAGGAATGACCACTTCACGCAAATCAAATATTCCCTCTATGAACTCCGGTGTACTTGGCAGCTCTGTCAGTTTTGGCAAACGTATAATTTCTCTGACCTTAGAGACATTGATACCGTAAATACCTTCATAAACCTTGTCTTTTTCCTGTTTGAATATGCGAAAATCAACAAGTTCCATCTCATTGGAACCAACTTTTAAAGACTTTTCATCCATCTTTTATATCTCCCTAGAGTATTTTTTTTCTTCCAACAACTCTATGTCTTGAGCTGATTTTACAATAAAGTATCTTTGATTGCAAGCAAAAGCACCCAGATTTATATAGTAAAAACCGTCTGTGTCAAAAGAAATATTTTGATGATAATGTCCCTCTATAAAGTAGTCGCAGGTATATTTTTCTGCCAAACGCTTTTGTACAAACTCTCTAAAACCCGTAAATTTCTGACAGTCATTTTTTTTACTCAAATAGCTGTCAAGATTTTTCAAAATCGCATGTTTTGAAAATATATCTATATACTTTAAAACAAAAAGAACAAAAGGGCTTCGTATCAAAGATGTGTAGAGTTTATAGAGTCTCTCCCCGTCAAAGTCTCCATGTGCAAGATAGACTTTTTTCTTTTGATACAATGCTTTTACCGGCTGGTTTTTAATCGAAAAAACCCTGGCCTTTGGAAAAACATTTTTTATATTAAAGTCATGGTTCCCCTCCAGATAGACAACTTCCGTATCTTTGGAAATATCATTTATAAGCGCTATAACCTCTTTGTTCTGCTTACATGTAAAGTCTATAGACCCAAACAGAGCGTCAAAGATATCTCCCATCAGAATAAGCTGGGGTACTGCCATATTTTTACTGTGTATTTCTCGTAAAAAATATAAAAGTTCCGGACGCAGGTGTGAATAGTGCGCATCAGAAACAATAAACGCACCCTCTTGGATAATAACCGGTTTAGGGGACATAGGCTATATCTGGTATCGCCGTCGTCTCATCAATGCCCATCATCAGATTGGCGTTGACAACGGCCTGAGAAGATGCTCCTCTCATCAGGTTGTCTATGCTTGAAGATATAAAAAGTATATTGCCTTTTCTTTGGGCATAGATGTCACAGAAATTTGTTCCGGCAACATTTTTCATGTCCACCGGCACAGAACTCACCCTTACATGTACGTCATTTTTATAAAATTCTTCTACAACATCCAGGGCATCGAAATCATCACTGACCTGTATATAAATCGAACTTATCATACCCCGCGTCACAGGAACCAGATGCGGTACAAAACTGACTTTGTCAAAAGAGACATTCAGTTTGTCTGCAATTTCGGGAGCATGTCTGTGCAACAAAGGATTGTAGGCAAAAAGATTGTCATTGACATTCACAAAATGTGTCACTTCACTGAGCTTTTTGCCTGCTCCGCTCACTCCTGTTTTTGCATCAATTATAATCGGTGTATCCGTAATACGTTTGTCCATAAACGGAAGCAGTCCCAATATCGCGGATGTAGGGAAACATCCCGGATTTGCAACCAGTTTTGCAGACTTTATCGCTTCACGATTGAGTTCAGGGAGTCCGTAGACAACATGTTCCAGATTTTTTGGGTCTGTATGGGGACAGTAAAATGCCTCATAAATATCCTGCGGCAGTCTGTAGTCAGCTGAGAGGTCAACAACTTTGATACCCTTCTCTAACAACGGCTTGACGTAAGCCATTGCTGTTTTATGCGGCAGTGCCAAAAAAACCAGTTTACATGTAAGCGCCATTGCATCAATATCTGCTTTTTGCACCTCATCTTCGCACACACCGTTTAAAGAAGGATGGAGCTTGTTTATGGTCGTTCCGCCTTCAGAGTTTGCGATGTATGCCAAATGAAAAAAAGGATGTTTTATGAGCATTTTGACAAGTTCCAGCCCTGTGTAGCCTGTTGCCCCGACCACGCCTACATTTATTTTACTCTTGTTTTGCATTACTCTTTACACTCAAAAACAATATCCTGGTATTTCACCTCGTCTATTTCAAACTCTTTTTCACCGCCGGGGAGACGGACTTTGACCTCGTCACCCTCTTCTTTGCCAAGAAGCTGTTTTGCCAGAGGAGAGTTAAAAGAGATGAGCCCTATGTCAGGATTGCTCTCACAGCCGCCAACTATCGTGTAGGTTACCTCTTCGTCTGTGTCCATATTTGTCATGACAACCGTTGAGCCAAAGCTCACCTTGGTGTGCTGCAGATCTTTAGGATCAACAATCTGGGCATTTCCTAAAATCTCCTGAAGCTCTGCCAAACGGTTGTCTATACTTTTTTGCTGCTCTTTTGCCGCATGATACTCTGCATTTTCTTTTAAATCGCCGTGTTCAAGCGCTTCTTCAATCGCTTTGACAACGCCGGGACGTTTTACCTCTTTTAAGTCTTTCACTTCGGCCTGTAACTTCTCGTAGCCAAAAAGTGTCATCGGTTCTATGTTGTTTTGCATAATCTATTCTCTTTATTAAATTTTTTTAGTTGTATGATTATATCAAAACTTTACACTTTGTTAAATTTATTTTTTTCTATTTCGCTCAAGGCTTTGAGAGACATCTCTTTGACATCCCGTGCCACCTCATTGACTTCAGCCGCAGTCTGTGCATTAAGCTCTGTCATAGCATTTACCTCATCAACTGCTTTGTTAATAGAATTCGCACTCTCGCTCTGTTCGGAAATATTGGCCTCAACATCGGTAATGGACTGCGTCAGGATACTCACTGTTGTATTGATTTCAGCCAGTGATTTTTGTGTTCCCTCTGCAAGCTTTCTTACCTCATCGGCAACAACGGCAAATCCGCGTCCATGCTCACCCGCACGTGCTGCTTCAATGGCAGCATTAAGTGCCAGCAGATTTGTCTGATCCGCTATATCACTGATAACCTGCATCACATTTTTAATATCCTGTGACTGGCTGACAACTTCATTTGCTTTTTGGGATGTCTCTTCTATGGTCTGCGCTATAGTATTGACCGCCTGCGTTGTCACACTCAGCTCTTTTGCCTGTGAAGCCGTAGAACTGTTTAATTCCTGCATTTTTGACTCAAGCATATCTGCCCGCTCAAGCAGTGCATTTGCATTGTTATAGGAATCGTTCAAAAGTTTTGTGATGGCATCGCCAAGATTGTTGACTCTCTCTACAACCGCTTTTGTCTCTCCTGTAATTTTTGCATCAAGAACAATCTTATCCAGGTAGTTATAGTTTGCATACTTTTCAAGACCTTCGAGTATATCGTCCATCACTTTTTCCTGGGTATCGAGCATTTTATTGATTGTATTTGCCAAAGTCTGGATTTGCGAGTTTGTTGCCTCGGAATTGACTCTGCATTTAAAAGAACCCTGCTGTACCTTATTGAGAGTAAGAATTGACTCTCCGACACAGAGCATATCATTCTCTATTCCCTCATTAATTGTAACTGTCTGTTCGTTGACCATTTTTGCAACACGGGCGAGTTCATCACTGCCAGACAAATCAATCTTTTCGATTACATTGTGTTTTCTGTTTAAAAACTCCAAAAACTGTTCCATACCTTTGCTTATTTTTGAAACGGAGTGTGTGATATTTTTGCTGATTAGCCACGAAAGCACTGCTGTAAACAAAATAATAAAAAGCATTACAAAAAGATACAGATAGAGCGCATTTTTTTCATTCTCATATTTTTCATGTGCCAACCGGGTAAGATTTTGGCTCAGGTGGTCATCCACTTTCTTCAAAAGATTGATTTTTTGCGTGATGGTATCAAACCAGTAAGAAGCATCCACACCAAATCCGCCTATGGTATTGGCCTCAAGCGCAATTTTTCGCATCTTTTCAACCTCCTGCACTGCCTGTATAGCCATCTGATTTGTATAATATGCCACCAGATAGGAAGGGGCTACAGAGCGAAATACTCTCAAAAAGCTTTTTTGTTCTGTTATGAGTTTTACAAATTTGTCTTTCATACCCGGCAGAAATTTGTTTCTGGCAAAAGCATTTGAGAGCACTGCCCGCTCTATGCCCGCTCTCTCTTTTGCCATTAAAAAACTGTAATAGGCAATGAGCTTTCTTCCGCTTTTTATATCTGTTGCCAAATGTGTCATATAGGCAATCGTGTCAAGCATAGATGTATTTGCGGCAGTATAAGTATTTAGAGCACTTTTTACATCAATATCCAGTGATGTCACACGCTTTCTTACACCCTGTAATTCTTGAATTTTTTGCAAAAATTGATTTACACGTTTTTGTAATTCATGCGGATAGTTTTGAAAATGAAAACTTTTGATATCACCTTTAAGCCTTGCCAGTTTTTTATCACTTGCGGCTCTCTGTGCCGGAAGTCTGGTAACGAATTTTTTGGCATTTGAGCCTATATACCCTGCTGTAGCACCTCTCTCTTTTTGTGTTTCATGTACAAAGTTTGCGATGTCTTTGGCAAGCTGAAAGAGTTCTTTGCTTCTTTTGTCACTGCCTTTCAATCCTTTTTCTATTTTTTCCTGCACTTTTTTGAGTCTGTTTATTTTTTTTGTAATCGTATCAAACCAGTAGGTGGCATCCACACCAAAACCGCCAATCTCTTTGGCACTCAGCAAAATGGTTTCCATCCGTTTGACTTCTTCAATCACCTTACCCTGCAGAATCTCTCTCTTGTATGCAATATCTTTTTTTGAGGCAAGGGTCTCAAAGCTGCTCATAAATGCTTCTTGTTCAGAGATCAGCCCTGCCAGTTTTGTTTTTGCCCCTTTGATAAACTTGTCATTTGCGAAAGTGGCACTTCCGACTGCACGCTCTATGCCCGCTCTCTCTTTGGACTGTAAAAAATCATAATACGCCAGGGTCTCGGCACTGAGCTGTGCATCCGCTGCCTGCAAAGAAGCTTTTGCTATAAAATTTAAAAACTTTGCATTCATTTGTGTATAGTAGGCAATCGCCTCCTTTGCTCCCATACTCTGTGCCGTCACCTGAGAACGAATGGTATTTATCCTTGAGAGATCCTGTAATGCTTTTTCAAGGTACTCTTTGACATCCTTATCCAACAGACTGATGACATTCCCGTTTTGCAGATACTCTTGCAGTTCTTGAATTTTTTTGTCAGTCTCCTCTTTTTGCGAGACAAGTTTTTGTGCAAACTTTTTCCCTTTTGAACCCAAAAATCCGGCAGTTGCACCCCGCTCTTTTTGTGTCTCATGTACAACTTTGGAAATTTTTTGATCCAGATCGACGATGATGCTGTATGTTTCATACTTCTGACTGTTTTGCAAATGACTGTAAATTGCACTTATGGCTATGATGACAATGACCGCAAGAGGCACTGCAACATTGAGCAGCATCTTGTTTCTTACTGAAATCTTTGTTAAAAAATTAACCATTATGGCGCTCCTTTGCTCTCATCTCTTTATAAATTTTTTCATATTTCTCTTTTTCCATTTCTGAAACTGTTCTTCTGCAGGAGATATAACCCGGTTGCCCATCACAGGAGGTAAAGGGGTAAACTGTGGCAAAAACCCAGTAGTAGTCACCGTTTTTTGCCTTGTTCTTCACAAAGCCCCGCCATCGCTTCCCGCTTTTTATCGTATCCCACAAATCTTTAAAAGCGGCACGCGGCATATCTGGGTGACGGACAATATTATGCGGTTTGCCAACAAGTTCATCAACACTGTATCCGGCATAATGACAAAACTCATCATTGGCAAAACGGATAATCCCTTTCGTATCTGTTTCTGAGACCAAAAAAGCTTTGGTATCCAAATGTATTTCAGCCATTCAAAATCCTTAAGTATATTTTAAAAGTTAGATATAGTACTTTTAGAAAGCTTTGCTTTTAGTTAAAGGTTCTAAAAATTCTCTTTTTTACACTTTCTTTTCACTCTTGTTTTACACTGCCGACATCTTTCATAGGAGGAAAATATGAAAACAACTTTAAAAATAAAGCTTCTTGGACTGGCAGGTCTCGTCTGTGCTTCACAAATTGAGGCAGCTGACTGGCTCAAGCTGCAAGGGTATCAACCGGAGTTTTTTGCACCAAAAGGGGTAATCGTTCCTTATCGCAGTCACAAACCGAAAGTCTGGGGATTCATTCAGGCAAATTACAAAAAAGACGAGGGAAAAGTTTTTATTGCTCCTGACGGTAAAAACAAAACACCTTTTTCTCTTTTAAATCCTGATTTGGAATCGCAATCCGGTATGAGTCTTTTTCGGGCACGTTTGGCGATGAGAGGGATGGCTGACAATGACAACCTTGTCAACTACTTTTTTATGACAGAGTTTGGAAACAACGGTGTCAATAATCTTGCCGGACATAGAAATGTCGGTACTTATTTTACAGATGCTTCTGTAACTCTCAAACATATAAAAGGGGCAAAAATCAGAGCCGGTATGTTCAAATATCCGGGAAGTGAAGAGGGCTTGCAGGCTGTCTTTGTCTCTCCTTACATCGAGTTTACTTCTATGACATTTCAACAGCTTTTAGAACGACAGGTAACAAAAGTAGGAGCAGCGCAGACAGGTGCAGCAGCAGGCGGTGCACAGACAGTTCACTATACCAGTACAGAAATCAACAGACCAATCGGCGCTTTTAGAGATACGGGTGTGCAGATTTTTGACACCTTGCCGCTGGTAGATTCATGGAACATCTCTTATGCTTACATGTACGGAAACGGAAACGGTATCAGTATGAGCAGTTCCAATGCACAGGCAACCCATTACGGATACTTCGCACTGGAGAAAATTTTTGCAAATCCCGGCAAAGGATACTATACAAACTCACTCAAAATGTTTGTCTGGGGACAAAGCGGAAAAAGAAAACTTCTCTCCAACAACGGAACAGCAACAACCCAAATTGATGCAGACCGCAAACGATACGGTTTAGGCTTTACCTACCATAAAGACGGCATCAGAGTCGAAGGAGAATATATGAGAGCCTCTGGGATGATTTATACCGGTGCAAAAGATACAGATCCTGATCCACAGACTGAAAACTGGCAGTTTCAATTCGCTGCAGGCAGTGAAAACAAAGCGGACGGCGGATATGTGAATCTTCAGTATGAAATCGTAAAGAGAAAATTTGAAGTATTTGGCAGATATGACTACTTAAACCGTCTGACCAATGACACCAAAGGCGAACGTGACTTTAAAACCCTAACGCTTGGTGCCTCATACAGATTCAAAGGAGCAACAAGAGTCGATCTGAACTACATGATACGGGATGCAAAAGCTCCGGGTAATGCAAATGCACAAAAAGTTTTAGACAATATGGGGAACCGTATTGCTATTCAAATAACAGCAGCTTTTTAAAGGATTGACAATGAAATTATTCAAAAAACTCTCAACAGTGGCATTACTTATGTTGCTCGGAACAGGTCTCTATGCGCAAAACAGTGACGCAGATGAAGAAAATGATGTAGTCAAGATAGTCTATCAGTGTGATTTTCCCGATATCAAACGTATACACCTGATGCTCAATACTATTAATAACGCAGCCAGCTATTTTGACAAAAATCTTATTCCGTATGAGATTAATGTTGTTGCTTTTGGTCCATGTCTTCAATACATGATGAAAGATTTTAAGGGCACAGGTTTTGTGAAGATGCCTTACTGCGAGCACGGAGGTCCGACAGGTGCCGGAACAGTTTCACGTTTTAAATCTTTAAAACAGCTTGGCGGAGACAACATCAACTTTTTTGCCTGTGGCAACACTATGAAGAAAAAGCATGTCAAAGATGAGCAACTCCAGGATTATGTGAAAAAAACACCTGCGGGCATCATTAAAATAGTCAATTTGCAAAGACAGGGATGTGCATACGTCAAAATTAAGTAATTTAACGCCAAGATTTGTGTATTATTATAAAAAATAATACACATTCTTTATGTATGAAGTAAAAAGAACATGAAACTCTATCAGAAATATCTCGCTGTAATATTGTTAATGCTGGTAATTTTTATAGGCTACTTCTATACACAAAACAAGCAGGAGTTTACTGACAGAGTGCATACTGTTTTACTCAATATTTTAAACAAACAGATAGAAAATGAAAAGGCAAGGGCTTTTAATTTTGCCTTTGCCCTTTCTCAAAATGAAACACTCCAGCGCGCGCTTAAAAACAATGATGCAAAAAAAGCCTATGAAATTCTCCAGACACATATGAAGGCACTTGAAACATTCAGCGGCTCAAAAATCCGTATTCAGATTCTTTCAAAAGACATTACTATATTTGCACGCAGCTGGGATAACAGTGATGCGGGTGTCAATGTCAAAGCCTACCGTCCTGACTTGGTAGAGATGAAAAAAACACTCAGCCCGCATCTCTCCTATGAAGCGGCAAGACGGCTTGTGCTTATCGCTTCTATTCCTATTGTAGAGAACAAAAAGTGTCTCGGGTTTGTTGAGGTTATTCAACGTTTTGCTTCCCTTGAAAAATATTTTGCCCAGTACGATATAGATATGATTGCACTCCTCGATGACAAATACCAAAACCAGTCCGTACTGCTAAAAAACAATCCTCGGATTGCTAATATGATAGTGGCAAACAACGGAGCAAACATAAATCACATTCAAAATCTCCGCAGACTGGACTTGAATAAACTTGAAAGTTTGGGTTCTGTGCAGACCGAAGAGTATCTCTACATATCAAAAGTCATTCTCAACTCCAAAGCAGAACGTATAGGTTACTTTATACTTATACTTTCACAAGAAAAACTCAAACTTTTCAGCAGTTTTGAGAATGAACTTGAAAGCTTTTTCAGCTACTCAAGAAAAGATCTTTATTCTACTATTGTCAATAAAGACAAAGCTTTTGACCCTTATACCGACTTAACAGCAAAAGAGCTTGTTTCACTGAAAAAATGCACAACACAAAAAGACAGGGCCTGTTTGGAGAAAAATTTACGTAACAAACTCAACAGATACACAAAAGAAGAGTTAATATCCCTGTTGCTGGATGCCAACTCTCAAAAAATTTCAAGAGGAAAGATAAAATGAAAATACTTTTGCTCGAAGATGAGACAATTTTAAAAGAGAGCATTGAAGAATTTCTCAGCTCAAAAGACTATACAGTAGACAGTTTTGAGAACAGCAGTGATGCTTTTGATGCCATTTTTTGCAAAGAGTATGACTTGCTCCTTCTGGATGTCAATGTCCCCGGAGAATTTGACGGATTTTCTTTAAGAAAAGAACTTGGAGATGAGGGAAAGAACATTCCTACAATTTTTGTCACTTCCATGTCAAGTGCCGATGCAATGCTGCAGGGATATGCAAACGGCTGCTGTGACTATATTAAAAAGCCTTTTGATTTAATCGAATTACAGTTAAGAGTACAGCATGCCCTAAAATCAAACTGTTTTAAAACCGACAGTGATATGCTTCAGCTTCCCTGTGACTACCGGTATGATGTTAACAACCGAAAACTTATCGGTATATCGGGAGAGATTCAACTGAGCAAAACAGAAAATGACATTCTTACTCTGTTCATCAAACACAGAAACCAGATTGTCACTTTTGAAATGCTGTATGAAGAGATCTGGGAGAACAATGTTGAAGCTGCCAATGCGAGAGTGCAGATAAACAACCTAAGAAGAAAGCTGCCAAAGGATGTCATTGAGAATATTTACGGCATAGGATACCGGCTTGATTGTCAATGAAGAAAAGTTTGTAAAAAAATACAGTCTTATTTATACACTGATTGTCTCTTTTATACTCCTGACGCCTTTGTCATTGTATATCAATCATAAAATAAACCTGCAGGAAGTGCAAACAGAAGTGGAACTCAAATCCATCCAGGCGCACATCATAAAAGCCATGGACAACTTTGGAAACCATCCTCAGGAGATCTTTGAGTTTCCCAGGTTTGCCTCTTTTGCCTCAGGTCTTTACAAAAAAGATTTTACTCCGGTCTATACACAAATAGACGAACCCCTCCCCTCCTATATGCCAGGATACCATTCCAAAGGTTCTCATAGATACCTCATCACAGAACTCCCGGATAAAAAATACTTTTTTGCAAACTATTTGGTCACAAAAACAGAAATCTCTTTCGCTCCTGTTTTTTTTGAAGCCAGCCTCATTGCCTTTGGAATCATTACGCTCATCTTGCTGCTCTCTTTTTATTTTTTAAAAAGCTTTTCAAAACCCTTCAGAAGAGTCAATGAAAAGCTCGATGATTTTATCAAAGAGTCTATGCATGAAATCAACACCCCTTTGAGCATCATCAATGTAAATGTTGACCTTTTTGATGCGCTTTACGGCAAAAACAAATATTTCAACCGCATAAAATCAGCAACACGCTCTCTTGCCACCATTTACAATGACATGGATTATCTCATAAAACAAAACAGAGTTGAATACAAAAATGAGCCCATTAACCTTTATGACTTTTTACAGGAGCGTGTCTCTTATTTTGAACTTATCTGCCAGTTAAAAGAGATAGAACTTCTCTTTACATGTAAGGTAGGACAACCTGTACTGTTTTTCAGCACAACTAAACTGCAGCGAATCGTTGACAACACACTTTCCAATGCCATAAAGTTTTCATTTGCAAAAAGTAAAATAGAGATAAAGCTTTTCCATGACAATGAACTGAATATATGTCTGAGTATCCAAGATTATGGAAAAGGCATCCAAAACCCGCAAAAAATTCTCGAACGTTACTACAGGGAAAATGAATATAAAAACGGATTTGGTATCGGTATGAGCATAGTCAAATCAATCATAGACGAGGCAGGTATTGACCTTGATATAAAATCTAAACCGGGAAAAGGCAGTCTGTTTACCTACACCTTCAAAAAATCTATGTTCCAATCAGTTCCTGTTTGATTGCTCTGTAAAATTCTTTGTAGGTGGCACGATGAAAAATATACTCTTTGGTTTTAAAAAGTGTATCAAATACTATTTTCCACAAAGCAGAAAAATTTTTATCATCTCGCAGTGCACATAGTTTTTCCTGCATTTTAAGTTCCAGTTTTGCCAATTCCCGGGCATGTTTTACATACTCTTTTATCAACTCATAATCAACCCCGACTTCCCTGCAGTTCTCTATCAAATTCACTATACAAGCTTCTTTTTGAGTATAATCATTCTCCCCTATTGGCATTAAAACACCATCAGCAAGCAACCTTTCCAGGAGTTCCTCATCAATATCAAAATGCTCTGTAAACTCTTTTTTGCTGTAGTGCTCGCTGTGAATCTCAATACCGCTTAAAGTATTCATGAGCGGTGCCAGCATTGTGTAAGAACTTGAAAATGAATTGTTTTTTTTCTCTAAAACCAGTTTCACCTGTTCGTTACTGCTACCCATCTCCTCTTTCATATACTTGATATATTTGATGAGCTCTATATGCTCATCACTGTATTTATGAACATTTGCCTTTACTTTTACAGGATTTGGCAAAAGTCCCTCTTTTATATAGTAAAGTATAGTCGATTTTGGAACACCTGTTTTTGCCACAAGTTCAGACATTTTATAATCCATTTTTCATCCTAATTAATAACTGATTAAGAATTATATCATATAATTCAAATTGTAAAGTGTAGCTTTACACTATTTATTTCAAATGGAGTTTATATGCCTAGACAGATACCTTGGTGGGTTGGCGGAATTGCAATGAGTTTACTTTTTTATTTTAGTTTTTCAACTTTTGGAGCGAATCGTCCTATCGGTGCTTCAACCGGAATGGCGTACCTTGCAACTGTTTTATTTGGACTTGATGCAGGCAGTTATGCTTATACAGCAGAGATACAACAATCCGGAGCATGGGAAGGTGTCATGCTGATCGGTCTGTTCTTTGGCGGACTTTTTATGTCAATTTTTGTAACAAAGTCTTTTCATTTGAGTCTTATCCCCACACTCTGGAAAGAGAGAAAAAACAGATCAGTCAAATCTCGTATGCTTTGGAGTTTTATTGCCGGATTTCTGCTTGTATTTGGTGCCAGACTAGCAGGCGGATGCAATGCCGGGCATATTTTGTCCGGTGGCAGTCAATTGGCACTCAGTGGTATAATCTTTGCCGTTTTTGCGCTGGGAACAGGTGTGATAACAGGAAGATTTTTTTACAAAAAAAAGGTTTGCAAAAATGACAGATAGAATTGTACATATGTTTGATATAGTGGCAAGGCAAGGACATGGTTCTGTTTGGACGGTACTGTTTACAGGCTTTGTTTTTGGTGCCGTTATTTTATACTCAAGATTGGATAAATTTGAAAAAATGGCTGGTTTTATGCTTTTTGAAGATACCCTTGTTCCTCGTATGGCGATGACAACCGTTGCACTTTCAAGCCTGGGATTTTATATTTTGGTACAGACTGGTTATGCTTCTTATTCTGTAAAACCTGTTTTACTTGCAGGACTTATCACGGGGGCAATACTTTTTGGTATCGGCTTGGTTATTTTAGGAAAATGTCCCTCTGCTTTTTTTGTTTCGGTATCTGAGGGCCGAATAGATGCCCTTGTCGGCGTTTTGGGAGGAATGGTCGGTGGAGCGGTTTTTACGCTTTTTTACCCTCAGATAAAAAACTTCATGGGTCCGGATTTGGGAAAAGTGCAAATATTTCATTATTTTGAAGATCACGCTTTACTTGTTGTAGTAATTTTTAGTACTATTTTACTGATTACTGCATATCTGCTGCCGACAATAGAATATAAAGACCCTGCAGATTTCAAAAAAAATTAGATACAAAGGAAAAAATATGGCATATATACAACTACCGGAATTTGAAGAAATGAGCCCTGCAATTCAGGACAAAGCAAGACCTATTTTAGAAAAAACAGGAAAACTCGGAGAGATATTCAAACTCTTGGCTCTTGATGAAAAAGTTTACTTTGCAACAGACACAATGATACAAAAATACCTTTTGGATGAAACAACACTCTCATACGATATAAAAGAGTCTATCGCTTTGCTTATATCTTTGGAAAATGGCTGTAAAATGTGTGTAGATGTCCATAAAAGTATCGCAAAAATGTTAGGTATGAGTGAGGAGAGAATCGAAGAAGTTTTACAGGGTGTCGATGATTTGGATGCTGATGAAGCAGAAAAAGCACTTTTAAACTTCTGTATACGCGCATCCAGAAAAGACAACTACAAAGTTACAAAAGAAGAGATAGACAACTTGAAAAAACTCGGCTGGAGTGATGTCCAAATAGTCGAAGCAGTTGCTATTACCGGTTACTTTAACTACATTAACACACTTTCAAATGTTTTTGGCTTAGAGTAAGAATATGAAAAATGTTTTTTTAATTCTCAGCCTTTTTAGTGTACTTGTCAATGCCAGAGAGTATAAAGTTGTCTTTGACTGCAGTTCGGCTGATGCATCTTATATAAAAAGCCGTATGTGGCTTGTCGGAAAAACTATAGATATGATTGAAGAACAGGGAGATACTGCAAAAGTAGCACTGACACTTCACGGCTCCTGCGTTGCAATGGTGGCAAAAGATTACGACATGACAGTACCGGATGAAGATGTCCCAGATATAAAACAATCCCAGCAATACCTCAAGAAACTTGCAAAAAGAAAAAATGTCACCATCACTGCCTGCGCTATGTCTCTGGCACATAATGCTATTGAAAAAGAAGATGTTCTGCCTTTTGTAAAGATTTCAAAAAACAGTTTCTTAGATACCATCAGATACCAAAATGACGGGTATGCACTCATGAGTTTCAAATAAAAAGGTTTGGCAATGCAAAAATTTTTTATACTGCTTTTTGTTTTGTTCTCCTGTGCACAGGCACAAAACAGCGTTACAGATACAGCGCAAGAGTTACAATGGCTTGATACAAAGGATATGCAGAAGTTTAACGGTATATGGAAACTGGCAAACAGTTACTGTAAAGCATTACATGCAGCGCAAAAAGATGACTGGCGACTGCCGACAAAAAAGGAACTGCAACACCTGGGAGAGTCAAAAAAACTCAAAGCAAAATTCAGGCACCTTGATACTGCGCTGTACTGGAGTAAAGATATAGACAAAAGCAGTGACGGATTTAATGCTTATACCGTCTATACAGGAAACGGTTTCATCTCATCAACGGATAAATGCAATACAAACAAACTGGTATGTGTCAGAAAACTACAGTGATGAAAGATCAAACTCTCTGGTTTGATCTGAACACTCTATTGTAATAATACAGGCAGATTTACTGATTTTTTGAACATTTCTCACATTATCCAGGAGTATCATAGACTTTTTTGTCACGGGGTCAAAGGTTTTCAGTTTTTCATCTTGAACATAAAAAATACGTCCGCCTCCACAGCCGTCACCGACAATCCCCTCACAAACAAGATCAGAACTCAAATCAAAACCATGAATCATCCAGACACTCCTCTTTTGCATCTTTTACAAACTCTTTATACTCCGTACTGTTTTTGTCCAGATTTTTATACTCATCATAGGTATACTCTTTGAAAGTGGCATCATCCAGACATTTGCAAAGCTTCGTAGAGTTTTCGTCACCGCTGCAGTGCGAAAGCATCTCTTTTTTCTGTTCCTCTTCCCAACCGATGTAGGAGTTATAGTACGGATAAAGCGCCCATATTGCAAAAGCTATTGTCAGGACAATATTGATGATATATTCTCTCTTTTTTGTCTCAAAATACTTTTTTACATCATAAGAGATTAAAATTATAAAAACAACCTCAAGCCCTATATTAAACCAGTCGCTCTCTAAAAAATCAAACAAATCCTATTTTTCCTCTCTTAGCTTTTTGATTGCTTCGGCACACATGGTCAGACCGAAAGTTGCCGTGACACCCATAAAGCTGCCTTTTTCTTTTATGACTGCTTCCTCGCTTGAAAAAATCACTTTATATTTTTTGTTAAAACCGCGTTTTTTCAATTCATACCGAATTTTTGCACCGAATTTATCGCCGTAACTTTTCCAGATATCACCCACCTGAACCTTTGTCGGATCAAGCCTTTTGGCACTTCCAAAAGAAGAGATGAGTTTTTTATGGCATTTTTGTGCGATTGCGAGTTTTGCATTTCTGTCATCTATCGCATCAAGTACCAAGTCATATGGTTCAAAATCAAACTCCTGCACCCACGCTTCGTCTATGCGTCTGTTGATTACATGTAACTCCGGATAGTGCTCTTTTAAGGCATTCACCTTTGTCTCACCTTCATGCAGTTCCGACCACATCTGACGATTTTGGTTGGATGCGTCATAGGTATCAAAATCTACAATCGTGATATCTCTCACACCGCTTCTGTATAAACAGTCCAGGCAGAAGCTGCCGACACCGCCGACACCCAGCAGTAATATTTTAGCATCTTCGAGTTTAGAAAAATCATCCTTTAACACAAGTTTTATGCGGTCATATTTTTGCATCAGTCCAACCATTCTTCTAATGTTTTCATGCTTTTGTATGCACTCAGATCAAGCATAATCGGGGTCACAGATATAAATCCGTCACGTATCGCTTCATAATCGCTCACACCTTTGACACCTTCTCTTGCTCGAAAATTCAGAGGATGCAGCCCAAGCCAGTAGTGTTTCTCGCCTCGTGGATTACTGTGCACATCGGCTTCATTCGAGTAGACCCTGTACCCTGCATAGGTTATCTTCATCTGTGCCTCTTCAACTGCCGGAGGAATGTTGATATTTAAAAATTCTCTCTCAGGCAGAGGGAACTTTTCATTTCGTATTTTTGTCACTATCTTTTTGATTGTTTTTTGCGCGAGCGTAAAATCTCCCTTGGGATTGGTAAAATCCATTACCTGCGAAATCGCAACAGAGGGAATATTGTGCAAAACACCTTCCATAGCACCTGCCGCTGTCCCGCTGTAGGTAATGTCTTCACCCATATTTGAGCCTCTGTTTATCCCGCTGACAACAAGATCAGGTTTGTTTCCCTGAAAAATTGCATTCAAAGAGAGATAAACACAGTCTGTCGGTGTTCCGTCCTCGAGCTTAAAGAAGTTCTCTTCAATCCCGACAAAACGCAAAGGTCTTGTCAGGGTCAAAGAGTGCCCGCAGGCAGACTTTTCATTTGCCGGAGCCACAACAGTCACCTCCACATCTGGGAGCTCACGTAAAGCTTCCACCAGACACAGCAGTCCTTTCGCCTCATATCCGTCATCATTTGTTACTAAAATTTTATACTTGTTCTTCATAATGTAATTGTATAGAAAACATCATTTACATTTGATAATTTTTCATTATTACCGATATAGATTAAAAGTAAAAAAGAGAAGAAAAGAAAAATGAACACATCCTATGCAGCAAACAGTTACTACCGCCATGATTTGAACATTACCATGAAAACCTCAAGCGGAGACGTCATAACAATGGACTTTGCAAACGAGAAGTCTGCCTCTGCAAACTATGAGACAGATGGCAGTTCACGCAAAACATCAATGAGCTTTTCCTCAATGTCCTCATTTAAGTTCTCCATAGATACAAACGGCATCGATGCTCAGGACCAAAAAGAGATAGAAGCTTTCATGAAAACAGCCCAGCCTTATATAGACAAATTTATACAGGAGTTGAGCGAAGATGCCCCAAAATCACCGGTAACAAAGCTTGCCAAAAAAATAGCCGCACTGTTTCAACCCAATGAAAACAACAGTGAGGCACGCAACAATACTATCAAAACAAATATTGTAGAAATGTTTGACAGATCACTGCAAAAAGTACAGGAACCTCTCAACATTTTCAAAGAAACACAGAAGCTTCTGGAAAAAACACTCAAAGAGTTTGATACCTTTAACAAAGAACTTTACGCCTAAAAATGCAAAAACTTGACAATAGCGTCAGAGTTATTGTAAAATTCCAGCAACAAGACAGATACACAAGGTATCTTTGAATCTTTCCTACAATTTCAATCCTAATCAATTAAGGCAGTCATACATATGAGTGAAAATGAATCTTCCACACAATCGCGTAAAAACACTAAAAACAATCATAAAAACAATTCAAAATCCAGAACACACACTCCTGTAAAAGGCTCAAGTGTCGAAGAACTTCGTACAAAAAGCATTCAAGAGCTTGTTGATATAGCGACACAGCTTGGTGTTGAACAGCCAAATGAACTCAAACGCCAGGATGTAATCTTTGAAATACTCAAAGCGCAGACTGCACAGGGCGGCTATATTCTTTTCAGCGGTATTTTGGAAATCATGCAAGACGGTTACGGTTTTATCCGTTCAATCGATCAGAGTTTTAATGAAAGTATCAATGATGCCTATGTATCAAACACACAAATCAAACGCTTTGCTCTGCGAAACGGAGATGTTGTAACGGGTCAGGTTCGTCCCCCAAAAGATCAGGAACGCTACTACGCGCTTATAAAGATAGAAGCAGTCAACTCCCTTCCTCCGGAAGAGAGTAAGAAAAGACCTCTTTTTGAAAACCTCACACCACTTTATCCGACAGAACAGCTCAAACTCGAATACCGTGAAAAAGGCTTGACGGGCCGTATGATGGATCTTTTTTGCCCTATCGGAAAGGGACAGCGCGGTTTGATAGTTGCGCCTCCAAGAAGCGGGAAAACAGAGCTTTTAAAAGAGATCGCACACGGTATTACGACAAATCATGCTGAAGTTGATTTGATGGTACTTCTTGTGGACGAACGCCCAGAAGAGGTAACAGACATGGAGAGAAGCGTCAAAGGCGAAGTCTACAGTTCTACCTTTGATATGCCTGCAAAAAACCATGTAAAAGTTGCCGAGATGGTCATAGAAAAAGCAAAACGTAGAGTAGAGCTTGGGCGTGATGTCGTTATTCTCCTGGATTCTATCACTCGTCTTGCACGTGCCTACAACACAGTTACCCCTTCAAGCGGAAAAGTGCTCTCAGGCGGTGTGGATGCAAATGCCCTGCATAAGCCAAAACGTTTCTTCGGAGCGGCGAGAAACATTGAAAACGGCGGCAGTTTGACTATTATTGCCACAGCTTTGGTTGATACGGGAAGCCGAATGGATGAAGTTATCTTTGAAGAGTTCAAAGGGACAGGAAATATGGAAGTCGTCCTTGACAGAAAAATTGCAGACAGACGTATCTACCCTGCTATTGACATTCTCAAATCAGGAACACGTAAAGATGAACTCCTTATCGGTCCAGAAGTATTGCAGAAGGTATTTATTCTTCGTCAGATGCTGCATAAACAGGATAACGAAGTCGAAGCACTCAAATTTATCTACAACACTATGGGCAAAAAATCTACGAATGAAGAGTTTCTTGAAAGTATGAACACAAACAGCTAGTGTTCATGTTTTTAGGAACCCGTACTTAAGTGCGGGCTAAGAGTGGCAAGAGTATTACAACAGCCGGCACTGAAGTACCGGTTCCGAAATTGAGATTAAGTCCTTAACACTCTTTCAAAATCACATCTATCATATCATCGGCAAGAGTAATCCCTGTTCTGTAAAAAAGCTGTTTCTCTGCCTCTTTAAATATCAAAGTAGTCGGCACTTCTTCAACAAAGTACCGCTGTGTCAGATACTCCGACTTTCCGCTGTCAATGCTCAAAACAGAAACATTCGCAAGCCTGTCACACAGCTCCTCAAGCTCCATGTCCATAATCTGGCATGCATCACAGTAGTAAGAACCAAACTTTAAAACGACAAATTTTTCTTTTTCAAATTCTCTTGCCAAAACAACATCAAAATTATCTTCATCCACATCTATAAACGCCATTGTCTATCCTTTTAATTGCTTAACTGCTCTTTTAAACTCATCCCCACGCTCTGCAAAGTTTTTATATTCGTTAAAACTCGAAGCAGCAGGAGAGAACAACACGGTTTTTCTTGCTATATTATAGGCTTTTTTGACACTCTCTTGCAAGTTTTTTTGCAAAAACAGATTTTTTTGTTTCACTTTTACATGTAAAGCATCATAAATTTTTTTCCCTGTATCTGAAAAAAGTATGATGTTTGCGACATCACTTGCAAGCAAAAAATCTATCAGCACTTCATAATGCACACCTCTGTCATTCCCCCCGATTATAAGCGTATCAACATTTTTTAAAATTTTCACAGCCTCTATGGTAGCCTGAGGGATTGTTGCTATTGAGTCATTTATATAAGACACACCCTTGACTTCTTTGACAAATTCCAGCCTGTGAGGAAGCGTTTGAAAAGTGTTAAGTGTTTGCATATATGCCTCATCACCGAGTGCCAAAATTTCTTTGAGTTTTTCAAGTATCTGCAAAGTAGATTGATGAATAAACCCGTTTTGCAGACTGAAATCCACACTGTATTTGAGTTCATTTTCATATACATTATATCCGCAGTCCAATTTTTGCGCCAGATTATAGATAAAAACATCCTTTTTGCTCTGATACCTGTATATATTGAACTTGGCTTCATAGTATTGATGTACATCTTTGTAATAATCCAAATGTTCTTCAAACAGATTGGTCAAAATCGCAATATGAGGGGAGTGCGTTACATGTAAGAGCTGATGAGAGGAGAGTTCCATCACTATTTTTGTCTCAGCACTGATCTCTTCGAGCATATCAAAAGCGGGTATACCGATATTGCCGCATAAAATACTCTTTTTTTCTGCATTTTTCAACAAACTGTCTATAAGTGTTACAAGGGTACTTTTGCCTTTTGTTCCCGTTACTCCGATAATCTGATGTTTAAAATGCTTGAGCAACAGTGCTGTTGTAGAAGAAAAATGAAAAGAGTGATAATCAATGTCCAAATTATACAAAGAGATGCCGGGTGATTTGATAATCAGTTCTGCTTCATGGAGCTTGTCCAAATAATTCTCATCACAAGAAGGATGATTTTTATCTATGATAACAAGTTCAGTACCCGGTAAATATTTTTGTGCAAAATTATAAAAAGATTTCCCTTCTACACCAAAACCGAAAATCCCGATGCTTTTATACTGTTTTAAATCAGAAACTAAGTTTTTCAACATGGCTTTTGAGGTTCTTTTTAAATTTTTGCGGCAGATTGTTTTGCCCGTCATAGTTTACATGTAAAGGATATTCCATATTTTTTGGTTTGTAGGTTTTCAACAGGGACGGCAATTCTTGTTGAGAATACGAATAATATTTTTTGCTTAATGCGTAATTGACCTCATCATAGGTCCCCACACACTCAAAAGGTTTGACGGCATCACTTTGGGAAAGTCCGTCAAAAAGTTCTTGCAGTGCCAAATCGTCAAGCATATCTTTGCCAAATATTTTTTGCAGTGCAGCGTCCTCTATATAATTGCACAGCATGATATAGGTAAATAGGCATTTTGGGCATTTGCCACACCATTCATTGCGCTTGCTGCCAACATTACAGCTGCGAAACGTAAAAAAGTGTTCTTTTGCAAAGCTGGCAAAAAGCTTGGCAATGTGTATCTCGTCCAAAGGACGCAAAAAACTGAAATACTCTACATCCTCCGTTATAAAACTAAAAACATACTCCCGAAAATCATTTTCAAACTCTATAGATTTTGAGTACTGATGGTTGATTTTCTGTCCGTTGTAGATGATGTTTTCTTCATTGGCACTTGATTCGTTTGAAAGGACGATGTACTTCGTTTTGTACAGCAGACCAAGCCAGATGGAGATAAAGCCGACAATGGAGGAAAAAGGGATATGTCCGTTTAAGTAGCCACGCGCATTAAAATCCAGAATTTTCTCCAGGTCAAGCTCTCTTTTTAGTTCTATCGCATGTTTTGGATGCTGCTTCAGTATCTCTTGTGAAGCAACAATAGGGTTCATAGAAAACATCAATGCATCAGGAAACTCCTTTTTTAAAAGCTCATAACTTACAAGAGAGTCTTTTCCTCCGCCAATCGGTATGATGATGTTTTGCTGTGTGCATAAAGCTGTTTTGTCAAATGTCTTGCCTTTACATGTAAAGCGAACAAGATCTTCTTGCTTTACCTCGATGCCATTGAGATAAATATACTCCCCCAGCCCATTAAAATAAAGCTTTTCAAACCATTTTTTCTGCATTTCGTTTATTGTTCCGCATTCTATGACAAACTCTTGCGGCAGAGCGATTTTGTAGTAACTGATGGCTTCTGCAAGGCCGATATGAAAAACAATATTTTGCATAGAAAAATCTGTAGATATTTTTTCATTTTTTTTAATGCTGAGACGATGAAGAAAGTCAGTCGTTTTTCCTTCTTCATCAAGTTGATAGTGAAAGTGCAGAGCTATTTTATCTTCATCTTCTTGAATTTCATAGCTTTTGTATATAAATTTATTTGCTTTTTTACGCAACTCTTTAAATTTTTTCATGAGAACCATTTGATATTTTTAAAAGATTATATAATCTTTTAACTCTATATCAACTAAAAGTTCCCATTAGTTAAAATACTCAAACAGTTTGTTTTTATCGATTTTCACCAAATCAAGCGCCACATTCTTTTTCAAAACAGCCTTTGTTTCCTGGCTGAGTTTATCAAGCAGTTCGGCATTGTTCTCCTGTGGAAACGCTAAAAACAGAGATTTTGGCTGTATCTGCTGTACAATCATATCTATATCTTCTGCCACCTCAGTAAGTGTTCTTTTTGCAATCGTCTCTTCAACACTGTGTTCTTCAATTGTTGCGTGTCCTTTTCTGCCATTGGCATCACTTTTGAGTTCATGGAGTTTTTTTCTGCCCTCAATAAAATCCTCAGCATTCACCAATTCCAAAGAGTAGTTAATTTTCAATTCATTGTTATAAATATCTTCATGTTTTACTGTTTTATATGCTTTTAATTCCCCTAAGTCTGCCACGATTATAACTGTATTGTCTAATTTCATAATTCATCCTTGTAAAAAAATTTAAAAACATCATCAAAACAAAAGATGCTTTACATTATGATATGGAAAGAATACTTTATTGCAGATAAATTTCAGACAAAAGGAGCAAATATGAGTACAAACCGTGAACTCATTCAAAGCATGCAAAATTCTGGCGTTTTAAAAACACCACAAATCATAAAAGCTTTTGAAAAGATTGACAGAAAATATTTTGTGCCCGAAGGTTTTGAAGAAGCAATTTACAGAGATGCCCCCCTGCCCATCGGCGAAGGACAGACAATCTCTCAGCCTTCAACAGTTGCTTTTATGCTTGAACTGCTTCAACCGCGCCAAGGAGACTCTGTTTTGGATATAGGGTCAGGTTCCGCCTGGACTACATCACTCCTGTGCGCCATTGTAGGCCAAACCGGTCATGTTACGGGCATGGAACGTGTTGAGAGACTTGTCAGTATTGGACAAAAAAACCTTTCGCAGTTTGGTTTTGGGCAGTGTCATATCGAAAAAGCAGGCAAAGAGTTAGGAAAACCGGGAGAACAGTTTGACAAGATACTGGTCTCTGCCAGTGCACCGGAAATTCCTTTTTCACTTTTTGAACAACTCAAACCCAACGGTGTACTTGTCATACCGGTAGGCAATTCCATCTTTAAGTTTAAAAAACTTCAAGATGGCAGAATACAGCAAGAGGAATATGCAGGTTTTGTATTTGTACCTTTGATTTACCAGGAAAAACAGTTTCATTAAATCATCTTTTAATCCACTCTCTGCTAAAATCTATTTACCTGAATTTGGAGTATGAATTTGAAAGAAGCGCATGAAGTTTTAGCCAGAAAATATCGTCCGTCAAACTTTGATGAACTTATCGGTCAAGAGACGATAGCACAGACTCTCTCACTTGCACTTGATTCAAACAGACTCTCTCATGCCTATCTGTTTTCAGGGCTGCGCGGAAGCGGAAAAACTTCAACTGCCCGTATCTTTGCCAAAGCACTCATTTGCGAAGAAGGAATGAGCCATAAACCTTGTGACAAATGTTCCAACTGTGTAATGGCAAAAGAGAATCGTCATATGGACATCATAGAGATGGACGGGGCAAGCAGCCGTAAAATCGACGATATTCGTGACCTTATAGAACAGACAAAATACAAACCGGCCGTTGCCAGATATAAAATCTTCATTATTGATGAAGTACATATGCTCACAAAAGAGGCTTTTAATGCCCTGCTTAAAACACTTGAAGAACCGCCCCAATATGTCAAGTTCGTCCTTGCAACCACTGACCCGCTCAAACTTCCTGCAACAATTTTAAGCAGAACACAGCATTTTCGATTTAAAAGTATTGCCACAAACAAGGTCGTTGATCATCTTGCCCATATTTTGCAACTTGAGGGGATAGAGTATGAAACAGAGGCGCTTGAAATTCTCGCAAGAAGCGGGAGCGGAAGTCTTCGTGATACGCTGACATTGCTTGATCAGGCAATAATCTACTCAAAAAACCATGTTGATGTTCGTACCGTTACAGATATGCTCGGACTGGTTGACCCAAAATTTATCAGTAAACTTTTCGATACTGTTTTTGCAAAAGACTATGCACGGCTGGTAGAGTATACAAAAGAACTGGAAGATTACGAAAGTGAAATGGTTGTAGACGAACTCATCGCTTATCTCAAAGATAAAATGTATAATCAGGATGCTCTTTTTTCTACACTGGTACTTGACAGATTTTTTAGAATACTGAGTGAATCAAAATATCTTTTCAGCATTAATGCCGATGGTTCCTTTGTGCTTTCGATGATATTTTTTAAGATGATAGAAGCGCTTAAAATACGGGAAATTGATCAGATGATAGAATCTTTTGAAAAAGATGTGAAACGTCCTGAAATTATTGTATCACAGGAAGAGAAAAAGGAGGTGCAAAGCTCCTCTCCTGTAAAAATAAAAATGCAGGAAACTACCCCTGAGATGAACGGCAAAGTCGCAAAAGAAACCTCTGTAGAGAATACGCAGGAAATACCGACAAATGAGCATCTTCTCACTTTTCAAACGCTCATAGAAAGAATCACAGACAGAAACTATGCACTTGGTGAGTGTTTTACAAAAAACATTCGCTTTGTTTCCTATGAAAAAAACATACTTACGTGGGAGAGTTGTGCGGACGAAGAGTGTAAAAAAGTGCTCAAACACGGATATGCGGTCATTAAACAGCTTGTTCGTGAAACCTTTAATTTTGAGACAAAAATAAAAGGAGTTGCCTGCACGAAGATAGAAACAGAAGAGGAACCACAGACACAGGCATCACAACCCGTCGAACAACAGCCCGAAATGCAAAGCGGCTCTACCGTCGAGGACATTGAAGCAGGCGGTGCTGCAAGCTGTGTGACAAACTGTGACGAGCCTTCTGTGCAAGATGAAACAAACGGCACAGACATCACAAAAGAGCCGATGATCCAAAAGGCGATAGAGATGTTTGAGGCAAAAAAGGTCACTGTTCAGTCAAAAATCTAATCAAAAAACAGCATAATTTTGATTTTACAATTCCCCTCTAAATGCCTGGTCTAAGATGGAAGCCTTTAATGCCACCAGACTTTGCATTTTTTCTTTTTGCACTGCTTTTAGTTTTTCTATTTTTTGTGAGATTTTGTCTAGGTAGGCTACTGTTTTTTGTTGGATGTTTAAAGAAGGCACAGGAATATATGCTTCATTTGATTTGATAAACTTAGTGGTTAATCTAGGCATTCGTGCACCACTACAATTACTCATAACTTTTGCTAAATACTTTGGAGATAAAAAATAATGTTTTACATATTTCATGCTCAAGTTATTATCAATTGGCAAAAATGGTAAAATTTCTGTTGTAGCTATTCCATCAAAATCAGCAATCCATACTTTGTTTAAATATGGTCTTAATTTACCATAAAGAACCATTCCCTTTTTAAAATTAACTTTACTACTTTTTATATCTTTTCCAATAGAAGGTGCATAATTTACGAGTTTTCCACTATTGGACTCAATATTTTCTAAACCTATATAATTATACATTTTATCATCATCTGGAATCAGTGTCTGATTATTTATTTTCATTACAGATAAGATTTGTGTTTTACCATACTTCTCTTCCATCCCTCCAAAAACCTCATTCAAAACACTTCCCATTAAAACATCAGCTTCATCCATATTTTTTTGATGCAGGGCTATTGCTTTATCTATCTTTTCAAAAAGAGTATCTAGTTTTGCAACTATTCTTTTTTGTTCTTGGAGTGGAGGGAGAGGAATTTGAAACTTTTTTAAACTTGTTTTACTAACTTCTTTGAATGTTGTAGAATTTGATAATGAAGTAATTTCAGGTGTAAATCTACTTAAAATATATGCTAAATATCGATTATTTAAATTTTCATTGCATATAAAATTTGTAAAGCCTTGATTTGTAGATACTTCAATTGTGTTAATTGCTATTTTCCCAATAGTCGCTCTGCTACTGTAAAGGACAGTTCCGACTGGTAAAAGTTTTGCTGAACTTTTATCTAATCCTTGTTGAGTAATTTTATCTTTGGAATCAGAAATATAAATTATATCTCCTATTTTTCCCAAATCTGTTGGAGATAACCATACAATATTCCCATTATCCCAATATTCATTCATATTTCTTTTCGGTGTTCCACCACCAATTAATTTAGATATATCATCTAACTGTTTCCACTCCCAGCCCTCAGGAAGCTCATATAACTCACTCATTATTCACCCTCTTTGCAAATGCACACACTTCATCATCAAAATAGCTTAGTATCTCATATATCTCACTCTCTATGTTTACAAACTCATCTTTTATAATATTTTCATGATGAAAAACCCTATTTCTAAACTTTCTGATGTGGTTTAACTTTGCAGATATTTTTTTTCTATCTATTAACTCTCTGTTTTTTGGTGGTAAGTTTGGAAATATCTGTTTAAGATAGGCTGTTCTCATCTTATCGTTATAAGCAGATTGAAAAAGTGCAGTCCAAAAACCAAATGAAAGTTCAGATATTAATTTATCCTGAGTAATTTCTTCATGATTCTTTCTTATTTTATCTTTTGCAGATTCTATTTTTTCTATCTCTTTGTGTTTTAAGAATTGTGCTTCATTTACAATCCATCCAGCACCATAAAACCTTTCAAATAAGCTATTTATGCTATTTCGTAAACTAACCTCTAAAACAGAAAGGGGAATATATGATTGTTTTGCCTTTTTTAGATTACTATCATAAAGTTCTAAAGTATCATAAATGGCAAATCGTTTTGATGTAATATATTTATTTATTAGAATATCATTCATTTGACTTTAGACTCCATTTTTTGTATAATACAAACGAAATTCCCTCGTAAGCCTATATACTTAGAGATATAGCCGAGGGTATTGAACTTATTCAATATCTTTTCCCATTAAAATCGTTTCAATTTCATTCATTAAAGTGTTTATCTCTTCATTATTACTTTTTATATTTTCAACCAACTCTATCGGTGATTTATGCTCTATTACTTCAATGTTGTTAGGATTTTTAGCACTGATGTCAAACTCTTTAATGTCATTTATATTAACTATCCAAGAGTTATCTGTAAGAGTTCTGTCTTCCCACACCTCTAAAAATTCTTTGAAGTGTTCATACTGAATAGGTTTGTTTTTTGTAAGTTTATACGGCGGGTTAACTTCGTAGTAAAATATATCTGAGGTACTTCCGTTTCTGTCAAAGAAGAGTACATTTGTTTTCACACCACTGTAAGGCAAAAATATTCCTGCTGGAAGACTAAGGATAGTATGCACATTAAATCGTTCTAAAAGTTCTTTTTTGACTGCACCAAATGCCTTGTTTGTTTGAAACAGCACACCTTCAGGAATAACCACACCACACTTTCCACCAAGTTTTAAGTAGTTCATCATATGTTGTAAAAACAGCAACTCAGTAGCATTAGACTTTATAGGAAAATTTTGCTGGATGGAATCATTCTCTTTTCCGCCAAAAGGAGGATTTGCCAAAATACAGTCAAACCTGTCTTTTTCTTCCAGCCCTCTGATGTCTTTTGTAAGCGTGTTCGTTTTTGCAATGTTTGGAGATTCTATGCCGTGCAAAATCATATTCATCACACCCATTACATAAGAGAGTGGAGTTTTTTCATTTCCAAAAAATGTATCTTCATTTAAAAACTTTAACTGTTCGGTGGAGAGTTCTCTTTGTTCGTTTTTTGCAACATCGGTGTATCTCATGTGATTATATGCTTCTATGAGAAACCCGCATGAACCGACTGCCGGATCATACACAGTTTGCCCGACTTGTGGGTTAACAACATCAGCAATAACTTTAATAAGCGGACGAGGAGTATAAAACTCCCCACTGTTACCGCCATCACTTCCCATATCTTTAAGCAGTTTTTCATAAATAAGTGAGAGTTGAAACAAATCAGCCTGATTGTGAAAGTCCATAGCATCAATGATGTCTAAAACCTCACGAAGTGTATGCCCATTAGCGATGCGATTATCTAAAAATTCAAAGATAGCACCGATTTTGTATTTTATAGATTTTGGGTCTTGGGTAATAGATTTAAACCCTTTAAGGTAGACAAAAAGTTCCTTATTTACAAATTCTAAAAGGTCTTCCCCGCTTTTGGCATTGATAAGGTCAATCTTGCCATCTTTTTTAGGACAAGCCCAAGAACTCCACTTGTATTTATCATCAAGTATATAAGTATAATCCTGCCCGTTTAAAAGTGCTTCATCAGCCTTAGAATCTTCTAAATCATTTAAAAATTTTAAAAAAAGTATCCACGATATCTGTTCTGTGTACATCATAGCACCGCTGATTCCATCATCCCTGCGGAGTATGTCTGTTATTCTGTTTATTTTGTTTTCCAAATTTTACCTTTCTTTTAGCGCAAAGCTATGTTGTGATTTCTTAGTTTTTTCAACATAGTTTTAAAGCTATGTTAACTTTTTTTGATTTTTTTAACATAGGTCTTAAGCTATGTTAATATTTTTCACTTCTTTTAACATAGTGTTATATTCCTTTTTTCAACCTGTTAAACAGCTTATTGTTAATATAAAATTTACTATTTTGAATTTGTATATTTGTTACTATGCCTATCTCTTCTAAACGGATTAAATACTTAGATGCTGTTTGTCTTGTGATACCCAGACCATCTACCAAAAACTCTATTTTCGTGTAAGGATGCATAAATAAAATCTCAACCAAATCTTTAGAGTAGATTTTTGGCAACTCCTCACGGATTTTAATTTTACTCTCATTTATGAGTTTATCTATATCTTCTATGAGAATGATTGTGGCTTGTGAAGTCTTTTCTACTCCGTCCAACATGTAAAGTATCCATTCTTCCATCTTCTCCTCAGTTCTCACCTCTTGCAGTAGTCTATAGTAGTCTGCTTTATTTTGAATGATATAAGAACTCAAATACAAAATAGGCACATCAAGCAAGCCTTTGAGCATAAGATACAAGATATTTATAATCCTGCCAGTACGACCATTGCCATCATAAAAGGGATGGATACTCTCAAACTGATAATGAATAATCGCCATATTTACAAGTGGGTCAATCTCATTTTCTTCATTGATATACTTCTCAAGATTGTCTAAAAGTTTTTGTATAGTCTCATACTCTTGAGGTGGTTCAAACACCACCTCTCCGGTAGATTGGTTTTTCAGTACTGTTCCACTCTGTTTTCTAACCCCTGCATCATTTTGTTCTAAAATTCCTTGAATTTGCACTATATCACGTTTGAGCAGCAAACCACTCTCTTTTACAATCGCATACCCCTTTAAAAGTGCCTCTCTATAGTGTTGCACCTCTTTTGTAGCATGTGTAACCGACTCTACATCAAGCCCGGCACGAAACAACTCATCATGCGAGGTAATGATGTTTTCTATCTCCGAACTATCCTTAGCCTCTTGTAAAACCAAAGCATTTATAAGAATGTTTTGATTTGGAATGATTTTAGCCGTACCGTTTAGCTTTGCCAAAGCACGGTTAGCCGAAATGGCTTTTTTTAGGACTGTTTGGGTTTCTGGGTTGGTTTTTAGGGGTAGGTTTTTAATCATCATTTATACTTACCTTAGGTAAAAAACCATTCTCTTTAGTAAAGATTTTATAATTTACTTTATCTCTTATATCATTAGGTATTTGTGTGTTTTCTATAAGAATAACTTGCTCTTCAATAATATTATCAGCTAAATATCTGTAAAACTCCTCAGCTAAATTTATTGATACTTGTCCATTATCATCTTTATCATCTGGCTTATAAGGGTTTAATGGAGAATCAATAACGGTTAATCCAATTTGATAATCTTTAGTCCTTAAAAACTCTAATATAGAGATTATAAAAACAGCATATAATATAGCTTTATATCCTTTTCCATAATCTTTACGGTTTTTTTGACCTATAAAAATATCTAAATTTTCTTCTGAAAATCCAATATTAGCACTTTCAATATTTTCAAAATTAATACTTGTAAGAATAGTTTTAATATTTGTAATAATTGGGTCGAGTAAGGTTATAGTTAGTTTTTCATAATTTGTTTCTTTTTTAGTTTTTTTATTTGTATCAATCACAAGTTGAATTTTATCTCGTTCAAATACATAACTATCAAGATTATTTTTCAATAGTTTAATTTTAGAAAGTTCTTCCCTTTTATCTGTATATAGTTCTATTTTAGAGAGTATATCTTTTATTTCATTATTTACTTTTTCTTCCATAGTGAGAATAATTGCTTTTAGTTTAAACTCCGTATCTTTAATTTTACTCTCAATACTACTTTTATCTTTAATAAAAATAGATTCACTTTTTTCTACTTCTATTAAAAGTTTAGATGTTTTAGTGATTTCACTTTCAGTTGCCAATATCAATTTCTCAATATCAATATTTTCTGAAATGGAACTATCGCATACAGGACAAGAAGTCTTTTTTTCAGGAAATATAGTCCCTAATTCTATATTTGCCTTTAATCTAGCAATATCACTAGCATATTGCTTTTTCAAAATAGAACTACGCTTTAATATTTCATCAAAATTTATCCAAGACTTTTTATCTTCATCTATTTTCTTTGTAAGATTATTTTTTTCACTATTTAGCTGATTTAATTCCTCTGATAAATAAATTTCTTCCTTTTTAAAATTAGATATAGTCATATTTAATTTTTCTATTTGTTCATCAACTTTTTTATAATCTATATCTTTTAGTTGTGCATCAATTTGACTAATTAATTCATTATATACTTCTAATTTTCCAGTTTTATTTTGAACATCTTTTGGCTTTAAAGCAACAATAATATCACTATCATCTTGACCCGTCAATAAAAATTTAAACACATTTTCTTCAAACGTTTTTAAGCCATTGAAACCTCTTTCTGGTTTATCCGCTATTATAGATCTTTCTGTAATAATTTTCTCTTCATCTATTAGAAAATATTTAAGTAAATCTTGGAAATAAATAATCTGCTTTTTACCTTCTTTATTTTTGAGAACTTCCTTCTCATTAATATTGGACAATTTAAGTAAAAATTTTGAAATTGTTTCATCTGGACTCTGCTTATCATTTTTAGATTTCAAAATGATTTTATTATTTGTCTCATTCTCCAATAACTCAAAATCTCCTCCATTAAGTGCTCTTTCTAATCTATACGACTTATTTAAATACGTTTTTATATATATTCTTGCTTTCTTAAAATTTGAAGCCTCAGGGATTTTTTTGGGTTTTTTACTTGCTCCTAACATATAGGAGATACATTGAAATATAAAAGTCTTACCTGTATCTGAAGGACCATAAATAACATTCAAGCCTTTTTTAAACTCAATAGAAACTGTTTCTACACTATCCCCTAAAAGCTCTAACTTTTCTATAATAAAACCATATTTATTCATCTATTAATCCTATCGTACAATATGGGTTTTCTGTACCCCATTTATTCTTGTTGTCCATTACAAATTTATTTAAATCATCAAAGCTATATATCTTAAATTTATTATGTACCCAAGCTGCATTTTCTTTAAGTTTTTCAGTATATTCTTCTTCAAGGTTTACTAAAAAAGGGGAAGTTGTTTCACTGGCTTTATATTCTATTCCTCTCTGGGAATATTCAACATCAATCAGCCCTCTTGATAAAAGTAACTTTGTGGTATTTCTTATTAATTCTCTTTTTACTGATAGCTCACCATATCTATTTGGTACATCAGCATGTAGACTCTCATCTCCACCTATATCTTTTGTATGCAATATAAAATAATCATAATAATTTATCATTTCGATATCATAACTTTTTGGATAAACTATTTCTAAAATCACCAATATCCTAAGTCCCATTTCTAACTCATTGTTAAAAACTTTTATTACTTTACTCATCTTCTACCCATGTTAATTTTTCATCATTCACCAAATGATGACATAAACCTTTTTTATCAATAGTCTGACAAGCATCTTTTAGGGGATTTGATTCAATTGGTATTTTACCTGCTTCACTTTCAATAGCAAGTACTTTTTTATACCCATCATCAAATTCTTCTCTTGATTTACTTGAAACACCATCATAAATATTTTCTTTTAAATTTTCAAAGATACCATCAGGTAAACTATCCCTATTTAGCATTCTTAACTCTTCTGCTTTATAGAAGCTTTTTCGTGCATCTTCAAAATGCCCTTGATGTGATGCTGACGATATATCACCTACATTTAAAATTTCATCAGTTGAATTGGTATTGTAAGATTTTACAAGTTGGTCTATATATCTTAAATCTTCTATTTTGCTTGGAATATCTACAATAGGTCTTGGTGGCAAAGAACCTCCAAATCTAACTAAATATTTTTCATGATTTTTATATTCTGAAATAATAACTTTTGGAACAATACCATCAAAAATAGAAAAGTTAAATGATTCAAAATAATTTAATAACTCATCTCCTAGTAATACTTCTTCTGTATCCGTAATTTTTGTTTTGCAATATTTGTCCCAGTTTTTTTTCAGTTCATCTTTTAAATTAGATGGATCTTGTAATAATTTATTTAAACTAGTACCTATTCCTTGCGGGGCAATAAAATAATATTTTGCAGGAATTGGATATTTGGATTTAAATGTATAATAGATGATTTTTCCAAATTCCATCCAAATATCAGAAGGTCTTAGAGGATGGTCATAGTGCTTGCACTGATAACAATCCCATTGATAATTTTGCGGATTATTTCTTGGATCAGTAATATATGCAACTATATCTCTTCCCATATCCCCTGCACCAGCAAGCCGTTCTGTTTTTATATATGTACTTGTTTTTAAATCAAGCCATTCTTCTGTAAATATTTCCCAATCATCAGCAGATATGAGTTTAAGTCTATCAGTAGGACTAACATATGCACCTTGTAATATTTGTTGGGCTGTTATAACTTCATTCATCTATAAATCTCCCTCTGCAACTCAAAATACTCATCTCTCATCTCAGCAATTCCGCCAAAATTATTAGCAACTTCTCTCACACTCCCAAGCCCGCTTAAATCAACCAACTTTCCTAGTTTGTCTTCATCAAGCTCTTTTACGCCGTCTTTTTTGTATCTCTCAAGTATAAATTCCATGAACTCTTTGGCTTTTTCATTGTGATGTTTTTCTATAAACTCTGAGTGTTCTACTGCAAAGACTCTTTCACTTCTTGTCTTAATATTAAGATTAAAAGAGAGGTGGGCGAGTACGTCATATATGTCGCTATTTTCTGCATCAAAGATTATTTTGAGGTCATTTAACTGTGCTTCATCGATGTTCATCTCTTTTAGTTTATTGAGCAGGTCTTTTCTATTTGTTGGGTTACTCCAAATACTACGGAGTCCATCTTCATCATTGTAAAACTTGCCAAGGACTCCTATGAGAAGTTCTAAATAGTCCTCTGTTTTTAAAGGGATTCCGTCCATACCGACATAAGTGGTCTCTATGTTGATAACTTTGAGTTTTTTACCCTGTATATCTATGGTTACTTTTTCATTTTTTGGCGACTCACCTTCAGGTGGTTCTGTTGGTTGGGTGTCATCATTTTCACCGTTTTTCTTATCTTTTTGTGTTCTTGGCGTTCTTTCTTCTTGTACATTTTCTCCATCCCACGCAGGGTCATAAAAAAGATTGGTCGCTCCGACAAAATCCATAATGGTAAAAAAATCTTTGCCCTCATAAACTCTCGTTCCTCGACCTATTATCTGTTTAAATTCTGTCATTGATTTTATAGGAGCAGTTAAAACTACATTTCTCACATTTTTGGCATCCACACCTGTTGTAAGCATTTTTGAACTGGTGAGTAGTGTAGGTATATCTCTGTCGTTGTTTTGAAACATCTCTAAAAAGTTACGACCGATGTCACCCTCATCTGAGGTTACTCTCACGCAGTAGTTATTGTCTTTAACAGTTTTGAACTTGTCTATTGCAATTTTCATATCAAGCGCATGTTTTTGGTTCACACAAAAAATTATAGATTTATCCATAGGGTTCATATTTTGCAGGATGGTTTTTGCGATGAGTTCAGTCCGTTTTGGAATGACTACTTGTTTTTCAAACTGCTCTAGTTCTACTATCTGCTTCTCTAACTCACCTGTTATGATGTCATTAGGGTCAAATCTGTACTCGTCTATATTGGTTTGAATTCTCTTTACCTTGTAAGGTGTTAAAAAACCATCGTTTATGCCATCTTTGAGAGAATATTCATAGATAGGTTCTCCAAAATATTTGTAAGTATCTCCGTTATCATCTCTTTTTGGTGTCGCTGTTAAACCTAAGTGAACAGCACTGCCAAAATGATTGAGTATATCTCTCCAAGAACTTTCATCATTTGCACTGCCACGATGACACTCATCTATGATGATAAGGTCAAAAAAGTTAGCTGGATACTGTTTATAGTAGGCGTACACATCGTCCTCTTGCTCTTCCTCACTCATATCTGCAACTCTGTTTTTATTTTCTGCGATAGATTGATAGATGGCAAAAAATATGTTACCAGCGGTAGGCACTCTACCACCTCTTTTTTTAATAACTTTTCCGTTAATCTCAACACAATCTTTCTCAAGTGGATTGAATGTATTCATAGATTGGTCTTTGAGTACATTTCTATCGCTCAAGAAAAGTATCTTGGGCCTTCTATCGCTTCCGTCTTTATTCCACTTCGATTGAAATAATCTGTATGCTATTTGAAAAGCTATGTAAGTTTTGCCTGTTCCGGTTGCGAGAGTCAACAAAATTCTTCTCTTTTCATTGGCAATAGCTTCTATACTCTTTTGCACAGCAATTTGTTGATAAAAACGAGGTTTCATCGTCCCCTCAATGTAAAAAGGGTGAGTGATTACATCTTTTGCTTTAGCAGATTGTTTGCCATATTTTCTAAAAAAAAGTTCATCAGGAGTTGGATAGTTTTGTATAAACTTACCTTTTCCCTCTATAAGAGAATGTTCATAGATTTTATGTCCGTTTGTTGTATAGACAAAGTCTATCTTTAATCGCTGGGCATAATTTATAGATTGTTGCAATCCATCGAGTGGGTCTTTTGATTCGGCTTTTGCTTCGATGATGGCTAGGTTGGTATTTTTATATGTAAGCAGGTAATCAACAAAGTATCTTTTACCGCGTTTGCCGCCTATAAGCTTTCGCCCATCGGTAAAATAATATTCTCTTACTATATTTGATTCTAACCAACCACTTTCCTTGATGGAGGGGTCGATTAGTTTCGAGCGAGTATCTGATTCTGAGTATGCCATTAAACCCTACTAAAATTATTTAATCTATTTTAGCAAAAATTAACCGCTATGTAGATGAAAGTTTGATGATACTCTCTTTAAAAACTAAAAATAAGATATTTTAGAGAGGAAAAGAAGATATATTTGAATCAAAAAAAATTTCACTGCAGCACAAATCTTTTTGATGGCAATACTCTAATATCTCAACAAAAGGGGTAGAGTTCCGTTTTTTGATTGTTGCAAATTTTGATTGGGAAATATTTAGTAAATTTGCCACATCCTTATCATATACTTTCGTATTTGATCCATTCGCAATATGCTCTTTGAAAACTTCTATAATCGTTCGAAAATCTCTCATTCTTACTCCTAAGAGCAACAATATAACCAAGAAAAATCAAGAAAGCTAAAAATATGTCAATTTGTTAACATATTTTATACCCTACTCCGCGAACTGTTTGTATATAGTCTTTTGACTTGTCCGGGTCTATCTTCTCTTTGAGCCTGTTGATGGCAACATTGACAGTCTTGTACTGGTGGTTTTCACTGTCACCCCAAACATTTTCAAGCAGATAATCCCTGTCAAGTACACTGTTTTTATTTAAGATAAATTCACTTAAAAGGTCAAATTCAAGCTTTGTCACATCAACAGGTTTTCCGTTTACATGTAATGTTCTGCTGCTTTTGTCAAGCAGTAAATCTCTAAAAAGCAATTTTGAATTATTGTATTTTTTTGAAGTTCTTTTTAACACAGATCGGATGCGAAGGACCAATTCTTTCATATTAAACGGTTTCGTGATGTAATCATCTCCGCCTCGCAAAAAGCCACTCTCAATATCTTCATCTCTGTCTTTTGCACTTAAAAATATAACGGGTATATCAAGCCCCTCATCACGTAGTTTTGCAACAAACTCACTTCCTTCAACACCGGGAAGGTTCCTGTCCATTATAAGTAAATCTATATCTTCTTCATCTAAAATCTGCACAACTGTTTTTGTATTTAAAAAGCCTATTGTTTCAAATCCCTCTTTTTCCAGGGTGTATTCCAACAGTTCGAGCAAATCTTCCTCATCTTCAACTATTACTATATTTGCACTCATAAATATGCCTTAATATTTTTTATAATTATATCAAAGATTCTATGGTATAATAGACCAATTGCGGAAATTTTGAAGAGGGAAAAAAGATGTTTGTTTCATCATACAATACATATATACCAAACAAGCACACATCAAAAATAGATAAAAATACGCAAAATGAAAGAGACAATTTCTCTCAAGAGCAAGAAAAAGTATTCTCAAAAAGCCTTGAAAAAGTTGTTGCTTCTTCTGTAAAAATACCACTCAATTATATTTCAAACTATAAGTCATTACACAACCAGCAGTTACTGCAACAGCAAAATACACCCAAAAAAGAGTATGCCAAAACAAAATTTGAAAAAATAAAAAAAATCAGCAGTGCCCAGAATGCCTACAGTGAAAATTCTCACTATTTTTCTCTTGCGCAAAAACCCAAAACAGCGTTAACACAAGAGGTCAAACAGCCTGAAAACATACAACGCAACACTCTTTTAAAACAGAAATTTATCAATACCTATATTGCAAATGACAACTACTACAGAGTAACTGCCGCCTAATCCAGCCATGCCTCGGTTCTAATCACTCTGCTGTCATCAAAAATTTTCAGTTTATATGCTTCACTGCATTTGCCGTCGTTGATTTGCATGACAGCCATCTGCAGAATTTTTTTACACTTTTTTGGAATATCAAAATGCCCTTTTAGACCTGTCAAAAACTGTTTTACAGGAACATCCTTGTCCATGCCTATAATATTGTCACGGCACCCTGTAAGCCCTATATCACTCATATATGCCGTACCGTTTACAATTTGAAAATCATCAGTGCCTACATGAGTATGTGTCCCGATAATTCCGCTTACTTTTCCCTGAAGCATCATCATCAGTGCGCGTTTTTCACTTGTAGCCTCAGCATGAAAATCAACAAAAATATTTTTTATCTCCTGCGTGTGCAGCTCCTCAACCGTATTTTTTGCACAGCGAAAGGCATTGTCGGTATAGGGCATTGCATAGTGCCCCATTATATTAAGGACAGCAAGTTTTTCACCCTTTATATCATAAATACGCAAACCGGTTCCCGGTACTTCCTCAGGATAATTATGGGGCCGCAGCAGTTCATGCGTATCTAAAAGAGGAATAATCTCTTTTTTATCCCAGGTATGATTGCCTCCGCTCATAACATTGATGCCGTAGGAGAAGAGTTCATTTGCATTTTTGAGTGTCAACCCAAAACCGTGAGAAGCATTTTCATAATTTGCAATGACAAAATCTATTTTGTGTTCTTCTTTTATTTTCTTCAGATAATCCCGCAACATAATACGTCCGGGCTGACCTAGTATATCGCCTATAAATGCTATTTTCAATGTATAATTCTTTTCATTTGTTTTTTAGAATTATAGCCAAATCTTTTCCCTGTTTTTCTTTAAAAAACAGTATAATTGCAGTATGAATCATTTTATGCAACCACCTGTACGTATCAACGCTTCAAATGAGCTTCGAAAAGTCGGCTTTGAGCTTGAATACAGTGCCATAGAGTTACAAAAAAGTGCAGAATTACTTATTGAAACTCTAGAATCCGGCAGTATGGAAAAAATAAATCCTTATCATTACAAAATCAGAGATACCTGCTGTGGCGACTTTAATCTTATCCTTGATTTTCAGTTTCTTATTTCACAGGGTCTGCAAAAATGGCTGCAGAATATAGGACTTGACCAGTTTATCGAAACAGAAATCGCACTGGCTTTGGAAGAGTTCATAGCCACCCTTTCTCAAACTATCGTGCCTTATGAAATCACAACACCGCCGCTTCCTTTGGATAAAATTGCAATTATAGAGAAGATAAAAGAGACGTTTCGAATAAACGGAGCACTTGGAACTGATGCCAATCCTCTCTATGCCTTTGGCTTTCATATCAATCCGCAGGCCTTCTCTTTTGAAGTAACAGAAATTATTGATACACTCAGGGCCTTTTTCATTCTTTATGAGACGCTTGTGCTATGGCTGCAACCTGATATTATACGCAGAATCAGCCCCTATATCAAACCTTTTGAAGAGGAGTATATACAAAAAGTACTCAAAGCCTCTTACAAACCGGATATGAACCGGTTTATCTGTGACTATCTGCAATATAACCCTACCCGTAATCGCGCGCTGGACCTCTTGCCTCTGCTTGCCTGGATAGATTCCAATCAGGTTTTCAAGACACTTCCCGAAGAAAAAATTTCACCACGTCCTGCCTATCATTATCGCCTTCCAAACTCCAAGGTTGACAAAAAAGAGTGGCACACCTACGATGCCTGGAACAGCTGGGTCATCATTGAAAAACTCGCTCAAGACAAAGAGATGCTTGCACAACTTGCCGGCGAATACAGCAAATACCTCACTGACCCTTTTTCGTTTTTGAAAAAAGAGAAGTGGTTGCAGCAGGTAAATGTATGGCTGAAAAAACAAATATAATCATAACAGGCTCAAGCAAAGGAAGTCGCAGTGCCTGGGTGACAAGTCGTGCTTTGCTCACGCTTTTTGGTGTGAATGCAAGGTTTTTGCATCCTGATAATTGGGATAAGAACACCCAAATGGATGGGCTTTTGCTTACAGGAGGGGTGGATATTGATCCGCATACTTTTCATACATCCAGGCACCCCAGTGTAAAAAAAACCGAACCACTGCGTGATGCAATGGAACTCTTTTTACTTGAGCGCGCACTCACACAAAACATTCCCGTTATGGGAATATGCAGAGGCATGCAGCTTATCAATCTCTTTATGGGCGGATCACTTCACCCGCATATACCGGAAATGGATTTGGATTTTAGACATCCGCATTCTCTGCTGCCTCAAAACACCATCAAAATAGAACCAAAAAGCCATCTGCATAAAATTCTCAAAGCCGAAAAATTAAAAGTCAATGCCCTGCATCATCAAACAGTGAGAACACTTGGAAAAGGGCTGAAAGTTGCAGCAAAAGATACAAACGGCCTCATACAGGCCATTGAAACAGACAATGAAGACTTCATTCTGGGTCTGCAGTGGCACCCGGAGTTTATGCCCTATCACTGGAGTACCTACCGCATTTTTGAAGCTTTTTCCAAAGAGATAAAAATCAGATAAAAAAAAGTGCCAACAGTATATAACGAATACCTTTTGCAAACAGAACAAGCAAAAAAAATCTTTTAAAGTTATAATGCAGAGCACCGGCTACAAAAGTAATAGGGTCACCGATGATCGGAGCCCAGGAGAGCAGCAGCACGATGGCACCGTAACGATCAAACATTGATTCGGCTTTTTTATACGCTCTCATTTTTACATATTTTTTCCGTGCCAGATAATCAACCCCTTTTTTGCCCAAAAAGTAGTTCAAACAGGAACCAAGGGTATTGCCGAGTGTAGCAACACCCAGCAGAGCATAAATATTGTAACCGGCTGTAATATCATAAACCAATACAGCTTCACTCACTACCGGCAATAAAGTCGCAGCACCGAAAGCGCTTAAAAAAAGAGTAATATAGACCAACTAGAGCACTTTTGGTTTGCTGTTTCTTAAATAGTACAGTGTTGCTTTAATAATGTCATCATCATCTTTCGAATCTGATTTTATTGTCTCCTTGGACTCATTTAAATAGGTAAATGTGATATTTTGTCCATAGTTTGAAATCGTTTTGATTTTTTTCTCCAGGGACAAAAGTTTAATAACCATCAATTCAAAAAACTGTTTGGTAGGAATGTCCAATTCGCCAAAACGGTCAATTACCTCTTCTTCTATTTCATAGATCTCCACAGCACTTTCACACTGGGCAAGTCTTCTGTAGATATCTAAACGCAACCTGTCTTCTTGTACAATTTCATCACTGATAAAAGCGGATATGCTCAGTTTTACATCTACCTTTGCCCGCTCTCCCTCGGCTGTATTGCTCAACTCTTTTATAGCATCTTCAAGCATTCGAAGATACAGAGAGTAGCCGATATTTTTAATATGTCCGCTTTGTGCATCTCCTACAAGATTCCCGCCGCCGCGAATTTCCAAATCATGATGTGCCAGCACAGAACCCGAACCTAAAAAGGAGTTCGATTCTAATGCCAAAAGGCGTTTTTTGGCTTCATCTGTCAAATTTTCTTTGTTTTGTACAATAAAATAGGCAAAACCCTCATTGTGTCCACGACCTACACGCCCGCGAAGCTGATGCAAATCTGCTATACCAAATCTGTCTGCACCGTCTACAATGATGGTATTGACACGGGGCATATGAATACCGCTCTCAATAATGGAGGTGGCTATCATGACATCATATTCGCCTGCTTCAAATTTCAGCAGCTCTTTTTCTGTTTCCACTGCCGATATTTTAGAATGCAGCATCAGCATTCTCAAGTCAGGTAACAGGGCCTGCAGTTCTCCCAGTTTTATAGGCATATGGTCAATTGAATTGTGCACATAAAAAACCTGACCGCCACGACGAAGTTCTCTCAAAATAACCTCTTTTATCAGCTTTTCATCATACTCTTTTACAAAAGTCCTTACACCCTGGCGCTCACTCGGCGCTGTCAATAGCTGACTCATTGTTTTTATGGAACTGAGTGCCTGATTGAGTGATCGCGGAATCGGTGTTGCACTCATAGAGAGCAGATGCACATTATGGTAGAGCTCTTTGATTTTCTCTTTTTGCTTCACGCCAAACTTGTGTTCTTCATCTATAATAACGACGCCAAGTTTCTTAAATTCCAGTCCAAAAAGCGTATGCGTCCCGACAACACAATCTATTTCACCGCTTGCCAGCCCTTTAATAACTGCATTTTTCTCTTTTGTGGTGACAAATCTGTCAAGTTTTGCATAACGGATACCCAAATCTTTAAACCGCTCATCCAAAGAACGCCAGTGCTGTGCTGAAAGCAGTGTAGTTGGTACAATAAATGCCGACTGATAGCCTGACTTGTAGGCTGCATAAATAGTGTTGAGTGCGATTTCTGTTTTACCAAAACCGACATCTCCGCTTAAAAGTCGGTCCATTATATGCCCTGAACTCATTTGTGAGAGTATCTCCTCAACAGCCTGAGTCTGGTCATCTGTATATTCAAAGCCTGAAAGTGCCTGAAACTGCTCCAGCTCTTTTTTATCCAAAGAAATCTTTGGTGCTTTTATAAGCGCTCTTGCTGCTGCCGTGTTAACAATCTGTCCTGCAATTTCAAGCAGCCTTTTTTTTACCTTTGCCTTGAGTTTGCCAAAGCTTCCTTTTCCCAGCCTGTCCAGTACAGGTGTCGCACCGCTTCCTGCGATGTAACGGTCAATATAGTCGAGGTTTTCTACAGGCAGCAGTATTTTATCATCACCGACATATTTAATGACGATAAAGTCTTTGACTCCGCCGAGTATTTCGGTTTTTTCAATTTTTTCAAAGATACCAACACCATAATCTTCATGAACTACATAATCACCTGCTTTTAAATCATCCAAAAGAATAGAGGTTTTTCTTCTGCGGCGTTTTTTATCGGCTTTGTTCAGTGATATAACCAGCTCATCAGGTGTAATAATATTTAATATATAAGGAGCCTCTACAATGCTTAAACCTGTTGTATCATAAATACCGGCCTGTTTTATTGTCGCATTATTTGCAGCAATGAGCGTTACTTTCTTGTTTGGATGTACTTTTAAAAGCTGGGCGGCATTGACAACAACCAACTCTTTGACGGCATCGTTTTCTTCTAACAATTCAAGATCAAAAGCATCTCTTGGAAGCTGCGGATTGTTTATACCGTAGGCATCTTTGAGTATATTGTCTAAATTTCTGACAAGTTTGACATTTTTGCCTGCTAAAAAATTCTCTGCCAATTCATCAAGATGCCAAAAGCCCAAAGAGGCTACATCTTTGTTGAGTGCATCAAATTCACTCTTTTGTATTTTTTGATGCAAGGCATTGTAGGATGCTTCATCCAGAGCATAAAAAGCACTTCGTATTTCTACACTTTCCAAATCATCGCCGAGGGTTCTTTGTGTTTCAAGGGCAAAGGATTTTATTTGTTCTATTTCATTGTCAAAGAGGGAAATTCTTATCGGATTTTCGGAAGAAGGCACAAAAATATCTATAATATCCCCACGATGAGAAATTTCACCTGCAACCTGTACCATATCAACAAAAGTGTATCCCCAGTAAAGCATCTGCTCTTTAAACTCTTTGAGATTAATCTCTGAGCCAAATTCAAGCCTCATCTCACCGAGCAGCTCTTTTTTTGGCAAATGAAAGAGAAGTGTTTTTAAAGGAGATATTACAAGCGGTTTTTTCGCGCAAAAATGGTATGTTCTTAAAGCAAAACAGAGTTCGTGCAACTCTTCTTTGTAAGAACGCAAATCATCACCGTAACCTGGTCTGAAATCGGGAAAAACAACAACATCCCGTCCAAAAAACTTTGCTACATTTTCAAGTTCATATGCTTCTTTTGCATCTTCACATACCAAAACTTCAAGGGCATCTTTTTGTGCATTGTTTTTAAAATGATTAAATAAAATTGCCTGTGACATTACTTTCCTGTTTCTTTTACTATTGAGTTTCCCTGAAAAATACCTTTGGCCTCTATGACAAGTTCAAGCGAGGTAATTTCGCCATTTACATGTCCTGCCGCTTTTATTTCAACACGGTCTGCATGTATACTCCCCTCAACCAGGCCTTGAACCACGAGACGCTTTGTTGTAATATCGCCTTTTACATGTCCGTTTTTACCCACATTCACCTCTTTGGACGACTTTATAAACCCCTCTAACTCTCCGTCTATATAAAGATTGCATGTAAGTTCTATTTCGCCTTTGATTTTTGCTCCGGCTGTGACAATTGCTGTGTTTGCATCTGTTTTATCACTTTTATCCGCGATGTTGCCATTATTAAAGATTGCCATGGTATCTTTTTCTCCTTTTTAAAAATTTCATCATAATTTTGCTGTGTCCATTTTATAAAATAATACGGATTTAATGCACGGTGAATAAAGCGTATTTCATAATGCAAATGCGGTCCGTTACTGAGCCCGGAATTGCCTGTATAGGCAATTAAATCACCTTTTTTTACAAATTGTCCTGACTTTACCACAATTTTGTTTAAATGTCCAAAGTACGATTTAAAACCATACACATGTTCGAGTATGACAAGTTTTCCAAAACCGCTGCGCCTGTGCAGCCCTGCCCATTCAACAATACCGTCAGCCGTTGCATACACAGGAGTATTGAATTTCGCTTTCATGTCAGAACCACGATGAAACTCTTTTTTATGCAGTGTCGGGTGTATTCTGTAGCCGAATTTGCTTGTAATTCCATGGTATTTTACAGGGGATCCGCTTGGTATAAGTTCCAGCAGTGTTGCTCTGTGCGATGAACTGAGCATTGTCATATTTACTCTTTCGGCCAAAGATTCAGTCGCAAGAGGTTTGAGCCCTATGAGCGTTTCAATCTGAGACAAAGAATCTGAAAGTTCATCAAGCTCTTTTTCTTTTGCCAAAAGGGAATGTGTTGTACTCTTCATCTCTTTTTGCAAGGCTTGATTTTGACGCAGCATCTCTTTATATGCCTGTGCCACTTCATTTTTTTTACTCTGCAGTTTATCTACACTGGCATTTAAATACAAAATAGTTCCTGCGGCAATCAGTACAATACTCAGTAAAAAAAGTCCGGTGTACAAAAAAGCTTTTTTTATAAACTTGTGAACATTAAACTGCTTGACACCGTTGTCATCATGAATAGTAACCGTAAAATGATTATCCACCATGCACCTTCAAAAATGTTTCCACAACACTGAAGGAGCCAAAAACAAGATAATTTTTATTTGCATCTATCCCTTGAAAGCTTGTGTGTTTCATCTGCAAATCCTCTATTGCCTTTTTGAGTTTGCTCAATTCTTCTATTCTTTCATCTTCTACAGCTATAATTTCCACATGTTCAATTATCGGCTGTAAAACAGTAAGTATTTCACTGTAATTTTTATCTTTAAAACTATTATAAACCAATATATATTTATTCTCTTTTAAACTTTCATAAATTGAACGTGCCGCAAGCGTATTGTGTCCTACATCTATCAGTATGTTTGTCTCTAATTGAGAAAGTCTGCCAAATAATTTTGCATGCTTAAAATCTTCTGCTTCGTACGAAATGCCCAGACTCTTTAATGCCGCGATACTTACCATTAAATTTTCTTTTAAATAGCACGCCAACCTGTGATACCTGGCAATTTTTTCAATCTTCGCTTTGTCTTGTGCATCTAAAAGTTCACTGTAGTCTGCGACATGGATATTTTTTTCCTGTGCGATTTTTTTGGCAATCTGCATCACTTCTTTATGTGGCTGTTTGGACACAATTACTTTTTTTTGCATAGCATTGAGTTTTGTCGTGGCTATGGACAAAATATCCGAACCCAAAAAAGCTTCATGATCAAAACCAACCGGTGTCACAAGTGTTAAAATATTTTCAAATACCGCTGTTGCATCATGCTCTCCGCCAAGCCCTGCCTCAAGAACAATATAGTCACACTCCTGATACAAAAAAACTGCCAAAAGTGTTGTATATTCAAAGTAGCTTAATGAATCTGCATCCTGGGGGTCCAACAGCGATAAAAGCTTTTGATGTGCTTCGTTTAAGAGTATATCACTGACATTTTCTCCGTTGAACCAAATGCGTTCATTGAAAGTCAGTATATGCGGAGAGGTATAATGCCCCGTAGTAAACCCCAAAGAGTACAAGGCTGACGCCAAAAAACGTCCTGTTGTCCCTTTTCCGTTTGTTCCCACAAGATGAATAATTTTTGGCAATTTTAATGAAGCTTTGATTTTTGCGTATACTCTGGGCATACGGGTGTAGTCTATGGTGTCATAATATAATGGTTTGCTGCTAAGAAATTCCTCTAACACGTTTATTTTTTATACTCCGCTCTGTTTCTTCCCTCTTTTTTGGCTTTATACAGATACTCATCGGCAGAATTTATCGTCGCGTCAAGTGAAATATGATCACTTCGTTGCGCGACACCGGCACTCACAGTCACTTTAATACGCTTGCCTTTATATACAAAACGAGTCTTTTCGACATGCTTTCTCACCTTTTGGGCAAAAGTCACACCACCTTCCAAATCCGTCTCACTTAAAAGTGCCAAAAATTCTTCGCCTCCAAAACGCCCGACTATATCTACTGTTCTACTCTCTTTTTTGAGTATTTTGGCAAATGCCGCCAAAACCGCATCCCCGGCTTCATGTCCATAGGTATCATTTACTTTTTTAAAAAAGTCTATATCAAACATAACAATGACAAAATTATGTCCATAGCGTTTGTATTCTGCCTCTTTCATCGTTAAAAACTCATCAAGCGCGCGCTTGTTATACAACTTCGTTAAAAAATCTTCTTTTGATTCCTGTTTTGCTTCTTCAAGCTCTTTTTCAAGTGTACGGACTTTTTTGCTCAAAGCTTTGACTTCCTCACTGTGTCCCTGCAAATCTTTACTTAAAAGATGTGTATTTTTCTCTAAGGCAACAGCAATTGTAAAAAGTTTTTTATGTGCAAGTGCAAAGTTTACAGTTGATTCTTCCGTATAAGATTCCAACTCAAGTTTTATTTTTTGTATTTCGGCATTTGAGTTGTCAGAACTCTCTATCATGTCTATAAGACGCAGTGAAAGTTTATCGAGAACTCCGTCAATAGACTCTACCATTTCTTTGACAGTTTTTTTGTCAAGTGCTATGCGCAAAGATATGGCTGACCTGATTTCATTTTCAACACTTTCATGTTCAAGCAGTTCAGGATTTTTCTGGATTTTTTCACTCAAAGCTGCAATCGTATCATTCACACTTGAAGCAATGGAGGGAACAAAAGAAGCTATCAAAAGTTTTGATATTTTCTGTAAATCCACACTTTGGTTTTCTTGTGCACCAACACATTCCAAATGTAAATTTTCAATAGTTTTTTGTAAATCCCGCGTATCTACATCACCGTACTCTTTCAATTTTTGCAAAAAAGCATCATCATAAGTAGTTAAAAAATTGACCCATCGTTGTCGAAACTGGTCCAACTGTTCAGGCTGGGCACCATGTTCTATAAGTTCCAGAGTTTTTTGTGCAAGCTCACCCGCTTCTTTGTTGTGCAGTACAGTAATAACCTGCAGTACCCTTTTTGTCAGTAATGTTTGGGATTCAAGCAGGTTTGAACACTGCGTCGGGTTGGTTCTGTTGAGTTTTGAAATCAGCAAACGCACAAACTCATGCATCGTTTTTATATTGTATTTTTTGAGCTCTTTTTGTAAGTCTTTGTTGAGCATGGCATTGAACTTGTCAATATGTTGACAATCTTCAACCTGTATATTTGCTTTTTGCGCCTCTTTGCAAAATGCTTCTGCATAAAAGTCAGGAGTCAGTAATTTTCCTTCGAGTTTTAATCTTTTGACAGCTTTACTTATGATTGTTTGTATAGTCATGTAATCTTCTCCTGATTTATAGTTGTGATCCTTCTGCTGAGACCTGTGCAACAAAAGATGCTATAGCCTTGATGGCACTGAATTTTATCGCATCAAATCGTTCCTGATCTGTTATAACAGCATTTGGTACAACCGAAAAGTCATAGGTACCTCTTGCCGTATACGTTTTTTTAATATTTTTTGATTCTCTTGCAATCTTTAAAACAATTTTTGCCCGATATGCAATAATATACCCTTCTGCATTATACTGAATTGGCGAATAACTCGGTGGTGTCAGAGAAAAATTCAACGTTGTATCGGCATGGGATTTGTCTGTTAGAGAGGCATGAAAAATTTCCACAATGGCGCTGTCTACCGCATCTTTTATTAAAACAGTATTTTGGGGATCCAAAGCTGAAATGACAACATGTGTGTATATTTTTGAACCAATGACACTTCTGGCATACTTTGAACTTGGCTTATATCCGCATGCATTCATTGAAACAAGAAGAATCAAAAGAACAAATACCTTCAATGCATGTGAATATTTTCTCATTCTTAGCCCTTTACAACAATATTGACAAGCTTTTTAGGAACAAAAATCTCTTTGACAATCTCTTTGCCTTCAAGCCACTTGGCAATATTTTCTTTTGCTGCTGCAATAATTGTCTCTTTATCAGCATCAGCGGCAACTTCAATTTCCCCTCTTTTTTTCCCGTTGAGAGAAACACCCAAAGAGATGCTCTCTTCTACAAAAACTTCTTCTACTGTTTCTTGCGGAGCCAGGTTGTTCAGTTTGAAATATTGCTCACTGATTTCATGACAGGTATGAGGAATAACAGGTTCCATAATCGAGCTGAGTATCCAGTATCCTTCCGTCCATACATCTGCATTTTTTTGTGCATTGAGCGCATTCATCGCCTCCATGACACCGGCAATCATTGTATTAAATGTGTATCTTTCATTATAAACATCTTCGGCACGTTTGAGTGCTTCATAGACTTTTTTACGGGCAAATTTCTCTTCTTTACTCAAGTCTGCATGATTGATTTCAGGCTTCTCGTTACATGTAAAGACATTTGCACTTCGCTCAAAAAATCTTTTTATAAACTTATAGGCACCTTCAACAGCACTGTCATTCCATTCAAGTTCCTGTGTCGGCGGTGCGGCAAAAAGTATAAACAGACGTGCCGTATCTGCACCGTATTTCTCAATGATGGCATCAGGGTCAACCGTATTGCCCTTTGATTTGCTCATTTTGGCCCCGTCTTTAAGTACCATTCCCTGGGTTAAAAGTTTCTCAAAAGGTTCATCCAAATCAATATAACCCAAATCACGGAACACTTTTGTAAAAAAACGCGCATATAAAAGGTGTAAAATCGCATGTTCTATCCCACCGATGTAATGATCAACACCTTCATGCCCTTTTTGGTGCATCCAGTATTTTATCTGCTCAGGTGAAAATGCCTCTTTTTCCCAGTTTTTAGGCGATGCACAAAAACGCAGGAAATACCAGGAGGATTCTACAAAAGTATCCATCGTATCTGTTTCACGAACAGCATCTTTGCCACACTCCGGACATTTACAGTGTTTCCATGTCGGGTGTTTTTCCAAAGGATTTCCCTCTCCTGTAATCTCTACATCATCCGGCAGAGCCACAGGAAGATTCTCTTTTTTTTCCATAACAAGACCGCACGCCTCACAATGAATAAAAGGAATAGGTGCACCCCAGTATCTTTGACGACTCACACCCCAGTCTTTGAGTTTATAGTTTGTCGTCTTTTTGCCCAAACCTTTTTTTTCAAACACAGCTATAATTTTTCCCTGTGCCTCTTGAGAGTTCATTCCTGTAAATTCGCCGGAATTTATAAGCTCACCGACTTCCGTAAAAGCAGATTTTGAAAAGTCATGTTCTGTTTTAAAAGGCCTGATAACCGGTTTTACAGGCAGGTCATACTTTTTAGCAAAATCATAATCTCTCTCATCATGTGCAGGTACGGCCATAACCGCTCCGCTTCCATAATCCATCAACACAAAATTTGCCACCCAGACAGGAATTTTTTCTCCTGTGAGCGGATGCGTTACATGTAAACCAAGAGAAACACCCGATTTCTCTTTTTGCCGCTCGATTGAAGAGGTATTTTTCATAGTCTCAATTTTTGCGACAACATCCGCATCAAGCAGTTTGTTCTCAATCATATACGAAACAATTTCATGTTCAGGTGCCAAAGCCGTATAACTCACACCGTAAATAGTGTCAGGTCTTGTTGTAAAAACATCAAAACACTCAAATATATGCGAAAGTTTTGCTTGACTTGCTTCATCAAAGTGTAAATCAAAAGCAAGTCCGTTTGACTTGCCTATCCAGTTTTCCTGCATCGTCAGAACCTGTTTTGGCCAGCCACCTTCAAGTTTTTTCAAATCATTTAAAAGTTCGTCTGCATAAGCTGTAATTTTAAAATAGTACTGATTCATCTCTTTTTTGACAATCGGTGTGTCACATCGCCAGCAACATCCATCCACTACCTGCTCGTTTGCCAAAACAGTCTGATCATGCGGACACCAGTTAAGCATCCCTTTTTCACGGTACAGCAAACCTTTGTTATACATATCTATGATAAAGCCCTGTTCAAACTTCGTATAAAGCTCATCACTTGTTGCAAATTCACGTTTACGTGAGAAAGAGAAACCCAGAGAATAAAATTCGTTTTTCATATAGTCAATGTTGTCATAGGTCCAATTTTTAGGATGTGAACCGTTTTTTATAGCAGCATTTTCCGCAGGCATACCAAAGCTGTCAAAGCCAATCGGGTGTAAAACATTTTTGCCCTGCTGTCTGTGGTAACGCGCAAAAGCATCACTGATAGAGTAGTTTCTTACATGTCCCATATGCAGACGTCCGCTTGGAAAAGGAAACATTGAAAGAATGTATTTTTTCTCTTTGGTAAAATCTTCACTCGGCTCAAAACTTTCGTTTTGATTCCAGTATTCCTGCCATTTTTTTTCTATAGTTTTTGCGTTATATTCCAATTTTATTCTTCCTGTTAATATTCTTCGTGTGTTTTACTGCTCTCAATGTAGACAAGTCCCATTGAAAATACATTGGCAATCAATGCACCGATTGCCAGGGCAATTGCCCAGGAATCATTCTGCACAATAACCAAAAAGACAAATGCCGGAATCAGGTGCAGGTCTGCCACCAAAGAAGATGCCAACAGTTCGGCTGAAAGCAGATTACGCACACCGATTTTTAAAATTGTTGAAATCAGATTCACACTTGCGGCTATAAACAATGAAATAGCCGTATTTTCATATAAAAACCCTGCGATCGATGTAAGACTCATTAATGAAAAAAATACGTATACTACTTTACCCCAATCCATTACATAACTCCTGATTCAAACTGTTCGCGCATTCTGTTTTTTTCTGCTTCTCTTTTTGCTTTTTCTGCCAGTTTTGCATGATAGTTTTTCACATCAAAACCAAACAGTATCAACAACGGTGAAGCAACAAAGATGGACGAATATGTTCCTACGATTATACCTACCAAAAGCGTAAATGCAAAGGCATGAATAATCTCTCCGCCAAACATAAACAGTGTAAAAACCACAAAAAAGGTCGTTAAAGAGGTCAGTGTCGTACGGGCAAGCGTTCTTGTGATAGATTCATTGATAATCTCTGTCAAATTCGCTTTTTTGGATTTTGTAATCCCTTCGCGGATACGGTCAAAGACAATAATTGTATCGTTGAGCGAATATCCCAAAAGTGTCAGTATTGCAGCAAGTACATCAAGATTGACATCAATCTGAAAGAGAGCCACCGCACCCATTGCAATCGAGACATCATGCACTAACGCGGCTATAGAAGCCACGGCAAATCGCCATTCAAATCGAAATGCCACATAAACAAGAATCGCGGCTATAGAGAGAAAAAGTGCCATAAGCCCTTTCTCTTTTAACTCTGAACCTACTTTTGGACCTACAATATCAACACGGCGAATCGTAAAATTGCCTGTACCCTGCAGTGCTGCTCTTGCAACATCACCGATGTCTTTTGCTACACTCGCACTCGATGTTTTCATACGAATGACAACTTCATCCGGAGAACCGAACTCACTGATGGAAGCACCGTCAAAAAGTTTGTCTGCCTGCAGTTTTTCCCGCATCGCTTTGATAGGGGCTTTTGTGTCATACTTTACCTGAACAATCGTTCCTCCGGCAAAGTCGATCCCGTAATTGAGTCCTTTTGTCGCCAAAATCGCATATGAAGCCAAGATAAGAATAATTGAAACTGCCATCGCAATTTTTGATTTTCCCATAAAGTCAATGGGCTGTTTATACTTAAAAAATTCCATAATTATCCTTTAATCCCAAACCAGAAACGGTAATTTTTGCTTTTGCCCATTTTAGGTTCAAGCATCTGATAAATTCCGTGTGTTCCGAGAATTGCAGTGAGCATAGATGCCAAAATACCGATACTCATAGTAATGGCAAACCCTTTAATCGCTCCTGTTCCATATACATACAGCACAACAGAAGCAATCAGCGTCGTGATATTTGCATCCAAAATTGCCGTCATTGCGTTTGCGTAGCCTTCTTCTATGGCCTTGTGCATAGATTTTCCCTCATAAATGAGTTCACGGATTCTTTCGGTAATAATGACATTCGCATCCACCGCCATACCGACCGTCAGGACAATACCTGCCATACCCGGCAGCGTCAACGTCGCACCAAAAAGACTCATAACCGCCAAAAGAATCAACAGGTTTGCAATCAGGGCAATATTTGCAATTACCCCTGCCATACGATAATAAACCATCATAAAAACAATAACAAGAATAAAACCGCCTATCAGCGCTATCATAGATGCTTTGATACTGTCAGCACCCAGACTTGGGCCGACAGAACGTTTTTCCATCATATATATTGGCGCCAATAATGCACCCGAACGCAGCGCAATCGCCAAATCTTTTGCCTCAAGCACTGTATAGTTTCCGGAAATCTGTCCGCTGCCTCCGCCGATGCGTTCATTAATATTCGGTGCAGAGTAGACTTTTCCGTCAAGTACGACTGCCAGACGTTTGCCTACGTTTTTGCCGGTAAAATCACCGAAGATGTCAGCACCCTCTGCATTGAGTTTAAAATTAATCACCGGGCGGTTGTTTTGGTCAAAACCGACATTTGCACCGGTAAGCATCCCGCCGTCCAGAATAGGAATTTCATGCACAAGATATTTGATTTTAGGATTTTTCACATCTTCTAAAATCACATCACCGTATGCCGCCGCATCTGCATCGCTCATATTGTAAACCCGTGCATTTCTGGCTTCATCAACTGCCATCATTTCAAGTTTTGCCGCACGAGAAATCAACTCGCGTGCACGCTGTTCTTCCTGCGGTGTTTTAATCCCCGCAAGCTCTACAAGTATCTTGTCTTTTCCCTGACGTGCGACAACGGGCTCTGAGAGTCCGAACTGGTCAAGTCTGTTTCTGATCGTTTCAATTGCCTGCGAGACTGCCTGCTGTTTTGTTTTTTCTATCTCTTTAGGCGTCAGACTCAAGGTTATGACAGAACCTTTGTGTGTAACTTTCACACCTTCAAGTTTTGATAAAAAATCATCAAAGTTTTTAATCTCGTCACTATCAAGCACTTCAAAAGTTACACTTTTGCTGTCAAAGCTCAATCCGTCTATTAAAATATCATTACGTTCTGCAAAGTGTTTGATACTTGCCGCTATTGATTTAATACGTGATTTAGTCGCTTCCTCGGTTTTCACACCGAGCAGCATATGCAGTCCACCCTGTAAATCAAGGCCTAAGGTTATTTTTTTGCCGCTTTGGGTCTGTAAAAGGGATGGAAGAGAAAATACAATTCCAAACACTATTGCCAGAGCAAAGATGACTATGCGATAATTAAGCTTCATCCTCGAACTTCTTTGCAATGGAATCTTTTGTAATTTTTACGAGTGTATCATCATTGAGTTTTACTGTCAAAAAGTTCTCTTCAACTTTATGAACAACAACGATAAAACCGCCGTTAGTGATGACTTTGTCACCTTTTTTAAGAGATTCAATCATCTCTTTTTTGGCCTTGGCCTCTTTTTGCTGTGGGCGAATAATTACGAAATACATAATTGCAATTAAAAATACAAACGGTAGTAGTTGGGAGATAATTTCCATATCTTGTGCTTCCTTCATTAGGCTTTTTACTAAAAGTCTATTTATAAAATTTCAGCGATTATACAAAAAATATACTAATAAGCTCTTAAATTCAGTACAATTTCAAAATGAATTCCTTAACAAAAAATATTTTACTCGCAATTGGCACGGCTGCACTTTTCAGTGCTTTTATCTATTTGGAATATTTTGGCATTGAAAATAAATTTCTCAATACCCTTTTTGGACTTGGAGCAATAGCACTGCTTCTTAGCATTCCTAAAAAAGCGGTTCTTTTTAGCGGTTTTTTTATAGGACTCTTTTGGTTTTACTGGATCGGCTTTAGTTTTAAATACCAGGGTGTCGGTTATATGGAGCCTTTTGTTACTCTCGGCTTCGGCATTCTTTATCTTCTCTTTTTTGCACCGCTTGCCTTTACAGACAAGCCCTATATACGGGCCCTACTGCTTTTTGGGCTCAGCTTTTTTGAACCGCTTGGCTGGAACTGGATGAAAATTGAGCTCTTGTTTGTCAACAGTTATATAGGTGTTTACAAATATCAGTTGGCGGCTGTTTTGCTCGCCCTCTCCCTGCCTTCACTGATAAAAAACAAAAAATACAGATATTTGCCTCTTTTGCTTCTCGTTTTTGCCTATAACTACGGCTATCCCAAGCAGCATGATGCGCCCCTGAAAATAAAGCTGGTACAAACAGAAATCCCCCAAAGTGTCAAATGGGAGAGAAGCAGCCTCTACCCTACCGTTGCCATGATTTTTGAAAAAATCCGTCAGGCACAGGCAGAAGGCTATGATGTTGTCATATTCCCCGAATCTGTCTTCCCTCTTTTTATGAATGAAATGCCGAAACTGATGCAGGAACTTCGTAAGGCTTCTGAAAAAATCACTGTCATTGCCGGTGCACTGATGCGTGAAAACAATCTCAACTACAATGTCACCTATATGTTTGACAAAGGCAGATACAAGGTTGCCAAAAAACTCATTCTGGTACCCTTTGGCGAGTACATTCCTCTACCAAAATTTGCACAAAAATTCATCAACGATACTTTTTTTCAAGGATCAAGTGATTTTGTTACGGCAAAAAAACCGACAGACTTTGTCATAAAAGGTATCAGGTTCAGAAATGCCGTCTGTTATGAGGCTACATGTAAAGAGCTCTACAATGGCAATGTAAAATATATGATTGCCATAAGCAACAATGCATGGTTTACCCCTTCTATTGAGCCGACGCTGCAGAAGTTGCTTTTAGAGTACTATGCCCGAAAAAACGGTGTGACAATTTACCACGCAGCCAACATGAGCGGCACAGGTGTAATCAAATAGTAATAATTTCTTTGCTATAATAAAGAAAAAACTTACCAAAGAAAGTGAAAATTTTATGATAAACCTTAAAAATCCCAATCTTTATTTAAACCGTGAGCTTTCATGGTTACAGTTTAACACAAGAGTCCTCAAACAGGCACAGGATGAGTCTTTGCCGCTGCTTGAACGTCTCAAATTTCTTGCCATTTACGGGACAAATCTGGATGAGTTCTATATGATTCGCGTGGCAGGACTTAAAAAGCTTTTTGCCGCGGGTATTATCGTTTCAGGGGCCGACAGGCTGACACCTCTGCAGCAGCTTCGTGAAATCAGAAACTATCTGCATCAGGAACAGCAGGTTGTCGAGCACTGCAGAAGTGAAATATTTAAAAAACTTGAGCCTCATGGTATCAGTGTAAAGACATATGATGAAGTGAACAATCAGGACAAACATAAACTCAACCAGTATTTCAATGAAAACATCTATCCGGTAATTATTCCCATTGCCATAGATGCCACACATCCTTTTCCACACCTTAACAACCTGAGTTTCGGACTTATCGTAAAACTTCGCGATATGGACAACGAAAACATAGAACGCTTTGGAATTATACGTGTTCCCCGTGTTTTAAACAGATTTGTAGAGCTTGGAAACGGAACCTATGTACCGATAGAAAGTGTTGTGGAAAAGCATGTTGATGAACTTTTTCCGGGCTATGAGCTTATCAAATATGCCCCTTTTCGCGTGACAAGAAATGCTGATATTGCCATAGAAGAAGAGGAAGCTGATGACTTTATGGAGATTCTTGAAGAGGGGCTCAAACTCCGCCGTAAAGGAGAAATGGTCCGGCTTGAGGTCGGTTCAAATGCTGATGATGAAATCATTAACTTTTTTAACCGTCATGCACATATATACAAAGATGACATCTACAGATACCATACCTTTTTAAATCTCTCAAGTCTTTGGCAGATAGTATCGAACAAAAACTTTGCACATCTTTTGGCACCGGCATTTCAACCAAAAAATCTGCCGCCTTTTGAAAACAATGAAGATATTTTCTCTATCCTGGAAAAGCAGGATGTCTTGATGTACCATCCTTATCAGAGTTTTGACCCTGTGGTAAATCTCATTCAACATGCGGCAAAAGACCCTGATGTTGTCTCTATAAAAATGACACTCTACCGTTCAGGGACAAAGTCGCCTATCGTCAAATCTTTGATGGATGCCAGTGAATCGGGAAAACAGGTTACCGTTATGGTTGAGCTAAAAGCACGCTTTGACGAGGAGAACAATCTCATTTGGGCAAAAGCGCTTGAAAAATCAGGAGCCCATGTTATTTACGGAATTCAAGGGTTTAAAGTCCATGCAAAAGCGGCTTTGATCACAAGAAGAAAAAACGGAAAACTCAAGCAGTATGCCCATTTAGGCACAGGAAACTATAACCCTTCCACTGCAAAAATATATACTGACATGAGTTATATGACGAGCAAGGACACCATTACCAATGACTTAACACGCTTTTTTCACTTTTTGACAGGCTTTAGCAAAAAAGGAAAACTCAATGAGTTATATATGTCTCCTTCACAAATCAAGCCTAAAGTCCTTTCTCTCATTCACAATGAAACAAGACAGGGAAAAAACGGACATATCATTGCAAAGGTAAACTCACTTGTTGACGATGATGTCATCAGAGCACTCTACAAAGCCTCTATAGCCGGTGTAAAAGTTGAGCTTATTGTACGTGGTATCTGCTGTTTGAAGCCCGGTATCAAAGATGTCAGCGAAAATATAAGAGTTGTTTCCATTTTGGGAAAATACCTCGAGCATGCCCGTACTTTTTATTTTAAAAATGATGCATCAAAAGTCTATATCTCAAGTGCAGACTGGATGCCCCGAAATCTTGTGCGGCGTATAGAGCTTTTAACTGCCATCAAAGATGAAGATGCCAAAAAGAAAATTATACAGATTCTCAAACTGCAATGCTCCGACAATGCCCTTGCACATGAACTGCAAAGTGACGGATCCTATATAAAAATCAAACCAAAAGAGGGGCAAAAGGTTATCAACAACCACAAACTTCTTGAAGACTATGTCAATCGCATTGCAAAAGCAACCAAAAAAGAGACCTCTACCTATGTGCAGCAACTGGTTAACCGTCTCTTCATAGAAAGTTAAAGGAGCACGCCTTATGTTACATGTATACAAAAATATAACCCCGACTGTAGGTAGCAGAAGCTGGATAGCGCCTTCAGCGGATGTTATCGGAGATGTTACCTGTGGAGAAGACTGTTCCATCTGGTTTGGCTGTGTCGTTCGCGGTGATGTGCATTATATAAAAATCGGCAATCGTGTCAATATTCAGGATTTGAGTATGATACATGTAACGCATTACAAAAAAGAGGACAAAAGTGACGGAAATCCGACAATCATCGAAGATGATGTGACCATAGGACATCGCGTCATGCTGCACGGATGTACCATAGAAAAAGCCTGTCTTATCGGCATGAGCGCTACTATACTGGACGGTGCGGTTATAGGCAAAGAGAGCATAGTCGGAGCAGGTTCGCTTGTGACAAAAAACAAAGTTTTTCCGCCACGCTCACTCATCATGGGAAGCCCTGCAAAAGTTGTCAGAGAATTGAGCGAGGAGGAGATAAAAGAACTTTATGCCTCTGCCTCACGCTATGTGGCGTTTAAAGAGGATTATGTTCTGTAATCTGCATTTATTTTGACATATTCATACCCGAGATCGCAGCCAAAAGCTGTGAACTTTCCGTCTCCTATCCCCAAATCGCAATAAATGGTAAATGCTTCTCTTTTCATTATCTCACCGGCTTTTTGCTCCATCACTGCATCGAAATACAGTGTTCCCCTGTCATAGACACAGACATCTTCAAAGGCAATACGCAGTTTTTCTTCATCCGCATCAGCGCCGCTTGCACCGACTGTTGAAGCGATTCTTCCCCAGTTTGGGTCTTCTCCGTAGAGTGCCGTTTTGACAAGTAAAGAATTGGTCAGCGCTTTGGCCACAATCTCTGCCTCCGCATCATCTTTTGCCCCACTCACTTCATAGGTAACAAGTTTTGTCGCGCCCTCTCCGTCTCTTACCATTTCACGGGCCAAAAAACGCATAATTTTATAAAGAGCTTCTGTGAATGCTCTCCTGTGGTAGACTTTACTTTTTGCATTGCTGAGCAACATGACTGTGTCATTGGTCGAGGTATCTCCGTCAACACTTGCGGCATTAAAAGTTGTTTTTACATTTTCAGTTAAAATATTTTGCATTTCATCTTTGTCAATTTTGGCATCAGTTGTGATAAAACAGAGCATTGTAGCCATAGCGGGATTAATCATACCCGCGCCTTTTGCCATTGCACCAATGTGAAAACTGCTGCCGTCTTCAAGCTCAACTCTGTAGGCAATCTGTTTTGAAAAAGTATCGGTTGTCATAATCGCTGCCGCCGCCGAACTGCCGTCTCGTTTTTTCAAATCAAAAAGTCTGGCACCGGCTATAATCTTCTCTTTTGGCAGTCGTACACCGATAACACCTGTTGAGCTCATTACAGGATTGTGCACTTCCTCCGGCAAGGTGGCTAAAATTTCTTCTATATCTTCAATACCTGCTTTTCCGGTCATAGCATTGGCATTTTTAGAATTAATAAGTACAAAATTTGTTTGAAACTCACCTTTTGCTTTAAAGTGGCGTATAGGTGCTGCCGTCATTTTGTTTGTTGTAAATGCTGTTGCTATTTCACACAAGGTATCACTGTAAACAAAAGCCATATCTTTTGCTTTGTTCGGTTTTAATCCTGCACTGATACCATCCGCATAAAAACCTTCTGCCGTACAAACCCCACCATCAACTTTTATCAACTTATACAAACTTCAACTCCTTAGGTTTGACTCTTTTTGAAATCAGATCTTTTGTTATTTTAATCCCTTCCTGTGTGCCTATCACTAGAAGTTTCGATTCACTTGTCACCAAGGTATCTCCCTTTGGCATTCCAATAAGCTTTCCGTCTTTTCTGGTAATTCCCACAACTGATGTGTTTGCAATTTCCCGGATATGTGTCTCTTTCAATTTTTTGAGAACTGCCCAACTGTAACGCGGCACTATGATCTCTTGCATATCCAAAGGATTGTCACTTTTATATAAAAATTCTTCAAGCAGATTTTCCATATCGGGACGTGCCGCCATTGCAGAGACTCTCTGCGCTGTGAGTTTTGTCGGAGAAACGACAGTGTCTGCTCCAAGTTTTTTCAGCTTTTCCACATCACTCATTGTCTCTGCTGAGGATATCACATAATAGGGACGAGGCAAAAAATGTTCTTTTTCAAAAAGCCGCACCGAAGCAATCAGCGCAATATTGTCAGCAATAGAACTCGACAAAGTAATCAAACCTTTTGCAGAAGAAAGATGTGCTTTGAGCATTGAAAGCTCAGCATGAGGCTGTGCCTGCAAAAAATGCGGATATTTATGCTCTATTGCCCATTCGTGGATTTCAGCTCTTGGATCAATCACAATAAAAGGAATATGGTTTTTTCGCAACTGTTTTGTTACTTCTATTGTATAGTCATTATGATAGCACACAACAAAATGCTTTTTAAGTCTTGCTATTTTGTACAGCATTCTTCTCTCCTTCATTATGGCAACAATATGCCCCTTGTTCAGTTCTGAAACCAAAATACCTATAGCACTTGAAAATACTGCAAACCCTGCAATAATTAAATTGATAGTAAAAATTCTTCCTGCGTTTGATATTGGAGCAATTTCACCAAACCCAACAGTAGTAAAAGTAATGGCCGTTTGATAAATTGCATCCATTATTGTAAAATTATCTATAAGAACATATCCGGATGTTCCTATTAACATTACAAATACTGTTAAAATTAAAGGGAGACGAAAAGCTTTAAGGTGGGAATAAACTTCAGGAAGAAGCTTGGGATCAGGTTTGGGAGGGCTCTCCCAATTTAGGAACTTGCGAATCCTTGGTAAAAGATTCAAAACTGATTCCTATAGTCTACGAATTTTTCTTAAGTGTGCGTAATTCTCTTGCAGAAATCTTAATCTTCTTCGTTGTACCGTCTTCTAATGTAATACGAACTGTTCTTAGGTTTAATAAAAAACGACGCTTTGTTCTGTTTTTTGCATGAGAAACATTGTTCCCACTCATCGGGCCTTTGCCGCTGATAGCACATCTTCTTGCCATTTGAGTATCCTTGAATGATATTTTAAAGTTGCGAATTATAGCAAACAAAAGCAAAACTGCAACTTAAGCCTGTTTTGTTTTTTTTGAGAATATACTTTCTATACTTTATTTGAATTTTATCTTAATCTCGTTAGAATATATAATATCCAACATAAAGTAGTAAAATTTGATTACATTACAACAGATAGACGCATTTATAGAAAAAATACCGCCATCACCAAAGATTTTAAAACAGACGCTCGCTTTGCTTGATCAGGGTGATCTGGTTCAAGCAGCAAAAGTGGCACAGAATGACCCTGCACTCAATGCCTATTTGAAAGAGTTGGTGAACAAACCTTTGTACGGGTTTAAAAATGAAGTCACAAATGTTTCTCAGATTTTTGGCATACTTGGTGTCTCAAGATCACAGCAGGCGGCTTACAACTATATGATCTCTTTGCTTTCTCCCGCAAAATGGAAACTCTTCAAACTGAACAAATCTTCTTTTTATGATTTACAGGCCGGACTCTCTGTTGACTGGCACAAAATTACCGCTTATTTGCAGATAGAAGATAAAGACCTTCAGAGTGCTGTTGCTCTGCTCCCTGCAAGTATCATAGTATCCGAAGCACTCTTTTGTGAAAAAATTGAAGATGTAAAGCTTCTTAGAAGTGTAGATGAGATTGATCTCAACACCATATTGCAGAGACTCTGCAATATGGACCTGTTTGATATATGCGAAAGAATTTCCCAAAAATGGGAAATGCCCAAAAATATTGCCGATATCATTCAGGCATCTTCCGGCATTAAACCGTCTCAGGATGAAACAAACAACAAACTTGGAAAATGGATGCATCTGCTACTCTTTTACACCCTGTCAAAACCTGTTTTTATTGAAGCCGGATTGAATGATTTTATTGACTTTCAAATTGATTTTGTCAGCGACATCTATAATGACTTTTCAAAACTGATGGAGATTTCATGAGAGCGGTAATTAGAGAAGGAATCGGCGTATTTCACCCTCAGGGATTCCTTGACGGTTCGTCAGGAAGTTCCTTTCTGAGCATAGAAGATATAGATGCCACACTCAAAAGCAATGCTTCGATGATTCTTGTTTCACTAAAAAAAGTTATTTTCTTCAACAGAAACGGTTTGGATACTTTTGTAAAAATGTTTCAAAAAGTCAGAAGCAAAAACCATATAATCGTCGGTTTTTGTGATTATGACAAAAAGAAATATGATGCTTTTAAAAAATTTTATGATGGCGATTTAAGTTTTTCACTCTTTAAAACTCAGCAAATCGCTTCTCTGTTTGCAGACGGGTTCAAAGAAAAAAATAAAAATATACTGCTTTACAGTGAAGACAAGTCACAAAGAGCCGCTCTGGCAATAGAGTTGCACAACAATGGCCACAACCCGATAGTTGCACAGACAAAAGAAGAGTTTTTACAAAAAGCAAAAGTAGAAAATGCCTATGATGTCATCATAGAAGACACATATCTCGGGCAAATGGGACAAAAAGTTGCAACAAGAGTCACAGGCAATGCCATCATATACACTGTCTCTTCATTTTTGGATGCGGAAATAGGCAATACTTTTAATATAGCCTATCACAACAATTCATTACATGTAGGTTTTAGACTTTTTATCTTTGATGCCTACAAAGTTGTCAGTATGAACATTCATGCTCTTAATTTTTTCTCAAAGCTTGCATCATCTTCTGCCGAATACAATGCCACCATATGTTTTGTAGGCATGTCTTTTGACAAAACACCTCTTTCTTTCAAAGAGACACTTGAAGATGCCGGCATCATGTTTTTTGAACAGATGGATGATATTTTGCAAAACAAAGAACTTTTGGACGAACTTGGTGCCAGCAGTGCAGCTGCGACAAAGAACAAACGTGCACTTAACAAAGTACTGGTAACAGAACTGCCAAGATTTATTGATGCGACTGTAGCCACTATAGAGATGATGACAAATTCAAAAGCAGTAAAAGATGCGGCAAAAGTAGACAAAATTGAAATTACTGACAAAGATGGAAAAATAGCGAGCTCTATCGGTTTTTACGGAGACATTGACGGCATGGTTATGCTTGTTTTTCCGCTGGGCATTGCGAAAAAAGCCTGCGAACTGCTTATTGGGGAGAGTACTGACGACAAAGAGATGATACTTGATACTCTGGCTGAACTTGTCAACATTGTCGGAGGAAAAGTAAAAACACTTTTGGCAGACGAACACATCAGTGTGGATATTACCCTTCCTAGAACCTACCATAATGTTGAAGGACTGCTAGAAGTTGCCAAAGGAAAAAAAGGTGTTCAGGTTGATTTATCCTTTGATAATGACAAGTTTTTGTTTTTCTTAACAAGGTAAAAGCTATTATAGTTTATAATTCCACAATAATTTAAAAGGAAGAATATGCAAGTAGCCCCTAGCGTTCTCTCGGCAGACTTTGGAAATTTGGCACGGGATGTACAGGAAATATGTGAAGCGGAATGTGATCTGGTACATGTAGATGTCATGGACGGGCATTTTGTACCCAATCTGACGATAGGGCCGGTTGTGGTTTCGGCTATAGCCAAAGCTGCCACAAAACCCCTGGATATTCATCTTATGGTCGAGAACAACACCTTTTTTGTAGAGCTTTTCGCACCTCTGCAGCCAAAATATATCTCTTTTCATATAGAAGAAGAGAAACACCCGCACAGGCTCATACAAAAAATCCGCTCTCTTGGCATCAAACCCTCTATAGTGCTCAATCCCAACACAATTCCCGAAGAATTGGAATACCTTCTTGCAGATTTGGATATGGTTTTGCTTATGAGTGTGAATCCTGGTTTTGGAGGGCAATCTTTCATAGATTCCGTACTTCCAAAAGCAAAAAAACTTGATGCTATGAGAAAAAGACTCAATCCCGAATGTCTTATCCAGGTAGACGGCGGGGTAAGTGACAAGAATATCCATGCACTCAAAGAAGCCGGCGTTGATGTTGTTGTTGCCGGCAGCTATGTTTTCAAGCACGAAGACAGAGCCAAAGCGATAAAGAGCTTACAAATATAATGCGTACAAAAATCTGCGGTATTACCTCTTATGAGGATGCTATGACGGCAATAGATGCCGGAGCTGATGCACTTGGATTTGTATTTTATGAAAAATCTCCACGCTGCTTAACACCTGCTGAGGCAAAAAAAATTATTCAAAAACTTCCTCCTTTTGTTGAGAAAGTAGCCCTCTTTGTCAACGTCGATGCACAGACAGTCAATGCTACATGTAAAGAGGTTGGTGCGACACTTGCCCAGATTCATTTTGAAGCAGACGAGGCATTTTATGAAGCACTGAAAATCCCTCATATCAAAGTTATAAGAGCACAAAAAAAAGAAGATGTCCTCCAATATGCTGATGAGTACAGACTTGTTGATGCCTACTGTGAAGCATATGGCGGTGCAGGAAAACAACTTAATGCAGAATGGTTTGAGGGCGTTGAGTGTTCCAAAATAATTCTTGCCGGCGGCTTAACTCCCGACAACATTCAGGCTCTGAAAAAGTACGGTTTTTATGCTTTTGATGTCAGCAGCGGTGTAGAAATATCACACGGGAAAAAAGATGCAGCTAAAGTAAGAGAGTTTATACACAATGCTCACTAATAATTTCAATCTTGATGCCAAAAGCATTTCACGACTCTCTTCACGCGGACTCTCTTTAAAAACACTCAAAGAGCAACTGAGCGAAGAGCTTGAACTTTCTATAGAACTCTGGAAAGCACAGGGTTTACATGTAATCAGACACCAGGGATATTACTATTTCGATACAAAATTTATTCCTATCCATCAGGCAGAATTCTGTATCGTTGATATCGAAACAAACGGTTCAAAAATAGAAAAACACCAGATCATTGAAATTGCTGCTGTAAAAGTAAAAAATGGAATAATCATAGACAGATTTGAATCTTTGGTCCATACCAAAGAAATTAATCCTCATATCACGGAGATTACAGGCATAACTGTCGATGATACAACAAATGCGCCTCAACTCAAAGATGTTCTGCAACGATTTAAACTCTTCTTGGGTAATGCCGTGTTTGTTGCCCATGATGTCAAATTTGATTACAGCTTTATATCCAAAAGCCTGCAAAAAATCGGCTTGGAACCCCTGCTAAACAGGAGTCTCTGTTCTCTTGCCTTAGCTGAAAGAACTATTGTCTCTTACAGATATGCACTTTCCTATCTGAATGAAACACTGCGATTAAATCCGGAAGCCAGGCATCACAGAGCCATGAGCGATGTCATTACAACCTATGGACTGTTTTTGTTAAGTCTGGAGAATTTGGATGAAGATATAAAAACGGTAGAAGATTTAATTAAGTTTTCAAAAGAGGCGCCAAGGCTGAAACGCCCAAAATTTGATCCTCTTTTAGAGATAAAAAAAGAGGAAAAAGAGCAGTAGAGTTACTCCTTGAAAGCACCCGGTTTTGTGAGTTTTGCATAGCGTGCATTCATTCTCTCTTCTTCACTCATAGCTTTTAATTCTTCCACTTTTTGTAAAAAATACTCCTTAAGAACCTGTGCTGCTTTTTCTTTTTCTCTGTGTGCTCCGATTAAAGGCTCATCAATGATATCATCAATCAAATCAAGCTCTTTTAAATCTGCACTGGTGATTTTAAGTGCGTTTGTAGCAGTTTCTACTTTTTTAGGATCATTCCAAAGAATTGCAGCACATCCCTCAGGCGAGATAACACTGAAGATAGAATAACGCATCATTGCAAATTTATCGGCAACGCCGATGGCAAGAGCACCGCCGGAACCGCCCTCTCCTATAACAATAGAAACCGTAGGAATTTTCAGTTCTGCCAGTTCGAGCAGATTTCTCGCAATTGCCTCGCTCTGGTTTCTCTCTTCTGCCCCTATACCAGGATAGGCACCCGGTGTGTCTACAAGCATAAGAAGCGGAATATTGAATTTTTCTGCTAATTTAGCGGCACGGAGTGCTTTTCTGTAGCCTTCAGGATGCGGCATACCAAAATTTCGCTTCAACTTGTTTTTTGTTCCACGCCCTTTTTGCTCGCCGATAACCATAACTTTTTGATTGTCAATATACCCAATATAACAAAGAATAGCGGCATCATCACGGAAATGTCTGTCTCCGTGTATTTCATACTTGTCTCTCATTATAAGATTAATATAATCCAGTGCATAAGGACGATCAAGATGGCGTGCCAGTTGAAGCTTTTGAAAGTCAGAAAGATTTTTATAAATCTTTGTAACTTCCTTATCTAATTTCTTTTTCAACTCTTCAACTGCGCCTTGATCATGGCGAACCTGTGCAGAGATTATATCTTCTTGAATAGCTTTTATTTTATATTCAAAGTCTAAGTATGTAGCCAAATTAAATCCTTGTCAATTAGATTTTTTTGAATATAAGAACGCCGTTTGTTCCGCCAAAACCAAATGAGTTACTCATAACAATGTTTAGATCTGCTTTTCTCGCACCTTCAGTAACATAATCCAAGTCACAGTTTTCATCAGGTGTTTCATAGTTGATTGTCGGAGGAATGATACCGTCCCGCATCGCCATCAAACATGTAACAGCCTCTATACCGCCTGCTGCACCGAGACAGTGACCGATCTGTCCTTTGATAGAGCTCATCGGAGGACAGTTGTCTTTTCCGCCCAAAAGATCTTTCAGCGCTGCTGTTTCATTTTTATCATTTACCGGTGTACTGGTTCCATGTGCGTTGACATAGTCAAGTTTCGGTTCACCTGCCATTTTATAGGCAGCTTTCATCGCACGGGCAGGACCGTCCAATGATGGTGTTGTAATATGATTCGCATCACCGCTTTCACCAAAACCGATAATTTCACCGTATATTTTTGCACCACGCGCAACTGCATCTTCGTATGTTTCCAAAACAAGAGCCGCAGCCCCCTCTCCCATAACAAAACCGTCACGATTTGCATCAAAAGGACGAGAGGCATGCTTGGGATCATCATTTCTTGTAGAGAGTGCTTTCATCGCGGCAAATCCGCCGACTCCCACACCTGTTATAGCAGACTCTGCCGAAACAACCAGCATTTTATCGGCTCCGCCGCATATAATGGTTTTTACCGCTTCACTGATTGCATGTGTTCCTGCGGCACAGGCTGTTACACTTGAAAGGTTTGGTCCTTTTGTTCCGTGTTCTATAGAAACGAATCCTCCCAGCATATTTACAAGAGCACCCGGAATAAAAAACGGAGAAATTCTTCTTGGTCCGCGCGTCTCTAAAATAACAGAACTTTTCTCAATGGAAGGGAGTCCGCCGATTCCTGAACCTGCACTGATTCCGAATCGCTCCATATCTGTATCTTCAGGAAGTGCCGCATCTTCCATCGCTTCTTTGGCAGCTTTGAGTCCAAGGTGGATAAATCTGTCTGCTTTTTTTACTTCTTTGGGAGGCATAACCGTAGCAGGATCAAAGTCTTTGACTTCTCCGGCTATTTTTACACTGAATTTTTCAGGGTCAAATATAGTGATGATGTCTATTCCGCATTCACCGTCACATATAGCTTTAAAAGAACTCTCTTTATCGTGACCTACTGAATTTATCATTCCCAGACCTGTAACTACCACTCTTTTCATTGAATATTCTCCATAAAATAATAAAATACTTTTAAAAATCAATACAAAAATTAACTATTAAAAATATTTGCTTTCAAAGAGATGACTAACCTCTTTGAAAAATTAAAAAACTGACTACTTGTTTTCGATATAGTTTACAACATCTTGAACAGTTTGAATTTTTTCAGCTTCATCATCAGGAATTTCGATGTCGAATTTTTCTTCAAGAGCCATTACCAGTTCTACAACATCAAGACTGTCTGCACCTAAATCTTCTACGAATTTTGAATCCGGTTTTACTTCATCTGGGTTAACGCTTAACTGCTCAACTACTACTTCTTTAATATCATCTAAAAGTGCCATTATAGCTCCTGTTTTTTTAAGTTTAAAATCCTGTAATTATAGCATAAATATCTTAGAGGACATTTATGCCATGTTCATTCCGCCGTTAACTTTTAAAGTTTCTCCCGTAATGTAACTTGCATAGTCCGAAAGTAAAAAAGCTGTTGCGTTTGCCACCTCTTTTGCATCACCGAAACGGTTCATAGGAATCTTGTCTGTAAAACTTTTTTTCACCTCATCACTCAGCACTTCTGTCATTTCAGTTGCAATAAATCCCGGTGTGATAGTGTTGTATCGTATACCGCTTGTCGCAGCTTCAATTGCAAAGCTTTTTGTCATTGCGATAACCCCGCCTTTGCTCGCTGCATAGTTTGTCTGTCCGCCGTTTCCTGTTTCGCCTACAATCGAAGCAATATTGACAACCGAACCGAATTTTTTCTTTCGCATAACTTTCATAGATTCGCGACATCCGATAAAAGCAGAGGTAAGATTAGCGTTAATAACAGCCATAAAATCTTCTGTTTTCATACGCAATGCCAGCTTGTCTTTTGTAATGCCTGCATTGTTTACAAGATAGGAAAGCTCACCGTCCGCATCCACTATTGTCTTTATCCCGTCAATAAAAGCTGCCTCATCGGTTACATCAAACCCGATAACCGCCGCACTGCCTCCCTCTGCTTCGATTGCCTCTTTTACCGCATCCGCTTTTTTTGCGCCGCTTCTGTAGTTTATCCACACCTTCAGACCAAATCCCGCCAAAGTTTTGGCGATTTCTGCACCTATTCCACGGCTTGCGCCTGTTACTAAAACATTTTTTCCGCTAAATTTCATTATACCTTCCTTTAATTTTTTTGTAAAATACCCAGGCCTGCACTGAAGTACGGGTTCCTGAAAAATTATACATTTTCGGAATCGGCACTTTTTATGCTAAAGCATGAGTTGTGAGAAAACTGAATTTTTTCTGTAGTGTCAGCTATACTTCTACCAAAGCTCCATCCATCTCTTTTGGAATCGGAAGTTCCATCAGCTTTAAAACCGTCGGGGCTATGTTGTTGAGCCCGCCCGGTTTTACTTTTTCAACACCTTGTGCATCCACAAAGCACCATACTTTGCCGACCGTATGGTTTGTCAGTACATTGCCGTTTTCGTCCCGCATCTCTTCACAGTTTCCATGATCGCTTGTCAACACAAATGCATACTCTTTTTCTTTTGCTTTGGCATATATTTTTCCCAACTCTTCGTCAACAGCCTCAACAGCTTTCTTTGCCGCTTCAAAATCACCGGTATGTCCGACCATATCTCCGTTGGCAAAATTTACCACTATGAAGTCATACTCCGCATCCATTGCCTTACGAACAGCCTCACCAACCTCTTTTGCACTCATTTCCGGTTTCATATCATATGTTTTCACATTTGGCGAGGGAATCAAAACCCGTGTTTCATTTTCATACGGTTCATCAATTCCGCCGTTAAAGAAAAAGGTCACATGTGCGTATTTTTCCGTCTCTGCGGTATGTAACTGACGAAGCCCTGCGCTGGCAATCACTTCAGCCAAAGTATTTTTTGGCACATCTTTTCTAAACATCACAGGATAGGGGAAATTTTTGTCATATTCGGTAATTGTTGCAAGGTTTACATGCTGTACTTTTCTTTCAAATTTTGTAAAATTTTCATCAGCCAGTGCCGTCACCATTTCTCGCATTCTGTCACTTCTGAAATTTACAGTAAGGACACTGTCTCCCTCTTTCATCCCCTCATATCCTGCAAATGCAGTCGGCTCGACAAACTCATCGGTTTCGCCAAGTGAATAAGAGTGCCCTATATAGGCTTCAGGCGTCATGTCTGTTTGCGGTTGTGCAGATACAATAGCATCATAGGCACGCTTGATCCGTTCCCAGCGGTTATCTCTGTCCATTGCATAAAAACGCCCGGATATGGAAGCAATTGTTACATTTTCATTCAAATGCTTTTTTACTTCTTCTAAATATTTTTGTGCCGATGTTGGAGAGACATCTCTTCCGTCTGTAATAAGATGCAAAAAGACTTTTTTACCGTTTTTTGCCGCAATATCAGCTATACCCATAAAATGATCTATATGCGAGTGCACTCCGCCGTCACTCATCAATCCAATCAAATGCAGCCTGTCCGATTTTTGAAAAAGCTCTTGCAAAACTTCATTTTGCTCCAAAGAACCGTCTTTAAGCGCCAATGATATTTTGACCAGATCCTGATACAGAACACGTCCGCTGCCTATACTCATATGCCCAACTTCAGAGTTGCCCATCTGACCCTCGGGAAGTCCGACACTCAAACCAAAGGTTTCTATAAGAGCGTGCGGCACTTCATTAAAAAATTTGTCATACGCAGGTTTATTTGCATTATAAAATGCATTATGCTCTGTTTTTTCACAGTAGCCAATACCGTCTGTTATGACTAAAATTGCTTTTTTACTCAATTTTATTCCTATTAATAATTTTCTTGCGTGATTATACTCATATAATGCTTTATACTTCTTTTTAGATGTTTCCCTAAAAGACATTAAAGCTTTTATAAACATCAGTTAGAATCCCGTTGCCTCTTTTGTATAGGTTGTGATTATACTGAATTATTTTTTTAAATAGATTGAATTATAGTTGAACCACAAGAGGCTAACGGTAGATAATTCTGTATATAAACTGAAGTAATCAAATTTTGATTAGCTTGTATATGAGTTGAGAGTGTCTACCATTTATTAAAAAATCAAAGGTTTTACAAATGGAAAATATATATATTGGATGTGACGTTTCTAAATCAAAAATAGATTATTGTATCTTGTCAAGCGATAAAGATAAAAATTCTTCTTTTTATGGTCAATTCAAAAATTCATTAGATGGTTATGAAAAATTCCTTAAAACAATAGCTATAAATTATCCTTTTAAGAACCCGCTTATAGGCTTTGAATCTACAGGTGCCTACACTTCTCAATTTCAAAAGTATCTTAGTGACAATGGTATTTTACATAAAATGTTTAATGCAAAAAAAGTATCTAAGTATCTTAAATCAATGGATATTCAAGGAAAAACAGACAAAAGTGACAGTTACGGTATTGCTCATTTTTGTGCTCATCAAGATTTAAAAGTTTTTAGTTCCTCTTATTCTGTTAATAAAGAGAAATACACGCAATTTACCACTTCTCTTAGATTATTGATGAAAATAAGAGTACAGATTAACAACTCTATTAAATCTTTAAAAAATGGCAATGAAAATTTCTTTTTAATTGAACAACTTGAAAAATCAAAAATTGATATAAAAAACCGTGAAAAAAATATAAAAGAAGATGCTATTTCATCTCTAAAAATTGATTATCCTATATGTGATTTTTTGGTTAATAAATATTCTGGTCTCGGTTATTCTCTTTTACTTCTTTTGGTTCCTAAAATTTATGACAATATTGAAGATTTTAATGTGAATCAAACTGTAGCATTTTTAGGACTCAATCCTGTTAGTTTTCAATCTGGTCAAATGAAATATGCTGATAAATTGAATATATTTGGCGATAAAGAATTAAAACGTCTCTTATATATGGCTTCTCTTACTTCTGTTCAATTTAATCCTATTTTAAAAAAGAAATATGAAAGATATGTTGCAAATGGTAAAACTAAAAAACACGCCCTTACAATAATTTCTCGTAAACTTATTTCTCTTATTGTGAAAGATATAAAAAAATATAAGGCACAAAATAAATGACAGATACAGAAAAGTTAATTTTATTTACAACATTGGCAATTTTTGCTGATGGTAAAAAAGTATCAATTAAGGCAATAGCTACTCGTAGCGGTATTTCAAGACAAAATATTTATTACTATATTAACAAACATAGGAATAAGTCTATTAAAGAACTCATTGAAAAATAGTTCTTTGATGGGTTTATCCCATAAATTTTATTCAAAGGTTGCACAAATGGCAAACAGTAAAGAAACACCGGAACAAGTTGTTACACATGAACAAATGACTAAGGATATCAATCCTCAGATTTTAAAGGCTATTCAAGAGCTTGATTCTTTAAAAGGCACAAATGTGATTCAACGTGCTTTCAAAGTGAAATCCAAAGAGATTAAGAAAGGGAATCAAAAGATGGATGAAAATAAAAATCCTCTTTTTAATCAAGATGGTTCTCCGCAAATGTGGGCTGATAGATATACACTTCAAACCACTTCAGAAGATGGAAAAATTGATATTAAGGTTACTGAAGAACAGTTTGCACAAATTGATGTTGGTCAATGGTATATGGGTGTTGGTCACGTTGAAATATATACTCCTTATGAGGGTATGCCAAAAGAGATTATCAAGTATGATGATTTTCAAAAACTTTTCGGGGTTCAAGCATAATGCTTGGCTCTGTTGTGGCTCTTTTTAAACAGAAACGTTTTGTTTCCCGTTCCTGTTTAACAAGGGGTATAACCGTGACACCTCTTTATTTCTTAAAAGGTCAAATATGAAGTTTCAATTCGATAAACCAAAGATATTATCGCAACACGTTGATACGCTTGTCGCTACTTTCAAAAGTGTTGATGAGCATGAGTACAACAAATATATAATAAAAACTCTTTCTATGCTTGAAGATTTTAAAATTGATGCTCAGAATGTTGAGGGTTTTAGTAATAAATCACGTTTTTGCAAATGTGAGCCTTTTGATGGGTTTGGTACTTTTAAAGTTTTTGCTCAGGGTATGGGTGCATATAGGTATATTCTTGAAAATCAGGATGTTATGATTTTTTTATCAAATGCAAAATTTGGTACTGATATGCCACAAATTAAAGTTGAATTTAGGGCTCATTATTTATTTGCTGTTGGTCAAAATAAGGCTTATGAATATGTTTTAAAACTTATTGATGTTTTACTTGGTTGCAAATACGAAAGTTCTATTCAACGTCTTGATTTAGCTACTGATATATGGGGTGTTAAGTTGGAATATCTTGATGCTATGCGTTTTCAAAATTCTTTTAAAAATTCAAATTATCGTCAAGGAAGTAAACAAACCGGTATTAGCTTCGGCGGTGGTTCTTTTATGTTCCGTATTTATGACAAATTGATTGAAATTAAGAATAGTCATTCGAAACATTATGTTAAAACCAAATGGATTGTAAACGGTTATGATGAGGCATTGAATTACAACGTTACACGTTTTGAGGCTCAGTTTCGCCGTACTGAATTAAAAAAATATATTCCACAACATACTTCAAATGAGATAGCTTATGTTTTTAATCATTTAGGTAATTTTTGGATTAAGGCACTTCAAAAAATTAAGTATGCTCCGCTTACTAATGATGAGTGTTTGCGTATTGCTGATGGTACTTTAAAAGCTGACAGTAAACGACAAATTTTTAACCGTGCTAGAAAAAATGAGGATAGATTTCAATTTCAAAAATTTTTATATCATTGGGATAATTCTATTTCTGATTTTCCTATTGAATATAAGACTATTCAGGCTCCTAAAATTGAGGTTGCCAAACGTATGTTAAAAGGTTTTATTGCTACTGCTTACAAGGCTGTTGATGGTAATCCACGTGCTTTAACTGATGTTCTTATTGGTATGCAAACTGATATGTATAAGTTTGAACAAAAAACTTTGCATGATTACGGTTTATCTAAGATTATTGATAGCTTTATCAAACAGGAAAAAATGAAAAATAAAGTTGGTGTTCAAGTTGATTTTGATTATAGCTTGATAGCTCATGATGCTTATTTTAAGTTGGCTGAATCTTTAGGTTCTATTGATGCTATTAACAAATTTATTCCTTCAATAAATCAGAGTGAATCAATTGAAGACTATTTCCCAAAAACTTATGAAAAGGTTTCTTGATGCGTATTATGAAAAAAATTAAATATTTTACATCTGATGAAATATCTTGTCCTTGTTGTGGTTTTATGAATATTAATACAACTTCTTTATATAAGCTTGATTTGCTTCGTGAATCATTGGGGTTGCCTTTGATTGTAAATTCGGCTTGTCGTTGTAAGTTTCATAATGAAAAAGTTGGTGGTTCTTCAAACAGTTCTCATTTATGCAGTATGGATAGAGAATCTTTTGCTTTTGATATAAAGGTTACTGATGATTCTATGCGTTTTCAGTTTTTAAGAAAAGCTATTGATTTGGGTTTTCATAGAATAGGTATTTATTCAAATTTTATACATCTGGATGATGATATGCGTAAGCGTCCTTGTGTTTGGTATGGTAAATAATTTTTGGTCTTGCACTTCTGTTGTATGTAAATCCAAAATATTTAAATAAGGTGGTTATATGAATTTTTTTACAATGTTGTTTCCATTGGCTGTAAATATTTTTGAACTTTATATAAAAAATAGTAGTTCTAAGAAAGATGATGCAGTTCTGGAAGTTGTTAAAATGGGTGCTAGTTATCTGGCAAATAAAGATAATAATACGATCACAAAAGATGATTGTATTAAATTAAATGAGAAAAAGGTGTTATTATGATTATTGTTACTGTTGATTATGTTTTTTATGGTGCAAACAGTCCTTATGCTATTGATTCAGGTTTGATGGTTTCTTCAAATTCTGTTGTTGTTATTGGTATGGATACTGCTGACGGTTCTGTTTCTTTGTTGGGTAGTCAAATTTTATCTTCTGATTTGGCTGATACTAATTTTTCTATATCTGTTGATGACTTTAACGGTTCGGGCAATACTCTTGTTGTTGCTTTTGATGGTTCTTCTTTGTCTGTTTCAACGTCCGGTTCTTCAAATTCTTCTGTAAGCATTGGCGAAAATTTGGCTCTTTTGCTGTCTGGTTTTAGAGATTTTGATTCTTTGGTTTCTAATAATACAAGTGGAGGTAAATAGTTATGAGGTTGGTTTTTGATTATTTTAAGTTTAATACTTCGGCTCCTGTTGATTTTACTCTTTTTGATGATATGAGTTATCTTGTTTATATGGTTGAGGATGACGGTACTTACACTTTTATTGCAACTGATTATGCTGATAAAACTTCTCAACTTAATATGACTTTTTCAGTACCTAATGATACGAACACATATTTAATATCTGATTCTGGTGGATATGTCTCATTATTTTGTTCTGATTCTAATGGTGCTCCTGCTTCATTTCCTTATGATTTTTCAATTGGTTCATCTTTTTTTGAGTTTTATTATAGTGAGCCTGTTTTTGATGTGTCTAGTTCTATTAGTGATGCTGTTACTACTTTGAGCGATTTGGTTACTACTAGAGCAAATGGTGTTCTTTCTACAATTCAGACATCAGAATCTAATATTTTAAATAACGTTGGCTCTCGTTTTGATTCAGTTGATATCTCGTTATCTGGTTTATCTACTTCTTTTTCTGATTTTCAAAATTCTTTAGTTTCTTTGTCAGATTCTGTTTCTGGTGTTCAAAGTTCTGTTGATGCTATACCTGGTTCAATTTCTACTGTTGATTTTAATAGTTTTTCTTTTTCATCATTAAATGGTGCTAGTGGTTCTTTTAAGGATGGTCAAGCTGTTACTATTGATGGTGTTGATGGTATTTATACTGTTGAGTCTTCTCAAATGCTTAAGAATGACGCAAATGTTTATTTGATTATCTATAAAGTTGTTCGTGATGGTATGTCGGGTGTTTTCCCATCTAATATGGTTCATTTAAGTACGGGGGTTTAATATGGGTGCCGTTCCTCTTGGTAGTTCTTCATCTAGCTCCGGTAACTATGTAACGGGCTCATTCGGTTCTTCTACAAGTTATGGTTCGGCTGTTAATAATGTTAATTATAGAAATACGGCTGTTCGTAAAAGTTTATTTGAGGGTGCAAAAGCTGTTTTTAAGACCGGTGCTAAGTCTCTTGTCCGGTTTAATCCTTATTTAGCCGGTGCTATGTTGCTTTATGAGGGGTATGACCTTTATAAAGCCTATAATGCCTCTCCTACATCATCTTCATCTTTGGATGTTGCTGTGCCTATTGGTTCAAGCTCTGATAACACTTCTACTGCTCCTAGTTTTAATGTTCCGCCTTTTGATAGTTCTGGTACATTGCTTACTGATGTTGTAAATTATAACAATAATAGGGGTGTTGATTTTGTTGGTGGTGTTGTTCAAAATTCTTCTAAGATAAATGATTCTGTTTCACGTCTTCTTGATATCTCATCTTCTTATGAGGGTTCTAATTTACTTGAAGTTCTTATTTCAAATAATGAAAAAACAAATAAAATACTTATGGCATTGGTTTCCGCTGTAAATAATTTTGCTGTTTCTAGTTCTGTGAGTTCTTCTTCTATTTCAACAAATTTAGGTTTTATTGGCTCTGTTCTTTCTACTCAGGCACAACAAGATGCTATGTATTATAATTTGGGTTCTTTAGATGATTATGCAAAATCTTCTTTAACGCCTCCTGATGTTAATGATAGTTTGAATAATTCTTCTTTGCCTGATGATTCGTACACTCCTCCTACATTTGATAATTCTAATCCTTTTAATATACAATATACTTATGAGCAACAAGTATTGTCTCCTGAGGAATATCGTAGGTTTTTAGGTTTAGATTCTGGTGCTGATTTATCTGAGTTTGAATATGAAACTCCCGCACTTGGTGGTATAGATATTGCTCCTTTAGTTTCGGCAATTAATCCTGCTTCACGTGAAGAATTTTTTGAAAAATCAAATCAGATATCTGATTATAAAATGACTCCTGTTCCTGCTGTTGATTTGGATGGTAACACTATTGCTGATGCTACCTTGTCTCCTTTGGAAGTTGAGCGTATTAAAAATGCTTCTACTGCTCGTAAGCATACAGATGAAAATAATTTTGAACTTGATGAAGATGATTTTGATATGTGGTCATTGCCAAATATGGATTTTCTTGATGATATTAAATATTCAAATATTTATTCTGATGTTGCTAATTCTTAGTTTTTTTTTATGTTATAATTGCTTATGAAAAAACGTATTGATGATGAAAAATATTCTTTTTTAGATTATTTTTTTTATTTTATATATATATTTGTTATTTTTGCTTTTTTTTATTATTTCTTTTTTAGTAGTGATTCTTTATTGTATGATTATGATTATTCACATATATATAAAGAAGTTGCTGATTATAATAAATCTAAGTAATTTTTAAAACCTTTTTCCCCTTTAGGTTTTATTCAGATAGCTTTATTAAAAGGTTATCTTATGGCTTTATCAAGTATTGGCTCTAATGCTACTGAGGAATTTTTTGAAACTATTTTATATGGTACCGCTTATGCTGAGGCTCAAGATGCTTTACGTGGTGCAACTGAAGATGTTGAGAATGATTTGTTACAGGACGCTATAACAAGCGCCTCGTCTATTATGATTGCCGGTGCTATGTCTGTTCTTATTCGTAAACAAGAAGATTTGATATCTGGTATTTTTGAAAAAACCGGTGCATATATTGGTGCCATTCTCAGTTCTGAGCTTTTAGGTCGTGTTAAAAATAAGCTTCGTGGTTTGCGTGGTATGAAACTTTTTCGCAAATTGGGTTTTGCTCAAACTACTTTTAGTGACAAAGTTGCTTTGGCTCAACTTGCTAGTAATTATAATATGAATCATGTTGGTTCTATTCGTGCTAAAACAGGTGTTGTTAATCCTTACTCTGATTTACAGTCAAAAAAAGATTATATTTTAAATAAAGAAAACCATAATTTTCAAATTGGTACTGAAAAAGCAAAATCTTATCAATAAACATTGCTTTTTAAAGTTCTTACAAAAAATTTTACTGCTAACGATAAACAAATTATCAAAAAAATATTAGGTAATAGCCAGGCTGATATGACGGACATTGATAATCTTAACCAGGTGGCTGATTTTATGTTTGTGAAGGATTCAAATGGGGATATAACCGGTCTTTCTGAACAAATGTTTCAACTTTTAAATGGTCTTGGCTATGTCCATAAATAACAAATATATATTGTCGAATGGTAAGGATGTTTATATATCTAAATATAAATTTTATCCTACTCATATTGATTGTTCAATTTTTGTTCCTGAGTTTGGTAAAACTCTTTCTGTCGATATGACTTATCAATACCTTTCTCATGTTGAAAGAGAAAATTATCCTTGTCCTGATGGTTCTCGTTGTACTGATGCTGATATTGTTTATGGTTATGTGGGCAGTATTATTACAGGCGTTGAAAGAACTCCTACAAATTTTCCTGATAAAGAGACTATTATTTCTCATATTCTTGATAGAATAAGTGATAACTATTATAATATTTTTCATTATTATAGTTGTTTGGATAATAATTATTTTATTGTTTATTCTTCTTTAGATTTTGGTATTGATTATTCTGTTTTTGTTAAGGTTTGTTACTTAAATGCTAACTATCGTGTTGATGGTGTTAATTATTGCACTACTGATTATATTTATCCAAATTCTAAGTTTCTTTTACGTGGTTTTACTATTGTTTGCTGTTGTCTTCCTGATTTTTTGGATACTAAACTTTCTGATATTTATTCTATTTTAGGTGGTAATTAATATGTCTAATGATTCTATTGTTTTAACTTTGCTTTCTATTTGTGATATTTTAGGTGTCTATTATGACCTTTCTTATCTTTCCAGTTTGGTTGATGAATGTTTACAGGTTAAATATTTGTTAAAACAAATTTATATTTTTTTAGGAGGTTCTGAGGATGCCTAAGTATAGAGTTCAATTAAAACAGGGAAAAAGAACAATAGTTGAGCACATTGAAGCTAAAAGTGTTGAATCTGTTATTTCTCTTTACAATACTTTGACCACCATGAAACTTACTGAGGTTTTAAAGATTGAATTTCAGGATAAAGGCACTCCGCCTATTGATGATTATGTTTATCAATCGCTTTTTAAGGGTTTTATTAAGAATAAAGATAGTAGGAAAGTCAAGCAAATTATTTTTCATAATTTGAAGCCTGGTGTTACTGAGCTTGATGTTTATAATCAAGCTATGGCACATTTGGAGATTGACGGTTTAAGTGTTGATGGTGTTACAGCTACTTTGTTTAAAGATTGATTTTTTATATTAGGCGTGTTTATATTTCGCCTAATATTAGTTTTCTGACTATGTTGTGTAATTTTTGGGATTCTCTTTCTGTTATTGTGTCGTTAAAATAGAGGATTGTATTCATTCCGGATAGTCTTCCTACGTTGTAACCTCTTTTATCTACTTTTTGTTTTTTTGCCTCTTTGATGAGAAAAATTATTTCATCTAATGCAATTTTTCTTAGTTCTTTCTTTTTCATTTTTTTTTCCTTTGTTTAAGTGAGCTTTTAAAGCCCACTTCTTATTTTTTTAGTTTTTAGATTGCTTAATTTTATGCACGTTTCTATATCTTTTATAAAATGTGCTACCTCTTTTGCTGTTGCGTTTGGTTTTGATTCTAGGAACATATCTCTTAATATATTTATTTTTTTGATACTCATTTTAACACCCTCTTTTTTTATATATTTTCTGAGCCTAAGGCTATCCAAAAGTCCGCCGTAAAATGTCCGTAGTACAATTCTTTTAGTTCGCATCCGTATTCCTCCGCTTTTTCTTCCAGGTATCTTAATAATTCTCTGGAAGTGATGTTCAATTCTCTCATCTCTTTTACACCTGTTGTAAAGTTTCCATTCATAAAGGTATTGCACAAATCATCTCCTATTGTGTATATTCCCTCGTCTTCGTTGATTTCTTCAAGCTCTGTATATAAATCTTTTAACATGATAGATTTCCTTTATTGTTAGCATTATGCTATAATGCTCCCACACGATTAAAAGTGTCGGGGTTGAGAGTTCCTGCTCTCGCCTCTTTCTTCCTATTACTCTATAATTATACCGAATTTCGTTATAATTTTATATTAAATATTCCGATTACCGTTATTTTTTTAACTTTTATTAAGTTTTTTTTATTATTATTTTATAAAAATTAAAAGGTTTTAATATGTCAAAAAAAAATGATTTGCTTTCTGATTCTGATATAACCAGGCTTCTCGGGGTTCCTCGTTCTACGATTCAAGATTGGAAAAAATCCCCTAACGACACCTGGCGAAAAAAGTTATATATCTTTTTAAAATCTCACTCTTATTCTGAGTTAGCTCTCCGTGTTGATATGATAAAACCGTTTTTAAGTAATTCTCTCGAATCAGATTAATTTTTCTTTGTTTGTGTGGGTGTTTTTTTTCTGTGCAGGTGTTGGGCTTTGAAAAAAAATCATCTCCCCCAAACCTTCGTTCGCTTATGTGTCCGGTGCTATTTTTAGCTTAGTAGTAGCTTACCTGAGCCTTTGGCTCATGTCAGCTACTTCTAGGCTAACAAATGGCTAAAATCTATTTAAGCGTACGAATGTTTGGGGGTGTTGATTTTTTTAGCTCATCATCTCTTTCAATTCCTGAGTGAAGCTTGAAGTTACAACTTTTTAAAAGTCTTTTATCGTCTTTTTTGTTCTTTTGTCTTTCTTTTCAGTTTATTCTTTCTTTTCAGTTTCCATTTTTTTATTAAATACATTAAGATAATCATTTTAAGTGCCTTTATTCGACTTTTTTCTTATAATCCTATGTCACACTTTGTTTCTATTGCACACTTCGTTATTCCGTCTCTCATAATGGTATATTCAAGGAGATATTTATACATTTGCCATTTATGCCCATTGTTGCATCTTATTCGCCATTTACTGCTTTTTTTTAATAGTTGTGCTTTTTCCCCACACTCAAAGCATCTTAATTCACTTTCTCCATTGTTGTTGTCTTTGTATCTTTTTTGATATCCTTTTGTCATTAATTCTTTAAATTGATTTGATGATAATCCCATTGTTTCCTCTTTTTTTTTGTTTTATTTCTATTTAAAATAGATAAAACATTGTAATCATTTTCTTTTTTTTTGAGTAGTGTAAAATATCTTCCTGAATCATATCCTTTTAATCCCCTTGAAATGGGCTTTTTATAATTTTGAAATTTACACTTTTTTTATTTTTTCAAATCTTCTATACTTTCATTGCGTCTGAATAAAGTTAAGGGGGAAAATTAACTATGTCGTATATAAAACAAGTTGTAAAAGGTCGTACTGTCAAAACTCTTGATGTTACTGCAAGTGCCGGTGATTTAACTGCACTTACTGACCTTATGGATGGTGAGGTTCATGTATTTGATGAAAAATCTACCGGCGGAACTGCTGTTGCTACACCTGCCGAATTGAATCGTAAACGTTTTAGTTGTGGGGATAGAGATGCAAATCTTTCTACTTCATTCACTGTACCGCATGTAAAAGCCGGTGCTACTAAATCAGATTTTAAATCTGTTGTTGTTGGTGCGTTTGACGCTCATCCTGCTAGTGCAATTAAAGCAACATATTTAAATTTGCTTTATGATAGAAATTAAGGGGTAAAATATGGCACAATCACTTATTAGAAATAAGGTCGGGGAAAAAACCTACAATATCTATGTTCCTGCTGATGATGTAAATGCACAAACATTTGCTGATGCTGTTCTTGAGGGCACTTATGCTGTTCTTGCTGAAACAAGCGTTGCTGGTTCTGATGTTGTCACTGAGGCTGAGGATGTTACAATCTTTTATGAAGAGGATGCAACTAAAAAACGTAACTATTTGCGTTTTCTTGCCAAAACTACTGTTGATGAGGAGCAAATCATTAATGCTCTTGTCGGTAAAACTTACAATGGAATCAAAGCTGATAAAGTTGTAATTATCTCTATGCGTACAGTAACTTTCTAGGAAGTTATTGTATATGGAACTTAGTACAAGTATAGAAATTGTAGGTGTTGTTATTCTTTTACTCACTCATTATGGTATCATTGTTGCTAAGTTCCAAAAGCATGATAATAAAATTGACTCTTTAGAGAAAAGACATTTAGAGCTTTTAAATACCCAAAACAAACATTCTGAATATTCAAAAACTTTACATAATATAGAGGGTAAATTAGAAATACTTTTAAGCCTCTATCAAAAACGTGTTCAATAATTTTATTACTTTTTGTAACACTTTTTATAAAATCTTCTTAAATTTGACTTAAATTATCATATAAACTATAATGTCACTTTCAAATAACAAACAAGACTCTAATCAGGACAAATATTGCTATATTTTATACATCAGTTTCTCGACATAAATATTTTAGGCTATATTACTATTCGTGCCGGAATCGCTTTTTTTATTGCCCTCACTCTTACATTGTACTTAATGCCAAAATTTATACGCTGGGCCCAAAAAACATCCAGTGTGCAGCCTATTAACGAATGGGCACCGCAAAGACATCAGGAAAAAGTCTCGACGCCTACAATGGGAGGCATCGTCTTTATAGGTGCTACCATTATTGCCACACTCCTGACAGTCCGTCTTGACAATGCGTATGCTTTGGCCGGACTGCTTACCCTTGTGCTTTTTTCACTCATAGGCTTTTGGGATGATTTTGCAAAAATCAAAAAAAATGAAAACCTTGCAGGCTTTAAAGCAAGAACAAAACTGCTGCTTCAAATCATTTCAGCCCTTGCTGTTTCGTGTTTTTTATGTTACTTTGCTGATTTTAACACCGATTTATATGTGCCTTTTTTAAAAACACCTCTTCTTGACATGGGTGCATTTGCCGTTCTTTTATGGGTTTTGGTCATTATTTCCACTTCCAATGCGGTCAACCTGACAGACGGACTCGACGGTCTTGCAACAGTGCCTTCCATCGTTGCCCTTGCCACTTTCAGTATTATCATCTATATTATAGGCAATGTCAAAATCAGTGCTTACCTGCTCATGCCTCATTTTGAGGTCAGTGAAGTAGCCATTATTGCCAGTGCCCTCATAGGTGCGCTTACAGGATTTTTATGGTACAACTGCCATCCTGCAGAAGTTTTTATGGGAGACAGCGGTTCTTTGACCATAGGCGCATTTTTGGGATATCTGGCAATTATCAGTAAAAGTGAGATACTTCTGCTGCTTATCGGTTCCATCTTCGTTATAGAGACGCTTTCCGTTATTCTTCAGGTAGGCAGCTTCAAGCTCCGTAAAAAACGGGTCTTTTTAATGGCACCGATTCACCATCATTTTGAAATGAAAAAATGGGCGGAAAACAAAATTATCGTCCGTTTTTGGATCATTGCTATTCTTTCGAATATTTTGGCACTCATCACACTCAAAATCAGGTAGAAAACATGAAGAACATAGCTATACTTTCATCGCATAACGGAAGCGGTCTCGATGCCATCTTTGAAGCTGTCAATGCAGGAATTTTATCGCTCAACATTGCCTTGGTGATTTCAAACAACACAGATGCCAAGGTTTTGCAAAAAGCAAAAAAATATGGGCTTACATGTAAACTTGTCAATGCAAAGACAGATACGGATCCTGATAAAACTATTTACCGGCTGCTGAAAGAGTATCAATGCGAATGTGTTTTTTTATCAGGTTACATGAAAAAGCTCCCTCCTTCGCTTACATTTAATTTTACAATAATCAATTCGCATCCCTCTCTACTGCCAAAATATGGCGGTGCCGGCATGTATGGACGCTTTGTACATGAAGCTGTCATACAAAACAGAGAAAAAACAAGCGGTGTCACCATTCATGAAGTCAATGAAAATTATGATGAGGGAAAAATCATCTTGCAAAAATCATTACAAATACTCCCTGAAGAGACCGTTGATTCACTTGAGAAAAAAATCAAAACCCTGGAAAAAAAAGCAATAGTTGAAGGGCTTGCTCTGTGTTTGAAATAGCAGAGTACATAGGCATTATCGCTTTTTCAATGAGTGGCTTTTTTGTGGCAACCAGAAACAGACTTGACCTGCTCGGTGTGTTAGTCGCTACATTTCTAACGGCTCTTGGCGGCGGGATCATGAGAGATGTTACCGTAGCAAAAATTCCTTTTACTTTTTCGCATAACTATCCGGCACTGATTGTCATCTCTGTTTTGCTGCTTCTTATCATTTTTAAATTTCATCACCGCAACTCTATCGAGAACAAAGCTCTTTTTATTTTAAGCGACTCTATCGGTCTGGTCTCATTCAGTATCTCGGGGGCACTGATCGCCATAGAGAGCAGTTTCAATCTCACAGGCATTATTGCCATGTCCTTTCTGACCGCAGTAGGGGGAGGAATTGCACGTGATGTCATCATCAACGAAGTACCTTTTGTTTTAAAAACAGGTTTTTACGGAACAGTTTCTATTCTTATTGCCGTTATTTTATATGCACTGCATACTTTACATGTAACCACGTATACAAATATCTCTATCCTCTTTTTTGCTGCACTGACCCTCAGGCTTATTGCCTACTATGCCAAATGGTCTATCCCTTTACGATAACATTTATCATTAAGCTAAAAAAGAGTACCATTTACCTGATTTTAAAATAAAAACAGGGTTAGATATGAAAAACAGCTGGCATGCTCTTCATCAAAAAAAGATATTGGAAACCTTAAGCTCGGATTTGAATAAAGGACTTCAAGAAGATGAGGCAATAAAAAGGTACAAACAATATGGTCCGAATCTTTTAAGTGTCAAAAAAACAAAATCTGCACTCCTTCGTTTTTTAAGTCAATTCAATCAGGCACTGGTCTATATTTTGCTGGCGGCTATTGTCATAAAAATATATCTGGGTGCCTACGTTGATGCCAGTGTGATCTTTGGTGTTGTTTTGCTCAATGCCATCATAGGATTCATCCAGGAGAACAAAGCACTCAATGCACTGGCCGCTTTGTCAGAGTCTTTAGTTACAGTAAGCACTGTGTTGCGTGGCGGAAAAAAACAGCAGATTGATGCAAAAAAACTTGTGGTTGGAGATATTGTGTTGCTGCAGTCAGGAGACAAAGTCCCTGCTGATATGCGACTTCTCTCATCCCGTGAACTGCAGATAGACGAATCCGCCCTTACAGGAGAATCAACCCCTGTTTCAAAAACAGATACAATACTTCCCGAAGATGTTTCTCTTGCGGATCGTACCAATATGCTCTATTCGTCAACTTTTGTCACATACGGTACAGGCACAGGTGTTGTTGTTGCAACAGGCGATGAGACAGAAATAGGTCATATTTCAAAGCTGCTCAATGATGCAACCGTATTGGATACTCCTTTGACACGTAAAATATCCAAATTCAGTCATCTCTTATTGTTGGTAATTCTCTTTTTGGCAACAGTCACATTTGCTGTAGGGCTATGGCACGGTAAATCCTGGGAAGAGTTGTTTATGGCATCCATTGCTCTGAGTGTTGCCATGATACCCGAAGGTCTGCCTGCTGTTATGACAATTATCTTGGCTATCGGTGTCGCACGCATGGCCAAACGAAATACAATCATTCGCCATCTTCCGGCTGTAGAAACCCTGGGAAGCACCACAATAATCTGTTCAGACAAAACAGGGACATTGACACGCAATGAAATGACCGTCCAGGAACTCTACTGCGCAAATGAGAAATTTGAGATAAGCGGAGTCGGGTATTCACCCGATGGAGAGATCCTCCAAGAAAACAAAAATTATGACAGCGGCAAGAACCGGACTCTTTTGGAACTCTTCAAAGCAGGAGTTTTATGCAATGATTCCACACTCAAAAAGAGTGAAAAGGCATGGAGCATAGAAGGAGATCCTACGGAGGGAGCATTGCTGGTCTGTGCAAAAAAAGCGGCAATAGACACTGACACATTAAGAGCTGACATGCCAAGGATAGATGCGATCCCCTTTGAATCGCAATATCAGTATATGGCAACTCTGCATTTTGACAAAAAAACAAACAAATATATCATTTATGTAAAAGGTTCTGCAGAGAGTATTACCCAGCGATGCAGTACTGTTTTGGATATAAACGGCGAGCCTGTCCCTCTCGATGAAAATGACATTTTTATGCAGGTGGAGTCTATGGCAAAAAAAGGCTTAAGGGTCTTGGCCTTTGCCAGACTTGTCATAGAGCACAAAATAACACTCGAACATGAACATATCTCTCATAATTTGGAGTTTATCGGTCTTCAGGGTATGATAGATCCGCCAAGAGAAGAGGCAATAATTTCGATTGAAGCATGCAAAACAGCAGGCATAGATGTAAAAATGATTACAGGGGACCATGCCATAACAGCCACAGCAATTGCCAGGCAGATGGGATTAATCCATTCTGCGCAAAAAGATGAAAACAGTGTCGTCATTACAGGAAATGCACTGAATAATTTACAAGAAAAAGAAATGCTCGAAGCTTCAAAAAATGCTTCGGTATTTGCCAGAGTAACACCGGAACAAAAACTGCGTATCGTCGAAGCCCTCCAAAAGAACAATGAAATTATTGCAATGACAGGAGACGGTGTCAATGATGCCCCTGCGCTTCGCAGAGCCGATATCGGAATTGCTATGGGGATCACAGGGACAGAAGTTGCCAAGGAAGCGGCAGATATGGTACTGACTGATGATAATTTTGCTTCTATAGAGGCAGCTGTCGAAGAGGGACGGGCTGTACTGGAAAATATTATCAAGTTTATCGGTTTCATATTGGCAACAAATCTTGGAGAGGGGCTTGTCATCATGGTTGCTATTTTAGCAAATGTCACACTCCCGATTCTTCCTGTTCAGGCTTTGTGGATCAACATGACAGCTGCAGTTTTTCTCGGACTGGCCCTGGCATTTGAACCGCAGGAACCAGGTTTGATGCAAAAACCGCCGCATCCGCCATCTACTCCGATACTAAGAAAAGAGATGCTGATTCGTATCTTTTTAGTGGGTACAATGCTCCTAGGCGGCTCTTTTGGCTTATTTGAACTGGCACTCATGCACGGAAACAGTTTGGAAGAGGCCCGCACAATAGCAGTCAATGTTTTTGCCGTTGGAGAATCTTTTTATTTGCTCAATTCCCGTTCACTGCGTTTTTCCATATTTAAGCTGGGACTCTTCAGCAATCTCTGGATATGGATCGGTATTTTTTGTATGATAGGCGCTTCTGTTGCCCTGACATATCTGCCGATTATGAATAAAATGTTTCATACTGCACCGATCAGTTTGCATGACTGGCTCAATATATTTGCCGTTGGAGTGCTGATTTATGTTACAGTTGCCATTGAAAAAATGGTTCGGCAGCGGTATTCAAGCATATAAAGCAGTTTTGTATGGCATAATTTAGATTTAGGGGCAAAAAACAACATGACAAATGAAGAAATTTTTAGTAATGTTTTCAAGCAGCTCAAAAGTATTGCATCAAAAGATAAAAAAAATATTTTTTATCTTCTGTACTATTCTGTTATTGAAGCAATTTTACTGCTTGTGAGTCCGTTGACCTCAGCATTTATTATTAACAGCGTACTGGCACATGCTTCTATCTCCATTACTGTCTTAAGCATTGTCGTAATTGTCATTTTTTCACTTATTGCAATTTTGCAAGTCATAAAAGAGTACATCATAGAAAAATTTGAGCAAAAAATATTTGTAAAAAATGCCATTAAAGTCTCTGAACTTGCGATCAACAATAAAAATAACCTTCAAAACAAAGATAAAATCGACAAATATATGAACTACTTTTTTGATGTTGTACACATACAGAAACTTTTTCCGATTTTGCTCCTCAATGGTTCCAGCCTTATTATCAAAGTTGTCATAAGCCTGCTGCTTCTTCTTCTGTTTGATGTTTCCTTCTTTGTACTGGGCGTGGTTTTTATAATTATATTTGCGATTATGATTTTATTTTTAGGAAGAAAAAGTCCAAAAAATGCAGTCGCACGGTCTGATGCAAAACATAATGCCATATACTTTTTGCAAAGTATTCCCTTCTTAAACGATACAAGCCAAAGCATATCATCCAGACTGGATGGATATCTGACAAAATACATTTCAAAAAGACAGCAAATGTTTGCAATAATCATCAAACAGGTTGCGCTTACTTTTGTTACAGAAGGATTTATTTTGGCATCCTTCTTCATTTTGGGCGGTTATCTTGTTTTTGAAGGCATTGTCCCTATTGGAGAGTTCGTTGCAGCTGAGATCCTCATTATCTCTGTTGTCGGTGCCTTAAAAGAGTTTATTGAAAAAATAGATTATATTTATGACATGATTGAGGGTTTTTACAAAATCGACAAACTCTCCAAAGTCTTTGAAAGTGAAGAAACGTGAAAAAATACAAATCATTGGAACTCGTCGAACCGCATAAGTTTATAAAACACTGGATGCTTATTACCTTCTCTATTATATCAATTTTCATAGTTTTGCTTTTTTTGCCATGGCAACAAACTGTTTTCGGTATAGGAAAAGTAATCGCATTAAACCCTACTGAACGGGAGTACAACATAGTTGCAACCGTTGATGGCGTAATAGAGAAGTTTTATGTGCAAGAAAATCAGGAAGTCAAAAAAGGGGAACTTCTTTTTTCAATGAGAGATTTGGACAAAGATTATCTGCAAAGGCTCCAGGATATCCAACAGCAGACACAAAACCAGATAAGCAATCTTGCAATTAAACTTGAAAATCTAAAAAACAACCTCACCAATCAAAAAGAAAACCTTGAAAACAAAATGAAAGCTTTTACTACAAAAATATCACAGCAAAGAAATAAAATCCTTGCTCTGCAGGAGAAAAAAACCGCACTGACCAGTCAGGAAAAAATTGCCTATATCAACTTTAAAAGAACGCAAAAACTTTTTCAAGACGGTATAGAATCAAAAAGAGCACTGGAGGTACAAAACAATGCGTACATATCAACCAAAGCAGAACTTTCAATAATAAACACAAAAATAGAAAATGCCTACAAAGAGATATCAGTACTCCAAAATGAAAAAGATGCGATTTTCAATACACTTACACAAAAGATAAACACCATAAAAAACAGACTGCTGGAAACAAAGAACAGCATAAATACACTTAAAAAGAATCTGCAAAACGAAAGTGTAAAACTTTTACGCTATGAGAATAAAGACATTAAAGCCAAATCAGATGGTTATGTGGTCAGAATCTATCAAAATGACACAAACAAACTTCTCAAAAAAGGGGAGAAGATTCTCTTTTTTGTTCCAAAAGTAACAACAAGGGCCATCCGCCTTGAAGTCTCCAACTTCAATATGCCACTCATTAAAAAAGGCCTTGAAGCCCGTATAATATTTTACGGATGGCCTGCTCTGCAGATTTCCGGATGGCCAAAAATCTCTCACGGAACATACGGCGGAAAAATCGCTACAACAGAACAAACGGCATATGATCAGAATAACTACTATGCACTTGTTGTAGAAAATGAAAAAGACAGCAAATGGCCTCCGTCACATCTTTTAAGAAACGGAACACAGGCAAAGATATGGGTACGGCTCTCAACGGTTCCTATCTGGTATGAAATATGGAGACTCATATCGGCACAACCGCCAAAAATGGTCCATGTAAAAATAGATGAATCGAGTTTTTAAATGCAGATAAAAAGCTTGCTTATCGTTCTTTTATGCAGTTACGGTTTTGCTCAGGAAGTATTTGTCCAAAAAGACATCATAAACTATTTTAATGAAAAAAACCCTTTTTACTACGAAAAAGTGGGTGATATTTACATTAAAGAATACAATGAGATTTTCTACAAAGGTGCTTTTGATATAAAACTTGATGCAAAATATGAAAAAAAAGAGTACCCGCTCTCTACATCAGAGTTTACAAAAGCAGGACTCAGGCAGTCTCTTGGAAACGGAGTGGAATTTTCAGCCGCATACAGAAAAGCAACAGGAACACAGGAGTACAACAACATAAAAACATCCAAAAAGGGAGAAGCCATTGTCAACCTGCATCTTCCAGTTTTCAATATCATTAACAGCATCAGCAAAAACCAAAAGAATCTCTCTCTTGCCCAACAAAAGACAAAAATAGCAAAACTGCAATCACAAGACAAAATAATCAAATTTTATCTTGATGTATCAAAGCTCTATTATAAACTTTTGCTTCACAAAGAACTGCTCCAAGCAAACAGAGAACTTCTCAACAAAGCATATATTAATTTTGCATTCATTGACAAAAGTATTCAAACCGGAAAATTGCCGCAAATAGCATTAACAGAGATAGAAAGTGAAATTATCAACAGAAAACAGAGAGTTGTACTGACAAATATGCAATTTCAAAAAGTTTTTTATTCTTTTTTGCAATATCTCAATATTAGCAAAAAAGATTTTGATGCCAAGTATACACTTTCGGAATTACCCAAACAAAGTTCTTTGGAGCTGCTGCAGGATCAAGCAGTTCAAACAGCCTTTAAAAACAGTTTGCTTCTCAAAGCGTTACATGTAAAGGAAAAAGAAATAACAATTAAACAAAAGTACAATGAAGTCAAAAAGTACCCAAAACTGGATGTCAATTTTTATGGTGTCTATGATTTGCAATACAAAGAAGGGTACAAAGCTACTTTTGATTTCAATCTTCCTTTACAGCGAAGTTCCTACAAAGGACAAAAAGGTGCCTATACAAAAGAAACGCTTTTGCTGCAAAACAGGATAGCACTCCAAAAGAGCAAACTAAGAACGGCCATCATTACAGTACTGCAGGAGATAAAAACAAAAAAAGAGATTATAAATCTTGCAAAAAAAGAGGTGACACTCAAACAAAAAGTTGAAGATGCGCAAAGAAGACGCTACAAGCTTGGCATAGGAAACCTGCTTACGCTCAACCAAAGAGAGATCATAACACTTCAGGCAAAACAAAAACTCCTCAGTGAATACTATAAACTTATAGAAAAAGAGCTGGAATTAAAATACATTCTAAGGGAGCCGCTGTGAATCTTTTTAAAATATTGAGAAAAAAGTGTACAATGTTATTATACAAGGTGGTCATACTATGAAAAATATTCAGATTGGAACCCGTTTTCTTTTTGTTCTTTCCAAAAGAATGTTTTTATTTTTTATTATTTGGATAATACTGACAGACGGCGACATCTCTTCTCTTTGGATTGGCGTTCCTTCTGTATTGCTCTCATCCATAATCAGTCTTATCCTTGTTCCTCCTGTCTTTTGGAACTTTACTGCATTCCTGAAATTTATTCCGTTTTATCTTATACGCTCTCTTTTGGGAGGATTTGATGTCATGTTGCGTGTTTTTCATCCGGCTCTTCCGATAAACCCTGGTTTGCTAAAGTATCAGCTGCATCTTCCAAAAGGAGTACAGCAGGATATGATTGTCAATGTATTAAACCTGCTTCCGGGTACACTTTCAGTAGAAATTGAAAATAATTTGTTGTTGATTCATGTTTTGGATATTGGTAAAAATATCAAACAAGAGGTCCTGCTCATTGAAGATTATATCGATGAGATATTTTCCAAAAAGACCAACACTCAAGGTAGTTCAAATGAAAAGATTTAAAAACATACTCTGCATTATTGAAGATACACAAGCGAGCCAAAGCATTTTGCAACGCGCTGTCAAGTTGGCAACAGACAATCAGGCAAAACTGACAGTTGCGAGTGTTATTAGCAACTCAAAAGCCAGTTTTGGTATTTTGAAAAACTTTTTGGATATGGATGTAAAAACTCTTTTAAAAAAAGAAAAAACAAAAGAGCTTAAAGATTTGACACAGACTGTTTCAAACCAGTCAGATATCGAAATTAAAGTATTTTTCGGAACGCCTTTTTATGAGATAATCTATCATGTTTTGCTAGACAATTATGATCTGGTCATCAAAATTCCGGAAAATGCAAGTTGGATGCATCGATTGTTCGGGAGCAATGATATGCATCTTTTACGAAAATGTCCATGTCCGGTTTGGTTTATCAAAAAAAACAGCCCTGAATCTTTCAATCATATCATGGCTGCTGTCGATGTAAATATTGACACTGAAACGGAAGAAGAACCAGATACACAAGAAAAACTAAACCATCAAATTCTTCAAATAGCAAGTTCTCTTGCTGTCAGCGAGTTAGCCCAATTACATGTACTGCATGTATGGGATGCTCCAGAAACAGCACTCATGCAGGGTGCATTTATAAAGATGCCGGATTCAGAAGTTATTAAATATGCACAGGAGATGCAGCATCTGCATGATTCAAAGCTGCAAGCACTCTTACGTGATGCAGCACATACGCAAATCGGTGATATGTTAAAATTTCTAAAACCGAATATTCATCTGCTGCGAGGTTTGCCAAATAAAATCATTCCCCAGTTTGCCCAAAAACTGCAAATTGATTTGATTGTTATGGGCACTGTCGCGCGAACAGGTTTGGCCGGAGTCATTATGGGAAATACAGCAGAAGACATACTCAACCAGATAGACTGTTCGGTTCTTGCAGTCAAGCCTCCGGGATTTAAAACTCCTGTATCCCTGTAGGTATGCAAATGATGAATATTATCTATACAGGTCTTGCAGTATTTTTATTTCTAAACCTTATTGCAGGCATATGGCGTCTTGCCTATGGTCCGACAAATGAGGACAGAATCTTGGCATCACAGTTATTTGGTACGATTGCCATCATTATTTTGCTTTTGCTTTCGCAAATAAACGGACATGCCGCTTTGCGCAACATAGCACTGCTTTTTGCTTCACTCGCTGCTGTCACTGCAATAGCCTTTGTCCAAAGCAATAGCAGAAAAAACCAAAAAAGGCGTGAAAATGATTGACATTCTCTCTATCATATTTCTCCTGTTCGGAGCAGTTTTCTTTTTAGCCGGCACAGTCGGGCTTTTACGGCTGCCGGATGTTTATACCCGATTGCATGCTTTGACAAAAGCTGACAATATCGGTGTCGGTTTCATTGTACTTGCACTCTGTTTGCAGGCAGATTCGTTCTTTGAGATAGGAAAACTGCTGCTTATCTGGTTTTTGGTTTTTTTGGCAGGAGCAGGTGTCTCACATTTAATCGCAAAAAACGCATTTCGCAATGGAATAAAAATATGGAAACGTTAGCAATCGTAGAATTTGTCTTTGACATGTTACTCTCAAGTTCATTGTTGCTTGTTGCCTATAAAACACTTACATGTAAAGACTTGTTTCAGGCTATTGTCTTTTTTATCGTCTTTGGTTTGTTAATATCTGTTGCATGGGGACGGTTGGGTGCTTACGATGTGGCTATGGCCGAAGTGGTTATTGGTGCCGGGCTTACAGGGGCACTGCTGTTAAGTGCTTTGGTCAAACTCAAGAAAATGAATATAGATTAAAACAAGAGAGGGTATAAAGTATGGTACGTTTTTTTACATTCATTTTAACAGCTCTTCTTTTTGCAGGCTTAACGTATACCGTTTTATCTTTACCTCAACAGACACAGGGTCTTGCCCAAACAGTAGGCTCACAAATGCAAAACAGCGGTGTTTCCAATCCTGTAACAGCGGTATTGATGAACTTCCGTGCCTATGACACCCTCCTTGAGATGGCGGTTTTGTTTATTGCTCTTTTGGGAGTTTATTCATTGGGCAGTTCAGCAAGAGAGGCGAAGTCTCTTTTAAAAAGCCCTGTATTAAAAAGATTGGGAGGGATTTTGGTTCCTGTATTGCTTTTGCTGAGTGCTTATATTTTATGGATTGGAGCGCAGGCTCCAGGCGGTGCTTTTCAGGCCGGTTCTATTTTAAGTGCTACTGGAATTTTAATCTTTTTAAGCGGGTGGAAACTTGATTTGTCTTATAAAAATTTCTTTGTACGACTTCTTGCAAGTACAGGTTTGCTTGCTTTTGTTCTTGTTTCGGCAATCACACTACTGTTTTCTGATACACTTCTTGAATTTTCTGCAACAGAGGCTTCTTATTTCATTTTTATTCTTGAAGCCGCTGCAACTGTTTCAATAGCAATAACTCTGTTTAATCTTTTTTTTACTATTTTTGCACAACCAAAGGAAGAGAAGTGAGCACACTGTTTTTCTATGCTGTCGCCGGAATCGGACTTTTTTGTACAGGTTTGTATACACTCATTGTACAGGCCCATCTTTTGCGAAAACTGCTTGCCATAAACATTATGGGAAGCGGTGTTTTTCTTTTACTTGTCTCCCTCTCCATGCGCACTGCAGGCACACAGCCGGACCCGGTACCGCATGCCATGGTCATTACGGGGATAGTTGTTGCTATATCCGCAACGGCCCTGGCCCTGGTTTTTATGATAAAAATTGCATTAAAAACAGGCAAAGCAGAGCTTTCAAGCCTGGAAGAAAAGTGATGTATTTAAAACTTGTATTAGCAACCCCTTGGGAAGTTTTTTTGATTTTATTGCCGATTTTAGGAGGATTGTTCTCTTTTCTTTTGCCGAAATTCAATAAAGCTATCGGTATTTCCACACTCATACTCACACTCTTTTTTGTAGTTTTTATTGCTCTGAAACTACGTACGCGAGGTGCTTTTTATCATCTTGTAGGCGGCTGGGATGCACCCTTGGGTATAAACCTTTACATAGACGGTTTAAGTCTTGTTATGCTTGGGCTAACTGCACTCATCGGAGTCGGAGCAAGTGTCTATGCAGGAAAATATTTTACGCAGACACAGTCTCTTTGGTTTTGGCCAATCTGGCTGTTTCTCATAGCCGGGCTTAATGCCCTTTTCTTATCGCAGGATATCTTTAATTTTTATGTAACTTTGGAACTTATCGGACTGGCCTCCGCCGCCCTGACTGCTTTGAGCAATACAAAAGAGGCACTGACAGGAGCTATGCGGTATTTGTTAGTGACACTGCTTGGCTCGCTTGCTTATCTTTTAGGCGTCGCTCTGTTGTATCATGGTTTTGGAAGTGTAGATATTGCCATTCTTTCAAATACAATAGAATCTACCCCTGCAGCATGGGCTGCAATGGGTCTGATGAGTGCCGGTTTGCTTCTTAAAAGCGCTCTTTTTCCTTTGCATTTCTGGCTTCCGCCTGCACATGCCAGTGCTCCTGCCCCTATAAGTGCAGTATTGTCGGCGCTCATCATCAAAGCTTCCATATATATACAACTGCGCTTATGGATATCTCTTTTCTTCCCTCTGCATAATTTTTATTTTGAAATATTTTTTGCTGTACTTGGATCCATAGCCGTTTTATGGGGCTCCGTTCAGGCACTTGTGCAGACTCGGCTGAAACTGCTCATAGCCTACTCCACAGTAGCGCAGGTAGGCTATCTTTTTCTTGCTTTTTCTTTGGCTTTGGGAGGGGTGTCTGTAGCATGGAGCGCACTTATCTATCTTATGCTCTCACATGCACTGGCAAAAAGTGCTTTGTTCCTTGTAGCAGGAAATTTATTGCATTTTCACGGGCATGACCGTATCATTGATTTGGACCGTATTGCACAAAGGCTTCCTTTGAGTACTGCTGCTTTTGCTTTAGCGGGAGTGAGTATTATCGGATTACCCCTCAGTGGCGGTTTTATAGGCAAATGGTTTCTCCTTGAAGCATCACTTGCAGACAACAACTGGGGAATAACCGCAGTAGTTCTTCTGGGCGGATTGTTGGCTGCAGGATATATTTTCAAGGTTTTAGGGTTCACTTTTACAAAGACCACTCGTACACAAAAGGCACAAAACATTCCTCTCTCAATGGAACTTGTACCTCTGTGTCTTGCGATAATGGCAGTTTTGACAGGTTTTTTTGCCACACCACTGCTTTCGCTGATACATATCGGAAATCCTTTTGGAAACATTGGAGCAGCTCCATGAGTTTCAATACATATGTACCCTTGTTTGTAGTTTTGAGCTCTTTTTTACCCGCTCTGATAATCTTCAGGCTTTCAGAAAAACAGCATAGGCTCCGTACTTTTTTAAATCTTTGGGGAATTTTCATAACACTTGTTTTAGTCATATGGATGTTTGTCGGTGTCTATTACGGAGAACATTATGAAATACGTTTTGCGCTTATCCAGAATCTTGATATCAGTTTGCGTGCCGGACCTTTTGCTCTTTTTTTTACAGGGCTTTCAAGTGTTTTGTGGTTTATAACCACAATCTATGCTATTGGTTATCTGGAGGGATCTGCGCATAGCAGCCGTTTTTTCGGGTTTTTCAATCTTTGTATTACGGCTACTATTGGCATTGCCTTATCCGGAAACCTCATCACTTTTTTGCTTTTTTATGAAATACTGACACTTTCTGCCTACCCTCTTATTATCCATAGAGGTACTGAAGAGTCCCGTCTTGCAGGCAGCAGATACCTTCTCTATACTCTGATTGGAGGAACCCTGTTACTTTTGGGAACAGTATGGCTTTATACATTAACCGGTACACTTGAGTTTACGCCAAAAGGATTTGTGCAAACAATACTGCAAGAGCATTCTTCGGCTCTTGTAGCAATTTTCATCCTTTTAATTGCAGGATTCGGTGTCAAAGCAGCACTCTTTCCTCTGCATGGATGGCTGCCGCAAGCCATGGTGGCTCCGGCACCGGTAAGTGCTCTCTTGCATGCAGTCGCCGTTGTCAAAGCAGGAGCATTCGGTATAGTACGCGTTGTATATGAAGTATACGGACTTGAAACAGCAGCTTTTCTTGGTTTGACAACACCTCTGGCTATTATAGCTTCCATCACTATCATATACGGCTCTCTCAGGGCACTTTTTCAGGATAATCTCAAACGAAGGCTGGCTTTTTCTACAATAAGCCAGGTTTCTTATATCATCCTTGGTATTGCCATAGTGGGTCCCATCGCAACAACAGGGGGAATTATACATCTTGTGCACCAAGGTGTTATGAAAATCACTCTCTTTTTTGGAGCAGGAAATTTTGCAGAAACACTTGGCGTACATCAGGTAAGCCAAATGAACGGCATCGCAAAACGCATGCCCTGGACTATGGTGTCTTTTACTATCGGCGCCCTTGGCATGATCGGTATACCTCCGATTGCAGGATTTATTACGAAATGGTACCTGGGACTTGGTGCTTTGGAATCCGGGCAGGGGTGGGTAATAGCTGTACTTGCTGCGAGCAGTCTCCTGAATGCAGGATACTTTTTACCTATACTTTATCGAGCATGGTTTTTGGCACCTCCAAAATCCTGGCCTGATGAACATAATTTTTCAAAAGGGGAAACAAAACTCAGTCTCTTATGGCCGCCGCTTATTACAGCATTTTTTGCTCTTTCTTTTGGTCTGTTCGCCGCTTCTCCCTGGAGTCCTTTAGCATGGGTGCATCTCATTACCCAGCGGGAGTTTTTTTAAAATGTATGAAACGTCTGTAAACAGCCTGCTCTTATTGGGTGTACTCTGGCCTCTAATGCTGGTTCCCCTGTTGTCTCTAAAAAAAATCCGTCCTATAACTTTATCGCTTGCTGCATGGGCAGGTATCCCTGCACTTTTTGCCGCTTTACTTGTCTCGCCTAGCATCGCTCATTGGAATTTTCCATGGTTGCTTCTTGGTATGAAAATCGGACTCGATGCCACAGGAACTCTTTTTTTGCTTGGCAGTGCACTCCTTTGGTCTGTTGCCGGCATCTACACAAAAGCATATTTTTCCAAAGAAGACAGACAGATCTCTTTTTATAGTTTTTTTCTGCTTGCAATGGCCGGAAACTTTGGACTTGTAATATCTCAGGATATTTTCAGCTTTTATCTTTTTTTTACTTTAATGAGCTTTGCTTCATATGGACTTGTCGTCTTTAATAAAGACAAGGAAGCCTTTGATGCAGGATTAGTCTATATAATTTTGGTTGTTATTGGCGAAGTGATGCTTTTTGTTGCTTTTTTATTACTGGCGCAGACATCTGATGTAACTTCATTTGAATCTGTACGAACAGGATTTATAAACAACCCGAATAAAAATTTAGTAATCCTGTTGCTTTTTACTGCTTTTGGTATAAAGGCAGGGATTATCGGTTTACATGTATGGCTGCCTCTTGCGCATCCCGTAGCGCCCACACCTGCAAGTGCAGTTCTCTCCGGTGCAATGATAAATGCCGGACTTTTGGGATGGTTGCGATTCCTTCCATTAGGAGAGATCATCTCCCTCTACTGGGCAGCAGGCATTATACTTTTAGGTCTTTTAGCACAATTTTACGGAGTCATTATAGGCTTGACACAACGTAATCCCAAAACACTTTTAGCCTATTCAAGCATAAGCCAAATGGGGATTATGACTATGCTTATAGGTTTTGGATTTTATCTGCCTGAGCATTGGAAGAGTATCTTGTCCGGTATCACTTTTTTTGCTTTGCATCATGGCCTCAGCAAAGGAGCTCTTTTTTTAGGTGTCGGCATGCTTGGCAGCACAAATAAACTGCAAAGATATGCGATATGGCTCGGACTCTGTATACCTGCTCTTGCATTGGCAGCTGTACCCTATAGCAGCGGCATGACAGCAAAATTTTTGCTAAAGAGCTATACCGCGTACTTTGCAGCACCTTGGAGCAGTATGCTTTCCGTACTTCTTGTTATCGGCACTGTAAATACAACATTGCTTATGATAAGATTGCTGTATTTGGTTCGGCCGGCTGCAGCTCCTTTTGGGGTCAGTACAAGTTTTTCTCTGCTTTGGCCTTGGATTTTACTTCTTGCAAGCATTCTCTCTTTGCCATTTTCTTTAGACTTTTCTGTAGAAATTATGCGAGAGCTGAATGCCCTCCCTTTCCTGTACCCCTTGCTTTTAAGTATCTTTATCACTGTTTTTATAAGGAAAATAAAAAAGTTTCAAAATATAAAACCTGTACCGGCAGGTGATATAGTCCTTTACTATGAAAAAGTTCTTCTTTTCTTAATCAGAAATGGCAAAAAATTTTATTTTATTTTGCTTTACTACACTCGCTTTCTCTCTTTTTTAACTGCCAAAATCACAAAATTCTCAGATAAAATAGCAGCATGGATAAAATAAACCAGCTAAAAAAGCATCCTACTATTTACAAATTAACAAATATATTTGGTATAATATATTATTACTTTTAAAATAAGTAATAAATATGGGGCTGACCTGGTTTCGACGGGATCTGGTGGCTCCCAACTGCATGTCGGACTGAGCATTCCGTTAGACGGCTCACAATTGCTTAAACGCAAACAATACAAATTATCGCCCAGCTTTAGCAGTAGCTTAAGTTTTAACCCCTCTTAAAGAGGCGGGCTGCTTCACCTGTGGATTCTAAATAAGCAGGACTCGAAGTATAACCCTTCATTTAGATATATCTTGAGTCTGTCTCAGCTCAAGACGAATCCTTGAGACTGGTCTTGCGTAGCTTTGCAGGTTGTGTGAAGCAAGACGAGATTAAACAACCTTTCTAAGCATGTAGACGTTGGGAGTAGCCAGGTTTCGGACTGCGGTTCGATTCCGCACAGCTCCACCATCCAACAATTTTTTAATCCCACTAAAAACCTATTATAAATACCCAAATTAAGGGATGCCTGTTCATCCAAATGGTCCAAATTTTTCCTTGGTCGAAAACAACTCTCAATTTTTGCAGAACAGTCTTATGAAAATTAATAAATTAAATAAGTAATTATGTAGTATAATTAAAAAAAAATATAGGTGCAGTTCATGGAGAAAAGCCAAATATTATCATACTTAAAAAATGTTAAATCAGAGTATGAAAAAGAGGGGTTTGTCATCAAAGCGCTCTTTGGCTCTTACTCTCGTGATGAAGCTGACAAGAATAGCGATATAGATATTCTTGTAGAAGCAAAGCCTGAATTTGCCAGCAGGTATGGTTTTGGTGCAATATCCCGCATACAAGAGATACAAAATGAACTCACTCAAGCATTTGGCATAAAAGTTGATTTAGCTGATAGTACAGGGATGGGAAAAACTGCTAAAAAGTTCATCATCGATAGAGCAATTTATGTCTAAAGAGTCTATAAGCAAAGTTTATCTCATAATTGAAAAAATAGACTACATTGAACAAACTGTTAAAAAAGCAGGAGGAGTTGTCAAAGCGCTGGAAGATGTAGCAATTTACAGAGCTGCGATACTTATGCATCTGACTGCCATAGCTGAACAGTTTAACAAACTAAAACAATCGCATAGTAACGAGATACTCTCAAATTTTGAAGATAAAGACCTAAAAGGCATGTATGATGTCAGAACATATATAGCTCACGATTATGAAGGTGTCAATCTTGCAATTATTGAATGGATAATAAGAAATGCTTTGCCAAAATTTAAAACAGAGTGTGAAAACATCATTAAAAATTACTCTCAAAATTAGCATAAAAAAGGATAATAAAAAAACTTATGCACAACAATATATACCACTTTTTTAAAGCCAATTCAAAAAGAGGCTTATTTTTGGAATGGTTCGATTCCGCACAGCTCCACCAAACAGGACTGCAACATCTTTGGTAAAAAACTTGAATACATTTTTATAGCTGTCATCTTTATTTTTGGGAGTATTCTCATTTTCAACTCCTACAAAAGCTATCAATTTAAGCACAATCCTCTTCCGCAAACATATATCAATCAAATACAGGCAAAAGAGCAGGATGTTTTACAACACATGCAGGACAATTTTGGTTTCATTTACAGGTTTCCAATTATTATTACAGATAAAGTGCCGGGAAGACTTTATGGTCTGACCTCTTACAAAAACGGAAAGATAAAGATATTTTTAAACAAAAAGGTAATGCAGGAGAGTATGCCTTATATGATTTCGGATGTAATCCCTCATGAATATGCCCATGCTCTTCTTTTTAAACTCCATCAAAATGCTGTAAGAAATGATGGGCACTCCAGACTTTGGCAAGAAACCTGTAAAAGTCTGGGAGGAAAAAACTGCAGGCGCTATGTAGATCAAAAAGAGATTATCATGTCAAAAATGCCCTTTAAATAATCTCCCTATTCGTCAATATCTCTTTGGGCATCTTGAAAATAATATCCTGGAAATTCTATTTTTTGTAAAGATTTCAGCCCCTCTTCATTTTCTATGACTTTATACAGTTCCCCGTAAATAATCTGCGGTTCAAAAACAAAATTTTCTACAGTAGCTTTATTCTCCTGTGTTGCCAGGGATTCTGGTAAAAAAGTATCACAGACTACATCATAGTAACTCTCACGCAATAAATCATACTCATCCAGGTCTGTACTGCAGTCAAAATAGGAAAAGCTCATAGCCTCATCGCTGTTGTTTATTTCAAGACTCAGCATTATATTTGCTTTTCCCTGCTCTTTTCTTAGATATATTATATCGCCCTTGCATGCCTTTGTTAAGAGGTTTTTAATAGGTTTGAGTGTTTGATTGACCAGTTTAAAACTCTCCATTGAAATTTCTTTTTCTTCATTCTCTTCATCAGCACATGCAAGATACTCAATCTCCTCACCGTTCATGACTTTATATGTACATACGTCAGTTACAGCATCAAGCTCACCGCTTTGCGCATAAGCATCAATCTCTTCCATAATGCTTTTTATTTCTGATTCTTCGTTGATTTCCTCGTTTTCTAAATTAAATTCCTCAAAAGTCCCGACATTGCTCAGACTTACTATAGAAATATCACCTTCGATTATAATTTTTCTTTCCATTGTATACTCCTGTCTGTTTTTTATGATTATACATCTTTTGGAATAAAAAGCAATGGAACTTAAGTAACAAATATGTGATTTTTTTATAAATTTTGTTATGATGGTGCTCGATACTGGATTTGAACCAGTGACTCCTACCTTGTCGAGGTAGTACTCTACCACTGAGTTAATCGAGCTGTAGTAAATGAAGAGTAAAATTCTACCAAAAAATCCTTAAACCAATTTTCTTTTTCAAACTTTTTGCGAATATCTTTTTCTTTTCTATAATATTTTGAAAAACAATCTATTTTACTTTTAATTTATGTTTAGAAGTAGTATAATTTCGCTCTAGAGATGATACACTGCTAAAAAGTATCAATTATTACATATACCACAAGGTAAACTATGAGCATAACAAAAGAATTAGAAGATTTAGGACTTAAAAATGTCGGAAAAATTTATCATAACCTTGACTATGATGAATTAATCAAGCATGAACTTGAAAATGGTGAAGTAAGAAAAACCAAAACAGGTGCAACTGCTGTAGATACAGGTATATTTACAGGCCGTTCACCCAAAGACAAATATTTTGTTGACCGTGAACCATCTAATAAATACATAGCATGGGGAGATGTCAACCAAAAAATCAGTGAAGAAATTTTCAATGAGCTTCTGGATCTTTCCCGTGAACAGCTTTCTGGGAAAAATCTTTATGTGACTGATGTATACAGTGGCGCAAGTCCCGCTTCAAAAAAATCTATTCGTTTTGTGACAGAGATTGCCTGGCAGTCTCATTTTGTTAAAAATATGTTTATTCGCCCCACTCCTTCCGAACTTGCATCATTTAAATCTGATTTTACTGTTTTAAATGCCTGTAAAGCTGTCAATGACAAATGGAAAGAACACGGCATGAACTCTGAAGTTTTTGTTCTCTTTGATATCGAAAGAAACATGGCTATAATCGGTGGTACCTGGTATGGCGGTGAATTGAAAAAAGGTATTTTTTCAATGATGAACTACTGGCTGCCGCTTGACGGAAAACTCTCCATGCACTGTTCTGCAAATGTTGGAGAACGCGGAGACACTGCTCTGTTTTTTGGACTGAGCGGAACCGGAAAAACAACACTCTCAACAGATCCAAAACGTGCCCTCATCGGTGATGACGAACATGGTTGGGATGATTACGGCGTCTTTAACTTTGAGGGGGGATGTTATGCAAAAGTCATTAACCTTGACGCAAAAAGTGAACCTGAAATTTACGGTGCAATCAAAAAAGATGCACTTTTGGAAAATGTTGTTATGCATGATGACGGTGAAGTTGACTATGATGACGGTTCCAAAACCGAAAACACCCGTGTTTCTTATCCTATTGAACACATAAAAAACCACAAGCCTGATTTAATGGCAGGACACCCTGAAAACATTATTTTTCTCTCTGCCGATGCGTTTGGTGTACTGCCTCCGGTTTCAAAACTGACCCGAGAACAGGCAATGTACTACTTCCTCAGCGGATACACTGCAAAAGTTGCCGGAACAGAACGTGGTATTACCGAGCCGGTTGCAACGTTCTCTGCATGTTTCGGTGAAGCATTTATGACCCTGCATCCTACAGTGTATGCCAAACTTCTCGGCGAAAAAATTGACAAACACAATGTAAATGTTTACCTTGTCAACACAGGTTGGACCGGTGGAGGATACGGTGTCGGCAAACGTATGAGTTTAAAAGACACCCGTGCATGCATCAATGCCATACTTGACGGTACCATCAATGAAAGTGAATTTGATACGACAGAGACATTCAGACTGCAGGTACCTAAAACACTGGGAGATATCAACCCTGACCTTTTAAACCCCAGAAATGCCTGGGAAGACAAAGAGGCCTTTGACGCAACCCGCGACAAACTTGCAGATATGTTTGTGGAAAACTTTAAAAGATACCAGGATGCCGACAGCGAATTTGACTTCTCTGCAGCAGGTCCCAAGGTAGAAAAGTAAAAAGCTTTTTGGCTTTTTACTCTTACTCTCTTTCAAGCTACTTTTTTTTCGTAGCCTTTTCCAGATAGATCCAAACTGCTCCGCCGATAGTAAGTAAAATCACAGGGGCTATCCATTTGTTATCATTAATATACAGGGCAAACTTACTCAAAACAGCCCCGAAGTAGTAACTGCTCAGACCAAATGCCAAAGCCCACACAGCAGCTGCAAAAATATTTAATATTGCAAACTTTTTAAAGTCATATTTTGTCAATGCTATTGCAATCGGTACGACAGTTTTTAAACCGTATATAAACTTTTGAATAAAAATAACCCAATCCCCATGTTTTTTTATAAGTATATGTGCAAGTGCGAGTTTACGTCTGTGCTTTCGCAACCCCTCAACCATCATAGACTTCTGGTATCTTGTCAGCCAAAAAAGTAAAACATCTCCAAGCGCATTGCCCAAAAAGGCAATACTGATTGAAAGTGTCAAATCCATCTTCCCCATAAAACTCAAAACACCTGCTGCTACAAGTCCGATGAATCCGCCGCCTAAAGAGTATAAAAAAAGTCCTATATACCCGTATGTTGCCAAATTACTGAATGTATCTTCCATATTTTATTGTTGCTCCTTGTTTGTTACTTTTTGCTTTCTAAATTGCTAAATTTTTCTGTAACCCAGTCTTGAATCTTGAAAGACACAAAGCCCGCACTGAAATACAGGTTCCAAAAAGCAAATCTAAAGTTTTTTAATTTTTGTGATTTCATCACGCAGTCGTGCCGCTTCTTCAAAATTTAGCTCACGGGCAGCCTCTTTCATTTTTAAGGAAAGCTCTTTTATCATTGCTTTTCTTTCACTTGGCGGTATTTTATCCTGTTTTTTGTATTTTTGGTAGAGCCCGCCATGATCTTCAACTTTAAGATTTTCATCCAGGGCCCGTTTTGTTGTTTTTGGCGTTATGCCATGCTTCTTGTTATACGCTTCCTGAATTGCCCGTCTTGCATTTGTTTTGTCTATGGCTCTTTGCATGGAGCCTGTCATTTTGTTTGCATACAGAATGACCCGACCGTTTTCATTTCTCGCTCCGCGTCCTATAGTCTGTACAAGCGCCGTTTCACTTCGTAAAAACCCCTCTTTGTCCGCATCCAAAATTGCCACCAGAGAAACCTCCGGCAGATCCAGACCTTCACGCAACAGGTTGATTCCTATAAGCACGTCAAACTCACCCAAGCGCAATGAACGAATAATTTGGTTTCGCTCGATTGTGTCAATATCTGAGTGCATATACTGTACTTTAATGCCCAAATCCGCCAAATATTTTGTCAAAGCTTCTGCCATTTTTTTCGTCAAAACTGTAATTAAAACACGTTCGTCTTTGACAATGGTCTTTTTAATCTCATCATGTATATCTTCTACCTGATTGTCTGAGGGCTTTATCTCTATAACAGGGTCAAGCAGTCCCGTCGGACGGATAATCTGTTCCGCTTTGACTGCCGACATCTCCAGCTCATATTCAGAAGGCGTCGCCGAGACAAAAAGATAATACGGCGCTTTGTTTATATACTCTTCTGCCTTTAGCGGACGGTTGTCGAGGGCTGACGGCAGGCGAAAGCCGTAATCGACAAGCACCTCTTTTCTGGCTCTGTCACCCGCATACATCCCCCTGTATTGCGGCAGAGAAACATGGGATTCATCTACGATAACAAGATACTCTTTATGGTTTTGTTCAAAATAGTCAAGCAATGTAAAAGGGGCTTCTCCCGGTTTTTTATTTGTCAAAAGTCTTGAATAGTTTTCAATACCCTTGCACATTCCGGTTGTCTGTAACATCTCCAGGTCAAATTCGACACGCTGTTTGAGTCTTTGATACTCGACTAATTTTCCCTCTTTTTGAAAATATGCCAAACGTTCATCAAGCTCTTCTTCTATGCGTTTGACAGCTACAGCCATTTTTTCCTGAGAAACACTAAACTGTGAAGTCGCATAAACAGTAACACTTTTATGCTCTTCGAGACGTTTGTTATCTATGACATCAAAAGTATAAATTGCCTCTATTTCATCACCGAAAAATTCGACACGGATTGCTTCTTGTTCAAAATACGGCGGATAGATATCTATGCTTTCTCCGTTCACGCGAATATGCCCGCTGTCAAAATAGCTGTCATTTCGGGAATATCCCATTTCCACCAAACGCAAAAGCAGTTTCTTCTGCGCTATTTCATCACCGACGGCCAAAGACTGCACCATGTTTTGGTACTCCTCAGGATCTCCCAAACCATAGTTTGCAGAAACAGAGGCGATGACGATAACATCATCATACGAAAGCAGGTTTGCCGTAGCGGAAAGTCGAAGACGTTCAAGTTCATCATTGATAGCGGAATCTTTTTCTATAAAAAGATCCTGACGCGGGATGTAGGCTTCAGGCTGATAGTAATCATAATAAGAAACAAAATATTCGACATGATTGTTTGGAAAAAACTGACGAAATTCTGAGTAAAGCTGTGCAGCAAGCGTTTTATTGTGTGTCATAATGATAGTCGGCATTTTTACATTTTCTATAACGCGTGCCATTGTATGGGTTTTTCCGCTCCCCGTGACTCCTTCAAGAGTCTGGTAACGATTTCCTTTCAGTATGGAGTCGGAGAGTTTTTTTATAGCTGTCGGTTGATCACCCGCCGGTTCATAGGGTGATACTACTTTAAATTCTGGTTTCTTTTTCATTAATGGAATTATAGCCAAATGAAAGAAACATCAAAGATTATAATGTATTTCTGATTGATTTATATCAAGTCAACCTCTGCTATTATATAATATAATTTTATACAAAACAGACAAACGAGGTTTTATGCAATACCAAACTATTACGAAAAAAAACATTCGCGTTATGGTTGACCGCTTTTACAGCAGTGTACTCAAAGACGACCTTATCGCTGATTTTTTTATTGAAAAACTTGGGGATGAGATGATTTCGGATGAATGGCAGCATCATCTTAATCTTCTGACAGACTTTTGGGCAGCGATGACAACAGGCGACAACAGTTATAACGGTACCCCCATAACACCGCACTTGGATATGCCCGGACTTAACAAAGAGAGTTTTCAAAGATGGCTGGAACTTTTTTCTGAAACAATAGACAGACTGTATGAAAAAAAAGCCGCAGATATTTTTAAGACCAGAGGTGAAATGATTGCAAATAATTTTATGAAACAATTGAAACTTTAAATTTTTTATTTTATAAATTTAGCACAACTGTAGGCACTTGAAAATGCCCACTGAAAATTATAGCCCCCGAGTTCGCCCGTTACATCTACAACTTCGCCTATAAAATAGAGACCTTTTACTTTTTTTGATTCCAAGCCATTATATGTAAGCTCATCTGCCAAAACACCGCCTCTGCTTACCTCCGCTTTGCTAAAACCAAAATTTCCCGCAGGAGCAAAGGTATAATTGTGCAATGTTTTTAATGCCTCTTTGTCATGTTTGCTCAGTTTTGTACACTCTTTGTCTTTAAAATCTATCGCGGACAAAAGAGCTTTTGCAAGTCTTTTTGGCAAGGGGATGAGTGAACTCACCAGTTTTTTACTCTTTTGCACCAAATCTAAAATATTTTTATTGGGCAAAAAGTCTATGCTTATTTCCCCTTTTTTCCAATAGAGTGAAGCAGAAAGTATGGCAGGACCACTAATGCCTTTATGCGCAAAAAGCATCTCTTCTTTGAGCATTTTATCTGCCACCTTTACATGTACATAGCAGCTCAGCCCGCTGAGCTCTTTCATCCAAAACTGCTCTTTTTGCAGTGTAAGCCCGACAAGTGCAGGCGTAAATTCTTTCACACCGATACCAAAGCTTTTTGCAATTTGCAACCCTGCATCACTTGCACCAAGCGTTTGAAAACTTTTTCCACCGGTGGCTACAACAACTTTTTTTGCCGTGTATTTGTTTTTGTCTGTCGTAACTGTAAAAAAATCTTCTGATTTGCTTACATGTAACACTTTGTTGTTCAAAATAATTTCACTGTTTTTTGCATTTTTTTTCAATACATTGATAATATCATCCGAAGAGTTTTTACAAAAATAGTAGCGTCCTTTTCTCAGTTCCAACGCTACCCTGTTTCTGTCCAAAAAGTCCAATAAATCATCTTTCGTGAATCGTTTAAAGGCTGCTGAGAGTAATCTCTCTTCACCGTCAAAATTATTTATCTGCACACTGACATTGGTAATATTACATTTACCTCCACCGGAAATTTTGAGTTTCTTGGCAGCTTTTTCATTGCCCTCGATTATAGCAATGCTCATTTTTTTACTCAGACTGCCTGCACACATCAGTCCACTCGCCCCGGCACCAAGAATAATTACATCATAGTTTTTCATAGACTAATTATACGGTATAATTACACAAATATATCGTAATTTAAAATCAATTTTGATCTTATTGCCTTAAATGAAGCAGCTTTTTTGGAACGCGGACTTCAGTCCGGGCTGAGAGTGGCAAGACTATTGCAACAGCCGGCACTGAAGTACCGGTTCCAAGAGGGCATTAAAGGACGGGTTTCAAAAAATCCATTCAGAAAATGAATTTTAAATTGCCATGAAGCAAAAACAATACAAAGAAGAGATATGAGCAACAAACTCCACATAGTTTCACTCGGATGTACCAAAAACCTGGTCGATACAGAAGTGATGATGGGAAAACTACAAAATTTTGAACTCACAGACAACAATGAAGAAGCCGATGTCATTATTGTCAATACCTGCGGTTTTATTGACGCGGCAAAAGAGGAATCAATCAATACCGTGCTTTCTCTGCATGATGCACGAAAAGAGGATTCACTTCTTGTGATGGCAGGCTGCCTGAGCGAGCGCTATCAAGAGGAGTTGATGGAGCAGATTCCCGAGGTTGATATTTTTACCGGTGTGGGTGATTATGACAAAATTGATGAGCTTTTGGTTGAGAAAAAGAGCCGTTTTTCTGATGAAGTATACCTTATTGACGGTGCTGAGCGTGTTGTAACAGGTTCTACATACCATGCCTACATCAAACTCTCAGAAGGGTGTAATCAGACATGCAGTTTTTGTGCGATTCCCTCTTTTAAAGGTAAATTAAACTCGCGTAATTTAGATTCTATCGCCAAGGAAGTTGAAGGACTTGTCAAAAAAGGCTATTGGGATTTCTCTTTTGTTTCACAGGATTCAAGTTCTTATCTGCGTGACCAAAATATCAAAGACGGACTTTCTCTGCTTATTCAGAGAATTGAACTGATTGAGGGTGTCAAATCTGCGAGAATTCTCTATCTCTACCCTTCAACTACAAGCATGAAACTTCTGAAAAATATTGCAAAAAGCAAAGTGTTTCACAACTATTTTGATATGCCTATCCAGCACATTAACGATGAGATGCTGCGTATTATGAAACGCGGATTCGGCAAAGAAAAAACACTCGAACTGCTGAACTACATGAGAAGCCTGCCAGACTCTTTTGTACGCACAAGTTTCATCGTCGGACATCCGCATGAAACAGAGGCAATGTTTGATGAGATGTGTAATTTTGCACAAAATTTCGGCTTTGACCGCATCAATGTTTTTTCCTATTCTGACGAAGAGACGACTTCAGCCCATGATATGCAAGATAAAATCTCAGAAAAAGTCAAAGCCGAGCGTGCACAGATTCTTGGTGATATTGCAGCAGAGTGCACAAAAAAATCTCTTCAAAAAGAGGTCGGCAAAACCACACAAATCGTCATAGACGGGGAGAGTGATGAACATGAGTATCTTTTAAGCGCAAGAGAACTTATCTGGGCACCGGAGATTGACGGTGAAATTTATGTCAATGACAGAACGCTTGATGAAGATTTGGATTTTGGCAAGATTTATCCTGCTAAAATTACCGAGCTAGTCGGAAATATTCTTACAGCAACCGTAGACAATGCTCAAAAGCAAGACTAAAAAGGCCTTACAAACAACAAAAAACCTGCTGGCATTTTCTGCCGGAGGCGACTCTACTGCCCTGCTCTTTCTTCTTTTGGAAAATGACATCAAATTTGATATTGCCATTGTCGATTACGGAATAAGAGAACAAAGCAAAGAAGAGGTAGTCTATGCAAAAGCCTTGGCAAAAGAGTACGGCTTTACATGTAATGTCCATCACGCACAAAAAATTACAACTAATTTTGAAGCCAATGCCAGACAAATTCGTTATGATTTTTTTGAATCTCTTATACAGCAGAATAGTTACGACACCCTCCTCACAGCCCATCATTTGGGAGACAGGTTTGAATGGATGCTTATGCAGTTTTGCAAAGGTGCCGGTTGTGCAGAACTTGCCGGCATGCAGGAAAAAACACAGCGCAACGGCTATATGCTTTACAGACCACTGTTACATGTAAACAAAGAGGAACTTCTTGAATATTTGCATGGAAACAACATTAGATATTTTGAAGATGCAAGTAATGCAGACGAAAAGTATACACGCAACATTTTTCGGCACAACTACACAAACCCTCTCTTACAAAAATATGCACAGGGTATCAAAAAAAGTTTTGCCTACATGGATGCGGATGTAAGGGATTTGATACAGAGTACTTCCTTGCAAAAGATAAATGAACTCGCCTGCTTTAAAAAAACACCTACAAGAAGAAATGACATCTATCATATTGACAAATATCTCAAATCAATCAATCATCTCATGAGTGGCGAAGAAAAAAAATTGCTACAAATTCAAGACAGTTTAGTCATAGGCAGAAAGTATGTGGTGACGATGATGGCAGAGTATATTTTGATTGCACCCTATATAAAACCCGTCAATATGCCAAAAAATTTTAAAGAAAGAATGCGTTCTTTACATGTAGAACCGAAATTACGGGGCTATTTACTCACAGACCCGGAAGCAGTAGAATTTTTATCTTTGTTATTGGTATAAACTTTCATTGTGAATGATGACTTTATCATTTCTCCCTCACGCTTAAAATCTATAGGAAAATTTACGCCTATAATCCAGTCAGCCTTGTTGAGTGCATCTAAAAAATTATAGAAATTTTTTGGTGAACTGATTTTGGATGTTGTATTGACTTCATATGTTGCAAAACCCTCTTCATCTTTTGAGCGCTCCACTTTCATTACATGTAAGGATGAAAAAAAAGTTTTATATTTTTTTTCAAACCTGTCAGGGTTAAATGTCATATCAAATGCAGTTATAATATGTCTGTTCTTACTCTGTAAATCTTTGAGTGTTTTGAGGGTTTTGTCATAAAAATCCTGATATTTACGCAACTCTGCATTCTCTTTTCGCAGCTCAAGCCTGGATTGGCGATACTCTTTTCCTTTAGGAATAAGCAGTCCAAAAGAAAAAACAAGCACAAACAGAAACAGAAAAACAGATATCAGTAAAATATATAAATAGTGACGGGAAATTTTAATTTTCACTGTCTAACTCCTCTGTCTGTGATTCATCCATATAGTTTGTCGATACAAACATAAGCCAACCATTCTTTGCAGGATAAAAGCTGCTGTATGTTTTATGAAAAATTGAACGTAATGGCGCCTGGAGCATAAAATTATAAACATCTTTGTTTGGTGTTATACCATACAGTATCAAACCGTTTTTTAAAAGTTGTGCCCGCGAAAGCGTGATGCGTTGCGGCACCAGGTCAAACAGGTTTGCGATAGAATCTTTTAATACCATATTTTGTGTAAATACTTTTTCTGCTAAAGCCTTTTGCTTTTGAATAAAGCTTATTTGATTCTGCATATGACTGATACTGGCTTCAAGTTCTTTTTTGTGTTCTATGATTGATTGCTTATCCTGTATGAATGTATAATCTTTATAAAGCAAGAACGAATATGTTGCAAGAAGCATTAACAGTGTCATCGCAAAAAAAGTGAACACTATTTGCAATTCCGGTGTCAGAGGCGTCTTTTTTCTTGGTTTTATATAGCTGTATTTCATAAACCAAGCTCCAGCTTTGTGAGTTCACATAACTCGGCTCCAAGATCAGCCTGTCTTACATAAACATTAAAGAACATCTCTTCTTCAAGGTACTTTTTTAAATCGTTTGTCACCCCTGTACCATCGGCAATATAGACATTCTCTACAAATCTGCTTTCATATTTTTCATCTTTGTAAAAGTGTGAAACAGCCAACTGAATGAGTGTAAACCGCTGATAGTCTTCATTAAAAGATTCATTTTGTTCATCTTCAGGCAACGCATTCTCACTCTCAAACAGTTCTTCTTCAACATCTTTACTTTCGGAAAACTCATCGATGTCCTCAATCGAATCCAGATCTTCAATATCACCAAAATCATCTAAAGAATCCAAGTCATTCTCATCAACATCTATATCTTCCAAATCAATACCCTCATCAAGGTCCAGATCAAGATTTGTATCAATATCTTCATCTATTCCTTCATGAAGTGTAATATCTTCAGCTTCATCAGATGCAATCATATCCAGATGTTCTGCATAAAGAAGATTTGAATGTTCAAAAATAGCCACAGAAATTACATTGTTTTGAACAAGAACATACATTGCAAGATTTCCATTAATTTTATCCTGAAAAAAATTTGCCAAAAGAACAAAAGGAGAAAATATCATATCAACACCAATATCTTCATATTTGCGTTCTATCTCATAAATATCATTTTTTGCAGTATAAAAAGTCCATCTGTTCTCAAAGCATTTGTATTTTGACATAGACAAATCAAAATAATGGTCCAACTTGTTTTTTTCACATGAAGGAAGAGCTCCCTGCACCAAAGATGTATCTAAAACAGCTATGTAAAAGTAGGGAGACTCTTTTGTGTATTCAGAAATAAAATCATACATTTGTGTAGTGAGAGAGGTTGTGTGAAATTCAGAGTTTACTTCATCGATTACTCCTTTTTTTCCATATAATTCTATATGAACCAGGGTACTCTCTTTTTGGACAACAATATTCACCAGGACTTTAAGGTAAAAAGATTCCAGTAATCTGCTCAGCACTCGTTCTCCCCTAAGGGGTGTGCTTTGTTGTAATTTTGTTGTTTCAATGCACTGCCTAATTTTGTATATATCTGCGTTGTTGCCATGGATGCATGTCCCAACAGTTCACTGACATCCACTATCGGTGCACCTCCGTTTAACAAAGAGGAGGCATAAGAGTGACGAAGCTGGTGGGGTGTGACTTTCAAGGCTACACGCTTAAATATTTTAGTTATCATATATCTTAGACTATTTTCGCTTAATCTTTCGCCATTTTTTTCAAAAAGAAATTTTTTTAGCACAAAAGTTGACAAATATTCATCAATGAGTGTTCTTGTGGATTTGAGAAGCGGTATATCTCTTTGTTTATTACCTTTTCCTGTAACCCGTATCCATTCACCCGAAATATTTTCCAGTTCCAGTGATGCAAGCTCAGAAATACGCAACCCCACAGTATAGAACATACTCACCAGCAGTTTTTCTTTTAAATCACACTTTTGCAAAGCTTCCAAAATATGTTCATGAGAGATGGGCTTTGGCAGTGTCTTTGCGACCTTTATACTCTCATCCGCCTGCAAGGTTACATGTAAACCCTGTTCTTGTACAAATGCAACAAAACTTCGAACAGCACTTAATTTTTTACTGATTGTTTTTGCATTTAAACCAGCGATGAAAATCCTGTAAGGCATCAAATTTAAAACGGTATGCCCGTTTTCCTCCACTGTCTCTATGTATCCGAATGCTTCACTCAGAACATCTGCATAGGTTTTTATCGTTAAATCTGAATAGCCTCTGTGCTCTTCCAAGGAGGTGAGAAAATCTTTTTTGTATTTATCTATTGACTTTTTCAAGAAGCTTCTCAAAATCTTTATAATATTTTGCTGCTTCACGTACTAACTTTTTATCTGTAATTACGCTTGGAGCAAGTTTTTTATAAGAATCCACCATTATCTCACTCATCAGTTTTATTTTGGCTCTGTCCGCATCACTTATGGTCTCTTTAGCTGCTATAAGATTAATCTCAGTCATATACTCTTTTGCCTGATCTATGTATTTTTTATACTTTATGGAAGTTTTGGACTGTGCCATTATTGTTGCAGCCATGCGGTTGTATATGTCTAGGCTGAAGGCCTCATTGGCACGTTTATAGGCTTCTTCATAATCACCAATCTCATAATAATATTTCGCTTCTATGGACTTTTCATAAGAGGGATTGACCAAAAAGTAGATACCCATAATTACTAAAAAAAGAGCAGCCAAAGCCGGAAAAAAAAATTTATTGTTCATGTTTGAGTAACCCCTTTTTAATCAAGTCTCTGGCCTCTTCAAGTTCAAGCCCTTTTATATCCAGCAAATCACTTATATAATAGGTAATTGTACCAAAAGGTTTGGGAATTACAAACTTATCCCATGAATTCAGCTGCCAGTAACTGCTCGGTTTGATCTCTACAAGGGTAATTTTCACATCTGCTTTTTGTGCCATGACGATGATCCCGTCAGCAACCTCATGCCGTGGGCCTTTTGGCCCATCCGGGGTAATGCCCAGGTCATATCCCTCTTTTAAAGCCTTTATCCCTTGCAAAAGCGCTCTTGCAGCATTGCGTCTGCTTGAACCCCGAATCGTTTTAAAACCAAAATAACTGAGTGTTTTTGCGATGAGTGTGCCATCAAAATGATCTGAAATTATAAGTTTTACATGAGGAGTTTTTCTGTAGTGTAAGTAGGCATAGGGAATCATCAAAAGTTCCCCGTGCCAGCAAGCCATTATGAAGTTCTCTTCACCAAGTGTTGCAGGCGCATGAAAAACTTTTTTATTTGTAAGGTAGAGTAGTTTTATAAGCAAAGAGCCTGTAAAGGGAAGGAGGTAAAGTGCAAGAGAACGGCTTATCTTCTTAAGCAACGACTTCGCCTGTTAAAATTGTTCTGCCGATAGAAGTAATTTTAACATCTCTAAACTCTCCTAACAACTCTTCGCTCCCTTTGACTTTGATTACGAGGTTATTATCACTTCTGCCTGAAACAAAATTATCTTTATTTAGATTTTCAAAATAAACACGAAAAGTTTGTCCCAAATACTTTGCATTGATCTCATCTAAAAGTTCATTATGCAATGATTGCAGATACGAAAGTCTCTCTGAAGCTACTTCTTCATCTACCGTATTTGTAAAATGCTGTGCTTCTGTTTCAGGACGAGGAGAATATTTGAATGAAAAAATCTGATCAAACTTTACCTGTTTCATCACATCAATTGTATCTGCAAAATCTTCATCACTCTCACCGGGAAAGGCTACTATAATGTCTGTTGATATACTTACATCAGGACACTCTGCGCGCAGTTTTTGCACACGGTTTAAGAACCACTCTTTTGTGTACCCGCGTTTCATATCTTTGAGCACTTTGCTTGAACCGCTTTGCAGTGGCATATGCATAGATTTGCAGATTTTAGGATTTTTGGCAAATTCTTCTATAAATTCATCATCCATATGAAAAGGGTGCGGTGAAGTAAAACGGATACGTTCCAGGCCCTCTATTTTTGAAAGTCTTCGCAATAATTCCGTAAAATTTACCTTTTCATGTTCACTTGATGAAAAACGGCGCCCGTAATTGTTGACATTTTGCCCGAGTAAAAATACTTCTTTTGCACCGTTGCTGACTGCGCGTTTTGCTTCATTTATAATCAAATCATCAGGAATCGAAATTTCATCTCCGCGTGTTTTTGGAACAATACAAAATGTACACCGCTTGTCACAGCCTATTGAAATGTTGATATATGCTTTATAGGGGGATGTTCTAAAATCATCAAAAGCAAATTCACTCTCATCATAATTTATGTCTATTTCCACAGCTTTGTCTTTATGTAAAACTTCACCGATTTTAGAAACATTTCTTGCACCCAGAACAAAATTAACATAGGGTGCCCGTTTTATAATCTCTTCACCGAGATGAGAAGCGGTACATCCGCATACACCGATTTTAGCCGAAGGTTTTTTTCGTTTGTTAAAACCGCCGAGCTCGGAGAAAAGCTTATGAACAGGACGCTCTCTCACAGAACAGGTATTTATCAAAATAAGGTCGGCCTCTTCAAGGGTCTGTGTCGTTTCATACCCCTCTTTTTCGCGTAACTGTGCTATCATATGTTCAGAGTCACGAGAGTTCATAGCACAACCCAAGGTTTCAATAAATAACTTTTTACTCATAAACTGCTCTTTAGCTCATGATGTGAACTTGGTACATGTAGTCATTGTCTGACAATCCGTACTTTACTTCACTCATATAAAAACTTTTTCCCATTGCTTCGTAATGGTCTTGCAGTTCGAGTAAATCTTTATGTGAATTTTCTCTGTCAAAATAAAATATTATACTCTCATTTTTTTCTACTTCTGCATCCAATTTAGCTAAATCAACTTTTTTCGGTTTTGCTTCTAAATCAGTTCTTGCAAATTTCAAATCCATTACTTATTCCTTTAATTTATTCTATACATTCAAGGGAACCTTTTTATTCCCTATTTACATGCCAAAGAAAATATACCCTCATGGGGTACCTTGATTCCTTTGACTGCGTTAATACCCCGAGGGTACTTCCTCGCTTCACTTACAGCGCACAGGTTTCCTTCGACAGGAAGTCCACGCCGCATTGCGGCTTTTTATAACTCATAAAAGTTTTGGATTATACTCAAAATCTACTAAAAATTGGGTTAAAGCTATTTTTAGTAGATTTTGGATACAATTATATACTTCAATTAAGAAATCCCCCGTCATAGCAATTATCAATGTCAGATTTCTTAAAAATACTAAGGAAATACCTATGGAAAAAATTTTAGATATAGCCGAAGCAATCGGTCATGAAAAGGGTTTACAACCTGAAAAAGTAATGGAAGCACTGAAAACTGCTTTTGTACAAACTGCAAAACGTGTAATCGGACAAAACTTTGCTTTTGAAGCAGATGTTGATGAAGATACAAAAAATTTAAAAATTATTCAGACAATCACAGTTGTTGCTGATAATGATGAAAAACTCCAGGATGAAGAGATTGCCCCCGCATATATTTCACTTACCGAAGCAAAAGAGTATGATGATCAAGTAGAAATCGGAGATCAACTCCAAATTGACCATGACCTTGAGGACTATGGCAGAACAGCCGCTTCACAACTTCACCGTGAAATAGAGTACCATATACAAAGACTTGTGGAAGATGAAATTTATAACAAATACAAATCCAAAGTAGGTACACTTGTCAGCGGTCGTGTTACACGTGTTGATGCACAAAACAACACATACATCGAAGTGGATGAAATTCGTGCAGTTTTACCAATGAAAAGCCGTATAAAAGGCGAAATATTTGAAGTGGGTGATCACATAAAAGCGGTTGTAAGGCGTGTAAATATGGACAAAGAAAACGGGATGCAAATCGAACTTTCTCGGACAAGTCCAAAATTTTTAGAAGCACTCTTGGAACTTGAAGTGCCAGAAATTGCAGAGGGTTCGGTCATCATAGAAAAGTCAGCCCGTATTCCGGGTGAGAGAGCAAAAATCGCTCTTATAAGCACACACCCGCAAGTGGATGCTGTCGGTGCAACAGTCGGTGTCAAGGGTGTGCGTATCAATGCGGTAAGCCAAGAGTTGATTGGTGAAAACATTGACTGTATAGAGTATACTACCATTCCTGAACTTTTTGTATCACGTACAATGAGTCCGGCTATCATCTCTCATGTAGAAATTGTCAAAAACGAAGAGGGCGAAAATGAAAAAGCCATCATTACACTGCCTACCGACCAAAAAAGCAAGGCAATCGGAAAAAGCGGTATCAACATCCGTCTGGCTTCAATGCTCACAGGTTTACAGATAGAACTTGTAGAAAATGATGCTGTCACTACAAATGAAGACGGTACCGTAGAAGAGAAAAAAGAGAGTGTTGATGCGTTGGAGGCACTTTTTAACTAGAAAAATTTTTGGAATCGGTGCATTAGTGCCGGCTGTTCCTGCTTACTTATGTTCTATTCATATAAGGATTTAATTTCAACAAAAGCAGATCTGCCAACATATTCCCCACAAGTGTCAACAATGCGGTTATCATTAAAATCCCCATAATGATGGGATAGTCTCGTGATAATGCCGAGATGTAAAAAAGCTGTCCCATCCCCTCTATACCGAAAATAGACTCCAAAATAACACTCCCACCGATGAGTCCGGGCAAAGAAAGCCCCAACAGAGTTATAACAGGTGGCATCAAATTTGGTAAAATATAATATCGCAACAGCTCTTTTTTTTCTAAGCCACGGGCACGTGCAAAAAAGTAATAATCACTTTTGAGTATCTCCAGAGTCAATGACCGGATGTAAATTATCATACTTCCCAAGCCTGTAAAAATCATTACCGACACTGGCAAAGTCACATGCCATGCCATATCTGTATAATTTGCAAAACCCTCTTTTGCTTCAATCGAATGAAGTCCCGCTATAGGAAACCATTCAAGTTTTATGGCAAAAAGAATAATAAAAATCAATGCAAGATAAAATGAGGGCATAGAAAAAGAGACTAAAGATATTTGACGAATAATATAGTCGCTCTTTTTTTCATACGAGAGTGCTGCTTCGATACCCAGATATAAAGATAGCACAAAAACAACAACCAAAGAGATACTGTTCATCCAAAGAGTTACAGGCAGGCGTTTGAGTATCTCAGAACTTACATCCTGACCACTTACAAATGATATGCCAAAATTAAGCATAGTAATGTTTTTTACCCAAGAAATATACTGCTCAAGAAGTGACTTGTCCAGTCCATACACAGCTTTTAGTTTTTCTATTGCCTCTTTCGTCATATTCGGATTCAATTCTCCCGCTCCAAAAAAACTGTTTGGTGCAGCGTGAATAGCTAAAAAAGAAATGATTGAGATTAGCAGTAACATAAAAAGGATATAGGCTGTTTTTTTCATAAAAAGTGTCATATCTCTGCTATAAACCCTTTCGTATATATTCAGAGTATTGTCTTATATCACTACTCTCTGTTTGATTATTTTTTGCATAGGAGCCAAACAGATATGCAAATTCTATTTCATTAATTTTTGCCATAAAGATATTATATCATAAGTTAAAAAAATATCTTTGTTAGTGTTTTTGAAGAAGAGTAGAAAAGACCAACTCCCGGAAGGGAGCTAGAAAAGTTTAGACTAGAAGTTTAAAGTTAAATATGCTTGTACTATATTGTCATTTGTTGCTGCATCTGTATTAATAAATACTAATGTTGCATCTAATGGTCCAAATGATTTGCCAGCAGTTACTGTAAGTTCTTTAAGATCTTGACTACCAGTTGCTTTATGGTTAACATCTGTATAATAAACACCTAAATCAAATAAACCCTGTACAGGTGATGTAACTGTTAAGTGGATTGAATCAGTATCACTCATAGTAACCTGTCCATAGTTCCACCATACTTCTGTGTAAAGTTTTGTTTGTGCAGTTGTTGCTGCTGTTGCAGTATTGAAACCGGCATAACCGATTGAACCACCTTTGTTTACTGATGAGAAAGACAAACTTGCAGCAAAAAGATCTTTCATTTCGTACCCTACCTGTAAAGCATATACATCATCAGCTTTTGCTCCACTTGCTACAGATTTAATATTAGAATATTGTGCACCTACAGTAAGACCTGCTACACCTAAGCCGCTAGCATCTAAATCAGCTTGTAACCAATAAGCATCTGCAACTGCAGTAACACTGTAGTACCACGCTTGTGCAGTTAATGGTTTAAATGAATTATTTATAACACCAACAGCATATGCTCCTGATTTACCATATGTATCAAACTTACCACCTTCATTTACTAAAGGTGCTGTTGCAATTGGACCTGCTGCCAAAGATGATCCACCAAGACTTTCTGTACCATTTCCGTTACCTACATATGCACCTACTAACGTAGTGTCTGGAAGATCTTGATTAATAACTACAGCCGCTTCAAAAGTATTTTTTTCAATAGACCATGTTTCTGTAAATGCTAATGGTGTATCTAATTCCATACGCCCAAGTTTTACTGTAGTTTTTCCAGCAGTTGCTGCAATCCATGCTTCATTCATCCAGTTAGGAGTATTTACATGTGCACCGCGACTTGATGTATTAGGAGTAATCCCATGTGCACCACCCCATACACTGCTTACAAGGTTTTGCTCTAAACCTAATGTTGTAAGTACTGTATAACCGGCACCGGCACTAATTGCCACAGTCGAATTTTTTACTAAATCAGTTGTAACATTTAGGTTGATTGAGGCATCTGCTGAACTGTTGTCTTTATCAAAAAAAGAATTGCTTCCCGCATCAGTTGTTTCATAAAACAAGTTAGCATCACCACTAATTTTTGTGTTTTCAATTGCAAACGCACTTGAACCTATTAGCAGCGCTGCCACCAAACTCATTTTTGTAAATTTCATATTTTCTCCTTATCCTTTTACAAATTTCACGGGTAGTATAGCATAATCAACTCTTAACTTTTCATTAAAGTGATGAATTATTATACAAAATAAGATATAATTACAATATGAAACAATTAATTACAACATCACTAACAATACCACTCTTTATATTACTCAGTGGATGCGCGACAGACGCTCCTGTGGCACCATCACAAAACAGTGATTTAAATAAGATAAGTAACTCAAACGGCAAAGCAAAACCGGGATTAATACAAAAAAATCTCGACAGTTGGCTCAAAAATGAGTGGACACCTACTGTAAATGAAGACAGAAAAGTGCAAAAAAAATATATGAAAAAAGTAGATATGAACGCTACAAATACCAGCAACGACAGGGAAGAAAAATATGTAGAGGACAAGGAAAGGAACTTTACACTTCAAGAGTATGTTGACAAAGCGGCAGCATATTCAAAATTACATCCTTCTGATGAAAAGGATTCTCATGTGAAAAAACTGGGAAATATGCCTGTTATAGGGAAATAATCCGTTTTTTTTCAGTTTAGCCCGCACTGAAGTACGGGTTCCGGGTTTTTTCGGAATCGGTACTTTCTATGCTAAAGCATGACTTGTGAGAAAAACTAAATTTTTTTCTGTAATGCCGACTGTAACTTTGTTGTCTTCTCAGCCCAGATTGAAATCTGGGTTCCAAAAACTTAATTAACTTACATGTAAGCTAAGAAATCCTATTTTCTGGTATCCCATGCCAAGACAGTTTTGCCTTCTTCGTTAGTAGCTGCGGCTGCCATACCCATGATGTTGTACCCTGCATCCACATAATGCACTTCACCTGTTACACCTGAGCTTAGATTGCTCAACAGATACATTGCAGAGTTGCCGACTTCGTCTATTGTTACATTTCGCTTCAATGGAGCATTTGTTTCATTCCAGTTCAGTATCTGCTTAAAATCACCTATCCCTGCAGCGGCAAGTGTTTTGATAGGTCCGGCAGAGATAGCATTGACACGTTGCCCTTTTGCACCGAGTTCAACTGCCATATAACGTACACTCGACTCCAAGGCTGCTTTTGCCACGCCCATTACATTATAATTTACAATGTATTTTGGTCCGCCAAGATAGGAAAGTGTCAAGATGGAAGCATCATCAGACAAAACAGATTCCAAGCGATTGGTCAAATCAATAAAAGAGTAGACAGAAATATCCATGGCAATCTGAAATGCACTTTTTGTTGTTTTCATAAAAGGTGCAGAGAGTGCCTCTTTTGGTGCAAACGCAACAGAATGCACCAAAAAGTCGATTTTTCCAAAATCTTTTTCAATTTTAGCAGCAATCCCGGACATATGCTCTTCATTTGAGACATCTAACTCATATACACAGTCACTTCCAAACTCTTTTGCTATAGGTTCTACTCTTTTTTTCAAGGCATCATTCAAATATGTAAAAGCCATTTCAGCTCCCTGTGCCGCACAGGCTTTTGCTATGCCGTATGCTATGGATTTATTGTTTGCCAGACCTACTATTAAGCCTTTTTTTCCTTTCATTATCATTCGATTTTTTCCTTTATAATTAAAATTTTAGTTTTAAAGACGCAAAGCCCGAATTGGAGTACGGGTTTCGGTTAGATGTGGTCTAACTCGTCTGCCGACTCTATCATTGTACAAAAATGTTCAGCATATAATGCTGCACTGCCGACTAAAACACCGTCAACATTTTTTACCTGCAAAATATCTTTAACATTGTTGACTTTCACGCTGCCACCGTATAAAAGAGGTGCAGATGATTTTTTCTTCAATTCGGAGTGAATATCTTCTATATCCTCTAGCGTCGGTATTTTGCCCGTACCTATGGCCCAAACAGGTTCATAGGCAATAATCAGGTTTTCATATTGGGTATCAATGCCTTCATATTGTTGATATAAATATGCAAGCATCTCCTCTTTTGAAGACTCTCTCACAGCAAGCGGCTCGCCTACGCAATAAATAATCCTAAAACCCTGTTCTTTAAAATAGTGAAATTTTTCAGCTATGAATTCTTGGGACTCACCCAAAATATGACGACGCTCACTGTGCCCTATCAGTATAGTTTTAATGCCAAACTCTGCAAGATGTTCCAGCCCTATTTCACCCGTGAAAGCTCCTTTTTCAACAGGATATGCATTTTGGGCACCTACAGTGATATCCGTCTTATAAGCATCAAGGGATGATATTGCAGGAAAAACTATAACCTCTTGTGAACTCTTTTGCACACAGGAATCCAACTCTTGCATATATTTGTGTGTCGCTTTTCTTGTAAGGTTTGTTTTCAAATTCGCTGCAATAATCATCTTAGTCCTTTTTATCTGTAGTTTCTACCATCAAAGGTTGTACACCCGGAAGAACCTTGCCCTCAAGCAACTCCAATGAAGCACCGCCGCCTGTAGAGATAAAGCTGATGTCTTCATCAACGCCCACTCTTTTTACCAAATCAGCAGTATCACCACCGCCTACGACTGTCGTGGCATAGGTATCTGCTACAAAATGTGCTATTTTTGAAGAACCTCTGGCAAATTTTTCCATTTCATAGACGCCCATAGGTCCATTCCACAGTACTGTCTGGACATCATTGAGCGCCTCTCTGTACAGTCTTACAGTTGCAGGACCGATGTCAAGTCCCATCCATTTTTGTGGAATCTCTTGCACTGTGACAATTTTACTGACAGCATCTTCAGAAAATTTTTCTGCTGCTATAACATCCACTGGCAGATAGAATTTCACACCCAGTCTTTTTGCTTCATCCATAATATTTTGTGCTTCTTCCAGTAAGTCATCTTCCACAAGAGAAGCGCCTATTTCATAACCCATCTGTTTTAAAAATGTAAAAGCCATGCCTCCGCCGATGAATACTTTGTCAACTCTAGGCAGTAGATTTACAAGTGCTTCAAGTTTACCTGAAACCTTGCTTCCACCGATAATAGCAGCAAACGGACGGACAGGATTGTTCATAAGTTTTGAAAAGTACTGAATCTCACGCTCAAGCAAAAAGCCGGCTGCTTTGTGCTCATTGTCAAAAAACTTTGTAATGCCGTGTACAGATGCATGCGCTCGGTGACTGACACCAAAAGCATCGTTGATATAAAACTCTGCCATTGATGCAAGCTTTTTTGACAACTCCGCATCATCTTTTGTCTCCCCCGGCTCGAAGCGCAAATTTTCAAGCAAAAGTACCTCATGCCGGGGCAAATCTTTTGCTTTTTGCATAGCATCTTCACCGACAACATCTTTTGCCAACGCTACATGACGCTTTAAAAGTTGCTGTAAACGCCTTGCGACAGGAGCCAAAGAGTATTTTTCTACAACTTCTCCTTTCGGACGACCAAGATGAGATGCCAATATAACAGCACAGTCCAAATCAAGACAATAGTTGATAGTCGCTATAGCAGAACGAATCCGACGGTCATCTGCAATGTTTCCAAACTCATCCATAGGCACATTAAAGTCACATCGAATGAAGACCTTCTTATTTGCTATATCTAATTTTTTAAGGTGTAATAGTTCCAAATTTTTTGTCCTATTTTGAAATATGAAGAGCCATATCTAAAAGTCGTGACGAATAACCCCACTCATTGTCATACCATGCCATAACTTTTATCATGTTACCCCCGATAACCTGTGTCAAATCTTCTGCAACAACTGCACTGAACTGCGAGCCTACAAAATCTTGAGAAACGCGCATCTCTTTATCCATATGCAAAAGCCCTTTGAGTCTTGTATCTGCCATTTCGTTAAAAACAGCCGTCACTTCTTCTTTTGTTGTATTTTTGGAAACGACAACATTTAAATCAACCATAGAAACATCAGGTGTCGGTACACGTACTGACTGCCCATGCAGTTTTCCTTCAAGCTGAGGCATTACAAGGCTGATGGCTTTTGCTGCGCCCGTAGTTGTAGGAATCATGTTTATAGCACCGGCACGTGCACGGCGTTTGTCTTTGTTGTGTTTCACATCTAAAATATTTTGATCGTTGGTATAAGAGTGGATAGTCGTCATTAAGCCTTTTTCAATACCGAATGCATCATCAAGAACACGGGCAACAGGACCCAGACAGTTTGTTGTACAAGAGGCATTTGAAACGATCTTTTGTCCCGCATATTTTTCTTCATTGACACCCATCACAAATGTCGGTGTTGCTTTGTCTTTCGCAGGAGCAGAAAAAAGAACTTTTTGCACGCCGTTGTCAATATGCACCTGCGCGGACTCCTGTGTCAAAAAGACACCGGTACACTCCAAAACCATATCAGCGCCACATTCGGCAAACTTCAGGTTTTTTGGATCACGATCAGAAAAAACTCTTATTTTTTTCCCGTCAATTGCAATGTTTTCATCATCAAGCTGCACAACTTCACTCTCAAATGTTCCGTGAACAGAGTCATTTTTCAATAGATAGATCATCATATCTATATTTGCAGTGTCATTTATAGCGACAACTTCCACATCATCTCTTTTGTGTGCAATACGTGCCACACAACGACCTATTCTACCAAATCCGTTAATTGCTATTTTTAGTGCCATTATAGTTCCTAATATAAAATAATTGGGTAATTTTATCCAAAATTAGTTATAATTCGCATTAAATGAAAACGATAGCACTTTACGGAGGTTCATTTGACCCTCCACACATCGCACATGAGGCAATAGTCAAGGCTTTGGGCGAACTGGACTTTATTGACAAAGTAGTGGTAATGCCTACTTTTTTAAATCCGTTTAAAAAAACTTTTACTGCTCCGGCTGAGTTACGGCTGCAATGGCTGAGAGATATTTTTTCATCTTATAAAGATGTGGAAGTCAGTTCATATGAGGTCGACTTGAAAAAAAAAGTGCCGACAGTTGCGACAGTCAAACATTTGCTGGATAGTTATGACAAAATTTATTTGGTTATCGGTGCAGATAATTTAAAATCACTGCATCAATGGTATGCTTATGATGAACTGAAAAAACTGGTAACTTTTATAATTGTCACAAGAGACAGTATAAAAGTACCAAAAGATTTCATTCAGCTTAACATAGATGAAGACATATCTTCATCTATGTTAAGAGAAAATTTTGACAGTTCAAAAATACCAAAAAAAGTCAGAGATGAAATAACACAATATTACAAGGAACACAATGCAAGACAGAATACAAAACATAGTAAACACACTCGATAAAAACAAAGCGGAATCCATAGAGGTTTTTGATCTCCGTGACAAAAACTATTTCGTTGATTATGCGGTTATAGCCTCTTCTCTTGGACAAAAACACACCACTGCCCTTTTGGACCATTTGAAAAATGAACTCAAACCTGCCGAACATTTTAACAATGTAGATGAAAGCGGTGACTGGATTGTTGTTGATTTGGGTGATATACTTATTCACATCATGACTCCGGAATACAGAACAAAGTATGATATGGAAACATTTTTAGGGGAGCTTGGAAGTCACTAGATCAGTTTTCAACACCTTGTTTTGTTTATCTAAAATATCTTTATAGTTATAGATGGACTCAACATATTTGACAGGCTCTGCCCCTCTTGCATATCCGTATTTTAAAGTTCTGTAATACTTTTTTTGCGAGAGCAGAGGCAGTACTATTTTCAAATCACTCCAGACATTTGGATTAAGTCCCAGTTTTTTTGCAAGCTTTTGCGCATCTTTTATATGTCCCATACCTATATTGTAAGCAGCCAGGGCAAATTTTAGTCTGTTCTCCCCTTCTACCTCTTTGGGAACAAATTTTATCATCTGTTTTAAATGCCGTGTTCCGCCAATTACACTCTCTTTCGGATTCAATCTGTTTTTCACACCTAACATCTTTGCTGTACGTTGTGTCAGCATCATCAACCCGCGAACACCTGTAAAACTTTTGGCTTTTGCATTCCAGTGTGATTCTTGATACGAAACAGATGCCAACAGTGTCCACGGAATGTCAAATCTTTTTGCAGCATACTTAAAATATTTTTCATACTTTGGCAGTCTGCTTTTCATTCTTTTGTAAAACATTTTTGTATTATAATAATCAAAGAAAAGAATATAGCTGTAATAGTGGTCTTTAAGCTGTGTCATCTTGCCTTTTTGGTTATAATCATTGAGCCAGGCATACATATCAGCTTCTAGCTCTTTTGCATTTTTTGGGAGCAGCCATGCCAACTGTTCTCTTTTACTGATGGAAAAAGCAAGTGCTATTTCAGGAAAATACCGCAAATTAAGTGCATAGATATTTGAATCCGCTATTGTGCAGTCTATCTCATGTTTGGCAACTTTTTCAAGTAACTCTTCTGTTGAGTATTCTGAAGTTGTCGTTGCATTTATTTCATATCCGTCTGCCTGCAGTGATTTTATCGTTTCGCTGTAACTCGTATCAGCACCTACCATAATATTTAATCCTGCCAACTCCTCCACATTTCTTGGAAAATTTGATCCGCGTAACATTCCTCTGTTACAAATCACCTGCTCTTCGACTTCAAAATACGAAGGTCCAAAGTGAAATTTTTTTTCTCTGTGTGGTGTTTTTGACAAAGATGCAGATGTGATATGAATATTTGGATTTTTGGAGAGTGCTATCGCTTCTTTGACAGTATGTGCTGTTGTAATGTTTAAATCCACTCCCAAATGTTCTGCATATGACTGTAACAAATCATATTCAAAACCCTGTGGACCATCCGGACCTATATAGTAGGTCGAAGGAGCATTGAGCAGAACAACGTTTAAAGTTTTGTTTTCGCGAATTGTATCAAGCAGTGTTTGCTCCTGCTCTTTTTCATAGGGCACATAGGCAGTATGGCTCACCCAGCCAAATGCAAAAAAAGAGAGTGCAAAAACAAGTAATATGAAGCTGTACATGTATCTATTCATTGCATTAGTTTACATTTTTAAACTTATGCAAATATAAAACGGTTGACTCCGTTTTCATACTCATGCGCCAAAACCTGCCCATGTGCTTTAAGGATAGAGTCAACAAGATACAGTCCTAATCCAAAGCTGTTTTTCGATGGGTTGTCTTTTGTAAAAGGCTCTATGTAATACTGTAGAGGATGCGAAAGGCATGCACCTTTGCTTTCAAAACAAAGTTCGTTTTTGTCATTCATACGAATTGTAATATGCGAATCGGTAGCATATTTCATTGCATTGTCAATCATATTTTTAATAGCTGTCGTATAAAGTCTGTAGTTTACATGTACTTTTATTTTTCCGCTGATTTTTACTGTGACATGTTCTTTGTCAACCATAGCCATATCTATAGCTCCATCAATTACATCAAGCAGCCTGTACTCGGAAAAATCTTTTTTATCGCTCAGACTTGTCACCTCTTCTATCATTGCAAATTCAGTTACAAGTGTCTCCAGGCGTTTAAAAATAGAGCTGAATCTGTCTTTTTGTTTTTGCGAATCAAGCATCTGTGTGGCGATAGTCCCTTTGGCTATAGGCGTTTTCAACTCATGCATCAAATTTCTTAAAAAGAGTGTACGGGATTCCAACACAGTATTTATTTTCTGTCGTGCATTTTCAAGTTCATTGGCAACTGCACCGATTTCATCTTCACGGTTTGTTTTAAAAGAAATGTCCATATTTCCGTTACCGTACAATTCAATCTTTTTTCTCAATCTGATTAAAGGACGCAGTCTTTGAAGTATCAGAATAAAAGAGAGACTGATAATCATAAATATTGTAATATAGGAATAGAGCAGATTAATATAGCTATAAGGTTTTAAATCGTTGTCTTTGATCAGGATATCACCACTTGGTGTTTCTATATGAAAGTATATATTTCTTTTATACTGAATCATAGTCGCTCTGAGATTTGTTACGATATTTTTCGTATATAACCCTTTGTCATTGATAAGCAAGGAGGTTTTAAAACTTTTAAATCCCTCTCTTTTGAGAACTTTTCCTTTTTCAAATATCTCTTTTTTCAGTTTTTCATCTTTGGTGACTTCAAGATTATACACAGCCAGATTTGCCTCAAGCATAATCTCTGAACTCTGGCGCTGCTGATGTTCACGGTATATTTGGGTGATTACTGAGTATTTTGTAAAAATGTGGTTTATATACTGTTCTTTGTTAAGTTTGTAAAACTCCCAAAAGATTGCACTCAGACTTGTCAAAGAGACAACAAGTGCAAAAAGTACCGTAAATAAAACAGCATGACGTTTGATCATTTGAGGAGCTTGTATCCTACACCACGGACAGACTCTATGAGGGATTTGTCTCCGAGCTTGTTTCTGATGCGTCCGACCATTACATCTATACTTTTGTTGGATGAGTCTTCATTAATGGCATTGACATTATGAATCAAATCTTCACGAGACACAACCAGACCCTGTTTGCTTATCATATAAGACAATATTCCAAATTCTGCATTTGTCAACTCAATCTTGCGACCTTTATAGGTAATGGTCATCGTCTCTTTATCGCATTTGAAATCACTTTTTGATTCTGCTTTTTCTTCACTTTTTGCTTCATAACGACGCAGTACTGAGTGAATCCTTGCCTCAAGTTCTCTCGGGTCATACGGTTTTGGCAAGTAATCATCCGCACCGAGTTCCAGTGCTTTTATCTTGTCTGTCACATCACTTCTCGCACTTGAAATGATTATAGGAATATCCTGGCGTTCACGAATTGCTTCACAAACTTCCAGCCCGTCCATACCCGGCAATGTCAAGTCCAGTATAACCAAGTCAAAAGGCTCTAACTTTAATATACTTACTGCTTTAAAAGGGTCGTCTTCAGTGACAACCTCAAACTCAAATTGTTCGAGATACTCTGTAAGTATCTCTGCCAGTTCCAAGTCATCTTCAATCATTAATATTTTTTGCATAATTTATTTTAACCAATCTAATCTAATAATGGGTTAATAACCCAGTAAGAGTGTTATATGATATGCTAAAAAAGCAAGAACATATGCCGTAATACTCGTAAATGCCAACAGATAAAAGAAATACTTCAAGCCGCCTGCTTCACGGGTAAATACGACAGAAGCGGCAAAACACGGAAGATATACCATGATTATCACTATAAACGCTACAGCTGATGCAAAAGAGATATTTTTGCTGATGGCATCTTTTAGCGAATAGGTTGTCTCATCGACATTTTCACCAAGTGCATACAATACACCCAGTGTTGAAACAATGACCTCTTTTGCCGCCAAGCCGGTTTCAAGTGCCACCGCCATTTTCCAATCCAGTCCAAGCGGACGAAAAAGCGGCTCGGAAAATGCACCGATTCGTCCCAAATAGCTCTGTTGTAAATTTTTACTTGCAAATTCGTTTGTCAGTTTTGCTTTTGCCTCTGCTGTTTGTGCCTGTTCTATTTTTACTTCATATTTTTTTTCTAACTCCGTATTGTGTGGATAATTACTTAAAAACCAGATAAGTATGGTAGCTCCGGCAATAAAAGTCCCCGCTTTTTTCAGATACATCAGTGTTTTTGAAACTACCGTATGCCATACAAGCTTGAAAGATGGCAAACGGTACTTTGGCATCTCCATAACAAAAGGTTCATCTACCCCTTTAAAAGCCGTAATTTTTAAAATTTTGGCAGCAATCAGCCCGAGCATTGCACCTGTAATATAGATAGCAAAAAGAACATTGCCTGCAATCGATTCACTGAAAAATGCTCCGGCAAAAAGCACATATACAGGCAGTCTTGCCCCACAGGACATAAAACTGATGATAAAAAGTGTGAGCAGTCTGTCTCTGTCATTTTTGAGGATTCTCGCACTCATATAAGCCGGAATGGAACATCCAAAACCGGTTACCAAAGGAATAAAACTCTGTCCGTGCAAACCAAATTTATGGAAAAATCCATCGAGCAAAAAAGCGACCCGTGACATGTAACCGGTACTCTCAAGCAAGGCTATCCCTATAAAGAGGATAATGATATTCGGTGTAAAAAGCACAACCGCTCCCACTCCCGCAATAAGCCCGTCAACAACCAAAGAACGTATATCCTCATTAGTGATTGTTGCACCGATGGCATCTCCAAACCAACCAAAAAATCCGTCAATCCACTCCATAGGTACTGCACCCAGTACAAAGGTAAGCTGAAAAAGCCCCCACATTAAAAACAAAAATATAGGAATACCGTATAAAGGATGAATCAAAACAGAATCGATCTTTTCCGTAATTGTCTTTTTCTCTTTTTCCTGTTTTGTTACTTTCACGACTTCAGCAACAATACCTCGGTTAAAAGAGGCATATTCTTCGGCAAAAGCTTCCTTGATGTCATCTGTATCATGGTGCAGTTCTATATGTTTGGACGCTTCTATCAAAATAGGCTGCAACTCTATCCAAATAGGATCATCATGCAGTTTTTCATAAGTTTTTCTGTTTTCCTTTAAAAGATTTATTGCAATATTTCTATAACTGTTTTTTGCTTCATATTTGTGTTTTTTCAGATAAGAGACTATCTTTTGTATCTCTTCTTCAACCGGTTCGCTAAATACAAGCTTCGGTTCAAGTTTGGGCTTTTCATGCACATCAACAACCATGTTTATCAACTCTTCTATCCCTGTTTTTTGTGCTGCTGAAACTTTTACACAGGGGACATTGAGCAGTTCGGACATATACTCGGCATTTATCTCTATGCCCTCTTTATCCGCTTCGTCACTCATGTTCAGGGCAATGACCATCTTTTTACTCATCGTAAAAAGTTCTGCTGTGAGTTGGAGATTTTTTTCCAGATTTGTAGAGTCTACAACATTGATAATAATATCATAGTCTTCCGCGCAAAGATAATCTCTTGTGACTCTCTCTTCTATTGTATAGTCCGTAAATGCGTAGGTTCCGGGCAAATCAACAACAGTAAAATGATAATGTTTATAATCAAACAACACCTCTGTTTTATCCACTGTCACACCGGAAAAGTTTCCTACATGCAAGTGGGCATTGGAGACAGAGTTAATCAGCATACTTTTACCGACATTCGGCTGTCCCACAAGTGCTACTTTAATATGATTGGCAATAATCGGGCATACTTTTGTTTCTTCATTCATATTGTTTCAACCTCAATAAGTTCTGCTTCTTCGGCACGTAAGGCAATTCGCATTTTTCCTACTTTTACTTCTATTGTTTTTTTTCGCGGGGCATGCTCTAGTACCTGCAGTTGTGTATCTTTCATAATGCCAAAGGAGATAAGTCTTTGTTTTAAATCATAATTTGTCGCCAACTTTAAAACCTTTACTTTTTCGCCTTTTTCACAGTCTATTAATTTTTTCATTTTATTCACTTTGTCTCTTTTAAAAATTATAATTAAGCATAAACTGAACACGATTCCAGTCATGGTCTGTATTTACAGAGTTTTCTTTATCTTTTTGCATACTGTATACACATGCAAACAATAATTCATTATCTATATTATACTCTAAACTTACATCTTGTTCTATTATATGTGCTTTCTCACCCAAACTGTTTGCATTTCCTTTAAAATCACCATAGGCATACAAAAGAGTAAAAATCTCTGTTGTATAACCAATTGAGGATACCAAAGCATGCGCATCCCTGTCATCCGCAATATCATCCAATATGAGTGTATCCATACTGCTAAAAAGTGTTCCTCCGCCAAATCCGCTAAAACTTGCTGTGGCAGGGTCGTTTAAAGATTTGTCATAGGCAATACTCAAACTGATTCCCTTTACTACAAATTCAAACAACCCGCCATAAATCGTAGTGTCATAAGCACTTGAAGCCAACTCTTTTTCATTTAAATACTGCAAAACACAGTGAAGGATCATATCCTCATTAAAATGGTACTGAATCCCTCCATCGAGGTAAAATGCATTTGTTACATCTGTAATATTATAAACCCAAAGATTTAATTCCCATACATTATGATAGCTTAGCCCGCCAAAATTTGTCCCTCGGCTACCCGTTTTTTCCCATGGAGTATCCAGTCCGGCATCAACTCCCTGCCATGACTGAATATTTCCGGCCATCATCTCTAACCCGCCATCCGAATAAGATGCAACATACGCTTCAAAAGTATTACTTATCATACGGATATCATCACTGTCAGCCAGTGGAGTGTCTAAAATCTGGCGTCCTGCCCTTATGTTAAATGCTTTATATTTATAATTTATATATGCTTCGGCAAGCTGCGTATAACTGCCGTCACTTGAAGAGAGTTCACTGTTGTGCCGAGTTCCCTCACCTGTTGCAAAGCCTAGATCATGTGATATGTAAACAGCCGCACCCGCATTAAAACCCTGCAGTTCTGCCAACTCATACTTTAACTTTCCGCCAAGTGCAGTCGCATAATTATTCGCCACATTTTGTTCTTTTTGCTCATATCCGGCAAACATAATCCTAAGCTGACCTGAGACTCTGGCATCTTCAAACATGTGTTCAATATTATTTATTGGAGAAACTTTTCTCACCTGCATCAAGGCCTCTTTGTCTATATTTTTTCTTACAGAGTGAAGACGTTTCTCATTGACTGATGTTTGTTCGGCAGCACTCAGCAATGCTGTAAAAGAAAAATATAATATACTGAGTCTAATAATTTTTAGCATAAAATTCCTATTTATGATTTTGATATGCAATAATAATTCAGTTCTACTTACAGTAAGCTTAATGATATTGATAATATTTATCATATCTTTCTATTCTGTTTAATATGATTTTGCTATAATTGCATTTATATTTTACAAAGGCAGCTATTTATATGAAATTTTTATGGACACCCTCTTCTCACTTTAATCTCGCAAATGTGTTTACCTTTGTCAACATCACAGCAGGACTCCTTGCAACCTATTTTATCACACAGAACAATTTTACTTTGGCGATAGTTTTGGCATGGATTGGCGGTGCTTTTGATATATTTGACGGAAAAATTGCAAGAAAGTATAAACTCTCCAATGAGTTTGGGGTACAGCTTGACAGCTTTGCAGATTTTTTAAGTTTTGTTCTCGTTCCTGTCTTTTTGATATTTCAAGCCGCATATGCACCTTCTTTGCATGGGTTGTGGTTTATTCTTGCGGCAATTGCAAGTATCTACTATGTGATATCAGGGCTGCGCCGTCTTATCCATTTCAATTTGCATACCGACGCCGGTGCGGTTGATAAATATTTTACGGGTGTGCCGACGCCGCTTGGAGCAATTCTGCTCTGGCTTGTCTATTTGTTAAATACTTACAATATTTTACCGGCATACGGAGTTATCGTTTGTATGTTGCTTATCGGCTGGAGTTTGAATTCTACTATAAAGGTAAAACATCCCTAAGCATCAGGCTTTAAAGACACAAGCCCGCACTGAAGTACGGGTTCCAAGGGTGCTTAAAATGTAAGTTTGCCATGTCAGCTTATAAATTTTTTGCAGCATATATTTCAGTCTGAATGCCATTAAACTAAGGAACTTTTCGGAACCCGTACTTCAGTGCGGGCTTTAAGCTTTAAAATCTCCATTTTCTATTTGGAATTTACAGCGTATTTTCCGCTTCCAAGAAGTATGACAAGCAGAGACAGTATCAGATAAAGCAACGGTGTCTCCCAGGACAAACCTCCAAACTTTGAAAGTGTCAGTGAAAATCCATATGCCAAATAGATTGCCGCAAACATATTCACAACCAAGGCAGTCGCCGCCACTCTGGCATAGAGCCCTAAAATAATAAAAATTGGCGCTATCAACTCCCCAAAGTAGACGCCATAGGCTAAAAACTCAGGCAATCCCGCACTGACAACCAGACTTTTAACACCGCCTATACCATGTATGACTTTGTGAATTCCGTGAAACAGGATCAACACACCCAAACTTATTCGCAACAGCAGTTTTGCAATATCCTGATTTTGAAACATTTTATCCCTTTTTCTCTGTTATTTTAAATTTGCATGAACCGACACTTATTACCTTACCCTTTTTCACAGCCTCTTTTATATAAGCAAAAACACCCTCTACATCATCATTGCCTATTTCTTCTTCTATTATTTTTAAAATATCCTTCTCAGATGTCAGCGTCCAGCTCTTTTCATAATTGTACCTTGTCTCTATTTTCATGTATCGTCTCCATCATCTTCACTCTTGAGCGGCAACTCTTTTTTCGGCTTTAATCCCAGTGCTTTCATATTTTGCGCTCTTTTGATAACATTGCCGCGTCCCGTGCTGAGTCTGTTCATCGCCTTGTCATAAGAGTCCTGTGTTTTTTGCAGGTAGGCTCCTATGTGTTTCATCTCTTCAACAAATAATACAAGTTTGTCATACATCGCTTCTGCTTCTGCGGCTATCTTTTTTGCATGTTCTTCCTGTCTTTGCGTTCGCCAGATGTGCTCTATGGTTCTGAGCGTTACAAGCAGCGTAGAAGGAGATACGACTAAAATATTGTTTTCATAGGCACGCTTGAAAAATTCACCGTCTTGTTCAAGTGCCAGTAAAAAAGCCCCTTCAATCGGCATAAAAAGCAGAACAAAATCAAGCGTATTGACCCCTTCAAGTTTTTCATAGTTTTTTGCACTCAGCTCTTTTATATGTGAAGAGATACTTGCAATATGCTCTTTTAAGGCTTTTGCTTTTTCTTCAGGCTCATCCGCATTGACAAACCGTTCATACGCAGTTAGTGAGACCTTGGAATCCACTATAATATCTCGCTTTTGCGGCATATGTATTATGACATCGGGTCGGTATGTTTTACCCTCGTTTGACTTGAGTGTGGCCTGAAGTTCATACTCAACCCCATCACGCAGACCGGATTGTTCCAAGATATTTTCTAAAACCAGTTCACCCCAGTTTCCCTGCGTTTTGTTCTCGCCTTTGAGGGCATTGGTCAGGTTGAGCGCTTCTTGTGCCAGTGTTTCATTCATCATTTTCAGGCGATGCAGTTCATCTTTGAGCAAATGGCGGTCTTTGAGTTCCACTTCAAACTGTTCTCTTGCCTCTTTTGAAAAATTTGTTATCTGCTCGCGAAAAGGTTTTAAAAGCAGTTCCAGCTGCTCTTTGTTTGCACTGCTGAACTGTTTTGACTTGTCTTCAAATATTTTATTTGCCAAAATTTTAAATTCCTGTGAAAGTTCTTCTTTTGCTTTTTGTAAAACTTCCAATTTCTCAGCCGATGCTTTCATCTCATCATTGTATCTCGCATTTAAAACCGCATATTCAATCTCCAACGCATTATAGTCTTCTTTTAGCTGTTCATACGAACCATTGAGTGTAAAATAACTGCTTTGTAACTCTTCTGCCTTTACATGTAAACGTTTGTTCGTGTTTTTTTCTTTTAAATAAAAATATAAAACCAGTAAAAATGAGAGGAGCAAAAAAGCAATAACGACTAAAGAGATGTTTTCATTCATATAAAACCTTCTATAATTTTCTTTTGTGTATTATACTGGATTTTGCCCAGACTTGAAGTCTCAATGCCGTTAAGTTAAGCAAAAAACTGCTGAGAAACTTCTCGGAATCGGTACTTTAGTGCCGACTATGAGCGCTCTTTTATCATTCCAGACCAGACTACAAAAAAATTTACCTGCTCTTTTGTAGCATTATAAACTTAAGTAATTAAAAATATTTGCAACTTTACTGTAAATATTAAAAAATTTAGCTATAATTCCATAAATATTTTAAGGGGAAGATGCCCTGATAGACTTAAAGTGGAAATTTTAGTAGAACTTGCGTCATCTCCTTATGTATAAAAAGGCTTCAAAAGCCTGTTAAAAAAGGATAATGATGCAAGAAACTGCACAAGAAACACAAACAACAACTACAGAAGAACCTACAATCACATTTGATTCGTTAAACCTAAAACCAGAAATACTTAAAAGTGTTAAATTCGCCGGCTTTACAGTCCCCTCTCCTATTCAGGAACAGGCAATTCCTATCATACTTGAAGGCCGTGATATGGTCGGTCAGGCACACACGGGTACAGGAAAAACAGCAGCTTTTTCACTTCCTGTTCTTTCAAACATGAAACTCAACGGCAAAGTGGAGATGCTTGTCATCACACCAACACGGGAACTCGCAACACAGGTTAGTGATGAAATATTCAAATATGGCCGTAATCTGAATGTAAAGACAGTTACCGTATACGGGGGAAGCTCTTATAAGCGCCAACTTGACCTTATCGGTCGCGGTGCAAGTGTTGTCGTAGCAACACCCGGAAGAATGCTCGATCTCTTAAAAAGAAATATGCTCAACAATTTTGCACCGAGTGTCGTTGTACTTGATGAGGCAGATGAGATGCTTGACATGGGATTTTTGGATGACATCACTGAAATTTTCTCTTATCTTCCGACAGACAGACAGACTCTGCTTTTCTCGGCAACTATGCCGCAGCCGATTAAAAATCTTGCAAACAAGATTTTAAAAGACCCTGCTTTTGTCTCTATCACAAAAGGGGAGACAACAAATGCCGATATCGAACAGGAGTATTATGTCATTGATGAGCACGAAAGAGATGATGCGATTATTCGCCTTATGGATGCTGAAAACAGTACAAAATCAGTTGTCTTTTGTAGAACAAAATCAGAAGTTGACAGATTAAGCAATGTTCTTTCAAATGCAGGATATCTGGCGAACGGTCTGCACGGTGACATGGAGCAGCGTCAGCGTGAGACTGTTATCAAAGGTTTCAAAAACGACTCTGTCAAAGTCCTTGTGGCAACCGATGTGGCTGCCCGCGGTATACATGTAAGCAATATTTCTCATGTATTCAACTATCATATTCCTTTTGATCCTGAGTCTTATGTTCACCGTATCGGGAGAACAGGACGTGCAGGAACAAAAGGAAAGGCTATCACACTGTTGACACCTTTGGAGTTTAAAGAACTGCAGCGTATCAAACAAAAAGTCGGTACCTCAATGAATCATGCATTCGTGCCAAGCAAAAATGATTTGCGTGAATCTACTGTGGAAAAAATGGTCAAAACAATTGAAGACCAAAAAATATATGATGAGGCACATAAAATTCTTGACCGTCTCAAAGAAGATATAGACGAAGAAAAAATCATGTTCAAACTCATCTCTATGATCCTGGACAGACAGGATATAAAAGGGCCAAGCAATATCGGTATTCCTGCTGACAAACTTGCTGCTATCCTGGAACGTGCCGGAAAACGCAATGACAGTCGAGGAAAAGGCGGCAGAGGCCGTGGCGGCTTCCGCGGAAACAGCCGTAACCGTTCAGGCGGAGACAGAAACCGTTCGGGCGGCGAAAGAAACCGTGACGGCGGCGGATACAGAGGCAGCAGAAGTTCTTCAAACAGAAACCGAAACAGAGACTAGTTTTTATGGACACTCTCATCATTTATGAAGATGAAAACTTTTTTATAGAAAAAGAAGAGAGTGAAATTCCCTGGCTCAAAATCTTCACAAAAAAGCCTTACAAAGAGCTTGGAGACATGCCAAAAGAGCTGCGCCTGCAGCTCTTTGAAATCTTTGATATCATCGAAGATGAAATGAAAAAATATTACAAACCTTCCAAAATAAATATGGCTTCCTTCGCAAATATGCTTCCGCGCGTCCATTTACATGTAATGGCAAGATTTGAAAATGACAGCTGCTTTCCTAATCCGATGTGGGGTGAAAAGCTAAGAGATGCTGTTTTAAACCTGCCGGATGAAGCAGAATTTTATAAAAGAGTTGTTGTAGCTTTAAAACAAATCAGCCTGGGTTAAAACCTAGCCTACGTGCTCTTTTAGAAACGGTGCTTTAGCATTTTAACAAAATATCATCGGAACCGGTACTTTAGTGCCGGCTATTGGCGTTTTTCTGCCACTCTCGCCCGCACTAAAGTACGGGTTCCGAAATAGTTGGCAATTGAGAAGCAAAAAAAATATTTTTCGCCTCTCAAGTTCTCATTTTTATTCTAGTTCAAGGCGGATATAAATATATTTGAGGAGCTTACTATAGTAAGTGACGAAAAGATATTATTATCCAACGCAGAAATTGGATAAAAATGTTACTTGAGTGGTGAAAAAGGGATAAGGGCGCTTCCCCAGGTTAATCCTCCGCCAAAGGCGTCAAGCAGCATCAGCTCACCAGGCTCAAGTTCCCCTGATTCATACAGATCATTAATAGCCATCGGAATGGAAGCTCCTGAAGTATTTCCATACTTTTGTACAGTGATTACGACCTGATCATCTCTCATTTTTAAAGCTTCGCCAACAGCTTTGATAATTCTCAAATTTGCCTGATGCGGAATAAAATGTTTGATATTTTCACTTTTTATGTTATTTTCTTCTAAAATTTCTTTAACATCTTTTGTCAGCGTACGCACAGCTACTTTAAAAGTTTCATTGCCTTTCATCTGCATAAAACAGCTTCCCGCTTCACTTTCAAGTGCATCATGTGCAGAACCGCTGCCGCCGTTTGGTGTCATTAGCAAATCTGCATATTGACCGTCAGCACCTGTATGTACATCTATAATAGCTTCACTTTTATCATCTGTTGCAGAAATTACAGCAGCCCCTGCACCGTCACCAAAGAGTATACATGTACCGCGGTCACTGTAATCTGTAATAGCAGAGAGTTTTTCCGCACCGATGATTAAAATGTTTTTTTTCATCCCTGATTCTATAAATGCTTTTGCTATTGCCAAAACATAGATAAAGCCTGTGCACGCTGCAGAAATGTCAAAAGCAGTGGCATTTTTGATACCCAGTTTTGTAGCAATGACTGTTGCGGTTGATGGCATACAAAAGTAGTCGGGTGAAATTGTAGCGGTTATTACCATATCTATCTCAGAGCTCTCTATACCGCTTCGCTCTAAGGCTTTTTGCGCGGCTTTTGCACCTAAATCACTTGTAAATTCATCTTTAGCAGCAATGTGACGCTCTTTAATTCCCGTTCTTTTGGTAATCCATTCATCTGAAGTGTCCACCATATGAGAGAGTTCTTCATTTGTAAGTATTTTTTCGGGCACATAGGCACCAATAGAGCGAAATGCAGCGTAAGCCATTTAGATATCCTTTTGTTTTAACTCTTGAAGCCTTGCAATAATATGTCTGTTAACGCCGGTATCGACATAATCAATAGCCTGATAAATTGCATTTTCAATTGCCCTGGCATTACTTTTTCCATGACTGACAATTGCACAGCCTTTTATACCGATAAGAGGAGCTCCTCCTATCTCGGCATAATCTATCTCTTTTTTTAAAAGTTTGAAAACTTTTCTCATTAACAGTGCGCCGGTAATGCGAATAGGAGATTTTTTTATATAGTCTTTAATCAGTTGTGAGATTGTAGAGGCAACACCTTCACTTGTTTTAAGGACCAGATTTCCTACAAAGCCGTCACATGTAATAACATCACAGCTTCCGTTAAAAATATCACCGCCTTCGACATTTCCTTTAAAGCCTTTGTAACCTTCTAAAATTTTGAAGGCTGCTTTTGTGACTTCGTTCCCTTTGGAGTCTTCTTCACCATTGGCTAAAAGCCCGATACTCGGCTCTGCTATACCTAAAACATCTTCTGCATAACAACCGCCCATAACAGCAAATTCTGCCAAATGCTCAGGTTTGGAATCTACATTTGCCCCCACATCCAAAAGAACAGAACGACGCCCTGTTTTTGTTGGCATCAATGTGACAAGTGCAGGACGGGAAACACCCTGCAGGCGACCAAGTCTTAAAGTGGCAAGTGTCATTGTGGCACCACTGTGTCCGGCTGAAACCACACCGTCTGCCTGACCGTCTCTAACTAAATCCACAGCTTTATAGATACTGCTCTCTTTGCGTTTTACTGCATCTGTTGCAGCATCACTCATTGCAATGATATCCTGAGACTCGACAATTAAAATCTTATCTCTATAACGTTTTGGTAACAGAGGTAAAATTTCTGATTTATTTCCTACAAGTATCGGAGTGAATCTTTTCTTTTTGAGTGCTTTTATGCATCCGTTTACAATCGGCTCGGGACCAAAGTCCCCGCCCATTGCGTCAATAGCAATTTTTACCATTGACTACTTATACTCACCGGTAGTTGGGTTAATGTGGTGTGGTAATCTATAAGTTCCGTCTTTATCTTTAACCGGACGGGCTAAAGAAATTTTATAATGAGTTCTTCTCTTCGCTGAACGGGAATGAGAGACTCTTCTCTTAGGTACTGCCATAACTTTTTTCCTTAATTTAATTTTTCAATTGCGCCGTTGAGACGACTAAAGCTTTGCCTCAAACGAGGCAAGAGTTTAAAACTCAATTTCTTCTGGTTTAGAGCAATTTCCACATGAATGGTAATCACTTTTGATAAGTTCGATCTCTGAGTGTAAAATCTCTTCAAGATCCACATTACCGTCCAAAGACTCAACAACATCCAAAAGAGTGCTGCTGTCATCTTCGTATATTCCGTCATTAATGAAAAATTCGACCTCTTCACTAACTTTAAGATTAAAATCCTGCGCACATATATCACAGGATTTTTCCAGTGTTCCACTGATGCTTGCTTTAAGCAGAATCAATTTTGCACTATGGTACTCCAAAAAACCTTTAAAAGTCATTTCATTCGAGGTGACTTCAAAGTCTAAAGGAGTTTTTGTTACTTTTCTAAGCACAATCCTCATCGGATATACTTAAGAAATTTCTCTCTCAGCAAAAAAGAATGCAATTTCATTCGCAGCATTTTCAACCGAGTCACTTCCATGAACTGCATTTGCATCGATATTTTCAGCGAAATCTGCACGGATAGTACCTGCTTCAGCCTCTTTAGGGTTTGTAGCACCCATTAAATCACGGTTTTTCTGCATAGCATTTTCACCTTCTAAAACTGAAACAACAACCGGTCCACTGATCATAAAATCAACTAAGTCGTTGAAAAAAGGTCTCTCGGCATGAACAGCATAAAATGCCTCAGCATCAGCACGGGAAAGCTGTAGTTTTTTTGTTGCTGCAATTCTAAGACCATTGCTTTCAAAACGATCTAAAATTTTGCCTATAACACCTTTTGCAACTGCATCTGGTTTGATTATTGATAGTGTACGTTCCATCAAATCTCCTCTGAAAATATAAAATTAGAATGGAATTGTATCTAAAAAAAGATTGTTTTTAGTTTAAAATGTAAATTTTATGGATTTAAATGAATTAAAAGGAGTGTTATGAGAGCACAGAAGTGCTCTTATAACTATTCTACTACCGGTTCGTGGTTTAAACGCTGTTCTTCAGTAATATCTTCACGGTGCTGTGGACTTGGCCCAACAACATCCCATGTTATACAACCCTCAGTCGGACAAGCAGTAGCACATGCAGGCTCATCATGATGTCCAACACACTCTACACATTTGTCTGGATACACATAATAAATATCCTCACCTGTTGGATTATCATCCTCATCTACGATTGCTTCTACCGGACACTCATCTATACAAGCTCCACAGTTAATACATGTATCATTAATTACAACTGACATTTTATTCTCCTTGTTTTTATTAAAATGCAACTATACACTGTAGACTTTTAAATACAGCTAAAAGCGCTCAGCTAGTTTAAAAACTGTAGTTTATAGGTTACACTTAAACTATATTAGATGCCTAAATACTCTTTTATTGCATCAACTCTGTCTGTTTTTTCCCAGTTGAAACCAAGATTTTCACGGCCGAAATGTCCGTAAGCAGCCGTTTTTCGATAAATTGGCTTTAATAAATCCAGTGATTTGATTATTCCGGCAGGGGAAAGATCAAAAAGCTCTTTTATACAGCTTTGGATTTTCTCTTCTGCCACTATGCCGGTATTGTGCGTGTCAACCATAATTGAGACAGGCTGTACTACACCGATTGCATAGGCAACCTGAATCGTCACCTTGTCACAGGCTCCTGCGGCTACAAGATTTTTTGCAACCCAGCGCGCTGCATATGCGGCTGAACGGTCAACTTTTGTTGGATCTTTACCGGAAAATGCACCACCGCCATGTGGACAGCTGCCTCCATAGGTATCAACAATAATTTTACGACCTGTAAGTCCGGCATCTCCCTGAGGACCGCCGATTACAAATTTTCCTGTCGGATTGATATGAAAAACAGTGTTTTCATCCATCATCTCCGCAGGAATTACTTTTCGTATCACTTCTGCTATAACATCTTTGTGGATCTGCTCTTGCGATACTTCAGGTGCGTGCTGTGTGGAAATAACAACAGTTTCTACAGAAACAGGCTTCTCGTCTACATACTTTACACTGACTTGTGCCTTTCCGTCAGGACGCAGATAGGGAATAATTCCCTCTTTTCTTACTTCTGCCAGGCGTTCTGTCAAACGGTGGGAGAGGTGAATAGGCAAAGGCATCAGCACATCTGTCTCACGACAGGCATATCCAAACATTAACCCCTGATCGCCTGCTCCGGTTTCTCCTCCGGCCTGATCAACCCCCTGATTGATATCAGGAGACTGTTCTCCTATGCCGTTTAATACTGCAGCTGACCTGTGATCAAAACCATACGTTGCATCGGTATACCCGATATCTCGGATCACTTCTCTTGCAATCTCTTGCATTGGGGCATACGCCGTCGTCTTCAGTTCGCCTGCAATTACACAAAAACCATTTGATACCAGTGTTTCACACGCTACACGTGCATTGGTATCATGCTCAATAATATAATCCAGAATTGCATCACTGATCTGATCTGCCATCTTGTCAGGATGCCCTTCTGTTACAGACTCTGAAGTAAATATATACTCTTTCGTCATCGATTTTCCTTATTGAAGTACAGAGTCTCGCTCCGTAAATCATGTGGATTATAGCGAAGTAGCTTAAATATCAGTTGAATTCACTACTTAAATATATAAATATATTCAAAGCCTCCAAAAATATTAATTGCATTATCTTCTTTTATATAAGGAGTTGGAATTTCATAAAAAAGTCTAAATTTATGCTGATTATAATAGATACTTCCGGAAAAATAAGCTAAAGCATTTAAAATATTCTTATGTACTGCATAACCATCACTAGATGCTTTATCCAATATAACAGAATACAATAATACCTTTGTTTCTAAACCACTGCTTAACGACCAACCAAAACCATGTTTTAATGTATCAACACTCAGTAAATTTGCTTCTTCCTTCAAATAAGGGTAATGTACATTGAAATTTTGCACATAATTTTTTCCAATGCGTATACCAGTCCCGGTAAAAACTGAAACATCAAAATTTCCAGCAGTCATGCCATAATGATAGCACCAATCGGTTTGCAAGGTGTTCACTATTTTTCTTTGCCATGCTTTTACACCATGTTGCAGTAAAAAGTTAAGTGTATACTTGGTACCTAGCTGAGTGCTCCAGCCCTGAGGCTGCTCACTTTTTATTATTTTATGAAATTTTTTTTGAATAAATTCAGCACCAGAATATTTCCCCATAACACCAATTTCCACACGATATTCGTTAAAACTATCATCATCCCACTCAAATAAAAAACTTGATATAGAAAGATACCCTGCATATGGAAAATCATTGTATTGTACATTCTTTACATCTATATTTTCAGGTGTTATAATAATTTGTTCAAGGCTAATACCTGCATTATATTTTTTTGAACCATTTACAGGCAATGAAATCTTGTGTGCCAAGGATAGCAACATATTTGTATATACATTATCACATTTTTTCTTATCTTCAAGCCAATTAAAAGAAGCCCCATTTGTAAAATGTCCATCACTTCCTCCAAAAAAATCATTATAAAATGTAAATGAAATATTATCCGCATCTAATAACAAAGTGAAAAATAATATCCCTAACAATAATTTATTCTTCATTTGTAACCCCTTTAAATTCCATTTTATAAAAGCTGTTAAACTCTTCAAAGAGTTCCGGAAAGTGTTTTTTCAAAGCTTCAGGCTTTTCAAAATAACGCTCCGTGACAACGGCAAAGAATTCTGCCTCATTTGTTGCGGCATAGGCACCTAAAAGCTTGTATTTCCCCCAGTCACGATTTTTCAGGGCAACATCACTGAGTTTGTTAAACTCTCTTGAAAGCACTTTTGCCCACTCGTGATATTTTGCATACGGCAATGGCGGTGTTCCGTCTGCACTGCCGTCAAGAAAGTCTATTTCATGGGCAAATTCATGCAGCAACACATTGTTTTCATGGAGATGATAGGCATCTTTTTTTGCATCATGCCAGGAGATGACAACGGTATCACTTGCTGACTGTCCCTCAAGCAAAAATTCACCTTTGGTGTATATACCACCGTTGGCACTCACCTGCCTTGCAACCATAGTATAAGGATATATCAAAATTGTCGAAAGATTTTCATAACAGGCTGTAAACTCTACATGCAACACCAATAAACAGGCATGAAAAGCAATCACTATTTTCATTTCATCACTCACATCAATATTGATACCTGTAAACTCTTTTGTGTTGATAAAAATCAATATAGATTTATGTATGCGCTGTTGTTCTTCCTCTTTGAGTCTGTTATAGAGCACAATACGTTTGAGTATTGCTATATATTCTTGACGTATTGGCTGTTCTAAGATTTTTTGCAGTTTTTTTTGTTTGGAGTATGTGTAAATCACATAGGCACTCAGCAATGCAAAGCCGAGACCAAGCATAAGCGTTAAAAGAGCAAAATAGTAGTTCATTCCTAAAAATCGTCTTGTTCAAATTCTTGATCGGCTTTTTCATCTTCAATTCTCTGCAGTTCTTCATCACTGAGCATCATTGTTTTTATCTTTTTTGTCAAATTTGTTCTGTCCGGGAGTTTCGTCATGTAGGCATAGGCTCCGTATGCCATTACAATCACAGTGATAATCAGAATGCTTTTTTGCACCGGATTAAATGTCTGAATAGGCTCTTTAATTTTCATCTCACACACTCCGCCAGGGCAGTGTGTTGCCTTATTCTTTTTTACCAGATTAAAAATTTTACATCCCAGACAAATGGAAAAAGCTGCTTCAAAAAAGAGCAGTGCCATACAGATAAGGCACACAAGAACTTTTAGCGGATTTGGCTGAAAATCAAGCACCAGATAATAAAACATCGGCCAGGCTATTATCATGCCCAGTGCCCAGGCAAAGCGTTTTTGTTCGGCTCCGACATATTCCGGTGTCTGATTGCTTACAAAAAAACGTCCCAATAACAGACTCGGAGCATATCGTGGCTGAATCACTCTGAGTGTAAAATCAATAGCAAAAAACGTCACAAAGTATTTAGAAAACACTGCTGTCCCAAGCATCACTCCGTTTGTAAGCCCTATAAATGCACCTACAAAAAGAATTGCCGCGGCAGCTCTTGCTTCTCTCTCATTGAGTACCCGTACATCATAGCCGGGAACTTTTTCGCCATATGCAAAAAATTCTTTTAGTTTTTCCATTTTTTTCCTTCTCTAACTATCCAATTCAAATATCATAAAGTTTTTCATTAAAGTGTCGAATTATACATAATTCGGGTTTAACCTATCAAAACATTTTTCTGTAGTATCTTCATATCGCTGTCAAAATCATACATTATAATCTCGCCTGTCGGTATTTCAAATTGCACTATCTCCTGTGGAGTCATTTTTTCAAGTTCCATTACCAAGGCACGCAGAGAGTTGCCGTGTGCCGAAATCAACACAGTTTTTTTCTCCTGCAGTTGCGAAAAAATCTGCTCTTTATAATATTGCAGCACTCTCTTTTTTGTATCCTGTAAAGATTCTGACAAAGGCAAAAGCGCTCTGTTGACATTCGCATATTTTTTATCATTCCATACACATCTTTTATCGTTTACATGTAAAGGTGGCGGCGGCACGTCATAGCCGCGTCTAACAGCCAGAAATTTTTCTTCTCCATACTCTTTTTTGACTGTATCTTTATCTCTGCCCTGCCAGTCTCCGTAATGTCTTTCATTGAGTTTATAACTTTTAAGCATATTTATATGCTCCCATTCCAGCTCCTGCAGTAATATCTGTGCTGTATGAATGGCACGTTTCAGCCATGATGTAAAACAGATGTCCGGATAAATATTATGCTTTTTTAACACTCTTCCGGCTTTTTTTGCCTCATCCCTGCCCTGCTGACTTAAGTCAACATCTGTCCATCCTGTAAAAACATTTTTTTGGTTATATATACTTTGTCCGTGACGCACTAAAACCAACCTTGCTTTGCTCATTAGTCATCTCCCAAATTTTCTGCAAAATAAGAACTTCTTACCAAAATACCTGAAGCTACTGCACGAAATCCCATACACAAGGCCTCCTCTTTCATTTCATCAAAAAACTCCGGCGGGTAATATTTTGCTACCTTATGATGTTTTTGCGTCGGTTGCAGATACTGTCCGAGTGTCAATTCACTCACGCCGACATCCAGCAACTCCTGCATTGTGACCAGCAACTCTTTTTTTGTTTCACCAAGCCCACACATCAAAGAGGACTTTACATGTAAAGGTGAATATCTGGCATAATACTCCAAAACTTTTAATGAACGGTCATAATCACTCTGCAGACGTATACTTTTACTTAATCGTCTGACAGTTTCCTGGTTGTGTGCCAGTTTGTCAGCACCGCTTGTTGTAATTGTCTGCAAGGCATCTTGATGGTATTTGAAATCAGGCGTTAAAAGTTCTATTTTTATCTCTGGATTTTTCTCTTTTATCGCTTGGACACAGCGTGCGAAATGCCCGGATCCGTAATCTTTCAAATCATCTCTGTCCACCGATGTAATCACAACATACTGCAACTCTAACTCCTGGACAGCCTTCGCCAGACGTTGCGGTTCGTTCATGTCGACAGCTCTGCCATGACCTGTTTTTACGTTGCAAAAAGCACAGGCTCTTGTGCAGGTATCGCCTAAAATCATAAATGTTGCACTGTTTCGCGCATAGCACTCTGCTCTGTTTGGGCAGGCTGCCGCTTCGCATACTGTTGTCAAAATATTTTTTTCCAAAATATCCTGCATATTTTGTAAAATCTCCGGAGCAGGCACTTTTACTTTTGGTTTAAACGGCATCTTCAAAATGTTTTCCTATAAATTGTATCATCTGCTCGTTTACTTCTTCTGACGTGAGAATCAAGCCTTCATTTTTTAAAGAAGTCGGTACAATATTTGCCAGGTTACACGGTGAAACCAGTGAATGAAAGTCCAAATCCACATCAACATTCAAAGCAACACCATGCAAAGAAACCCCTCTGGAGTAGCGAAAACCCAAAGAGGCGATTTTACGATTTTGTATATAAAAACCGGGCTTGTTTTTGTCATATCTGACTGCAGGCAGATTTTTCATAAAAAAACTCTCGAAAGCCTCAAGAACTTTTTTATAAAATCGCGCCGGCTGTTTTACCTGAAAACAGAAATAAAAGATGTTCTGTCCCCTCGAGTGACAGGTAACGGAACCCCCTCTGTCGCTTTGCACGGTGGGTACATTGAAATGCCTTTGCTCATCGCTGCCCACTGTGAAAACCGCAGGATGCGAACACAGTATGAGGTGATTTTGTGTATCTTGCTGTGCCTTTACATGTAAAGCGTGCATCTGTCTGTTTGCTGTAACATATGCAATTTCACCCCAGTTATGGACAATCATAACTTAAAGAATGTTCTCTCTAAAGCTTCACTGAATGTCGGATGTCCGAAAATCGTCCGTTTTGCCTGCGCCGCATCCATTTCACCAGCCAAACTCATACCTGCGATGGCGACAAGTTCTTCTGCATTCGGTGCCAGAATTTCGGCACCAAGGATAAATCCTTCCTGATCCGCATATGTAATCATCACTCCTTTTGCAGCATGATTATATACAGAGTAGGGAAAATGACTCAAAGGAACAATGCTTGATTTTAAACCGTCAGTTTTTCCGACTACAGCATAACTCATAGGCAGGGTGTGTATAAATTTGACAACATGGTCCAGATTGAGAGGACGTGGATTGTTCCCTAAAATACGCTCTACAACATTTAAAACCTCTGCTCTTGCAGCATGAGCGAGCTGAAGTTTTGCGTTACAGTCCCCTATGGCATAATGATTTTTCAGGGTTGTTTCAAAAAATCTGTCTGTGACAATGCCTTTTTCAACTTCTATCTCTTTACATGTAAGAAAATCAACATTCGGTCTGCGCCCGGCTGCAACAAGCAAAACAGGCATATAGATACTGCTTTTGTCTTCAAAAGTGATATGCACACCTTTTTTTGTACTTTTTGCAGTTTGTATTTTGTGCATTTCAAGAATTTTCACACCGATTTTTTCAAGCTGGTTTTTTATCTCTTTTTGAATAAGCGGGTTTGAGTGTTTTAAAATTTGGTCGTCGCGATTGACAAGTGTTACCTGTGTGCCTGCCGTTGCGAAAAAACCTGCCATTTCCAAACCTATAGCCCCGACACCGTAAATGGCAATTTTTTCCGGCAGCTTTTGCATCATCAGCACCTCATCACTGACGATAATATCCTTGGCATTATACTCTATGCCTTCAGGAATAAAAGCCGAAGAACCCGTGCCCATGACGATATGCTCTGCTTCAAGAATTTTACCGTTGACTTCTACCTTATGGGGTTCTTTGAGTCGGGCTTCGCCCTCTATTAAATCTACATGCGCACACTGTTTCTTAATTGCCTGCCAGGCATTGTTTATCAAATCTGTTTTTCTATGAAAAAGCTTTTGCATTGAAAGTGCTGTTTGTCCTTCTAAAATGTCACTTTTTGACGCATACACAACATTGGCATAATGTAAAAACATTTTTGAAGGAATACACCCCTTATGCAGACAGACACCTCCAAGCTGACGCATATCTTTTTCAACCAAAGCCACTTTTTTGCCGTTTTTTGCCGCAACAATTGCTCCTGCATAGTTCAATCCGCCACCGATAAAAATTATGTCATACATCTTTCAGTCCTTAAATTGAAGAGGATTTTGTGCCTCTTTCTTGAGATCCTGCATAAAGAGTGCTGCCTCATAGCCGTTTATCACTCTGTGGTCTGCACTCAGGGTGAGAGATATCTTCCCATCCTGCAAACTTCCTACCGCTGCGATACCCGAGTCATTCTTGTTGATCATTGCATCAAAAGATTCTACACCCAGCATCCCAAGATTTGAAATACCGAAGCTTGATCCCTGCATATCTGCTGCAGTAAAAGAATTTGCTTTGAGCTTTGTTTTAAAGCTTTGCAGCTGTGCCGAAATTTCTGCTATAGAGCATTTGTTCGCATCTTTGACAACAGGCATGTAAAGATTTTTCTTATCTGCCACAGCAACGGCAATAGAGGCATTGGGACTTATAACAAGCGCATCATTTTGCAGGCGTGAACGAAATGCTTCATGTTGCATCATCACTTTTGCAAAAATCTTTATCAGCCAGGCGGTTATGCTGTATGCATCATGCTCCACAAAAAGTTTTGCATCAATATGCTCATACAAACGGTACACAGGCTTTTGTGCAGAAGCCGTCACATTGGCAATAATCGCCTTTTGCATCTGACTCAAAGGCTGTGGCAGGGGTGTTTCATTTTTGTCAATAAACTCCTGCACTTCTGCTTCGTTTATTTTATGGTTGAGTGTAAATCCTGCAAGATCCAAGCCGTACCTGTCCAACAGCTGTAATGCTTTTGGTGTAAAATAATGTTCTCTTAAATATGCCTCCACATCCTTTACATGTAAAGCATCTTTGGCTGTTTTTTGCAAAACACTCTGCATATCGACACCATACTGTGCCGCTTTGGCTCTTGCTTTTGGAGATATACCGCCTGTTTCTTTTTTTTGAAGATGTTTGACAACAGGTGTTTTGGGGATTGGTTCTGCCTGTTTTGCCACCGGTTTCTCGACAACTGCTGTTTCTGATGTTTTTACAACTTTTTCATTCTTACTTTCACTGGTTTGAATCCGAGCAATAACTTTTCCAACAGGAACAACATCACCCTCTTTTGCATTTATTTCTGCAACAACCCCGCTTTTAAAGCTCTGTACCTCCATAATTGCTTTGTCACTCTCAACCTCGGCAATCACATCTCCCACATCTACCTTTTGTCCCTCTTTGACTTTCCAGCTGATAAGCTTGCCCTCGTCCATTGAGTCGGAGAGCTGTGGCATCACTATTTCATACATCGTTTTTCTTACCCCATGCCACTATATCACGAGCAATAGACTCCGGTGTAGGAATACTCAAGAGTTCCAAAGTTCTGTTATAGGGAACTGGCACATCTTTTCCTGCCAGGCGCAAAGGCGGAGCATCCAAGGCATAAAACATCTCTTCTGCCGCCCAGGAAACTATCTGTCCTCCGTAGCCTCCTGTTTTGTGATCCTCTTCAACCATTACAAGACGGGAAGTTTTTTCTATAGATTTTTTCAGTGTTTCATAATCTACAGGGTTCAATGAGCATAAATCTATCACTTCGCAGGAACATCCAAGCTCTTTTTCTATCTCTGGGACTGCCAGCATCACATCATCAACCATTTTCAGGTAACTCACAATGGTAATGTCTCTGCCCTCTTTGGCTATTCTTGCCTGAAAAGGGTTCAGTTTTTGTGTAAAATCCACCTCTCCCTTTTTGTTATACAGCAGTTCATGCTCTATAAACACAACAGGATCATCTGACAAAATCGCATATTTGAGTGCATGGTAGGCATAATTGACATCATTCACACTCAACACTCTTAGTCCCGGTACCGCACAGAGCATCTGCTCATAACTTTCACTGTGCTGGGCTGCGAGTTGACGACTCACGCCCTGAGGAAACCGTACCACCATAGGCAATATGATTTTACCGTTGCTCATATAGTGCAGTTTTGCCATGTGGTTGATAATCTGATCAAAGGCAAGCAGAGAAAAATTGCCCGTCATTATCTCTGCTACAGGTCGCAAACCTCCTATAGCCATGCCCACGGCATTCCCTACAATACTCAGTTCCGCTATAGGTGTATCAATGACTCTTTTCTCACCGTATTTTTCCACCAGTCCTTCCGTCACACGAAAACTGCCACCGTAAAGTCCGACATCTTCTCCCAGTGTTACCACCGTATCATCTGCCTGCATCACCTCATCAAGTGCTTTGTTTAAAGCTTCACGATACAACATTTTCACGCTCCTCGTAAAAGAGATGTTCAAACAGAGCATCAGCCTCTGGTTCAGGGGATTCTTCGGCATATTTCACGGCATCTTCCACTTCTTCGTGTGCTTTTTTTTCTATATTTTGTATCTCTTCATTCGTGCAGAGCCATTTTTCATGTAAAGCTTTTTTAAACCTCTGTATCGGATCTCGTGCCTTGCAGTGTGCCATCTCCTGCGCACTTCTGTAACTGTTTGCATCACTGACAGAGTGTCCTTCGTATCTACATGTAAAGGCTTCTACAAAAACAGGACCGTGTCCTGATTCTATCTGTTTTTTTGCCTCACTCACTACCTCATACACAGCTTCAACGTCCATTCCGTCCACGGTATAGGTCATCATATAGGGTTCTGCTTTTTTTGCCTGTTCTCGAAAAGGCGCCGTTCGCTGAATATTTGTTCCGATTGCATATTCGTTGTTTTCACACAAAAAAAGCAGGGGAAGTTTGTGTGTGGCGGCAATATTGAGTGATTCAAAAAAAGCCCCGCCGTTTGTAGCTCCGTCACCGAAGATGGCCATCACACCCTCATCTTGTTCCAAAAAAGCTCTTGCATAGGCACAGCCTACGGCATTAGGGAGCTGTCCTCCGACAATGGCATCTCCGCCGTAAAAAAAATGCGCAGGTTCAAAAAGGTGCATAGAACCGCCCTTGCCGCCGCTTACCCCTGTAACTTTTCCAAAGAGTTCCGCCATAACAGCTTTAGGCTCAAGTCCACGGCTCATTGCCATAATGTGTTCACGATAGCCTGAAAAAATATCGCCTTTTTCAAAGGCTTTTACCGCACCGACACTCAAAGCTTCCTGTCCAATATCCAAATGTAAAAATCCGGATATATTGCCTTGCATATAATTCTCTTTTGCCGCATACTCAAAAGCACGTCCAAGAACCATCAGATAGTACATCTCTTCAGCCAGTAGTTTGTTCATGTTTTACTACTTATACATGCTTAAAACGGTTCGACGCTATATACACGACCATTTCTTTTGACTATACGGATTCTTTCGCCCTTGTAAAAATCCTTACCTTTGGCAATGACCACAACTCTTCGTCCGTCATCCAGAAGAACGCTGAGTTCAAGGGCATTGGCTTTACCCAGTTGGCTTCCCGCATATGCACCGCCTAAACCGCCTGCAAGTGTTGCCAGAGCACTTCCTCTGCCTTTACCGATTAGTGAGCCCAACACTATACCCGATACCGCTCCAATAAATGTACCTGTGCCATTATCTCTTATAACAACAGGTTTCACAGACTCAATTGTGCCAACCTGATAACTCAATTCATAATTCACAGCACTCGGATCTATTTCATTAACACCGCGTGTTGCACATCCGCTAAAAAACAAACTCCCTGCCAAAACAGTCGCTACAATTCTTTTCATATTTTTATCCTCTCTTTTTATAATTTTGAAGCCATATAATCAGTTACTTCAAGCAGTCTTTGTGAATACCCGTATTCATTATCATACCACGCCATTACTTTAACCATTCTTCCACCTATAACAGATGTCGAAAGTCCGTCTATTATAGAGGAGTGACGATTTCCCAATATATCACTTGAGACTATTTCATCTTTTGTAAACTCCAATATACCCTGTAATTCACCCTCTGAAGCTTCTAAAAAAGCTTCATTGACACTTTCTATGCTCACATCTCTGTGCAACAATGCCACAACTTCGGTTATAGCACCGTCGGGAACAGGCACCCGCAGTGCCATCGCTTCCATTTTTCCTGCCAATGCCGGAATAACTTCAACCGTGGCGACTGCCGCACCCGTTGTCGTCGGTATAATGTTTATAGCCGCTGCACGACCGCGTCTGCGTTTTTTTGCACGTTTGTCAACTGTTACCTGTGAAGATGTGTAGGCATGGGTTGTCGTAATCATGGCATTTTGCACACCGAAACGCTCTTCAAGCACTTTCATCACAGGTGCAAGTGAATTTGTCGTGCACGAAGCATTGGAGACAATATGGTGCTTTGCAGTGTCATACTCCTGATGGTTCACACCTTTGACTATCGTCAAATCCACATTTTTTCCCGGTGCAGAGATAAGCACTTTTTTTGCCCCTGCTTCTATATGCTGCACAGCCAAAGTTCCATCCGTAAAACGTCCGGTACAGTCTATAACAATATCTATACCCAACTCTTTCCACGGCAGTTCAAGCGGATTGTGATTACTGACGATTGTAATTTCATGCCCGTCAATGATAAGTTTGTTTTCTTTTGTTTCAATAGAAAAATCTGCCCGCCCATGCACAGAATCATATTTCAGAAGGTACGCAGCATCTTCTACACTTGAAGTGTTTGCCGCAACTATTTCACAGTTTTTTGGAAGATTGTTAATATAATGCCGAAGTACCTGATTTCCTATTCTTCCGAGTCCGTTAATTGCTATACGTTTTTTCATAATTATTCTCTTTTATTTTCATTTATTGACTGTTACCTTTGTCTTATCTTCTGCTTTTTTGCATCATAGATTTAAAAAATATCTGCTGTGCCAATTTACCAAAAGCTTCACCCAGTGTCGGATGCGGATGAATTGCCCCTAATACGTCCATAGCAGTCATTTTATTTGCTACTATCAAAGAAGCCTCTCCCGCAAGAGATGAAGCATCTGCACTTACAATCTCTACACCTATGATAATTTTTGTTTTCTTGTCAATAATAAACTTCACAAAGCCGTCTGTTCTTTTGTCTATTTGTGCTCTGGCATCTATCTCATAGTTATAGACTTCTGTGCTTATCTCTATCTCTCTTTTTTTTGCAACATTTTCATCTATTCCGACTACAGCGATTTGAGGATCACTAAAAAGTACCCAGCTGTTTTTATCATAATCGACGACATGCGGGCTTGGCGCATACATGTTGTGTACAACTACACCAGCTTCATAACTTGCAGTATGCGCGAATTTTGGGCTATTGATACAATCGCCGCAGGCATAAATATGTTCCTGAGATGACTGCAGTTTTTCATTAACCAGTATCCCTTTTTCATCATATGCCACTTTAGCTTTTTCAAGGGCCAGATTATCAAGATTTGCCACACGACCTGTTGCCATGACAACATTGTCATACTCAAGAATCTGTTTTTTACCTTCTTGTTTAAAATGTATGATAAATTTATCATTTTCATAATCAATCTTCTCCAACACTGCATTCAAGTCTACTTTGATACCAAGTGTAAGCATATTGTTATAAACAATGTCTGTTGCATCTTTACTGATGTGCTGTAAGATTTTTTCACCACGCTCCAGCACATGACATTTTGTGCCAAGTTTTGCAAACATTTGCACCAATTCACAACTAATAGCACCAGCACCTATAAAAAGTAACTCTTTTGGTATCTCTTCTTCAAAAAACAAATCTCTGTTTGTCCAAACTTTGTCAACCCCATTCCCTTTTATATCAGGAATTGAACTTTTTGCACCTGTCGCAATCAGTGCCTTTTTAAAACCAAAAAGCTCTCCACCTACTTCTACGGTATGCCCGTCAACAAAGGCTGCTTTGCCTTGTTTAAAATCGAGTGAAGGTAATCTGGCTATCTGCTTTAATGCGGACATAGAGCGTTTTTTCAAAATCATATCTTTATCTTCTAAAACAGCTTCCCAATGTATCTGTTCGCTTCCTTTACGCTCTACATTAAAAGTACTGCAGGTGAGCACATCCCAATATTTGTTTGCCGCATTTTCAAGCACTTTTGAGGGAATACATCCTTCAAACAAACATTCCCCGCCCGGTGCTTCTCTTTTATCTATCAACAAAACTTTTATACCAAACTGTGCTGCTGCCATAGCCGTTGGAGTTCCTGCAGGACCTGCACCAATAATAATTAAGTCATATTCTGTTTTCATTTCTCGCTCCTATTGGAGTAGTTTTAATGCTTCTTTTACTGTAGCATTTTGCGAAGTTATTGCATAAATGGCATTTGCCATTTTTACAGCCTCCTGTAACGGCCTTTGATGAATGTTACGCCCAGTACCATTTCCTCGAGAACCGCCTTTGTGAATTTGTTCGTACAGTTGTGTCAAAAACTCTTTTTCATCTGTTTTGGCGCCGCCCTCACACAGAACACCTGTTCTGCCAGCTGCCATTGTAGCCTCTCGCAACAGTTTCGGATCAAATTTTCCTTTTTTATCATATGGCACTTTGAGTTTTACAAAATCAGCACCCAAGGCTGCTCCGACACCTGCGGCACCTGCTATTAAATGCCCGTCATGTTCATCTTTCACAAATTTGCCTTTTGGATAAATCCACAGCACAGCCAAAAGTCCGTTTTTATGTGCTTCATGGACAATACTCGCCGCCTGGGTCAGCATCTCATGCTCATACGCACCGCCGAGATAAAGCGTGTACCCGACACCTTTTATATCAAGTTTACTCTCTTTGGCAAAGGAAACAACCTCACCGACACTCAACCATGCTTTTGAATACGGGTCTTGTTTCTCATAAGGGACAAGATTTGTTTTAGCGTTGAGCTTTACAAGATAAGGAACATTTTTATAATCACGCCCATATCTGCTGATAAGCCCAAACTGTGTTGCAAATACACCTATTTTTGCACGTGAAGCAATTTTGAACAGATGCTCCGGAGAGTTGTCTTCAAGCGGAATATCTTTGCCGTAAAAATCATTGTTCAAATGCTCGACTTTCTGGTCTCCTGCAAAAAGCATCAAATGGTTTGTAGCGTTTGTCGCACTTTTGAGATTTTTTTTGTATGTTTCTTCTTTGTTCTTTGGTACATCTGCCGGAATATTGTATTTCATCATGTTCTCCCAAGTTTTTGTTCAAGTTTGCCTACATTTTCTATGGTTTTTAAGACACTGTCAGGATTCAGACTCATAGAATCAATACCCAGACGCACAAGATACTCCGCCATTTCAGGGTAATCTGACGGTGCCTGGCCACAGATGCCGCTGTGACGGTCATTTCGTTTACAACCTTCCACTGCCAGCCGTATCATCTCTTTGACCCCTTCGTCTCTCTCATCATAATCAAAGGCAACGATTTCGCTGTCACGGTCAACTCCAAGTGTAAGCTGTGTCAGATCATTGCTTCCGATACTGAAACCGTCAAATATTTTGCTAAAAGCATCTATTTGAATAACATTGTTGGGAATTTCGCACATGACATAAATTTCAAGTCCGTTTTCACCCTGTTTGAGTCCATATTTTGCCATAGTGTCTATAACACGCTCTCCTTCATCCACTCTGCGGCAAAAAGGAATCATTAAAATAACATTTGCAAATCCCATCTCATCACGTACACGCTTCATAGCCGCACACTCCAGAGCAAACCCTTCCTCATAGTTTGGATGGGCATATCGTGAAGCGCCTCGAAAACCTATCATCGGATTATCTTCTTTAAGCTCAAAAACCTCACCGCCGAGCAGTGTTGCGTATTCGTTTGATTTAAAATCACTCATGCGAACCACACAGGGTTTCGGGTATACAGAAGAAGCGATGGTTGCCACACCCTCTGAGAGTGTTTTGACGAAGAAATCTTCCATCGAATCATAAGCACGTGTCAGTTCTTCCAATTTGTTTCGTGTTGCCTCATCCACTTTTTGGGGATGTTTCAAAGCCATCGGATGCGCTTTTATGTACTCGTTAATGATAAACTCCATTCTTGCAAGACCTATTCCGTCAACAGGCAAAGAGGCGAGGGAAAAAGCAATATCAGGATTTCCGAGGTTCATCATAATCTTTGTTTTTGTTTTTGGCAGATTTGAAAGGTCTGTTCTTATGATTTCATAATCTAAAAGACCTTCATACACATGGCCCTCTTCTCCCTCGGCACAACTTACAGTCACTTCATCAGCATCTTTGAGCACCTCTGTGGCATTATCGCATCCTACAACCGCAGGTATGCCAAGTTCCCGTGAAAGAATTGCCGCATGACAGGTTCTTCCGCCTTTGTTTGTAATGATGGCAGAGGCTATTTTCATGATAGGTTCCCAGTCAGGGTTTGTGGTATCTGCGACCAGTACCTCACCGGCTTTAAAGGTATTGAGATCTTTGACGCCTGCTATGTATCGGGCTTTTCCCTGTCCTATTTTTGTACCGATAGCCTGACCGGTGACAAGAACCCTGCCCGTTTCTTTTAAATGATAGGTTTCAAGAATATTGCCTTTTTTCTGAGATTCAACCGTTTCAGGGCGTGCCTGCACCATATACAGATGCCCGTCGAGTCCGTCTTTTGCCCACTCCATATCCATCGGTTTCGTAAAACCGGCTTTTTTTGAGTAGTGATTTTCCACCTTGATGGCATAATCTGCAAGGACCATTACCTCTTCATCTGTTATACAGAAACGGCTCTGCTCTTGTGCTGTCGTCGGTATGTTTTTTGTGTATTCCACTGCTATATTGTCCAGATTTATCGTATCTGTAAAAATCATCTTTTTTTCTTTGGAACCCAAAGAGCGTTTGAGAACAGTACGAAACCCTTTGTTGAATGTCGGTTTATGCACATAAAAAGCATCAGGGTTGATGCTTCCCTGCACAACATTCTCGCCAAGTCCGAGTGCTGCATTTATGAAAACAACATCTTTAAAACCTGTCTCGGTATCAAGTGAAAACATGACGCCGCTCGCCCCGATATCACTGCGCACCATTTTCATAACAACTACAGAGAGGTAGACTTTGAGATAGTCAAAACCGTTATCATATTTATAATGTATAGAGCGATCTGTGAAATTTGATGCCAGACATCGTTTGTAAGCATCCAGCAGTTCTTCTGCACTTGAAATATTCAGATACGTGTCATTTTGTCCTGCAAATGAGGCTTCCGGAGAATCTTCAGCCGTAGCAGAGGAGCGAACAGCCAGAGAGAGACTCTCCCCGTACTCTTCTTTGAGTTTTTCATACGCCTTTACAATATCCTCACGCAGATCATCCGGCAGTTTTGCATTATAAACTATCTCACGGCATTTTTTTCCTGCACTTTGCAGGGCATCAACATTATCGACATCAAGATTATCAAGGAGTGCATGCAGTTTTTCCCAGGCATTGTTTGCATCCAGTACATGTATGTAAGCACTCGATGTAACGGCAAAACCATTGGGCACACGGACACCTTCCGCTGTCAGGTTCTGATACATCTCTCCAAGGGAAGCATTTTTCCCGCCAACCTCGGCAACATCCTCTATCCCGATTTCCTGAAACCATTTAATATTTTTTGACATCCTTGCACTCCTTGAAATACTTTTTGCTTTTTGCTCTTATAAAGTATTGTACTCCTTTTTCAGTAAACAAATATCCAATAATATACAACTATTTTCAATACAGTGTTTACTGTCTGTTATCAATCATATTTCATAATTAGACTAAATAAACTTGATATTAAAAGGATAAAGTTATGAAAAAAAGAGTTATATTATCAACAGTATTGGCAGCCCTACTGCTTTCAAGCTCAGCACTCTATGCAAGCTACAATGACAGTGTTTCAAAAAAAGAAGAGAGAGCCATTAATAATCCGACTTCGGTAAAAGGTCACGCTGCTGCCCAGGCAAAGGTGGAAGAATCCCAATCCAAAGAAGAATTTATGCGTAAAATGGATGCTAAATATTTTCAATCAGATGCAAAAAAAGAGGATATGCGAAGGTTGAAAGATGTTGTCAATCAAGAAGCAGACCAACACAGACAAACCCTGCAAAAAGCACCAAAAGAGATTGCACAGGCGCTCAGACAGACAGTTGCAGCCCTTAAAGCTTTGCAAAAAAGAGACACAAAAACAGCAAAAAATGCCCTCAACAAAGCCACTAAACTTTTTGACACGGCACTCAAAAACAATCCGAAACTCACACTCGTACCGGTTGCAGATGCCATAGAAGTCCATGATTTTACAGGAGATGCCAAACTGGTCAAACACATCATAAAATCTGCGCAGGATCTGCTGGATGATTATGATACACAGGCGGCCAGAGCCATTCTCATGCCTTTAGAAGATGAAATGGTAATGACAACACAGTATCTGCCGATGGGTATGTATCCGCTTGCGACAAAAGAAGCACTCAAAGAGTTAAACAAAGGCAAAGCCAAAGAGGCTTTTTCAATGCTTGTCACTGCCTTAAACGGTATAGTCATTAAAACAACCATTGTTCCTTTGCCGCTTATTACGGCACAAAGCCTGGTAGTCGAAGCATCCAAACTCAATAAAAAAGAGAAAGACAAAGCACTCAAGCTGCTTGATTTGGCACAGGATGAACTTGAAAAAGCAGTCTATCTGGGTTATACAAAGAAACATGCGCCTGAGTATAAGATGCTGCAAAAAGAGATTAAAAATATTGAAAAAGAGATTAAAGGGAAAAATATTGTTGCAAAACTCTATGAAAAAATCAAAAAAGATTTTGCATCACTGCTTACAAAACATGAAGCGGACACAAGTACAAAAAAACACTAACTGTACTCACGATTACATGCCAGTTTCAGACAGTTTGGCAACTGTCTGTCTGCAAGAAACGCCTTCATGTTTTCTAAAGAGATCTGCATAATTCTTTGCAGAGCCTCTTTTGTATAGTATGCCATATGCGGCGTGTAGAGAATGTTATTTCGATGAATGTACTTTATGTCGCTTATGACATCGAGACAGAGAATATTTTTCATTCTTCCGTACAGCACATCTTCAATCAGCTCTCCGCGTGCCGTATTGACAATTATGGCATCTTTTTTTAGTCCTGCTGCATTTTTTTCATTCAAAATATTTTTTGTAGCCGGTGTCAAAGGAAGTGCCAGCATCAAAATATCACTTTGTGCTATCACAGAGTCCAAATCACAAAAATCAATCCCTAACGCATCGACAATCGGTTTTTTTGTTCTTGAACAGGCGACTACTTTCATTCCAAAGCCTTTGCCAATTTGTGCCATTTGCGAACCTATGGTTCCAAGACCGAGTATTCCCAGTGTTTTTCCCGAGATTTCCATACCCTGAAGATCACTGTAGTCAAAATTGTTTTGTTTTGTGCGCTGCAGAGCCATATGTGTATGTCTTGTGGCATTTAAAAGCAGTGAAAATGCAAACTCTGCAACAGCAGGACCGCCATAGCCTGCAACATTCGAAACAAGCAGTCCGCGCCGGTAGAGTGTATCGCATTTTATATGATCATAGCCTGTTGATCTTGTCTGCAGGTACTTCAGTGCCGGAAGTTTTTCTAAAATTTCATCGGTGATGCGAGAGTGTACAAAAACAGAAACAGCATCATACGCCTGCGTCTTTTTGAGTGCCTCATTGACAGTCTCTTCAAAAAAGAAGAGTTCCTGCTCTTTGAGATGTTCTTGAAAAAAAGCTTTTTCTTCCGGTTTTGTCTCAAAAAATGCAATTTTCATCTACAGTTCCTTTTGAATTTCTTTCAAATAATAAAACATTGCAGTTTCTCCAAAAAACGGTCCAAAAATATTAAAAATCGGCAAAAAGTTAAAAAGTGCTGTGACGGCGCTGATAACGAAAAAGCCCGATTTGTATCCGGAAAGCTTTGCTCTTTTTTCCTTTGGTATCACCAAGAGAGCACTGTCGTTGACAAAAGTATCTTTAATAAGCCAAATCCATAAGCCGAGTTGCAAAACAAAATTAAGCACCGGGATAAACAGCAAAGGAAAAGCGACAATCGAAACCACCGTATATATCGCTATATCCAGCAGTCTGTTTTCGCTTGCTTTGACCTCATCTTCCTGTAAAAGCGGTTCATAAGGAAAATGCTCTTCATTGATATCTTCCAGCAATGCCTCACTGAAAAAGCTTGTTATCAGCAACATACTGACAATGATACCGCTGTAGATAAAATAGATCCCCAGCAAATATGCCAGACTTTCCTGTACTGTCTCAAACGGCAACCAGTTAAAAAGTCTTAAAAACTGCTCATGCAAATATGCACCTTTAAAAAACCATATTACAGCCCAAAATACAGCACTTAAAAATACAACAAGCAGTGAAAAGGAGCTGTACTTTTCTTTAGAAACCCTCTCTAAAATCATATTGCCAAAAAATGCCAAAATCAAGGCAAAGGTAACCAATACCAGAGAAAACCATAAAAAGGAGGAGAAGATCCAGGCTCCGTTTGAACGAAGCATAGAAAACGGTACCAAATCAATAAAACCTGCGGCGACAGAGATAAGTCCGCCCCACATAAAATAGCCGATGATCGACCAGACAATGGTAACGGCTGCCCCTATTGCCAAGGCACGTTTCATTATTTTGTAATTGAGTATTTCACTAAAACCAAAAAGTATTGCTTCTATAATGTTTTGCATCTTACTTTTTTTCGCACTTCATTGCATTTGCTTTGATGAATGAGAGTTTACTGAGTATATGCCCGAATTCGGCATCTTCTTCTTCAAATTTCTTACGAAGTTCGGCTCTTTTTTCCTCTAAAATCTCTATCTGTTTTTCAACATCTTTAGGATTTACATAGCATTTTTTTGCCGCTTCCAGCTCTTTTTCAAGTACCCAATCCATTGCTTTTTTTAAAAAATCTACCATTTTTGATACTCCGTTTATTATTTACATGTAACAATTATAACCCTTATTTTATTAATTTTTCATACTTTTTGAGAAATTTTATAAAGATAATCATGCATGTCAAAATAGCCGATCATTCCTTCGAACAGTATTCGCAGGCACAACTCCATACATAAAAAAATCACACCAAAAAAAAGAATAAGCACAAGTTTGTTTTGTTTGCCTAAAGCCCTCTCTTTCAAAAAAGAAAATCTTTTTATAAGAAAAAAACGCATCTTCCATACCAACACCGGCACAAACAAAGCAAAGATATAATAAAAGAAAATAAATATATCCTGTGCAATGAATGTATTAAAACTTAAGATATTCCACATGTACAATTATACCCCTTATAAAAATTTCACAAGTCTGTCTGTTGCATCAAGAACAAAATCCGGCGGCATATGCCCTTTGTTATAGTAGAGATAATTGTCAAATCCCCATTTCATCATTTTTGCAAGCGGTGAATGAAAAGCAATATCTCTGTTGCCGCCGTAAAGTACATTTGAAGCAATGAGTGTGGCATCATGTCCGCCCATGTTCATAATACAAAAAATTTCCAAATCATAAGAAGGTATTTCTATATCTTCTCCCAATTCCTTCATCACAGCAGCCGCAGCAATAGCCCCCTGAATAATAGCAACATGCCCAAGTTTTGGCTGTGCAAGCGCCGTAGCGTCACCTGCTGCAAAAATGTTCGCATAATCTAAATGGCGCATCTGTTTATCTGTAGGAATAAAACCTTTTTCATCACCCAGACCTGATTCAATCAATACTTTTGGAGCACTGTAGGGAGGAATGACAATCGCTAAATCACATGCCATTCTTGAGCCATCTTCAAATGCTACATAATCTTTCGCTATTTCTGTTAAGACTTTTTTATTGGAAAGCTTTATGCCTCTTTCTTGCATAATTTTTCCAACAGCATTTCTTGGCGTATCGCCGACATCTTCAAAAAATATCTCGCCAGGAGTAAAAACCTCAATCGTATAATCTTTGGTACGTTGCAAACCTTTGTCATGTGTGAGGTAAAAGTCAAGCATAAACATTATTTCGCCTATTGGTCCTTCACACGGTGCCAAAAGTTTCGGTGCATCAACGCGTGTTCCCCAACTGCTTTTTGCAGCACCCGTTATTATTTTTCCGCCTTCAAAACTTTGTACTTTTTTCCAAAGTTTTTGCGCCTGCAGCTCGTCACACACCGAATAGCCAAACTCTTTGAAACCCTTAATCGCATCATAATCTTTTATAGCACCCGGTGCTAAAAATATGTAATCATAACCAAGCATTTCACCATTTTTCAGTGTAAGCTCATTTTTTGGGGCATCAATATTTATAACTTCATTTTGTACAAACTTTGCTCCGCGGTTCTCTAAGGTGTGTTTCAGTTCTATCAAAGAGTGTGAAACAGGAGCGCCTTCAAAAGAGACCTCGGGCAAAGAGGGCTTCAAAAGAGAGTGGCTTCTTGAGTCAACAACGGTAACTTCTATTTTTTTACCGATAAGATGGCGAATTTTGTAAAATATATGCAAGCCTGCAAAACCTGCGCCTAAAATAACGACTTTTTTCATGTTTGATCCTTATAAGTGCCTGATTTTGACTGTAACATTTTACTTTTCCTCTTTATTTTGCAAAAAGATAATCAAAACAAAAAACAGTACCAGAAACAGTACAGACAAATGTTTTTGCAAAACAATCATTATGCCGATGATGCTTTCGCCAAACAGATAGCCCAGCGATGTAAATACAACCGACCATAAGAAAACACCGATAATATCCGCAATGAAAAACTTCCAAAACGAAAATCCTGACATACCGACAAAAAGCAGTGAAGGAATGTGTGTTCCGTATATAAATCGCTCAAATATTATAACTAAAATGCCATGCTTGTGAAACCAGTGTTCAATGTTTTCTATCCGCTTCTTATAATGAACAGGTAGAAAATCTTTTTTTTTGATAAGAAAACGACCGCTTGTATAAAGAAGTATATCGCCGATCAAAGCGCCGGCAGTAGCAATCAGAATAATTTTCTCAATAGAAAATACTCCTTTTTTGGCTAAAAATCCGGCAAGTGTCAGCCCTATTTCTCCTTCGAGGATACTCCAAAAGAACAATATCCAATAAGAAAAATGATGTAATAAAAATTCCGTTATCATCTTGTTTTCTGTCCTTTAAACGTTCACAAATAATAGCGCATTTTTGATAACACTGTTCAAAAACGCTAAAACAGAGGGTTCATTAAAGAAAAGTTAATGTAAATAACAGTTATAATAAACAAACTGATCTCAGGAAAAAGATGCAATGCAGCAAAAAAGAATTATTATAAAAATTTTATTACTTTTATCTCTTTTTTCAATCTCTCTTTATGCAGATATTCAGCTAACAGGAAACTTGCATCCTGGTGATAATGTTGAGAGCAGCTTTATTCCTTCTGAACCTCTCACAAATGACACCGAAGACACATATGACTACTACCTTAACAATCCTACAAAATTTTATTTGAGTGAAAACAGTGATATTACCGCAGTAGAACTTGTAAATGCGGTAGGAATTGACAGTGCTATTCGTGTTTATATTGATGGAAATCTTGTGGGGACAGGGGCAAGCGGAAGTGCTGCCATATCACTCGATACGACACTCAGTCTGGTTAGCGGCTATCATGATATTGCTGTACGAGGGAGTTGTTATGATAGACGGGGGAATGAACTAGCCTGTAGTTCAGGGCAGGTAAGAGATATTGATGATTTTAATTTTTCAGCGCTAAAACTTATTTCTCAGCAAACAACAATCGCTTATAATTTTCTCACAAAACAGCATCTTGGCGACAATAATGACGATGATGATAACTATGATATTGACAATACCTCATACGCTTACTATCCAGATGCACCATCAGGTACATCTATTGACTACCCAATAAATGAAACAAACTCGTTTATAGGTTTTCGAATTTTTATTGCCAGAATGCGAGATATTCATGAAAACGGTATCAATAAAGTTGAAGTATTCGATTTGAACAATAATTTGATTGTATCGTGGGATATCAACAGCACCTCAACAGATAAATTTGATTTTGATCAGGCACTCATACAGAATATCAACGGGATCAGCAAAGTACGCATACAGAGCGGTAACTTTACAACACAAAGTGGAGTTGATGACATCTCTTTTGATGAGCTTATACTCATCCCTTATACATCTGTAGCAGATGCTTATCCAAAACCAATTATTGATTACCGTATGGATGAGTGTAGCTGGGACAGTGACAGCAATACTTACGAAATAAAAAACGACGGAACTCTTGGAAGTGATTATAATGCAACGGCTCTCAATGATGCCAATGTTACGGATGGGAAAATTTATACCGGTGGTAATTTTATAGCTCCAAAACAAATTGTACCACAAAATGTAATCCCTTTATCCAATAAATACACAGTTGCTACTTGGATTCAATTTCCTTTAGATACAAATAATCATGAGATATATTCTTACCAATCAGGGTTCACATCTTATGAAGAAAAATATTTCAATATTGCTGATAGGGATGGGGCATCTGATAGTTTTATATTTTTTAAATACTATAGAACAAAATTTTGGTTTTTCTCATGGAGTGCTTGGAAGTGGGCTTGGTGTGTTGATGCACAAAACGGAACGCCTACATGTAAAGATCTTAGTTTACCAAATGATTGGACTTTAGTTGATTTTATTAGTGCAAACGGACAAACTACAATCTATTATAACGGTAATGAAGAGGATACTATTAATAATGCCCTAGAAAATATACAGCTGGATCGTATAGGTGCAAGTGATTTTTACGGGGATAATGATGGCAATACCACCATCGGTGCATCTATGGATGAGTTTAAAATATTTGATGGTGTTTTAAGCCAAAATGACATTCAAGCTTTTTATAACAATGAAAACAGCGGCAACAACTATAATGGAACCAGCAGAGCTGTCCCTCAATGTGGTGGCGGCAATCAAAACAACAATAAAACCACGCTTTTTAATGCAGTCAGTTCTATTGGCGGCGTTACATGTAACGCGGTAAATGACTGGGATAACAACCTTACTACACAAATAGTCAACAAGCCTTATGGTCTTTACATCCTCTCAAAAGATGCACTGACGCAGACTGCTCCAAGCGTGGCAGACATTACAAAAGTCACACTCAAATACTATGATGACGGAAACACTACAGACTGTGGCGGCAATCTTCTTGCCAATGTCGTAAAATGTGATGACGCAACCAGCACTACATGTAACGATACCAATGCAAGCGGCTGTGCTTATTATGACAATATGACGATAGACCGCGCTGTAAAATGTGTTCAGGTTTACATAGAGGGAAGAGATCAAAACAATACCTCTTTGGACACAAACAGCTCTTATTCAAGTGATAATTATGCCGTACGCCCTGTAAATTTCACATTGAATGTCACAACTTTACCTCTGGTTGCAGGCGCAGATTTCAACACCACTTTTCAAGCTTTGGATGCAAACGGCAATCCTTCCACAGACTATAATGAAACAAGGAACAGTTCTTTTAAAGTGGACGCCAATATTACAAAAAGCACATGCAGTCTTGGAAGCTTTACGATGGAAAATTTTTCCTTTGTCAACGGACAAAAAAATGATGTCAATGCAAGCTACAGTGAAGTCGGCGAACTTAATATCACTATACAAGAGATAAACGGCAATGAATTTGCAAAAATAGATGCAGATGACACAAATGACATTCAAAGACTGATAGAACAAAATTCGACAACAGTCTCATTTGCACCACATCATTTTTCCATCATAAACTATAGCTTTACGCGCAACAATCCGGATCAGGACTGGCGATACATGGCGAATGTCAATGATGCCAACATCAGCATCGCCTTTAATGTCCGGGCACAAAACGAACAGAATCAGACAACACAAAACTTTGATGCTCTGTGCGCTGCAACAGATGTCGGTGTAAAAATAGATCTCAACACAACAAATGATGATGCGAATGCAAGTTATTTTGAGCGTATAAACAATACCGTTACAACCGGACATGATAAAAATTTAAGCAATATGAACCTGAATGCTACAGTCAATGACAGCAACTTCAGTTCCGGAGACTCAACACAAATAGAGTATGCCCTCAATGTCTACAGAGTCTTCAACGCTCCAAAAGAACCTCGTACTATCACGGTCACAGAGGTAAACACAACAAGTTCCAGTGTCATAAACAGAGGATTGACTCCGGAAAACAACAGCAGTAAATTTTACTATGCAAGACTCTATACACAGGATTTGGCAACTTCTCAGACAACTGATACCGTGCAGGCAAAAGTACTGGTCTATGACAGCCTTGCAGACAGTTATGTAAGTGATTTGAATTTGACAGAAGAGTTGAGTCACTGGTATCACTATGTCCCTCAAAACGAAAATACAAACGGAGACATCCTTGCTCTGAATGTTTCAAGAACTACAACGAAAAAATCGGCGGATGATGACGGAATGAGCGCAACAGTCAGTTTTGATACAAACGGCACCTTTAGCATAACTGTCAACAATCCAAATCAAAATACACTGACTCACTATATTCATTTGGATGTCAGTCCGTGGATCTGGTATGTCCATGAAAATTTTGGCAGTGACTATAACGAAAGTGTCGGCAGCAGTTGCAGTGAGCACCCCTGTATCAAATACAATTTCAATACACAAAGCAGCGGAACAGGTGTCAGCAGCGGGAATGTCAACGGTGTCTCTTTTGATGTCAATGTCTCCAAAAATTCTCGAGGAATCAGGCTGCTGCGATGAAAAAAGCATTTACGCTGATAGAACTTATCTTTTCTATGGTTATCATCGCCATTGCTTTCTCTGTATTGCCTAAAATTCTGCAGCTCTCCATCAAGTCATCCACAACAAGCTTAAAAGAAGAAGCAATGTTCAATGCCGTAGCCTATGTCGGCTTGATTAAATCCACCGCATGGGATGAAGAAAATACAAAAGTTGATGACATTCTTCTTGTGACCAGCGGCAACAGTGTTTATGACTGTAATGAAACATCAGGCTACAGAGCAGGCGGTATGAAAGGCTCTCGGAACTGTTTTCATAAAAAATATGCTTCTGTACTTGGGTCTGACAGCAATGATTTGGATGATATGGATGATTTTATCACGCTCAATGCAAAAAACTCCAGCAGTTCACGTGACTATAACCTCAGTGTAACGGAAAACTATATAAATGACATTACGCTCAATGCAACCCAGTACACAATTGTCTATCCTCCCAATGCCACCGATACTACCAATACAAAGTTCATAACAGTCACGGTTCAGGCAAATAAAAAAGGAAATGTTTTAGGCAACAGTTTTGTAAAAATTCCTTTTATTGCCCAAAATATCGGGCAAATCAAAGTAAACAGAAGAGTATGGCAATGAGAAGAGCGGCAACCCTCATAGAAATGATATTTGTCATTGTCATTATTTCTTTTTTGGCTACGGGTTCATTTAAAGCGATGCAGGCAATTTTAGTGCGTGAGTATAAAGCAAAACAGCTTACAAACCTCTCTTTGGAGTCTCAGATTGTTGTCAACCAAATCAGTAATTATTTAACGCAGCGCATCGTCTACAGTACCATTGGATACAACCCCAATGACGGCAGTTTTGAGTATATAGGCGATTTGACAAGCTCCAAACCTGTACTTGAGTGGATAGGCAGAGCCAATGACTTATACCTTGAAAAAAGATACAGTGGCTTTTTTGATATGGCAACAAAAACCGGTACAAAAGTCGCCTCATACGATATAGACGGCACTGCCATAGATACAAGTAAAACAGCTCTTATATTCGCAGGAAGTTTTGACCGTTCACAAAGTGACAGTGCAAATATAGCTTCGAGTTTCGGCTGGCATGAAAGCAACAGAGAGGACACCTATGATATCACAATAAGTGATCAAAATATCTCTCTTGACAACCCTGTCCCGCAATTTCTGTATGAAAAATATTTTTTGGTTGAGAGCGCTTATGCTATCGCCAGAGGAGAAGATATCGATCAAAATGCCACCTGTATCACAGATCTTGGCTTAAAGAGCAAAGATGTCAACAGTACTCTTTTTCTTTTTTCAAACTACAGACCGTGGAAGCAGGAAACATTTTGTGCAGACAAACAGGGCAACTCCAAAGTGGGAAATATCTCTGTTTTGATGCAGAATATAGACGGTTTCAACTTCAGTGAAGTTGATTACACGATACGCATTCTTTTGGATGTCAACAAACAGATTCGCGGCGCCCACCCGGTGCACTTTTCCAAAATGAAGGTGGTATTTTAATGCGCAGCGGATTTAACCTTTTAATGGCCATTTTCATCATTCTTCTTTTAGCCGGAGCAAGTGTACTGACACTCAAGTACACTTCAATTTCTGCAAAACATTTTGCCGACAGCTATATAAAAGAGCAGGCAGAAATTTTTTCCCAAAGTGTTTTAGAGACAACAATTTTAAAAATTGAAGGGACAGACAGAAGTACCGAGTGCCTGACACTCTTTAGCCTTGATTCGGCAGACGGCAAATTTACAGCAGATGTAAATATTTCAACATATTATCTTTATGCAGATGACTATGACAATGCAACCGGGACAAACTGCAACAACATAAAAAAAAGAATTCAGACAGAAGAGTCAAACGGCTATGTTCTTATAAACATCACAGTACAGACAAACAGCAGCAATAATAAGATAGGAGACTATATATCTCCCGTCAGAATCGTAACAAGGAGCCTGCAACGACCATGAGAACAAAGGCCTATACATTAATAGAATTGATTTTTGTCATAATCATCATAGGGGTTTTAGCCGGAACAGGATTTTACTATTTTAAACCGCATTACCTTCAGAACGATCGTGATTTTTTAGAACTCCAACTCAATACAACCCGATATGAAGGACTCAATTATGACAAAAGGAATCCGTCCGGAAGTATGGATTATACTATAGGATGTATCGCTCAAGAGAATTTTTTCACCGACAGAACAACAATTGATACACATTATAAAGTACATGCTGTATTTACGGTAACTCCAAATGAGAACATTCTCTGTTTTGATACACTCGGACGCGTACACAACGGAACTGACGGAAACAAAACAACACAAAACTCATTATTGGCCAGTGATATTGTGATAACATTAAGTTACAATAACGAAGAAAAAAACATTACAATTGACCATTTCAGCGGTGACTTAAGGTAACCTAATTCATATTTTGTTATAATAAAAGAAAATAGGATTGGTTTTTGGCTGAAAATGCAATAGTTCTTCTTGATAATGAACATACTGTTATTTATGACGGACAAAAACCTGTTTTTGATACAAAGAACAAGGACCCTGAACTTTTCACTGCAGTTGTTGTTCCCTTAAAATATATTCACTCTTTTTCTTTTAAAATTGCAAATACAATCAGCGATGATGAACTCGCAATGAAAACAGAACTCAAAATGTACAAAGAGGGCGGACTTGATGTACAAAAAGAGTATGCTGTTGATTTTATCAAGTATGAGCTTGACCATGAGTATCTCATCGAAGCCTTTGCCCTTTCTCTTGATGATTTCAATCACCATATTGCGAATTTTTCATATAAAATAGATGTAGTCGACCTTGCCCTGCCCCGTTTTTTGATATATGAAGCACTTTATAAAACAGAAGAAGAGAAAAAATCAAATGATTTGTATATCTACATCAGCGACGACGAAGCTTTCGGAGCGATATACCAAAACGGCAGGTATATCGGTCACAGGGTTATCAATTCACTCAATGCTATCTCGAAACGGACAGGCCTGGAACTTGTAAAACTCAAAGAATATTTACAGGAAAAAGGCTTTAACCGTGACAACTACGGGCTTGAAGAGACCTTGATTTTAGATACCGTCATTGAAGTCTTTTCAAAAGATATAGAAAAGATTGTCTACTCTATCAACCATAAACGCGGTCTTTTCGGATTGACCGGCATAGATACAGTTATCATAGATTTTGAAGGGCACACCCTCGAAGGCATAGGAGATTTTTTCTCTCAATATGGCTTTGAACCTGTTATAAAACCTTTGACACACCATATACAGCAGGCAACACCTTCTCTTTCTGTCTTGCTTGAGTATCTCTTTGGGCTGCATCAGGGAGCAGATTTTCATCAGGTTAATTTAACACACCTTGAAAGAAAAAAACCGCTATCGCAGTATACGGGCTTTCGATATCTTATAGAAACACTTATTACAATTGTTGTTCTTTTAGGCATCGGCATCTTTGTCAGCTACTATCTCAACCAACAGCAGGAAAGAATTACCCTCCTTGAAGTCAAAGCAAAAGAGCGAAAAAAGAAGATAGAAGATCTCTCTCTTCGTTTCAAAAAGATCAAAAAGAAAAATGATCGGCTGCTCAAAGAAAAAGAAGGGCTTGAAGACAAAATATTTGTATACGAAACGACTTTCAGGGTTATTCCTATGATAGGACAAATTGGGATAAAACGGCAAAAAATGATGAATGACATTCTGAAAGTACTGAAGAAGTACCGTTTGAGCGCCTCCTCTATATTTCAAAAAGATGAAAAAAGATTTGAGATTCAACTCATCTCGCAATCCGCTAAAAGAGGTAACATTTCCAAGTTTATGCATGATCTTATAGAACTGGGATATAAAAATGTTATGACGAAAGATATTACTTATGAAGACGGTGTCTATAAAAGTAAAATCTATATCAGTGTAAAAGAAGTTGAGTAGCATGCTAAGAGATAAATTTGAAGAGATAGAGAATTTAGATTCCAGAAAAAAAACTGGCATATATATTGCTATTCCTTTTATACTGTTTGCTCTTTTTTACTTTCTGTTTCTTTCCTCTGCCCTGGATGAGTTTGATGCCAACCAAAAAAAGACAGAGGCACTGCAAAAAGAGTTAAGCAAACCGACTCTTAGGCTGCTTTTGGCAAAAACAGTTCGTTTAAAAAAAGAGATTGTAAAAAACAAAACAGCAATTGAGCAAGACAGAGAGCAGTTGAATTATTTTCAGCATAAACTGGATTCAAAAAGTTTTCTGTTTATTTCCAAAAAGTCAATCAGTCTCTTTTTGGACAAACTTTTAGATAATTCTTTGCACAAAGGTGTCTTGATTCAAGCCATCACTCTGCACAATGAGAGCAAACCCTACATAGGGAATTTAAAACTGAAAAAGGTCATCGATGTCAATGCCAGCGGACGATTTTTAAATGAACTCTCTTTTTTGCGCAGCGTAGAAAAAAGTACCATGCTGATAAAAGTTGAGAACCTGCACATTTTTTTGCAAGAAACGAATCAACCGCTTTTCTCTTTTGAAGTAAAATTTTATGGAGTTGAGAAATGAAAAAAGTGATTTTAGCCTCTGTGTGTTTTCCTTTTTTATATGCAAACTCTCTGCCCATTGTCAACTATGACCCTTTTTACAAAAGTCAGAAAATACTGCATACACGCCATGCCACCAAAAGGCAGAGCAACTCTTTTGTACTCAGTGCAATTTACAACAACCGTGCCTTTGTCAACAACAGATTTTATACTGTCGGTGAAAAAATCCAGAGCTATAAAATAAAGAAAATATATAAACAATCCGTTGTTTTGCAAAACCGCAGCCGTCTAAAAATACTGCATTTGCAAAAAAACCACCTTATCCAAATCAAACAAGCAAAAAGAGAAGAAAAATGAAAATACTACTTTTACTGTTCCTCGCACATACCCTGTTTGGATCCACTGTTTGTGAAAACCAGCTCTTCTCACTCAGTGCCTACAAACAAAAACAAAAAAGTGCTATAGAAGTCGCTTCGATTTTAAAAGAATTAAGTGCTACCTGTAAGCTCTCTATTGTATTCAATGATGACGTATCCAAAAAAATGCTTCATAAAAAACTGGATTATGTCAATATTAACAACTATACTTTTGAGCAGTTTTTAGACTTTCTGTTTAACGAGGCAAATCTTTTTTATACCTATGAGCCTACAAAAAATACCCTGGAAGTACAGTATTTGCGAACAAAAACCTTCAGTGTTGATTATATATATCTAAGTGAGTTAAGCAGTGAAAGCAGTAAGTCCATTACAACAGGAGCAGCAGGTATTGCGGCAGGTAATACAGGAGGAGGCGCAGGTGGCCTTTCTGGCGGTGGAGGTGGATTTGGCGGTGGCGGCGGTGCCGGAGGCAACAATGGACGCCAAAACAGAGGAACTTCATCTTCCAATGATTTTACCACTATTAGCTCAAAATCAAAATTTACTTATTGGGACAATCTGTACAGTAATATTTCAAAACTGTTTCATACAAAAGAAAATGTACGAATTTTCATTAACAAAGATGCTTCTCTTTTAACCATCACCACAACAAAAAAGAACCTGGAAAAGGTAGACAGATACCTTAATGTTTTACTGAAAAAAATGCACAAACAGGTGGCTATAGAAGCAAAAATAATAGAACTCACCTATGATGACAGCTCCTCAACAGGCATCGACTGGAGCAAACTTGACATCTCTTTAAGCGGGAGTATAAGCAATGACCCCGGAGCTGTTGATGCCACACTTTTAAACAAACCTTCCTATAATCTGGCATACAGTTTTTCAACAGCAAAGTTTTTAAAATATTTAAAAACATACGGGGACATCAAAGTCCTCTCCAACCCAAAAGTTGTCACAATGAACAACCAGCCTGCTGTTATCAATGTAGGAGAGCAACTCTCCTATAAATTCCAGACAGGTTCCGTGACAACGACAGGCGGCACAGCGGCCGGAACCAACACTTTTTCTGTCGGTTCGACCTTTATAGGTGTTACTCTTTATGTTATTCCCGAAGTCAGCGAAAACAATGAAATCATTATGAAAATAAATCCTGTGGTTTCCAAACTCGCTGACAACACCTCCACAACGAACACCGCTTCAAGTGCTACACGGGAGATTCCGCCTGATACAAAAATAAAGCAGATGACCTCTATTGTACGTATAAAAAACAATGAAAAAATAGTCATTGGCGGGCTTGTCAGCATCACTAAAGGCGGTTCTTCTGTAAAAGTACCTCTTTTGGGAGATATCCCGTTTTTTGGATCTCTCTTTAACTATAAAGAGAAGATAAAACAAAAAACGGAGATGTTTATTATCATACAGCCCCATGTTGTAACGACAAAAGCTATGCCGACACTCAGAGACATTGATTTAAAAGATCCGTTTTTTCAATCAACTTTTGACAAAAACAGTACCATTGAGAATACAACCAATGGGTAGGTTTGCCAAATGAACTATTTAGAACTTGCCCAGTGTTTTGAAGAACAAAACAGTTCTGAACATTATCATCAAAACAGTGAAGTGCTTCACATAAAAAATACAATAGAGAGCATCTTAAACAACAATACAAAACAACTCCTCTTTTTAACGGGCGAACCAGGCGTAGGAAAAAGTGCTTTTTTAAATTACATCGAAGAGCAGTTTACTTATGACATTATCAAATTTGACATTCCTTTTTTGGAACCTATAGACTTCGTAAAAATTCTAATTCAAAAAACGCAGACAGAAGTTGCCAACTACTCCTTAGAAGAACTCATCAAGCAGGTCATCTCTTTATACCAGAATTCAAACTATATAGTAGTGCTCGATGAAGCACAGCTGCTCTCTAAAGATATGATTGAAATCATTCGGATTCTGGCAGATTCCAAGGCATTCTGGTTTATCCTCGCTATGCATGAGCATGAGTCACAAAAGATACTCAAAGAGCCACAGTTTGCATCAAGACCACACAAGGTTCTCAAGTTGCAAAATATTTCAATGCAGGAGTGCAGAGAGTATATTTACACAGAACTGCAAAATAAAAATGCCTCTATGCTTGCCGATGAAATCACAAAAAAACATATAAAAGATATATACAGACTCAGTAACGGCAATATGCGCGTACTCAAAAAACTTCTCTATACCTCCTTTTTACTCATTGACTATGCACAAAAAAAAGATAAAGAGCATTACAAAGCATTTAACAAATGTATTCTGACTATGGCTGCCATAGACGGAGGACTGATCAATGCATAATTTTGATGACTTGCAAAAACGCTGTAAAAAATATGCAATGAAAAAAAAACTGAAATATGCCCTGGTCGCTGTTTCTGTAATTATCGCTGCTGTGCTTCTTTATCTTTATGCGCTTGAGCAGGTATCGACTCTTCCTGAGAAAAAAACTTCTGCAAAACCCAAAGCTGTTACAAGTGCGCATCCTGTAAAAAAAACAGCACCCAAAAAAGAAGTGCAAAGAGAAAAAGTCAAAAAAGTATCAAAAAAAGTGCAAACAGATGCAAAAAAATACTCTTTGCAGTTTTTGGTAGCATCTCCACGCTATACAAACAGAATCAAAAAAGAAAAAAAGCATCTCGAGACTCTTGGTTTTGTCAATTGCAAACTGCAGCAATCTTCTGTTTACATCCACCTTGTATGTAATGAATCAGACACTTTGCAAGACCTTGATCCCTATATAAAACTGGCACAAAGAAAAAAACTGGACTATGTTATCCGGACACAAAATAATGATGCCCTGCAGCAAGAAACAGTGCCAGAAAAAAAAGAGAAAGTTAAAAAAGCAGTTCCGCCGTTGCAAATACAAAAAAATGTACAAAAGACAGTGCCCCCTATGATCAAAGTGCAAAGTGCTGATACACAGGAGCTTCAAAAAAGGTTTGCACAGACTCCAAATTATGCCGTAGCACTTGTCATAGCACGTAATTATTACAAAGAAGGCAACTACAAAAAAGCGATAGTTTGGGCAAAAAAAGCAAATCAGCTTAACAAAAGTGATGCACAATCCTGGATAATTTATGCAAAATCTCTTTATGCACTGCATCAGGATGCCAAAGCCAGGCAATTGTTGCATATATATTTGCAGTATGAAAATTCGGATGCAGCGCAAAGCCTGTTAAAACAATGGGAGCATACTCAATGATAAACAAAAAGATAAGACTCGGTGACCTGCTGATTGAAAAAGGATATATCACACAAGAGCAGCTTGAGTCTGCTCTTGCCAAACAAAAAGAGCTTAACTTTACAAAAAAACTCGGTGAAATTTTTATTGACGAGGGGTACATTTCACAAAAAGAACTGCTTAAAATGCTTGCAACTCAACTCAAAATTCCTTTTGTCGACCTTTTTGGCGAAAAAATTGATTTTGAAAAAATTGTTGCAAGGTACCCGATAAATTTACTAAAAGTTGCCCATGCCATTCCTTTTAAAGAGGATGAGGACTTTATCTATATGGCAACCAGCGATCCGCTTAATTATGATGCTTTGGAGAATTTGGAAAGAAGCATATCCATCAAACCGATGAAAATTTCTTTGGCCTATGAAGATGACATTAATGTTATTTTCAAAAGAATAGAGACGCTTAAAAAAACCAAAGTCCTTATAGATGAAGTAAAAAAAGAGTTACAGACAGAGGGATTAAAAAAAGAGGGAGAAGACAGCGCTGTTATGCGGCTTATTCGACTGCTCATCAGCGATGCTATTGCAAAAAGAGCCAGTGATATCCACATAGAACCCGAAGACAATGACAGAATGATTGTACGCTCCCGTATAGACGGCGTTTTGTTTGAAAACTTCATTTTTGATATGGAGATCTACCATGCCATCTCTTCACGCATCAAACTTTTAGGCAATATAGACATATCCGAAAAGCGGGTTCCCCAGGACGGAAGATTCTCTTTGAACCTTTTTGACAAAGCCTATGACTTCAGACTCTCTACCACGCCGACTATCTTTGGCGAATCTATCGTTATGAGAATCCTCGACAGAGAAAAAGTTCTTTTAAAACTCGAAGATTTGGGCTTTGCAGATGAAAACCTGGAAGCGTTTAATGACCTGATTACCTCGCCTCACGGCATTTTACTCATTACCGGACCTACGGGTTCTGGTAAAACAACCACTCTGTATGCGGCACTCAATGAGATAAAAAGCATCTCCAACAAGGTTATGACGGCAGAAGATCCTGTTGAGTACAGACTGCCTCTTGTACAGCAAATCCAGGTAAACGAAAAAACAGGACTCACTTTTGCAAGAGCAATAAAATCTTTTTTACGCCAGGATCCTGATATTATCCTCATCGGTGAAATTCGTGACAGCGAAACCCTTGATGCCGCATCCCAGGCTGCCCTTACCGGACATCTCGTACTCTCAACACTCCACACAAACGATGCCCCGGGAGCAATCCCGAGAATGGTACAGATGGGGCTAAAACCCTACTTGATTTCAGATTCTCTTATCGGTGTTGTAGGACAGCGTCTTGTAAGAAAGATTTGTCCCTACTGCAAGCATGAGGTAAAAATACAAAAATCCCAACTGCCAAAAGTAGAAAAATATATCAAGCCTGACGCTGTTGTTTATGAAGGGAAAGGGTGCTCAAAATGTGATTTTACAGGGTATTTCAACAGAACAATGATTTCAGAAGTTTTTGTTCTTGATGAAGATACCGCAAAGCTTATCTCTGAAAATGCAAATAAAATAGTTTTGGCAGAGTATGCAGAAAAAGCGGGAAAATACAAGCCGATGATTTACGACGGAATGAACAAGGTACTCAAAGGAATAACAACTGTTGCGGAAGTACTGCGTGTAACCAAGGAACATTAGGGTGAAGTATTTTAAAATTGATTACAAATTTGGGAAAAAACGTTCCTCTGTTGTTCTCGAAGCACAAAACAAGATAGAAGCCATGGAGAAGTTTTTTGAAATGGAACTTGGCGTTCTTGTAAAAATTCAAGAGACTTCAAAACCGCTTGAACAGTCATTTCAAGACCTTTTGGCAAAATACAACGATCCTGTCGGCAAGGGAAAAGTTGATCAGGAGAGGCTCATAGCACTGCTCGATCAAATGGCAATTATGCTTGATGCAGGGCTTCCTCTCAACTATACACTCAGCGAAGTAACAAAACACCAGGAGGACAAAGCGCTCAAAGCCATATTTGAAAAGGTTTTAAACGACATAGAGAGCGGAAAAGGTTTTTATGCTTCCGTGCTTCCGTTTCAAGAGCAGCTTGGAAGTCTCACTGTTGCCATGATTCAGCTTGGTGAAGAGACAGGCCAAATAGCCGAATCACTCACACATCTCACCGATATACTCCAAGACATTCTGGACAACCGAAAAAAATTCAAAAAAGCCACACGCTATCCGCTGGTCATCGTGACAGCCATGGGTATCGCATTTAGTGTTGTGACAATTTTTGTTATTCCCCAATTTAAGTCTATCTTTGAAAGTTCACAAATGGAACTGCCTCTGCCGACAAAGTTTTTACTCTGGCTGGAGTATGCTTTACGTGTCTATGGTCCCTATATTCTTGCTGGTGCTGTATTTTTGGCGCTTACTATTTCTTACATGTATAAAAAGAGCGACAAAGTTCATATGTTTTTGGATAAACTGATACTTAAAATTTACATTATCGGCAAAGCAACTTTTTTTGCAATGATCAGTCGTTTTGTCTATGTGTTCAGCGTACTTGTCAAAGCAGGAATTCCCATGCTTGAAGCTCTGCGCATAGCCTCCGGAATTATAGACAATGTCTACATCAAACAAAAAGTAGACAGAATTGCGAGTGCTATCGAAGAGGGGAAAAGTCTGAACCAGGGTTTTGAAGAGACAGAACTTTTTGAAAATATGGTTGTTGAGATGATAAAAGCGGGTGAAACCGGTGGCGGTTTGGATAAAATGCTGCAAAAAGTTGTCAAAATTTACAAAGACAGATTCAGCTATATTGTCGATAATATTGCTACACTGATAGAGCCTATACTGCTCGGGGCAATTGCAGGATTTGTTTTAATGCTTGCACTTGGAATTTTTCTGCCAATGTGGAATATGGTCGATATGGCAAACTAAAGGAGTCAGAATGGATATAGAGACAGGGAGTATCGGTATAGCAATTGTAAGTGCATTTATACTGGGATTTGCTTTATGGATTATACACAAAATGTCAAATTTATAAGAAAGTTCTACCCCTCTATAAGTATAAAAGTTCCGTTGACATCATTGTATTCCCAATGGTCTGTACTGTCAGGTTTGTCACTGCTGTTTTCGCCAATACCGCTGTTTGTGCTTGATGCCGGTCCGTGGTAGTCGTTGTTTGCAGTGCAGCTCCATTTTGCATCCACACTTGCCGGATTTTTCAGCAGATACTTAAAAGCCTGGGAATTTGTTGCTGCACACTCACCCAGTTTTTTAGGGTAACCGTTGTCACAGTCAAAAAGAGCATCACTCCCGTTGTTGCAGTCAATACTGTTGCCGTTTCCCCAGCTGAATGTACCCTCAGCGGTTATCCAGTCGGCATGAATATCATCGAGTGCAGACTGCACCGTCGCAGCCGTTGCCATTTCAGAAGAGATTTTGGCATTTGAAGAGAGGTGACTAAATTTTGGTATAGCAACTGCGGCTAAAACACCGATGATTACAATAACAAAAATTAGCTCTATGAGTGTAAATGCTTTTTTCAAACAAGCCCTTTATAAAAGAAAAAAAAGAAGAGCTATTGCCCTTCTTTTTGTTTTAATTAAAAATCTAAACTCTCAGTTATTGATGTAGCATTGATGTCGTTTTGACACTTAGTTTGTGTTTTAGCATCATTAAATTGAGTACAATCTATTGCATATATAACTTTGTTATTTGTTTTATCCAAAGCTATTGAACCTACCACATTCCCACCTACAGGGTCTGTATATGTATAATTTCCGTCTGCAGGAGTTGTTGTATATCTCCAACCTTTTCCTTTAAGAGAAACTATATCACTTAATACATAAGTTGTATTGCCTTCTAAATCTCGCATATTTACAGCAGTACTTACAGCACTTTGCGCCCCATCAATTACATTCTTTATAACAGAATTTGACTCTGCACTCTGTTTCAAGTTTTTAAATTTCGGAACAGCTACTGCTGCCAAAACACCAATGATCACAATTACGAAAATTAACTCTATAAGAGTAAAACCGCTTCTTTTCATATTACTTCCTTGCATTAATATATCATACTCATTATATCGGCTTAAAACTTAAAAAACTTAAATTAATCCCAAAAGTGCGATAAATAAAACAGGAGGTGTTACTATAAGTCCTACTTTCATGTATTCGTCCCAGCCTATTTTTACTCCTTTTTGTGCGAGTACATGTAACCAGAGCAGTGTTGCGAGAGAGCCTATGGGTGTCATTTTCGGTCCAAGATTTGCTCCGAGTATATTGGCATATACCAAAGCTTCATTGCCTGCATAGCCGACTTTATCTATGGCGATGTCCATTATCATAATTGTCGGCATATTGTTCATCACAGAACTGATAACGGCCGACAAAAAGCCCGTACCTAGGACAGCTGCCGTTGTGCCCTGTGTGTTGAGCATTGCTATCCATGAAGCAATGATGTCCGTTAATCCTGCATTTTTCAAGCCGTACACCACAACATACAGCCCGATACTGAACCATACAATCTGCCAGGGTGCCGCTTTGATTGTCATAATCGGTTTGACGGCCTTGTAATGGTTTGCTATTGCCAAAAACACCAAAGCCCCGCCGAGTGCAAAGAGAGACACGGGCAGGTGAAATCTATCGCCTATAAAATAGCCCAACATCAAAAGTACCAAAAAAGCCCATGAAATTTTAAACATTACAGAGCTTTTTATGACTGTAGAGGCTTCAGGCAAGGCTTCTACGTTTACATGTAAAGGAATATCCTTTCGAAAGTAAATCCATAAAACAGCAATGGAAGCAAAAATACTCAAAAGATTTGGCAGGAACATATTTTTGGCATACTCCACAAAACCTATGTCAAAGTAGCCTACTGTTACGATATTTGTCAGGTTTGAAATGACCAGAGGATTTGATGCGGCATCGCCTATGAAACCGCCTGCCATTAAAAAAGCAAAAATAGGCAAGGGCTTCATTTTCAGGTATTTCATCTTTGCCAGTAAAATCGGTGTCAAAATCAAAGCTGCTCCGTCATTGGCAAAGAAAGCTGCCACAACTGCCCCTAAGAGTAAAATATAGACAAACATTTTGTTTCCGTTTCCACCGCTGAGACGCGCCATTTTAATGGCTGCCCATTCAAAAAAGCCTATTTCATCCAGTACCATGGAAAGGATGATAATGCCTATAAAAGAGAGTGTCGCATCCCAGACTATATCTATCACTGTGAGCACATCATCAAAACTCACTATACCCAGCACTAGAGCGACGACAGCGCCAATAACCGCCGTTGTCCCAATCTGCAAACCTCTGGGCTGCCAGATGATAAAAACCAATGTCACTAAAAACAAACCAAATGCAAGTATCATACTTCACCTTTTATACTATTTTTAAAATCAATACTGTTGTTGCAGCCCTACTGCTCTCAGCCGGCACTGAAGTACCGGTTCCGAAAAAGCTGTTTCACTTAATGGCATCAGGTTTAAAAGACACAAAGCCCGTACTGAAGTACGGGTTCCCAAAAAGTTACTTTACTTTATGACGCAGTCTCTATTCCAAAAACACCTCGGAACCGGTACTTCAGTGCCGGCTGTTACAACTTTCGTGCATAATTTGTACGCTTTCGTGAAAGTATAACGAAATAAAATCTATAAATCAATATATCTTGATATTTGTGTTTTTATCTGCTATAATTTTGCAAACGGAGGATGCAATGGAAATATTTTTAAAAACTGTTTCGGCATTAAATGATGAAACCAGAGTCCTTTTACTGCGATTTTTGGATGAATACGGGGAGTGTTGTGTCTGTGATTTGCAGGAATCGCTTGATATGATTCAGTCTCGTCTCTCACGGCACCTGAAAATACTCAAAGAAGCCGGGTTTTTAAGAGTTGAGAGAAAAGGCACCTGGGGATTTTATGCTATTCGCTCACCGCTTGACAGGTTTCGCACAGAGGCTTTAAGAGAAATTCGGCATTTGGAAACAGCCTTGCCGCCTTTGAAAAAATCATCCCAAAACGGAGCATGTAAAATATGAGTCAAAAAAAAGAAGTTTTAATTCTCTGCACCGGCAACAGCTGCCGCTCCATCATGGCCGAAGCCCTTGTCAATGCGAAACTTGGTGAGTGTGTGCATGCCCAAAGTTCGGGTGTCAAAGCAAGCGGCAAGGTAAACCCTCACGCACAGGCACTGCTCAAACAAAAAGGGTATTGGAAAGATGAGTATCATTCAAAGGTGATAGAGACGGTGCTGGATACTCCTTTTGATCTGGTCATTACGGTCTGTGACGCTGCAAAAGAGAGCTGTCCCGTCTTTGCCAAAGCGGTAAAGACCTTACATGTAAGCTTTGAAGATCCAAGCGGCAAAGCAGAAGCGGAGTACGAAAAAACTCTCAATTTAATAGAAAAAAAGTTATTGCCAATCATAAAAGAGGAGTTATGCGATGAACAGAAAAGTAAATAAAACAGACAGCGGTGTAAAAATTTCCTTCAGTGGTGCAGTCAAAAAGCAAAATATCGTTTCCATGGTAGAAAACTGTGCCACAGGAAAGTGCGAATGTATGAGTGATGCCACAAAAAGCAAAATCAAAAATATGTCTGTCAGCGGAAAAGACGGCAATGTTTCGTTAAAGCTTGACGGTGATGTAAGCACCCAAGAGATAGAAGCGGCACTGGCAAAATCAAAAGTTATAAATTAACTCAAAAAATATAGATTTTTATTAGTAAAAATTAGATAGAATCGGTTTATAAAATTAAACACAAGGACATATATATGTTAGTAACAAATCCAGCTCCAGATTTTACAGCTACAGCAGTTTTAGCTGATGGCTCAATCGTAGAAGACTTCAAATTAAGCGAAAATTTCGGTGAAAAAGGTACTGTAGTATTCTTTTACCCGTTAGACTTTACTTTTGTCTGCCCGTCAGAAATCATTGCATTTTCTCACAGATACGATGAATTTCAAAAACGCGGTGTGAACGTTGTAGGTGTTTCAGTTGATTCACAGTTTTCTCACTTTGCATGGAGAGAAACTCCGGTTGAAAAAGGCGGAATCGGCCGTATCAATTTCCCTCTTGTTGCAGACTTGACAAAAGATATTTCCCGTGCTTATGATGTACTTTTAAACAATGCAGTAGCACTTCGCGGTTCATTTTTAATAGATGACAAAGGCATTGTTCGTCATGCGGTTATCAACGACCTTCCACTTGGACGTAATGTTGATGAAATGCTCAGAATGATCGATGCACAGCAGTTTACTGATGAGTACGGTGAAGTTTGTCCTGCCGGCTGGGAAAAAGGTGACGAGGGTATGAAACCTGACGCCGAAGGTGTTGCCGAGTACTTGGCAAAACACGAAAAAGAGTTATAAAAATCTTTAGATAAGAGAGTTTTTACTCTCTGTCTAGCTTCTGCAGTGCTTTCTCGCTTGCCTTGTTTGCTCTTTCATAATACCCTTTATCCTGATGTGATACACATCCGCTGAAACTGACAACCGCCAACAATAAAACCAACAATAAATTTTTATGCAGCAACAACCTGATTCCTCCCGTTTTGTTTCGCTCTGTACAAAGCATCATCTGCTTTTTTCACCAGCTCTTCTCTCGTCTGCGGCTCCTGATACTCGGCAACGCCTATACTGATCGTGATTTTATATTTTTTATCTATAGTATATGCCTCAACTCTCTTTCTTATTTTTTCGGCAATGACAACAGCCTTCTCTTTTGTTGTATTTTCCAGTATGACAACAAACTCTTCACCTCCCCAGCGACCAAATATATCAGTTTTGCGAATATGCTTCAAAACCAGACGACTCAAAGCTTTTAACACTCTGTCTCCTATATCATGGCCGTATGTATCATTGACAACTTTAAAATGATCTATGTCAAACATTAGTATGCAAAACGGTTCTTTATAGCGTTTATATCTTTGTATTTCTATATTTATCGCATCATCTATTTTGTAACGGTTGTATATTTCCGTCAAGCTGTCTATGGTTGCCAGCTTCTTCAGCTCTTTTTCCATCTCAATGCGGCTTGTTATATCTGTACTTGTGGAAACAAAGTTTTGAATATTTCTGTTTTCATCAAAGAGCGGTGTTATTTTCAAGTCTGCATAATAGAGCCTGTCATCTTTTGTCTTATCAATCAGAATATTATGATAATTCTTTCCAGCGAGTATTGTCTCCCAAAGATTCTTATAAAACTCCTGTGTATGTTTTCCTGATTTAAAAATATTTGTTTTGTTGCCTATCAGTTCTTCTCTCTCATATTTTGTTTTTTCAATCACAGAATCATTGACATACTCTATGATACCGTTTGCATCGGTAATCAACACCATGTCATCAGTCTGTTCCAAAGCCTGTGCAAGAAGTTGCACTTTTTTTCTCTCAAGCACTGTTTCTTTATCCAGATAATACAACTCTTCTTCCATCTGCTTACACCTCGTCATATCTTTGTAAAAGACTATCAGTTCACCGTTTGGCAGTTTTCTTACACTGTTATATCGCCAGCCGCTGAGCTTCTCATCTTTGTAAAGCCTTGTGTCAAGATCTCTTGCTTTGCCGTCTTCATGGACCTGCAACAAAACATCAAAAAGCCCGAACTCTTTTACTCCGGGAAAAACTTCTGTCAATTTTTTGCCTATCAGTTGCTTTTTAGAAATATTTTCAGTTTTCTCAACATTTTTATTTAAATCCACAAAAATAAAATCATTCTTTTCAAATTTATAAATAACAACATTATCAGGAAGTTCATCTATTGCAATAGTAATACTTCTGTCCGCACCTTGCATCTACTCTTGCCTTTTTTAATATATTTAAATGATAACCTTTGTTTTCTGCCAAAAAGCTTAATTGGGATTTTTCATTGTTTGTTGTGGCAGAGAAGAAGACGGAAACACACTAAATATAATTTTCGGATACTCTTGTACTTTACACCATTTATACCCGTTTTTACGATAATAACCCGGAATTTTTTTCTGCACTATATTAGCTTGGTAACAATTCTCGTAGTTCTTTGAGATTTTTCACAGGTCATAATGTCTTTTATCTTTGATTTTATAGTTTTTTTTATATGTTTTCGTTGGATAGATTTTCAAATTTCCATTGACAACTTCATAGTTATACACAGTATTTGTCGTCTTATTTTTCACTTCTCCCCTTTTGTTAAAGGAAAGAGTATAAATTTCACCTCTGGTTTTTGAAAATTCTTTTCCAAAGGAGACAAAACCATTTGGTTTTACTGACGAAACCTCCCATACTCCTAAAATATTTTTTTTGCTATAAGAATCAGCATAGACTAATCCGTTCAGTAAGATTATCATAGTAATTATCACTTTATTCATTGCACTACCTTGCATTCTTGATAGAATTTTATGGACTATAATCGGATTTTATCTTCTGAAGAGGCTCCTCTGTTGAAGTCTTTGATTCTTTCTCCAAGTTCTACACCTTTTTCTCTGCATTCCTCTTTTGAATATTTCAAATTATAACAATCTTGAAAAAGTGTTTTCATTTCTTGTCTTAAAGACTCTTTTGAATCAGAACTGCATCCAGAAAACATAACTATACCTAAAATACTTACTGTTAATAAAACTTTTTTCATTATCTATTGACCTCTACTCTTTGTTTTTTTGCACTCATTTTAATTCCTCCGTTTTTCAGCTATCTGTACTTTTACTTATAGTTGTCATATGTTTTTAAAACTTTGCCATCTTTGCCTAAAATTTCCAGCTTCGTTATATGTCCGATCACTTTCACATTAATATCATCACTACATCCGCGAAAATTTTCCTGACATTGTTCAATATTTTCAGATGAAGAGATTATTTTTTTAATTACATAAGAATATTTTGCAGTCAAATCTCTATCTACACTGCCTCTGCTGTTCTTTCTTGCTTTCATAAATTGCTTAGCATCTGCTTTTATCATTGGAAGTATTGTATTATTAGGATTAATATTATCAAATGACAATTTAGTCTTCCCGTTATATGCCAAAACGGATCCATAATATGATATATACGAATTTTTACTCATAAGTGACAGAGGAAATTCTTGTTTTTTAAAGTTATATTTTCCAAACTGTGCCCCCAGTCTTAATACACTTGTTTGTCCAATTATGTCTTTATTTTCTTTTATTTTATTTAGAAAATGCGTATATGCCTCTTCAATTGCACCGTCAAGTTCAAATTCATCATTTCTTACTTTTCTCCAAACAGCTGTTTCTCCCTGATATAAATACCAACGACCGGCTGCAGCTTTATCAACTTTTGCTATGTTTGCATTTAATCCTGCTAATGCTATCTTGTCAATAGTTTTATGTTCATTTAAATCGACCTCTGCAAAAAGGCTGGCACTCATTGTTAGTATTCCTGCAAGTATTACTTTCTTCATTTATTTCCTTTGTGTTTTAATTTCACGAAATTCTATAAAAAAAGTGTGTGCCAAATGTGAAAAATATTAATTGTTATAAAAAAACGGATAAAAAGATTCTCTTTATGTAAAAATGATACACTTTCGAAATAATATTGCAACTGCATAAGGCCCATTATTGAAATTTTCAACATATAAGTATTTTTTTTCTCTTCTTTTGCTGATGCAATTGTCTGTTAATGCACAAAGCATTACGTCCATAAATGAAAATACAAGTAATCTTAATCTCTTGAAAGAAAGCTCCTGGTTTTTAGATAAAAACAGTCAAAAATCAGTGAGTGACATACTGCAAAAATCAATATTATTTCAAAAAAGTACAAAAGATTTTTTTAATTTTGGATATATTTTCAAAGACACACTTTGGATAAAATCTATTCTTAAAAACACTTCAAACAAACAAATAATACGCTATTTTACCCTTGATGCACCAAACCTTGCTGTTTGCGATCTTTATGAAATCGATGCGAATAATACACTCAAAAGAAAAGAGAAAAACGGAGTTCTGCAAAGAAAAAAATTCAAAAATGAACTTTTTTTCACATTTGAAGTTTCACTTCGTCCCCATGAAGAAAAAACTTTTCTTTTTGCACTTCGTCCTATGACCCACTCGCTCCATTTTCATCTAAAACTACAAGATTACAAAATGTATAAAAATGAAGAACTTCGCCATCAGCTTCTCTTAACTGTTTTTTTCAGTATTTTGCTTGTTGCATTTATCTATGCAATAAGTATAAGTATTCACAGTGACAATTCAAGCTATTTTTATTATGCTCTTTTTATAGCAATGATTTTTATACATCACCTTTCTTTAAGCGGTATGATCGCATATTTTCTGCAAGACAACCAAACACTGATTTACCAACAGGCATATATGCCTGTTTATTATTTGGCTACAGTAGTCTTTTCCATTTTTCTTTTTACCAATAAATTTTTAAATTTACATAATTATAAAAAAATTTATTATTTCTTTCATTTAGTTATGTTTTTAATTGTCTTGATTGTTCTGTTTAATTCACACCAGAATTATCTTCTAAAATATATGACACCTTTGGCTATTGTTTTTGCTTTATATTTAGAGGCTGTCAGTATCTATCTTGCAGTAACAAAAAAAGAAAAATATGCAAAATATTTTGCTTTTATTTGGGGAGTTTCTCTAGGTGGAATGATTTTTACCATGCTTTATTATGTAGGGTTTTTAAGCAAACCTATTGCATACCTCTTTGAGATAACTGTCATTTTTGAAATTTTCTCCTTTTCCATAATATTATCAAGACAAATACACACGCTGCAAAGAGAAAATCAACATAAAAATAATCATCTCCAGCGCCAAAACAAATTAGCTGCAATGGGAGAAATGTTACAAAATATTGCGCATCAATGGCGACAGCCATTATCTGAACTTAATGCAGTAGCAATGAAAATTGATGCTGATTTTTATACAAAAAAAATTACACCAAAAACACTAGATACAGATATAGAACGAATAGAAACAATTACACAACACATGTCCCAGACTATTGAAAATTTCAGCAACTATTTTAAAGAGAGCTCTAAAAATATAACCGTAGCAAAATTAGAAGACCTTATCTCTCAGGCACTACGATTAATCGATACAAAACTACAAACAATAACAGTAAAAGTAGATATTTCCCAAAGCATTTCGGCAAAGATAAACAGCAATGATTTCATTCAAGTCCTTCATGTACTTTTAATTAATGCTGTCGATGCATTTAAAAATAAAAATATGGAATATAGGAAAATTCATATTACATTAAAGAATGCAGATGGAAAAGCCATTATTGAAGTTGAAGACAATGCAGGCGGTATAGATACAACAATTTTAGAGAAAATTTTTGAACCCTACTTCACAACCAAATTTAAATCAAACGGAATCGGTATTGGTCTATATATGGCAAAGATGCTGGTAGAAAATAGTCTAAAAGGAGAATTGTATGTCAAAAACACTCAAAAAGGAGCGCTGTTTAGCATAATATTATGAAAAATTTTACACTACTGTATGCAGAAGATGAGTACACCACAAGGAAAAATCATATTGCCTATATAAAAAGTCGATACAATTGTACTGTTTATGAGGCTGACAACGGAGAAGAAGCGCTTAGTTTATACAAGACACATTCCCCTCACATTGTTCTTACAGATATTACAATGCCCTTTTTATCAGGCTTGGAACTTTCAAAAGAGATAAGAAAAATCTCCAAACATACACAAATCATTATACTTACTGCACACTCTGAAAAAGAAAAACTGCTTGAGGCTTTAAGTATGCAAATGCTTAACTATTTAGTAAAACCTATCAAAAGAAAAGAATTAACACAGAGTATAGATATAGCATTGGAATTATTAAAAACTGAATCTTTTACCAAGAATATTATACACTTGAATACAATCTCAACATATAATTTGGATACAAAAGAATATTTTGTCAATAATACATTGATTTTGTTAAGTAATTATGAAACGAAACTTTTGCATCTATTATGTCTCAATGTAAACAAATCGCTCAATTCATTTGATATTTTTGTTAACATTTGGGAGGACAATGATAAAGAATACAGTGCTGCTTCTATAAGAACACTTATAAAGAAGCTTCGAAAAAAACTCCCTGATGGAATTTTAATAAATATATATGGTGGTTTGTATACTCTTAAACCCTTGCAGCAAGTGGAATGAAATAATTTCATTCTTTAACGCCTGCTTACCAAAATACCTCCAAATACAATACAGGCTATGCCTGTAAATGTCAATATATCCGGCAAACTGTCACCAAGCAGATACCCAAAACCTATGGCAAAGGGAATATTTGTATAACTGACAACACCTATAATACTTAAGTTTTGCGCACTGTATGCTTTTGTCAGGAGCCATTGAGAGAGTGTCGATATAAATGCCATAAAAACCACCAAAAGCCATACATGCAATGTAGTCGGCAAAATAAACTCAGGGAACAAAAAGCTTAACGAAGCAGGAGCATTGACAAAGGGTGCAGTCAGGAACAACAATGCCGGCAAAAATGTTCCTACACCCACAAAGGAGAGGACAATCACACGTGAGTCATATATATCTTTTATTTTTTTTATCGTTGTATATGCTGCTGCTGCAAAAAAACCGCCCAAAATACCCAGGAAATGGGTATATGAAAAGCTCATTCCAAAAGGTTTGGTTATAAGAACAACACCGAAAAAGCCTATAAACAGTGCCAGCAGTGTTTTTTTGTTTAAACGTTCATGCAGAAGAAAATAGGCAAACAGTGTTACAAAAAAAGGAGAGGTTTTGTTCAGAGTTATCGCCTCGCCCAAAGGAATAACGCTAATGGTATAAAAAAAGAGGATCATTGCCATAAATCCAAAAAGCCCGCGGGTAAAAAGCATATAAATCTTTCCGCCTGTAAGTTTTGGCGCCGTATGTTGCAGCGTATACAGTATGATAAAAATTCCGATAAGATTGCGAAAAAAGACAATTTCCAAAGCAGAAATATCTTCGGAGAGTATTTTAGTCAACGCTCCGTTGAGTGCAGAAATCAAAGCCGCACCAAGCATAAAAAGTATGCCGCTCTCTACATTTTTCAACAAGCCTCTTCCTTTTGTACAAAATTCAAAGCTTTTGGATTTACATATGCAAGCTCATACCATTGTCTTTTTGGGGCAATAAGTGTGAGTCTCGCAGGATTACAGGAACGTGAAAGTGCCACATAAAACTGAGAAGGTGCAAAAATCTCATTGGTCTCTATAATCAAATCTTCGATGGACATCCCCTGTGACTTATGGATGGTTATCGCAAACGCAAGTTTTATTGGAAACTGATAGACCGTAAAAACATTCTCTTCCACCATCTCTTTTTTTCCCTCTACACTCTTTTCTTTCCATACGGCCTTACTTTGTGCACTCGGCTCAAGTTTTACCACTTTGCCGTCACTCTTTTGCACATACACATAGCGCTCATCCACATTCACAACAGTGCCTCTTTCTCCGTTAAAGTAGTTCCAGGCGTTTCGTGTAAACAAAACAGGAGCACCCACTTTCAATGCAAGTTCTTTATCTATTCTGGCATCATCCATAAAACGCTCCACTTCTTTGTCCTGCGTTGATTTGAGATGTTTTACAATCTGTGCTTCCTTTACATGTAAAGCCTCATCTATAAAATCAAGCTGGGCTTTATTGTGTTTTGCAGCCGAAGCATTTTTGCCAAACAAAAATGTAAACTGACTCAAATCAGCGGGCAATGGCTTTATAAATTCGTTCAGATGATTATGCGTCTGTTCATCTATCCTGCCAAATCGCACTGCATGCAACAACTCAATGAAACGAAGATCATCTGTTCTGTAGATATGTGTCAGTTCCACTGTTTCAAAAGAGAAATTCTGCCAGGCGGGTGATTCAAAAGCAAATTTTACTTCGCCATAACCGCGTACAACCGGAGGGAGTTGCAAAAAATCACCTACGACCAGCAAAGAGCCATTAAAATTTGCCTGCTTAAGACGCAGTTCTATCATTGCAAAGAGTGTATCACTGACCATGGAAATCTCATCAATAACGATTAAATCCATACTCAATATCAGTTTTTTAATCTTCTTTTTAATTTCAAATTTTGCATTTTTTTGCAACTCATCCACATTCGAAGCAATCCCCAAATCAAAAAAGCTGTGCAGTGTCTGCCCGCCTATAAGTGTAGCTGCCATTCCGGTTGAAGCCAGTTTTGCAACTTTTTTTGCCTCCCTCTCAAATGCTGCAATAATTTCTCTTGTAACAGTCGTTTTTCCAACACCGGCACCGCCTGTTAAAAAAAGATTCTGTTTCCTGTATAGTTTATCAAGTATCAAAGCTTTATAATTCATAAACGGATAATAGCCATTCTTAGTATAATATCAGATTAATAACTGTATACTGTTACTTAACATTTTTTAGGAATATTTATGATGAATGAAAAAATTTTAATTGTAGAAGACAATAAAACACTGGCAAAACTTATTGCAAAAAAGCTACATTCTGCTCTTGATTTGGAAGTCGATGTGGCGTACACAATGGCAGAAGCAAAACTCTTTATCGCACGGTATTCCTATTTCGTTACACTTCTGGATATCAACCTGCCTGATGCGCCAAACGGAGAGATTGTTGATTATGTAACGCAAAAAAAGATTCATGCCATAGTTTTAAGCGGTAATATTGACAAAGAATTCAGAAAAAAAATTCTTCAAAAAAATATTATTGACTATGTCAACAAAAGCGGTGTAGATGACATAAACTACATCATCCACACCATAGAGCGTCTGCAAAACAACAAAAAGCACAAAGTGCTTGTAGTGGATGATTCGAGAATCTTTAGACAGCAGATGCAGACAATGCTTGAAAATCTTTTTTTTCAGGTCATCAGCGTTGCCCACGGAGAAGAAGCGATCGGTATGCTCAAATCCCAACCTGACATCTCTCTTGTTCTGACTGATTACAATATGCCTGTCATGGATGGTTTGGAGTTAACCATAGAAATCAGAAAAACATATACCAAAAACGAACTCTGTATTCTTGTCATCTCTTCAAATGAAGATGAAGAGATAACGGCACTCTTTTTAAAACACGGAGCAAATGACTATGTTAAAAAGCCTTTTTCCAAAGAGGAATTTTCCTGCCGCATTAACAATTCCATAGAAGCTTTGGAAAATATACAGATGATCACAAACTACGCAAACCGTGACTACCTCACAGGGCTGTATAACCGCAGATACTTTTTTGACACAATAAATGAATATATCGACGAAGTTAAAAACAGCGGTGAAAGATTTGCCATCGCGATGATAGACATAGATCACTTTAAAAATATCAATGACACTTATGGTCATGATACAGGAGACAAAATCATCATCGCCCTCGCAGATATCCTGAGAAGTTCTACAAATCCGCATGATATTGTAGCAAGGTTTGGAGGAGAAGAGTTTTGTGTTGTACTGAAAAATATCAATCAGTACAGTGCAGAAGAAATTTTCAACAGGCTCAGAGAAGAAGTGGAAAAATTCTCATATCACCTAAAAGATGACAAGTATATAAATTTCACTGTCTCAATAGGTGCAACACTCTTTAACGAAGAGGAATCTCTTGAGGAGAATATTAATGCAGCCGATATGCTTTTATACAATGCAAAAAAGAACGGAAGAAACCAGGTTGTTTTTCAAGCCTGATTCATCTTTATCAGTGTTCCAAACGGAAGTTCCTTTTCCTTGGAACTTATCCATTTCACCTCATAATCCGGTGCATTTTTCGGAAAAACTCCTGCCAGATCTGTAAAATACAAAAGCAGTTTCACATCATCAAAGTTTTCTTCTATAAAGTAAAACACAGGACGAAAGTCTGTTGCCCCGCCGCCTTTTATATCAATTTCCAATCTTTCTCCACTATAAAAAGTACTGTGTGATTGGATTTTTTCATCGCATACAAGCAGTTCAATCTGATAATTTTGCACCAATGTCATTAAAAAGTTTACTTCACTCAAAAATTCATTTAAAAGCACTGTATCAATGGAGCCGGAACTGTCCACTGCAATCACAAGACGGAAGGTCTGAGAAATATTCGAAGGCAGGTATATACCGCTGTAGAGCAGTTTTTTAGAAGGCGGCATCATGACATAATCATCTCGAAAATACGGGTCAAGTGCAATCCTCAGTTCATTTCGCCAGTCAATTTTTCCAAAATCACTCAGTTGGAAAAAACGCTCAATCGTCACCGGTGCTTCACCTTTGTGCATTTTGGATTCCAAAAGAGCAATGGCTTCCTCTGCAAAAAGCTGTTCTTGCAAAATTTCTTCTTGCAACTGTTGTTCTGAACTCTGTTGCTCCTGCTCATTGTTCTCTTTTTGCTCTACATCACCTGCATCATCGGCTTCATACTCCAAGTCTTCATCATCACGCAGAATATCATCTTTTAACTCGGCATAAATCTCCTCTGCATACATCCCGCTGAAACGTTCCCGGTATTGTGCACCATAGGGCATATCCAAGCCGTTTTGTACAAGCATATCATTGACTGCCATATCCGTAGCCATCTGCCACAGCCAGCCACTGCGTTTGTTTTTACGCATCTCATGAGCCAGGCTGGCATGCATCGCCCCGTTGGCAAAGACAAATTCCATTTCACTGAGTTCCAGATTTTTCAGATAATCGCTGTTGATTTCAAGCTTTTTACCGTCACTTTTAAAGGCTTCAATATCATCATTCATCACAACATCGATTTTGGAGGCAAGGGTTCCAAAATAAGGATATTCAAGCAAAAGTTTTGCTTTTGCCTGCGAGATTTTTTCTTCTGTTTTTTGCATATTTTTCCTTTACTCCTGTTTTTCGGAACGCGGACTTCAGTCCGGACGAAAGTGGCAAGACTATTGCAACAGCCGGCACTGAAGTACCGGTTCCGAAGAGATGCTGTATTTTGGTAGCCAAACTGAAGTCCGCGTTCCGAAAAAACTACACATCCTCCCGGAATCGGTACTTCAGTGCCGACTGTTTGAACTTTCTTGTCATTCTCAGCCCGGACTAAAGTACGGATTCCGGGAAAAACACCCTTTGAGACCAGTGTGTTCGTGTCGGCTATTGCAACAGATAGGAAAACTTTTTTACCCACTCTTTAAAGACAGTTGAGCCTTCCATAGTGATGCCCGCTCGTTGTAAATCCTGTGCTATCATCACGGCAAATTCCCCTTTGAGCTTGAGCGTATATCGGAGTAAATTTTCCAATCGCTCATCGCTTGGATTTTGCAGATAGTGACTCACCAGTCCAGAGCTCAAAGCATACAAAACATCGACCTCATCACTGTAAACAAAATCATCTGCACTGAGTATCTTCCCAATATCGGGCAGCCTGTCCATCACTTTTAAAAAACTCAAAAATGAAACGGCAACATCCCGTCCTACCGCACCGCTCACTGTTTCCAAAAGCACAGATGCAGGCAGAGCACTTTGTAAAATACTCCCGACATATTCCCAGCTTCTGGGTGTTGCAAAACTTTTATGCTCTTTTTTTGCATCAAAGGTAAAGAGATGCTCGTTTTTGTAACTTATGTAGGCAATTATGCGACTGTCAAGTCCGGATTTGTATGCCCAGTTGCGCCAGTCATCCACACTCACTTCCAGTTCAAAATGCACAAAACGGTTTGCCAGAGGAGCCGGCATCCGGTAGGTCACGCCTCTGTCACCCTCACGGTTTCCCGCAGCAACTATAGCCCATCCCTCAGGCAACTCATATTCACCGACACGTCTGTCAAGTATCAACTGATACGCCGAAGACTGCACGGCAGGCGCTGCAGAGTTAAGCTCATCCAAAAACAAAATCCCCTGGCCTTCACTCGGTAAAAAAGCAGGCGGAGCCCAAAGTGCGGTGTGTGACTCTTTGTCATAAAAAGGGATGCCTTTTAAATCTGTCGGGTCCATCAAAGCCAAACGCAAATCAATAAAACCAAGCTTGTTTTTCTCTGCAATCTGTTTGACAATCGAAGATTTTCCAATTCCCGGTGCTCCCCACAGAAATGTCGGGATTTTTTGCAGAACCAGTGCCTGCAGTGCCTGTGTCAATTCTCCTGCTCTCATACTAACCATCCTATATTTTCACTTTGTATATGTTTTGAAAAGGCTCTGTTTGTTTTGACTGCCCGCTCAAAACGGCTCTCAAGTTGCAGTTGATATAAAATATCTACCGGAGTATTTTCATTGTTTGCCAAATTCAGAAGTATCTGTGCATCCCCGCATTTAAAAAGTTCTTCCAAAATATTTTGCGGTGTCGCATTGTTGCGACTCAGCGCTTCACTGCAGTTTCCCTCTTTATAGGCAGACTTCAGAATATCTCTCGGCGTTGCACTGTTGGCATAAATTACTTGTCTGATTCTCTCATTATTTAGACAAAGCAGCTGTTTACATGTAATTACATGTAAACACTTGTTTGCAGCCAAAGCAAGATGAATTGTCTCATCGTTACATGTAACAAGCTCCTGCTGCATAGCTTCATCTAAGGTCTCATTTGCCGCCAATGCATTTTTATACTCAGACAAAAGTGAGAACATCTCCTCATCGAGCCTGATATTCTGTGCTGCAATCTCGGCAAATTTTTTATTTTTTATCAACTCACGAGCTATATTTTTATCCAGATTGACATTGTACGCCATCGCTTCTTTTGTTGCTTCATCCCCTTTTTTTAAAAACATTTTCTGCACACTTTTTGGAAGCTTTGGATGCAGGGCAAGTACTTTTATAATTTTGGGATGTTTTTTACTCGGCTCCAAAAAAGCAATGGCTTCTAAAAGCTGTTCGTTTTTTGTTTGTACTATCAGATGATAAATTCCCGTTGTCGCATACTGTACATTATGGTTTCTCTCTATATTTTCATAAAACCTTGCTATTAAAGCAGCAGAGACATCACGATTGTCATCATTTTCGAAAAAATCTTCACCGCCAAAAGAGTACATTTTTAAGAGTTTAAAAAAAAGCGCATCTTCTATACAGCTGTTTTGCAAAAAACTTTTTAATCTTTTTTTGTCATTGGAGAGTTTGAGACTCATAAGCAGCGTATCGCTGTCAATCTCTTCTGCCAAAAGTTTTTCAAACAAATCTATATTCATAAACTCATATTTTTCTTCTTCATAAAGGGTATCACTCAGGTTTTGCTCATACGGACTCATCATGCGCCCCTCAACAACAAGAGTAACCGCATCGGTAACTTCTTTACACAGGGTAATATTATGAAACTTCAGCTGTGACACAAACTCATCTTCACTAAAAGCCCTGCTCTTTCCAAGCAGCAATATGGTCTTATTTTTCAAATTCTGTAAATTCATACACAAATTATACACATATTTCAACTTATTCTTATTTAGTGTTATAATTGATCTCTGATATTTAAGGAATGGCAAATGAAGTTATACGCACCGTGGGAAAAAGCTTTTGAAAAAATTTCCACTCCTTTGGAAAATTTCATTCATGCACAAACAACTACGGGACTTATTTTATTTTTTACAACTATTCTTGCTCTTATCCTTGCCAACTCACCTTTTTCCGGACTCTATTATGATATATTTCATACGCCCATATCTGTTTCTATAGGTTCATGGAAACTTTCACAGTCACTCAGCCATTGGATAAATGACGGACTGATGACCTTCTTTTTCTTTTTGATAGGACTTGAAATCAAACGGGAAATTCTCATCGGAGAACTCTCAAATATCAAAGTTGCCATTTTGCCTATTTTTGCAGCTGTCGGCGGTATGGTTTTTCCTGCACTCATATATATGAGCATCAACACAGACGGTCCCGGTGCAAACGGCTGGGGCATACCAATGGCCACAGACATAGCATTTGCCATCAGTGCCTTGGTGATTTTAGGACGCAGAATTTCTCCGGCACTTGTTACATTCCTGATTGCGCTTGCTATTGTAGATGATCTTGGGGCCGTTGTAGTTATTGCACTTTTTTACACCGAACAAATTCATATTCTCCCTCTTTTTCTGGCAGGTTTGTCATTTTTCATTATGGTGGCCTTTAACCGTTTTGGCATTCACATGCTTTTGCCCTATCTCATTGTAGGCATTTTTATGTGGCTGTTTATGCTCGAATCAGGTATCCATGCGACAATTGCCGGTGTTATTGCCGCTTTTGCAATTCCCTCCAAGCCCAGCTATACTCCTTTGGATTTTACAACACATACCAAAAATCTGCTTGACGAATATGACAACTATCCCATTGCCACCGATCACACAATGCATGAAAAACAAAGAGCCCTTTTGCAAAACCTCAAAGACAGAATTGACTTGGTAAGTTCTCCTGCTTTGAGGCTTGAGCATGCGCTTCACCTTCCCATAGGACTCTTTGTCATTCCTCTTTTTGCACTTGCAAATGCCGGTGTCAGTTTGGATTTTACATCATTTAGTCAAAGTCTAGCCAATCCTGTCTCCCTGGGTATAGTATCTGGGCTTCTGCTGGGCAAGGTCATTGGTATATTCGGGGTTTCTTACCTGAGTGTGAAGCTCGGCATTGCCAGACTGCCGCATAACAGCAGCATGAGTCAGCTGTTTGGTGTTGCCATTTTGGGCGGTATTGGTTTTACGATGAGTATTTTTGTCGCTGATTTGGCCTTTGCAGGCAACAGCACACTGATTTTTCAGGCAAAAACAGGAATACTGCTGGCCTCATTGCTTGCAGGTTTTTTGGGCTTTGTCTGGCTGAGATTTGTTGTCTCTAAATAGCCTCAATCGTGTTTCTTCCGTTCTCTTTGGCACAGTAAAGCATCTTATCCACAATCATTACATATTCGTCAAGCAGGGTATGCCTGTATATTTTATCAGGCTTAATCCACATAGCCCCCATGCTTACAGTGGCCTGTAACTTTTGTCCATCCGCTTCAAGTACCGCGGCTTCAAAAGCCTGGCGTATCTTTTCCAATACTTTGAAACCTGCCTCTTTTTGTATGGCTGAGAGAATTATCATAAACTCTTCGCCTCCGTATCGGATGACAATATCAGAAGTTCTGATATGTTTTTTCACAATTGCAACAAAAAAATGCAACATTTTATCTCCGGCGACATGCCCGTAGGTATCATTTATTTTTTTAAAATAATCCAAATCGCACATTGCCAGAACAAAAGAGTTCTCTGTGGCATAAGAGAGTTCATACTGGGTTTTAAATATCAGTTCCAGGGAATTTCGATTGAGCGCACCTGTCAGATTGTCCTTGGTCATTTTTTTATTCATCTCGATATTGTCAATAAGTGCCAACTCTGTACCGATGTTCAAAGAGATAAGCTCACATTTTTCCAAATAGGAGATAAGTACATGATACTCCGATGTTGTTAAATTTACAAATATTTTCTTTGCAAACATATGCAAATCATTATGCAACCGTGTCAAAACATCAAGCTTTGAATTGTTTTGGATGATTTTTTTTGCATGATTGTTTAGCCACAGCCCAAAGTCACACTGCATCCCGTCAAGTTCGGGAAAATCATTTTTGTCAAAACTGTTAATATGTTTTGCCAACTCATTCAGCCATTTTAGATGCGCTTCATAGTGTTTTATGATAATGTCTTTGTCCAAAAGATCAGATAAAGAACTGAGCCGATTGTTATTGACCGTATAAATTTCCTGTGTATATCTTGAGAGATAGATATAGGCAACACCATTGTTTATCTCTTTAAACAGGGATATGAGATTCAAAATTTTATTACTCTCAATATTTTGCGCAATTCTGGATAACAAAAGGTTTTTCAGCCCGTATATTTCGTTGGTCATAATAATGTAGGGAACATTCATCGAAATTTTATACATTGCCAGCTCTTTGTAGAGAGTATTTATATCATTCGAAGTGAATGACTGATGAAATAAATTAATAATTCGCAGATAAAACTTTTTTATCACCTGCTCACAGGCATATGATTCTATACAGGTTAAATATCTGTCTCTGAGTTCGGTATAAATCAGCTCCGAATCACCCTCTAAAACCCCGGAAAAATCATATTTCATTTCTCAACCTTTATAAATGTTCGAACCTGCAAGACTCTGTATTGTGTTGCGTATTATACCAAATTCTCCCAAAATCTCAGGCGTATCTTTATACAATAAAGGAGAGTCCAAGTCTACATACTTTACAACATCTCTGTATGCAAAGGCAAGACAAAGAGCCGCATGTATGGAGACAGGTCCCTCCAGCATAGACCCCAGCATACACTCTATGTTGTTGGATCTGGCATATTCCAAAATCTCCTGTGCCCTGCTCACACCGCCGCACTTCATCAGTTTGACATTTATCATATTTGCACAGCCCTCTTCATACACTTTTTTTACATCCTCAAGAGTAAATACCGCTTCATCCGCAAGAATGGGAACAGTGCTTTTTTGGGTTATTGTTTTGAGGCTCTGTAAATCATCTGCAACTACAGGCTGTTCAATCAGGCTTACATGTAATCCCGCTACCGCCTCAACATAGTACAGTGACTGTTCAAGATTCCACGCCTGATTGGCATCTATGAGCACCTCTGCATCTACAAGCGTTTCAGTAATCATTTTTGTAACTGCAACAGCATGCTCCAGATCACTGCCAAGCTTTACTTTTAAAATATGAAATCCATTGTCAAAAGCTTTTTTCGCATCTGAGAGCATTATGTCTGCATCATTGAGACTGACAGTAATATCGGTAAAAATCGGAGAAAAATCTTTTGTACCGAGATACTGTAACAGTGTCTGATTATTCTGTTGTGCCAGCAAAGAGACAACTGCCATATCAAGAGCGGCTTTTGCACTCGAACCCATTGTACTGCCATGGATTACATGTAAAGCCTCACCCGGCGTCAGGCCAAGCAAGGCATCTTGCAACCCGCCAATCGCATTTGCAATGCTTTGCAGGTCTTCTCCTGTCACTGCTTTGGTGGCAGGCGCTTCACCGTAAGCGAACAGACCATTGTCACATGTAATCCTTAGCCGTATAAACTCAACATTTTCCACCCGTCGCAGCGCGGTAACAAAAGGGGTCTTCAACGGAATATGCAAAACCTCAATAAAAATATTTTTTATCTTCATACTACTGATGCTGTTTGTCCGAACATGGAATATGCCTTTGTGGTTTTTTTACTAAAAGTATAACAAAAAATTATTATTTCTTCTCTATATGTTCCTGAACTGGCTAATTAATATTTAATTAATTCATCAAATTGTACAATGTCTGATAATTGAAGTTTTACAGATGGAGTTACCAACAATCGCATGCACAATCTATACGAAATTGGAGCCTGGCTCACACAACACAGTGCATCTGTGATTGAACAATGGCTGAATGATCCAAAGATTCTCTCTATATTTACACAGCACAAAATAAATCGCCAAAAATTTTCCAAAAATTTTGCAACAGCTATTCTTTCCCATGCGGTTGATGTTATGCAGGCAAAAAAAGAGATGCAAAACTGTCCGAGTATGAATAAATTTGTCGATTTGATGCTCAAGAACAATATTACTGCAGATGAGATTTTTATCCTCTGTGTTACCCTTCGCAGTACTGTTTTTAAGCATCTGTTCCAGCAGTCTGCTGAGACTCCAAACAATGTTGCTCTGATGATGTCTCTTTTGAAAATATTTGATACAAATCTTGCAGGGGTTATGAAAAACTTCAGTCGCGGCAAGTATGCACATTATGTCACACAACAAAAAGAGTTGCAGCTCAAAAGATATCTGAAACGTTTGCAGGTTATTCTTGATGCACAAAACAATATCATTTTTAAACTGCACAATAATGAAATTTATATTGCCAACAAAGCACTCTACAAAACAGCAGGTGTCAGAGACCTCAAAGAGTACAAAACAAAATTTCCCTCTGCCTTGGATTTCATTAGCGACAGCAACTGCCACAACTCTTTTTTCAGAGTAAAGGATTATGAGGCTTGGATAGAAAAAATTATACAAGAGTACAAAGGTAAATGCGAAGTACGCCTTTTTGACCACCTGACACAGCAGATGGTAGTTATGCAACTGCATGTAACCCGGGTAGAAGAAGAAAACAATTTTGTTTTTACTCTTGAGAATATTACAGCACAACAAAAACAAATCAATGTCCTGAAAAAACTTGTCTACAAAGATGATCTGACAGGGTTGGATAATTTACGGGGATTTGAGGAGATGATTGCTCAAAAACTTGCAAAGCTGCCAAACAGTAATTTAAAAATTCTCATGCTCTCGCTCAAAGGCTTCAGCCAATACAGTAAATACCATACACAGCAAGAGAGTGAGCACATTATTCAAGAAGTCGCCAATGTGATACAGACAGAGTATCCTATAGACTCAGCACGTATCGGCAGCAGCCATTTTGCTCTTTTGTCAGATACACTCACACTTCAAAATGCCAATCAGCTTTTAGAGAGTATTGATACTGCCCTTCACGCAAATGTTGATGCAAAAGAGATACAAACAAATGCAGCCCTTATACTCCTGCATGATAAAGATACTTCAAAAAGTATTATAGAACGAGGAGAAATTCTGCTCAACAGTATTCAGAATTCTCCGCAAAAATCAATTACAGATGACGCCGCTTTCCAGGCAGAAAAGCAAAAACACTTAGAAGAACAGCATGTATTCTTAGCATTGATGAAAACTTATTATGACAAAGGAAAGAGCCTGTCTGTCACAAACTACTATATGGAAATACCCTTGCAGTCCACTGCAAAAATCATACATCTGACACACAATGAAATGACGCTCAGCATTCGAAAAATAGCTGCTGCAGCACTGCAGATAAACGACAAAATGTACATTACCATGCCAAAAAAACCAAATTTCAAGGCATATGTAAAATATGTGGATGTAAAAAACAGCCAAGTAGTTCTGGAAAACTTTCAATCTGCACAGTACTCTGCACTGGATCGGAGAAATATACATGTACGTATAGAAAACCCCATAGAAATAGTGCTGCAGTCACAAAAAGCACAAATTCCGGAAGAACTGCATACTGTGTCCCTTACGACTTTTGTTGTATATGTTCAGACTCTTTATGATATCCATATTGATTCGGAATTAACAATGCGTGTTCGCTTCTTTGAATCAGAAGAGAACTTCTTAGGAACGGTTGATAAAATCATGCCCGTAGACAACAAGTTTAAACTCATCATACATTTAAAAAATACGCCAAGCATTAAGAGTACACTCACCCCTTTTATATCAAAAAGACAGTTGAAAATTATTCAGCAGTTACAGGAAAAGGCCTCATATGTATAAACTCTCAGCAACTCTTCTCTATCCGATTACCGCTATAGTTCTGCTATCTCTATGCATGTTCGGTTTTTTTGAGTACACAGTTTCAAAAAGTAAAGAGGCAATTCTGACAAGTTATCTCAACAAGGCAAAAGAAGAGTCGTATATGTTCAAAACACTTATAGATGAATTCCCTGCAAACAAAAAGGAAGATGCACTCCAAAAGGGTATTTTTCAGTTGTCTCTCCAGTCCAATATCAAATATATTATGCTCGTCTCGGCAGATGAAAGAATACTCTATGCCAGTCGCAAGCAGGATATTGGCAAAAAACTCCAAGAAGTTTTTTCTGCAAAAAGGCTGCAGCATTACGAAAAAGAAATAAAAAATTTCTATGATTTTTCTATCCATCTTTTAGGCCAAAGTATAGATGTGACAATCAGAATTGATGACTATGGCTATCTGCTAATGCTGTATGATCTGCATACTCTGATCCTACAAAAAGAAAAAGAGATTTTTCAAGAGTTGCTTGCTGTCTTTTTCTTTTTGTTGTTTATCATTATACTTTTATTTTATCTTTACTATAAGCATTTTTTAATAAAACTGCACAAAATTTATGATATAACATCGACTTTCAACAGGAAGCAAAGCAGGGTAAAATCCCTTTATATTGATGACCTGCTTGAGCAAATTACAAATATAGCCAAGGAGTCTGAAATCATAGCCCGCGTTATCGAGTACAGCAATGATGCCATACTTATTACCGATGCAAAGAAAAATATTATTTTTGTCAATCCTGCATTTGAAAGAATCAGTCAGTTCACACGCGATGAAGTCATCGGAAAAAAACCCGAAGAGATCATCAAATCAAATCTCATGAGTGATGAATATTATGCCGACATGTGGTATAAAATTCATACATTTGGAAATTTCCAGGGAAAAATCATCGATAGGAGAAAAGACGGCACAGACTATGTTGTCTGGCAAAAAATCTGGGCCTTAAAGGAGCCAAAAACAGGAAGTATTACCAACTATGTGGCAATGAGCCAGGATATCACCGACTTAATCGCGAAACAAAAAGAGGTTGAACAGCTCGCTTATTATGACGCTTTGACCGGATTGGCAAACAGAAACTACTTTATACGCATTTTAAACAAACTGATCAAAAAAAGAAAAAAAGAGCATTTTGCACTGTTCTTTGCGGATATAGACAATTTTAAAGAGATCAATGAAACCATAGGCTACCATGCCGGAGACATCGTCATTCAAAAATTTGCTCAGTATTTGCAAGATACCCTCCGCGAAGAAGACATTATCGCAAGGCTCGGCGGCGATGAGTTTGCAATCCTGGCCTATGATATTACAAAACCGGAAGATGCGCTTGAGATAGGCTGCAAAATCAATGATTTTTCAAAACAAGAGCTCTTTATTGACAAGCACATCATTAATGTAAGTGTCAGCAACGGTATTGCACTCTATCCGGGTGACGGGAGCAACACAAAAGAACTTTTGGCAGCTGTCGATATTGCACTTTTTCGTTCAAAGAAAGAGGGAAAAAACAGGTGTACAATATTTCAAGCACGAATGCAGGAAGAGGCTGTGAAAAAAATGCTTATAAGGCATGAACTCAAAACAGCACTTAAAAACAATGAGTTTGAACTTTATTACCAGCCAAAATTCACTGTAGACGGTAGGAGCATTGCCGGATTTGAAGCACTCATCCGGTGGAACCATCCAAAAAAAGGTTTTATCCGGCCTGACCATTTTATCCCTGTTGCTGAAGAGAGCGAAATTATAATAGATATAACACAATGGATATTCCGGGAAATCAACACGGTATGCAAAGAATTAAACCAAATCTGCAACAAATTTACGATTGCGGTAAATATATCTGCGCAGCATTTCAAAGAACATAATCTGCTTGAGCATATACAGACTTATATTGACAAACAATGGATAGACGGTGGACATATAGAGCTTGAAATTACAGAAAGTGCTATTATGAACAATATACAAGAGGCCGTGCAACAGCTGACACAGATTCAGTCTTTGGGCATCGATATCTCTTTGGATGACTACGGGACAGGATACTCGTCTTTGGCCTACCTGAAAAATCTGCCAATAAACAAAGTAAAAATAGACAAATCATTCATAGACGAAATATGCACAAACAGAAAAGACTATATTATTGTGAAATCCACAATAGCGTTGGCTGAAAATTTGGGAATGTGCACTATTGTAGAGGGGGTCGAGGACAAAGAACAGCAGCAGCTTGTGCAGGAGTTTGGCGCTACCTATATACAAGGGTATATTTTTTCCAAACCTTTGAAGAAAAAAGATGCGGTCCAACTTCTACAATTAACTTTGCAGTAATATGTAAAACTTAATATTTTGAGCAGTATCTTTGTTGCAGATTCATGCAAAAGCCATATAGATAAAAAACGGATAAAGCAAAAGCCCTGCATACGGCAAATACGGTCCTATGGGAGTCAGCAATACCTGGGCAAACTCTTTTGATATCTCTTTTTTTATAAAAACCTGATCAATCATAATAATTTTACTTACAATATCAGCAGTTTTAAAAGAGAGTAATGCCAAAGCATAGGGATTATAGTGGGTATAAAACAAAAACCAGACGGCAAAATAAAAGGTCGGGTGCATAATCAGAAAAAGAAGAACATTTTTATGATAATAGCGGTACATCCGTGCCAACATGTCCATAAGTGTCCCAGCCTTTTGCCACTGCACTTCATAAAACTCCAAAAGCATATACAGCACAATAAAGACAATAAGATAATCCTGCATCAAATTTCACTCACTTTTTTTGTAAGTATAGCAAAAGAAAAATAAGCAATATTTCGGAATTGGTACTTTCTATGCTAAAGCATGACTTGTGAGAAAAACTAAATTTTTTTCTGGAGTGCCGACTGTTACTGCTTTTCCTGGCACTCTCAGCCGGCAGTTCTCGGAACCGGTACTTCAGTGCCGGCTGAGAGTGGCAGGACTATTGCAACAGCCGGCACTGAAGTACCGGTTCCAAAAAAGATGCCTGGCTTTAAAAATCAGAACTTGGAGTTCTGCAGTTTTCTTTTCCGTTTGGTGTGCTTTCACTTGCGTCAAATCCGATGGTTACACCGCTTCTTTGCACCAGGTCTCTTGCATCCTCGATATCTTCATCTTCGTCTTCCACAGGTCTTACAGTACTGTGAATGATGATTTTGTCACCGTAATCTACAGCCTGAAAAAAGTGTTTCATGCAAAACTCTTGATTCATACGACACTCTAACACTCTTGCCTTGTTGATCATGTCTTCTCTTGAATCAAATGTCATATTGTTTTCAAATCCGCTTTTTTTAAAGCAACTGCATTCTTTGTCAATTTCTATTGTATACATTAATATTTCCTTTGTATAGAGTAATCTCTGTTTATATCACTTTGCGCTTAAAAGTATGGTTAAGAAAACATACTATTAAAACTCTTTTATAACTTTAAAATCACCTGATTCATACGAATATACCTTCTTCGCTTTTTTGTCAATGATAACAGGTCGTATCCACTCATTTAAAATAAACTCTTTGGCCACCGAATTTTCAACCGCCTTGCCCACTGCTTCCAAAGGAGCTTCCATATACGTAAGCAATCTGACAGGTTCATGATAGGCTTTACCCTCCAGCATAACAGATTGCGTAGGAAGTCCTATTTTAAGGTCACCGTAATTACCGTTAAAAACCCCGACTTTGGCAACAATATTGTGGTAGACTTTGGAACCTGCCCCATAAACGGCATTGTCTACTGTAGAAAAATAGTGTTCCATGTTGATCCACTCGCCTACAATAAGAGGTCCGTTGAAAATTTTTGTCAGAATATCCGCATTTTCATTATCCAAAGAAGCCTCATACGAGTGCATAAAGAGTCTGTTTTTAAATGCCATATGTTTTATAGAACTTCTTGGACCGGCAAAAACACCCATATTTCCTGCCAATCCCCACTCCGGCCTTGGTTCTGACCAGTCCATTGATTTTACAATGATATCTTCCTGGCTATTTGTATACGGCAACTGGGTGATTCTCTCCTGACGCGAAATTTTTGAAGCTTCTTCAAAATCCTTCATAACTTTTGTAAATTTTGTCATCTCTTCTTGCGTTAGGATGTCTGTATCATAAAACTTTATCTCATCTGTACTCGTTACATGTAAAGCCGGCATAAATTTAACATCATCAGGAATGACAATCCCTTTTTTGGCTATGGCCTCTCTTACATCTTGCGAGTTGGCTATCATACAAAGAGCTCTGTTGTTTGGCAAACTGCTGCTCCCGCCACATGCGCCACAGTCAAGTGCCGACTCAAACGGATTGTTGTCCGAAACACTTTGGTGTCCACAGAGAATGACGAACTCGGCAAAATTATCCACCTGGCCTATCATCATCAAAAAGCTGTAGAGGTATTGCACTTTCTCTTCAAGAGTAAATCCGACCATTTTGAGTTTGTTCTTCTGATACTCATAATCTTTTCGTGTTATTTTATACTTTGTGCGCAGTTTTTCCAGCAACTCTTTTGGAATATCCAGTGACAACTCTTCTTCAAAAACCAAATGATCGCGAATGGCCTGAATCTCTTCTGCCGTGTACTCCTGCGATGCACTGTTTTTCAAAGCTTCTACAATCACATATCTGTGCATTTTATTGACATACATTTCTATCTCTTGATCTGAGAGTTTGTCCAGAGTATATGTGGTTTTAGGTTTTTGTGCCTTAAAGCCGGACAAAAACCTGTTTGTTTTTCTTGGAGAAAATGTTTTTCCAAAAAGGTTTATTCCGAAGATCCAGCCGATTGCCTCTACCATTATATAAGGAGTATAAGGATTGTTTTTCAGATCACTTAAAACTTTTTTCGTAGTTTTGTTCATAATTTTTTTCGAACTGTACTCTTCATGCGCTTCTTTTGGCAGTTCAAATATAATATTGCCGGGTTTTACCACCGCCGGACATAAAAACTGTTCATGCGCCTTGTCAAACTCCACAAAGGCAATAGGAAAACCTAAAAAACCTCCTGCCCCGTATGTTACATAACTGCCTCTGCTCTCAAGAGATCTTCTCATCAGTTCCGAACGCACGTCCAGACAAAATGTGGCAGAAGCCAGAGGCCTCTGCCCATTAGCTGTTTGAGTCAGTTTCATCTCATCAATAAAAGCATGAATATAGCTGTCTTCAAGGGACTTCAGCCAGATATATCCTTCATGGGAGCGTAATGTTTCCATGATTTTTGCCAACTCTGTCAAGGCAATCTCTTTATTGTTCAGCTGGGCACTTGAGAGGTGTACCTGTTTGGCATCAAGTTTGAGTTCATCCTGCACATAGTTTTCCAAAATCTGCTCATAATTTTGATGTTCCTGTATAGCATCTATATATTTGCCGGGCAGATCCCCTTTTGCCTGCAGTATTTTCAAAATGACACAGGCACTGTTTTTTTGCACAAAAGAGTCCAGCAATTCAAAGTTCTTGATTTGTCTGTGCTGAAGGTAGGCAAGTTCAAAATAGAGTCTGATAGCCATATAGTCCATCAGTGATGACGGATACTCCTGCTGTGAAAAATAGTCAGGATCCTCGGAACGGTACTTTATAAATCCGGCCCATCCGTGCAGTTTTAAAATATGCGCGAGCAGATACTGCTCGACATTTTTCACTTTCAGTTTTTGTAGCGCTTCATTCACAAAAGATTCGGAATCCTTGGCATAGTCAAAGTTTTCATACAGTTTGAATGTTTCAAACATTCCCAGTTCTCTGTTTGGCATAGTGATGGTTGTCTGTTCCTCATCCAAAAACCTGGTGATATACTCAATAATATCTTTTTCTATCATCTCTTTGTCATCACGATCAAAAAGAATATCATTGATCTCATAGAGTGTCATATGCTTTGTCAGTTTTTCTATCCACTTTTCTTTATTGTGATAGAAAAACTTTTCATCAAGATATGCCAACAGATCTTCATCAATTTCATGTTCGTTTAAATCTGCAGTGCTTCTAAGACTGTTCCATTTCGGATTGACTTCTATCAGACATTTTTTTGCCAGATCATAATGTTCTTGCAATCCGTCACTTTTGAGTATCTCTTTTAAGTTTGCTTCGAGCAAATCAGAATTGATTTTGCCTTCTTTGTAAAGATTCAGATAATACGACGGCTGCATGTAAACATTCCCGCCAAAGATACTCTGCGCCTTGGCCACTCCCTCTTTAAAATGGAGATGTTCAAAACCTTTTAAAGGGTTGTGATGAATAAATGCACCGATTGGCCAGTAATGGGGTACCGTTGATTTGACAGCATCAAGTTTTTGCATGATTGTACTCATAAAAGCAGCTCCTTCAGTCCATATATACTCAGTCCGAGTAAGACTGTAACAACAGATAAATGCAACAGTTTTTCTCTAAAAGTTAAATCCACATAGTGAATATTTAAATTCGGCTTTCCAAAAAGTGACTTTTCCATAACTCTCATAGCCAAGAAAAAGTTTCCTATAAAAAGCGTTATAACAACTATAGACCAAAGCCCAAACGGTTCCCCCGTAAAGAGATAATTCAAAAAAAAGAGCGAATTGGGAAAGGGAGGATAGAGAGCTATACAAAGCAGATACACAGTGATATAGATGCTCAGATAAGGTGTGGCAAGTGTTATGCCTCTTACGGCAAGATAATTTGCACTGCCGTAATTTTTTTCATAAAACCTTCCTATAAAATAGATCCCAAGAAGAGAAACCAGCAAAGAGAGACTGTAAAAGGCTCCCTTGTCTTCAAAAAGCATAAAAAACGGAGCATTTATAAAAACAAAATAGTATCCGAGTTTATAAAAATTTGTTGTTTTTGTAGCCCTGTATATAGTATACAATGCACTGAAAAAAGATATCATGACAAGTGAAGTCGGATGTTCATTTACTATAAAAAAAGAGAGAACAATTGCACATAAAAGCAAAAATCCGCTCAATAAAAAGATACCTTTACTGCCAATCTTCTTGCTTTTTTCCAGGAAAATATAATAAGGAAATCCTGCAGCCAATACAAATAATAAAATACTAGATATCATAGTCTCCCTTTTTTAGAACGCTTAAATATTTCAAAATAGAACCCTTCTTTTGCCAGCAGTTTGTAAAAAAGCCACTTCATTTTGTTTGGTTTTATGTCGGCATTCGGAATTTCCACAAAATGCTGTTTATACATAAAGAGCCAGCCAATGGTCATAATGACAGCCAGCATAACCATGGAACTTGCCATCGTCACATTCAGTGTTGCCGCTTTGTAAAAGAGTAAGGCATCCTCACCATATAAAAAATGCTCAAGTGTCAGACCGATAAACTCATAGGTAAACAAAATCAGAACAAATGTACTGACAAGTGCCAGAATGACTTGTATCGAGTCAGATTTTGACACTTTAAAGAATGACAGGAAAAGCTGTGTTCCTGTCAACCAGGCAAAGGCCAGTATAACAATAGCCGCATTAAATTCAAAGAACTCTTCGCTCAATACCATTTTCACACCTATAAAAGCCAGAACAGGCAAAATGGTAAAAATTGCAATAAGATAAAAGAGTCTGTTGCTCCTGTTGCCTGTTTTATCCTCCCAAAATACTTTATAGGAGAGGCGTTCGGGTATATTAGGATCATGCCGGGCATATTTGATCAAAGCGCCTGATTCCAGGAAAAGTGTTGCCTTGAATATACCATGCACAATAAGATGATAGATGGCAAGTGAAAATGCACCCAAACCGATTTCCATGATCATATACCCCATCTGTCCTACGGTAGAGTATCCAAGAGAACGCTTGATATCTGAGACTACCAGCATTAAAGCCGATGCAAATATTGCCGTAAAAAGGCCTACGCCAAAAGCAATATTAAGCACACCCGGAGTCAGCATCAACAGGTAAGCAAGCTTATTGAGCAGTATACCGCCAACATTGACAACACCGGCATGCATCAATCCCGATACAGGAGTTGGTGCTTCTGAAGTGTAAGGCAGCCAGATATGAAACGGCACTATTGCCGATTTCATCATCGCGGCAATCAAGAAAAGCAGTCCTATAACAAAGATCACAGGATCTTCAACCGGACCCTTGGACATAAGAAGCCACTTTTCGCTCAATGTTGCAAGGTCCAGACTCTGAAATGTTTTATAGGTCAGTATCACGGCCAGTAAAAAAACCAGATCGGCACCTTTATGTATGTACATAGTCCATCTTGCATTTTTTACAGCTGTTTTTGAACCGACATTAAATGAAACAAGCAAATACAGACCGATACTCATCAGTTGCCATGCCAGAGCCAAAACAATCAGATTGTTACTCATAACCAGTAAATATATTGACGCAAAAATAAAGTTCAAAAGAATGAAAAATCTTTTATACCCTGCTTCGTCCCACATGTATTTCGTAGCATATTTACGAATGACGAGACCAAGAATTGCAACATAGGGTACCAAAACAGCTGAAAGCTGATTATATATAAGCAATCCGCCAAATCCCTTGATTTGTGTATCATTACTTATGACATAATACGCTCCGTACAGTCCGAGCAAGGCTATCATACTCGACAAAATAAGACTGATTTTCGGAATAAACTCTTTTTTCTTCACAAAAATCAGCAAAAATGCTATTACAATAGGAATACCCGGAATGAGCAGTATAATTTTTTCCATTAAAACTCCTGTTTTCTAATGCAGATATTTAGCTCGCCGGTGTATCAATAGCACTAAAAGCATCTAAATCAATATCATTCGATCTTTTTTTGTTTTTCACTATAGTCTTTTGCAGAGCATCCAAATCTCTTTCACCTGTACGGATACGTTCAACCTCCAACACAGGCACGACCCAGATTTTTCCTGCACCGTGATCTATATCCTGTGCATTTGCACGAATAGCCTCCATTGCTTTGTCTTTATATATCTTGTTGGGAACTATAACAATAACCATTACCTTTTCTGTCAATTCGGTTTCTGTACCGTCCCAGCAACCTTTTCCTAATACTCTTGTTACAGTAACACCCTGTATTCCCTCATCTTCTAAGCCATGCAACACATCATTAAGTGCTGACGGATCTATAATACTATTAACCTGAACCATATGGAACCCCTTTTTGTTTATATGGCAGCAATTTAAACATTATAACTTTTAAGCTCGGCTAAAAATAGAATCAGTCACAGATTACTACAGCTAATATTTAGGTTAAATCTCACTATACAGCCATTTGAGATAATCTGGCTATCCTAAGTGCTACATATTGTAACACCAATATATCCTCATTGCTTCAAAAAGTAGCATAAGACCCGGCAAAACAACTTATTTGTGCAGGTTTATTGTTTTACAAAAAATATTTATCTCATAAATTAAAGAGAATTTAAAGGACTTTCCAAGTAAACTCCCAACTGAAAACATAAAATGTTGCTGATAAAAAGTATATTTCTATATTTTTTGATGCCGCAAAATTGATAAAGATACTTAGAATTGATTGAATTTTCAATAGACTGGTATTTTATGTTTAAGTCATTTATAGGAGAAAAAATGTATTATGTAGCAAAAGTTAATGCTGACATGTGTGCAGAGTACAAGTGTAATACATGTACTCTGTATTGCCCGGAAGCAAATACACTCATGTTCGATAAAAGCGGAAATACATCTTGGGTTGATGTAGACAGATGTAAAGGGTGTGCATTATGTGTATACGTATGTACTGATATGCTCAATCGTGATTGTATTACGATGGAAATGCCTAACGTTGAAGCAGTCTAAGTCTAAGTTTTAGATTTAAGTAAAAAATAGAGTAAAATAAAAAAATCATAGGAGAACTTATGGCAAACCAAGGTCCTGCGTATTATTCACCATATCCTGCGGCTACGTATGAAGGTGTAATAACACCACCAGAAGGAAAAGCACTTTTATTAGAAGATGTGGTAGATGAAGAAACGGCAATGAGAGAAATTGCAAAACAGATGTTGACAAAAGAAAATGCAACAATTTTCCCCGGTCCACAAGTACTTTACGCATGGAGCGATGAAGCAAAAAGAAAAGCAACTCTTATCAAAGAGATGGCAGAAGTTCTGAATGCGAACATGATTCCAATGTATGACTACAGACCAAAATATCCAAAAATTGATGCTGAAGTTGAGATCAATCCAAATCATCCAAACTTGACGATTTGGGAAAACAAAATCAAAGCAGCAATTTTTATCGGTGTTCACTGTCATTATGCAAATGTTGCATTAAAGATTGTTAGAGCAGAAACAGACTGTTACACTATAGCAATGTGTGCTTTATCCGGACATGAAGATGCAATGGCTACTATTAGAGACCAACATGCTTCTGATCTTGAAAAGTTCATCAAAATAGCTAAAGAAGTTAAATCAGAGTTGGGAGTATAAAACAATGAGTAAACGAAGTGATATGACAAACACACACAACTGGTCTGGACAAAAATTAGTTTCAACAGACTATTTGCTTTTCGAAGCTCCTAGAGAGAAACACTTCATGACTGGTTCTGAAGTTTTAAAAGAAGCAATGAAAAGATGTACGGTAGATGCCTCGGTATCCTACCCAATTACACCGCAGTCAGAAGCAGCACACCTTATCGGTGAATTATGGGCTGAAGGGTATGTCGGTACTTATTTTAGAGGGGAAAACGAATTTGGTGTAATGTCTGAAGTTGCAGGCTGTGCAATGGCAGGCGCCAGAACAGTGACAACAACTTCCGGACCGGGAACACTCAGAGCGATGGAAAACTTTCCTCAGTGGTCTGGAACAAGAATCCCCTGTCAACTGGTTTTAATGGCTCGCGGTATTAACTCGCCACTGACTATTCAACCTGACAACCTGGAAGTTTCTTTTATGCTTGAAACCGGATGTATGATTTGGTATGCTGAAAATGTTCAAGAACTTTTCGATATGTCAATTGCAGCATTTACAGTAGCTGAAAAGCCTGATGTACATGTTCCGATTATTACAGTTGTTGACGGTTTCTTTGTATCACACACAAGAGAGGCAGTTATGCTTCCGGCTGATGATATAGCATTAGAGCCGTATGATCCGTACAGAGCTCCGTTGCCTCCGATTGATTCTGAAACACCTCCGGGACGTTTCTTAAGAGATCCATTTGTAATGAAGTCTAACTATATTTCGTATGCAACACACGCTTCTTGGCAGTGGGAAGTACGATCAGCGGTAGAGCGTTCACGCCCTTATGCAGAGCATTACTTGAAAGGTCTTATTCACATTACCGGTGAAGATGATGCAGAAATTGCATTCGTAACATGCGGAACGGCATCAAACCAGGCAAAAGAAGCACACAGAGAGCTTATGAAACTTGGTATCAAAACAAAAGTTATCAAGCTAAGAACAATCAGACCTTTCCCTGCGAAAGAACTTCTTGCAGCTGTTGAAGGTATCAAACACATATTTGTACCTGAATTCAATGTTGTCGGATGGCTGGAAAAAGAAGTAAGAAAAGAACTCTACAACAAGTGTGAAGCAGACATTATCGGCGGACCGAGAGTCGCTGGCGGTATGAGTATGCCTGCTGAAGCAATTATTGCGGAAGTAATGGAAAAAATCAACCCGGGAAAAGGAGCATAAGATGGCATTAGATATCTATAAAATAAATCCAGAATTTCGTGATATTATGCCTCAAGAGATTATAGATCTTGAGGAAAAAGCTACATGGTCAGTCAAAATGGACAAACCGCGTGGTATCAAAGAACTTCCTGACACAAAAGAGTTGCTTGAAGAGCATTCACTCTGTGCCGGTTGTCCTGAAGCGGCTGCTCTGAGATATGTATTATCTGCACTGCCAAAACCGGAAGATACTATTATTGTAAACTCTACGGGTTGTACATCTTTAATGTTCCCGCATATCGCGCTTCATACTGTGCACTCACTTTTTGGTAACCAAAATGCGGTTGCATCAGGAATCAAAAGAGTGCTTGACTGGAGATTTCCGGATATTGAGAAAGATGTTGTTGTTTTAGCCGGAGACGGTGCTACTGTTGATATCGGTCTTGACTATACACTTCAGTCTTTCTTTAGACAGGAAAATATCACTACAATCTGTTTTGATAATGAAGTCTATGCAAATACCGGAGGACAGGAGTCTGGTGCTACAGCCAAAGGACAGGTCTTTAAAATGGCGCCTCTTGGTAAAAAGTTTGACAAAGTTCCTATGTGGGAATTGGCAACGACTTCAGGATGTCACTACTCTGTAAACATGACAGCTTCTGCTCCAAAAGCAGTTGCCAAAGCAGTCAGAGAAGCGATCTTGGTTGCAAGAGAAATCGGACCGACTTTCCTTAATATTTACACACCGTGTATTCTTGAAATCGGTTTAAGTGCAAATGAAGGCCTTGGTGAGATGAAAGATCAGGATAAAGACAGATTTGCATCTTACAAACATGTTTCACCAGAAGCAGAAGAATTTTTGAAAAAATGTAAAGAAGAAGGGCGTATATAATGGCAAAAGATTCAATAAAAATCAGAATGCCTGGCCTTGGCGGCCAAGGCGCGGTAACAGCAGCACACATTGCTGCTACAGCTGCAGATACAGAAGGTTACTATGCTGTATCAAATCCGTTTTTTGGTGCTGAAAAGAGAATGGCGCCATCTGAAAGTTATGCAAGAATAGGGACAGTGCCTATTTATGACAGAGGGGAAGTTATTTACCCTGATATCATTATGATTTTTCACCCGCAGGTTATTACTATGGGTAAATCATACACAATGCCTTTTTATGCCGGTATCAAAGAAAACGGCCTTGTAATCATCAACAGTGACAGAGATCTTTTGACTGATGATGATAAAAAAACATTGAGTGATTTGAATGTAAAAGTGCTTACAAAAGACTTTACTCAGTTTGCTATTGATATGGCAGGAACTGAACTTGCAACAAACATGGCAATGCTGGGTGCACTTTTTGGAGCTTTGGGCACTGTAAGCAAGCCGGCTATTGAAGAGGGAATCAAAGACAGATTCCTGAAAAAATATACAGCTTCCGGCGGTACGGCTACACTTGACTCGGTTATTGAGAAAAAGTTCAAGAAAAAGAAAGAACTTATTCAAAAAAATCTTGATACTGCTTCAGCAGCATTTGACTTGACAGTTGATTGGTGTAAAGAAGTCGGATTTGAACAGATTTTAGAATCTCCAAAAAAATAGTCATAATGTAACTACTGTTATTCAACACAGTAGTTACTTTTTCCAAAATATACTATAATACTCCAGAACAATTTGTTCTATACAAACATAATTCCATATCATTAAAGGAAGATCCCATCATACAGTCATTTATAATTACAGGATTTTTAGGTGTTGGTAAAACTACCATGCTTACAAATACTGTCAAAAAATATTTTAAAGATAAGAAAATAGCAATAGTTGTCAATGAATTTGGTGATGTAGGAGTTGACAGTAAAATTCTTACAAATGTACACAGTGAGGTACTTGAAATTTCCGAAGGGTGCATTTGCTGTAAATTGGCACAGGAATTTGAAAGCGGTGTGAGTGAAATTATCAGCAAATACAGTCCTGACATAATTTTTGTAGAAACCTCCGGTGCATCAGAACCTTTTCCGATTTTCCTCTCTTTGCAGAACCTCGGTATATCAATAGAGGGCATTATATGTGTTGTCGATACAAAAAACTTTGATACATACAAAGAGAACTCTACCGCAAAGTATCAGTTGGGCGGTTCAAACATTATCATACTCAATAAAGTCGATTTGGTAACACCTGCACAGCTTGAAGAAGTAAAAAAAGAGGTTATACAGATTAAAGAAGAGTATAACATTAAAAACAATCTCACAGGAGAGACAGTATTTAACAACTATATGATTCATTATGCCCAGCAGGGTCTGGTAAACAAAGAGGTATTTGAAGGCGTTTATAAAATAGATGAAGTCATCGGCCTGGCAAAAGACTACAAGCATCTTGATCATACCGGCAAAGACTCTATCACCCAAAAAGTAGCCTATCTCAAAGACAATGTGGCATTTAATGATATAGACCAGCTCCTCAGTGCCCTTCCTAAGAGCATCTACAGGACAAAAGGTATTGTAAAAGTGACTGATGTCGCCAATCCTATATTTATCAATTACTCCTTTGGTGATGCCAGCTATGAAGAGTTACCGGAGTATAAAGAAAAATCACTCTTAATCTTTATCGGTGAGAGCATAGAAGATGATATAAAACTACTCAGTCAAAAATTTCCTTTTTTGGTTCTTCCCCAATTCAGTATAAATAAGTAATTTATACTGTGTAAATTCTACACACCTTTCTTTATGCTTTCTCTCCTAACTCCCTGCAGATACTAAAATTCCAATAGCGTCTACAGGGGAAATAGGCGAAAAAGTTACAGAATTTTTCCAAAAAATTAATCTTGATAAATTAAATAATTTTTTTATGTTTACTTTAAGAGTAAAGACAAAGAGAAATTATACCCCCTGTAGCCTCCTATATGCGGAGCTCTGTTTTCCCTGCTTATTTGGAATCCTTATCTTATAAATAATAATATAAAATGCTAATAATAATAATTCGCAAATTCAACTAGATGAAGGAAGATAGTCTTAAGATTAAAATATAGTTACTAAGCTTAACTGCGTGTTAGGGCATTTCGATGTAATTTATCGAAACTTTTTCGTATTCGTACTAAATAAGGAGGTAACAATGTTAAAAAAAGTAACAGAAGGTCCGGCTGGGTATATGCCTCAATCGGCACCATATATGGGAGTTGAACTTGCACCTGAAGGGCAGGCTTTGCTTTATGGAAATAAAGTAAGTGAAGAAGAGGCTATGAGAGATGCAGCAAGAGCATTGCTGACTCGAGATAACCCGACAATTTTCCCTGGTCCACAAGTATTATGGGACTGGAAAGATGATGTAGCTGCAAAAGCAGAAGCGCTTTTAGAGCTGGCGTCTGAAATTCCAAACTGTAAAATTATTCCAATGCCGGATTACAGACCAAAGTATCCAAAAATCGATGTGAAGGCGGAGATTAATCCTAATCACCCTAACCTGACGATTTTGGATAACAAGATCAAAGCGTGTGTTTTTGTCGGTGTACACTGTCACTATGCAAATCTTACTCTTAGAATGATACGTGCAGGTACTGACTGCTACACTGTAGCATTATGTGCCTATATGGGTCATGAAGAGGCTATGGCATCAATCAGAGACCTTCATGCAGACGATATTCACAAATTTAAAGAAATTGTGATTGAAGAAAGAAACAAACTAGGCATTGAGTGGGAAACTACTTTACCACCTGAAAATCCATCTTTACCTAAAGAAGATTTGACTACATTATCACCTGCTGATTATGGTGAGTACAGAAGTCTCATCATGACAAGAAAAGGTGAACATGTTACTGAAGTTGAATAAAGGAGATAATCAATGAGTCCAAATCCAGAAAAAAAATTAGAAAAAACATTAGTAGATATTAACTATCTGTTAAAAGAAGCTCCGAGAGAAAAGCACTTTATCACAGGTGCGCAGGCAATGGCAGAAGCTGTTAAAAGAGCAAGTGTTGATATGGCAATCGCCTACCCTATTACACCACAGTCAGAGGTAATGCACCTTGTAGGTGACATATATGCGCAAGGCCACATTAAAGAGTACTACAGAGCTGAAGAAGAGCTTGGTACCATGTCTGCTATTGCAGGTGCTGCAAGAGCGGGTGTACGTCTTTTTACAGCTACTTCAGGACCGGGACTGCTTCGCGGTTTGGAAGCTATTGTTTCTTGGCCAGGTCACCGTGTTCCGGCTGTCCTTGGAATATTAACACGTGTTATCAATGCACCGTTGTCTATTCAGCCTGATAATATCGAAATGGCATATATGATGCATTGTGGTGCCGTAATGTTACATGCTGAAAATCAGCAGGACACATTTGACTTCACTTTGGCAGCCTTTGCTATTGCTGAAAAAGTTGATGTATACATTCCTGTTGCAGTTGCTACTGAAGGTTTCTTCGTAACACACGCAAAAGGTTATGTTGACATGACTCCGGAAGATATGGCACTGATTGAATTTGATCCGGTAGCTGCACCGGTTCCTGCGATGGACAATGAAACTCCACCTGCAAGAATCCAGCGTGATGCTCCTGTTCAAAAGTCAAACTTTATGTCTTACCTGATTCATGCTGTATGGCAACAGGAAATCTGGGATTCAAACAAACGTGCAATGAAATATATCTATGAATATCTTGGCGGACCGATTGAAGTGAAAAATCCTGAGTCTGAAGTATTCCTTATCGCTTCTGGCTGTGCAGCTGCACAGGCAAGAGAAGCATGGAGATATGCACAGGAAGCAGGTTTAAGCGTCGGTTTAATCAAAGTAAGAGCTATCAGACCGTTCCCGATTGATGAAATCAGAGATGCAGTGAAAAATGCAAAATCTATCATCGTCCCTGAACACAATATTATCGGCTGGTTATGTAAAGAAGTAAAAGCGGCGATTCCAAATGGCGGAATTGTTACAGAGGGACCAAGAGTATACGGTGGTATGACACTTCCGGTTGAGTTGATTATGAAAGAAATTCATAACTCACTTGGCTTAGAATACGACCTAAAACTATAAAAAGGAGATAAAATGAGTTTAAAATATATAACTCCGGCAGAGAGATTTAAAAAATATCTACCAAAAGATTATGTAGAGCTAGTTGACTACGGTCCGTTTGGAAAAACACAAGAAGAAGCCGGACCAGGTAATATGGGGCAGTTTAAAGAGCTCGTTGAAGAGCATCCGATGTGTTCTGGTTGTTGGATGGCATACTACATCAGACTGATTTTTGCTTCACTTCCAAATCCGGAAGATACAGTAACACTGGGTACAGCCGGTTGTGGCCGTTTGGCTATTTCTCAGGCTGCGGTACCGTTTATCTATGGTAACTACGGTGACCAAAATGCTATGGCATCAGGATTGACACGTGCGTTCAGATTACGTTTCCCTGATAAAACAAAAGATGTTATTACTATTGCCGGTGACGGTGGTACTATGGATATCGGATTCTCAATGACTATGCACTCATGGATTCGTGGCGAAAAATTCACGACTATCATGCTTGACAATGAAGTTTATGGAAATACAGGCGGACAATCTTCTGGAATGTCTCCAAAAGGTGCTGTTCTTAAAATGGCTCCAAAAGGAAAAGACTTCGGTAAAATGCCGGCAACAGAGCTTGCCAGAGCAGCCGGTTGTGTCTATACTGTAAGAATGTCTCCGACAAACATCAAAAAAGCGGCTAAGATTATCAGACGTGCAATCTTTGTTGCAAGAGAAGTCGGACCGACATTTATTCATGCATATACATCATGTAATATCGAATATTCAATTCCTACGCATGAAGTGTTTGCTGATGCAAAAGCACAGGAAAAAGATCGTTTTACATTTGAAGAATACATGACTGATGAAGCAAAAGAAGTCATCGAACGTGTAGAAGCTGAAGAAAAAGCAGCAAGAATGGCAAGAAAAGCTCAAAAAACAGAGGCGGTAAATTAATATGGCTGATAAAACAAGAAAAAAAAGATATAACATACGTATTTCCGGATTAGGCGGACAAGGTGTTGTAACTACTGCTCACATCCTTGGTTCAACAATGGATAATGCAGGTCAATATGCATCTTTGGTACCGTTTTTTGGTTCTGAAAAAAGAATGGCACCTGTTGAGGCTTATGTAAGAGCTTCAACAGAGCCGATTTATGAAGTTGGTGAAGTTGTATATCCTGATATTATCATGATTTACCACTCACAGGTTGTAACACACGGTAAGTCTTATACAATGCCGTTTTATACAGGTCTTAAGCCTGACAGTTTGATTATCATCAACTCTGAAGTAAATGTACTTGATGAAGATGATGTAAAAGTTTTAAAAGACTTAAGAGCTACTGTTGTTCAGTTTGATGCAACAAAACTTGCACTTGATACGGCAGGAACAGAGCTGGCAACAAATATGGCAATGATGGGTATGATGCTTGGACTTATAAACCTTGTCAGTATTGAAAACATTGAAACAGCGGTAAAAGAGAGATTCCTGGGAACATCATTTGTATCTTCAGGCGGTACAGCTATGCTTGACTCTGCAATAGAGAAAAAGTTTAAGAAAAAAGAAGAGTTACTCCAAAAAAATATGGATGTAATCAGCAAGACTTTTGAAATGGCAAATTCTATCGATTTGGATACTGCTGATTTAATTATTAAGTTCGACATATAAAAGGATAATAAATGTATTATGTAGCAAAAGTTAATTCTGACATGTGTGCCGAGTACAAGTGTAATACCTGTACTCTGTATTGCCCGGAAGCCAATACACTCATGTTTGATAAAAGCGGAAATACATCTTGGGTTGATGTAGACAGATGTAAAGGGTGTGCATTATGTGTGTACGTATGTACTGATATGCTCAATCGTGATTGTATTACGATGGAAATGCCTAACGTCGAAGCAGTATAATTTCTGTATATATAGGTCATCCTTTAGGGATGGCTTATACCCTCTTAAAATTTAAAAAATCTTTTATTATTTATCCAATTCCTTATAAAAAGTTACTTTTAGACAATAATGTTAAAATAATATAATTAAAAATCAAAAGGACCATAGTGGAAGTCTCAGTAAAAAAAATCGATGATATTAACTTTATCTTGAGTGGTACGATCGAAAACAATATAATAGAAAACAAAGTGGCAGAATTTAAAGAAAAATTAACACAGGGGACAGATAACGATACGTCAAAAAGTGAAAATATTGAGCAGGAAGCAGCAGGCGAAGTTTTCAAAGAATTTATCAATACCGGCATCAAAAAAGCAAATATAGACATAGATACTATTTTGGGACAACCGCTCCTGAAAAAATATGAACAGCAGGAGAACAATGTCTACTTCGAGGTCGCGCTCTCAACAAGTCCTCAAATCAATACAGATATAGACTATAACGATATCATCCCCGACTTCACAAAGCCAAAAGCCGATCCTGCAGCAGTGGAAGCCAAACTTCAGGAGTTTGCACAACAGCAGGCTCCCTTTACCAAAATAGACAAACCGCGGGCAGTAAAAGCAGGTGATGTTGCTGTCATCGACTTTGCCGGTTCTATTGATGGAAAACCGTTTGAAGGCGGCAGTGCAGAAAAATTCAACCTGAAAATCGGCTCCCAATCATTTATTCCTGGTTTTGAAGAACAGATAATCGGAATGGAGTATGGCGAGGAGAGAACCATTACCGTAACCTTTCCGGCAGACTACCAGGCAGAAGATCTGGCAGGAAAAGAGACTAAATTTGCTGTCAAACTTCATGAAATTCAACAGCAGGAAGCCCAAACACCCGATGATGCTTTTGCCCAAAAAATTCTAAGCGATCCCTCTGCAACGCTTGACACACTCAAAGAAAAATTTGCAGACCAGATTATATCCGAAGAACTTTCACAACTGTATATGCAGGAGCTTAAGCCAAAGATAATAAATGCTTTAATTGAAAAATTTGATTTCACACTGCCTGAGAATATCGTCGAGCAGGAGATAGATGCAAAAGTGCGCGAAAAAACAAAAAACTACACAGAAGAAGAGCACAAACAGTTCCTTGAAGACAAAGAGAAATTTCTTCAGCTAAGAGAATCTGTACGTGAAGATGCGAAAAGAGTTGTAAAAACTGCCCTTATCGTTGAAGCTTTGGCAAAAAAAGAAGGAATAGATGTTCATATACAGGAAGTGCATGCCGCACTAGGCTATCAGGCAATGATGACAGGCCAGGATGCCCAGGAACTTGTAAAGTACTATGAAGAGAACAATCTTATGACATCTGCCAAAATGGGTCTTACCGAAGATAAACTTTTTGGAAAACTCCTGGGGTTTCATAATCAGTAAAGATCCAATGATTCAAAAAATCTGGGACTGGGCTGATAAAAACAATATATCTGATTTAGAGTGGATAGCGCATGATTCCTATCTCAAAGGTGGCTATTTCAGAGGACTTCCGAGAGACAAAGAATCATTGCTCGGACTGCAGGAGCTCAATCTTCTTGGCAGTCAGCTTTCAGACTTGCCGCCGGAAATAGCCTGTCTTAAGAATTTAAAAAAACTTTATATGCTGGGAAACCGGTTGAGGAAACTGCCCCCGGAGACAGGCCTTCTGACACAGCTTGAAGAACTTTATCTTGCAGGGAATCAATTGGAAGAACTGCCAAAAGAGATAGGGTCTTTAAAAAATCTGAAACTGCTTCTTTTGCAGGAAAACAGACTCTCAGGCATACCAAAAGAGATCGCTTCGCTCAAAAATTTAAAAACATTGGAACTGGGCGCAAATCAGCTTTCATCCCTTCCTGCTGAAATCGGACAATTGACAAATTTAACCAAGTTGACTTTCTGGAAGAATCGGCTGAGCACCCTGCCTGACGAGATTGAAAATCTGCTAAACCTGGAAGAGCTGGACTTCACTTACAACAGGCTTTCATTAACCCAAGGGCATGCCCTGTGGCTGGACAGGCTTATGCAAAAAGGCTGTTGTGTTTCTATATAAACAGGTGACTCTTGTCAGGATTTTTTTCCTGATATTTGACAATATACGAACATTGCGCCACAGCTTTTTTATTCTCTTTTTCTATCTCTTTGAGCACATCTTCAAGCAAAGCTTTTGCAAGACCTTTTCCCGCCAGTTCTTGCGGTACAATAGTATGTGTCAAGTGCATCTTGCCATCCTGATCATCATATGTTATATAAGCTACATGTCCCTCTATATGGTATTCGTATCTGCACTCATCTGGATTGTGAATTAAAGTATTTGACATCTCTTTTCCTTTTTTTTCTATAATTTTATCATGCTAAATTTAAAAAGAAACTACCCTGTCAATTACATAAATTTCACAACCTTTATATAAGCCTAAGAAATGAAGATGTTTTCTTCTTTAACTTCAAATTACTGTAGTTTTATCTAAAATACAAAAAAAATTATTGTGAGGTACTGATTATATGGCTACTCAAGAAACAAAACGGTATATGGAAATGCAAATGCAGGAGCTTAAAGAAGCCTGTGCCGCAAATGAAGAAGAAAAAAACCCTGCTCCAAAAAAAGCAAACAACAATAGGGACAAAAATGCTGAAATTGCAAAACTCTATGAAGATGCAGCCGAGTATGAAGAAGATTTAAAAGGCTTTCAAGAAGAACTTGAAATAGTCAATGCAAATGAATTTAAAGATATTCCCGACTTGTTAAAAGAAAAATTCTCAACACAGGAGAGAGACTATGCACAAGAGATAAGAACTCTTTTGGAAGCTACATGGGCACACTATGTAAATGTGGAAAAAACACATCCTCAGGAGCAGCTTGATATTATAAAAACAACTGCGTTACATGAAATTGTCACAGCACTTGCCAAAGCCTACCCTGATTATGAAGGTGATTTTGAGTCAGATATAAAAGAGATACTTGTCAAGAGATGGGAAATGCTTATAGCAATCAAAAAAGAGCATATCAAAGAAGAGATAGCAGAAATCAAAATATTAGGTCTTAAGCCGAATTATGTCCAAAGAATCTATAAACAGTTTCATGGCATAGAATAAGAAAATATGATGTAAGAGCAGTTTTTCGTTTTTTACACACTTTTGTCATGTTTCAGAAAAAGAGTTCTCATATCTGCATGGATACTGTTAACTTTGCTATAATTATTCTATAGACGATATTATTTCAGGAGAGTTTGTTATGGACACAGTAACGAAAGAAAAATTAGAGAAAGTTGTTACACTGGTAAACAAAGCGATGGTAGATCCGGATATAGATATTGATTATTGTATACCCGGTGTTGAAACAACGGTAAAAGAGTGTGATGTATCAGAAACCCCTTTTGTATTAGTTACCTATGTTTTGGGTGATTACAACAAACATACACGTAAAATTCATTTGGATGCAACCTTATTGAGGGAAACACCCGAGGAGATCGCCAACAGAATAACATTTTCCATTGAAGAGTTCAAAGGTGAAATAGATTCTGTAGAGATGGGCTGATGCCCTCTCTGTTTTTTATTTTACAGTAAAAGGAATTTCATCCAGTGAAAAATCTTTTAATTTGGAAGTTATCCATTCATACTCTTTAGAATTTTCATTGACATAAAAATAAAGTGCTCCGCCGTCTTCGTCATTTTGGACAAGAATATTACTCTCGTTTTGCAACTCCCAGGCAGCCAAGCCTTCATATTGTGTGAACTCTTTTGCAAGCACATAGCTTTGCAGTGTTATTCCCTTTTCCAGTGAATAAAAAAGAAATCTTTTCGAAGCGATATCTGAAACTTTGACAGGAACAGATGAATTTAAATTAAATATTTTATACTCAAAAGCATCCAATAATTCGGACAAAAACTCTTGACTCCATGCCATAACTTTTTTCATACATTGAGAAGTTTCAGGATCTAAATTGTCTCTGTCCAAATAAAATGTATTATAATCCTTACAGATATTACTGTATTCAATGCCAATGCCTATTTTTTTCAAACTAAACTTCTTTTACCACTTTTACATCATTTCCGACTGCAATTCCGCCGTATTCAAGAGGCGTTACAAAAAGACCGCGTTTTCCTTTTATCAGTGCAGGAAGTTCAGGAGCGAATGCATACAGATACCGGTAATCTTCACACGGCCCGTTAACTTCAAAAAGCATCTCGCCGATCTCTATTATCGAACCTTTGTTGAGATGATACAGGTCAACATCCACGTAAATATCTTCCATTAAAAGCCCTCTTTCAAACACAAGTTCTGCATCTTCTATGATGTCATAACTTTTTTTTGAAACCAAAACCATTGGCTTCACTTCACCGTTGTCATAGTCTCTGCTCCCAACAATTCCGTTCTCATCGCAATCAAAGTCTTCACATTTCATACGATGCCCCGCACGCATCATATCAGGCATCGTCACAAACAACGATAATACTTTTCCCTCTGTCATTTCTTATCCTTCATATCATTATAAAATTTTAATGATAGTAACATAATTTGTCTGTAGCCTTATTACTAATTTTAATTAGATAAATAAAATAATAATAGATAAATTCTCTACTGCGTGCTGTAAATAAGTATATATCCGACCAAAAGCCCGCCAAAAGTTCCTATCAAATACCCCATTATTGCCATCAGTACACCTATACTTACAAGTGCTTTGTTGTAAGTTGCCGCAAGAATTGGTGCCGAAGCCACACCGCCTATGTTTGCCAGAGAGGCAACCGAGATACTGAATAAATCGAGCTTGAATATTTTTGCCCCTGCCACCATTATCAATGCATGCACAAGCAAGACGGCAAAACCGGCAAAAACATACATGCCAAGACCACTGAAGCTTTCTATGACAGCACGAGAACCTATCAGTGCTATTAAAATATAGAGCATGGTTGTTGCCACTTCGTTTGAACCGTTTATAAACCGTAATTTTGTAAAAGAGCCGAGCACCCCTAAGAGTGTGGAAAAAAGAACAATACTTGTCGTTGTATTGAGTATCACCAATTTTTCGGCTATTATCTGAGAAAACAGAGATGCTCCGAGTGCCAGAAGAATTAGGAGCCAGTATCTTTTGGCACCCACAGAACAGGCACAACCGATTTTATCCAGATAGGCAAGTTTTTCTTCACTCTTTGTAAACCTGTTGAATATTTTTGCAAAAGGGACCAAAAAAAGCAAGAGCATCACCCATACAGTATAATTGACACTGTCCACAACAAGAGCATAGGCAAAGGCATCTTCATTTACATGTAAAGCACTTCCGACAGCGATCATATTTGCCGTACCTCCCATCCAACTCCCTGCGAGTGCGCCAAATGCTGCTGCTGTTTCTTTGTCAAACCCAAACAAATATGCAACGGCTATAAAGGCAAAAGCAATGGAAAAAACAGCTAAAACATAAGCGATTAAAAGCGATTTTCTGAGCTTGAAAAAATGCTTAAAATCCACTTCCAGAAGCATCAAAAAAAGCATTGCCGGCAGCAGATTCGTTTTTGTCAGTCTGTAGACAGCTGTAATCTCCTGATTTTGCGCAAACACTCCCGAAGAGGCAAGCAGCATAGAAAAAGCATATATCAGCACAACAACAGGAATATACTCGAAAAATTTGTGTTTTGTTTTGATTTGTGCAAAGCTGAGTGCTGCTACAAGTAAAGCAAGTGTAAAAAGATATACCAAAGGAGAGTCAATCAAAGCTTTAACCTACTTTTTCATTAGTATATCATATAATAGCGACATGGTAAATCAAAGCAAATTAGCCTGGGGTAAAACCTCACTGCCATTAAGTTGAGAAAATTAATGCTTTCTCGGAACCGGTACTTCAGTGCCGGCTGTTGCAATAGTCTTGCCACTTTCAGCCGGCACTGAAGTACCGGTTCCAAATAAATGCTTAACTTAATGGCAGTGAGGTTTTAACCTAGGTTCCAATATGCTTTATAATATAATTAAAAGTGAAACTCTGATGGCAAAAAAATATGTGATTTTAGATACAGAAACAACAGGTACAAATGAAGAAGACAGAATAATTCAACTCGGTTATATGGTTTTAGGCACAAAAGAGATAGAAGTGCATAACGAATTTTGTTCTGCTGATATTGCTATAAAATACGGTGCGATGGAAGTGCATGGGATTACGCCTGATTTGATTGAAGGCAAGCCCCCTTGTGTAGAGACACAGGCATACAAAAGACTTCTGGAATTAAATACTGCAGAGAATTATCTCATCATTCACAATGCCCCTTTTGATATAACAATGCTCGAAAAAGAAGGCTTTGTAACACAGATGAAAGTTATAGATACGCTAAGGGTTGCAAAACATGTTATGCCGGATGAAGAGGCGCACAGACTGCAGTATTTTCGCTATAAAATGGAACTCTACAAAGAAGAAGAAAAAGAGGCCGAGGCACTTGGCATCGTTGTCAAGGCCCATGATGCCATCGGTGATGTCCTTGTCTTGAAACTCTTTCTCTCTAAACTCAAAGATATTGTCCAAGAACAGTTTCCAAATGAAAATCCTGTTGAAAAGATGGTCGATTTAACCAACACTCCTATTTTGGTACAAACATTCAGATTTGGAAAACACAAAGGCAAAAGTCTTGAAGAAGTTGCAAGTGAAGATGCAGGATATCTGCGATGGATGTTGAAGAATATGGAAAATATTGATGAAGATCTGCGCTACTCTATCAACTACTACCTGGAGTCATAAATCCAAACAGTATAAACAGAAAAAAAGCAATAAAACCGCTTATAAGCGCATAAGGGAGTTGTGTCTTTACATGTTCGATTACCTCACAATCACTTGCCAAAGAGGAGATAATTGTCGTATCAGAAATAGGAGAACAGTGATCCCCAAAAACACCGCCGCTGATAACCGCTCCTATTGCCAAAGCCACATCAGCATCCATCCCAACAGCCATCGGTACGGCTATGGGTATCATAATGCTGAAAGTACCCCAGGATGTTCCTGTGGAAAAGGAGATGATGCTGCTGAGCAAAAATATCACACCGCTTAAAAGAAACAGACTCAGAGACTCATTGGCAAGTGAAGCCAGATACTCCCCTGTTTTCAAGTCAACCGTTACTTCTCCTATAGCAAAAGCAAAAAGCAGTATCACAGCAATCGGAAAAAGTTTTTTGGCGCCAATGTAAGCGCTTTTTGTATAAGTTTTTACAGACATGTTTTTTGTCCCGACATAATAGAGAAACATTACACTCAAAGTAGCAAGCATTGTATAGTAAATAGAAGTCGAACCGCTTCCTTTGAGCATATTGCCCTCTCCCGTTATGTATAAGAATACAAACACAAATGCAATCATCAAAAAGATCGGGATAAGCATATAATTCATACTCACATGCGCGTTTACATGTAAAGCAGTTTTGGCTAAAGACGGCTTGGCATGTTTCATCGCACCAATGTCAATATTAAACCAAACAGCCAAAAAAGTGACGACTAAAGCACTCATGGCATAAAAATTATACATGACGCTATGGAGTAATAAATTTACATTATCACCTTCTATGATGCCTGTTTGTATTTGCGTCGCAATCAGTCCGAGCAAAAGCGCACCCCAGCCATTAAGAACAATTAAAGAGCTGACAGGCGCAGAAGTGGAGTCACAGACAAAAGCCAGTTTGGCATGCGGCACTTTTTCTTTGTCGCAAAGCGGTCTGCCGACAGCTCCTGCTATTAAAGCAGTTATAGAAGATTCTATAAAAATCAATACACCGATAAAATAACTGACAAGCAAAGCGGAACGGGGAGAATTGACAAGTCTTGTTTTTTGGGTCATAAAAGAGACAAATCCGTTAATGCCTCCGCTTTTTTGCATCAACTCCATAACGCTTCCGACAAGCACTGCAAAAGCCAGTGTCTTAAGTATCCACCCTTCACTTAACAAAGAGAAAAAAAGTGCAACTAGAGCATCAGCCGTTGCAAGGAATGAAAAACCATGCAGAAAAAAAAGTCCTAAAAATATACCGCCAGATAAAGAGAGTACAATATTTTTGGTATAGAGCGCCAAAATAATGGCTAACAAAGAAGGGAGAACCGAGAGAGAAGAGAGTTCTATAAGAAGCCTTTAGAATTCCATAGCCAGAAGCATAACACCGGCTCTGCCAAAAATTTCTCTGTACGCATCACACTCTTTTTTATCGACAATTTCAAAGCCGAGTCTCTTATAAAAAAGTTCTGCTTCCAAAGACCCTATCTCTATAACGGTCTGTACAATACTGTAGCCCTTGAGTCTTGCAGTGAGCAGACTTTTTTGCATCAATGCTTTGAGTACACCCACATCAATAAATCCCTCAAGTTCTTCCATAAAATCAAACATCAATCTGCTTTTGCTTGTATTAAAACTGCATTCATACACAACTTCCAACGGTTTTTGGATCTCATCACCGCAACCTATCTCTTTAAGGGCCTCTTCAAAAGCCTCTTTTGTTGCAATTCTGGGCTCATAGCTGCATAAGCTTCCCACACTCTTTCCGTCCATTTGCGCTATTAAAAAATTTTTGTAATGGCAATGGCTTTTTGACTGTGTCTGTGTAAGCTTTTGTAGTTTTTCCAAGACTTCTGTATCATTATCTGTCCCAAAAAGCACATCAAAAAGACCCTTCTTTTTCCCTGCCCGTGAACTTTGTAAAATCATTTGTGCTAAAAAAGAAGCATCTTCAGCCGTAGCCTGTTTTATTTTAAGACTCATTGTTTTATCCAAACTTTAATTTTATCTATTTTACTCTTGACATCGTATAATAGTAATAGTACCATACTTTATGATAAAAAGTTTCTTAATTACAGCAAGTTTGTCAATTTTCTTGTTTTCTTCCCAGCAAATAGTGCTCGTTGTTGCCAATGATATGAACAGTTCATCGGCAAAACTCGAATGTTATGAGGGCTCAAACAAAGTCTTTGAGACAATGAGCGTCAATTTGGGGAAAAATGGATTAGGCTGGGGTGCAGAAAGCAGGGAATTTCAAAAAAATCCTGATGAAGCGTTGAAATATGAAGGTGACAAAAAAGCACCTGCAGGGATTTTCAGCCTAAGTGCAATTTTTGGTTACGCTCCAAAAAGCAATTATAAAATGCCCTATCTTTATGCTGAGAAAAATCTGATATGTGTTGATGATACAAACTCAAATTTCTATAATCAGATAATTATGGCACAGGGAGATGAAAAAAGCTTTGAATATATGAGACGAAACGATGTCCAGTACAAAACAGGCATAGTCGTTGATTATAACAAAAAGTCAGCAAGAGGAAGAGGTTCATGTATATTTATGCATATTGAGCGTGCACCGAAGAGTCCCACTGTCGGCTGTACTTCCATGAGTGAAAAAGATATAAAAAAGATTGCCGGCTGGCTCGATAAGAAGAAAAACCCTGTTTTAGTGCAGATTCCAAAAAAATCCGCTAAAAAGGTTCTCAAACTTTATCCGCAGCTGAAAAATTCCGAATTGCTCAAATAAAAAGAGGATTACTCCTCTTCTTTAGACATTTTATCTTTGGCTGCAATACCCATAAGTGAAAGTCCTGTTTTTATACTCAACGCAACCATCAGCATGAGCTTTAAAAGCTTTGCTTCATCTTCTGTACCGATCATGCGCACATCATAATAAAACTTATGCAAAGAAGCTGCCAGAGATTTCAGGTAATCAGTTAATTTCTGCACCTGTCTTGTGTTAAAAGCATCTTCAATGATTTCAGGCAGCAAAAGTGCATCAAACAATAGTGTATCTGCATTTTCTCCAAGATTTTTCAAACTTGCATTTGCAATATCCTCTTTGGACACAGTTGCTTTGGAGAGCAGTGTCTGAATACGTGCATGTGCATATTGAATATAAAATATAGGATTCGAGCTGTCCTGTTTTTTAAACTCTGCCAAATCAAATTCGAGTGCGGTATCGCTCTTTTTCGATGCAAAAATAAAACGCAGAGCATCTGCACCTATCTCTTCGACTATATCACTCATAAGTATGACATTGCCGGCACGCTTACTCATTTTATACGGTTCGCCGTCTTTTAAAAGACTTACCATCTGAGAAAGCAGCACTTCAAGTTTTTTTGAGTCATATCCAAGATATTCAACTGCTGCCTTCACACGGGCAATGTATCCGTGATGATCCGCTCCCCAGATATTAATATAATGATCATACCCGCGTTCAAATTTTTGATTGTGATAGACTATATCGCCGGCAAGATAAGTCGGGCGACCGTCTTCACGGACAACAACTCTGTCTTTTTCATCACCTTTAGCCTCTGAAGCTATCCAGAGTTTGCCCTCTTTTTCATAAATGCCGTCGCCCATTTTTTGCATCACTCTGCCCCAGTCAGCATACAAAGTTGATTCATACACAAAAGTGTCAAAGAAAATATTCAAATCACCCAAATCTTTGACAATGATTTTCATCACTTCATCTTTTGCCCAAAGCGCCAACTCTTTTTGACGAGATTCATCATAAAAAATTTCTCTGCCGAATTTTTCCATTGCATCACGGGCAAGTGCATCCAAATACTCTCCGCGGTAATAACTCTCAGGATATTCTACCGTTTCATCTAAAAGATGATCTCTTGCATAAAGCTGAATAGAAAGTCCAAGCAGATCAATCTGATTGCCGGCATCATTTACATAATATTCGGCTGTTATATCATATCCGAGATGTTTTGCCAGACGGTACAGAGTATCGCCGTAAACAGCACCTCTTGCATGACCGATATGCAGAGGTCCGGTTGGATTTGCACTGACAAATTCTAAAAGTATTTTTTGGTTTTTTTCCTGTTTTGCAAACTCTGCAGGATTCTCCAAAGCCCAGGAAGCATACTCAGCTAAAAAATCTTCACTTAAACGAAAATTCAAATAGCCTTTGACGGCCTCTACTTTGGAAAATACTTCACTCTCTTCAAAAGATGAAGCCAGTTCATCCGCAATGACCATCGGAGATTTTCTGAGTTCTTTTGCCAAAGAAAATGCTATAGGAGTAGCAAAGTGACCAAAAGAACGATCACGTGGCTTTTCTAAAACAACTTCACGACCTATTTTTTCGCGTAATAACGCCGATACACGTTGTTTCAATGTTTAGGCTTGTGTTGTAGATTTAGGAGTTGATTCAGTAGAAGCTACTTCATCACTTTTTTCAACTTTTTTCGGTGTCTCAACTTCTACTTCATCAACCTCTTTCATTTCTGCTTTGAAGTTTTTGATTCCTTTTCCGAGACCTTTTGCTAAATCAGGTATCTTTTTTGCTCCAAATAATAAAACGATAATTCCGAAGATTATCAGTAGTTCAGTTCCACTAGGCATTCCCATATTTTTTCCTTGTTATAAATTATGTTGTGAAGTATAACTCACATTTGCTGTAAATTCTCTTATCACTATATATTATGTTTTGAAGTTTTACAAATCTTCCCATTTTTGGACAAATTTGTTAATCTCTTCATTTGATTTTTTAAATCTTGCAACAGTTGCAATAAGACGCAGTTTTTCAGCAGCAGCATCCAAATCATCATTTATCAAAAGATATTCATACTCAGAGACTCTCTGAATTTCACGTCTGGCCATTTGAATTCTGCGTTCTATCACTTCCTGCGCATCCGTCTGTCTGTTTTGCAGTCTTCTTTTCAATTCACTCAGTGTCGGTGGCGTAATAAACACAGAAGTTGTAATATCCCCGAGCCGACTGTTAATTGCACTGTTCCCCTGCACGTCTATGTCAAAAATAACCAGTTTTCCTTCAGAGAGCGCTTTTTTAACCGGCTTGAGTGAAGTTCCGTAGTAATTTCCATGCACAATGGCATACTCTAAAAACTGATCTTCTTCTATCTCTTTTTTAAACTCTTCTTCATCCACAAAATAATAATCCACACCATCCGCTTCTCCCTCTCTCATAGGACGTGTTGTTGTAGATATGGAAAAATAACATTCACCGATATCATCGATAATTTTATGGATTAAAGAACTTTTTCCCGCCCCGCTTGGACCGGAAAGAACCAAAACTGCCCCGTGAATAGCACTCATGAGTTGTCACCCAATGTAATATTTATACTGATTTTCATTCCTTTCATAGATGCTGCAACATCTTTGTCACTGAGTGCCTCAAGAAGTTTTTTCAGTGCTTCGACTCCACTGTTTTGTTCTTTATTCTCCTCTTCAGACTCTACTGTTTCTTCAGGTTCCAAAAGATCCGTCTCTTCTGCTGTTTCTTCCTCTGTCTCTTCTCCAAGAGCCTCTTTTAAATCTTTGCTTGTCAGGCTCTCCAACGGATCAATCTCGTTTTTTGCTATTTGAAGCAGAGTATCTTCATCCAGTTCGCTCTCTAAATCTTCTTGTGTCAGATTTTCAACAGCATTTTGAATTTCTTCTTCCAGGCTTGCATCTTCTGCCTCTTGCGGCATCTCTAAATCATCTACAGGATCACGCGAAATATCGACATCTGCTTCGTCTTCCAAATCCAATGCCAGATCCATTGCCAGGTCACCCTCTTGGGCATTGAGTTCATCTGTGACAATTTCGTCTATTTCCTCTTCAAGCTCTTCTACTGTTGCTGTATCGAGTTCTTGCAGTTCTTCGTCTTCAAGTGCTTTGACTTCCTCTTCCAAATCAAAACTCTCCTCCTCTGAAATATCAGCGTCTGCTTCATCTTCCAGATCCAATGCCATGTCATAAGCCTCCATGAGATCCTCTTCTTCGGCAGATGCCTCTTCTGCTTCCGGTTTTTGCTCCGGTGCCTCTTCATCCAAAGACTCATCCAGGGAAAACTCTTCTTCATTTAATCCCATCTCATCCAGTTCCAGACTCTCAAGATCATTTTGCACTTCCTCATCAAAAGAGAGATCTTCTTCATTTTCATCAAGCAGATCTTTTACCTTCTGTGCCTCTTCATCATCCAGTACGCTTTCACCGAAATCTTCTTCATCATCATCCAAAATCAACTCATCATCCAGGTCCAAATCATCAGTCAGCGTATCCAAATCACCCAAATCATCCAATTCTTCTATTTCATTCTCTTGTGCATGCAGTTCTTCAACCGGCATCTCATCTGCTTCTTTTTTGATTTCTTTTTCCAACATCATAAAAAGTTCTACCAAATCAGTCGGTAAAAAAGGTTTTTTCAGTATTGATGAAAAAGAATCTCTCTCTTTGGCATCTTTTGCACATATAAACAGTGATTTCTTATATTTTATTTTTGCCTCTAATTCATGCAGTAAATCATCAGTGTAAACACTGTCATCAACAATAAGCAAATCATAATCATGTGACGAAATCTCCTCAAGACCAGAGGCTGTTTCTACTTCATCAGAAGTTTTTTGTGCACTGAGCGTCACTAATTTATTTACAACGGGATTATCATTTAAAAGCAGTATTTTCACGCATATTCCTTTGGATGATCTATTGATTGAATTTCAAAAATCTCTATTAGCACTATTGTATCAAAAAAAAACTAAAAAAGTATTTCCAAAGAGTTAAATGCTTCTTGAATTTCTCCCTTGAGTAATAGCATAATTGTAGTAAAAGTTGCTATAAGCACGACAAAAGCCACCATTATTTTAATAGGAAAACCAATGACCAGAAGGTTAAACTGAGGCATTGTCTTCATAAGCATCCCAAATATGACATCGGCCAGCCATGAAAGTGCAATTACGGGAAAAGCAATAATAAAACCGACCAAAAACATGTTTGATGCCGCATGCATAATGTAGTGAAACAGATCTTTACTCATCATAAAACCGCCCAGAGGCACTGTTTTTAAAGAATGGTCGACAAAAAGCAGCATCCAGTGATGCAGATTGAGTACAAGCAAAATCATTAAGCCCATCAAAGAGAGAAACTGAGAAATTATAGGCATTGAAATGCCTGACTGCGGATCAATAGCACTTGCCATCGAAAAGCCCATCATAAAAGATATTTGACCGCCTGCAAAAGTAATGACATTATAGGCAAGCTGCAATACAACGCCCACTGACAGACCCAGCAAAAGTTCACCCAGTATAGCAATGACAACAGTAGGCACATCAATACTTATATGCAGGGGAGGCATAGAAGAGTAAAAAACGACTGTAAAGAAAAAAGCCATGGTCGCTTTAATGTTCATTGGGATATTTTGATGATTGAAAATAGGCACAGCAATAAACAATCCGGCAAAACGAAAAAAAAGCAAAAGAAAGGCTACTACATTCGTTTCGTTAAGTATCTGTGTCCATCCCACTTTTCTAACCTTATTTAATTGGTTTCAATGCTTTGTCTTCAAGTTTATAGACTCGTTTACACATGTTGGCCAGACTATTGTCATGCGTTACAAGTATCATACCGGCATCATTCTCCTGACAATAATCAAAAAAAAGTTTCATTACTTCCGCAGCCGTTTTATTGTCAAGATTTCCTGTCGGCTCATCGGCAAATATTATTGAAGGTTTTTTTGTCAAAACCCTTGCAATAGAGACACGCTGTTGCTGTCCGCCTGAGAGTTCCGTGACTTTTTGGTGCATGCACTGCTCGATTTCCAAATCTTTGATTAAACTGTTGTCTATCTCTTTTTGTGAAAGAATTTGGGCAACTTCAAGATTTTCATAGGCGGTAAAGCCTTTAAAAAGATAATGGGATTGAAAAACTATACCGAGTTTGTTTCGTTTTATAAGCGTCAGCTCTTTTTTACTCATAGAGGCTGTCTCTTTTCCAAAAAGCGCAACAGTCCCCTTCTTTGGTTTCAAAAGAGTAGATAAAAGATGCAGCAACGTAGACTTTCCGCTCCCGCTCATACCGATAATAGCAATACTTTCATTACTTTCAAGAGAGAGGGAAACGTCAGAAAAAAGCTCATATTCAAATGAGTGTGATAAATTTTTGGCAGATAATAGATTCATAGGGCTATTATATTCTACTCTTGCTTATTTTAAGCATTAAAAATTTTATCACAGCCTTTTTTTGAACGTCTGTCCAGTTTTATAAAATAGACTTTTTCAATAAATTTTTTCATAACAAATGCCACAAATCCGCTGATGTATATATTGGAAATTTTTCCTGCTGCATACCTGCGTCCCAGGGCAATCAACATACCACGTGAACGGATATCATGCGCTTTGAGATTTTTGTTTGTGCCGATACGCATAATATTTTCACTGCACAACTCTGCCATCTGCTCAGCAACATCTGCCGTAGGTGCTATTAATTCACCTTTATTATACAAAGTGGCACAGTCACCTATGGCAAAAACCTCTTTTTTTGAACCTGCCTGCAGATACTCATTAATATTTAAAAAACCCCTTTCATTTTTCGGCAAGTCAAGTTTATAGATAAGTCCGTTTGGCTCAATCCCTCCGGCAAAAATCATAAAATCCATAGGTATGGTCTCTCCGTTGCTCAGTGTAACACTCTCTTGTGTTAAAGAGACCACTCTTGCCTTTGATTTTATAACGACTTCGAGATCCAGCAATCTTTTGTGAGACTTTTCGACTAAAAAATCATCCAAACCTTTGAGTATCTGCTTTGATGAACTGACAAGGACTATATTTAATTTTCTGCATAAAAAATTATTTTCACAATAAAACTCTTTTGCATATGATGCCATCTGTGCCGCTATTTCAACACCGCTCAGTCCTGCACCGGCAACCACAATACTCAAAGCCTTACATGTAACACCGCTCTCCTGTACTTTTTTAAAAAGTGACATTTCAAACTTTTGTTTAAAATACATCGCACGATGCAATGCCTTGACTCCATGAGCATACTCTTTGAGACCCTCAATACTGTTGACAAATTTTGTCCGTGCACCCACAGCTATAATAAGATAATCATAAGAAAACCGTTGTGTATCAGTAATGACTTTTTTATTTTCAAAGTCAATATTTTCGACTTCCTGTTTGTAAAAACTGACATTTCCCTCAAAACCGCTGCAGTAGGTAAAAAGATCGACACTCACTTTTGCAAAATCTTTTTCATTGGCAATAAGCTCATACACATCTGTCTGCATAAAATGATAGGCATTTTTATCAAAAAGTGTAATTTGATTGTTTTTGTCTTTGGCAAGATTTTCTACAGCCCTGAGACCGCCGTAACCGCCGCCGATAACAATGATTTTATTATAATTATTTATACTCATGCAAAAAGTATAGCATAAAATTCAGGAAAACGGAGTTTTTAAAAAAGGGAGGGGTTTGTAGTAAGAAATGAGTCAAGCCAAAGGCTTAGCTCATTTGTGCTGCAACTTCTGCTGCGAAGTCGTCTTCTTTTTTCTCGATTCCTTCACCTACTTCAAGGCGAATAAATTCAGTAATCTCGGCAGTACCGCCGCATGCTTTTGCTGCTTTTTCAACTGCCTGAGCTACAGTTAATTTGTCATCTAAAACATATTGCTGGTCTAAAAGTGCCTGTTCCTGATCAAGAAGTGTGTTGTCTAAAATAAAACGGGCAATTTTACCAGGAATAATTTTGTCTAAAATTTTCTCAGGTTTTCCCTCTGCAAGCAATTCTGCTTTGATATCAGCTTCAGCCTGCTTCATCACTTCATCAGTGAGTTGCATCATAGAGATGTATTTAGGTACATTTTTCAAAGGTTTTCCGAGTCTTTGCAACTCTTCATTCTCTTTTTTCAGTGCCTCAATACGACCCTGTGTTTCACTTGCAACATACTCAGGATCAAAATCTTTATAGCTGAGTGTTGTCGGTTTCATAGCCGATGCATGCATAGCAATTTGTTTCAATGTATCTTTCATGCACTCCGCAGTCTTTTCACTGTCACATTTTGCTTTTACAATAACGGCTATACGGCTGTTTGAGTGGATATATCCGTTTAATGCCTCATCCGGAGCAGCTGTAAGCGTACCAAAACGGCGTACTTCGATTTTTTCACCGATTTTCGTTACAGTTTCTGTAAACTTGGCACCGAATTCACTTGCCATAAGCGCATCAACATCAGCAGGCTGATTGTTGTATACCTCTTCTGCCGTATCTTTTACAAGATTTTGGAAGCCTTCGTTTTGTGCAACGAAATCTGTTTCAGAATTTACTTCAACCACAGAAGCTTTCGAGTTGTCATCAGCCATTTTCAGTCCAACAAGACCTTCAGCCGCAACACGGTCAGCTTTTTTGGCTGCTTTGGCGATGCCGCGCTCTTTTAAAAGCTCTTTCGCTTTTTCCATATCTCCGTCAGCTTCAACTAAAACTTTTTTACAATCCATCATCGGTGCATCAGTTGCCTGACGCAACTCTTTTACCATTGCTGCTGTAACTGCTGCCATAATTATGCTTCCTCTGTAGTTTTTTCTTCAGTTGCAGGAGCTTCTGTAGCTGCTGTTTCTTCACTTACAGCTTCTTCTGTTTGCTCTTGCTCTGCCGGTGCATCGCGAAGTGCTTTTCCTTCATTGATAGCTGCTGTCATTTCACGACAAAAAAGCTGAATAGAACGGATAGCATCGTCATTACCAGGAATAGGATATGTGATAAGATCCGGATCACAGTTTGTGTCAAGCGGTGCTACAATTGGAATATCTAAACATCTTGCTTCCAAAACTGCAATATGCTCTTTTACCGCATCAACAACAAAAAGCATATCAGGAAGTTTTTTCATATCTTTGATACCACCGAAATACTGCTCAAGTTTGTCTTTTTTGCGAGAAAGCATTAATGCTTCTTTTTTCGTCAAAAGATCTATCTGTCCGTTTTCCTGCATTTGTGTAATCACATCAAGTTTACGAATAGACTTTTGAATAGTCGGGAAGTTTGTAAGCATTCCACCCAACCATCTGTTGTCTACATACGGCATACCACAAGCGATAGCTGCTTCTCTTACAGAATTACGTGCCTGCTTTTTTGTACCGACGAAAAGAATAGTCTTGCCCTCAGCTGCCGCATCCATAACAATAGTATATGTGTTACGGAAATAACGCAAAGTTTTTTGTAAATCTATAATATAGATATTTTTACGAACACCAAAAATGTATTTTTTCATTTTCGGGTTCCAACGACGTGTCTGGTGTCCGAAGTGTACACCGCATTCTAAAAGGTCTTTCATAGTTACCATAGGGTATCCTTAAAGGTTTTGTTTCAAACCAGAAATTTGTCAGTTGGCTTTGGTAATGTCGAACAATTATCCGTTAAAAAACGGGTTGCACTGACTTTTGACACATACCTGTTAATATTTTCTCTTACATGTAAAAGAAAAATCCGCGAATTATACTAAAACTTTATTTAAAGCCAGCTTTTTTAAAAATATGCAATTTTGCATTTGCATAACAAATATTTATATATATCTGCACTTGTTTAAAAGTAAATTTATCTTAAACAATGTATAGTATCACAGAAACAACACAAAAAAGGGATGAAATGAAGAAACCTCTACTGCTTTCTTTAGCAACTATTGCTATTTTAGGAACAACAAATGTAAATGCCGAATCAATGTATGACAGATTTCAAGCAATGGAACTTGAAATGAAAAAGATGAAAAAAGAGCTTGATGCCCTTAAAGCAAAAGAACAGGCATCTATGATGCAAGAAGAAGATGCTGATGAGGAAGAATCGGCTGATGATACCGAGGCAACAGCTTCATCAGATGAAGAAGATGACGAAGATGATGATGAAATGACGGTAGAAGAGCAGCTCGCAGAGATTCAGGATTCCATTTCTAATCTCAACAGAAACACCAACGGAAATCACATAAAATTCAATGTTGATTACAGATTTGCCGTTGATAATCTTCAGTACAAAATGGCAGACGGCAGCACACAAAAGAACAATGCTTTTATGACAAACAGACTCTGGTTAAATATGAACTGGGCGGCTACAAAACACCTGAGTTTTACCGGTCAGCTTGCATACAACAAAGCATTCGGTGCCAGAAGCGGTGCTTCCAATCCTGCAAATGCCTCTTTTGAAACATTTGACTGGATAGCCAATGAAAATGCCTATAACGATACCTTAAGAGTACGTTCTGCATACTTTTTCTACAAAAACGACACCTTTATGGGCAGTGATATTCCCTGGACATTCAGTGTAGGACGCCGTCCTTCAACAAACGGACATCTTGTCAACCTGAGAGATGATGACCATGCAGCTTCTCCGATGGGGCATACAATCAATGTTGAATTTGACGGATTGAGCTCTAAATTTAATTTAGAGAACGTAACCGGTATTGACGGGATGTATGTCAAATTCTGTGCCGGCCGCGGCATGAGCAATGCAGCACCGAGGTTTAATACAGCCCCTTATGCAGATACAACTTCAAATGCATCTATAGACCTGGTTGGACTGATCTTTACTCCTTGGAGCGACGGACAGTATTCTGTGAATTCCCAGTACTATTATGCAGGAAACCTGATTGATGTTGTCAATCCCGCAAACCAGACACAAGGTTTTCAGACTGTCGGCAACATACACTCATTTACAGCCAACTTTGTGGCAAACGGTATAGGAGACGGAATCAATGACTTTTTAGACGATACACTCTTTTTTGTCAGTGGCGCTGTAAGTATTACAGACCCGGACAAAGGACAGAGCATGCTTGGCAGCGCGGTTGATGAAAGTGTGAAAGGGTATTCTTACTGGATTGGGCTGCAGGTACCTTCACTTGTGACAGAAGAGGGAAGATGGGGAATGGAATTTAATCACGGTTCAAAATACTGGAGAAGTATTACCTACGGTGAAGATACGAACATCGGTTCAAAACTCGCAGCTCGCGGTAATGCATACGAGGCATATTTTACAGAACCTTTGATAGAAGATATTTTATCTTTTCAGATTCGCTATACATATATAGACTATAAATATGCCGGAAGCAACGGCTTCTTTGGAAGCACTTCAGGAAATGCAATGAGCATTGACCAGGCAATTGCAGCCGGTTTAGGTTCCCAGGTCGTAGATACAGCCCAGGATATCCGTTTCTATCTCAGATACAGATACTAGTTTTTGGGTATCTCTTTATCTGGCTCAGCCAGATAAAAACCCTGTACCCGTTCAATATCAAGCGATTTTACTATTTCAAACACCGCTTGGTTATGAACAAACTCCGCTACAATTACCAGGTTTAATTTCTTGGCAAAATCTACAATTGTTTCAACTACTATGCGTGCATTGTTATCTGTTTCAAGATTTTTGATAAGACTGCCGTCAATTTTAATGTAATCAACATCAAGCTTGAGCATATGCTCAAAATTGGAATACCCCGCACCAAAATCATCTATAGAAATTTTACAGCCCAATGTTTTCATCTTGCGTATAAAAACTGAAACCTCTTCATAATTTTCAATCCCTTCCGTCTCAAGAATCTCAAAAACTATTTTTTTGCTGACACCGTATTTTTTAACGGTTTTTTGAATATACTGCACCATCTCTGCATCAAGCATATCATCAATAGAAAGATTGACCGAAAACGATGTGTCTCTGTGCTCAAAATACTGACAGCTTTTACTCAGCATAATCTTTGTTAACTGCGGATAGAGTTTACTTTTTTGGGCAATATCTAAAAACCTGTAAGGACTGACAACTGAGCCGTCTGTCTCTATCAGGCGAATAAGGCATTCATAACTCACCGCTTTTTTCGTTCGGGTATCAAAGATAGGCTGGAAAAAAGGCACTATTCTCTCTTCTTTTATGGCAGCTTTCAGTTTTTTCACCCACTCCATATTTTCTTGATATTTTCTCTCTATTTCAAGTTTTTCATCATACAGCAGAAAATACTTTTTCTGCTCTTTGGCAACTTTAAGGGCAATATCTGCTTTTTCCAACATCTCATTGGGCTGCAAAGTTCCACCCATTGTCACACGGATATAAATCTCGTTTTCTTCATAATGAAATACCATCTGTTCAATCTCTTTTGACAGACTGTTGACAATTCGTATAAAAGTCCTGTGAGAAGGCCTTGCTCTAAAGCACAGCGCAAATTCGTCTCCTGAGAGTCGTGTGACACTGATGTTTTGCTCCTCTTCGACAAAAGCCTGCAGTTTTTTTGCAAATTCTCTGAGGACATAATCCCCTGCAATCTGTCCGTAGAAATCATTTATCTCTTTAAAGTCATCTATATTTAAAATCAGCAATGCCCCGTCATTATTCAAATTTTCTATATTGTAAAAAAGTTTTTTTCTGTTGGGCAACTGTGTCAGATCATCTATAAAAAGCTGTCTTTTCAACTCTACTGTTTTCTTCTCGACTTCTCTTGCCAGATAGGCGTTGATATCTTTTTGTTTTCTTGCATAATCAAATACTTTCTCCTGCATCTCATTTAATGCAGAGACTATAAGCGCGATCTCATTATTCTCTTGTATCGGTTCTATCTTTAATTTTTTCTCCGGTGTAAAACCTTTTAGTATATTGGCAATTTTTCGCAAAGGCTTGAGCAAATTATCTATATAGGCACCAAGAAATATAAATATCAGGAAAAGAATCACAAGCATTTTGAGAAGCAAATGTGTATACTGTTGTATAAGCTGTTCATAATTGTGATTTGAGTAGCTTAAAACAATTGTTCCTATTTTCTTCCTGGAATTTGGCTGAAGAATATCCCATTTGATGGTAAAAAGACTCTGATAATTGTTTTTAGATCTTGTTTCATAAATCAACCTGTCCTTTTCAAAAACCTTCACAGAGAGAATTTCTTTATTTTGCATTAACTGCTTCAGTTTCACATCAATTTGGTTTTCCAGTCCCAGATACATATCTACCGCTATCAAAGGTTCTATTGTTTTTAAGATGAGGGTTGCTTTTTGAAATTCCATATTGTAAAAGGCGTGTTTGTTTATTTTTTCAAATGCAAAAAAAATCCCCCCAATTGTAATAAATGAGGTGATTACGATGGAGCTCATAATCCTGAATGAGAGCGATTTGAATTTTTTTTCTTTCATGCAGCAAGCCTGTTTTTTGCATATATTTTAGCATAAATGTTATGTCAAAAACTATCTTTGTCCAAAAACTTTACCATTTGATATAAAAAAGAGACAAAATCAACATCATCTCTCAGGTTCTCTTTATTAAGATAAATCATGGTTGATTTTTCTATCAGCAAGGAGAGCAGCAGTCCCTCTTTTAGATTTTCTATATCATACGAAAAGGTGATGATTCCTTTTTCCCTGGCAATTTTTGCAACTCTGGCAATATTCTCCTTGGAAGATTTCAGAACATAAAATGCTGACGCAGGTGTTTTCATATCAAGATGTGCGAAATCAACTATCTTCACTTCATAAGGGTATTTATCAAAATGCCCTTTAAATTTATTTTCTATATACTGCTTTACATGTAGGGCTGTATCATAATCACTTTCATCACACACAATGGTATATACAAGTCTGTTTTTTATAAGTTTTTTTTCTATTTTTTTATCAAGTAACATGATTTTTGGAAAAATTGATGCCTGTGCTTTGAGTAACAACTCATCATAACTGTATCCAAAAAGCAGAGGAACAAACAAGAAATGTAAAAGTAGTAAACGCATCATCTAAAACCTCTTTTTAAAGGTAAGTAAAAATGTTCTGCGTTCCTGCGCATAATCATTTACATAGGTATTTGGTGAAGAGGGGTATCGCACATCTGTATCAAAAAGGTTTTTCACACTGACATTCAACGTATAACCATACTGAATATTTTTATAATTCACTGCAGTATCGAGTGTCATATAGCCCTTTAGCTTTGGACGCAGATCTGTCTCTACCCTCTCTTTTGAACTGACATACTTTGCTGTTGCACTCAAAGCCAAAGCAGGATTTATATTATAAATATAAAATCCTTTTACCAGATGATGGGATACATTCGGCAGGTTATTACTGTCGCTGCTGCCATCCATCCTGTAGCTGCCATCTGTGTAGGTATAATTTGCATATACTTTGTCATTAGGCAGGATATGCCCCCTGAACTCAAGTTCTATTCCGTAAATATCTGTCTTGGCACTGTTTTTATACACAGGATCTGTAACAGAATTGTATATCTGATCTTTGTTGGCAAGATAAAAAAGATTCGCCTGCAAATAGGCATCATTGGAAAAATTTCTGATGTATGCCAGTTCATACGATGTTACTTTCTCCGGCTTTAAATCTGTACTGCCTACTCTTGCACTGTTGTTTTTTGTAAACATCTCCTGCCAAGAGGGATTTCTGTGGGAGTTACTGTATATGGCTTTAAATATGTTTTTGAAATCTTTATGATACACAAAAGAAATTCTTGGTTCAAACCCTGCATCTTCATAAGAAGTCTGTTCATAATTTATACCGTATAAGATGCTTAGCTTAGCATTAACATTGTATTCATCCCCCAAAAAGAACGTATAAACATCCCGTGAAGCATCTTTATCAAAAAACGGCCGTGTCAGCGTATAATCTACCAAAGTTGCATCACCCGTAGCAAGATTGGAGAGTTTCGAACTCATCTGGATCGTTCTCTCCTGTCTTGCTTTGTAGCCTATTGTAATGGTATGTTTTGCAACTCCGCTGTATTTCACATACGTCGACTGATACAAAACTCTCTGCTTGGCATAATGCTCTCCGTAAATACCATCAGGAAATACTACACTGCCTAAAACCAAGTTATCAGGTGCCAGTTTTGCTTTTGAATCAAAAGCATTGTATTTTACTCCTGCTTTTATGTCCAGTTTAAAAGAGTGTATCTTTTTCATATATCCCAGTTCAGCATAGTAACTCGGCAGTTTCATTCTGTCACTCTTTTGAGGCAGGGCAAGGTTGATCCCGTAGGCGCTTCCCTGTTTATGTTGCAGCATACGGGCTTTGAGTCGAAAGTCTTTGTACCTTACATCCAGTCCGAGAGAATATTCATCAAGCCACAGGGGAGCTTCACCGGACTGAGACAAAGCTATGTTTGCCGGACCTAACGCACCTTGAGAGAGTCCGTCCGGACCGGAAGATATGTTTTTATTGTCTTTTTGGTAATAAAAATCTATATGTGTCTTAAACTCTTTGCTTTTAAAGTTTTTTACAAAACCGCCCATTGTGTAATCATACGACCCGTATTTAAATACAACTTTGTCATTTGATTCAAATTCTTCAAAATCTTCTGCATAAGTAACAACATTAATAGATCCGGCATAGGCATTAATCCCGTCTACTTTACTCCCTGGTCCTCTGATAACCTCTATGCGTTTTATCATCTCTATCGGCATGGAAAGATACTCGGAATAAGAATCAAAGAAAAGATTGTTTACTAAAACACCGTCTATAAGCAGTTTGGACTGTCCATAGGCAAAAGGGTTGGAACCTCTGAAAATCGGTGTCTGGTTATTGAAATTATCAGTAGCCATATCTACACCCGGAACAAGCAACAATGCCTCTTTAAGTGTCGACACACCCAACTTTTCCAACTCTTTTGCTTCAAAGACAGAGATAATATAGGGTTGGTAATGTTCATTTTGTTTTGTTTGTGTAGCAATTTCATTAAACTGCTTCATATCTGTCATAATGGAAGAGAGCAAATCTTCTGCCTGCAGTTGCAGTACTGCCAAACAGACAAGTAAAAAAAGTCGTATGCTGCGCTTCACTCCGTTGTCCCCCATAATTTTACTAATTCGGGATTTGCACACCCAAGTTCTTTCGTATATAAAATACAGGGATAACGCCATCCAAAATCTTGATGCTGTTGAAGCTTTCCTACCGGTTTATATGGCATTTTGTATATTTTCAAAAGCCGTAAAAAGTTTTTTTCAAGATTTCCATATGTATATTCTATTCCCTCTTCTAACATTTTACCATACATATAATGTTTTACCGCTTCTATAATAACTTTTGTTGTCTTCATACTTCTGTATTTTTTATCAACAAAGATTCGTGACATCTCGCCAAGTTTGTTTTTTTCAAACATACTGTTGTCAAACCTTGCACTGTTTTGTGTCGGATATCCAATGGGAGAATTATAAATCAGGCGTACTGTTGCACAGACATTCTCTTCTTCATCCAATGCTGCAAAATGTACCGAATATGCGTCATATTTGTCATACTCTTTTTCATCTTTAAGAGCATTTTTTTCCAGATATTCCGGATATATTTCCCTCAGTATTTTATACCTAAAAGCAAAAATTTTGTCCAGGGTTTTTTTATCGCTTACCTCTAAAAATGTAAAATTCATCATCTTCCGGTTTTATGACTGCTGCAGTTCTTTGAGTTTTTCTTTGACAGCTTCTACATGTCCTTTGACACGCACTTTTTCCCATTTCGCACGCACAATGCCCTCAGGGTCTATAATGAATGTGGAACGGACAATGCCCATATACTCTTTGCCATAGTTTTTCTTCAACTGCCACACACCGTACTTCTGCATCATCTCGGTACTTTCATCACTCAAAAGCGTAATGCCTAAATTGTGTTTTTCTATGAAGTTCCTGTGCTTTTTCGTACTGTCTGCACTCACCCCAAGAATCACCGCATCCAATGATGAAAAATCCGGAGCAGCCTCCGTAAACTCACAGGCTTCTGTTGTACATCCCGGGGTATTGTCTCTCGGGTAAAAATACAACACTATCCATTTTCCTTTTAAATCCCGCAGACACATCTCAACATCATCCTGATTCGGCAGGCAAAAATCCGGTGCCTTCTCTCCAACTTCTATCATTTTCTTTCCTCCTAAAAATAAATTTAACATGCAAACTTCAAAGCCACTCTCAGCCCGCACTAAAGTACGGGTTCCAGTAAACCGTCTTCAAAGCCGCCCTCAGCCCGCACTAAAGTACGGGTTCCAGTAAACCGCCTTCGAAGCCACTCTCAAGTCCGCACTGACGTACTAATTCCGAAAAAATATCAATATGTACTTCGGAACCGGTACTTTTAACGCTAAAGCGTAACTTAGAAAAAAACTAAATTTTTTTCTGCAGTGCCGGCTAATTGCTTTAAAAGCGCTATTGCTAGTAAACAAACAACAGCAAATATACCCAAATACCGCTAAATGAAGTAAAAACTATACCCAAAAAAGTTTTCAAAGCCAATAATTTATGCTCATTGGACTTTAACCCAGGAAGCACTCCTTTTATAACCTGATAATTTGCTTTTGCTATTGTACGACTCCAGTATACCAATGTAAGTACGGCTATGATTACATGTAAGCCCAGTACAAGAGAAGCGTAAGTATGTGAAACACCGCTTCCTTCCATAAAAGCATCAAATCCTCCGCCCATACGGACACCGTATTCAAAGTATCCGACGACAATGACCGATACTGCAAAAATGGTATTTTGAATAATTCCGTGCGCCCTGTAAAGCTTTTTTCTTGCCAAAGATATTGCTCCATATACCAATAATGGCAAAACTGCTACAATAAGTGTCACAACATCCATAAACAAAGGGGCTCTTGTTCCCAAAAACCCCTGCGTAAACATATAATCCATATCTTATGCCTTTCTTTTTTGATAAGTGTAGTATATCCAGACTAATATTACCAACAAAACAAAAACTATTATAGTTATCTCTTTTAAGTATTCTTGTATAAGCGTCTCATTTTCTCCTATAAAATAGCCCAAAAGTGTCAAAATCAGCGCCCAGATTCCGGCTCCCAGCGTGGTAAAAAGAGAAAACTCAACGATATTCATGCGGGCAAGCCCTGCCGGAATCGAAATAAGCTGCCGAATTCCCGGAATAAGCCTGCCTGTAAAAGTAGAGATATGCCCGTGGCTTTGAAAATAATTTTCCATTTTATCAAGTGTCTCTGGAAAAATAAAAAAATATTTCCCGAATTTCAAAAGAAATTTACGTCCCAGTGTCAGTGCCAGATAGTAATTCACAAAAGCTCCAACCAAAGAGCCGCCCAAAGCACTTCCCATAATGTACGCTATACTCATATCTCCTTTTGCTGCCAGATATCCGGCAGGAACCAAAACAATTTCACTCGGAAAAGGAATAAAAGAAGATTCAATCGCCATCATAATAAAAATGCCGGGATATCCCCAGTCAAATATCAAATCTACCAAATCCTGCGCCAGTTCCTGTATCATTTCATCTTCTTTTGTACATCTTGAATCATTTGCTGTGCGACATTCCCGTTTGTGTAGTGCAGGAGCTTTTCACTTTTTTCTTTGAGTTGCGGATTTTTAAGTACCTTGATTAGTTTTGGTTTCAAATTTTTCCCTTCACGTTCGCACCATGCCACATTGTCTTTGACAAGAAACTGCGCATTATAATACTGATGATCACCTGCAGCATGCGGATAGGGAACAAAAAACGCAGGACACCCGTTTGCTGTGAGTTCCCAAAGTGTTGAAGCGCCTGCACGCGAAACAGCCAAATCGGCACGTGTAATCAACTCCGGCAGTTTTTTTGTAAATCCATAAAGCTCAACTGAAACACCAAGTCTGTCATACTCCTGCCTGACCCTTTCATAATCAGCCTCTCCGGCCTGGTGTATGATGGCAATATCCATCTTTTGCAACTTATAGGCTACATGTAAAGCCAAATCATTAATTGCCTTTGCCCCATGAGAACCGCCTAAAAATATAATGGTTTTCAGTTTGTCTCTGCACCTGGCATTTTTATAAAAAAACTCTTTGACAGGATACCCCTTTACAGGAGAATTTTTGTCATAAGCAGAAATGAAACTTTTGGCATATTTTTTTAAAAGCCTGTTGAGTCTGCCCTCAACCGAATTTTGCTCATGAATAAAAAGCGGTATAAAAAGGCTCAAAGAAGCAAAAGATGCCGGTGCCGCAGAAAATCCGCCAACACTGTAAACTGCTTGTATTTTATGTTTTTTCAGAATCTTTCTTGCCTCCAAGAAGGCTTGAAAAACCTTATAGAGTGCGTTTATCTTTGCAATACCCTTTTTGTTCACAACACCTGTTGTTTCTAAAAAATAGACATTTGAAAAATTACTGTATTTTTGAAAATATTTTCTGTCCTGTCCCGAGGTCGAACCGACAAAAATCACCTCATGTCCATCAGCTACAGCAGCCTCTGACAAAGCTTCGGCAATCATCAAATGCCCGCCTGTTCCGCCGCCTGTAATACATAGTTTCATACCCGCTTTTCCTTAATTCATTTTTGCTTTTTTCGATGCCATCAACACCATACCAACACCAAAAGCAGCACCAAGCATTGCCGAACCGCCATAAGAGAGAAAAGGAACAGAAATCCCTTTAATAGGCGTTATACCGCTTATTCCATAGGCATTTACCAAGAAAGAAAAGGAGAGGATCAGTCCGATGCCGATACTAAAGAGATATATACTTGTATCTTTGGTTCTGTTGGCTATTTTAAATATACGCTGAATCATCCACAAAAAGATGAAAACAACACATAAAACACCAAAAAATCCAAACTCTTCCGCAAGTCCTGCCAAAACAAAGTCCGTATGTACCTCACTTAAAAAACCGAGTTTAAATGTTCCGTTTGCAAGGCCTGTACCAAAAAGACCGCCATTGTGTATAGCATTGAGAGAGTGCCCTATCTGATATGGTTCAACTTCAACAGGCACCCGAAGTTTATCGGCAATCGCATCAGGCAAAAGATCAAGCACAGAGTTTTGTGCCAAAGCCCACCATGATTTTATCCTGAGTATTCTGTGCTGTGCCGTTACAATAAAGAGGATAACTGCTCCAAAAATCACACCCAGGATAGAAAAGAAAAACCGAAAACTGCTCCCTGCAAAAATCAGCATAAAAAGCAAAGTAGCTCCGAGAACAACAACCTGACCCAAATCTTTTTGCAAAAAGGCTATAATAAACATTGCCCCTAAGAAAATAACAGCATAGGGCATAAATCTTTTAAACTCGCCACTCAGTCCCATACCGTCATGATGCCCGAGTTTTCGGGAGAAGCTCCAGGCCAGAAAATAGATAAAGCCCACTTTGAAAAACTCAACAGGAGCAAGCGAAAAGCCGGCTATTTTAATCCATCGTTTTGCTCCGCCGACTTCAGAAACAATACTTTCAGGCAAAAAAGGCATGGCTATCATTAAAATCAGAGAACCAAAAAAGAGAGTGAAACCTATGGGTTTGAGCCATCTGTCCGGATCAAGCTGTGAAAGCATAAAAATTATGATCAGACTCATGAGCCCAAAAACAGTCTGTCTTATCGCAAAATGAAATTCATTCACGCCAAACAAGAGTGTAGTATACGGCGTCAGCGTATACGAAAGTACTATACTGATACCAATCAAAAGTGACACGAGGGTAAAAAGCTTTCTGTCTGCGTTCACGCTTGCTCTACTTTATCTTATTTATTTTTAATACAAATTCCACTTCGGGTTTGGAAAGGTGCAGTTCTTTGGAAATTGTCTCAATTGAAACACCCTGTTTAAACAAAGATATAATTTTTTCATCATCATTCCCGTGAATAGATGCAGGAATAGAGATCTGCTTGACACCGCTTTCAAGCTGCAGTATTTTGTTTTGTATTTCATGTTCAATGATATTGATATTGTTTTGCAGCTGCTTTATCGCCAAAGAGAGCGGATGCACCATATCATATACACTGCGTTCTATTTCCTGATAAATCTCCTCATCAGTCATTCTTTGTGAATTGTCTTTTATACTGCTTTGTGTCTGATCAAGTTTTTTTTTCAGATAATAAAACTCTCTGTTTAAATCTTCAACCACAGAAGCAACTGAGCGAATGTTTTTTGAATACTCGGCATCTTTTGTATAGACATAATAGAGCAGATAGAGAATAATCGCACCGAGTATGACAATAAGATATTCTATATTGAAACTGAATTGATCCAAATTCACTGTTTTTTCTCTTTGGATTCACGGATTAATATACGTTCACGTGCAGTCAGGTAAGCAGCCCACTCTTTTTCATCACGCTCATGCATTCTGACAATCTGTGCCAAATTTGGAGAAAGTGCCTTAAAAAACACACCGATATCACGTTTGGGATGTACCGGCATACTAATGCGTCCATAATACTCTTTTCCTTCTTGCAGCATAGGTTCTTCGAGTTCAAAATGTTCAAATCCGATAGCACGAATATGCGCTTCATTTGTCAAAGAGAGCCTTTTTGGTGTTTCATTTTTTAAAAACATCTCCAAAGCGTCTATTTTTCGGTGAAGTTCCACCATAAGGTTCAGCAAAACAGGATCGCTTTCTGCTGTTTCACCTCGGGCTTTTGCAAGCTTGAGCCACTGTGAAATCGGATCATCATCACTTTCACTGAGTTGCTGATACTCTCTTTCATATGCGTCTTTGTTTAAATCGGCTTCTGAAAAAACTATAGCAATCGGTGCGGGAACTAAACGGGGTTTATTCATGAGAGTGTCCTGTCAATAATAATTAAAATTAAAAAGGCAATGCCCAGATAGCCGTTGACGGTAAAAAAAGCACGGTCTATTTTTGTAAAATCTTTTCGTACAAGCATTTGCTCATAATAAAGTACAAAACCACTGCCCAAAGCCGCTGCGTACGCAAACATGCCAAGATCTGCCGCCCATACAAAAAGCAGCCAGAACAAAACGGCCAAGGCATGAAAAAGAGCAGAAATGAAGAGTGTTGCATCTGCTCCGTAACGCGACGGAATAGAGTAAAGATCATTATCTTTGTCAAAATCTATATCCTGTAAAGAATAGAGCAGGTCAAATCCAGCCACCCAAAAAATGACACCCAAAGAAAGCAATACAGACCATAAAGGTATAGCCGCATTGACCGCAACCACTCCGGCAATCGGGGCCAGTCCGAGCGCTATACCCAAAACCACATGTGCCAAAGACGAAAAACGCTTAAAATAAGAGTATGCAGCCAGAACAAATAAAATAGGAAAACTCAAAGCAAAGGCAAGAGAATTTATCATATAGGCTACGGCAATAAAAATAAGCGCATTTACAATGACAAATATAAGTATGCTTCCCCTGTCAAGCCGTCCGTCTACATTCGGACGGCTGCTTGTTCTTGGGTTTTTTGCATCAATATCACGATCGGCATAACGGTTTACACCCATTGCAAAGTTTCTCGCACTGAGTGCCGCCAAAACACCAAGAACCAAAAGCCATAAACCGAACCAACCATCCGCTGCCACTATCATCGCTATAAAAATGAATGGCAGGGAAAAGACGGAGTGTTCAAACATCACAAGTTCATTAAAATCTTTTGCTTTTTGTAGTATCCGCTGCAAATCAAACCTCATCTTCACTCTTTTTTATATTCTATCTAAATGTGATTTAAATTTTAATGATATTGTGCAACTCCTGTTTCAAATGCTTCAATATATTCATAAAGCACTTCTGTTTTGTTTTTGTGTTGCAAAGCATTTTCTTCCAAGGCACTCTTTTCTGTCTCTTGCATGAGGGTGTAGAGTTCCTCAAGAAAAAGTGCCCCTGCCGCACCTTTTATTTTGTGTGCCGTCTCATATATTTTTTTGTTGTCTTCGCGAACAAAGGCATCTTCAAGAAGAGGTACAAGCTCATGCAGACTCTCTAAAAACAACCTCAAAAGTTTTAATCCGACCTCTTTGCTGACACCTACTTTTTTATTTACCTGCAGTAAGATTTTTTCTATATCTATCTGTATGACATCTCTGTGTTGTCTTGAGTATTTTGACAAAATCGTTTCCAGTTCCTCACTGTCTATCGGCTTGCTCAGATACTCATTCATACCGCAGGCAAGAAATTTTTCCCGGTCTCCTTTGATGGCATTTGCCGTCAGTGCCACAATGGCAACATCAGACTGCAGTTCTTTGCGTATAAGTTTTGTCGCTTCAAGACCATTCATCACCGGCATATTTATATCCATAAAAACCAGATCATACTCGTTTTGTGCCACTTTATCCACGGCCTCTTTCCCGTTATGTGCAAATTCGAGGGTTATATTTGTATACTTCCTGAAAATTGATTCTATCAGCATTCTGTTTATTTCATAATCTTCTGCGACAAGTACATGTAAAGAGAGCTTGTCACATACCCCCTCTTGCTGACACTCTCCATATATATTGTCTTCCTGGAGCGTTTCTTCATCCGCATCACACAGATCAAAATCCAGATAAAAGAAAAATTCACTGCCTTTGTCTTCAACAGACTCTACCCGCAGTTCACTGCCAAATACATGAAGCAGATCAGCACTGATGCTCAAACCGAGTCCTGTTCCTCCGAATCTTCTCGTTATCGATGTCTCCGCCTGGGCAAAAGGCTTGAATATCTCTTCGAGTTTGTCCTGTGCAATGCCAATGCCACTGTCTTTGATACTAAAATGAAGTCTTTGCTGTGTCGCAGTTTCCCTGACCAAAGATATACTCAACTTCACAGTACCGCATTCGGGAGTAAATTTAATGGCATTTGAGAGTAGATTTATCATGACCTGTCGCAGGCGGGTAGCATCACTGTACAAACATGCAGAGATGGCATTGTCAATTTCAAGTGTATAGTGCAGGCCTTTTTCGTCTGCTACCGATTTGAGCAGTTCATAGGTTGTTGCAAATTCCACAAAAGGATTCAACGGCACCTTTTCAAGTGAGATTTTATTGTTGGTTATTTTTGAAGAGTCTAAAATATCATTGACAATATTGAGCAGCGTTTTTGTCGAAGAGCTGATAACATTGAGATATTTTTCCTGTGTCGCATCCAGCCGTGTTTTACTCAGCAGCTCCGTAAAACCCAAAATTCCGTTCATCGGAGTTCTGATTTCATGACTCATATTTGCCAAAAACATTGCCTGTGCTGTTTCGGCTGCTTCAGCCTTTTTTCTGCTCTCCACCAAAGAGGTTACATCTTCACGAATTGCCATATATTCTATAATCTCATTATTTTCATCATGAATGGGAATAATAGAGCTTTTGACATAGTAACTGCTGCCGTCTTTTGCTCTGTTGGCAAACTCTCCCTGCCAGATATTTCCTTTTTTTATTTCTCTCCACATCTCGGCAAAGACCTCGTCAGGCACATCCGGATCACGGACAATACTGTGCGACTGACCGATAAGTTCTTCTTTTTTATACCCGCTCACCTCTTCAAAACGTTCATTCACATAGGTAATGTTTCCCAGAGTGTCTGTTCTTGAAATAATAACAACACTGTCAAGTGCTTTTAAAAACTCGTCAAGTTTAAACTTTGACGCTTTAAAGTGCTTCTCTTTTTCCTTCAACTCGGTTGTCACATAGTCAATCAGATTAAAAAGAGCACTGTCTGTTTTGGAACTGTTTTTCAGTTTTCTTTTTTCATTGAGCGTATGCTTGCGTGTTTGGGTCCCTTTTTCACGCAAAAATAAAATTGTTGTCGTGATATTGAGCAGTCTTGCTTTTTTTTCATTTAAGAAAAACTCTCCAAAGGTAAAAAAACCGCTGGTGGGTGCAATATTCTCAAGCAATCGAAATATTTTCTCCAGCTCTTTGTCCAAAAACTGTTTTCTTGCAATACAGGAGTATATAAAGCAGGCCTGCAAAGAGTCTGTATCCGTTATGCCTTCTTTGAGAGTATACTGGTTCACAAGAGTTCTGCTGCCTATGCCAAAACGCACCTCTTCTCCCTCCGCCAAATTACCACCGTACAATAAACTTCCGTCATCAAACACACTGAGCATGGATCTTGCGACAGGCATATCTTTTTCCTGGCAGATGAGCGGAAATTCTATCGTTGAAGCCGGCATATTGTCCACGGCGAAATCACCAAGCACTTCGGCATACACATCTTTGATAGGACGGTGATCGATTTCATAGACTCTTGCACCTTCGGATTTTGTAATCATAAAAGTCGGACCGACAGCTCTCCAACCCAGGTTATAATCCTGAAACACTTCCAGTGCCTCCCCTTGCAGGGTAACACATACAGCACCACCGTCAAACACTTTGTCTTCAAAGACTGTATAGGTCTGCTGAAAATGAAGCATATCTGCAGCCATCCCTCCGGCAATGACCGCATGATTGAAATTACAGGAGGCAAGCCCTTCAAGATACTCCTCTCCGTTATGCTGCAGACCGTCCAAAAAGGTAATGACACATTTTGTATCTTTGCCAAAAATCTTTTTTGACAAAGTGTGCCCGAGTCTATAAGAGTCCTCTCCTCTTTCATAATATGCATACAGCGTTGTTTTTTCAAAAAGTGTTATGCTGACAACCGTACTGCTGTCGAGCATCTCTCCGTTTGCAATTTCTCCTGCCGCAGAAGCACCGATGAGCAGGGCATCTGTAAAAGTCGTATATATCTCTGCAGCGGTTTTTTGCAGTGCCTCTTTTGATTCCAAAGAGCTGAACAGTTGAATTAAAATATTTTTTTGATTTACATCAATGGCTGCCTCTTGCAAAAAGCTGTGAAAAGCATCCAAATCTGTATATATATGATTGTACTGTTTCATAATAAATCTTTTTGTTTGAGTTTACACCATAAGGCTTTACAAAGTTATTAAGTTTGGTATAATTACTCTTCAAATCAACAAAACAATAAGGTTTATTCAATTATGAAATTTACTATTTTTCTTTTTCTGCTCCTCTTTTTCAGTGCCTGTAATTTCACTGAATCCAAAGAAGAGCTTGCAGCAAAACAGCTTGCACAAAAAAAAGCTTTTGAAGAAAAAGTTGCCGACACAAAAGAGATACAACTCAAACAAATTGATGCACAAAAAGAGCAGGAGCTGGCAAAGATAAATGCACAGACTACTCTGGCGAAAATGGAAAAAGCACAACTGCTGGAAAAAATAAAACTTGAAGCAGCAGCACAGAAAGAAAAAATGCTTTTGGCCCAGGCAAAAGAGAAAGAGGCTTTTGAGGCAAAACTGCGTGATTTGGAGCGTCAGGATGCTATGGAATTAAAACGCTACCTCCTGTTGATACTCTTTTTTGTACTGCTTATTGCTACTTATTTTATCTACCTCTATTTCAAGCGCAGACACGATGATAAACTCAGAGCCTACCAGGACAACCTGGACAAATATTTTCATCAGCAGGAAAACATGACAAAAATGCGTATAGCCGAAAAAATTATCGACACTGTCGCCAGCGGCAAGCTGGGAAAAGAACAGGAGAGTGAGCTTATAAAAGCACTCAGCGGCAATATTTCACCTGCAGATGAACCTAAACTGCTCAGTGATGAAACAACGCAAGACGCGCAAATAATCGATCAAGACAAATGAGTTTCAAACAGATTGCCATTATAGGACCAACGGCCTCGGGAAAAAGTGACTTGGCCATCAGCGTTGCACAACAGACAAATGCCTGTATTCTCTCCATAGATTCACTGAGCATCTATAAAGAAATTGACATCGTCTCGGCAAAGCCTTCTTCTGAAGAACTCACACAAATCAAACATTACGGTATCAATGAACTTTTTGTCAATGAACATTTCAGTGTTGATATTTTTATAGATTTGTATAAAAAAGTACGCCTTACATGTAAAGAAGAAAACAAAAATCTCGTCATCGTCGGCGGCACCTCTTTTTACCTCAAATCTTTGCTTGAAGGGCTCTCGACACTTCCCGATATTACACAGGAACACAGTTTACATGTAACGAAGAAACTGCAAAATCTGGATGCCTGTTATGCATTTTTGGTACAAACAGATCCAGAATATATGCAAAAAATCGCCTCCAGTGACAGATACCGTATAGAAAAAGCGCTCCTGATTTATGAAGCATCGGGTATCTCTGCGAGTGAATGGTTCCGACAAAATCCGCCAAAGCCCATTATCGAAGACATAGATATTTACAATATTGACGTCCAAAGAGATCTTTTGCGCCAACGCATCCAAAAAAGAACACAGAAAATGTATGAAAAAGGACTGATTGACGAGGTTTGTTTTTTGGAACAAAAATATACAAGAACACCCCATGCCATGGGCGCCATCGGCATAATGGAAGTGCTTGATTTTTTAGACGGCAAAATAAAACAAGAGGAAATGCTCTCTCTTATCTCTACACACACCGCACAGCTTGCAAAAAGACAACAGACTTTTAACCGCACGCAGTTTAAGAATGTCACAAATGCAAAGCTTGAAGATTTGGAAGAACTTATTTTGAGCAGATTTTAGCATACATCTCAGGACGTCTGTCTCTTAGCAGCCCCCAATATTCTCTTTGTTTGGCATTCTCAGCCAGGTCAAATTCAGCGTAAATAACCTCTTCTCTCCAACGGGAAGCCTCTGCAATTTTTGCCCCTGTATAGTCTGTAATAAAAGAAGAACCGTAAAAAGTAAGCCTGCAGCTCTCCCCTTTTTCTTCTCCTGTACGGTTTGCAACAACCACCGGTACCGTATTTGTCGCGGCATGCCCCATCTGGACTCTTTGCCAGTGCTCTTTGGAGTCCAAATGAATCTCCGGTTCACTCCCTATAGCCGTCGGATAAAACAGAATCTCTGCACCCATCAAAGTCAATGCCCGTGCCGTTTCACAGAACCATTGGTCCCAGCAGATGCCTACCCCGATTTTTCCGTACGCTGTTTCATAGACCTTAAAGCCGGTATTTCCCGGTTTGAAGTAAAACTTCTCTTCATATCCCGGACCGTCGGGAATATGTGTTTTTCGGTAGTTCTCCATCACCGTTCCGTCTGCATTGATCACAACAAGCGAGTTAAAATACTCTTTATCTGCTTTTTCAAAATAACTCACTAAAACAACTACATGTAGCTCTTTTGCCAAAGCCGCAAAATGTTGTATCAGTGCGTTATTTTTCAAAGGCTGTGCCCATGCAAAGTATTTTTCGTCCATATCTTTGCAAAAATAGAGCCCTTCAAAAAGTTCCGGTAAAAGTATGATATTTGCTCCGTTTGCAGCAGCTTCACGGACAAACTGCCCAGCTTTTAAAACATTGGCGTTTTTGTCTTCGCTCATACTCATCTGAATTGCAGCTGCTTTTACCGGTTTATTCATAACCTATCCTCTGCCTGTTACTTCTAAAAGATGGTAGCCAAACTGTGTCTGAATCGGTCCGTACACGACACCGACATCCCCGCTAAATACAGCCTCATCAAATTCAGGAACCATTTGTCCCGGTCCGAATTTCCCCAAATCTCCGCCGTTTGCCGAAGAAGGACATGTGGAATTTGCTTTTGCCACCTCCGCAAAATCCGCTCCGTTTTGTATTTCGTTTTTCAATTCATTACACTTTTCTTCACTCTCTACAAGTATATGTCTTGCTGTTGCCCATGCCATCTTTTAATTCCTTAATTTTGTTTTACAAAATGAAGGAAACCGTCTATTGATTTTATCACGAGTATGAAAGTAATTTCATTCTCTACGTTAACACTAGGTTTCCTTCGGCAGGAAGCCCGTCGCACCAGTACGACTTTATTCCACATTTTGTTTATAAAATTTTACTCTATTTTTACTTATAGTTACACTTTAGGACTTTTGTATTAACTACTTTTACCTATAATACTGAAAAAATACGGAGAAGATATATGAAAAATATAATTATTGGACTTTTGGCGACTTTTTTGCTGCTGGGCTGCAGCTCAAAAAGTGATGAGAACAAAAATGTAGAACCAAAACTCGTTGTCTCAAAAAGTCTGGCAGATCTAAAACTCAAAGACCAGTTTGAAAAGCCGCATACACTCAATGCAGACACATACAAAGTGATTTTTGCTTTTGACAAAGAGCCTGCACATACATGTAACGACTTTTTTAACACACAAAAACAGAACTACCTGCAAGAGCATCATGTGCAGTTTGTAGCCGATGTGAGTGCGGCACCTTCCATTATCAGAAGCCTTTTTATTCTTCCTGGACTCAAAGATTTCAAACATGTTGTTCTGCTTTTGGATGACAAAAAAGTTGCAGCACCGTACAGAAAAGGGATTGATACAACAAAAATAGTTGTTGTGACACTCTTAAACAAAAAAATTACGGACGTAAAAACAATCTCTACAACCGAGCAGTTGAAAAAAGCGGTTGAAGATGATTCGGCTATGTCTTACATCGCCCCTGTTATCAACAAAGTTATGGACAGTGTAGACAACGCTACAAAATAGAAGCAACTGAATCAAAAAGATACTCAGGCTTGATGCCCAAAGACAAATCTTTTTTTGAAAACTTTCCTGTTTTGACAAGAGCCGCTTTTATACCGGCGTCTTGTGCTCCTTTTATATCACTCTCTATATCATCGCCTATCATGACGCACTTCTCTGGCTTTACATGTAAACTCGCACAGGCCAAATGGTAAAATTCTTTGCTTGGTTTGCCTATAAGCGAAGCACTCTGTCCGCTGGCATACTCCAAGGCACTCACAAAACAGCCGGCATCCATACTCAGTTCGTTGTCCGCATCTTTAAAGTACCTGTTTTTTGCAATGGCAAGCAGCGAAGCCCCCTCCATCAGCTTTCTGAATGCACGGTTGAGATTTTTGTAATTGAAATTTTCTTGGGCATCTCCGACAACGACATACTTTTTGTCATAATATTTCAGCTCGTTAAAAAAAGAGAGCGCATCATCCGTCAGTAAAAACTCCGCAGAACTTTTCTCTTTTGCTAAAAACATTTTTGTCACGTCAAGCGCCGTAATAATTTCCTCACTCTCAATGTCAAAGCCCATTTTTTGCAGTTTTTTGACAACCTGTGCAGAGGTTTTTTGGGTGGTATTTGTCAAAAAACGTATGGGGTAGTGCTTTTTTATCTCTCTTATTGCCGCAACCGCGCCTTTTATAGGCTCCTCGCCTACATACAACACACCGCCGATGTCACACAACACCGCCTTTACAGATTCATCAAACATCATTCTCTCCTCCTTTAAAAAATCGAAAGCCCCGTTTTTGTCGTAAAAAGCTCCAGTGCCTTTGTACCTATGAGTGAGTTTCCCTGTTCATTCAGTGCAGGTGACCAGACACAGATTCCCATTTTTTGAGGAATGACGGCTACAATTCCCCCACCTACACCGCTTTTTCCGGGAACACCCACTTTAAAAGCAAAATCCCCCGACGCATCATAATGTCCACAGGTCAGCATCACGGCATTTATCCGCTTTGCCTGCGCTTTGGTTACATAGGTTTTTTTGTTTATGGGGTCTATGCCGTGGTTGGCAAGGTAGAGCATAGAGCGTGAAAGCATTTTTGTATTCATCTCCAGGGCACAGTGATTAAAATAGGTCTGCACCAGTGTTATCGCTTCATTGTCGATATTGCCAAAACTTTTCATCAGGTTTGTCAGTGCCAGATTCCTGTAGGCATGCTGCATTTCTGAACTTGCTACGACTGTATCCATACTTATACTTGTATCATCGGCAATAGAGCGTATAAAATCCACTATGGCATCAAAGGCGAGCGTATCTTTTTTATAATGGCTTATAAGCGTGTCTGTTATAACAATGGCACCCGCATTGATAAAAGGATTTCTTGGAATCCCGTTTTCATATTCGAGTTGCACAAGAGAATTAAAAGGGTTTCCCGAAGGTTCACGTCCTACGCGCCTGTAAAGCTCTGCACCGAAATATTTTAAAGCCATCGTAAAGGTAAAAACTTTGGAGATACTCTGTATGGAAAAAAGTGTCTCTGAAGCACCCACATGGTAAGAACTTCCGTCAAAAAAGGTAATGCTCATCGCAAACTGCTTTGCATCAGCCTCTGCAAGTGCAGGAATATAGTCGGCCACTTTTCCTTTTCCAAAAAGCGGCTGTATTTCAATCTCAATATCTTGCAGAATTTGTTGGTAGTCCATCGGTTTATCCTTTTAAGCCACAGAGCCCGCACTGCAGAAAAAAATTTAGTTTTTTTCTAAGTTACGCTTTAGCGTTAAAAGTACGGGTTCCGAAAAAGTCACTCTAAGATATTTTAACACAATTAAGATTATTTTAATTCCAAAAGTACCGTGTCTCTCCTGGTTACATCAACCCGTCTGCAGGCATTTTCAAAGGCTCCGCCCTCGCCTATGACGATACATTTGTGCTTGGCACGCGTAATGGCGGTATATATCAGCTTGGTATTGTGCATAATATAGTGCGTAAAACTCATAGGAATCACCACTATATCATACTCCATGCCCTGTACTTTATGAATCGTCAGGGCATAGGAGAGCATCAAATGTGATTTCAGCTCTTCATATTCATAACGAACCACTACATCTTCATTGGGGTAAAAAACAAATACCTGCTCTTCTTCTTCATCAATTTTAAAAAGGAGTCCGCTCATGCCATTAAAAATTCTCCGCTCATTTGCTTCCTCCCCCTCTTTAAAGCCCTCGCCGCTCCAAGAAACCATATTTTCGTTTTTCGTATGCACGACCTTGTCCATCAAACGAAATTCAAGTTCACCCCGCTTGACACACTTTTTCGGATTGGGATTAAAATACTCCTGCAAAACTTTGTTGAGATTATTCGAGCCTAATATTCCGCCTTTCATAGGCGTAATAACCTGAAAATAGTTCAGATACTCTTTAATCTGTTTGTTGCTCAGCCGGTATCTGGCTTTTTCTATAGACTCGACAACCCGGTGAATAATCTCCGCAATAATCTGTTGTGAGTTGTCCTCTCTGAGGTTTTTTAACTCCTCCTGTGAGAGTTGGTTTTTCAAGGCGTAGTAGTTTTGAATACTGACATCGACAAACTCGAAATCTTCATATTTTTGCCGATACTCGGGAATCTCTGCCTGACGAATTTGGTTGGCGATGAGGGTAATCGCCTGTTCTTCACTCTGTCTGTAAATCTGTGTCAGTTTCACAGTAGGCGCAAGTGCGAGTGTCAGCACATCACTCAAAACATTTCCCGCTCCGATAGGAGGCAACTGCGCATCATCTCCGACAATAATGACAATGGCCTTTTTAGAAATTTTGTGCATCACCCGTGCAAACAATGAAGAGTTTATCATAGAGGCTTCATCAATCAATACAACCGAATAGGGAAATTTGTCACTTCCCTCATGTTTGACCAGCAGTGACTGAATTGTTGCAGACTCAAAACCCGTTGTGTCGCTGATACGCTGGGAAGCAATGCCACTCAAAGCACAGGTAATTATCTCTTTTTTATCATATCGGGTGTTGAGCAGTTCTAAAATTGTTTTGCTTGTCGTACTCTTTCCTGTTCCAGCATAGCCGACCAAAAAAAGTAAAGAAGCGCCCTTATTTATCATCTCCACGGCAGTTTTTTGCTGTTCGCCGAGCTTGAGAGAACTCTCAGACAAAAAAGCATCAAGGTCTTTGACAAATCCGCCGCTGTCAAGTTTTGCTCGCGTTGTAAAATCATCATACAAAAACTTCTCTGCATCATACAGACGTACAGGAGAAACCCGATCGTTTTTCATAATCACTATACTTTGTTCAGCCACCCGCTCCACCAAAGCCGCCTCATACAGATTTTCTTTGTTGACAAACCCGAGCAGTTCGTCCAGACCGCCAAAAAGCACCTCTTTTGCTATGCAGCTGTTTCCCTGTGCCTCACAGTAGTTTAAGAGCACATAATCCATCGCCGAACTGATACGCTGTTCATTCTCAGGAGTCACGCCCATTTTCAGTGCCAGTTCATCCGCACGTTTGAAACCTATGGAGTTGATATTTGTCAGAATGTAGGGATTTTCTTTGATTTTTGTGCACGGCTCGTCCACATCTTTCATCGCGGTGGCAATCGTTGTCAACAGTGCCGGTGTTACATCATAAGGGCTTAAAAACTCCCCCAGCCGACGCATGGAACGAAACTGTTTCCATGAAGCCTGGATTTTTTTGAGCCGTTTTTCTTTAATGCCTTTGAACTCCAGCAGTTTTTCTATGTCATTGTCCAAAATTTCTACAAGTTCTTCCGCGCCGAAATGTTCTATCAGATCCGCAGAGAGTTTTTTTGTAAAGCCTTTAATGATTTTATTTAAAAAGAAAAAGAGTTCATTCTGGTTGACTTTGAGTGTCTCAAATTTAAAAGTCTTGCCATACTTTTTATGCTCAACCCACTCTCCCTCAAGCGTAATAGCAGACCCTTTAATACTCTCGACATCACTTTCAAAATAGGTCCCGCTGATTTTTTCACCGCTTTTTAAAACAGCAATGAAAAAGCCCTCGGATTCAAAAAGAATTCTGTCGATTTGCCCTATGAGTGTCACGAAACTACTTCGTTACTATCGCAAAGCTCTGCTCTAGGATCTCTGTATGCTTTTTGATAAAATCATTCAAATCTTTGAGCTTTAATTTTTTAATTTTTTTGAGTTCTGTTTCTGAATGATTCAGAGGAAAACCTTTGTAGTAGTCCATAAAGGTGCGTTGCAGTCTTTGGCTCATGGTTTCTACCCGTAACGGTTCACTGCCGAGAAGAAATTTCTTTGTCTGTTCAAGCTCTTCTTTGCTTACACCTTTGTGAACAAATTCCGAAATCACATTTATGACTGTTTTTTTCGCCTCATCCATTGAGTCAAGTTTTGTCTGCAGATATCCGTCCATATACGAAACAGATTTGTTTACATGTACCCGAGCATAGGCGGAGTAGGCAAGTCCGCGTTTGACACGAATCTCTTCCATCAGACGACTGCCAAAACCGCCTGTTCCGAGTATAAAGGTTGCCACTCTGGCTTTGTAATACTCTTCATCATTTACAGCCATATTATACGGTGAGCCGAAATAGATGTATGCCTGTTCTGTTTCTCTTTTTAAAATACTCTCTTTTGGCTTGTCACTCGCTTGAAAATGCGGCAGAGGTTCGCTTTTGCCTTTTGGCAGTGTATTTAAAATTTTGGCCATATTCTCTTTGACTTCTTTTATATCAAGATCACCTCCGATGACAATGATAGCTCTAGCCACAACCAAATGCTGCTTCACAAACTCTTTTACATCCTCTAGTTCTATGCTTTTTACGCTCTCTACCGTGCCCGATGCAGGCTGTGCCAGCGGTGTGCCTGGGAAAAGAAGTTTTTTGAGTTCGTTTGATGCAACATAATCGTAGTCATTCTCTTTGCGGCTAAGTGAACCAAGCGTCATTGTTTTGACTTTGGAAAGCGCTGCTTCACTGTAGTTTGGATCTTTCAGCAAAGTATTTAAAAACTTTGTGGCATTTTCAAACTCATCTTTAAGCGAACTCATTTCAATTACAAAGGTCTCACTGCCTGTATTTGCAGATATGTGAATCGCCCGAGACTCAAGCTCCTCAGAAAAGCCGTTGGAACCCAGTTTTTTTGTTCCCTCATTGAGAAGTTTTGAAGAAAATTTTGCCAATCCCGGTATTTTTGTATCTGTTATCGTTCCGCTGTTTGTAAACACAATCTGTGTGTTGACAAGGGGAAGTCTTTTATCCTGCTCAAAAATAAGCGGGACTTTGATTCCCTTTACTTCTATATAGTCTATTTGTGCTGCCATGATTATCTGTCCTATTGCTAATATTATAAAAAAAAGTTTCATTATTGAAATATCTCTAAAGTCTCATATGCCGTATTTCTTACAGCCGGGATTTCACCCAGGTCTTTAATGAGATGTACCATCTCCTCTTTTGCCATATGGTAGGCCGCACCGGCTGAACTGACGACATTTTCTTCCATCATCGTGCTTCCCAAATCATTTGCACCGAATTTGAGTGCCATCTGACCGATATAGGGACCCTGCGTAACCCAGGAACTTTGAATATTTGGCACATTGTCAAGATACAGACGGGCAACAGCCAACAAACGCAAGTATCTGTTAGAAGAGGGTTTTTCCATGTCAGGAATCAGACGCAGCAGTTCCGTGTTTTTGCCCTGAAAACTCCACATAATGAAAGCACGGAATCCTCCCGTTTCATCCTGCAGATTTCGCACCATATCCAAATGCGCTATGATGTCTTCATCACTCTCAACTGTTCCGTACATCATTGTCGCCGTACTCATTATACCGAGTTTATGCGCCTGTCTGTGAACATCCACCCAGACTTCAGCGTCTATCTTTTTGGGTGCAATAATGTCACGCACTTTGTCTGAAAGTATCTCAGCCCCCGCACCCGGAATGGAAGCCAGTCCTTTTGCTTTTAAACGTGCCAAAACTTCCTGAATACTGATACGCGAAACTTTGGCGATGAAGTCCAACTCGATGGAACTGAATCCGTGAATCGTAATCGTCGGGTATTTTTGATGAATGTGTTCCACCAAATCTTCATACCACTCTATTTTGAGTTTTGGATGCACACCGCCTTGAAAAAGTATCTGTGTCCCGCCGATTTCCAAGAGTTCGTCTATTTTTGCATCTATCTCGTCAAAGCTCAGCACATAGGCATCCGCATCTTTTTCATGTCTGTAAAAGGCACAGAACTTGCAGTCTACCCAACAGATGTTTGTATAGTTAATGTTTCTGTCAATGACAAAGGTCGTGATTCCTTTTGGATGCAACTCTTTTTTTCTGTTTGTCGCCATCTTTCCTAACTCTTTTAAATCCGCATTGCGGATTAAATCCAGTGCTTCTTCTTTTGTCAGTCTGCTCATTGTATCGCTTTGTTTGTAATTTTATCAAGTGCATTATCTATTTTTTGCACCAGTTTATCTGAGAGCAACGGGTGTTCTTCTTTGAGCCAACTTCCGTTTCTGTAGGCAACTTTCACCTTTTTGTCTCTGTCTTGGTAGACAAGAATTTTCATAGGCAAATCAACACCTGTTACAATATCCTGCTGCATCAGTTGTGTGCCTGTTTCAGGATTGCCAAAAATTATCAGTTTACTGCTTCGCATTTGCATCCCGATGTGTTTTGCATTTGCCTGATGGTCAACTACAGTAAAAACACGCAAACCCTTTTTTGTCACAATGTCTTTTATCTTCTGTATTGTTGTATCAACACTCTTTGTACTCTCTTTTATAATGATATCATTTGCAAAAAGAGTAACATTTAAAAGTGTTACCAACAGTAAAAAATATTTCATTATTTCCATCCTCTGTTTCGTGAACTGATAGACTTCTTTTTAATAAAAAGCCTATAAAAAATGTACATTGCAAGCATACCAATAAATACACCCAGAATTACCTGAAGCCATGCAGCTAAATTTAAAACTTTATGTAAAATATCGGCATGTTCTTTGTTGTCTATATTTATATTTGCCATCTCTGCAATATGTGCCATTGCGGAAACTGCCAGATTTCCTTCCGGTATACTTTGGTGACAGGCTATACAGGCTCCTGCTCTGTCTGTTTTATCAATCTGTGCCTGACTCAGAGGCTGTGAAAGTTTCCAGTGATGCCCGACAGTCTGCAGTTGCGTTCCGTTTTCATCTAAAAATTTTGAGTAGTCAAAATGAAGATTCGGTATGGCAGGAATTTGTTCATCTACAATCGTCGGCATTATTTTTCCATCAGCACTCATGATATCGACTATAGTATCCACAGAAGGATCAAATGTTGTTTGCGAACCTGTTATACCGTACCCGAGTGCTTTTTTCATTGCATGACAGCTTTCACAGCTTCTTGGTTCTTTTTGAATGGTATGAGGCTGAATCGGTGCCATATCAATGGCATTTTGACCTTCAGCTCCTGCACCTTCGACATTTGGTATTTTAAAAATGTGATTTTGCAAAAGCGCCTTACCGTCTTTCCCGATAACGGTAATCGTTGTCTGGCATCCCGGAACAGTCGGGCTTATACGTCCTTCTCCGTTTTGGGACAGAGCCGGATCTTCCCAGCGTAAAAAACTTCTTGTTTCGGTAACCTGTCCGTCAACCAGATATTTTTTCAATGATTTTCGCATAATACCTGTTTGTCCGTGTATATCATGATCATGAGAAGACTGCAGATAATCAGGGTTTTGTTTTCCGCCGCTGTAGTCAATTTTCACATGACAACCGTAACACTGCGGTGCCCAGGTTGCATGACAGGTGTAACACTCAAGTCTGTCATTGTGTGCTGTAATCTTGTCCATTGCCAGCAGTCCGGCTTTTGAGAGTTTTTCCTCTTTTTTAAGTAGTTTGAGCGGTTTGAGCACCACATCTTTTCCGCTTGCCAAATGCATTATAACTTCATTGCCTTTTTTGGTTGCATGTATCAAAGGATTTCCCCGTGCCGAAAGCAGATAACCCTCATCCGGTTTATTGACACTTCCCTGTTTTAGATACTCTGCCATCGTCTTTGTAACGCCTCTGGCTTCTCCTGTCTGTGGAGATGTCTTAAACTCATCACTGTAACCCAATGGCAGTTCCCAGGGATATTTTTTTGTTGTTCCGTGGCAGTCCTGACACTCTATCTCTACAGCACCGGCATTGGCTCCGCTTAAAAAACCGTCTCCGTGCATATCATTGGATGTGTGGCAATCCTGACACAGCATTCCTTTTTTGAAGTGCACATCTCCCTGCATATGAATGTATCGTTTGGTATGAAGTTTGGGCTGGGGGTTTCCGTCTTTGTCAAAAGTTGCCTTGTAAGCAGTTTCCATCAGTCCCTGATATGAAACCCCGATACGCTTTCCGCGATTATGGCATGTTGAACATGTCTCTGTCGGAATGCCCGAATAACTCTGTTTATGCACCGTAACTTTTGTTTCGCGTGATGACTGTATCTGATGCACAAGCAAATGGCCCCGTTCTTTATGCGATATACTTTTGTCGCCACCCTCATAATAGCCTTCGTTTGAATAGGGGATATGACAGGCTGCACAGCCTATACCTCGGTAATCACCTCTTTTTTGACGCCCTTTGCTTCCTGTATGGCAACGCAGACACTCTTGACGCAAATAGGTATACACAGCCAAAGAAGGGTCTTTTTCAATCTCTTGTGCTGTTGGAGCGGGAGGCAACTGGGTCATCTCTTTAGGAAATGCCTGCGGTTCCATTTTTGAGAGTTTTTGCATATACTCCTGATACTTTTTTGTACCGAGTCTGGCATGAATGTCTGTCGGATTTTTTGTTTGATATGTGCCTACTGTATGGTTATATCCCTCTTTGCCGCCAAAACTCCAAAGTGCTCCCTGGATTTTTCCCTGTTCTGTCATCATCAGAGAATTCATTTGTGCTGCGACTTCTTCTTTGTGACACATTCCACAGGTATTTTTGTTGACCCAGGTACTTCCCGGTGCCGGATAAAACTCTTTGGGGCCTTCATGCGACAAAAAGTATTTCAGACTTCCTTTATGGGCTTTGCTTTTATGTTTTGTTGCCGGATTGCCTCCGTGACAGACAATACAGCTGTTTTTCGGATACCCTGCTTTGGCTGCTTTTTTTGCAATCGCTTTTGCCATGCCGGATTCAGGCGCCCGTATATGCTCAATCCCTCCGTGACATTTCAAACAGTTGTTTGTTTGTTTGTAATTGACTGCTGCAGATAAAAATGTTGCAAATAAAACACCGAACCAGAGTATCTTTCTCATCTCTGTTTATACCTTTTTGTCTTTGGCTATTGCATCTAAAACACCATTGATAAACTTTGGAGACTGTTCTGTTCCAAACGATTTTGTAATTTCAACTGCTTCATTGATAACTACGGCAGAATCAAGCCCGCTAAAAAGAATTTCATACGTAGCCAGTCGCAATGTTGCACGTTCAATGGCACCCAGACGTTCAAAATCCCACTCTTTGAGATGTTCTACAATTGCTTTGTCAATTGCCTCAATATGCTCCATTACACCTTCATAGAGTCCAAGAGCAAAATCTTTTTGCTTGTTTCTGATTTTTTTCTCTTCAAGAATTTCATTAGAGTGTTCGGAAGTATTGCCATTTCCAAGATCGTATGCGTACAAAAGGCTGACTACAGCCATACGTGCCTGTTGACGAGTAGCCATTACAGCACCTCATACAAATCTAGCATTTCAATCACAACCGTCATTGCTTCAAAACCTTTGTTTCCGGCTTTTGTTCCGGCTCGCTCTATCGCCTGTTCAATCGTGTCAGTTGTCAAAAGACCGAATGAAACCGGTTTTTGGTATTTTAGACTCATACTTGCAATTCCTTTTGTCGCTTCAGCCGCAACATAGTCAAAATGCGGTGTTGAACCGCGTATTACGGCTCCCAATGCACAAATTGCATCATATTTTCCACTTGCAAGGAGTTGATCGACGATCATCGGCAACTCAAACGCACCCGGAATCAATACATGTGTCAAATCTTCTTCATTCCCGCCGTGACGGTCAAAGGCATCTTTTGCTCCCTCTACGAGTCTGTCCACTATAAAGTGGTTCCATCGTGTACTTACTATGGCAATTTTTTTGCCGTTTACTACTTTTAATTTACCTTCAATTAACTGCATACTTCTTCCTTGTGAGTTATTTATATTACTGCTTGTATTTTTTTGATTTTCTCTATCAGTTTTTCCAATTCGTCTAATTTTAGCATATTTGGACCGTCACTCAAAGCACAACTTGGATCAAAATGTGTTTCAAAGAAAAATCCGTCCACGCCGATGGCTGCTGCTGCTTTTGCAAGATGCGGCACCATAGAGCTGTCACCGCCTGTTTTTCCGCCTAAAGCACCCGGCATCTGTACAGAGTGTGTGGCATCGAAAATCACCGGTGCGAATTCTTTCATAATCACCAAAGAACGCATATCCACAACAATGTTGCCATATCCGAAAGAACTGCCTCTCTCTGTCAGATAGACCCCGTGCTTTTGGGAATTTTCATAACTCACTTCATCACATCCGCGGGTTTTAAGCACTTTCATAACAGAGTATTTCATATCAGGCGGGTTGATAAACTGTCCCTTTTTGATATTTACCTCTTTGTCTGTTTTTGCACAAGCGACGAGCAAATCTGTCTGCCGACATAAAAATGCAGGAATCTGCAACATATCTACCACATTTGCAACAGGCTCAACCTGAATCGTTTCATGCACATCCGTCACTATTTTATAGCCAAAATCATCTTTGACTTTTTGGAGTATGCGAAGACCTTCACCCATACCCAAACCACGAAAACTCTCCAAAGATGTTCGGTTGGCTTTGTCAAAACTCGCTTTAAAATAAAAATCTATTGTCTCGTCATTATGATATTTTTCCAATGCTTTTGCTATTGTAAAAATATTTTCTTCACTCTCAATAACACAGGGGCCCGCTAAAAGTTTCATAATATATCTGCCTTTCAAAAATATAGCTTATTATAGCTAAACGATTTTAATCCCTACTTATCGCGTGCAACCATAATACCCGCAACCACTATCAGTACAATTCCAAAACTCGTTACCAGTGACGGAAAAGCATCTCCCAAAAACAGACCGACCAGTATCGAAAAAAGTATATTTGTATAACTTACAGCACCGACAATTCCCGCTTTTGTCTCTCCGTAGGCTTTTGTCATCAGCAATTGTGCAATTGTAGCAAAAATTCCCATCGCAAAGAGATAGAACCAGACAATACCATGCGGCATTACAAATTTTGCAAGCATAAAATCAAGTTCAGGAAAGTTCAGATAAGGAGAAACAACAAACAAAATGACCGGACCGAGTGTTCCTGTAATCATAAAAGAAAGCACAATGGCACGGGTGTCATAGTAGGCTTTTAATTCCCGTACAGAGGTATAGGCAAGTGCTGCACCCACCCCGCTGAAAATTCCGAGCAGATCATATTTTGAAAATCCGATTCCGCTCGGCTGTGTAATAAAAAGTATACCGATAAAGCCTGTAAAAACGGCAATCCATCCCCTGTAAGAGAGTTTTTCATTTAAAAAAAGCCAGGCAAATATTGCCGTAAAAATCGGAGATGTTTTTGAGTAGGTCATTGCATCGCCCAGAGGAATATGTGCGATATTGTAAAAAAATGCCAGCAGAGCGACAAAGCCCATGAAACCCCGAAAAAAGAGCAACAGAGGCTTTCCTCCCTTGTGCTGCATAGGCTTTTTCAATACTGCGATACCGACTAACAGTACCCCTGCAATATTTCTAAAAAAAACAACTTCAAGTGAACTCATGTTTTGACTGGCAAGTTTGGCAAAAGCACCCATAACAGCAAATGCCAGGCTGGCAATAAGCATATACTGTACGCCTTTGTTTAAATTTTTGATTCTATTCATAAATGCAATTATATCCATTTACTTCAGCATTGTATAATCTCATAAAAATATAGGAAAAAATATGGGTAATTTATTTTTATTTCTGCTTTTAGGGGCAGTCTTTTATTATATATTTAAAAGTTACGGCAGATATACAGCCGAGTATTCGCAAGAAGCATTTAAAAATTTTTCTGTTTCGTATGAATCACTCAAAAACAGTGAGCTGGGACTTTTTGTCGCCCTTGTTGCCAAAGTTGCCAAGGCAGACGGTCATGTCGATGCCCTTGAAGCACAGCTTGTAGGCATCATGTTTGATGACATTTCCAAGGTCTTTCCGGAACCTGCAAAAACAAAAGATATTTTAAAACAAATCTTCAACGAAGAAAAAGAACGCCGTGACAATACAGAGCAGATTGCCCATGCTTTAGCAGAGGCACTCAGACGTAATAAAGCCCAACAAGAACAGTTTATGGGATTTCTCATTCAGCTCGCTTTTGCAGACGGTGAAGTGACCCAAAGTGAAGAAGAAGTACTCACCACAATTGCCGAGGCTTTTGCTTTTGATCCGCAAAAATATCACGCTCTGTTTGACCAGTTTGAAGCGATGATGAAAAACATCCATCCGCAGGCTACGCTGGATGATGCCTACAAAATTTTGGGTGTCAGCAAAAATGATGATATGAGCAGCATCAAAAAAGCCTACAGAAAGCTTGTGCGTCAGTATCATCCTGACATCATCAAGTCTCAGGGAAAAAGCGAAGAGTATATCAAAGAAGCAACTGCCAAAACGCAGGAGATAAATCAGGCCTATGAGATGATAAAAAAAGCCAGAGGATAGCGTGTGAAATCTCTTTTTATACTGCTTTGCTTCCTTGGCACTCTTTTGCAGGCATCACAAAACAGTGCCCTGCTCTTTCACGGCAACTGCACAACCTGTCATTTTGAAACGAAATCTGTCTCGGCCCCGGCAATGATGGAAGTGCGTACAAGATATTTGAATGCATTTCCCAATAAAAAAGATTTTGTCAGACAGATGGCAGAGTGGGTACGAAAACCGAGCGAAACAACTTCAATCATGCAAGATGCCATTGACAAATACGAACTCATGCCCAATCTTGCCTTTGAAAAAGATGTTTTACAAGATATAGCTGCATATATTTACGAAACAGATTTTACCAGGCAACACAGTCCGCACTGAAGTACGGATTCCGGGAATATGTCACAACCCGTCCTTTAAGGAAGTGAGAGTGGCAAAAAAGCCGCACCAGTCGGCACAAAGTATCGATTCCGATATGTTCTTGGAATCGGTACTTTAGTGCCGACTCTCGGGATTTAAAAGCATAAAACCGTTTAACCCGCTGGGCTGAAATCTTTCTCCCAAAAAAATTCTATCCATGCATCTGCTTCATTTATCCAAAAATCCGGTTCGTATATTGATGTTTTTTTATAAAAAAGTGTCGAAGATTTAAATGCCGCTTCAGGAAAGTTTTTTTGCAAATGCTGCATGACATACGCAAGTGTTTCACCGCTGTCGGCTATATCATCCACAACGAGCACTCTTTTCACATCTGCCAAACTGCACATTCCAAAAAGAGACAGCGCTTCGCGTTTACATGTAGCATCATACAGTTCTGTTCTTATACTCTGCACATCTCGAATATCAAGCCCTTCTGCCAGACAATGCGCCAGGACAAGCCCGCCTCTTGCAACAGCAACTATTGTTTCAGGTTCAAATGTTTTCACATTGTCTCTAAGTTTACATGTATCATTTCTGAAATTTTCATAAGAATAGTACTGTTTCAATGTTTTCCTTAGTTATGGTAAAGATTTATGGTAGTATACTACATGTAATGTTAATAAAAAGGTACTGTTAATGAATAAAATAATGAAAAATATAATTGCAACAACACTGATCGCAGCAGCGATTACAGGCTGTAGCAGCAAAAAAGCCGAACCAAAAAAGCAGGAAGTCTACACACCCACCTTTACATGTAAACAAGAGGGAGTAGCCGCTCCCAGATGGACCTGTATACCGGAAGTACCCGGTTACTATGCAGGTGTGGGTGTTGCAGAGAAAAGTGCAGCAGGTATTGCCCATATGCGTCGTGTTGCCCTCATGAACGGCCGTTCTGATTTGGCACAACAGATTGAGAGCAAAATCAAAGACAAGATGGAAGGTTTTACGAGAGCCACAGGAAACGGTTCTGCCGAAACAGTGGACAAAGTCACAACGGCTGTCACAAAACAGGTGGCAAAAGTGGATTTAAAAGACTCCAAAGCTATAGATATGTGGACGGCGCCATCAGGTGCAATTTATATGCTTGTAACTGTTCCCGAGTCAAGCGTTAACCAAGAGGTCAAAAAAGCCTACAAAAAAACTGTTGCTTCAAGTTTTCAAAATGACAATGCCCTTTGGCAGCAGTTTCAGTCAAAACAGGCACTGGAAAATTTAGACAAAGAATTTCCGACTGAATAACAGCACTCCCTACTGCCTGTAAAAACAGGCAGTTTTTGCTTCTCTCCCCATTTAAACCATAATTTAGATATAATTTCAAAAATATTTTATAATTCTTCGCAAGTTTACAAGGTTCACTCATGAAAAAAATCGCAATTATAGGCCGTCCAAATGTTGGAAAAAGCTCACTTTTTAATCGTTTGGTAAAAAAACGTGATGCCATAACATCTGATTTGGCAGGAACAACACGGGATGTCAAACGAAAAACAGCCGTAATTATTGACAAAGAAGCAGAACTGTTAGATACGGGTGGACTTGATAAAGGGTGCGAGCTTTTTGATAAAATAAAAGAGATGTCATTAAAAGCTGCCTACAAAGCAGATATTATTTTGTATATGGTCGACGGCAAAGGTTTGCCTGAGGATGAAGACAAAAAACTTTTTTATGAACTCCAAAATATGGGTAAAGAGATTGCTCTTGTTGTCAACAAAATAGACAATGACAAAATGAAAGAGAAGCTCTGGGAGTTTTATGAGTTTGGCACAGATGCCATCTTCGGTATCTCTGTAGCACACAACAGGAATACTGTTGAACTGCTTGATTGGATCTATGACAAACTGCCACAAAGTGATATTCTCAAAGAAGACGAAACAGAAGAAGTACAAATCATCACAGAGGAGAAAGAAGAACTCAGTGATGAAGAATTTTTCTCACAATATGCCCAGGATGAAGAAGATGACAGTTTCATCTACTGGGACGAGGAAGAGGTAGAAGATGACTCAATATTTGCTCAGAATGATCGTATCAAAGAGTTTGATGAAAATGACATAAACCATATAAAAATAGCTATTATCGGACGTACCAATGTCGGAAAAAGTTCACTGCTTAATGCTCTTTTGGGCGAAGAACGTTCTGTTGTGAGTTCTGTTGCCGGTACAACAATCGACCCGATTGATGAGACCATAGTCTATAAAGACAAACAGCTTACCTTTGTTGACACAGCAGGGCTTCGCCGTCGTGGAAAAATTGTCGGTATTGAAAAATATGCTTTAATGCGCACAAAAGAGATGCTGGAAAATGCAAATATGGCACTTGTTGTTTTGGATGCGAGTGAGCCGTTCTTGGATTTGGATGAAAAAATTGCGGGACTTGTTGATCAAAACAGGCTTGCCTGTATTATCATTCTTAACAAATGGGATATTGCCAAAAGAAAAGAGCATGACAAAATCATCAAAGAGGTGCGTGACAGATTTAAGTTTTTAGCCTATGCCCCTATTTTAACCCTTTCGGCAAAAAGCCATCAAAGAGTAGACAAACTTCATGATATGATTTTAGAAATAAACGAAAACTATTCACAAAGAATTCCGACATCCCGGCTGAATGAAGTTTTGGAGCGGGCACTGCGCCGTCACACCCTGCCAAGTATGCACGGACAGGTGATTCGAATCTATTATGCAACACAGTATGAAACACGACCGCCAAAAATTGCCATTGTTATGAATAAGCCCAAAGGTCTGCATTTTACCTACAGACGCTATCTTACTAACAAACTGCGCGAAGCCTTTAATTTCAGTGGAACCCCGCTTCTTTTTAAAGCAAAAAAGAGAGGAGACAAATAAACATGAGTTATGCGCTTGCGTTTACATTTTTATTTGGCGGAATCGGGCTGACAGCCTTGAGTGTTTATTTTTACAAAAAGATGAAAGAGGAAGAAAGAAAAAACAGTCGGCACTAAAGTACCGATTCCGATTTAAAAGGGTTTGAGTACAACCATCGCTACAATAACAAGCATCAAAAGTGTCGGTACTTCATTATACATTCTGAAAAACTTTCCGCTTTTTGTGCATCTGTCTTCTAAAAGCTGTTTTCTGTACACATTCATTGAGTAAAAGTCTATAATTAAAAAAAGTACAAACAGAAGCTTTACATGTAACCACGGAGCACTCATCCATCCGCCAAGATAAATAAGTGCCGCACCGCTAAGGAGTGTAGCCCACATAGCAGGCACACCTATATATTTAAAAAGCTTCATTTCCTGAATTTTAACTACCTCTACAAAACCTTTGTTATTACTGTTTTCAACATGATAGACAAAAAGCCTAGGCAGATAAAACAATACTGCAAACCAGGAGATAAAAGAGATGACATGAAACCATAAAAGCCAGTTATACATATAAGACACCTAAAAGTTTTTTTCTATATACACAGATTCATAGTTTGAACCACCGTGTCTTACATTGTTAATCAAACCAAAAATCCCTGACCGGTGTTTTAACAAAACACCAATATATGTTTCATCTAATGGCTTATACTTCACAAGTTTTCCCAAATCAAAATCCAGGCTTATATCCAAATAATTTAAAAAGTGTGAATTGTTGTCATTATGATTTTGAGCATCTATGCGTTCTATCTCCAAAACACGGCTTACATAAGAAGCCCCCTCTCCAAAACCAAAACGCACTCTGTTATTCCAAAAATCAATATTGTAATATGCTTTTATATAAATATCAGCACCATATACATCTTTTTGTGCCGTTTCATCATAAAATGTCAATCCGCCTTTAAGATACAAATCTAATGGTAAAGTAAATAAATCTTTTGCTAAAAGATACCCTCCATCTAAATTATACGCTTTTAAATCATCTCTGTAAGCTCCGAACTTTCCAAGTGCTATATCAGCTGCCGAATAGAATGTAGGTTTTCCAACCGCCACTCTAAGAGAATAGTTACTTTGTGATGCCCAAAGATTTACTGTGAAAATCAAAAATAATAATAATTTCATATAGCTGCTTTATACATCTGTAAGTTCTAATTCTTTAATAGAAGGCCCTTTATGATCAGTTACTTTGTCATGTAAGCGGCGTAAAGCTTTATTTGCACGGTCAACAGCCACATCAATGGCAGCATCCAGGTCTTTGTGGTGTTCACTGATGACAATAGGAGCAGAGTGTGCTACATGTATTTCAAATTCAACCAAGACACCTGCTCTTTCAGCAGAAACTATACAGTTTACTCTTGTAATATCTAAAGAAAACTTTTTAAATTTTTCAATGCCCTGTTCTATATGTGCTTTCTTTTCATCTGTTAAAGTTATATCTTTTGCACGAATTTGTACTATCATCATAAATCCTTTAATTTTAAGCCATAGGGCTTAATTATATTTAACTATATAATAGCAAAATAAAGCTGAGATGGGTATAATACGCCTTAAAAAATCAGGAATTGTATAATGAGAGTTTTAACCGGTATTCAACCCTCAGGTGATTTGCATATAGGAAACTACTTTGGTTCTATCAAACAGATGGTCGATGCACAAAAAGAGAATGACACTTTTGCATTTATAGCAAACTACCATGCACAGACAAGCGTAAAAGACGGCAAAAGACTGGCAGAGCTGACTATGCAGTCGGCAACAGATTTTTTGGCACTCGGCATAGACCCGCAAAAATCAACTTTTTGGGTACAGTCTGATGTAAAAGAAGTCTTGGAACTCTACTGGGTGCTCTCTTCTTTCACACCTATGGGGCTGCTCGAACGTGCTCACAGCTATAAAGACAAAACTGCCAAAGGCATAGCCGCCAACCATTCGCTCTTTTCCTATCCTGTTTTGATGGCAGCAGATATTTTGTTATACCAGCCTGACATTGTTCCTGTCGGAAAAGATCAGATTCAGCATGTTGAGATTGCACGCGACATTGCTGTAAAATTCAACAATGAGTATGGTGAAATTTTTAAACTTCCGGAATATAAAATAGAAGCGAATGTTGCCACAGTTCCAGGAACTGACGGACAGAAAATGTCTAAAAGCTATAACAATACTGTCAATATATTTGGTGAAGAGAAAAAACAGCTCAAAACAATCAAAAAAATTGTTACCGAAGCAGTACCGATGGAAGAACCAAAAGAGTATGAAAACTGTAATGTGTACAATATGGCAAAACTCTTTTTAAATGAAAATGAATGCAAAGAACTCCAGGAACGTTACAAAAAAGGCGGGGAAGGACACGGGCATTTTAAACTCTATCTGCATGATGTGATTTGGGAATATTTCAGACCCTACAGAGAAAAAAGAGAATATTTTGCAGCGCATCAGGATGAGGTTCGGGATATTTTAAAACTAGGTGCAGTAAAAGCACACGAAACAGTACTGCCTGTAATAGAAAAGATTAGACAGTTAACCGGTATTAAATATTAAATTCTTGTAACTTAGGTTATAATACTTATTAATTAAAATAATAGGAAGATACAATGCGTTTAATTTTGCTGACTTTACTTTTACTGCTCAGTCTGGAGGCTAAATCTTTATTTAGCAATGATACACAAACTCAAACAAGTAAGTATGTTGATAATTTAAAAGAATTAATTATAGCAACACAAAAAACCAGAGGTTTGACAAACTCTTATTTAAATGGAAATACTGCGGCTATGTTACTGGTATATTCAAGCAGAGATGACATGAAACAGGCAATAGGGAATATGGAATCTTTTTCATTGGCTGCAGACCCTGTTATAAATGCCAGAGCTACAAAAATTTCTCAAGCACTTGTTAAGCTCAACCACAAAGCATTTAAACAAAACCCTCAAAAATCTTTTTCTGATTATACGGAACAGATTGAACAGACACTCATGTTGGCACAAAGCGTCAACAAAAGATTTGCCAAAGACTTAACACCTTTTGCTAAAAACACCTCTTCTGTAATGATGGAAATTATGCTTCCTATGACCGAATACACAGGAAGACTCAGAGGTTTTGGTGCAGGGATTGCAGCAAAAGGAAAAATAACAAAAAAAGAGATTGAAAATCTTCAGGTATTAGCTTATCAATTACAATCTTCAAATAAAAAACTACAGGAAGAAATGACACAGATACTGTCAAATTATTCAAATATATTACCAAGTAATATAAATTCAGAACTCTCTTTAATTAACCGGGATGTAAAAGAATATACACTCCTTGCAACTCAAGACCTGGTGTCACATCCGGAGCATATAAATGCTGATACATATTTCAACAAGGGAACAGAAGTGATTTCGGATATTATAAAAGCATATGATACTCTCAATAAAGCTATTTTAGAAGATTCAAAAGGGTGGTTTTGAGGCTAACATTTAGTTTACTTCTTAAAGTCGCAAAGAACTTTTTACTATAAAGTTCTTTTTCGACCAGATCGGCTCTTTCAGATCCAGCAAATTGCGAACCTCATCGTTTACCAGACGATAATACAATGTCACTTCAACACTGTCTGCCCCATTGACCAGCGGCAAACGTATTGTTTTCTCACCATGTGCCTTTATACTTGTATCTTTACTTTGCTTCAGCGCAAGATGCGCAATACCGACTTTTTTATGTCTTCTTATATAATGGCGTGAAAGAGAAACAGTTTTTTCACTGATGACTGCAGTCCCTTTCTTATAGACAATTTCAACAAGAAGTTCTCTTGAACCAAAACCGCTTGGTATATTGTGCGGTTGCGGATTTTTAACTTTTATGAGCAGTCTGTTTTTTTGTTTTTTCAGTTGCAAACGCAAAGCGCCTTTCCATAAACCGGGTGTATGTGCACCAATAAATCCGTGTTTTCTCACCATTCGCATTTTTGCTTTACCATTGTACATTTTATATGTTGCGGCAACACCCTTTTGTTTGGGACCCATATGACACGAGACACAGGTCTGCTTGCCGACATACTCACTCTCCATATCTGTAAAAACCACGCCTTTTACACTTCTGTCATTTGCATGGCATACAAAACAGAGTTTGTTTGGATTTGAACGCATAAACTCATGTGAAACTACCTTGTGATAAGGCGATTTGGCATCTTTGAAAGGTCCCGTCATAACACCCGACGGAGTCCACTCCACTCTGTTGATTCCTCGTTTTGATTTGTCATATTCATCATGTATTTTATCTATATTGTGACATACAACACAATTAATTCCTTCACTGATAACCTTTGAATTTACTGCTTTGTTCACAGGATCATCTTCATCTGCCAATCCCATAACAGCAGCAATTTCATAATCTTCATCTGTTTTTGTTACACTGATTCGAGGGTTATGACAGGTAGCACACTGAATTTTTACAGCATTTAAACTTTTTCTCGTTTTACGGCTGACATATTCAAGACTTTTCTTAAAATATTCATCTTTTTCAAAATGACTTTTTGCATGCCATGAAGCACTCCACTCTTCTACGATACGCCTGTGACAGACTTTGCAGTTTTCGGAACTTTCAAACCGTTTGCCGACTTCAACTGCTTTTGCTCCAAAAAGAGAAGTAAAAAAAATGAGTAAAAAAAGAAAAAATTTCATCTGAATCAAATCCTTGTCTGTTATTGGTTCAAGTACTTTTTGTACTTCATTTTTGCAAGTTTTTCTGACTTTTTGTCTACCTCATCCTTCATTGCAGTTTTATACTCGGCAATCTTTTTCTGCAGGGCTTCATCCCCTGTCCCAATAATTTGCGCTGCAAGAATTCCTGCATTTTTGGCACCGTTAATAGCTACTGTTGCCACAGGAACACCTCCCGGCATTTGCACGATAGAGAGCAGAGAATCCATTCCGTCAAGTGCAGAACTTCTCACCGGCACTCCAATAACAGGCAAGACACTCAGCGCAGCAATCATACCCGGCAGATGTGCAGCTCCGCCGGCTCCTGCGATGATGACGCGCAAGCCTCTTGCTTGTGCTGTTTGTGCATACTCTACAAGTTTTTGCGGTGTACGGTGTGCGGAGACAATATCTACTTCACAGGCAACACCAAATGCTTCACATATCTCAATAGCCCCACTCATAACCGGTAAATCCGAGTCACTCCCCATAATAATTCCAACCAACGCTTTACTCATATCTTTTTGCTTCCTTTAATTTTTAGAATATCTTTTGCTTTCATTGCCTTTTTTAATGCCTCGTCAATATCATCATCAAGGATTGTAACATGCCCCATTTTTCTAAATGGTTTCGTAAAGGTTTTTCCGTAAAAATGAAAAGACAACTCCGGAATCTCCAATGCATCATGAATTCCTTCTATAAAAGGTTCTCCCTCATATCCTTCTTCTCCGAGCAAATTAATCATAACTGCAGGAGAAATAAGCTTGGCAGATCCCAAAGGCAGATTTGTTACCGCCCGGATAATCTGTTCAAACTGTGATGTTGCACAGGCTTCGACTGTATAATGTCCAGAATTATGAGGACGCGGTGCTATTTCATTAACCAAAATCTTGCCTTTTTTTGTTAAAAACAATTCAACAGCAAAAATTCCGACACCGTCCAAGGCTTTGATTGCTTCAATTGAAATTTCTCTTGATTTGTCCGCAATTTCTTTTGAAATTTTTGCAGGAGCCATCACAATGTCACAAATATTCACTCTCTCATCAAAAAGCATTTCAACCACAGGGTAGCATTTGATCTGGCCTTCAATATTCCTCGCGACGATTACGGCCAGTTCCTTGTCTATATCCACAAGCTCTTCGATAAATGATTCGGTCTGGAGTGCATTTTTTACATCTGCTTCGGATTTTAGCATTTGCACGCCCTTTCCGTCATACCCGCCCATCTTTGCTTTTTGAATAACAGGAAATCCGAAGGCAGCCAAATCTTCCTCTTTCTTCACATCTTTATAGGAAGGAACAGGAACACCTTTTTTGTCAAGAAGTTTTTTTTGCTCATACTTATTTTGAATGAGTTCGATAATATAAGGAGAGGGATGAATGATATGCCCATGATCAAACAGCTCTTTGAGTATGGAAGTGTCTACATGTTCCAATTCAAAAGTTGTCACATCTGTCTCTTGCACTAACTGTTCAAGCTTCTCTTTATCATAAAACCCGCCAAGGATATGCTTGTCTGAAACCTGTGCGGCAGGACAGTTAAATGTGGGGTCAAGTATTGTTACATGAAATCCCATCTTTTTTGCTTTGTGTGACATGATTCTGCCGAGTTGCCCGCCTCCGATAATGCCGAGTTTCAAATTTGAATAGTTGAAATTTTTATCCATTTGTCAACAGTTACCTTTGTCTGTCAAGCCAGACCATAAGCCCTTTTTGTGCATGCAGTCTGTTCTCAGCCTCTGCAAACACTATATCCGCATTGTCTTCAAGCAACTCTTCGCTTACTTCCTGTCCCCGATACGCAGGCAGACAATGTAAAAATTTTGCATTTTTTTGTGCAAGACACATCATCAGTCCGTCAACCATAAAGCCTTTGAAATCTTTGATTCTCTGCTCTTTTTCATCTTCTTGCCCCATTGAAGCCCATGTATCTGTTGTGACAATTGTAGCCCCGCGTACTGCCTCTTTGGGATCATTCATTACCCTGATAATCGCACCGCTCTCTTTTGCTGTATCCAAAGCATCTCGAAGAACCTTACTGTCAACTTCATATCCCTTTGGTGTTGCAATACGTAATTCAAAGCCCAGTTTTGCAGCAAGCATCAACCATGAATTTGTCATGTTGTTTCCGTCACCGACGTAGGCAACAATTGCATTTTTTGCAACTCCAAATTCAATCATCGTCATATAATCAGCCAAAAGCTGCACGGGATGATAGGTATCAGTGAGTCCGTTAATAACAGGTACCTGAGAATACGATGCAAACTCTTCTATCATGGAATGTTCATAGGTGCGTATCATTACCATATCACACATGCTCGAAATAACTCTTGCCGTATCTTTTACAGGTTCTCCCCGTCCCAAATGAATATCACGGCTAGAGAGAAAAAGCGCATGCCCCCCAAGTTGAAACATTCCTGTTTCAAAACTTACACGCGTTCTTGTTGAACTCTTTTCAAAGATCATAGCAAGTGTCTGCATCTCTAATTCTTTATTGTAAATGCCCGCTTTGAGCTCTTTTTTTATTTTCAGACCGATATCTATAATTTCTAAAATCTCTTCTTTGGTAAAATCTTTGAGTGTTAAAAAATGTCTCACAGTTTCTTCCTCTTTTTTGTTTATCAGCTATTTTAATATACTTTTCTTTAAATTAGCGATTTTTGAGCATTTGTGCTACTTCTTTTGCATGATATGAGATAATTATGTCAGCGCCTGCACGTTTAAATGCTATCATCGTCTCCATCACCACGCGTTCATAGTCTATCAAATTATTCAGACCGGCAAATTTCAGCATAGCATACTCACCGCTTACATTATAAACAGCCATCGGAAGCGAAGTGTTGTCTTTAATCTCACGCACAATGTCCAAATAAGCCAAAGCAGGCTTTACCATCAAAATATCAGCCCCCTGCTCTTCATCACTTTTACTCTCAACAATTGCTTCACGGCGGTTTGCAGGATCCATCTGGTACGAGGAGCGGTCACCAAAACTAGGAGTTGATTCAGCCACATCACGAAACGGTCCGTAATATCCACTTGCAAATTTTGTAGAGTATGCCATAATCGGCAGCTCTTTATATCCTGCTCTGTCCAGGTATGTTCGCAAAGTTTCTATAATACCGTCCATCATACCCGAAGGTGCTATCATATCTGCACCTGCTTTAGCATGTATAATTGCCTGCTGTCCGGAAATCTCCAAAGTGGCATCATTATCAACTGTCTCACGATCATCATCAATTATGCCGCAATGCCCGTGATCGGTATATTCACAAAAACACAAATCTGTGACGACAAACATATCAGGGTGTGCTTTTTTTATCTCCCGTACTGCTGAAGCGATAATCCCGTGTTCACACAAAGCATCACTGCCTATGGAATCTTTGACATCGGGAATTCCAAAAAGAATAATCGAATACAATCCTAATTTTTTAAGCACCGCACACTCTTTTACAGCCTCATCAATACTCATCTGATAAACACCCGGCATGGATGCCACTTCGGTTTTAATACCTCCACCGCTACGGATAAAAAGCGGATATATAAAATCATCTACAGTTACATGTGTTTCTCTTACAAGCGCACGGAGATGCTTGTTTAGTCTGGTTCTGCGAAATCTTTGAAACATTTTTGACCCTTTATATTTTAAAGAGGCTATTTTACCCTTTTAAAGATTAAATTTATTCATATAATATAATTCTAATCATAATCTAACTATAATGCCTGCAAAATTGTACAGGACAGCATATATGCAAATAAAAATATCTGATGTGGCAGATTTGCCCTCAAGATTCGGTGATTTCAATGTACAGGCTTTTAAACAAGGGCAAAAAGAGCATCTTGTTATTTGTGCAAAAGAGTTGGCTGAAGTGCCGATAGTACGTGTTCACTCGGAGTGTCTTACCGGAGATGCCATAGGCAGTTTAAAATGCGACTGCCGTGACCAGCTTGAGTATGGTTTGCAAATGGCTGATGAAACCGGCGGAATGGTAATCTATCTTCGGCAGGAGGGAAGAAACATAGGACTTTTAAACAAAATCAACGCCTATGCCCTGCAGGACAAAGGGCTCAATACCATAGAGGCCAACCATCAACTCGGTTTTGCTGCAGATGAGCGTACCTATGAAGTCGTCACTTTTATTTTGCATCATTACAATATCAAAAAAATAAAACTGCTGACCAACAATCCTGACAAAGTAAACTCGATCAGCGGTGTTGAAATTGTTGAGAGGATTCCCATTATTATGAAACCGAACAAGCATAATGAAGGATACCTTGATGTCAAGCGCGACGGAATGGGACATCTTTTATAAAGATCAGGAAAACTTTGATGCGCTCAGGGCCTGCACTCTTCTTTTGCTTGTCTCAAGAAGTCTCAGCAGATCTTTTGTAATCTCTTCAAGATCTTTATAATATACTTTTGCCTTTTCGAGTTCCAAATCATCTACCTTATGTGTTTTAAACAGTTTGGAAAAAAAACCCTCCTCTTTTGCACCCGTAAAAATAGCATGGATTTTGGCATACTGTATATGCCACTCTTCATGTATCCTGTCTAGACTCTCATAAAACTGAACACCTAAAACACTTTTTATTTCTTGGGTATCATCATAAAACCACTTCCCAAATTCACACTTCATTTTCGACACAGGTGTTAAATTGTCAATATTTTTGCCTTCAATCAAAAACTTTATTTTTGTCATCTGCTCTATATGTGCCTCACGGGCATGTTCCATCGCATCTATTGTTTTTTCTTTCGTCATATTGTTTCACCTTATAAAGTACCTGTATTATTACATAAAATTTCTAAATTTATTCATCTATTTAAGAAAAATCATTATATAATTTGTCAAAACTTAAGAAAGGAATGTAACTTGAAACACCCAGAACCAATTAATAACCAAATCAAATTAAATCCAAAAAAATATATAGTTTCCAAAACAGATCCAAAAGGAATCATCGAATACGGCAATGATTATTTTGTAGAAATCTCCGGATACAGTGAATCAGAACTTATCGGAAAACCTCACAGTATCATACGACATCCTGATATGCCAAAAGTTGTATTTAAAATGATGTGGGACAGAATCAATGAGGCAAAAAACATCATCGCTGTTGTGAAAAATCTTGCCAAAGACGGAAGTTACTACTGGGTTGTCACAGAATTTGAGCCAAAAATAGATCCTATTACAAACAAAATCATCTCTCATACGGCATACAGAAAAGCCGCTCCGCAAAAAGCAGTTGATACAATGGAACCGATTTATGCAAAACTGCTTGAGATCGAGCAGGAAGGCGGGATGGAAGCAAGTGAAAAATACTTAAGAGGATTTTTTGAAGAAAAACAAATCACTTATGACGAGTTTATCAATGACCTTGTTGGAAACAAAGGTCTGTTCAAAATTTTCTTTACAGCTATGAAAAAAATATTTTCATAATAAATTCTGAATTCCTGCAATTTACATTCTATTAAATAATATTCAGATAAAATATCCTTTTTAAAGGATATTCTATTGGATTTAAAAACAACACTGGCTCATGACAAAATAGAGTTACCAAATAATTTTTTTCAAAACATACAAAAATACAAAGAGCATCTCTTTAAATGGAATAAAATTCATAATCTTACAGGTGCAAAAAGTGAACGGACTATAAATGAGTTCATTTATGATGCGGTTTTTCCTGTCAGTTTTTTACCAAAAGTAGACTCCCTCCTCGACATAGGCACCGGTGCCGGATTTCCGGGAATGATTTTGGCATTTGCACTGCCGCACACAGAGGTAACACTTGTAGAGCCTTTAACAAAACGGGCAAGTTTTTTGCAGTTTGTCAAGGCTGATTTGGGACTTGACAATGTAAAAGTCGTAAAAAAACGGGTTGAAGAGATGCAGCCGAAAGTATTTGATCTTATCACATCACGTGCCGTCACAGACACAAAAATGCTTTTATCTCTCAGTAAAAATTTTCGGGATGCTCATTCAAAACTGCTTTTTTACAAAGGTGAAAAAGTTTTTGATGAAATTGAAGCTGATATTGATATAAAACATAAAATAATTGAAACAAAAAACAGACACTATTTACTTCTAGGAGAAGAATTATGATACTGAAAATACTTATAATCGGAGCAGTTATTGCTGCGGTTTACTTTCTGTTTTTCAAGACAAAACCAGAAGCAAAAGTTACAAAAAAGAACACGAAAAAAGACTCAGAAAAGCCTGATGCCGATGAAATGGTGGAGTGTGCAAGCTGTGGTGTTTATGCGGAAATACAAGAGTGTATTCTCAGTAACGGAAAATACTACTGCTCTCGCGAATGTTTACAAAAGGGGAAATAATGCTTTTATTTGGTCATAGATTTATAAAGAGTGAAAAATTTTATCATGTGTCTGATATAGACGCAATTGTTCAGACACCACCTGCGTCAATAATTTACCTCGAATTTGAAGAGAAAAATCTTGATATTATTGAATACCTCAATCAAAATTCTATAAAATTCGCACTCAAAGTTCAAGATGTCACAGAGCTCATTTATGCTTCTGCCCTGGGTGCAAGTTATATCCATGTAGAGCAGAAACTGGCAAAAACTGCCCAGAAAATTGCTGAAAACTATTTGTTTGATGCAAAAATATTAGTACATATAGAGAAGGAAGAAGAGATAGAAGAGATGGCACTGTTGGGAATAGACGGTGCTGTATTTACAGAGGCGATTGTCAAGATAGCTTAAGGATACCTCTAAATTGTTCTTCGCAGGTGTGCTTTTAAAGAGGTAAGAATTTCATAGCTTATTGTGCCCGCATACTTGGCAACTTCGCGTGCATCGTTAAAAATCAGGAGTTCTTCTTTGTCTGTCAAAAAAGAACTGTTGTCCATAGAAATTCTACCCGCTATTTTAATGCCCTCAGGCGTTATAAAATTGTGCGAACAGCTTCTTAAAAAACCATCACCATACCCAAAATCATAATTTGTCACGCTACAAGAGGCCTTTGCCTCAAAAGCTGCTCCATAACCGACACAGTCTCCTTTTTGAAGCTTTCTTGAAGAGATCTTTTTTGCATATACAGACAAAACAGGTGCCAATTCGTTTACATGTAAGCCTTTTACATGTAAAGCATTCGGCAATTCCAGACAACCATAGGCTGCGATGCCTACACGCGCCATATCTTCATCAAAATCATTTGTGCGAAAGAGTGCGGCAGAATTACACGAATGAAACTCTAAAGGAGCAAAATCATACTTTTTTGCCAACACCTTTGCTTCTTTTTTCACCTGTTGAAAATTTTTGTTTTGCAAATCAAAATATTCATTCTCTTCATCAGCGCAAGAGTGGTGTGTAAAGACAGCTTCAAGTCTGAGTCCTTGTTTTGCACATAACACAAAGGCTTCTTCGAGTTCATCCATCAAAATACCGTTACGACACATTCCCGTATCTACTTTAAGTTGTACTTTTGTGTTTTTTGCAAATTTGTGAATTGCCTGCAAATCATTAATCGTATATCTTATTTTTTCATTTGACTCCTGTGCAAAATCTGCCAAAACCAAAATATACTCAAAAAAGCTCTCAATCTGTTTTGCTTCTTCAAAGGTGCGTACCACTGCTTTTGTTATGCCGTACTCTTTTGCCATCCGTGCGATTTGCAAAAGTCCGTGCCCGTAGGCATTATCTTTCAAAACCAGCGCTGTTTTATCTTTTGTTTTAGTTAGTTTGGTAATAATATCAAGATTGTTAAAAAAATGATTTTTATCTAATGCGATGTAAGCCATAGGAGAATTATACACAATGAAAGAGAAAAAAAGGCTAATTGCCGAATTTGAAGAACAAAGTTTTACCCAAATTATATTTCCCCATGCAGATACAGACTGGACAGACTACCTTGAAGATGCACAAAACACCTTTGTCAGCATCATCAATGCCATCAGAAAATATCAAAAATGCCTTGTTGTCGCCTATGACACAGATGCGGTAAAAAAATATTTTTCAGATACAGACAATCTTGAATTTGTACACTGTGTCACAGATGACACCTGGGCAAGAGACTGTTCTGCTTTATCTGTTAAAACAGCCAATAAAACCGCTTTGCTTGATTTTTCTTTTAACGGCTGGGGCAACAAATTTGATGCCAAAAAGGACAATCTGATGACGCAAAAAATTGCGCACAAATACCTGCCATGCAAGGTTGAAAAAATTGATTTTGTTCTTGAAGGCGGTGCAGTTGAGAGCAATGGTGCAGGTATCCTTTTAACAACCGCTGCATGTATGCTTAACAAAAACCGCAATCCTCATCTTAATGCCGCACAAATTACACAAAAATTAAAAGAGTTCTTTGATGCAGAACATATTTTATACCTAAACTCCGGCTATTTGGCGGGGGATGATACCGATTCCCACATAGATACCCTTGCAAGATTTACAGATGAAAACACCATTATGTATGTTACATGTAAAGAGACCAACGATGAACATTACAAGGCACTCAAACGGATGGAAGAAGAGTTGCAGATAATAGCCAAAGAGCATAATTTCCGACTTATTGCCCTGCCGATGTGTGATGCTGTTTATTTTGAGGGCGAACGACTCCCTGCCACCTATGCCAATTTTCTTTTTGTCAACGGTGCCGTTTTAGTACCGGTTTACGGTGTTTCACAAGATAAGGAAGCACTTGCAATTTTTAAAAAAACGTTTCCAGACAGAGACGTTGTAGCCATAGACTGCTCTGTTCTAATCCGTCAGCACGGCTCACTGCACTGCGTAACAATGAACTTTTGCGTATCAGTTCAGCTTTTTAAAAACCCAAACACTTTAGTCGGCACTGAAGTACCGATTCCGATTAAATAGCGTTACGGAACCCGTACTTTGCAGTGCGGGCTGTGTGTCATACAAGCCATCTCTGCAAGACAAAGCCTTTACTGCAGCATCGCCATCCCGCTCATAATCAAATAGGTCGCCAGACCAAACCCCGCTGCTATTAAAATCGTCCGTTTTATTTTTTCTTTTGTACTCATAGTGCAATTTTAGCAAAAAATTAACACTTTTGTAACACTTCTTTTTGTATCATAAATTAAATAATTTCTTAAAATTATTCTTTAAATATATATTTAAAAAGGGTACACCATGAAAAGAACAATTACACTCTCTTTATTAGTCTTCTCCTCTTTGTATGCATCAGAAATTGAACTTGCACCAATCAGTGTAGAATCCACAACACTCACAGAAGTCGCACAAAATGCGCAGGTTTCTGCTGATGTCGCACAAGCGCTCGCTGATTCAGTTCCAAGCATAGACATGAGTCGCAGAAGCGGTATTGCCAATGACATCTTCATCCGCGGTCAAAAACGCGACAATATTTCCGTAGAAGTTGACGGTACAAAAATCTATGGAGCCTGTCCAAACAGAATGGATCCTCCGGTTTCACACATTGTAGCCAACCAGATTGATTCTATCGAAATAATCACAGGACCATATGATGTAACAACATACGGCAATTTAAGCGGTGGCGTGAAGATAAAAACAAAACAACCTACAAAAGATTTCAAAGCATCTGTTAATCTTGGTTTTGGTTCATGGAACTATAAAAAATTTGGTGCAAGTGCAAGCGGTGGCAATGATTTTATCCGTATGACTGCAACAGTTTCAACTGAATCCTCTGATCAGTATCATGACGGAAACGGTGACTCTTTAGCACAGCAGATTGACAAATACCAAGCAGCAAATTCTGCAACACTGGTTGGGTCCAAAGACCCAAGACTCCAACCTGCTTATTATGATATGCCTGCATACACAAAAAAAAGTGCCATGGCCAAAGCCTTTATCACAACTGCAAAAGATCAAGAACTTCGTTTAAGTGTCACAGCAAACAGAAGTGAGAATGTATTGTATGCAAACTCCAAAATGGATGCACTCTATGATGACTCAAATATATACTCAGTGGAATATAATATTGACAATGTAGCCAAAGGGTACAAAAATATCAATTTGCAATATTACCACTCTGATGTTGACCATCCAATGGGAACAAATTACAGAAACTCTTCTCTTGCAACAGGAAATATTAAAAACTGGCTGACAACAAATCTTGACGGTATCAAACTAAAAAACAGTTTTGACATCAACTCCTACAAACTTCTTATCGGTCTTGATGCTAGTAACAGAAAATGGAATGGACATTATGAGAAAAATGATTCAACAGCACTCATAGGGTACAAGAAAAGTATCGACAATGCAGTAACAAAAAACACAGCACTCTTTGCAAAACTTGACAAAAATTTTGGTGCATTCAACCTTTCTCTTGGAACCAGAGTTGATGACACTATCATAACAAACGACAGCTATCAAGACAACGATTATCACTCGGTAGGTGCAAATATTCTTGGAACATATAATCTCAATCAAGAGAATAAAATCTTCTTTGGTATCGGACAGGCTTATCGTGTACCAGATGCCAGAGAACTTTACTTCTTCAGTTCTATGGGTAATCTTGTCGGAACCCCTGACCTTAAAAATGTCAGAAATCAAGAAGTTGATTTAGGATACGAAATCAATAATGACAGTTTCGAGTTTAAAATCAAAACTTTTTACTCAAAACTTAAAAATTATATCTACATCCAAAAAGGTGTAGCCGTAAATGCATTTCAAAATATTGACGCATATATTTATGGCGGAGAAGCCAGCGCATCTGTTTATCTGAGTGATGACATCTCCTTAGATATGAGTGCAGCCTATAAACGCGGGAAAAAAGATGCTCCCCTTGCAGGACAAACAAACACAAACCTGGCGGATATAGCACCGCTTGAGGGGAAAATTGCTCTTAACTATGAATATGCAAACCGTTCTATGGCAACAATTGACACTATGATGCGTAAACGCTGGACACAGATAGATGATGAAAACGGTGAACAGGTTCTAGCCGGCTGGGCAATACTCAATGCAAAAATAAAACATGCTGTCAGTAAAAAATTCGACTTCACTGTAGGGATGAATAATATACTCAACAAAACCTATGCAAGAAGCAATACATATGCAGACTTGGTACTTATTTCAGGTGGTACAACTGATGTTATGCTTATGAATGAACCGGGGCGTTACTTCTACACAAATTTGGATTTTAAATTTTAGGTACCTCATCCTGAGGTACTAACACTGCGCTAACACTTTTGTATTATACTTTTGAAAATTAAGGACAAAAGGATTCTACTCTATGCAAACAAAATATTTAAAAACACTTCTTAGCATATCTACTGTTGCAGCGACACTTCTTTTAAGTGGCTGCGGTTCATCATCTGACAGTACTGCTACAGCCACATCTCTCACTGCAAGCGGGCAGCTTGTTGACAGTTTTGTCGCTGATGTCAACTATACATGTAGTGACGGTACAACAGGTGTGACTGATGAAAACGGCTCATTTACATGTACTGCACTTCCAGTAACGTTCAGTGTTGAAACACTTGAACTTGGAACAATTTACACACTTCCACAGGATGCTATGGTTTTTCCGCAAGATTTGACAGATGTAAATAGAACAGATCTCAATAACAGTGAAGTCATCGCAATTGCAGAATTTTTGCAGTCATGCGACGACAACAACAACACAAATGATGGTATTCGTATTCAGGCACAGGTACGCGAACAGCTTCGTCAAAGAGCACATGAAAAACTAACAGCAGAAAATCTTGATGCAATTGCTGCAGATTTAAACCTTACACTTGTCGACCAAGAAACAGCAATCCAACACCTTACCCAAACAACAGATTATGTCCAAAGTGTCATTTCGGCTCATGGATATTCAAGAAACTCAGCCGCACATCAGGGTAATGGAATTTCAGATACCGCTACTATGCAGACACAAACAACATCAGCAGTAACACAGGCACTGCTTTCACCTGCTTCTACTCTTACGCAAGAGGCAAAAGATACTCTGGCATATATGGGAAATGAAGAGCGTTTGGCACATGATATCTATATGACACTCTATAATTACCACCTTGAGAGCGGAATCGAAATTAAAACACTCTACAATATCGCAACAAATTCTGAGACAGTCCATACAACAGATATGCAACTTTTGATTAAAAAATATATCACTTCTTTAGATGAGTTTACCAATGTAGATGCAGCTCAAAATCTTCCGGATGCGAATTTAAGCTATTTAGATATGAGTGTAAGTGAATTACCGGCAGGACAATACAACATTCAGGCTATCCAAAATCTTTATGACACACTCGTAGCAAAAGGAAAACAGTCTCAACAAGATGCACTTGAAGTCGGATGTATGGTAGAGGTGACAGATATCAACGATCTTGATGAGGATATCGCCATTGCACAGGATTCAAATGCAAGCGATGTTGTCACCGTATTTAACTTTTTAAGAGACGGTAGTTATACACATTACTGGGCATTTGATACGGCACTCAAAAATATAGGTGTAACACAGGGATGTGCAGTCATTGGTGAAGAATACAATCATCCGGAGTACCCACAAGACACAGCATCTGCAACAGGAAACGGTCATCAATACGGACGACAGTAAAAAACTTCCTAAGCCCTTTTTTACCTAAAAAGGGCTAAAATCCAACCATGATAAAAAGATACCCAACTAAAAAAATATTTGTCGGTGATGTACCCGTCGGTGGTGATGCTCCTGTCTCCGTGCAGTCTATGACCTACTCGGACACACACAATGTTGCAGCAACGGTTGAGCAGATAAACCGCCTGCACTTTGCAGGAGCGGACATTGTCCGCGTTGCCGTTCCTGATATGGAAGACGCCCTTGCACTCAAAGCCATCAAAGCACAGATTTCACTCCCGCTTGTTGCAGATATTCACTTCAATTACAAACTTGCACTCATTGCAGCCGAATCTGTTGACTGCATCCGTTTCAACCCCGGAAATATCAGCGATAAAAGCAAAATAAGAGAGATAGTAAAAGCCTGTCAGGAACGAAATCTTCCTATTCGCATCGGTGTCAATGCCGGCAGCTTGGAAAAAGAGTTTGATGACAAATACGGTCCGACGGCAGAAGCAATGGTCGCTTCGGCAGAGTACAACATAAAGTACCTTGAAGACTTGGGTTTTGATGACATTAAAATATCGCTCAAAGCAAGCGATGTGCAAAGAACGGTTGAAGCCTACAGAATGCTGCGTCCAAAGAACCACTATCCGTTTCATTTGGGTGTAACAGAGGCGGGAACTATTTTTCATGCAACCGTTAAAAGTGCCATAGGCTTGGGAACACTTTTGCTTGAAGGTATCGGTGACACTATGCGCATAAGCATTACCGGCGAACTCGAAGAAGAGATCAAAGTCGGCCGTGCCATATTAAAAGACAGCGGCGTTGCAAAAGAGGGCTTAAATATCATCTCCTGCCCGACCTGCGGACGCATTGAAGCCGATTTGGTCTCAGCAGTAGCCGAAATAGAAAAAAGAACAGCCCACATAAAAGCACCGCTGGATGTAAGTGTCATGGGCTGTGTCGTCAATGCCATAGGCGAAGCAAAACATGCCGATGTTGCCATAGCCTACGGAAAAGGCAAAGGACTTGTCATGGTAAAAGGCGAAGTGGTTGCCAATTTGGATGAAAAAGAACTTGTCGACAGGTTTGTCAGCGAAGTGGAAGATATGGCTAAAAAATCATAAACCTTTGATATAAATTATGCTAAAATATGTCTAATACACAAAGGATGTTGCGTTATGACAAAAGAGTATATTTTAAACTTTTTAAAGAACAATAAACAACTTTTAAAAGAGAAATATAATGTCACTAAAATCGGACTGTTTGGAAGCTATGCACGTGATGAGGCAGAAGAAGAAAGTGACATCGACTTAGCTATTGAAACATCTAAAAAAGATTTTTTTATCAAATCTGATTTACAATATTTTTTAGAAGATACTTTCGGCACAAAAATAGATATAGGCTATTTAGACAGTATGAGAGAGTTTTATAGACGCCGTGTTGAAAAAGAGATACTTTATGTCTAAAAAAAGAGATGTTGAACTCTTTGTACTCGATATATTTATTGCTATATTTAAAATAAAAGCATATTCTTCCAACTTTTCATCAGCACAAGAATTATTACATGATTCTCTGCATTGGGATGCTACTATAAGACAATTAGAAATTATTGGTGAAGCCATTAAAAACCTACTTCAAACAAAACAGTTCCATCAATCTTCACCAAAATATTTTAGACAAATCATAGATTTTAGGAATATAGTTGCTCATGGTTATTTTGGTATTGATGAAGAAGAAGTTTGGAACGTTTTACAAGACAAAATTACTCCACTTCATGATGACCTAAAACAAATAACTATAAATATTTATAATTTAGGTGAAGCTTTCGACACTACTATTAACTATGATCTGAAAAATAGAGATGAAAAACTAAAAACATATTTAAAAAATTTACAAAAAGAATTAAACAATGCAAGATAACCTCTACAACCTCGCTTTTGAACGTTCCGTCTTAAGTTCCATAGTCTTTGAGCCGAGTCAGTTTGATGAACTGAGTGTCATACTGAAAAAAGATGATTTTTACCTGCCTGCTCATCAGGATATTTTTGCTGCAATGCTTACACTTTTGCAAAAAGACCAGCCAATCGATGAAGAGTTTATAAAAAAAGAGCTCATGAAGGCAAAAAAATTTGATGAACAGGTTTTGCTTGAAATTCTCTCTGCCAACCCTATTTCAAATACCAAAGCCTATGTTGATGAGATCAAAGACAAATCACTCAAACGCCATCTGCTGACACTCACGACCGAGATAAAAAGAGTGACTGTAGAAGAAGAACTGCCATCGGCCGAAGTGGTTGACATCGTAGAGAAAAAACTCTATGAAATCACCCAGGACAACCAGACAAGCGATTTTAAAGACTCTCCAAAAATGACCTTTGATACTATGGAATACATCAAAGAGATGAAAGCACGAGGAAACTCCGTACTCGTCGGTGTCGATACAGGCTTTAAAGAACTGAACAAAATGACAACAGGATTTGGCAAGGGAGACCTGGTTATCATCGCCGCTAGGCCGGCGATGGGCAAAACTTCTTTTATACTCAACACCGTTAACTCTCTTATACTCCAGGGTAAAGGTGTTGCCTTTTTCTCGCTTGAAATGCCGGCTGAACAGTTGATGCTGCGTCTGCTTTCTATTCAGACCTCCATTCCTTTGCAGAAGCTTCGTGTAGGGGACATGAATGATGACCAGTGGTCCAATCTTAACGGTGCCATAGACAGAATGAATGACGCAAAACTCTTTGTCGATGACCAGGGAAGTTTAAATATCAACCAGCTCCGCTCAAAACTCAGAAAACTCAAAAATCAGCATCCCGAAATTGAGATAGCCGTGATTGACTACCTGCAGATTATGCAGGGAATAGGCTCGCAGGACAGACACCTGCAGGTCTCAGAAATTTCGCGTGGACTCAAAATGCTCGCGCGTGAGCTTGAAATGCCGATAGTTGCACTCTCTCAGCTCAACCGTGGGCTTGAGAGCCGTAACGACAAGCGTCCGATGCTCAGCGATATTCGTGAATCTGGTTCAATAGAGCAGGATGCCGACATTATTTTATTTGTTTATCGTGATGATGTCTATCTCTACAAAGAAGAAAAAGAGCGTGAAAAAGCCGCAAAGGCCGAGGGCAAAGAGTTTACCTCAACCTATGTGGAAAAAGAGGAAGAGGATGCCGAAATCATCATCGGCAAACAAAGAAACGGTCCGACAGGGCATGTCAAACTCATCTTTCAAAAAAAGCTTACCCGTTTTGTGGACGCACCGGGTTATGCACAGGGGGTTGAGACCGTCTATGAAAATGTAGATACAAAATCGGCCAATATCGAGATGCCACAGGTAGAGATGCCCTCTATCTAAATGCAAATAATTGAGAAAGTAACACTTTTTAGTGCAAAAAGAGATTACTTTCTCTTTGTGGGACTTATGCTCACGCTTCTTAGTTTTTCCTTCTCTTATGAGTACTACAAATACAAACAGCTCACAAAATTTGATTCCCAACTTTCTGACGTCACAGTTGTAAAAGCCTACAATAAAACAAAGTTGACAAAAAATGGAAAGATAAAAAGCTATAAAATTTTAAAACTCAGGAGTGATGACGGATTTGTTTTTTATACAACCGCAAAGAAAAATCTTCACAACCTTCAAAACAAACGCTTACATGTAGAACTGTGGGCGGGGAACATCAGCTTCAAAGAGTATCTCAAAGGTTTTTTTGCCTTTAGCAAAATACTCAAAATTTATAAAAAGCCTACTTTCAAACAAAAAACGGCCTCGTTTATAGATGCACAGCACGCAAGCAGTGAAATTGCCAAACTCTACAAGGCACTGTTTTTGGCGCTTCCCCTCCCAACATCTATACAGACACAGTTTTCCAACCTCGGTATTTCACACCTCATCGCCATCAGCGGTTTTCATTTGGGTGTTTTAGCTACTCTTTTGTTTTTTCTGTTTAAGTACCCTTATAAATTTTTGCAAAACAGATACTTTCCCTACAGAAGCTACAAAAGAGACAGTTTTTTCTTTATCAGCCTGGTTTTGCTTGGCTATTTGCTCTTTTTGGATTCGCCGCCCTCACTGCTGAGAGCCTATGTAATGCTTGTCGTCGGTTTTGTATTGTATGACAGAGGCATGCAAATCATCTCGATGCAGACACTCCTGCTTACCGTGCTTTTGATTCTTGCACTTTTTCCAAAACTTCTGCTCAGTATAGGTTTTTGGCTTTCGGTAAGTGGCGTTTTTTACATCTTTTTATTTCTGCTGCATTGTAAGGAGTGCAGTAAGCTTACACAGTTTCTGCTCCTGCCGTTTTGGGTTTACTTGATGATGCTTCCTTTTTCTATGGCAATATTTGGCAACTTCAGCCTGTATCATCCCCTTTCAATTCTCTGGACAACACTTTTTACGCTCTTTTACCCCTTGGCAATTGCATTACATATAATGGGCCTGGGAAATCTTTTAGATGCACCTCTAAGTTATCTCTTACATGTAAACGCACATGCCCTGCAACACACACTTGCAAAAGTTTATCTTATTGCAGAAATTGTGCTTTCACTCGCAGCCGTATTTAGCAAAAAAGCACTCTATGCCTTACTCGGCTATACGCTGCTTCTTTTTGTATATTTCATCTATAATGTGGCATAGTTTCAAACCATACAAAAAGATAATCCACGAAACATAAATCCACAAAAACAAAAACATCAAAATAGCAAAGGAACCGTACATTGTTGTGTAGGATTTGTTTAAAAAGACATAGTAGATAAAAGCATTTTTACTGACACTGAAAATTACAGAGACAATAAAAGAACTGATAAGTGAAGCTTTTGGATTTATTTTTGCATTGGCGGCAATTTGAAATATCAAAAAGAAAAGTCCCCAAATGATGATGTAGGGAACCAGAGGCAAAATATTAAGCCCTGAAGTCAAAGAATTTGAAGCCATAAGGGTGGCAATGTAGCCTGTAATATAAAAAGAGATGCCAAGTGCAACAGGCGTGAGTGTCAGCAGTGTCCAGTAGGTCGTAATGCTCTCCCACAAAGTTCTTGGTTTTGCATGAAAAATTCTGTTGGCAATGTATTCAAAATTTTTAAAAAACAAAAGAGAAGAGACTAAGATTGCCACAAATCCTATGGCTCCCATTTTAGAAGCGTTTTGTAAAAATCCGTTTATCTGAAACATAACCGTGTCCGAATTCACAGGCATCAAATTGGAAAATATAAAGCCCTGAATTTTTTCATAATAATCGGCAAAAGAGGGCAAGGCAGTCAAAATAGCCATCACAATCAACAAAAGAGGAATAATGGTAAAAATCGTATAAAAGCTCAAACTTGCCGCAAAAAGTGTGAGCTCTTTATCAATAAAAGAGCTGACAAACAGTTGAACAGGCTTAAAGTATTTTGTCAGCTTTTCATTCATGACCTATTAGTCAAGCCCCATTTTTGCAGGATTTAAAATATTGTTCGGATCAAATGCTTTTTTGATGGATTTAAAAAGTGCCATCTCCGCATCACTGAACGCCATTTTCATGTACGGTGCTTTTGCAAGCCCTATTCCATGCTCACCAGAGAGTGTTCCGCCCAAATCAATTGTTGCCTGAAACACCTCTTCTATGGCTTTATAGGCAATTTTTACCTGCTCAGGGTCGCTGCCGTCAACCATAACATTTGTATGCACATTTCCGTCACCCGTATGTCCGAAACACGGGATTTTGACATTGTATTTGTCCGCTATTGCATAAAATCTCTCTAGCAGTTCCGGCAGAGCTGAACGGGGCACTGTTACATCTTCATTGAGTTTTTTACTGCCGTAAATGCTGAGTGACGGCGAAGCATTTCGACGGGCAAACCAGATGTCTGCCGCCTCTTTGTCATCTTTTGCCACTTTAAAGTCACTGCATCCGTTTTCACGGAATACTTTTTCAATCTGTGCAAGTTGAAAATCCAGATCATCTTCAAGATTGCCGTCAACATCCGTAACAAGCAAAGCACCCGCATCAACCGGCAGACCTTTATGAAAGGTCTCCTCCACGGCACGAATCGTCAAATTGTCCAAAAATTCCATCGCAACCGGAGTAATACCGCTTGCCATTGTTTTGTAAACTGCTTCCATTGCCTCATTGACAGTCGGAAAGATTCCCATTGCCGTTTTTGTCATTTTCGGTTTTGGGATGAGTTTGAGCGTGATTTCTGTAAGCACTGCCAAGGTGCCTTCACTCGCGATCAATATCCCGCTTATGTTATATCCTGCCACATCTTTGATGGTTCTTTTTCCTGCTTTTATCACATCACCGTTTGGCAAAACAGCCCGTGTTGCCATGACGTAATCTTTTGTGATTCCATACTTTGCAGCACGCATTCCGCCGGCATTTTCACTCACATTTCCACCGATGGTAGAATAATCCTGACTCGCAGGATCCGGCGGATAAAACAGCCCTACCTCTTCTACTCTCTTTTGCAGGTCCATATTGATCACACCGGGCTGAACAATGGCGACCATATTTTTCATATCTATTTCAAGAATTTTATTCATATGTTTTTCCATTGCCAGGACAATTCCGCCTTTGCTTGGAAGTGCTCCGCCCGTAAAACCGGAACCGGCACCGCGCGGTACTATAATGATCTGATGTTCATTACAGTACTTGAGTATTTCGCTGACATCTGTTTCATTTCTCGGAAAAATAACCGCATCGGGCTCAAAATGTTCCCGTGTCGCATCATACGAATAGGCAAGCAGATGTGCCTTGTCGCTGTAAATATTCTCTTCTCCTACAATATTTGTAAAATGTTGTAAATGTATTTTATCTATCATCTTATTTTCCTGTTTCAAATTCATCAAGTAAATAATGCAAAGAAGCATCACCGTTTTTTATAATATTATAAAGCTCTTTGTTCGTTTTGTTGTTTGCAACCAACAGTTCATAATAGTGTGGCGCATAACTTTTGAGTCTCGAACTCCCCGCTCCCCACCATGCAGCATCAATGTTGTTGACACGCGTATAAAAAGGAAGATGGACCTTGTCCTGCTTGAGTTTTGCATCACTGATACTCAGGATTTTAAAACTTTTGATGTCGAGCGTATATACTTTTTGATTGAGATATATAAAAAGCAATCCTACGCTGCCGGCATCTGCCATCGCTTCAAAGTCCTCTTTCAAAGGTGTCGGATGTCCCCGAAAAGAAAGAACCGTTGCAAAAAGATCCGGATGAATCCATTGTGTCTGCACACTCTTGGCAATTCTATAATAAATCTCTTCATTGGGAGCGATAAGCAGTGAACGGGAGTAGCCAAATGCCAACTCGACCGTATCACCCACTTGCACTTGCCATTTTCCGTGAGGCAGTGCACTGTTTTGCAGAGCAGTAAATGCACTCATTTTGATTGTTGCCGTCTTTGTTTGTGCATTAAAACTCTGCACAACAGCATTTTTAACAATGGCACTGTGTTCAGGGCTAATGTGATGCACAACAAAACCGCTGACACCGACATCTATTTTGTCTGTTTTTATTGTTGCAGTTTCATTTTGATTATCAACTGAGACTACAGGTGATTTTATAACAGCGCCAAAAACTTCCAACGCAAGTATCGTGAATAAAAGTATATATTTCATGTTTCTTCTTTGATTTTTTGTTTATGATTATATCAAACAAACCTCAGACTAAGCCAAAATTTGATAATCTTTGCAAATTATTTATTCTAGGCTTATATTTATGATACGATTTTTCATATTTTTTTTACTGATTACCTCCTCTTTTGCTGCCCATGTGGACAGATACCGGTGGAGTAACGGAGAAACTTATCTGGATTTTTTACAAAATCACAATCTTCCGTTGCGACCGCTCTACTACAATCTTGACAAGGATGACCAAAGACTCACAGAGGAGATGCGTGCAGGCATTCATTATCAGATTTTAAAAGATAACAAAGAAGAGATAGAACAGATTTTACTGCCTTTGAATGATGAACTGCAAATCCATATATACAAAGATGACAAAAGCTACAAATTTGAAGCCATTCCCATTATAAGCACAACAAAAACAGAAGCTTTTTACACAACAATAACAAGTTCACCGATGTACAATATTTTAAAAGAAACAGGTTCAAAAAAACTGGCACAAATTTTTGTTGCCAGTTTCAAACACTCATTAAACTTTAAAAACGACATTCGCAAAGGTGATGAACTTGTCATGATTTATGAACAAAAATATCGTCTGGGAGAGCCTTTTTCCATGCCTGCTTTAAAAGTCGCCATGATAGAGATGCACCATAAAAAACACTTTATCTACCTCAACAGTGACGGACGTTATTATGATGAAAAAGCCCATGAGGTCGAAGGATTTTTACTGGCCCGTCCGGTAAGGGGAGCCAGAATATCTTCTTATTTTACAAAAAGGAGATGGCACCCTGTACTGCATAAATGGAAGGCACATTTGGGCGTTGACTATGCTGCAAGACGCGGAACACCGGTTATTGCAGCGGGCAGAGGTGTCATTGTATGGGCTTCAAGAATGGGAAGCTATGGAAATTTGATAAAAATACGCCATGCTGACGGCTATGAAACACGCTATGCCCACTTAAAATCATTCCGCAGGGGTATTCACAGGGGCAAACGTGTAAAAAAAGGGCAGACTATAGGCTATGTCGGCTCTACAGGCCGCTCTACCGGACCACATCTGCATTTTGAACTCAGGAAAAGAGGACGTGCAATCAACCCGCTCAGAGTTGTACAGGTAACGACCAAAAAGCTCAAAGGCAAAGCAAAAAAAGCATTTTTACGATTAAAGAAAAACTATGATGAAAGTGTCAATCTTCACCTCAACAACAAAACAGCCTATAAAAAACGCCCGCCTTTTGAAAACATGTCCTATATTCATCTTTTAAAGGAAAAAAGCAATGGGTAAAATAACTTCCATAAAAGAGCTCAAAGAACCAAATTTTGTCAAACCGGTGGAGATAAACTACACACAAAACGGCAAAGAAAAAAGATGGGAAGCCGTACTTTCGCATGACAGTGTTGCCATACTCCTCTACCATAGACAAAAAGATGCCTTTGTGCTTGTCAAACAGCTTCGCGCTACCGTGCTTAACAAAAATCAAAACAACGGTTACATGTATGAACTCTGTGCCGGCATTGTTGACAAAGAGTGTTCCATAGAGCAAATAGCCAAAGAGGAAATTTTGGAAGAGTGCGGATATGATCTGCCTGTGCAAAATCTGGAAAAAATCAGTGCTTTTTACACCAGTGTCGGCATATCGGGGACCTATCAGACACTCTACTATGCCGAAATTGACGAACATATGAAAATAAATGAAGGCGGTGGTCTTGAAGAGGAAGAAATCGAAGTCATTTACATCCCCGTATCTGAAGCAAAAAAGTTTATGTTTGATGAACGCTATCAAAAAACAACCGGTGTTTCTTTGGCTTTTTACTGGTTTTTTGATACAAAAAAAGTCGGCACTAAAGTATGACTTAGAAAAAACTAAATTTTTTTCTGCAGTGCGGGCTTTGCGGCATGAAAGTTCAAAAGATGAAGCAAAGACATCAGTCGGCACTGAAGTACCGATTCCTGTGTCATCCCTCCTCTCGGCATCCAGACTTCAGTCTCAATGCCATTAAGTTAAGCGGCTTTTTCGGAACCCGTACTTCAGTGCGGGCTTTGTGTCTTTCAAGACTAAGGCCTAGGTTCCAAAAGAATATCGAACTTTTTTCTTAACTTAATGGTATTGAGACTTTAGTCTTGGCTTTGAGGCATTACAGCCAAAAATCCCTCATATGAACTACCCAAACTCTATGGGGTCCATATCTATTTCTGCCAAAGCCACTTTAGCTTTTTTTACTGCTTTTATGATATCGGTGCTTTTATCAGCCCGCAAAAGTATCTCAAATCTGTACTTGTTCGCCACTTTTTCTATGGCACATTTTTTTGCACCGACAATTTCCACACCTTTACATGTAAGCAGATTTTCATGCATTTTTCGCATCTGTTCTTGTGCTTTTGCTCCGTTTTTATGGGCAAACAAAATACGACACAGTTTTTTATAAGGCGGGTAAAGTTCTTTTCTGAAAACCTTTTCTTCTTCCAAAAAATCTTCATATTTTTCTATATATGCTTTGAAAAAATCTTCATTGAAAGTCTGCACAATGACCTTTGCATCTTTTGCCCGTCCGCTTCGTCCGGCTACCTGAATCAAAGAAGCAAGCGCTTTTTCCCGCGCACGGTAATCACCCATGTTCAGCATGTTGTCCATACCCAAAACCACAGCCAAAGTGACTCCGTGATAATCATGCCCTTTTGAGAGCATTTGAGTGCCGACAAGAATATCACTCTCTTTGTCATTAAAACGCTTTAATGCTTTTTTGAGTTTATTCGCGGTTGTGATGACATCTCTGTCAAACTGTTCTATTTTTGTTTCTGGAAAAATTCCACTTAAAATTTTTGCCGCTTCTGCCGTTCCAAGTCTAGAACTGGACAAATTCTGACTGTGACACTCCGGACAGACTTGCGGTATAGCCTGCGTAAAATTACAATAGTGGCATTTAAGTGCGCGTGAATGCTGATGTACGCTCATACCGACACTGCAAAAGGCACATTTTATAGTATGCCCGCAGTCTTGACACTGCAAATATTTAAAATTGGCACGTGTGGGCAAAAAGACAATGGACTGCTCTTTTTTTTCAATAACTTCTTGCAAATTTTTCAGAATCAAAGGCGAAAGAGTTTCCGCACTTTTTTCATATATAAATTTTTTATCTGCACTGAAATGTCCCCCTTTGAGCCTGAAATGAGGAAATTTCACATATGAGTTCAGTGAGGGTGTCGCACTGCCAAGCACTACGGGAACAGCATATAATTTTCCCATATATATGGCCAGATCTCTTGCATTGTATCGCGGTCTTGAAGATGACTTATAACTCTCATCATGCTCTTCATCTACAACAATGAGCCCCAGATTTTTGACAGGCAAAAAAAGAGCTGAACGGGCACCTGCAATGATTTTTGCTTCACCTGCATATATTTTTTCCAGTGCTTTTTTCTTTGCCAATGGGGTAAGTTTTGAATGCCACATCACAAAATCTTCCCCGAAGTGTTCTTTGAGACGTTTGGACATCTGCGGTGTCAGAGAGATTTCAGGCATTAAAAAGATGGATGTTTTTTCTTCTTGAATCATCTGTTCAAAGTATTTCATATAGACTTCTGTTTTTCCGCTGCCTGTATCGCCGAAAAGAAGGGAAACTTTGTGTTGTTTTAAGAAGGTGAGTGCTTTTTCCTGTTTTGATGAAAGTATAATTTTTGAGGTACTTTTTATGTTCTTATGACGTACAGCCCAGACTGAAGTCTGGGTTCCGAGGGCTGCAGCCTCAGTTTCATTTGCATCCGGAACCGGTACTTCAGTGCCGGCTGATTTATGCGGCAATATTAAAGCCAAAGCATCTCCGAGTGAGCAGATATAATAAGAGGCTATAAACTTTGCCAAAATGAGCTGTTTGTCTGAAAAACAAAATGCACTCACTTCTAAAATTTCATGTGTTTTAAAATCAGGCTGTTTACATGTAGCAATAACAACGCCGTTTACTACTCTGTTTCTTACATGTACAGTGACACGGGTGCCGATTTCTATCTCTTGTTCTGAGTGATAGGTAAACTCACCAAGTGGTGAACCTATGAGTGCTATATTGTAGTAATTTATACGCAAATTTAAAAAGATTTATTTACACTATATGATACAGTACTAACTATCAATTTCGATTATTTGTTTTGTTCCGTATATTATTGTAGCTGCAAAAAGAACTGCTACTGCTACAATTGCAATTGTTGCCAAATCCATTTTATAAATCCTTTAATCTTTTTATATTCGAATGAATACTCCGTGATATTATAATAAATAAAGTCAAAAGAGAATTGTTATATTATTGGAAACATACAACCTTGATACACCTGTACCCAGTGTTAATATAATAGCGACTAGAATATTCAAATAACTCTTCAGTGCGCCAATATGCTCTTTTATCTCATCTATTTTAGCCATACTTAATTATACTCGAATTTCGATTAATTATTTAGTCTACAAGTTTATCGCAAATTGTATCTTGACCGGTATTTAAATCAAATCTACCTGTTGTAGGGCTATAGGTAAAGGCACAGTTTTTACCGCCCACTTTATATACATAATGTAAATAAGGTGCAGTATTGTCTGTTGTGCTCCAATGTCCGTCAGTTGTTGCTGCAGTCACTCCATACATCAAAAGTTCTCTGCCTACTGTTCCGTTTCCGTCAAAAAGAGTTGTACTGTTTTGACTCAAACCCGATATATAATCCGGATCGCCTTGAATAATATGTGCCTGTCTGTCTGTAATTATAGCAGAGCGTATAGAGGCAATATCTGCACGTCCTTTGCTTATCTGTGCATCTGTTCTTGTTGCGGCAAACTTGGGAATGGCAATACCTGCCAAGATACCCAACACAACAATGACAAAGACAAGCTCTATCATTGTAAAAGCGTTTTGCAACGAGTGCCCTTGGGCTGCCTGTTTTGATTTTTTCATAAACATATAACCTTTTTTAATAAGTAACAGATGTTCCACGGAGTTTCATTGGGTATTGCGTGGCATCTATAGCACTTTGCAGTGCTGTACAGAGTGTATCACTGCCGGCATTACCAAAAGAGAGTGTTAAATTATCATCATTTGGACCTGTCTGTATCTGTATTGTAGCACAATCATTTACAGAACCCACTTTAAAAACTGCTTTCTTATCTGCTGTAGAAATAGCCGCTTCTCCTGTGTTTTCCAAGGAAGATATGGCATTGGACATTACAGACAAATTGTTTTCAGTTTTTGCTTTACTCATTGCATACGAAGCAATTTCAGATGCCCCTGTCATTATATTCATTGCTATTTTAGAAACTTGTGCATCGCCTCTTGTTGCAGAGAGTTTTGGAAGTGCTACAGCTGCCAAGATACCTAAAATAACAATGACAAATATGAGTTCTATCATTGTAAATGCTCTGTGAAAACCTGTATGCATAAAAACCCTTTATATTTTTTTAAATTTAATAGTATCGTTTTTATTATAAGAGTAACTTTAAGGTTTTAAAAAAGAATAGAAGACACGGAAGTTTTAAAAAGAAGTCATTTGTTGCATCTCATTTAAAGATGCAACAAAGTATTTTAGTAAGCTACGTTTGAGCCACCAAAGTTATATGTTTTTTGTAAATCTGCAGTCGCTTCTTTTACAGCTGTACAAACTGTTCCACTAGCATTATCTGCACTTACTGTTATGTTTCCATCATCAACATTGTTAAATTTAATTTCTAAACACGTATTATTATTATCATCGCCCAAAACAATTGTATCATTATTTTGAAGATCATTATCAGCTGTTTTAAGTGATATATTTGTAATATCTGCAGTATCTTTACCTTTAAAAGTACCTTGTGCTGTATAAAAAGTGCCTAACTCACTTACAAGTGTTGCTGCTTCTGTAGAAATTTTTGAAACTTGTGCATCCGTACGCGTCGCTGCAAGTTTTGGAATGGCAACTGCTGCCAAAATACCTAAAATAACGATAACGAAGATCAATTCGATCATTGTAAAACCAGCTCTTTTCATAAGAACTCCTTATATTTTTAAAAATTGGATTACACTGGTAATCTTAGGAAACATTATGGACCTATTTTCATTAAAGTTTGCTTAATCTGATTGTTTTCAATTTAAAAGACGCATGGTCCGCACTAAAGTACGGATTCCGGGAGGGAATGATTTAAGAACCGGTATTGTAATGCCGGCTGATAAAATATTTGGAATAAAAGTTGCTTATTATCTGTTATTACATGTAAACAAGGAGTCATTGATGAGCATTGAAATTTCCAAAACCCATTCTCTTTTAACAAAAGCGATGGACTATCGTGTTGCACGTCAGGATATGATAGCATCAAATATTGCCAATGCGGACACGCCTTATTACAAACCGAGAGATATCAGCTTTGAAGATGCTTTGATTGCACAAAAAAATGCCCTTTATCAGGACAATACACATCAGTTGAAAATGGCTCGTACCAATGCCAATCATTTGGCGCCAAAAGAAGAGACAAGCGATCTCAAACCCACACTCTTTTTCAGAGACGGACATATGGCTCGCAATGACGGCAACTCTGTCGATATAGATGTAGAAACAACCGAAATGAGCAAGAACTCCATTATGTTTAATGCCATTGTCATGGCAGCCAAAAAAGATGCAGGCATTTTCAAAAGTGTCATAGATGCTTCAGCAAAAGTAAATTAAGGATAGACAACCATGAGTAACTTTCTCAACAGTTTTGATATCAGCGGATACGGACTCTCAGCCCAAAGAGTCCGTGTCAATGTCATTTCAAGCAATATAGCCAATGCCCAGACAACAAGAACAGAAGAAGGCGGACCCTATCGTCGCAAAGAGGTTGTTTTTAAAGCAGTAAACTTTAATGATGTATACAACAAAGCCCTGGGTGAGACTGCACAAAGTGCCAAATATCAAGACCCTTTGAATGAAGGACAATTTGGACAAAAGGTAAATCCTGCTATAATGAGTGTAGTAGTTGACAAAATTGTAAGAGACGACAGCAAACCTCTTATGAAATTTGAGCCAAACAACCCGGATGCAGATGCAAACGGATATGTGGCATATCCAAATATTAATCCTGTTGTGGAAATGTCCGATTTGGTAGAGGCAACACGCTCCTACCAAGCAAATGTTGCGGCATTTCAAAGTGCAAAGGATATGGCAAACGCTGCCATATCACTGTTACAGTAAAAAAGGAAGTGAAAGATTATGAACAACATTAATAATATTTCCGGTGCTTCAACAGCAGACCTTTTAAAACAAAAAGGCAGTACTGAAAAAACCGGTGGTGAAGCTTTTGCTCAGCAGTTAAAATCAGCCCTCAATGAGGTTAATGAGATTCAAAAAGAGAGCGAAGAAGCTATAGCCGATTTGGCAACAGGCCAGGTAAAAGATCTCCATCAGGCAGCTCTTGCAATCGGCAAAGCAGAAACAAGTATGAAACTTATGTTAGAGATTCGAAACAAAGCATTAAATGCCTACAAAGAGATTGGCAGAACACAATTATAATCTGCCTCTGCACATAATAACTTCATGCTAAACCGTAACAAAAGTAAAAAAATATTCCTTCTTTATGTCCTTATTTCTCTTGCTTTTGCGGTTTTTTTAAGCGTTATGCTTCTCACTGCCACAAAATCACGCCGTATGCCCTCTTTGTATGCAACAGAAAGCTCAAAAGCACAACGTGGCAGTATCATCAGTGCAGACGGTTTTCACATAGCTACAACAAAAAAACTCTATAAAGCAGTTGTCAATACCAGATACATCGACCCTGATAAAAAAGAGTTGTTTGTCAAGCTTTTCAGTATTTACTCAGGTATGACACCAAAGGCCATTGAAAAAAGACTCTCCAAACGCAAAGGTGTTGTCGTTTTGAGTTATAATGTGCCACAAATAAAAGCACATTATCTCAAAACACTCGCGAGAGAACTGCGACGCTTTAAAGTATTTTTAGAGTTAAAAAACCCGGCAACAGGGCTTCGTTCTGTGCATGGGCTCAGCATACTTGAGAGCGGGGAAAGCCGGGAGTATCCTTATGGAACCCTGCTTACTCCTGTTATAGGCTATCCGCATAAAATAGAAGAAGACGGATATACCTCCATCAAAGGAGTCAAAGGACTTGAAAAAAGATTTGACAACGAACTCTCACCCAGACAGGACGGCTACAGCAGAGGCAAACGTGATGTAAACAGCTACATTATTTTAAATAAAGAGAGCTTTACCAAACCAAAAATAAACGGGCTTGACATTAAACTGACCATTCCGGTTTCTTTTCAAATACGCATAGAAAAGATGCTTGACAGTATGAAAAAAGAACTCCGTGCAAAAGAGGTTATGATTGCTATTATGGACTCCAAAACAGGTGATGTCTATGCTATAGCCAGTTCCAACAGATATTTGCCAAAAAAGATTAGACGCAGGGACTATCCCTCTCTCAACAGTTCTATGATAGAGTACAGTTTTGAGCCGGGAAGTGTTCTGAAACCTATCACTTTTGCCCTGCTCCTGGAACACAAACTTGTGAATCCCTATGATTTGGTAAACGGACATAACGGACGCTTTAAAATAGGGAGAAAGGTTATTACTGACGAGCACAGATTTGACTGGCTTTCGGCTGAGAATGTTATAGTCTATTCTTCAAATATCGGTATAGCCCAACTGGCACAAAGACTCTCCGGGTATGACTTTTATCAAGGGCTGAAAAAATTTGGCTTTGCAAGCAAATCCACACCTGATTTGATTTATGAAAGAAAAGGCTCTGTTCCAAGTGCCAAACGGCTTGAAAATGAAATATACAAAGCTACCTGTGCCTATGGTTACGGCATCCGTGCAAATCTTATGCAACTGCTCCGTGCCTACAGTGCTTTCAACAATAACGGGCGCATGGTAAAACCTAAACTTGTCAAAAGTTTTATAGATGAACACGGCACTGTAAAAGAACTCGGTTATGAGGAGAGTGTACAGGTTATAAAAAGCGCAACTGCCAAAAGAATGAATAAAATTTTACTCAAAACCGTGAATGAAGGCACCGGAAAAAAAGCCATCACAAAAGGATTGCAAATCGGTGGAAAAACAGGAACTGCGCACATTGTTGAAAAAGGACAGTATGTAAGGAAATACAACACCGCTTTTATGGGATTCGCCAATGACAAAAAGCACAAATACACTATAGGTGTCATTGTTATACAGCCTAAAAAAAGCCAGTTTGCAGCCCAAACTGCTGTTCCTGTCTTTAAAAAAGCGGTTGATATTATGATAGAAGAGGGTTATTTAGAGCCAAATATTGTCAAGTAGCCTTGTTTCACCTACAATCACCTCTACAAGAATAACAGTATTTCCGATTTCTACTTTCTTTATTACTTCAAAGTCACGATTAAGTACTTCTACATATTTTACTTCCAAAGGAGACAAGATAGCGTGCATCTCCTCTTTAATTTTTACTGTATCCAAAATATTTTTACTGATTAGCTTTGAAGCTGCATATAATGACTTTGGAATTTTTAAGGCTTCTTCCCTTTGTGCTTTTGAAAGATATACATTTCTGCTGCTGAGTGCCAGTCCATCATTATCGCGAACGATATCTACAGGAACAATTTCAACATCCATGAAAAACTGTTTTACCATAAGACTGATGAGATTAAGTTGTTGTGCATCTTTTTTTCCAAAGTAGGCTCTTGTCGGGGAGACAATATTGAGCAGTTTCATAACAACTCTCAAAACACCGCTGAAATGCCCCGGTCTTGTTGCCCCTTCTAAAACATATCCACGTACATTAGGCGCACAGATTTTCACTTCATCCTTACTGTATATATCTGAAGCAGTTGGGAAAAAAAGGATATCTACGCCTGCCAATTCACATATTTTCTTATCGGCATCATCTTTTTTCGGATATTTGTCTAAATCTTCACCTGCCAAAAACTGTGCAGGATTGACAAAGACAGAAACTACCACTGTTTCATTCTCTTGTCTTGCGCGTTTTATCAAAGCAATATGCCCTTCATGCAAAGCACCCATGGTAGGCACAAAACCTACGGTTTTATTTTCATCTTTTAAGTATTGTTTTAATGCCAAAGGATTTGATATAATCTTCATTTTAAGCCCTGATATAATATAATCGCAATTATAACAAATTTAATGCCCCCTAAGTGATGGAATATGGATAACTACGAATACACAGAACTTTTAAAAAATATTGATGCAAAAATGAAAAACATTACCGAGGTTGTCGAACCGGAAAAAATCCACAAGAGACTCAAAGAGATTGAGACTATGGAAAATGACCAGGATTTTTGGAACGATGCTGCTTATGCCGCAAAAATACAAAAAGAAAAAACTCAGCTTCAAAGAAAACTTGACAAATACAATACTGCCAAAAATGCTGTTGATGACGCAAAAGAACTTTATGAAATGGCTAAAGAAGAGAATGATACAGAATCACTCGAAGCACTTTACGAAGATGCGCCAAATTTGGAAAAACAGATTCGTGATATGGAAATCGAAGTCCTGCTAAGCGGTGAAACCGATGCCAATAATGCCATTCTTTCTATTCATCCCGGTGCAGGAGGAACAGAGTCCCAGGACTGGGCAGAGATGCTGCTTCGAATGTATAAACGCTGGGCAGAGCGGCGCGGCTTCAAAGTAGAGGTTTTGGATTACCAGGCAGGAGATGAAGCAGGCATCAAAGATGTTTCCATACTTATAAAGGGAGAGAATGCCTATGGGTATCTCAAGGTTGAAAACGGTATTCACAGACTTGTAAGAATTTCACCGTTTGATTCCAATGCCAAACGTCATACCTCTTTTGCCTCTGTTATGGTCTCTCCCGAAATTGATGATGATATAGACATTACCATAGAAGACAAAGACATACGCATTGACACCTACCGCTCAAGCGGTGCGGGCGGACAGCATGTTAACAAAACCGAATCTGCCATACGCCTAACCCATATCGCCACAGGTGTTGTCGTACAGTGCCAAAATGACAGAAGCCAGCACAAAAACAAAGCAACAGCGATGAAAATGCTCAAATCCCGCCTCTATGAATTAGAACTTGAAGAACAAAAAGCAAAAGAAGCAGGTATCGCCAAAAGTGAAATAGGCTGGGGGCATCAGATACGCTCCTATGTTATGCAGCCTTACCAGCAAATCAAAGACACAAGAAGCAATGAAGCCTACTCTAATGTCTCTGGTATCCTTGACGGAGATATTGATACAATGATTGAAGGTGTTTTAATAGCTATGAACCGTACTTAGTCTTGCTCTTTTTTTATAAAACTGTAGCCCAGAAACAATACTCCAAGCAGCATTGCAAAAATCGTAAGATACTTTTTTTGCTGTTGCTGTGCACTTACTAAAGACTCCCTGAAAGTGGCTATGTCCGGTTTAGCTTTTTTTACACCTGGCACATGCCCTGAAACACTGGCTTCAATTCTTGCAACATTGGCTGCAGCTACCTCATTTGCACTCATTGCGATTTTGGGTGTCGTCCAAAAATGTACTGCAAAACCGATAAAAAACATGAATATGCCAACTGACCTTAAAATAACAATCTTATGTTTTAAAAAAAATTCCATCTTCTCTCTTTTTCTTTTGCTGTTTCTAAAGCAAATTATGTCAAAATCCCGGTATGAATCTACTTAAAGAATTTTTACTTGATGATACGTGCTCCTATCTGAGCGGCAAAAAACAGACTACACACTATAAAGTGATCAACAATTGTGACTCCAAATCTTGTGAAGCCCTGATTGAACGAGGATACCGTCGTTTTGGAAAAATGTACTTTAGACCCATATGCACTGCATGTACAGAATGCCAGAGTATTAAAATTGATGTAGAAAACTATGCATTCGGCAAATCTGCAAAAAGAGTTATCAAAAAATCCAAAGATATTACTTCTTACATACAGGTACCGAGTGTAACCCAGGAGCACCTTGAACTGTTTGAAAAGTACCATCTTTATATGCATGATAAAAAAGGGTGGGACTACTCTGCGACAACTGCACAGCACTACTATAACTCTTTTGTCACAGGCCATGCTGACTTTGGCTATGAAGTACTGTATTATGATCAGGAAAAGCTCATTGCAGTAGATTTGATAGATATTCTTGAAAACGGAATATCATCAATCTATTTTTATTATGATCCTGATTATGCCCAGTACTCCTTAGGTAAACTCTCCCTGTATAATCAGATAAAATATGCTAAAAATACAAACAAAAAATGGATATATTTGGGGTACTATGTAGAAGGATGCCCTTCTCTTTCTTATAAAGCCCAGTATACTCCTTACCTCACGCTTCAAGGCAGACCGCACGAACACGAAAAATTTATATGGTCTTAGAGAGCTCTTTTTTTTGTTCTTCTCTAATTTGTAACTTTTTCTTTTGTACTTCTTTGTTAAGTTGCTCTTCCAGTTTTTGCTGTTCGAGTTTGTCTTTTTTTCTGATTCTTTGAATTTTTTCCAATTCTCGTTCTTTTTTTCGTTGCAGCAGGCTTTTTTTACGCTCTTTTTTTGCCTGTAGTTTTTTATCTTCATCCAAATATTTTTGTATTATTCCTGTTGTATTGACATCATCAGAATGTGCAAAATAGTAATCGAGTATCTTGCTTTTACTTCTTTTTTCATCAATCAGTCCGCTGTTTGCCAGTTTTGTAAAAAGTTTTGAATTTTCATTTTCGATTGCCAAATCCAAATTTCTTTTGACAGAGCGTACAAAAAAATCATTTGTTCGTGAAAGTTCTCTTAATCTGTTTAGATAGCGCATCTTGTCTTTAACCGCTCCCTCATCCAATGAAAAACCCTCTTTTTTCAACTTTTTGACAGCAGTAGCATACTCTTGTATTTTCTTTTCATACGGTGCGTACTCATCTATATTTGCAAGCTTCTGAATTTTATCTACATTATTGTAAACAATATCACCAAGCGCAGAAAAAGCTTTTGGATTTTGTGCCGCAAGCAGTGTAACGAGTATAAGTAAAAGTAGTATTTTATGCATTCAAATCAGCCTGAAAAATTTTTACCATTATAACAGAATTTTATTTTTAAAAGAAGAAAGACTCCTCTCTCGTTAAAGAGAGAAGAAAGGAGAGTTTGTGACGAAAATACTATCCGTTACGTTTTTTCTGAATCTCTTCAGCTATATTTCTTGGAACTTCTTCATAATGATCAAATTCCATTGCATATGTTGCACGTCCCTGAGTTGCAGAACGAAGGTCGGTTGAGTAACCGAACATTTCGGCAAGTGGAACAAAAGCATCAATAATTTTGTTACCGGCACGGTCACTCATATTGTTTACCTGTCCGCGTCTACGGTTCAAGTCACCGATAACATCACCCATATACTCTTCAGGAACTTCAACTTCAACTTTCATCATCGGCTCAAGTATAGCAGCATCTGCTTTACGACAGGCTTCTTTAAATCCCATTGAAGCAGCGAGTTTAAACGCCATTTCATTTGAATCCACATCATGGTAAGAACCGTCATACAGTGTAACATCAATATCTTCCATAGGATAACCCGCAAGAACACCTGCCTGCATCGCTTCTTCACAACCTTTTTCAACAGCAGGAATATATTCTCTTGGAACAGTTCCCCCTTTGATTTCGTTGTGAAATACAAAACCAGAATCAGGCTCACCCGGCTTCACTTTCAAGAATACATGACCAAACTGACCACGACCGCCAGACTGTTTTGCATACTTGTATTCCTGGTTGACTTCTTTCTTGATTGTTTCACGGTAAGAAACCTGCGGAGCACCGACTTCTGCTTCAACTTTGAATTCACGTTTCATTCTGTCAACAAGAATTTCAAGGTGTAACTCACCCATTCCTGAAATAATAGTCTGACCTGTTTCATCATCAGTGTGTACTCTGAAAGACGGATCTTCCGCAGCAAGTTTACCAAGGGCTATACCCATTTTTTCCTGGTCAGCTTTTGTTTTTGGCTCAACCGCAACAGAGATAACCGGCTCAGGAAAGTCCATTCTTTCCAGTACAACTTTCTCAGCAGGATCACATAAAGTATCACCGGTTGTTGTTGATTTTAGTCCGACAACGGCACCGATTTCACCGGCATATATCTCTTTGATCTCTTCACGCTTGATAGCATGCATTTTCAAGATACGGCCGATACGCTCTTTTTTGTCTTTTGTCGTGTTGTGTACGTACGAGCCTGATTCTAAAGAACCGCGGTATACACGGATAAATGTAAGAACACCCACAAACGGGTCAGTCATAATTTTAAATGCAAGTGAAGCAAAAGGGCCGTCATCAGTTGATTCAACAACAACTTCTTTCTCTTCATCATCCATCATAGTACCCATGATTGGCGGTGCTTCAACCGGTGAAGGAAGATAGTCAACAACAGCGTCAAGCAGAGTCTGAACACCTTTGTTTTTAAATGCAGTACCCGGAGTCATCGGAACAACAGCCATGCCGATTGTTGCAGATTTGATAGCCGCTTTGATCTCTTCTTCAGAAATTTCTTCGCCTTCGAGGAATTTTTCGGCAAAATCATCATTGCCTTCAACTTCAGCTAAAGTCTCAAGCATTTTTTCTCTGTATTCGTCTGCAATTTCCTGTAACTCAGGACGAATATCCTGTACATGGTAATTTGAACCCATCGCAGCATCTTCATCCCAGACAATCTCTTTCATTTTAACTAAATCAACAACACCTTCAAACTTGTCTTCAGCACCGATAGGTAACTGAAAAGGCATAGGATTCCCTTTAAGACGCTCACGAATCTGACGCTCAACTTCATAGAAATCTGCACCAGTTCTGTCCATCTTGTTAACAAAAACAATAGATGGAACTTTATAACGGTTACGTTGTCTCCAAACTGTTTCTGATTGTGGTTGTACCCCACCAACAGCACAGAATACTGAAACAGCACCGTCAAGTACACGCATAGAACGCTCAACTTCAATAGTAAAGTCAACGTGGCCCGGAGTATCGATAATATTTATCTGTTTTCCGTTCCACTCACAGGTAGTCGCAGCAGAAGTAATCGTAATACCACGCTCCTGCTCTTGTTCCATCCAGTCCATAGTAGCAGCCCCGTCATGGACCTCACCGATTTTATGCTCAACACCAGTATAGAAAAGAATTCTTTCTGTTGTTGTCGTTTTACCCGCATCAATATGTGCAGCAATACCGATGTTTCTTACATCTTCTAATTTATGACTTCTTGGCATATGTTATCCTGTTACCATCTGTAATGAGCAAATGCTTTATTAGCTTCTGCCATTTTATATGTATCTTCTTTTTTCTTAAATGCTGAGCCTTTGTCTGATGCAGCATCCATGAATTCATTTGCCAATCTCTCAGCCATTGTTCTTTCATTACGTTTACGAGCTGCATCAACCAACCATCTGATTGCAAGAGACTGCTGACGCACCGGGCGTACTTCTACTGGAACTTGATAAGTAGCACCACCGACACGGCGACTTTTAACCTCTATAATAGGTTTGATATTCTCAATAGCTTCATTAAATGTGTCTATTCCTGATTTTTCTCCACGAGAGCTAATGATATCCATTGCACTGTAGATGATTTTTTCAGCTGTAGATTTTTTACCATCTAACATAATTTTATTTATAAATTTCGTTAAAATTTTGCTTCCATAAACTGGATCTGGCATAATTTCACGAACGGGAGCTTTTCTTCTTCTCATTTGTAATTTTCCTTACTTCAATTTTTTTCAAAATTTACTCAAAATTAATCACTTAAGATTAATCCTGTAGCTATTTTTGAATATAGTTAAAAAAATAATCTCAGATTATTTTTTTGGTTTTTTAGTTCCGTATTTAGAACGGGCAACCATACGGTTAGCAACACCGGCAGTATCAAGTGCACCACGAACGATATGATACTTCACACCCGGTAAATCTTTAATACGACCGCCACGTACAAGAACGATTGAGTGTTCTTGAAGGTTGTGACCTTCACCACCGATATATGAAATAACTTCAAAACCGGAAGTTAATCTGACTTTGGCAACTTTTCTTAAAGCCGAGTTAGGTTTTTTAGGTGTAGTTGTGTAAACACGTGTACATACACCACGACGCTGTGGACATGAGTCAAGAGCTGGTGATTTTGATTTTTTAATCACACGTTTACGCTCTTTACGAATCAATTGATTGATTGTAGGCATACAATTCCTTTTTACTTAATTTTTTTCCAGTAGAATAAAATTCTCTTTTACTTTATCTATAATGAGCAAAAGCCCATTATTACGGCAGAGACAAATGTCTCTGCAACCCCCTAAAGCTACAAAAAACAAAGTTTTTTGAGATAAGAAGTCATAATCGAGAGAATTATAGACACGAAATAATACAAAAATTGTAATTAAAGTTAGCTTATTTTAAGGAATTATTAAAGTGGATCTTAGATTAGTGTGCACATATTACTAATGTAAAAAACTCTGGCTCTCGTAAAGAGACTAGCTTTAGTGCCGAACGCAGTGATCAGAATATGGGCTTTGCTCATATTCTGAATATAAAAAGAAACCTTTACTCTTCTTCAATCTCAAATTCTATATTTTGATCTTTGTAGATACCGGTTCCAACAGGAATAGTACGGCCGATAATAACATTTTCTTTCAGGTTTTCAAGATTGTCAACTTTTGCAGAAACTGCCGCTTCTGTCAACACTTTCGTAGTATCCTGGAATGATGCCGCTGAAATAATAGAGTCAGCTGAAACTGCCGCACGAGTAATACCGACCAGGAACGGTTCAGCAATCGCAGGACGACCGCCAAGACGCATAATCTTTTCATTTTCCTGAGTAAATTTCACCTTGGAAACCAGGTCACCCTCAATAAACTTCGTATCACCCGATTTTACAATTTTTACCTGACGCAACATTTGGGTAAAGATGACTTCAATGTGTTTGTCGGCAATGTTAACCCCTTGAGAACGATATACCTGCTGCACTTCAGATACAAGATAGTTATACAGTGCTTTGACACCCATGATACGTAAAAGTTCATGAGAAGATAAAATACCCGTAGTCAATCGCTCACCGGCATGCACAAAGTCACCAGGGTTTACAACCGGTTCATGTGATTTGTCAACAAAATACTCTTTTACAATTCCGTTGTCTGCATTGCTGACAATAATTCTTACTTTTCCGCGAAGCGGTTTTCCAAAGCTGACCACACCGTCAATTTCAGAAATCAGTGCGGTTGCTTTAGGACGACGACCTTCAAAAAGTTCAGATACACGTGGAAGACCCCCGGTAATATCTGATGATTTTTGCAATGCTTTTGGCGTTTTTGCCAATATGTCAGCCACTTTCACTTCAGCACCGTCAGCAACATACACAGATGATTTTGGCTCAATTGCATAACGCAAAAGTTCTCCGTCTTCTGTTGCCAGTACTATTGCAGGCTTATACTCTGAAGAGATGTGGTCATTAATCATCAAACGCGTTTTACCGGTCAACTCATCAAGCTGCTCACTCGCAGTTGTTCCGACAATGATATCTTCATATTTCACAACACCGTTAGCTTCTGAAATAATCGGGTTAGAGTACGGATCCCATTCGGCGATCACAACTGATTCATCAGAGGAAGGTTTCGCAATAACTGTATCTCTGTCTACACTTTCATTGTCATCTGTTACAATAACTGAACCGCGTGCAATATAATGACGAATCGCTTCACGGTTGTTTGTATCAATTACAGCGGCAAAAAGACCTTTTTCTACAACTTCATATCCTGACTTCAGGCCTTCAAATCTCTCAAGGTAGTCCCCTTTGAGCAAGAAGTACTTCACAGTACCCTCTTCTTTTGCAAGAATCTTTTTCGTAACAGGTGCACCGTCATCAACTAAAAGTTCTGATGCATACGGAATACGGCTAGGTACGTTCCATCCGTCTTTGATTGTTTCAACAATAGAATCCAGTGCCTCGACTTTTTCCCCGTTTTTATGAGGGAAATAGTATTTTCCTTCAATCTGTCCGCTGACTCCCGCAAGTTCATTCGGCTTCGCTATTTCAAGCTTACGCAGTGAATAACGAACAGTTTCATCTTCGGATTTTACACTGATAATGACTTCATCATGAATCGTCTGAATCTCAACAGTTCCCGCAAACGGTGCTTTGATTTTTGGTTCAACCAGCAAAACACCCGCATTACGGCGATTGGCAACAATATTTTTACCCTCTTTGTTTTTATACGTTTTAAGGTTGTAATAACGTATAAAACCTTCTTTTTCTGCAACAACCTGACGTTCCTGTGCAGTAGAAGATGCCGTTCCACCAACGTGGAATGTACGCAGTGTCAACTGTGTACCAGGCTCACCGATAGACTGTGCCGCAATAATACCTATCGCTTCACCAGGACGAACAATATATCCGGTTGCAAGGTTCACACCATAACACAGGGCACACACACCTTCTTCACTTTTACATGTAGTCGGTGTTCTGATTACTGCTGTTTTGATACCTGACTCAGCAATAACTTTTGCAGAAACTTCATCTAAAAGTGTTCCCTCAGCATAAAGAATTTCATTGGAGATAGGGTCAATAACATCATCCGCAAGAACACGACCGTTGAGTCTGTCTTCCAATGATTCTATCAATGTATTTTGATCAGATATATCAGAAATCTCTATCCCTTCGTGCGTATGGCAGTCATGCTCAACAATTTTAACATTCTGTGCAACATCAACAAGTTTACGAGTCAAATACCCTGCATTGGCAGTTTTAAGTGCCGTATCTGCAAGACCTTTACGCGCACCATGTGTTGAAATAAAGTATTCAATAACATTAAGACCCTCTTTAAAGTTAGAAATAATCGGTGTCTCGATGATCTCTCCAGAAGGCTTAGCCATCAGACCACGCATACCGGCAAGCTGGCGAATCTGCGCTGCAGAACCACGAGCACCGGAATCTGCCATCATATGAATAGAGTTAAAACCGTCTTTGTCCGTCTGTACGAGCTGCATCATTTCTGCTGCAAGTGTATTGTTTGTATCTGTCCAAACATCAATGATCTTATTGTAACGTTCCTGCTCAGTCAACAGTCCCGCTTCAAACTGTTTTTGAATCTCAATGACTCTTGCTTTAGACTCTGCAATTTTTGCAGGTTTCATATCAGGCACACGAATATCATCCGCTGAAATTGATACACCGGCCTCTGTCGCATGCTTGAAACCCAAATCTTTCAAACGGTCAAGGAAAGATGCAGTAATGCCGATTCCCCCGTGTTTTTGTACATAATCAACAATCTCATTAATAGCTTTTTTCTTCATTACTTTGTTCCAAAGCTCAGCCGGAACAAAATCAGGAAGAATTGCCTTAATCAAAAGACGACCTGCAGTTGTGTGAATAATACGTCCGTCAACACGTGTTCTAACCTTAGCGTGCAAGTCAAGTGCGTCATGCTCTAAAGCAATTCGGATCTCATCAACATTTGCAAAAAGTTTGTTAGAACCCTTCACACCGTTTTTCTCAAGTGAAAGATAGTAAATACCAAGTACCATATCCTGAGAAGGTGTAGCAATAGCCTTTCCGGAGGCAGGAAGCAAAATGTTCATAGAAGCCAGCATCAACACTTTACATTCAGCTATAGCAGCAGAAGAAAGCGGTACGTGTACAGCCATCTGATCCCCGTCAAAGTCGGCATTGAATGCCGCACAAACCAATGGGTGAAGCTGAATTGCTTTTCCGTCTATCAGTTTAGGGTGAAAGGCCTGAATAGAAAGTTTATGCAGTGTCGGTGCACGGTTAAGCATAATCGGATACCCGTCAACAATCTCTGCAAGACACTCCCAAACTTCATTTGTTTTTTCTTCTATCATTTTTTTGGCAGCTTTTACCGTTGTTGCATAGCCTTTGTCTTCAAGTTTGGCAATCAAATGCGGCTTAAAGAGTTCGAGTGCCATTTTTTTCGGCAGTCCGCACTCATCCATTCGCAAACTTGGTCCGACAACAATGACAGAACGTCCGGAAAAATCAACACGCTTTCCAAGAAGATTCTGACGGAAACGCCCCTGCTTTCCTTTAATGATTTCACTTAAAGATTTCAAAGGACGTTTGTTTGCGCCTTTTACCGCATTTGCACGACGACCATTGTCAAAAAGTGCATCTACAGACTCCTGTAACATACGCTTTTCGTTTCTGACAATAATTTCAGGTGCTTCAAGTTCTACAAGACGTTTTAAACGCTGGTTACGGTTAATAACACGACGATACAAATCATTTACATCAGATACGGCAAACTTACCGCCGTCAAGTGATACCAACGGACGTAAATCCGGTGGGAGAACCGGCAGCACAGTCAGCATCATCCAGGCAGGGTTGTTGCCTGAATTTAAAAATGACTCAATAACTTTCAGACGTTTGTTAATCGTTTTTTTCTTTGCCTCAGATTTTGTTTCGCCAATCGCTTCTTTTAAGTTAGTAAAAAGGTCAACCAAATCAATAGAATCCAATAAATCACGAATCACTTCACCACCCATACGGGCTTTGAAACCAAGCTCACCAAATCTCTGCACAAGTGTACGGTACTGCTCTTCATTTAAAACATCATATTTTAAAACCGGAGTTTTAGCCTCTGCATCATAATAGGACTCTCCGCCCTCTTCGACGATATACGCTTCATAATAGAGTACACGCTCTAAATCTTTCATTTTGATACCAAGCAGCGTACCGATACGAGAAGGCAGTGAACTTACATACCATATATGTGCAACCGGAGTCACCAATTCAATGTGTCCCATACGTGTACGACGTACTTTTGTAGATGTTACTTCAACACCACATTTTTCACATACCACACCTTTATAGCGCATCTTTTTATACTTGCCGCAAAGACACTCATAGTCCCTTACAGGTCCAAAGATTTTTGCACAAAACAAACCGTCACGCTCAGGTTTTAAAGTACGATAATTAATAGTTTCTGGCTTTTTAACCTCTCCGTGACTCCATGACATTACCTTTTCAGGGGATGCCAAACGGAACTGGAGCTGTTTTATATCTTTTGGTCTGCTGTCTTCTGTTACTTCTACCGGTACTAATTTACTCATCGTCTTCTACCTCGTCCATAATATCTACATCAAGAGCCAATGCCTGCAGCTCTTTTGTTAATACAAATAGTGTTTCAGGAATACCAGATTCTGGTACCAATTCACCTTTTGTAAGTGCTTTGTAAGCACGTACACGACCATCAACATCATCTGATTTGATAGTCAACATCTCTTTTAGAACTGCTGAAGCACCATATGCTTCAAGTGCCCAGACTTCCATCTCACCGAATCTTTGACCACCAAAGAGTGCTTTACCACCAACCGGTTGTTGTGTAACAAGCGAGTATGGTCCGGTTGAACGGGCATGGATCTTTTCATCTACCAGGTGATGCAGTTTTAAGATATACATGTAACCGACATTGACACGCTCTTTCATCTTCTCACCGGTTTTTCCGTCATAAAGTACACGTTTGCCGTCAGCATCCATATTTGCCAGTTTGTAGAGTTTTTCAAACTCTTCAGCATTTGTCCCTTCAAAAATAGGTGCAGCAAATTTAACACCCTTGGCCCAGTCTCTTGCATGGATCAGAAACTCTTCATCACTCATATTTCCGATAACTTCAGAAGCTTTCATCATTCCTGCAACATCAGCTATTTCGATCATTTTTGCACGAAGATTTTGTATATAGTCTTTTTGTTTTGAGTCAAACTCTGCCTGTATCTGATCGCCAAGTTCACGACCTGCCATACCGAGGTGCATTTCCAAAATCTGACCGATATTCATACGAGAAGGTACACCAAGCGGATTCAAACAGACATCAACAGAACGTCCGTCTTCCATATACGGCATATCTACCTCAGGAACTATAATAGAAACAATACCTTTGTTTCCGTGACGTCCGGCCATCTTGTCACCGACTTTGAGATGACGTTTTGTTGCTATATAGATTTTTACATACTTCACAACACCGTTTGGTAAAATGTCGTCTTTTTCCAATATAGTGAGTTTCTCTTCATGTTCATCTCTGAAAACTCTTTTTTGCTTCTGGAAATGACTTTTCGTTTTGTTGTACTCATCCTGAATCTCTTGTGAAAAAGATTTGACGATTGCATTCATAGCAAAACGGTTTACTTCTTTTAAATCATCTCCGTTGATTTTTTCTCCGGCCTTATACTCGGTATCACCTATTTTGATGTCACTCTGTAACGGTTCACGGGTGAGAAGTTTTGTCACACGAAGCATCTCTTCTTTATCTATCATAATAAGTCTGTCATAATGCTCGCGTTCAAGGTAGTCTCTCTCCTCTTTTTCAAGTTCCAATGCACGGGGATCTTTGTCATAACCTTTTTTTGTAAATACTTTAATATCTACAACCACCCCTTCCATTGACGGCGGACAGTAGAGTGATTTATTGACGACATGACCGGCTTTTTCGCCAAAAATTGCGCGTAAAAGACGCTCTTCCGGTGTTGGTTTCACTTCCCCTTTTGGAGAAACTTTTCCGACAAGAATCATACCGCCTTTTACATTTGTACCGATTTTAACAATACCTGATTCATCGAGATGTGCCAGTTCATCATCACGAACATTCGGGATATCACGGGTAATCTCTTCGACACCGTGTTTCAATTCACGGGCTTCTACCTCTTTTTCATAAATATGCACTGAAGTAAAAGCGTCTTGACGGATTAAACGTTCTGAGATGACTATAGCATCCTCAAAGTTATACCCGTTCCACGGCATGAAAGCAACCATTGCATTGACACCAAGCGCCAGTTCCCCTTTGTCCATATTTGGACCATCGGCAATGATCTGGTTTTTCTTTACCATTTCACCGACTTTTACAATCGGTTTTTGTGTAAAAGAGGTGTTTTGGTTGGTTCGAAGATTTTTTTGTAACGGATAATAGTCAATAAAGATTTCGCCGTCTTCTTCACCCATCACATAAATGTGTTTACCGTCAACTTTTTCAATTTTACCGGCACGTTTTGCTTTGACACATTCCCATGCATCACGGGCAACCAGTTTTTCAACGCCCGTTCCAACCATTGGTGCATTTGCACGTAAAAGAGGCACTGCCTGACGTTGCATGTTTGATCCCATAAGTGCACGGTTGGCATCATCATGCTCCAAGAACGGAATCAGTGAAGCGGCTACACCGACAACCATCTGTGAAGAGAGATCTGCATATTCACACTCTTTGGGATCACGTAAAAGGATTTCCCCGTCCTGTCTTACAGCAATCAGGTCTTCAATAAACTGGCCGTTTTCATCCAGTTTGTTAGAAGCTGCGGCAATTTTTTTACCCTCTTCCTGTGTTGCCGTCAGATAAACTATTTCATGAGTAACTTTTCCGTCTTTCATTACTTTGTAAGGAGCTTCAATAAATCCATGCTCGTTTACTTTTGCATACATTGCAAGTGTATTGATAAGACCGATATTTTGTCCCTCCGGCGTTTCAACAGGACAGATTCTGCCATAATGTGTAGGATGGACATCACGCACTTCAAATCCGGCACGTTCTTTGACAAGACCGCCTTCACCAAGAGCCGAAAGACGACGTTTGTGTGTCACTTCAGAGAGTGGATTTGTCTGGTCCATAAACTGAGAAAGCTGACCGCCTGAAAAGAATTCCATGATTGTAGAGGTAATCATTTTTGAGTTAATCAAATCATGAGGCATAAGCTCATTCATCGGTCCGCTCATAGTAGAGAGCTTGTCACGAATTGCTTTTTGCATTTTCACAAGACCGTTGTGTAATTCATTTCCTAATAATTCACCGATGGAACGAATACGACGATTACCCAAGTGGTCTCTGTCATCCAGATGACCCTGTCCGTTTTTTACTTTAATAACATATTTTACAGACTCTATAATATCTTCGTGTGTTAAAACAGTCACATACTCAGGAATATTCATTCCAAGTTTGTGATTCATTTTCATACGACCAACCTGAGTCAAATCATATCTCTCAGGATCAAAGAAAAGCTGGTTGACAAATATTTTTGCAGCCTCTTTGGTTACAGGCTCGCCCGGACGCATCACTTTGTAGATACGAATCGCAGCCAAATCATTCTCATCTTCAATATCTTCTGTCTGTTTTAAAAGCTTCAGAGAATCTGTATCGGCATTGAATGCGTTGATAATAGAACTGTCAACACCTTCGGCAATATCATTGGCAATTTTGAATTCTGTTACGCCAATTTCAGCCATTTTCTTTAATTTGGTCTCATCTATATGTGTCATTGTATCAAATAACACTTCCCCTGTTTCCGGGTCAATGATAGGCTCAGCCAAATATCTGTCCAAGAGTATTTCCAAAGGATACTGAACTTCTTTCACACCGTCATCTAAAAGTTTTTGTACTTTTTTGCTTGAAAGTCTTTTGCCTGCAGCAACAAGCACTTTACCGTTCATATCAACCAAATCATAAGAGATACGTGTTGCATAATCTTTAGGATTAAAATCCATAGAAAAAGTATTGTCATTGATTTTTATTGTCTGAATCGGGTAAAAGAGTTTTAAAATATCCTGTTTGGAATATCCCAAAGCACGGAACATGATTGTTACAGGTACTTTACGACGTTTATTGATTCTCATATAGAGAATATCTTTAGGATCATACTCAAAATAGAGCCATGAACCGCGGTCAGGAATAATCTGTCCGGTATAAATTAATTTGTTTCCTGCAGTAGTTGACTCTTCTTCTTTAAAGATAACACCAGGTGATCGGTGTAACTGGTTGACTACAACGCGTTCAACACCGTTGATAATAAAAGAAGTTCTATCGGTCATAAGCGGAATATCACGAACAAATATACTCTGCTCTTTTATATCTTTTACACCAAGTTTTTCTTTTGTGTTTTCATCTCTGTCCCACAAAATAAGGCGTGTTTTCATTCTAAGGCTTACTGCATAGGTAAGTCCTCTTTCCATACATTCACGAACGGTATATTTTGGGTTCGTGACTTCAGAACCGATATATTCAACAGTTAATCTGTTTTGTGCATCATGAATAGGAAAAACAGATTGAAAAACTTTTTCAATACCGCTTGTTGCTCTGTCTTTTGCATTTAACATTAAAAATGTATCATATGAGCTTTGTTGCAGTTGGAGTAAATTTGGTACTTCAATTTCTTGAGGAGTTTTAGAGAAGTCTATACGAAGACGGTTTCCGGAATATAAAGTGTTTAACATAGGCTACCTCGATAAGTTGTTAATTAGGGACTTGATAAGTTCAAGCATATCGTATCCAGTCGTCACCAGATAGATTGTTTTACTCTTAGGTATTAAGAGATTTTTTATAGTGCTTATAAACGACATAAGGGCACTTTAGCCAAGAGAGTCCGTTCTCTTCGCTAAAGCGCCCAAAAAAGAGGGACAAAACCCTCTTTGTTTTTAAGTTAAGACTACTTAACTTCTACTGTAGCACCAGCTTCTTCTAAAGCAGCTTTTGCCTCTTCAGCAGTTTCTTTATCTACACCCTCTTTGATTGTAGACGGTAAGCTTTCACATGCTTCTTTTGCTTCTTTTAGTCCAAGACCAGTTAAAGCACGAACCGCTTTAATAACACCGATTTTTTTCGCACCGACATCAGTTAAAACAACATTGAATTCAGTCTGCTCAGCAGCAGCAGCGCCAGCATCACCGGCAACACCAGCAACAGCAACAGGTTGTGCAGAAACACCAAATTTTTCTTCAAACTCTTTAACAAGTTCAGATAATTCTAAAACAGAAAGTCCAGAAATAAACTCTAATACATCTTCTTTAGTAACAGCCATATTAAGCTCCTTTATTTTTTTCAAAAATTAAGGAAACCTTTTACTTGTTAATGACGACAGGAGAAGTAATTCTCCTATCTACGTTAACACTAGGTTTCCCTCAGCGGGAGGCTCATCGTGCCAGCACGATTTTCCCATTAACGATTTTAAATCGTAACCTCATTTCATAAAAGTGAAAGACTATGCTTCCTCTTCTTCTTTCTTTTTGCGTAAAGCATCGATTCCAATTGCCATATTTGTAATTGGAGCCATCCAGGTAGCAGCAAGCATACCGAGAAGTTCATCACGACCAGGAAGTTTTGCGAATGCTTCGATTTTAGCTACGTCTGCAGGTTCTTTATCTAAATAACCGGCTTTAATCACGAACTTGTCATGATCTTTGGCGAAATCAGCCGCGATTTTAGCAGCATTGATAACATCATCAGACCAAATAAAAATATTTGTATCTTTGATTTCAACACCACTCATCTCAGCATTATTCAGTGCAATTGTTGCTAAAGTATTTTTAACAACCTGAACACTTGTGTCTTTTGCACGAGCAGATTTACGTAACTCTTCAAGTTCACTTACAGTTAAACCTTTGTAGTCACATATAACAACTGCCGTAGTATTGGCAAATGAAGTAGTTAACTGCTCAATTACTTCAGCTTTTTTTGACTTAAGCATATATAGTTCTCCTTTCCAGACATAACTTCAAGCGGGGCGAAAGGGTACGATTAAGCTCACTGCCGACACGGCAGATACCCCCAACTATCTTTAGTCCAAGTAATTCAGATTTCCAAAATGAAAATCTTTATTGTAATATATATTTTATACTACAATAAAAACTTTTATTTCAGCATAGGAAAAAATTTGGTTTTTTCCTATGAGGGGCTTTAGCCCGCTTATTTGATATCTGCCAACTCTACAACATCAAGTTTAACTGCAGGACTCATAGTTAGACTCAATGCTGCATTTTTAATATAACGCCCTTTTGCAGAGGCAGGTTTTTGTTTATTGATTGCAGAAAGAAATGTTGTTAAATTCTCTGCAATTTGAGAAGCTTCAAAGCTTGCTTTCCCTATACCGGCATGGATATTACCTTTTTTGTCAACTCTAAAGTTAACCTGGCCGCCTTTGACATTTTTCACAGCTGTTGCAACATCAGGTGTTACAGTTCCAGTTTTAGGATTTGGCATCAATCCTTTTGGCCCAAGAATACGACCAATTTGACCTACAAGACCCATACAGTCAGGTGCTGCAACAACAACATCAAAATCAAAAATTCCCTCTTTGATTTGTGCAACCAAATCATCAGTTCCAACGATGTCTGCACCTGCAGCTTTTGCTTCATCAGCTTTGGCACCTTTGGCAAATACAGCAACACGAACTGTTTTACCGGTTCCATGAGGAAGAACGATAGCACCGCGAACCATTTGGTCTGCGTGACGAGGATCTACATTCAAGTTCATTGCAATTTCAACTGTTTCGTCGAACTTTGCACTTTTTAAATCTTTTACTGTTGCAGAAGCTTCTTCTACACTGTATGATTTTGTTTTGTCAATTTTTTCTAATAATTGTTTATATCTTTTGCTCATTACAAATCTCCATATTAATTCTGCCACATAATTTTGAAATCACTGTGGTCGATGATTGTTTTTACTAGTCTTTGATTTCTATACCGATTGAACGGGCAGAACCAGCCAAAGTATTTGCAGCCATCTCTTTGTCGTCAGTATTTAAATCTTCGATTTTAGCTTCTACAACTTCCATAAGCTGTGCACGAGTTAATGACCCTACTTTGTTTTTAAGAGGATTGTCACTTCCTTTTTTCAGTCCGGCTGCTTTCATTAAAAGTTCAGAAGCAGGTGGTTGTTTTGTAACAAAAGAAAAACTTCTGTCATTGTAAACTGTAATAATAACAGGAACTTTAAATCCCATTTTATCTTTTGTTTTTTCATTGAATGCTTTACAGAATTCCATGATATTAACACCACGTTGTCCTAATGCAGGTCCTACTGGTGGAGCCGGGTTAGCTTTACCAGCTTCTATTTGTAGCTTGATATAATCCATGACTTTTTTTGCCATTTTTTGTCCTTTTCATTATTTAATTACGTAATCCAAACGAGGTCCAGTTTACTACGCTAAGGTTAAGTTTCAAAAAATTAAAACCTAGCCTTAGCGTAGCAGGGTTCTTTATTAGATTATTTTTTCTACCTGTGTGTAAGAAATATCTACAGGAGTAGCTCTGCCAAAGATTGAAACATTCAGCTTAAGAGTGCCGTGTTCAAGGTCATACTCATCAACTGTTCCCGTAAAGTTGGCAAAAGGTCCGTCAATAATACGTACCGTTTCACCATTATCAAAAAATACTTTTGGTTTTGGTGCGGCACGGTTGTTCACACGATCCAAAATAACATTAATGTCATGTTCGCTCAAAGGTGTAGGTGTGTTTCCTTCCCCGATAAAACCTGATACTTTCGGTATTGACTGAATCATATGCTGAATTTCTGTATTTAAATCTATGCGGGCGAACACATAACCGGAATACAAAGATCTCTCACTCACCTTCTTCTTTCCGTCTTTTACTTCAATAACATCCTCTGTAGGAACTATTACATCGGTAATATGCTCTTCCAAACCATGTTCTTTTATCATATTAAAGATTGCATCTCTCACTGTTCTGTCACTGCCATAGGTCTGTATAGAGTACCATTGATGTGCCATTTTTTACTCCTTAACCTAAAATTGCAGACATAACAGATGACATAAGCAAGTCAACCAATGCAAGAAATGCTGCTATTGCAGAAACTACAATAACAACTGCTATATATGCCTGTTTTACCTGACTTTTGGTAGGAAAGATAACTTTGCTCAGTTCCAGTCTTGCGTTACTTATTACTTTACTTAAATTCATCTATCTTTTCCATATATTGAAATGTCATTTGTTATAAATAAAGCAGATCTGCTCTACTTATAATAAATGTGTGGCAGGCGTAGAGAGACTCGAACTCCCAACACCCGGATTTGGAATCCGGTGCTCTACCATTGGAGCTATACGCCTAAATTTTTACAAAATTTAGGCACCAATTATTTAATAGTGACGACATCGGAACAAGTCCCGATATCTACGCTAACGCTGAGTTTCCTTCGGCAGGAAACCCGCGGCACTAGTGCCTTCATTTGTTACAAAAAAATGAACTGTTATTACAGTTTCATCTCTTTGTGAATTGTGTGCTCTTTACACCATTTACAGTATTTACGTACTGAAAATTTCTCAGTGTGAGTCTTTTTGTTTTTTGTTGTGTGATAATTACGTCTTGTACATTTCTCACAACCCAAGTGTATTGCTTCTCTCATATTAAGGAACCTTTTAAAGGATTTTGCATATTAGCCAAAGGCTAATTATGCAAGAATCTCTGCAACAACACCGGCACCAACTGTACGTCCACCCTCACGGATAGCGAACTTAGTACCTTTTTCCATTGCAATTGGGTGAATTAACTCAGCAGTAATACTTACGTTATCACCTGGCATTACCATCTCAGTACCTTCTGGTAAAGTGATTGCTCCAGTAACGTCTGTAGTACGTACATAGAACTGTGGACGGTAACCATTGAAGAATGGAGTATGACGACCACCCTCATCTTTACTAAGAACATAGATTTCTGCAGTAAATTTAGTGTGAGGTGTAATTGTACCCGGCTTACAAAGTACTTGACCACGCTCAACTTCATCTTTCGCAATACCACGAACAAGAATACCACAGTTGTCACCGGCTTCACCTTGCTCCATTTCTTTACGGAACATTTCAACACCGGTTACAGTAGTTTTTTGTGTATCACGGATACCAACGATTTCTACTTCTTCACCAACTTTAATAACACCACGCTCGATACGTCCAGTAACAACTGTACCACGACCAGAGATTGAGAAAACATCTTCAACAGGCATTAAGAAATCTTTGTCAGTTTCACGTTCTGGTTCAGGAATATACTCATCAACAGTTTTCATAAGCTCAACAATCTTCTCAGACCATTCACCCAAAGTACCTGCTTTTGCTTCTTCAAGAGCTTTTAATGCTGAACCTGCAGTGATTGGAGTGTCATCACCCGGGAATTCATACATATCAAGCAGTTCACGAATTTCCATTTCAACCAACTCTAACAACTCTTCATCATCAACCATATCTTCTTTGTTCATGAAAACAACGATGTACGGAACACCAACTTGTTTTGAAAGAAGGATATGCTCACGAGTTTGTGGCATTGGGCCATCCGCTGCAGAAACAACAAGAATAGCACCGTCCATTTGTGCAGCACCTGTAATCATGTTTTTAACATAATCCGCGTGACCAGGACAGTCAACGTGCGCATAGTGACGGTTGTCTGTTTCATACTCTACGTGTGAAGTAGCGATAGTAATACCACGCTCTCTTTCTTCAGGTGCATTATCGATTGCATCATAATCCATAAATTTTGCATCATTTTTAACTGCAAGTACTGCAGTAATAGCTGCTGTTAATGTTGTTTTACCGTGGTCAACGTGACCAATTGTACCGATGTTAACATGGGGTTTGTTACGTTCAAACTTTTCTTTTGCCATAATGTTCTCCGACTTTAATTTTGAATTGAAATGGAATTATACCCAAAAATCATTCAATTATTGCTTAATTAAAACATAATTTTACTTAAATGGAGCTCACGAGCGGATTTGAACCGCCGACCTCTTCCTTACCAAGGAAGTGCTCTACCCCTGAGCCACGAGAGCAAACGAGATTATATTAAGCAATAATTGAATAATTCTTTTATTTTGATATTAGTTTTTTTGTGATTAGAATATTCTATATAAATATATATTTTACAAATATACAGATTGTATGAAGTAAGATAGAAATTATACTTCAGCTTCCAGAATCTCAGATGGAGCGGGTGAAGGGATTCGAACCCTCGACAGCCTGCTTGGAAGGCAGGAACTCTAGCCACTGAGTTACACCCGCATATGAGTGGTGGTGGGAAGAGGAGTCGAACCTCTGAACCCATAGGGAGCAGATTTACAGTCTGCCGTCGTTGGCCACTTGACTATCCCACCACGTGTACATTTATAAAATGTTTTTCTGGTCTAACACTGTTTCTAATATTCAAAATTCAATGGTGCCGACACGAGGATTTGAACCCCGGGCCTGCTGATTACAAATCAGCTGCTCTAGCCAACTGAGCTATGTCGGCATCGAATTTGAGCCAGAATTATAGTGCAAAACAAATTCAATGTCAAGGGTTTTTCTCAGAAATTTATAAAATCACCGTCTTTTAGTAGAATTGGCCTAAAATTTCTCCCAAATTCTTCTATTTCTTCAGTAATCTCTTTTAAATATGACGGTTTGATATGGTTAATATAGAGTCTTATATCATCTCTTTGTAATTTCTGCAATGCTTTAAAAAGCAGTTTTGGTGTCAGGTGTTTGCTTACTCTTGCTAGTTTTTCCATACTTGAAGGAAAAGAGCATTCAATAACAAGCGACTTTATTTCTCTGTCATTGTTCAGTCTGTTTATAATATTTTCAAGAGAGAGTGTATCTGCCGTTATAAGTACACCTTTGTTGTTTACTTTATAAATATAGCCGCAACTCGGAACCGTATGGTCCGTTTCAATTGGCATAATAGTTGTTTTGTTATTGAGTGTATATGTCTCGTTACAATGTACATCTCTGTATCTGATGCTCATTTCTTCTGAGCCTTCCAAAGGAATTTTGGAAAAATCCGGCCATATTATGTCATTAAAAAAATGTTTTTTTAATGCCTGTATTGTTTGGGGCAAGCCTATGATATGCAAAGTTTTTCTTCTTTGTAAAAAATAGTTGTCTACAATATAAGCTATATCCGCTATATGATCAAGGTGAGAATGTGTTAAATAAATATACTCTACATGTAAAGAGTTCTCGGCCAAAGCATTTAAAAGATTTCCGGCATCAATCACAGTTGCGGCATCCAACATAAAGGATGTTGTTCCAAAACCTTTGGCTTTAGTTCCATAGGCACCTAAAATTTTTATGCTGTTTTCATACATTTTATACACTTTTTGCTGTTTTGGAAATATTATAGCATTTATGTAGATATAATTGCATTAACAGTTTTTACAAAGGTATATAAATAATGTTAAAAATACTATTTTCTCCATCAGAAGGGAAAAAGAGCGGCGGAAACGAAAAAGCAAAAGACCTTTTTGGTGCATTAAATGCCAGGAAAGAAATTTTGGACGCTTATAATACTATAGTATTAAGTGCTAATGAAGAAAAAATAAAAGAACTTTTTGGTTTTAAAAAATTCAGTGAATGCCGGCCTTACATAAACGACATATACAATTCTGCTTTGATGTGTGCGATAGAACGCTATCAGGGTGTAGCCTATGACTACCTGAAATATGCTGAACTCAATGAAAGTGCGCAAGAGCATCTCAAAAACAATACTCTTATATTTTCAAATCTTTACGGTCCTGTACTCGGTGGTGATGTAATTGCAAACTATAAAGTCAAACAGGGAAACAGTATCGGTGATATTGCACCGGATAAATTTTACAAAGAACGTTTTTCCTACCAGCTTGATTTATATCTTGGAGGCAATGATATTTTAGATTTACGGGCAGGCTATTATAATAAATTTTACAAACTCACGCAACCGCATACAACACTGAAATTTTTAAAAAACGGAAAAACAGTTTCACACTGGGCAAAAGCCTATCGGGGAATTGTTTTGCGTGAAATTGCAAAAGCCGGTGTAAACTCTCTGAATGATTTTATGAAACTTGAGATAGAAAATTTACAGGTTCACGAGATTACAGAGCAAAAACTAAAAAAAGAAATTGTATACAATATAATAGAATAGGAGAAACACAATATGAAAGACTCTCAAGAGTATAAAGAAAAAAAAGCTTTTTTTGAAAAAATCATTACCTTGTACGGAAGAAATGTCGTTGTAGAAATACTCCAAGACAGTTCTATTGAAATTCACAAACTGCATCTGGCAGATTCAAACAAACCTGACGGAGCAATAAAAAAGATTCTTTTACTTGCAAAAGAGCGTAATATCGAAACAGTGAAACATAACAAAGCCGCTCTTTCACGCATAAGCAAAAATGCGAAACAGGATCAGGGAGTAGCCATTGATATAGTTTCTAAAACATATTTACATGTAAACAAAATAAAAGAACTGCAGCAATACAGACTCATTGCACTTGACGGTATACAAAATCCGCAAAATTTAGGAATGATTATACGTTCGTGTGCTGCAGGAAATATTGACGGTATCATTCTGCCAAAGAAGAACTCGGCAAAAATTTCTCCTCTTGTTGTCAAAGCAAGTGCCGGCACGCTTTTTAAACTGCCTGTCTACTTTTGTAATACACTTGAAGAGATATTGCCGCAACTTCAAGAAGCAAAAATCTATTCCCTCTCCTCCCATGCAAAAACTGCTCTCAACGATATCAGAGAAGATAAAAAAACCGTCTATGTTTTGGGGAATGAAAACGAAGGCGTCAGTGATGCAGTGGAAAAACTCTGCAATGATTCTGTCTCTATTCCCATGAACAGAGGTGTAGAATCACTCAATGTTGCCGTTACGGCATCACTGATTGCCTTTAAAGCGTAACTTTGGGGTTACCTTCTCTTACCATTGCTCTAAAGAGATCAAACATCTTAAAACTCGCTTCTTCCATATCTTTAAATCCGCTTATAACATTATCCTGGTTTTCTTTCGTAATACAGGTATGTTCAGGGACACAGCGCATTACTTCAAATATTTTATCATGGACTCTCTTATGGACATTCCCCAGCTCTTTATAGGCTTTTGTATGTCCAAACTTCTGTTTTGCATCGGTATTGTACCACTGTCCCATTCTACATTTATTGTGATCAACAAACTCTTTTACCATTGCTTCATTTTCATCTAAAAGCGCCTTGTAGGCTTTGTGCTTGAGTATAATATGGTCTACTTTTGCCAGACTGGTATAGAGTGAGTCATACATAAATACAGCTTCATATGCTGATTCATTTGCTTTGTTTGCAAAGCTGTTGAGTGTATTGTTAAATTTTGAAACATCTTCTTGGGAACGCATTGCAAGATCAGTAATCTGCATAGAGTTGTTTTGGATATCATCCGCTTCCTGCTTGAGTGTATTGGTTGTAATAGAGATTTCCTGGGTTGCTTTTTGCGTTCTTTCTGCCAGTTTTCTTACCTCATCGGCTACTACAGCAAACCCTCGCCCGTGCTCTCCGGCACGCGCTGCTTCAATAGCAGCATTGAGTGCCAGCAGATTTGTCTGGTCTGCAATATCTTTAATCAAATCAACAATAGTATTGATTTCACCTGTCTGTTCATTCAAAGCACGAATGACTTCATCTGAATTTGTAATAAGTGTGATAAGTTCTTCCAGCCTGTTTGTAATATTATTCACCACAACTTTGGACTCTGTTGCTTCCTCTGCCGTCTCTTGTGTACTGTGTGCAATTCTTTGCAATATGTCCAGATTATCAGATATATCTTCTTGAATAATATTCAGTCCACGTGTCACACCCCCATTACTGTTGACATCAAAAACTTCTCCAAGGTTTGTTTTTTGTGCAGCTTTGTGAGATACTCCTATAGACGTAATGGCATGGTTGAGCGCAGGAATGGATGCAAGAAATTCTCCTCTGTATCCGTTTTCATAGATTATTCTGTTGTTATATCCCGCATTTGCATTTTCAATCGAAGCAATCACATCACGGATATACTGTTCTGTCTGATCAAGCAAATCATTGATTCCCCATGCAACTCCCTGCATTATATGGGTATCAGGTATGTTTGTAATTCTATAAGAAAGCTCTCCTTTGCCAGCCTTGAGAAGCACATCTCTGATCTGTCGAACCAACTCATCCTGGAAGATTTTATCGCAGATATCACCTGATGCGAGTGATAAAAGCAATGTTGAGATAAGTCCGGCAAATACTGCTCCTGCAAATATATACTGTCCTGTAACCAATGTGTAAATCAATATGGCACCTAAAAGCATATAGAGAGAGAAAGTGTTTGCTTAGTGCTGTAAATGGAAGATAAAATCATCATACCCTGTCCTTTTTTCATGGAGTAGTGCGTCAAGCATTTGTTCGGAGCCAGCCATTCCTGACCTTTTTTCTTCCTGCAGCAACTGTGCATAAAGCTCCGGAATGACCGCCATTGCCCTGGCAGAGGGTTTACGCCTTACAGAATGGTAATCAATAACATCTCCGTTTTTTCCCATAGTGACTGTGACATTTGCCAATACCCAGTAATAGGAACCGTCTTTGGAGAGATTTTTCACATAGGCAAATATCTCTTTTTTCGCTTTGAGTCTCTCCCAAAGCAGTTTAAAGATAATCTTAGGCATATCAGGATGTCTCAGTATTGAGTGGGGCTGGCCAAGCAACTCTTTTTCTTCATAACCGGAAATCTTTATAAAAATTTTATTCCCGTAAAGAATTTTTCCTTTTGTATCAGTTTTAGAAACTATAAACTCATCTTCTGTGAGTGTTATTTCGTTATTTCTCGGAACAATTTTATTCACTGCTTATCCTTTCAAAAGATAATTATATGTTAAAAAGGTTACAAGAAGCTTACAAACATTGTATTATTTTATATAATATTACAAAAGGATATTAAGAGATCATAATTTCATAAGGACGGCGTATCTCCCGAATAACCTCATCCACACTCATATGACGGGATTTTCGCAAAAATTCCCTGCCGTCCAAAAAAACGAGTATCGTAGGAATTGCAAAAACACTAAAATGTGCCGCTATTTCCTGCTCAACTGAAATATCAACAGTTACAATGGTAAATTCTTTGAAATTTCTATCTATCGCTTCGAGCAGTTTTGGTTTGAGCGCATGGCATACGTTACATGCAGGCGCAGAGAAGTAGAGCATTACTGCCGGATTTTCTTGTATTGTTTTTTCTATGTTTTCTATTGTGTTCATAAATTTATCCTTTCTGATGATTTTCTATTCTTGATATTCCTAAAAAAAGACCGCTGAACAAAGCAAAAAAGACCATGGGATTCATTAGATGCAATGTGTTATGTGTCATTGAAAAAATGATAAAACTCAATACAAACATAGTATTGAGTATAAAGTATTGTTGTGTTGCAAATTTAAGTCTCAACAGGGCATACAGCATAAAAAGAACAAGCAACAGACCAATACTGCCAAGTTCTACTGCTTCATTGAGAAACATATTGTGATAATCAGCAAATTCGTTCATGTTTCTATGCTTAAAGCCGTGCTGGGAAGCCACCAAATTTGCCTCTTTCATTGCATTGCCTATTCCCGTTCCTGTTACTGGATGCTGCATAAACAGGTCTGCCCCGACTATCCACAAGGCAGCCCGCATACCTCCCTGGTCTGTATAGTCATCGTTATTAAATATTTTTGTCACTCCCTTTTTAAACTGATCTATCCGTACAGTAAAATTATCGGAGTATGTATAGGCAAGAAAAAAACTTATAAATATAATAGAAAAAGCCAAAACAGCCGCTTTTATTTTATGCTTTATCAATAAAAAAGGCAACAGTGCCATCAAAGCCATAAAAGCAATCTGTCCTGTTCTTCCGCCGTTGATAAATAAATTTACAGTGACCGTAATAAAAAAGAGTATATTAAAAAATTTGTATTTATACTCTTTTGCTGTAAATACATTTGTAAGCAGAATTGTACCTGTGAACGCCAAAATCACACTATAGGTAATATGGTGCATAAACGGTGTCGGGAACTGGGCTGTTGCCCCTTTATAGGTAAAAAGATGAAAAAAAATGCCATAGGACATCAGTTCACTCACAAACACACTGAGTACAAAAGCTGAAAAAACATAAGGAATGTATCTCTTTTGCAATGCAGTATATACCACAGGTATCAATAAAAAATGATGGTATTTTCCGATATATTGCAATGCGAATTCGGTATCTGACGCCCACATAACAGACAGCAGACTGTAAAGCAGAAACAGTCCCAACACTCTGATAAAGAGACTCGACTGTAAAAGTCTCAGTTTTTCTTTCCAGTTTCCCTCGTATATCCACAAAAGCAGTATGACTGCTTCTAAAATGTTCACAGCTGCTTTTGATACCGGAAAACTGAATGCATAAAGAATAATTAAATAATTGATATACCTGTTTGTCATTTAGCACCAACTTTTGCTAAAACAACTTTTACCGTTTTGACCAAAATTACAAGATCAGCCCACAGAGACCAGTTTTTGATATACCAGACTTCCAGTTCGCTTCTTTGTCTGAATGTCAAATTATTCCTGCCGCTTACCTGCCATAACCCGGTAATGCCGGGTTTTACTTTTAAAATAAGTTCTCGCAGTTTTCCAAGTTTTTCTGCTTCACTGAGCATATACGGTCTGGGTCCGACAAAGCTCATCTCCCCTTGCAACACATTCAAAACCTGAGGCAGTTCATCAAGAGAACTGCTTCGTAAAAATTTCCCTACTTTTGTTATACGCGGATCATTTTTATATTTATGATATTTTTCATAGTAGGCAATCTCTTCGGGATGTTCTGTAAGATACTGTTGCAACAGTGCATCAGAGTTTTCATACATTGTTCTGTACTTGTAGCATTTAAAAATTTTGTTATTTTTCCCTAACCGCTCCTGTTTAAAAAAGATTTTTCCTTTCGATTCCAATAAAACAGCCAAAGCGACAAAAAAATGCACAGACAGAAATATCGGCAATACTGCAAATGCCAGGAGATAATCAAAAATATACTTTATATATACATTTTGCTTTAAAAGCAGTTTGTTCTCTATACGAATGGTATTTACCCGAACATTGGTATAATCCATAATCACGGAATTTGCGAAATCAATACTTGTCACATAGGGAACAACATAAACAGCACTTTTTTCATTGAGATATTTGGTGATGGTGTTGTCCATCTCCTGGGGGTTCATACCCTTTGAAGGAATAATCACAATATCATAAAATCTCTTATTTGTTTTCATTCCCAAATACCAGTTTTTTTGAAACTCTTTTTTTAGTGTTCTGATTTGTACCGTATTCCCCAGCAGCAAAACATTTTTTTTAAAGCAGTCAAACGAATAAAGAACTCTTTTTTCCAGCCGTTTTACCACCGGCAGTAAAAAAAGACCCAAAAAAAAGTAGGTAGTAATAAATATTTTTGAATACGCAAAAGAAGTTTTTAAAAGTGCCAATATCGCCATCACCAGAAAAAATGCCAAAACAAGGGACTTTAAAATTTTATAGGTTTCCTGCCAAAAATCATAATGGAGCGTATAAATTTTTTCATATACAAATAAAATAAAAATAATAAACATAATAAACAAAAAATCCCCCAAAGCAATTTCTTCGGAGTGAGGAAAGAAAAAAGCAGTGATGTAAAACAGCACTGTCAAAGCAAGCAAATCAATACTAATAATTATCATATTGGAGATGTAAGTTTTCATTTTGCCAGCTTTTTTTCTACAAAAGTTTGAAATTCTGTTTTAAATCTTTTTTTATTAAAAATCTGTGCATGTTTGGATATAAGCTTTGCATCAAAGCCCATATTTTCAAAACGCTCTACTGCTTCAATTATATCCAAAACTGTTTGTTTTTTAAAATGGATGCCGGTAATACCCTCACAAACTGTTTCATGCGTACCACCCTCATCTAAAGCAATCACAGGCGTTCCGCATGCCTGTGCCTCTACAGGAACAATGCCAAAGTCCTCTACCGCCGCATATACAAAAGCTTTTGCTTTTTGCATGTACTCTTTTAGTATCGGTTTTTCCTGGTAGCCAAGAAGTATTATATTGGGTTTTGCGATTTTTTTTATGGCACTGTACTCTTCTCCCTCACCTATCACAACAAGTTTTTTGTCAGGCATGGCATTGAATGCCTCTACTATCAGTTTTGTTTTTTTATACGGTACCAGTCTTGAAGCACTCAAATAAAAATTCTCTTTGTTTTGACACAAAGTAAAAGTCTCTACATCTACCGGAGGGTATATTACAACAGAATCTCTGCTATAAATTCTTTTGATTCTCTGCTGTACAAATTTTGAATCGGCTATAAAGTAATCGACTCGATTCAGTGTTTTGAGATCCCACCTGCGAATGTATTGCAAAACTGCCTGCACCAAAAACTTTTTTGGCTGTTTCAAGCTTCCTGTATATTCATCATATAAATCCCAGGCATACCGAACAGGCGTATAGCAATAGGAGATATGCATTTGGTTTTTACTCTTTTTGATGCCTTTGGCAACTGCCCAGGAACTACTGATGACAAGATCATACTTTTGCAGATCAAAACTTTCAATTGCGGCCGGAAAAAGTGGCAAATAGTTACGAAAATGTTTTTTTGCAAAGGGAAATTTTTGTATAAAAGAAGTGTACGCATATTTGCCGTGTAACACATTTTTTCTCTCCTTTTCATCCAAAAAATCCACCAGACTAAAAATATCGGCATCTGGATATATCTCCAAAACAGCTTGCAAAACTTTCTCTGCACCGGCATCTGTTACCAGCCAGTCATGTACTATTGCTGTTTTCACTGCTTTAGTACCTCTTTGAAAACTGACAGATGCTCTTTTGCCGATTTTTCCCATGTAAACTGTTTTACTCTTTGCAAACCTTTGTCAATAAGCATTTTTTAATCCCCTAAAATTTCTAACGGAGAAAGCAATGCAACAGCGTCAACTAATATTTTAGGATTCAAACATATCTCGCAAAGTATCTTCAAACTCTTTTTGTTGTACTGTACCAACAACAGAAAAAAGTTTTTCTGCAGAACCTGTTAAAGATTCGATTTCATTTTTTCTGACGAAAGCAGGGTTTATTCTGACTTCAATTTCATATCCGGCAATTTTATTCATCATTGCTATAGCATCCAAAAGCTTTATTCCTCTTCCGGAACATATATTGAGTATTTCGGATTTTTTTTCGGATTCCAAAAGCCTTTTGTATACTTCACACACAAAACTGACATCGTTAAATTCACGCCTTACATGTAAGTTGCCGAGTTCTATACTCTTTTTGCCCGCTTTAAAGTGACTGACTATTTTTGGTATTAAAAAATTTTCTGCCTGCCCTGTTCCTGTATAGTTAAAAGGACGGGTTATGATAAGGGGTAATTTTTCAAAATAGTTTTGTGCCAGACACTCCATAGCGTATTTGCTCGCACCGTAATGGTTTACAGGCTTTGGACATAAAGACTCGTCCAAAACGCCAATACCCTGATTGCCATAGACTGTTGCACTGCCTGCCAGTATTACTTTTTCAGGTTTTGTATCAAGTTGACATAAGGCTTCTAAAATATTTGTTGTTCCGACAGTATTTACTTTATAAAAATCTTCACTGTTGCCGTGTGCACTAAAAGAGATACCCGAAAGATGAATCAAATACTCAGGCTGCACAGCCTGCAAAACTTTTTCAATGGCATTTTTGTCGGTTATGTCACACTGAAACTGTTTTTCATTCTCGTGAAAGAGAGAAGTTCCATAAACATCATACCCATGTTTCTCAAGATAGTGTGCCAAATGTTTTCCTGTAAAACTGTCACTGCCTGTTATTAAAACTTTTTTCATTCTTTAAAACTTGAAACCTGTTTTATTGCGTTTTAAATCCTCTGCAACCATCATCATGCAAAGCTCTTCGAGTGTTGTTTTTGGTTCCCATCCAAGTATGTTTTTTGCTTTTTGAGGATCACCTATGAGCAAATCCACCTCAGCCGGTCTGTAAAATTTCGGATTTACACGAACAACAGTTTTACCTGTTGCTTTGTCAATTGCCACCTCATTTTCTCCATCTCCCTGAAACTCAAGCTCAATATCTGCTGCTTTGAATGCCATGGTAACAAAATCTCTGACTGTTTCTGTTCTGTTTGTTGCCAGCACAAAAGTATCCGGCTGCTCTGCCTGCAGCATCAGGTACATTCCCTCGACATAATCTTTCGCATACCCCCAATCCCGTTTTGCATCCATATTTCCAAGCTCCAGGCACTCCAGTTTTGCAAGTTTTATTTTTGCAACTGCATCTGTGATTTTTCTTGTTACAAATTCAAGTCCTCTTAAAGGAGATTCATGATTAAACAAAATGCCACAACTGCCAAAGATATTATAGGATTCTCTATAGTTGATTGTCATCCAGTGCGCATACTGTTTTGCCACACCGTAAGGGCTTCTTGGATGCAATGGTGTCGTTTCTGTCTGTGGAATCTCCTGAACTTCTCCAAACATTTCAGAAGTACTCGCCTGATAAAATTTTATACTTTTATCTACGATACGAATTGCCTCAAGCAGATGCACACACCCAAGTCCTGTGATATGTGCAGTTGCAAGAGGCTGCTCAAAAGAAACACCTACAAAACTCTGTGCCGCAAGATTGTAGATTTCGTCCGGCTTAATCTCAGCTACCATTCGGATACTGTTTGCCTGATCTGTCAAATCATATTCAATCAAATGCAGATTCGGATGATTCTCGATTCCCAAATCTTCTATTCTCCAAAAGTTGACAGACGATACACGTCTATATGTTCCATACACTTCATAGCCCTTTTGGAGTAGCAACTCTGCCAAATAAGCGCCGTCCTGCCCTGTAATTCCTGTTACAATTGCTTTTTTCTTCAAAATCAGTCCTTTAAAAATCTATCCAGTATTTCAATGTTTTTCATATTATTTGTATCAGCCAAAATCTTTATATAGGATTGTAGCATATCATACAAGTTATTGATATATTTATAGCGTATATTATAGAGTTTTTGTTTTGCTTTGTTATACTCAATAATACTGCTCAAACCTCTGTCATATTTTATCTTTACCGCATCAATGTACTGCTGTGCAGACTTCAGTGCTTCGGCATACAGACTCACAGAGTCCATAGAAGAGTAAAAAAGAGAACGCGCATTTTCATACTTCATATTGACCTCTTTTTTTGTATTTTGCAAGTCTTCATAAGCTGCCTGCTTTATCAGTTTTGCCACTTCAACAGCAGCGGAATTGTATCCACCGTCATACAATGGCATACTTAAACTCACTACTGCATACTCTGTTTTCACAAAAGGATCTTGAATTGTCAGAGAATTCATATCAGATTTAGAATAGACTACATCCAGGTCTATTTTGGGATAATACCCTGCTTTTGCCTGTTTAATTTCATACTCTTTCATTTTAAGCACTATATTTGATTGTTTTACATCCACAGATTCTACCTGACCGCTCGCAGCTCTTTGCATATCGTACAAAAGGGGCTGCATATCTTTGTGTAACTTTATTTGTGGTATTTCAATACTCTTTTTCCCTGTGTATTCTTGCAGTTTTTGCACATACGTTTTATATGTTTTTTTTTCTTTATCCAGCTCTATTTTTGCCGAATTATATTCTACCTGCATCTCTAACAAATCTACTTTGTCTGAAAGTCTCATCACAAACTGTTTTTGTATTTTTGTCTGCATAGAACGGGTGTATGCTATCTGGGACTCTAAAAGTTTTATTTTTGCATCAGAACGCATGGCATCAAGATATGCTTGCATTGTATCCTGTGTCAATGCTATTTTTTTCTGTTTTACATCAATATCAGCATATTTTTCACGCTGCTTTTGAAGATTGATTCTCGCATAAGTTCCTGCATTATATATACTTTGCTTTAAAGAGAGTGCATAGTTTGCTACCGTCTGTTTGCTGACATCCGTAGCATAGTATCTCGCCTTTTTATATGATGCAGAAAGATTCAAATGCGGATAAAGAGCAGATTTTTCCTCTTTTAGCTTTTGTATTTCTGACTGATACATGTAACTTGATGACTTGACTGCATGTGAATTTTCCAAAGCCAGATTGTAGGCCCTCGAAAAGGTCAGCACTTCTGCATTTAGGGAACCTGCAACAATAAAAAGCAATATACCTGCATATATTTTATTCTTCATTGAAACTTCTCCCGAGCATATCTCTAAAAGGCTTGACAATATAACTTAAAAAAGTTCTTTGTCCTATATTTATCATTGCTTCAGCAGGCATCCCCGGTAAAAGTACTATTGATTTACTTTCCAACTCTTTTTTCCCCGCATCTGTAACTTCTATTTTCACAATATAGTAGGATGTGCCATTTCTTTTTTCCGTAAAACTGTCTGCCGAAACATAAATAACTTTCCCTTTTACTATGTCAAGCTGTGCGACATTAAATGCCGGAAACTTCAATGTTGCTTCAAGCCCTCTATGTACTTTGTCGATATCTTTTGTCTGAATCTGTGCTTCTACAATCAGGTGTTCATTTTGAGGCACAATACTTAAAATTTCTTCTCCCGGTTTTATAACACCGCCTACTGTATGTATATTCAGACCAACCACTGTTCCACTGATGGGTGCATTGATATTTGTTTTGCGCAGCTTATCCTCATAAGCAATGATTTGAGACCGCAAATCTGCTTCATCCGATTTGGCTTTTGCATATTTTTCCAATATTTCCTGCTGAAACTTTTTTTCTCTTAACAACTGCTGATTTTTTGCTTCGACTATCTGTTCTTTCAGTTTTGCCATATCAAAAGAGTTACTGAGAATTTCACCCTGTAAACTGTTGTATGTTTTTTGCAGTTTTCGTATTTGTTCATTGCTTACAAGCCGTTCTTTAAAAAGTTCTTTTTGTTCTTTTATTTCTTCGGCAACAGCCTCCAGGTTTTGTTTTTTACTTGCTACCATTGAAGAGAGACTGCTCATCTGATTTTCAAGTTCAGTTATTCTGTTTTTGGTAATTTCTCTCTCTTTGTTGTTGCTTTTATGCGTTACATTAAATATTTTCAGTTGAGTACTTCGTGCATTTTGATTTTGCAGCTCTTTTGGAAAATCTATCTTTTCTCTTGCCTCTTTCTGTGCTTCGAGTCGAGCTACAAGCGCAATGGTTTCTTGATATTTCGCTTTTGCGATAGCAAGTTTTGACTTTATTTCCACATCATCCAGTTTGATAAGAAGATCACCTTTTTGTACCTTGTCACCATTATTTATATAAATCTTTTTTATTGTACCGCCATACTGATTTTGAACAGTTTTTTTATAAACTCCCGCAGAAACTTTTCCCGGAGCAACCACAGATGTTTCAAGCGGATTAAATGCTGCCCATACCAGCAACGCAACCATTAACAGCAGTATAAACAGGCCATACTTGATTACTTTTGCTGTATCGTGTGGTGGTAACTCATGTTCTTGATTTTTTTGCATACTCTTATCCTTCATTACTTTTGCGGTTTGCTTAACGAAACTTTTGGCATAGCTGTCTGTTTGCCTGCTGCTTGTGTTTTTGTCTGTGCCTGCTGTTTTGCCTGTTGTGCTTTTGCTGCTGCCTGTTCATTAAGTTTTGCCAAAACATCATTTGTCGGACCATACATCTGCAGTGTACCTCCGCCGAAAAGTGCTACTCTGTCAGTTACCTTTAAAATATCCATCTTATGGGAGATAACCAGGACTGTTGAGCCTATACTTTTTAGGTGTAAAATGGTGTTATTCAACGCCATCTCTCCTTCGGCATCAAGATTTGAGTTTGGCTCATCCAGTACTACAAGTACCGGGTTGTTGTATACAGCACGTGCCAGTGCTATTCTTTGTTTTTGTCCGCCTGAAAGTCCGACGCCGCCATTGCCTATTGGAGTATCATAGCCATTTGGAAGTTTAAGTATCATTTCATGAACACCGGCCATTTGCGCGGCTGCAACAACTTTTTTATCATCTACTTCGCCAAGTCTGGCTATATTTTCCGCAATTGTTCCCTCAAAAAGTTCTATATCCTGTGGTAAATAGCCTATATATTTTCCAAGTTTCTGACTGTCCCACTGATGAATATCAGCTCCGTCAATTCTTGCTACACCGCTTTGGATAGGCCAGACACCCAAGATGGCTTTTGCAAATGTCGTTTTTCCACTGCCGCTTGCCCCTATGATACCTACGGTAATGCCCTGCGGTATATCAATGTTAATTCCCTTGAGCACCGGAAGTTTTGCCATCGGAGGAATAACAATAATATTTTCTGTTGTAATATGCCCTTTAGGTGCAGGCAGTTCAGTAGTTTCTTTTTCTTCCTGGTAATCTTTGAGCAGGGCATCAAGTCTTTTATAGGCAATTTTTGCATCCGCAAAACCTTTCCATGAACCTATAAGCAAATCAAGCGGTGCCAAAGCACGCCCAAGCAACACAGCCCCCGCAATAATTGTACCGGCAGAAATATCTCCGTTAATAGCCAGATAAGCACCGATACCGTAAGTTAATGACTGAAACAACTGTCGCAGTGTTTTACTCAGATTGGACCATTTTCCCGCATTGTCACTTGCTCGTGACTGTGTATGCAAAAATTTTATATGCTGTCTGTACCATCTTTTTTTAATATCTTCCTGCATCCCCATGGCATGAATAATTTCTGCATTTTGTATATTTTTGTTGATATAAAAATTTGCCTTGTTTGAGAGTTTGTTGGCTTCTTCAAGATCTTTTTTTGTACTTCTTTCATTTATGATGGTAATTATAACAATAACCAAAGCAGCAAAAATTGTAAATCCTGCAAGAAAAGGACTAAACAGATACATTACAAAAAGATAAAAAGGAAACCATGGCACATCAAAAAGGGCAAAAATCCCCTGTCCCGTCAAATACTGTCTCAATTTTGTCAGATCACTCATCGGCAAAGAAGAAACCTGTCCGGGTTTTAACCGTGCTGTTTCAAAAATAGTGTCAAAAAGTTTTGTATTCATATCCAGATCTATTTTATTCCCCACCCGAACAAGTATTCGTGAACGAATCATTTGCAGTGCGCCAAGAACAAAAAACAATCCTGTCACTAAAACAGTCAGCAAAATCAGCGTATCCATGCTTCGGCTCACCATAACTTTATCATATACCAGCAACATATATATTGACGGTAAAAGCATCAACAGGTTTATAAACATGCTGAAAAGACCCGCATGCACAAAAGCATTTTTAGACTTTTTAAGTATTTCAGCCAACGATAATGCTGCTTCACTGTTTTTTGATTGTTTTTTATTCATTGTTTCTCATCCGATTATTAGGCTATATTTTGTTTTTGCATTGTAAGTTTAAAAAGCGTTTCTATGTGTTTGAGTGATTCCAAATGTGCATCTATCAAAGTAATAATACCTTTTCTTACCCAGTCTGCCAATATGTCATCACTCAGTGCATTGAGTTTTTCTCGGTCGACCACTTTAAATCCGTTCACAAGAACTTTTTTCTCATCACCTTCACCTACAGAAATTTCTCTCTCTTCAAGAATACCGCTTTGACTAATCACTTTGGCAACATTGGCTGTAATCACTGCCTGGTTTTCATGATTTGTCAAAAATTCTATGGCATGTGTCAACAGTTCTGACTGCTCACCGCTTTTTTTAAAAAGCTGTTTGCCTTTTGATTTTGAAACAAGCGGTGATTCTTCATCTATGAGAATGACCTTTTGCTCCGGATTTTCTTTCGTACTTGCCAAAGCAAACGGATATTTTCTCAAAAACGACGGAACATACTGTGTAATCCATTTTCCTTCTTCATTAATTGCCAAAGAGTCACCGCCAAGTGATACAAGCGCAATAAGTGAAGGATTTTCATCCGCACTGAAAACTACAGGAAAATTCGAGCCTACTGTTGCCACTTCACTGGCTAAAACAGGAATAAAAGCACTCTGTTTTGCAAAGTTTAAATTTTCCATTGCCGCTATTTTAAGGTCTTTGTGTTTTTCTTTGTCTAAGACTACTAAATTTTTATACATGGTTTTCCTTTTTTCTTTGGTTTGTTTTTTTGGACGACCTCGACTTTTTGAAGCCAGTGTCATTCCGACAAGTGATTCTAATTCTTTTATAAATTCAGGAGTTGCTGTTATACTTTGTTTTTCCAGAGAATGTTTGATAAAAGAAATCTTTTTTTCATCTTTTTGTTCATTAAAAAGTTTTGCATACGCTTCAACCCTTTTTTCATCTGTATAGCCCAATTCTTTATACATTGGATGATAACTTACAATACTGTCTTCTCTACTGTAAAGGTTTTTACCTATACTGCTAAAAGAATGATTTTTCCCAGCCAATTGTTCAATGTATATCATGACATCAAATAAAAAAGATTTGTCCTCTACAAGAGAAGCTTTATATCTTCCTTCCCACAGTGTGCCACTGCGCTGGTATTTTTTATTATAGTAACCGACATATCTTCGTCCCAAACTCTGCATAAACTTTGGCAAAGTATCAGGTGCTGCCGGAGTAGCCAGAAATTCAAAACACTGACTAAGCAAGCTGTAGGCATGAATATGCAGTAAATTATCTGCTGAGAGCTCTTTTACTATGTTCATAAATACCGTATAATCATCACTGTCCTTAAAAAGCACCATATCATTGATACTCTTTAAAAGTACATGCTGTGATAAATTCTCTACAAAAACTCTGGTTTTCCGTGCCAAGCAAATTCCTTGATTTATTCTCAGAATGCATTGTAGTAGAATAAAACTTTATTGTTTATTAAATCACTCCGACACTGTTTTTATTTTAAATAATTGGTGCCATAGTGATTTAAAAATTTTCTGCAATTCCCCAGTTAATATTTGGTATCGCACTTTTTAAAACATGAAATATCTCCTGCATAACAAAAGCATCTACAACTGCTGTTGCAAGAATATTTTGAGATGCCAATGATATTTTTATCTCATTTTTTGTCTGTAAGGTAAAGTTTACTTCCATAAGCAACTCTTCTTTTGTTCTATAAAGCTCAAGATTGACTCCGTCAGTTTCTGTCCGTGCTGATACAGCAGAATTTTTATTTTCCTCTATTGTCCGGATCGGAGTATCAAGAGAAAAATGTTTTTCAAGAAACTCTTGGGCAGTCGGAATCAGATCTAAAATAAAATTTCTTGTAATCATAAAATCTATTCGGTTGTGTATGTCTTCATAATTAATGACAAAGCGTATCCGGTCTTCTACCACATCATAAATTGGTGTAAATGTTTGTGCAGTTACTGTTTTTTTCATAACGCAAATTATATCTTTTTTTCACTGGTTTTAGCTTTGCTCAAGGTTTTTTAGATATTATTCTGCTTCTACAATATTTGCCGACATAGCTCAGTTGGCTAGAGCAGCTGATTTGTAATCAGCAGGCCCGGGGTTCAAATCCTCGTGTCGGCACCATTTTATATCACGACCATAGTATTATCCTGAAAATAAATACCTGTCAAATCAATAAACTCCTGCGAATTTGAAAACCCTACAACCACATCAGCCTGTGTAAATCCCTTGTTCATTGCTTCTTCCCAATAGAGTAAACCGTCGGTATCTGCGCTTCGAAACAAAACATTTTCATACAGAGAATTTATAAATTCTGCATTTGTCTGTGAAACACCGTACAAAGAGCTAAACTCAGCAGAAAGTACAAAAGAGTTTGCAATATCGTTAATACTCTGTCCGTTGTTAAGGTTATTTACCCAGTAGTTTAAACCGGCGCTGTCTGCAACCCTGTCCAAAACAGCAAGGTAAAGTCTTCCTATAGCCGCTTCACTGCTTTGAGTATAAAAAACAGTACTTCTTTGGTAGGCAGTAAGGTTTACTGCAACGCTGTCAATATAAAGTGCTTCTACGTTTGTAAGCACATCAAAACCGGTATCTACTCCCGCTACTACAATAGTATTGTTAAAATAATCCACTCTCGGCACCCAGGTAATACCTTCTTCATACACAGTATCATACCCATTCCCTGCATCTACGTTGTTATTGAGAGAATTGAGAACAATTGTATCAGAAGATTGACTTCCGACAATATTTTCTATATAAGTATCTTCAGTTAATGCCAGATAGTGTTTCACCTGACCATTTGTAATGATACTTTGTGCACCCGGATTTATATCAATATATTCATTCCCTGATGCACTGAGAGATTCAAGTGAAATTGTATCATTCCCTCCAAAATCATAAATAGTTGCGATATTCCCTGTTGTCTGAAAGTTACCATATATCTTCTGGCTGTAAAGCAACGCATTTAAATCATACAAGGTATCGCCTGTATCCTCTTTCACACCATATATAGTCTGTAATGCCTTAATATCTGCTGCCTGATAGGAAGTAAAAGTATTGATGCCGTTATAAGGATTATAGGACATATCGGTATCATGTATATCTACACCTGGGTAAAAACCGTCTCCAAAAGGATGGCTTAGTCCGAGAGCATGCCCTATTTCATGCATCAATGCAGAATAACCAAGCCCTCCATAGCTAAAATCCTCATCATTAAAAGCTGCAGAAATATAAATATCTCCAGAAGGGCTTTTCACATTAGAATAAGGAGTGTAGGCATATCCGAGAGTTGTCGAATCTGACATATTTTTTTCAGATATGACTATATCTCCTACTCCGCTTGCATCATATATAAAATCTAGATTTATAAGAGTAGCAATATAATCAAATATTTTAAAAGCAGCATTTTTGAGTGCTTCTGATACTGTGACACTGCCTTCATAATCTGCAGCAAGTTCATAACTGAGTCTTGAACTCTTAAAGGAGAAAGAAACCGTTGTTTTGTCCCATTTGTCACCATATATTAAACCATCAACCAATTCTTGTGTAGTCATAACAGTATTATACCGGCTTTATACTAACTAATACGAAATTTCCTGATCGCCGGTACCGCTCCCTGGGCCAGTGTCGGGACCAGGATTGGAAGCAGCGGCAGCAGCGGCAGCTCTTGCAGCAGCGGCAGCATCTGCTTCCTCTTTTGCCTGCGTCGCCGCATCCTCGGCTGTACTTTGTGCATTCTGCACCTGAGTAAGTTTGGCAGCGGCATCACTTTCTATCTGCACTGCCTGCTCTTTATATAGTTGCACATTAAGATTTGCAGCAACAGCTTTATCACTCGCTGTCTGAGCATCTTCAGAGAGCGATACAGCCAGATCTGAGTGTTCTTTTGCTGCATCTTTTAAAATATTAATTTGACTGAGACTGTTTTCTGTTTGTGCACTTTGAGCGTTCAAACTTGTCTGTGTCGCTTCCAAGAGAGTCTCATTTGATTTTTGTGTTGCTATATCTGCCTGATTTCTGGCAGTATTTAACTCTTCAGATGCCAAAGTTTCTATATTTGTCACATCCTGTGTCAGCTGATGTATATCATTTGCTGTATTCTGTGCGCTCTCTGACTGTGCTTGTGCTGTTGCGGCCGCTGTTGCAGCCGCTGATTCTCTTGCCGCATCCGCTGCCGCCTGTGCAGCTGCATCCGCTGCTGCCTGTGCAGCCTCATACGCACTGATTTCATAAGCTGTAACATTCTCTTTTGCCTCTACAATTCTGCTAAAGGCTTCGTTGGCACTGTTTGCAGCTTCTGTTGCTGCCTGTGCCGCCTGCAATGCATTTTCTTTTGCCTGAAGAGCAGTCTGTTCATATTCCAGTGCCAGACTTTTTGCTGTATCTATTTGTGTTTCAAGTTCATTCGTCACTGCAGTTGCAACAGAATTTTGGTTAAAATTACCGGTTTGCTGTATTGCACTCTCTGTATTTGCACTTACAGCTGTATTGACACTTTTGCTTACTTTTACCTCTTGTGTTGCAACAGACACACTTTTTTTCTGTTCTTTTGCTGTTTTTGGTTCCTGCGGTGCTTCTCCGACAGGAACAAAAGTATACTCTCCTGCCTGTACATCCTGGCAGCTTCCTGAAGCACACACAACAATTGCATGCTCAATACACTGTATGAAATCTCCGTTTTCCCCTGTTGTTCCTTCAAAAACTGTTCCTCTGATACCGATTGTGGCATTTCTTGTTTTGAGATGAAAACGTTCCTGTGCTATTTTTCCTATTTTTCCCGTTATAACCCTGAAAAATCCTCTGCTGACTTTAAAGTCTGCTTTTGATTCCTGCGCAGTATCAAAAAAATATTCCTCTGTTTTAAAAATTGTTTTTTCACCAAGAGTAATAACTGTGTCATCTTTAAAAACAATTTTTGCCAAAGAATTTTTAGCCGTGCTTATTATATCTTTACGCTCTATTGGAAGAGATTCAAAGGCTTTAACAGATCTGTTGTCTCGCAAAATATGGACATCTCCTTTGAGCAGAGCAAAAGAACCTATACTCCCATGTACCCCAACCGTACATGTCAAAATTAACAAAACTATTTTAAAAATCTTCATAATGATTCCTTTTTAAAAATGCCGGGACAACATGAGGCTCAGTGTATTCTTTTTATAGGCAAAAGCACTGATTGTTGACTCGTTTTTTATATAATTGTATTTCAAAGAAAGATTATATACTTTGTAAAAACTTCTTGAGACTGTTGTCCCATACGTTTTTCTTCTGTCTTCTCTTTCTCCCAAACTGACATCATGATCGATAAAATGTCTCTTTTCATATTTTGCATCTACAGCAAAAGCATATTTTTTTATAAATGTTCTGCTGTAGCCTGTTTCAAATATATATTCATCTCGACTGATATCTGTTCTGTTTCCGAATTCTTTTCTTATTTTTTGGTATGCCACAGTACATTTTACAGCAGTCTGTGTTGTGAGATTATACATTGCAAAGAGTTTATACAAAGCTATATTGTCATTTTTTGTTTTATCTTCATCATGAACAAATTTATCTTTTTTAAAGGCAATATCCATTTTCGTCCGCAAACGTTGAAAAAACACTTTTGAAAGTTTCACGCCCAGACCATATGTGTACATATAATGCCGTGCGGCATAATTTAAATCATTTAGAAGTATCTGCGGGCTAAGAGTATATCCGTTTTTATGTACAGCAGGTCCGCTTGCAAGAGAAGTATACAACATATTTTGATCAGAGTATTTTAAACCATTCCTGTGAAAAAGCAAAACACTGTCTTCCCATGTTGTAAACGGGTAGTCCGGCATTGTATAAGTATGGGAGAAATAAACAAGTTTGTCTATAAAGATATCACTTACAGCATTTGTGTCATTGCTTAAAATAATCGAGTTATAACTTGTAACAGGTTCATAGGTATTGTTTCTGATGTTGCTGTCATATGTTGTCCCTGCAGACAAAAGGACAAAATATTTATGCAGTCGTTTTGTTCGATCGATTTGTTTAAGATAATATTGTGCCTCTTTTTTAAATTCGGCTTTTTTTAAAATCAAAAAAAGTTTTTTGGCGTCTTGAAGTTCTCCCAGATTGTATAAAGATTTTGCCAGATAGAGTATTACTTTTTCATTTTCAGGTTCCTTTACATGTAATATATAAAATTTTTCATATGCCTGCACAAAATTCTCTTCTTTATACAGGGTCACTGCATCTGAAAACACAGAAGCAAAAAGCTGAACAGTTGCAAATAATAAAATATATATAAATCGCATGTTTTAATTCCTTTTTTTAAAGTATAGTATACTTTAAATTGATTTTCCTTAAAATATGTTATCATTCATGTATGAACAAATATAAAAAAATATTGATGCAGCTTTTCATTTTTGTCAATATTACACTTATATCCATGTTTGCCTATTTAAAATACCCTTCCTTCTTTTCGCTGTTTGAAAATAAACTCAATGATGTAATGTTTCTTGCAAGAGGAGACAAAACAGCAGATGATCGTATAGTTATTGTTGATATTGATGAAAAAAGTCTTCAACAACTCGGACAGTGGCCATGGAGCAGAAACAAAATTGCTACGATTTTAGAGCATCTGACACAATACGGTGCAGGTATTATCGGTTTGGATATTGTGTTTGCAGAAAAAGACAACAGTTCTCCAAAACTTGTGCTGCAGAAGCTTGGTTTGAAAAATATAGCAGCAGAAGATTATGATAAAATTTTGGCAGAAACAATTGCTGCATCACCTACTGTTACGGGCTATGTTTTTGCACTGAAAAATGATACCCTGGAAAAAAGAGAAACCCTTCCAAAAACAACTGCAATTATTATAGAAAAAAACAAACCGGAAAAATCTTCTCTGATTAAACCTTACAGGGCCATTGTAAATATCCCTGTCATTAAAAATGCCGCTTATTCCAGTGGATATTTTAATACCATACCGGATGAAGACGGTGTGGTGAGAAGTATTCCTATGATTATGGAGTACCGTGGTCTGCTCTACCCCTCTTTAAGCCTGGAGCTTACAAGATTGGCACTTGGGGAGAGAAAAGTTGTTATCAATTATTATAAAAAAGGAGTAGAATCCATTCGTATAGGTAAAATCACTATTCCTACCGACAGATTTGGAAGAATGATAATCAATTACAGAGGAAGACAGCACAAATACAAATATATCTCTGCCTGTGATATTTATGCAAATAAAATTGATCCAAAAGAGATAGCCGGAAAAATTGTACTTGTCGGAACAACAGCAGCCGGACTGCTTGACCTCAGAAGCACGCCTTTTGACAGTGTTTACCCTGGTGTTGAAGTCCATGCAACAGCAATTGACAACATACTCAACCAGGAATTTCTTGCCCGTCCCTCATGGATTATCGGTTTTGACATAGTTGATATATTTCTCTCTTTGAGCATAGCATTCGGGCTGCTGCTTATCCCGAATGCTATGCTCAGTTTTACATTTTTAACTCTTTTCATCACAGGACTGCTCTTTATGCACTACTATACCATGACTGAAAAGGGACTGCTTATCAATACTCTGTTTCCTTTGGTAGGCATCAGTTTTTTGTTTGTTATTGGAGAAGCTGTCAACTACTTCCTTGAATCCAGACAGAAAGAGAGAATCAAACAAAAATTCGCCACAAAAGTTTCTCCAGCCGTTGTTGAAGAACTCATTGCAAATGCAGACTCGGATACTTTTGATGTCAAAGAAAAAGAGATAACCATACTTTTCAGTGATATAAGAGACTTTACCTCTATATCTGAAAAAATGGATTCTGCAAAAAGTCTTATAAACCTCCTAAACGAATATATGACCCCTATGGTGGATATTATCACAAAATATAAAGGTACTGTCGACAAATTTATAGGTGATGCCATCATGGCATACTGGAATGCACCCACAGATGTGCAAGATCATCCGGATAAAGCCCTGCAGTCTGCAATAGAACAGATTCTACGGCTTGAGACATTAAATATAAAACTCAGCAAAGAAAAAAAACCAAATATAAATATAGGTATAGGCATCAATACAGGTGTCAGTGTTGTCGGAGAAATGGGTTCCATAGGAAGAAGTGATTACACCTGTATAGGAGATTCTGTCAACCTGGCATCGCGGGCAGAGGGATTGTGCAAAGTCTATGCAAGTAAAATCATACTGAGTGAATATACAAAAAAAATGCTCAAGAAAGACAACTACTTCTTGAGAGAACTTGATACCGTTCGGGTAAAAGGCAAAAACAAACCGGTTACAATCTATGAATGTATGGGATACAAAGAAAAACACTGGGTGAATTTTAATGAAAATGATACTAGAATCTATACAGAAGCTTTAAAATTGTACAAAAACAGTCATTTTAAAGAGGCAAAAAAGTTGTTTACCCGGCTTAACAATGCAAACGTCCAAAAACTTTATACCATATATATAGAAAGGTGTGAATATTATATACACAACAGACCAAAAGATTTTGACGGTGTTTTTACATTTACAAACAAATAAAAAGGAGCTTTTGCAATGCAAGGTATAAAATTTTTAGGTGCTGGCGGCAGTGTCAGTAATGATTCTTATACTACCTGTATACAGTTGGGCAATCACACACTCATAGATGCCGGAAATATCATGCACTCTTTAAATGAAAAAGCCAAAGAGATTCATACTGTATTTCTTTCACATTCCCATTTGGATCATATAGTGGACATTGCCTTTTTACTTGACAGTTTTTTTGAAACCCGCAAAGAAACATTAACACTCTACGGACATCCGACAAGCCTGCAGATAGTGCATAAAAATATTTTCAACAATGACATCTGGCCTGATTTTACAAAAATCAATATCCCCGGGACAAACAAACCTTCCCTTGCCTTTGTAGCCATCGAAGAAAATAAAAAATATACAATTGAGAACAATATCAGCCTCACTCCTTTTGCTTCTGTACACTCGATTCCCTGTTATGGTTATATCATCGAACAGGGAGAAGATGCACTTTTTTACTCTGCAGATACATTTAAAAATGAAAAACTTTGGAAATACATTAATAAGCATCCCAACATACACGCGCTTATCATTGATGTCTCTTTTCCAAATGCACTTTCAAAGGTTGCACAGGAGAGTAAACATCTTACAAGTCAGTTTTTGCATGATGATATGCAGTATTTGCAGCGCAAGGACATCAAAATATATATTAACCACATAAAACCGATGTATAAAGATCTCATAGAAAAAGAACTCCATGCTATAGGCATAGGGAAAAAAGATATCATTCATGACGGAGATATCATTACTTACAAAAAAGGCATAAAACGAAGATCTCTTGATTCTGCGGAACATAAAATAGAAAAACTGAATAAAATAGGCATAGCACTCTCTTATGAACAAAACATTAACAAACTTTTAGAGAATATTGTCAAATATACCAGAGAGATAACAGAGGCCGACGGAGGAACGCTTTATCTGCTAAAAAATGACAAACTCCATTTTACTGTAGCACAGACAGACTCTCTCGGCATAAAAATGGGAGGGGAGAGTGCTGCCATCACATGGCCCCCTCTGCCTATGCATCTTGAAGACGGCAGTCCAAATAAAAAAATGGTTGCGGTTATGTGTGCACTTGAGGGCAAAGTCATCAACATCCAAGATGTCTACGAAGCGGAAGGTTTTTCTTTTGAGGGAACAAAAGCCTTTGACAAATCAACCGGTTACCGTTCCAAATCTATGCTTGTTATTCCTTTGCGTGACCATGAAAACAAAATAATCGGAGTCTTACAGCTTATCAACAAACTCGATTTGTTCAATGACACAGTTGTTTCTTTTAACAAACATGATGAACAGATTACACTCTCACTCGCATCACAGGCTGCCGTTGCCATCACAAAAGTAAAACTCATAGCAGGGCTTGAAAATCTGCTTGAAGCTTTTTTAAAGAGCATTATTTATGCTGTAGGAAAAAAATCCCCCTACACTGCCGGACATATAAAACGGATGGTACAGCTTTCCTTAATGCTTGCAAATGCCGTAAACAAAGAGAATCAAATCTTTCAAAACAAAACCTACACAAAAGAACAGCTACAAGAGATAAATTTTGCAGCGCTGATGCATGACATAGGCAAACTTGCCACACCTGAACAGATTGTGGACAAAGCCACAAAACTTGAAACAATTTATGACAGAGTTTATATGATAGAAGCACGTATAGCCTTGATAAAAAAAGAGTATGAAATTGCCTGTCTTAAAAAAGAAATAGATAAAAAAACCTTTGAAGACACTGTAAAAGAGCTAGAAAACTATTTTGATAAAATACAAGAGAGTAACAAGGCTGCCGGATTTACCTCAGATGAGGATGTGGCACTTTTCACAATGTTGGCGGACAAAGTGTATCAGATTAACAATAAAGCATACAAGGTGCTGACAAAAGATGAAGCCTATAACCTGAGTATACGCAAAGGAACATTGACAAAAGAAGAAAGACAGATTATAAATGACCATGCAAAAATCAGCCTTGAAATCTTAAAAAAACTGCCTTTTCCTCAAAAATATAAAAACATACCCGAAATTGCCGGCAGTCATCATGAAAAACTTAATGGTAAAGGCTACCCCAGAGGGCTCAAAGGAGATGAAATATCTTTTGAAGCCCGCATCCTTGCCATTGCCGATATTTTTGAAGCACTTACAGCAAGTGACCGGCCATACAAAAAAGCCAATCCTCTCTCCCTTGCGATGAAAATTTTATACTTTATGGCAAAAGAGAATGAACTCGACAAAAATCTTGTCAAATACTTTTACACCTCGGGACTTTACAAAGAATATGCCAAAAAATTTTTACCAAAAAGCAGTATAGATGAAGTAGAACTGGATTTTAGTGATTTATAATGTAGCTGTGGCATCTATCTCCTGTGTATCAGAAACAACACCATTTAATTCTGCCTCTGCAACTGCTGCGGTTGCTTCTTCCAAAGCAGAATACGCCATACCGGCATATTCCTCTACATTTGCCTGATCAAGAACAAAGTAAGAGTAGTCATGCCAGCCAGTTGCTTCATAACTTTGTGACAGAGTTTGCTCAAGTGTATCATTCCATGCCAGAGCCAATGCTTCCATATTTCCGTTTGCATCTGTAAAGACATGAGTCGCTTTGACATAGTTTGTCATATTCTCATTTGCATCATAAAATTCAATTATACCCCCATCATCAATAGTATAATCCGCCTGAAAGGAACCATCAGTCAAAGAAAGAGAACTGTCTGTAAATGCCAAGATATATTCTTCTGCTATTATATTGAAACTTCCAGGTGAACCATCTGCATATGCATCTTCATTATAAAGAGTTTTCCCGTTAAGCCAGTCTGTGGTAAATTCAAAAGCTGCTGCGACAGGCTCTCCTGGTAGCACTTCATCTGTTATAGTTGTCACTTCTTCTATATCTTCTACTGTCTCTGGAGTGTCGTATTCGGCATACATTATTTGTGTTGCTGCAATAACATCTGCATCCTGGTGTAAAAAATTCAAATCAATCACATCTGGTCCAATTTCTGCATAATGATTTTCAAACGTGCTAAAAGCAGCATCATCTTTCCACTGCGCAATACTATCCGCATCTGTAGTTGCAATACTGTCTTTGTTTGCATTATAATAATCAATCAGTGCCAAAGCTTCTGCTTTACTTTGAGGATCAGCGCTTATACCATCAAGAACACTTGAAGCCAGATCAATATCGTCACCTACCTTTTTCATATAATCATACCCAACGATTTTCATGTTTTCAAGTCTCAGAGCATCATCCCCTGTTGCACCGTTATTGACAGCTTCGATAAAACGGTCTTGCGAGAATGCCCCACCATCAAGCTGTTCTACCCAGTAGTCTAATCCCGCTGTATCAGCAGGACGACCCAGAACATTTTCATACACAGCAGAAACAAATGCTGTTGTATCCAAACCGTCATATTTGGCTTGTACTTCAGGTTGATCAAAAAAGCTTTGTCCAACTTCTGCAACACTCATATTTCCATTCATTACCTGATCCGTCCAGTATGCAACACCCGCACTGTCTGCCGCTCTGCCTATTGTTGTCAAGTACAATCCGCTTATTTCATCTTCAACCTGAGTTCTGTTTAACATTTGTTTTCCTTTGTTTTTTTTAATTATCAATTATAATTCTAACATACTTTTATGCAACTATTCCTTAAACATCACAAAAACAGAACCTGGCATGCCGGCAAATTCTGTTTTTGTCAATGATATTATAATAAAAAAGTGTTAGCAAATTGTTAGCAGTTCGTTTGACAGTTGCACAATAGTGCCTGGCACCTTTTTTTCATTTAAATATCATTTTATGCTATAATAAAGCCAAAAAAAGGAATATAAAGTTGGATATATTGGACGAGGTGACAGAAGAGTTGGCTTCAATGGATAGTGTCGTTTTTGCTTATTTGTTTGGTTCTTATAGTACAGATGAACAAACAGATGAGAGTGATGTTGACATAGCACTTTATTTGCAAGATACTTCGTTTGACACACAGCTTGATATTACTTATAAACTCTCCAAACGCCTCAATAAAAATGTAGATATAGTTATTTTAAACAGGGTGAAAAATATTTTTTTATTGGAAAATATACTCAAAGACGGCATTATTCTCAAAGACTCCCAACAAAGATTTGATTTTGAACTCAAAAAACAACATCAAATATTGGATTTTAAAGCTTTTAAAAGGTACATAAATGCAGCATAAAATTGATGCAAAGATTGCAAAGCTTAAGTACTATATAGGACTTTTACAAAGTTATAAAACAGATTGCAAAGAGAGATTTTTAAAAGATGCTATGTTTGAGGGTGCTGTTTTGCATTATTTGTATTTAGTGAGTGACGGTTCTATCTCACTTGCAGAAATGGTTATAAAAAGTAAATCTTTACCTAATCCTCAAAGCTATTACCAAGCTATAGATATACTTGGAGAACATGGAATTATCCCGAGAGAATTTGCATACAATTTTGCAAAAATCGCTTCTTTTAGAAATTTTTTAGCACATGATTATGAAAAGATAGACTATGCTTTTATATGCGATGAAATATTAAATAAATTAGATGATATTGAACAATATATTTCTTATATTGAAAATATTTGATGCACACAATGGTGCCTGGCACCTTTTTTATGGCATCTTTTCTTTTTAGTAGTGATACCTGCACTGTGCTATTACAATAAATCCATTGATGATTTTATAAACCAGTCTATGTTCAGATGTTATTCTTCTTGAAAAATAGCCTTGATAATTTTCCTTCAGTCTCTCGGGTTTTCCAAGCCCGTTTGAATCATCAGGATTTCTTTTGATATCTTCAAGGAGTGTATTGATTCTTTTTAATACTTTTTTATCATTTTGTACCCAGTACTGATAATCTTCCCAGCCTTTATCAGCAAACCCTATAAGCATATTTAAATTTCTTTTGTAATGAATTCACTGTTTTCAATCTGCTCAACAGCATCGTTCAGTCTATCTCTATTGTTTTTTGAACCCAATAGATACAGAGTTTCTTTCAGGGAACTATATTCATCATATGACATGATGACAGCAGACTTGTTATTTTTTGTAGTAATTATGTACTCATCAAAGTCATCACAGACCTTATCTATAATACTTCTGAGATTATTTCTTGCTTGTGAATAAAATACAGCTTGCATGAAAAACTCCTTTTGTCAATATGTTGTCATTATAGCTAAAGGATATATGATATGTCAATGTTTCTCATGCACAAAATGGTGCCTCAAAATGGTGCCTGGCACCTTAAATGGCACCTTAAATGGCATTAAAATGGTGCCTGACTGGCACCTTTTCTTGATAAAATGTATCTTTTTTGATACAATGTGATTATGAAAAAAATTACTTCACTATTTTATATATCTGCTAATGGAAATAAGCCAGTACGAGAATGGCTATTAAGTTTAAGTAAAGAAGATAGAAAAATAGTGGGTGATGATATAAAGACAGTAGAATATGGTTTTCCTATTGGTATGCCTGTATGCATAAGGCTTGAGAGCAAATTATATGAAGTAAGAAGTAATATAACCGATAAAAGAATAGCAAGAATTATTTTTACTGTTGAGCATGAGTATATGATCTTATTGAATGGTTTTATAAAAAAAAGTCAAAAAACACCTAAAAATGAGATTGATTTAGCACTTAAAAGAGCAAAGGAGATAAAATGGAATTAAAACCAAATATGAAAAGTGATTTTGATGAGTTTTTAAAAGAGGAAGATATACTTGTAGATGCTGAAACAACAGCTATAAAAAGAATAATAGCATATCAAATAAAGCAAGAGATGGAAGCTCAAAAAATAACAAAAACAAAAATGGCTAAACTTATGAACACAAGTAGAGCAGTTGTAGATAGGTTGTTAAACCCTCAAAACCATTCTATGACACTGCAAACACTAGAATCAGCTACATCTGCACTTGGGAAAAGGTTAGATATAGCTATTGTTTAAAGCCAACAAAATCAAAATGGCAAAATGGTGCCTTAAAATGGCGCCTGGCACCTTTTTATTTAATGATGTTGTAATTTTTCTTTTATTAATAGATAAGTTGAAAAAATAACTAAGACTAAAGTAACCACTGAAATAATTGTTTGTCCATCCATTATTTACTCCTTTTTTCAAAATGTATCATTGTTGCCATAATTAATATAGAACCTGCAGTAATTGAAATCGTATGTAAATTAATATCAGAATTCATAATTGCATAAGTACCATTAACAAATAATCCTAATCCTATATTTTTTAGTAATTCATACATAGTTGATTATACAATAAAAAGGATAAAAATGCGGTTTGCTTAACATAAGAAGATTTTCTGTGAAAAAAGAAAGAAAAAAAGGGAATGCACAAAATGGTGCCTGACACCCTTTTTTAAACAACAGCTATAAAAAGAGTAATAGCATATCAAATAAAGCAAGAGATGGAAGCTCAAAAAATAACAAAAACAAAAATGGCTAAAATGATGAACACAAGTAGAGCAGTTGTTGATAGGTTGTTAAATCCTCAAAACCACTCTATGACACTGCAAACACTAGAATCAGCTACATCTGTACTTGGAAAAAGATTAGATATAGCTATTGTTTAAAAATATAAAAACACAAAATAGTGCCTGGCACCTTTTTTTTGGCACCTTGGGCACCTTTTTTGGATAAAATTATAAATTATTGTCCAAAATCTTGTGTAGCATCAAAATCAGTTATACCTAAGAGAACAACAGCAACATCGTTTGTTCCATCATCAAATGCTATAAGTTGGTCTGTTCCATTTGTACTATCTATAGTAAATTTCGCATTTGTAGCATCCCAAGTTCCTTGAAGTATTTGATATTCATTTGCATTCAAACCTGTAAGAATATCACCACTTGCAGATGCACTATTTACAGATGAGATGACTAAATCATCACCATCTGCATTATTGTTTGAAGCATAAGTCGTAAAACTTGTAATTACATCAAATGCACCTGTTACAGTATCTGTATCATTTACAGTTCCACTACTATCAACATCACTATAGGTTAATGTTCCAGTATCTCCTGCAGCTGCTATAATGGCAGTATCATTACCAGTACCCATTGTAATAGCATCAGCACCAGCACCACCTGTAATAGTATCACCATTTGCACCAGCAATAATTTGCTCAATACCTGCACCACCTTTGATTGCTGCAGTTGCTCCACCTGTATTATTTAATACAACTGTTCCGTTGTTTGTATAACCTGTAAGTGTTGTCATATCTAATATATTACCATTTGCACTTGTAATATTTGCTATTGCACTAGCATTAACAGTTAAAGTATCTGCAGTAGCAAGGTTACTAAGGGAGTCTGTTCCTGCATCAACAGTGACTGTATCTGCACCAGCTCCAAGTATAATAATATCATCTCCAGCATCACCAGTAATAGTATCATCTCCTGCACCACCAATGATAGTATCTGCTGCTGTTCCCCCTTTAATGGTTGTACCTGTTGTTATATCAGCTCCTGCATTATCTTTTCCTGCAACAACATTGATAAATAAACTTTCACTTTGTGCAGAGAAGTCATATACTTCAGTACCATCAGCTCCTATATCTGTTACAACAATAGTTTCAATATTTGCTAAATTGGTATCAAGTAAGTTTGCACTAGCTACTGCTGCATCAAAAATTACTGTATCACCATTACTTCCGTTAGCTCTATCAAGTGTATAGTTACTTCCACCATCTATAACATCTGTATCATCTGCATAGAAGGTATCACTACCATCACCACCTGTTATAGTATCCGCTTGTGCAGAACCCATAACAGTAAAAAATCCTGCTGCAGTAATTGTTCCACTACTACTTGTTTCTGCAGAAGCATCAAAAGTTAATGCTCCAGTTATATCTTTAGCATTAATTGTAACTCCTGCTTGTTGTACATTAATATCATTAAATCCATCAACAGTTGTAATAGTAGCTGCACCACCACTTAAAGAAATAATCTCTACATTTGTGACATGATCTAAATCCGTTGCTGCTTGACTTGCGTAAACTAAAATATCATCATCTGCTCCGCCATCAACTGTTACACTACTGCTCATATTACCTGCAACAATTATGTCATTTCCATCAGATGCATTCACTGTTGTTATTGTCGAACCAGGTGCTACTGACATAACAGAATTTTCCCCCCCTGCATCTTGTAAAGTTGTTTGTGTACCATTAGCTAAATTAGCTAAATCAACTATATCTTCCGGCTTAATAGTATATGAAGTGGCCGTAGTATTTGATAAAGAGTATAAATCAAATGCTATTGTAGGCATACTTCCCTGTGTTAAATCCATATTTGCAATATCCATAGCAGGTGTAAAAGCTTGAAGCAGCGCTAATCCTGTTGACTGAGTTACACCAGTAATATTTACAGTAGATGTTGCATCCATTAAATTTAATGTACTTTTAATACCATCAGTATTAAGCATATATAAAAGTTGTGAAGCAGATAAAGTCAAATCAGAATGAACATCAAATGAATTAATATTTGATACAGTAGCATTTGCTAGATTTGCATTACCCCAAACTTCTATAACATTTGTTCCGGTACCACCGGCATACGTTTCACCACTTCCATCATAAGTCACACCATCTGCATTCAGTCCACTATCACTTGTAGTAAGTCCGGTATCTATAAGATTTGCCAATCCAAGTGCATAAGCACCCGTATTACTTGTCACATCTGCTGTCGTATAATCACTGGCACCAATCACCCCAAGTACAACAAATGTATCATCACCTGCATCACCATTAATAGTATCAACTCCAGCACCGCCACGAATAATGTCATTGCCATCTCCGCCATTAATGGTATCTGCTTCAATCCCACCAATGATTTTATCATCACCATCATTACCATTAATGGTAACCGCTGAAGATGTAAATGTAATGCCACTAACATCTATTGCATCTGCTGTCGATGAACCATCAGCTGTGCCGTTAATGATAACTGAATTTGTAATTGTAACTGTTCCACCTGTAGCTGCATCAATTGCTGCTAGATCGGCAGCCGCTACTGTTGCATTTGCGGCATCTGTCAGAGTTATATTTACAGATGGAGCAAATACTGTGTTCGCATCGATTAATGCTTTTACATCTGTTGTTGTTCCTGTAATTGTTGTAGCAGCTGTCGCATCTATAGTTCCGACTGAAGCATCTAAAGTATTTACATCTGCGGCTGCTAATGTTGTATCTGAGAGTGTAACATTTGCTGTATTTGTATAAGTTACATTTGAAATAAAAGTATTTACATCAGCTAAATTACCTGTAATTGTTGTAGCAGCTGTCGCATCTATAGTTCCGACTGAAGCATCTAAAGTATTTACATCTGCGGCTGCCACTGTTGTATCGGTTAAAGTAATAGCTGTTGTTGCACCGAGTAAACTTACAATAGTAGATACATCTGTGAGTGAACCTGTTACTGTAAATGTTGAATTGTTTACATTTGTAATTGTAACTGTTCCACCTGTAGCTGCATCAATTGCTGCTAGATCGGCAGCCGCTACTGTTGCACCTGCTGCATCAGTAAGAGTAATAGCCTCACTCCCACTTAGAATAACTCCAGATGTTACAAGAGCTGTTACATCAGAGGAAATGCCTGTAACAGTACTTACATTACTCGCATCAACTGTACCTGTTGTGGCAGCATCTATTGTATTTAAATCTGCTGCTGCTACTGAACCTGTATCAGTAACAGTAGCATTAACAGCACCTGTCAAGTATCCACCTGTATTTGTAGCAAGATTTGCCGCAGTATCGGTAATGGCTGTATATGTCAGTGTACCACTTGTAGCAGCATCAATAGTTGTAAGCTGTGCGATTGTTGCTGCATCGGTAAGAGTAACATTAATATTTCCTGTAATATAAGTACCAGTTGACGCATCAGCAGCAGCATTTGCTGCAGTATCTAAAACAGCATATGTTGTTGGAGTTGGAGTTGCAGCAGTTAACTCAGCTATAGTGTACCATATTGAATTATTTGTAACAGTTGCGAGTGTTTGGTCTATAGCTGCATTGCCTGAAGCATCCTTAATGGAGTTTGCCGTACCGTTTGAAGCAGTATAGACTACATCAGTAACAGTTGATGAAGCTAAAATTTTTGTCGGCATTGTCAATGTTACCGTATTTGTACTTACAGTTGCTGCAACAGGTGTTGTTGACGTACCATCTATGCTTACCGCATAATCCCCCGCTTCCACAGTCGAACTTGCCACACTTTCACTGTAGGTTATCACTACATCTCCATCACTGTTTACAACGGCAGAGAGCATAGTCGGCGGCGTTGTATCTGCCGGCGGTGGTGGCGGTGGAGTTGGTGTCGGTGTCGGATTGTTGGCATCTTCTATAGTGGTTGTTGCCTCGGTTACCACGCTGTCCGGATTTTCTACCAGACTTGTTGCCAAAGTGTCCGGATTTTCAACAAATGTAGGGTCAACTGATGCGGCTTCTACCGTTGTTGCCGTTGCTGCCAAAACAGATGCCACATCTGTAACTGTTCCTGCAACTACTGCTTCTTCTGTTTTTTGCAACAAAGTCTCTAAATTTGCCAATGTATTGTCAAGTGTAGTTGCCTGCGTTGTGTCAGTCAGCATTGTATGCACCGTGTCGAGCGTTGTAATAGCACCGCTTAAGTCCGCAGCATCCTCCCCTCCTGCTTGTTCCACTTCTTTTGCAGCAATACTGATAACACTTTTTGCTATAGAAACTGTTTCTGGTTTATGATTCACCGCGAGAACCACTTTTTTAGCCAGATCAATGTTGTTAATGCCGGCATTTGCCAAGGTTAAACCGGCATCCGTTCTGTTTGTCAATGTTAAAGCATCTGTCAGACTCCCCGTCGGTGCACTCGCACCCGCTACAACTGCCTGTACCAAATTTCCGGTATTTAATGTACCGCTTGAAAGTTCTGAAGACCAGTATGCCAAGCCATCAGCATCAGGTGCACGCCCTAAAACATGTTCATAGACCTTAGCCACAAACTCATCATTTGTCAGATTGTCACCATATAAATCAGTAAACTCCTGTTGCTCGGTAGACCAGTTCTGTGCAATGGCATCATAATCCATTCCCGTATTTTGCATTTGATCCAACCAATATGTCAGACCGTCCGCATCTGGTGCACGGTTAAAATATGCTATGTATAATTGTGTTAATTGTTCTTTTATAGTTGCCATAATATACTCCTCATTTTTTAAATCTTAAGATAACTTAATACCAACATAAGAAAAGTATACTACTATGAAACTAAATGTTTTATTAAGTTTAGCGTGGTATCTAAGTTAGATGTAGCAATAAAATATCACTTTACTTGTTTGAGTTTTTGTATTGACATTTTAAAAAAGTCTCAAAATAGTGCCTTTTGCCTTTTCTTAGATTTCTTTTATTGGAATAAATATTGCTTTTATTTTTTAAAATTTTAGAGGGATGACGAGCATGAGTATTAACAACAATCTCCTTGCATCAAGCACGGGTATACAGACAACTTCTACAAAAGCAGATAAACCTCAAAAGAGTGATACAACATTTCAAAAAGCTTTAGAAAATTTTTACGAAATTCATCAACGCTCACAAATAACAGGTGTTTCAACATTTGAGTACAATAATGCATTAAAAGATTTAGGTCTACAAAAGGATGATACTCTAAAAGCAATCCATCTGTTACAAAGTAATGGCTATACCACTGGAGCTCCATCTATAGATGCTATACTCAAATATGGTGACACTACTCAAACAACAGGCAATCACAGCTATATGAAAATTGCAGAAAATATAGAAAAAAATATAGAAAAACCAGCAAACTACTTCGATGCAGCACAAAAAATATCTGCCATAATTCCACAAGAAGAGACAAAACTAACACTCGGTGAAGTTTTAAAAAAAGAGATGCCAACAGGCAACGAGGAAGAAACCTCTACTTCCGATTTATTAGACTTGACCCAAAGGTTTTTAAATATAAAATACAGCAGTATTGAGAGTAGCCCTCTGTTAACATTGTTGCAGATATAACATTTGGATGTATTCTTGACAGCTTCATCCTTTTTTATACAAGTATTCTGTGAACTGAAGAATGGCTTAGCGACAAAAACTTTGCAATTTCACTTTTAGTGTACCCATAATCAAAAGCTTTTTTTATATTTTCATTTCTGTTTGCATCAGTGTCAAAATTGAAAAAAGTTTCTAACCTTTTAGTTAACATTTTCAGTTTTCCATTGACTGTTGTCAGTTTTGGAGCCTTATATACTATGTCTATAGCATCAATGTCCTGTTCGCTTTGTATATAGTTTTCATATTCACTGAGTGTCATGTCATATATTTTTGAATTTTCCAAAAGAGTTAGATATATATAGTCGTATTTCCATTGAAAAAAAGATTGAAATTTATAGTTTTTTACCTCTGTAACCATTTTTGCTTTTATGGGGTTTCTTTCTATATATTTTGCGACAATCCAAAAGTGTGCATCATCAAATAAAGGGTAAGATTTAAATCTTCCTTGCCAGAAATGTCCGACTCTTGTGTACTTTTTGTTATAATATTTTGCATATTTATCATTGATAAACTGCATAACTTTTGATAAATTGTGTTCGTGTGTTTCTAAAAGCAGATGGTAATGGTTTGTCATGAGGCAAAATGCATGATGTGTAAGCGTGTAGTCTTTTTTTGCTTTTGTTAATAAAAACAAAAAGTAGTCATAATCTTCCGGCTCTAAAAAAATGTCACGTCTTTCTGTTCCACGATTGATTATATGATATATTCCGGGTTCTGCGTATCTTTCTTTTCTTGGCATGAAAGATTATAGCACAAAATGGTGCCTGGCACCTTTTTTTTGGCACTTTTTTTTTGTTCCTGTCACCTTTTTGTTTAATTTAATTTAAAATTAATAAGTTTGTATATCATATAAAACAACGCTGTTAAGACAACTGCTAATCCAATAAATAATAGTTCCATTATAAATCCTTCAGTGATTTAATTTTTACTAGAATAAATCTAAACAATATAAGAATATTTATTGTAATTATACAAATAAGGAATAAAACAACAACGCTTTTCATATTAATTACTGTATGATTAAATAACCATGCAACTAAAGATGAGTCAATAGCAATCAATACTAAAGCAAAATGGTGCCTGGCACCTTTTTTTTTAAACCCAGTCTGCAATTTTCCAATGCTTTTTAACAGCTAAAAAACCTATAATAGCAGCAAATATAAAACCTAGTGGTATTATTAAGATTCCTATTTCATTCATCAGATATCCTTTCAAGTTTTTTAGTTGATAAATTCATTTTTATATAAGTAACAAAAATTGCTATTGATACAAATATAAAAATAACAGCAAATACATATCCAACCATATTTGAATCTGCTATATATTTTAGCGCATATGTACCAAACGCTCCATCAATTGCTAATAATATAATCAATTTTTTATAAAGAGAATCAATTAGTTTAGCAATAATATCAACTTTATCTTTCCGTTCCTGTAATGTCATAAGATTATTATACAATAAAAAAGATAAAGAATGATTGGAGTAACATAATGCTTATTCTTGTAGAAAGGTTAGTTTAAGAAAATGCACAAAATGGTGCCTCAAAATGGTGCCTGACACCCTTTTTTGGCACCTTTTTTTTCACCCTTCAGACAGTTTACTGACTCCGTAAAACATAACACCAATTGTTCCTAGTGCAATTAATAATATTGCTATTGTTGCTATATCCATTATAATTCCTTTATTTCTTTAGTTTTATTAGAAATTTTTTTAATTATTAAATAAATAGAAATAAGTAATAAAAAAGTAAAACCTACACCAATCCAAAAAATATCATCAATTTTATTAGCATCATATCTCTTGATAATGCTACCAATAACAATTACTAAGATACCAAATGCTATACTCATAGCAATTCTTAAGGTATTTAATATCTCTTTTATCTCATCTATTTTAGCCATAAACAATTATACAATAAAAAAGATAAAAAATAATTGGAGTAACACAAAATAGTGCCTGACACCCTTTTTTTTTGGTTTTGCCTGTGTGTTTATTCTGAAGCTAGTTTGTATGTTCCAAAAATAAATACTGCTGCCATTAACAAAGCTCCTACTATAAAAACAATACTTGCATCCATTACAAATCCTTTATTTCTTTTGTTTTATTTGATATTTTAATGATAATTAATAATAACACAAATATCAATATAAAGAATAAAAAAGATCTAGCATAAAACACCCAATCAATTTTATCAATGTCATATCGTTTAACTAGGCCACTCACAATTACCACTATAAGACCTATTGTTAAACTCAACCATATTCTTAAGGTATTTAATATCTATTTTATCTCATCTATTTTAGCCATAAGATATTATACAATAAAAATGTAAAATTGCTAGTTGGTTAACATAGTGTTACATTCTTGTAGAAAGGTTAGTTTAAGAAAATGCACAAAATAGTGCCTGACACCCTTTTTCAGCACCCTTTTTCAGCACTTTAAATTGATTTGCTAAGGGTTTAGATTGGGATTGATTGATTTTGGATTATTGGGGAGGTATACAGTAATTAAGGATAAAACAAGAAAAGTTAAGAAAAGGTACCTAGAAAAGGTACCTGACCCCTTTTCAGAGGAAGGGTGAGAACCCCTTAAGGGGTTCTCGGAATAGAAACTTTAAGCTTCTAGCTTCTGATCTCATTATCATGCAAAGGCATGAAGGTATGAGAAGAAATGAGAAATTATACGATATCAGCTAACGCCATATCAGTAACACCAGATAATTTAATTATCGTATCAAGTGCTGTAGTTGCATCCGCAGTTCCATCTGCATCATAAAATAACCATCCATCTGTACCATCTGTACCGAAATAATACAATACTGTACCATCTAAAGCAGTATCAGCATCAGCTTTAACAGCTGCAAAATCTGTTTTAGCAGTAGTACTTTCAGCATAATTAGTAGCACTTCCAGCAACCCCAGCCAAATCTATAGTATCTGTACCTGAAGTAAAATTCGAAACAACATCCATAGTTGCTTCATTACTGTCAGTAGTAGTCGTTACAACTAGTTTATCCGCACCAGCACCAAGCGTAATGCTATCAGCACCTGCACCACCAGTGATTGTATCACCATTGGCAGTAGCAAGAATTGTGTCATTACCTGCACCTGCTGTAACAGCTAAATTACCTGCTGTCGCATGAGTAATGTTAGATAAATCAATAACATCATTACCAGCTGTTCCTGTAAGAGTCAATATATTAGTAGATTCTGCAACAGCAATTGTTTGACCACTAATAGCTGAAGCATTAATTGATGCAGCAGCACTCACAGTCATATTTCCAAAACCAGAAACACTTAAATTGGTAAGAGCAATACTGGAATTATTTAAAACCAATGTATCAGTATCTGTTGTTGTAGTATCAGTAATAGAAACTGCTTGTGATCCAGCCAATGCACCTGCAATATTAACTGTATCATTCATAGCACTACCAGTATAAGTAATAGCACCATCCGTTTCCGCACTTAAATTTGTATTTGTAGTTGTTGTAGTATTACTTGATCCTGTCAATCCAGACAAATCAACAGTTTGTGTTTTTGTTGCATTTGCATTGTTAGCAAGTACTACACTCACAGAGTTTGTACCACCACCTAAATCACCTTTTACAGTCATACTAGTTTGTGCTGCACCACCTGTGATAGTAAAAGTTTCAGCTTGTGCTCCACCATTTAAAGTAGCAGTAAATGCAGTTGAAGTTGCATCTGTTGCAATATCTACACCGTTAGCTGTTAAGTTAGTACCTGTGTATGTTACAGATGTGTGAGCATTAATATCTGTTCCAGCAGTTGTTCCATTACCAATTGTCACAGCTGCTAATGCATTTTGTCCATCAACTGTTACATTATTACCTGTAATCACACCTGTAGTTACAGCGCCTATAGCATTTGTAGCTGTTACAGTAACATCTCCACCTGTTGCACCACCACTTGTAGTTAATGCACCTAATGTAGCTGTACTACCTATATTAGTAACATCGATATTAATATTGCCAGTAGTAGTTGTTAATGCAGATGTAGCATTTGATAACGCACCAGATAGATTTTGAGCATTTAAGGTAATACCTGCATCACCGTCTATTGTACTTAATGTTACTGCACCAGTAACATCACTAACATTGATAGAAACTGCAGCAGTTCCAGCATCAATAGCACCAGTTGTTAAACCATTTTTGAGACCTGTTGCTGTTACATCTACATTGTGAGTTAAAGTTGTTGCACCTAAGTTACCAAATAATGCAGAACTCGTAGATTTGTCTCCACTTAAAGTTAAACTTGCCATATCTGAAAAATAGTTAGCAGCAGTTCCAGCAGCAGTTCCAGCTGTGAAATCTTTAGCAGTATCAACTGTCATAGTTTGAACAGAATCTAAGCTTGTTCCTGCAGTTGCGGCACTCAACGTAAAACTTTGATTTGCAGTAATATTCAATGTTTGAAGTTTCGTTGCATCAATTGTCATAGTGTCGGCAGCTACTGCAGTAGAGCCAGCTGTGATAGTCGCAGTTGTTGCTTTAGCCACATTTAAAGCTAGACCTGCTAATTGACCCTTAGCATCAATAGTAACTGTTGTTGCAGAGCCTGCATTGATTGTACCAGCAAAAGTATCAACTTCTGTTGCATTTGCTACATGTGAAACTGTGTTTAAAGTAAGTTCTGTTGCTGCATTTGCTTGAATAGTACCAGTTGCATATGTCACTAAATCACCTGCATTAATAGTCAATGCTGTTGCACTGTCAAAAGTTGCATTCCCTGTATTATTACTTGGAGCAGCAGCAGTTGCAGTAGAAGCAGCATTTAAGTTGTAAGTCACTGCAGCAGCATTGTCAGCAGAGAAAGCAGCTGTATTTGCACCAGTTGCGTTTACAGTAAGAGCATTTGCTCCCATATTTACAAGTGAATCTGAACCAGCAGTTAAACCACTTACATTAACAGTAGCAATGTCTGATACATTTGTTCCTGAGAATATCAAAGTACCACCTGTTGTTTGAAGAGCTAAAGTCTCAAAACCACTCATTGTGTTTTGAAGAGTTTTACCAGTACCATTAAGAGTTAAAGTATCAGCACCTGCACCACCTTCAACCGTAGCAGAAGCAGTTAAGTCAGAAGCATCAACTGTAATCTTATCATCACCAGCACCAGATTTAACTGAAGTAAGTGAATTTGCAGCAGCATTAGTTAAATCAGCGATTACATTACCAGTTGCAGCTGAGGCATCAAAAGAAGTCATAGCAGCATCTACTGCTTGAATTTCAGTTTGACCTTCACCACTTACTGTAATTGTTTTAGCATCTGTTACACCTGAAAGGTTTAATGTATTTGAATCACCAGCAGTTGTAAGGTTAAGTGCTTCGACTTTAGCAATATTTACACTTAGTGCTTTTGCGTTAGATGTAGCTGTTGTACTACTGTTAATTGTACCAACATTAGTTACTTTTAACTCTTGAGTATCTGTTTGTGTTCCTGTTGCAACTGTTGTTGCCGCACCATATGTAGCAGTTAAAGTACTAGTGTTTGCAGGAGCTGTAACATCCAATGAAGCTAATTCTGTTAAGTCTGAAAGTGTTGTGTTTCCTGCTGTGTTAGCTACAGTGTATTTTGTAACATCTGTTGTGTTTTTTGCAGAGTAAGACAGTGCAGCAGTAGAATCATTTGTCAAGTTAACATTTTCTACATTTTTCATAGAACCTGTTGTGAAACCTGACCAAGTTTGCTTCATACTTATATTGATAGTATCGTTACCAGCAGCACCGTCAATTGAGTCAGTACCTTGAAGTGTTCCTTCTGAAGCAAGTGAAGAGTTAACAGCATTGATAGTATCATCATTAGCAGTCCCTTCAATTGTATCAGTACCAGTAGTTAAACTGAAAGTACCAGGTATATGCTCATCAACAACAGCCTCAGCCGCCGTAACAGTAGCAGCATCATCAGTAACACCAGCCAATACAGTTTTAGCTAATGCAACATCATTAAGACCCATATCTGCAAAGTAAAGACCTACTGTTGCCTTGTTGTTCATTACTGCAGCATCTGTAGCACTTCCTGTGTCTGCTTCTGCACCGTTTATAAGAGCGATGATCAGTTGGTTAACAGGGATTGTCCCACCGTCTCCGCTTACCCAGTATGCAAGCTCGTCTGCTGCTGCTGTTCTATTAAAAAGATTGTTGTACATTGCCTGTACTGTAGCTTCTCTGTCAAGTCCGCTGTAAAGTGCCTGATATTCAGCACTATCTGTCATAGCAGCTGCTAAGTCTGTTAAGTCCGTCAGACTTGTTGTGTTCGGCGTTCCGTCACTTATCCAGTAAGCAAGTCCGTCCGCATCTGCAGCTCTGTTAAAAGTTGCAACATATAATTTAGCTATTTGTTCTCTAGTAGCCATTTTTTCTCCTTAATATTAAGTCTGACCTAGGTATCTAGCCTCGCTAGATGTTAGCTTAGAAATTGAATTTTAACACTCTAGACTTTGAGACTAGATTGTAAAGCATGCATTCCTAGGTGAAACGTTGTGTATTGTAACATTGTAAAACTTAAAAGAAATATAAATCTTATATAACCAGTGTATCTGTATTTAACGAACTTAAATCGACATTGTTCAGAAAATTCTCTACATTTGCCTGCTGTGCCGCTTCATACTCACTGCTGTTTGAAAAACTCACTATCATTCCTGTTCTGTCCCCGCTGCTGTTTATTTCGGACATCCAGTAGTCATAGCCCGCCTGGTCGGCATCTCTGCTTAATATATTATTGTAAAGCTGATTTATAAAATCTGCATCAGATTGGGCACCAAAACGGGCCAGATATTCATCGCTTCCTGCAAAACCTCCTGAAATGTTCTGTATGGTACTGCCGTTTGTGTTCATATCATTGAGCCAGTAGGTGAGTCCGTTGTTATCCGGATTTCTTCCAAGTACTGCACTGTAGAGTCGTGCTATCTGCTGTTCCTGTTCCACTATAACTGCCAACAGTTCCACTGCCAGAGTAACATCTGCAAAAACTGCATCTTCGATTTCCTGCAGAGTATCTGTGGACGTTGCAGCATCATCTGTTATTATATATCTGTCTGTCTGCGGTGTAAAACTGTATTTGTTTAAGTTATCTGTGTAGACGACTTTGTCTATGCCGGCACCGCCTATGACGGTGTCATTTCCTGTTCCTGTAAAAAAGACATCGTTTCCGTCTCCGCCGTCCAAAATATCATCGCCTTCTCCGCCGTCTATGCTGTCATCACCCAGTCCTCCGCGTAAAATGTCATTTCCGCTTCTTCCGGAGAGAATATCAGAGGCAGCTGTCCCCTCCAGTTCATCATCACTGTTTTCAAGCCCTATCCCCTGAATGCTTCCGTTTGCAGCAGACAACTTCCAGATTCCTGTGTCTCCTGTTCCTGCAACTGCATAGGTATCGAGTCCCAACATCCCTGATTCACTTCCTGAAAAAGGCAGTTCATAGTAGTGTTCACCGTCTCCTGCACTGTAACCCGCTCTTGCGACTGTACCGCCAAGACCGTTTACACCGTCACTCGCATCCCCTGTTGTCCAGTTAATATCTTCATAGATATAGGAGATGTCAAAATTACCGTCTCCCACATTTTTTAACTGCAGCTGAAAGGCATTTGTTTTGTCCATATGTTCATTATAGTACCCCACATCATCCCAGGTAACGGTAATGGTTTGTGTGTCGGGGTCCAGATCGTACCAGACAAGGTTGGAACCTGTAGAATTGCCTGCTGTATTATAATTGGAGTCTCCTGTTTGTGCTGCGATATCTGCAGCTGCCTGCACCAAAAATGTATAAAGGCTCTCTGATGCAGTGAGTGCTTCAGGGTTTGTCGCTGTGTCCCATCCTGTTGTCGCTTTTACATCTTCATCAAAAGCCTGTAAGCTTGAAAGATCCCAGGCGGATATATTGTAATTCAATACTGCGGAGGTATAGTCAATACTGTCATAATAGAGTGTATCATTATTTATAAATGTTCTGTAGGCACCCAAACTCGTATCGACCGTTGCTGTGCTTCCGTTGTTTGCAGCAACCGTACCGCTTCTTGTATCAACATCAGCCCAAAATGCTGCAAATATCGGACTGCTCCCGGCATCAATACTGCCGGGAGTATAACTGTAGAGTCCACCGTCAAATGTAATGTTTCCGTTTGTGTTGACATACATACTTGTATATCTGTTTGTAAAAAGATTTATTCCGTTTGGAAAAACTGATGTGATGTCTATAGCATCAGAATACCCGTCATCGTTTCTTGTAAGTACATTTTCCCCAAAACCGGAGTCTCCACCTAAACCGTTAATTAATGCTGCCATATTGTTTCCTTGTTAAAAATTTATAAATGTTACCATTAGTTACTTTAATCATGGCTTTAATGAAAAAACACTACAATGATGTATGCTGTTTAACTCCTATGATTTTATCTTTTTGTTTTTACTGCCGGCTCTTTTTGGATTTTGGGTTCTCAAACTTCACAGGGCAGGTGTATGGTTTCTCATTGTTGCCTCTGTTGTCTTTTATGCACAGTGGAATCTGCAGCATCTTTTTATACTGCTTGGTTCTCTTGTTGTCAATTATCTTTTCGCACTGTCTATAGAGAGGCATCCCGGATATGCAAAAGTTTTACTGAGTATAATTTTGGTTTTAAACCTGATGCCTTTGGTTTATTACAAATACAGCTACTTTTTAAACATGACAGATACGCCTTTGATTTTGCCGCTTGCCATCTCTTTTTTCACCTTTCAGCAAATAGCTTTTCAGGTTGATTTGTATTATAAGAAAATAGAATTCTTTTCTTTTAAAGAGTATATGTTCTTTATACTTTTTTTTCCGCAGCTTGTTGCCGGTCCCATAGTCCATTACAGGCAGGTTATACCGCAGGTGCTGCATCCGAAATGGAAACATTTCAATCCGACATATTTTTCAGCGGGAGTCTTTCTTTTTTGTGTCGGACTTTTCAAGAAGGTGGTTCTGGCTGACAGTTTTGCGGTCTATGCAAACAGTGCTTTTTCACACATACAAGAGGGGTTGAGTGTTTTTGAGGCATGGATTGGTCTTTTTGCATACAGTTTTGAAATTTATTTTGACTTTAGCGGCTACAGTGACATGGCTATAGGACTGGGGCTGTTGTTTGGTATTCGCCTGCCGATAAACTTTTACTCACCCTACAAAAGTCGTAATATCATTGAGTTTTGGAGAAACTGGAACATCACCCTGTCAAATTTTCTGCGTGACTATATTTACATCCCGCTCGGAGGCAACAGAGTCAAAATCTCACGCCAGGCTGTCAACCTCCTGCTGACTATGACCATCGGTGGCATCTGGCACGGTGCGGGATGGACTTTTATACTCTGGGGGTTTTTGCACGGGCTTTTGTTGGGTTTTGTGCATTTGTTCAGATCTCATAAAAGTGCCAGATCTTATGAAAGTGCCAGATCTTATGAAAGTGCCAGATCAAGCTCTGGCACTTTGCTTACTTTTCTTACAGTTACTTTGCTGTGGGTTTTGTTTCGTGCTGATGATTTTTCAAGTGCCATGCACTACTACAGCACTCTTTTTAATTTTAAAGCATTCCATTTGCAACCTATAGACAAACAAACAATTTTTCTGTTTGCCACAGCTTTTGTTCTTGTCTGGTTTATGAAAAACTCCTCTGAAATGATAGCCTATCACACCAAACACATCCGTGTCAGAAACTGGCATGGTGCTGTAGCCGGCATCGCTTTTTTTACAGCACTCAAATATATGGCTGTCACACCGGCGCAGACATTTGTTTATTTCAACTTTTAAGGTTCAGTATGCGGTTTTTTCTCTGGTTTTCCTTCTCTTTGCTTCTGAGTTGCAGCCTGTGGTGTGCCCTGGTATATTTCCAAACAGGTAAAGCTACAAAAATGTCACAGTGGATTTTTGAGGTTTACCGGCAAAAAGAGTCACTGGTAAAGAAGACTTACACTCGAAAAACAGTCCTTGTTGCCGGTTCCAATGCACTTTTTGGCATCGACAGCCGTATGCTTGCCAAAGCCTTCGAAATGCCGGTACTCAATGACGGTGTCAATGCAGGAATTGAACTGCCCTGCATACTGCATGAAGCAAAAAAAGTCATTCGCGAAGGAGACATTGTCATCATGCCTTTGGAGTATCCTATGTACTCCTATGACGGTACTCCAGGTATGCAAATGATAGACTATATACTCTCAAGAGAACCGGAATGCTTTTTACAGCTTACACTCAAAGAACAGTTTTACATTCTGTGGCATGTGCGTTTTCAAAGACTTTGGGATGGGTATTTTCACAGCGACAGCCAGATGCCCACAACAGGGCTCTATGGCGTCCAACACATAAATGCCTATGGAGATCAGACCCATACTTCCCGCAAAGAGAGAACGGCTGCTTTTTACAAAGAGGTTCTTGGGTATGCAAAGCATCCGCAAAAGTATGGAGCAGCGTTTGACACGCAGGCACTCGGATGGAAATATTTAACTCAATTTGTCCAATGGTGCAGACAAAAAAAAGTCACAGTCGTTTTTATGCCAAGTACCTTAATGTACAACAGCACTTACCGTCAAAATCCTCAGGAACGATGGTTTTATGAACATATCGCTTCAGAGATTCGCAAACGCGGCTGGACTTTTGTCGGGAATCCTTATGATTACATGTATCCTCAGGAGATGTATTTCAATACGAATTTTCATCTCATCGACGCTGCAAGAAAAAAAAGAACTCTGCAGATGATCAAAGATTTACGCGATTGTAAGTGCCTGAATAATATTTGAAAGTCTCTCTCCCAAGTGTGAGTAGCGATGCTCTGTCCGCCATCGTTGTGCCTCCTGTTGTTTTTGCTGTATTTTCGGAGCATTTGTTTTGATTTGCTGCATCAAATGCTGTATACCTGTTGCTATCTCCTGCGGAGATGTTCCCTGCAATGTAAAAACTACATCTTTAACATCATCAAATATTTCTAAAGGTGTAACCGCTATGGGTTTTTGTGCTGCAAGACCATAACGGACAGCAGCACTTGAGGACTCTCCCGTTTCCTGATAGGCAAAAAGCAGTAAATCTGCTTTGTTGAGTTCGATCAGACTCTCTTCATCACTGAGATAGTCTGTAGTGAGTGTGATATGCTTTTGCAGATTCAGTGCAACTATTTTTTCTTCTGCTTTTTGTACCATATCATCAGATACCGGGTCAGGATATTTTGCATTAAACATCTTGAGATGGACTGCTGTACCTTGAGAACGTAAAATTTCTACAGCATCAATGAGTTCCAAAAGCCCCTTGTGCGGAAGAAAAAAGCCATACGATGCAAGTGTGAAAACGCTGTTTTTTGTAACTTTTTTCGGAGGTGTAAAATCTAAAACACCATGAGGGAACAAGGCAACATTTTCAACCAGTCCATAGGCTTTTAAGCGATTCAAATCTTTGTAGGAGTGCACAAGAATTCTTGCACACTTTTTAAAGCCCGGTACAAGCTGTGAAAGTTTTTTATGCGGGGTAATCGCAGCATCCTGTGTGGCATGCAGCATCATTATAATCTTTATGCCCTGCTGTGTCTGTTCTTCTATAAAACTGTTTAGGCTGCTAAAATTAAAAAAACTGTAGTTAAACTGTATAACAATCGCATCGGGCTTCATTTCATTTACTTTTGCTGAAAGGGTTTGCAGTGTTTGCTCCTCTCCCAATGCAAAACATCTCTGTACATTTGGTTTGTCTTGTGAAAGTGTTGTCTGTACATAGTTACACAACACCTCCACCTCTGCATTTTGCATATTTTCAATAAGGTGTTGGGAATATGTCGCTATACCGCATTTTGTATTGTAAGAACTTATCCATGCTATTTTCAATTTTTTTTCTTCTTTGTCTGTTTGTGTTGCCAGTGCCATATCAACCAAACGCTCTGTTACATGTAACCATGTAGCATTGTTTAACAAAAACTCTTTTGCTTTGCCTGTTTTTTGCAACCTTTTTTGAAGGGGTGTCTCATAAACTTCTTGCATCAATTGTGCCAAATGTGCCTGTGACGGCTCTGCCCATACGGAATCAAAAAGTTTAAAGTGTGTTTTTGCAGGAGCAAATGCGTACTCTATGAGCCAAGCGGTCTCATGCGAACAAAAATCAAGCTGTCCTCCCCACTCTGTTGTAATCACTGCCAGATCCAAAAGCATCGCTTCTGCTAGAGGAACACCGAAACCTTCTGCTCTGCTTGGCGCAACCAATACATCACACTGTTTATAAAGTGCTTTGAGCCGTTCTTCACTCAGGTCCTCTTCAATAATGAGAATATCGGGATATGCACTGTTTTGTTCTTTTGCCTCTTGGAGCCACTTATGAACTTCATTGTGCGGATTTGGAAATGTTTTAATAATAAGTAAAACATCCTCTTTGTCTGTAAAAGCATCTCCGTATGCTTTTAATAAAACATCAACTCCTTTTCTGGGAAAACAGGACGATACATGTAAGAAACGAAAACTGTGTTTGTCATCTAAAACATAACCTGTATCTGTCCCTACTCGCAACCAGTGGTCAACCCCGCAGCCGGAAGTGATAAGCGGTACTTTTACGCCGTTGTCAATCATAATTTTTTCAACATGTTTTGAAAGACAGGTCATACTGTGAAGATGCGTGTTAAACTCTTTGACCCACTCCTGTGGGAATGCTGACTCTTCCCATGCATAGTGATGGAGCATGTTTTTTTTTGCCTGCATATCTGCCACTCTTGGCGGGTAGAGATTACGGCTTACGACATCGACTGACTGCACCCCAAAGTGCGATTCTCTTTCGTACATCTCTTTAATATCCTGGTTTTCTCTTAAGAAATTTTCATCCGGTAAAAAATCACCGGGACCTTCTGTAGAGTGAAGTATAACGGTATGTCCGAGCTCATCCAAAGCTCGTGCTGTTTCACGGTTGAGCAGTGCCAAACTGTAGCTACTGTCAAAAGGACCTTCTACCCGCCATTTTAAAGGTTGTGAAAAATCTGCATATGCCTGGAGTCTCTGAATAGTCTTTTCGTTATTTGCTATGATGTTTGCAATATGTACCAAATCATTTTCTGTGAGTTTTTCTGTTTTTTGCAGCAGTGCTGTTTTTTGTATCAGTTTGTCTGTATTTGCTTTAAAATTTTGTGTCTCTTTTTGTGCAACTGCTCTGTCCTGTAAAGCCTGGAGTGTTGCCTTTGCACTCTTTTTCCATGTGAATTTTTTTGCATGCACCTTTGCATGTTTTTTCAAAGAATGCCAAAAATCTTTTTCAGTGATGACTTCTTCTATTTTGCTGGCAATACTTTTTGCATTGTAGGGATCAAAAAGAGCATCGTCTCTGCCTATCACTTCAGGAATACTTGTCGTGTCAGAACCGATAGTTGCCGCACCGCAGGACATAGCTTCAAGCGCCGGCAAACCAAAACCTTCATGAAAAGAGGGAAATACAAACAAAGTACATGAAGAGTAGAGATGTATCAACTCCTCATCCGGTATGTAATCCGTTAAAATACATTCTTCGGGTTGCAGACGAAATTTTTTTATGGCAGATACAAGCTGATTTTTCTTTTCCTCGTTGAGTTTACATACCAAAACAAGCTGTAACTTTTCTCTTATGTCCGGTTTGAGCAGAGAAAAGGCTTCTATAAGTCCTTCAAAGTTTTTTCTCTGCTCATAGGCACTTGTATAAAGCAGAAACTCTTTTGTAATGTTGAATTTTTTTCTGAGATTTTTCTGCTCTTTTTGTGCTTGAAACAGCTCTGCATCGACTGCTGAGGAGATGTTTATAATTTTGTCTGCGTCAATTTGTAAATATTGCACTGCCTCTTGTTTTGCAGACTCAGAAATGGCAAGCAGCAGATCTGCTTGTTTCAGAGACTCTATCTTATTGTAATACCACTCTTTTAAGGGTGCAAAAGAGAGATATTTTTCTTTGAGTATATGAGGTATCAAATCATACAGAACTACCGCAGTGGGAATATGGCAAAACTGACCTACAGAAGTAACAGAGTTGTCCATCGCCCCTTCAAAAAGACTTGTAAGCAGTAGAAAATCCGGGTTTAAATCTGCAATGAGTTTTTCTCTGCACAGCTGAGAAACTGCAACACCTAAAGCGTTTTCTTCTGAGAGGGCATGCCCTTTGTATGCATCAAAAACAACAAAATGATGTTTAGGCAATAAATTTTCAAACTGCTTAATAACCGGTTCAACAGTTTCCAAAAAGAGTCCGTTAAGCAGCAAAAAAATTTCATCTTCACTGTTTTCTTTCAGTATTGCCTCTGTAAGAGCACTCACATATCTCCCGATGCCTCTTGAAGCACTCAGGTTTTGCATTCCTTGAATATCTATGACAATACGCATCAGTTTATACCTTCATTCTTTTTTATACTCTCTTGCAATTGTCTATATATCTGTTTGGCACGGGGAGAGTTGAGTTGTCTGTTCTCCTGCAGATCTGTTTTTGTTTGTTTGGTTTGCGGCATTATGAGTCTTAGAATCAACATATTCAGTTTTGGATACTTTGTTAAAATATATACACTAATTTTTTTCAGTTTTGGCTGTGATGCTATTTTATATTTCAGACTGAGCAAAACTTTTTTGACTACTCTTCTTGGACGACTTGTCGGAGAAAATGTTACCCAATGGCGTACACCTGTAAGAAACCAACGTATAAAACTGGTCACTTCTCGCAATGGTTTTGTAATTTTCCATGATTTGCTGTTAAGTATGGCGTAGTAATTTTGTTCCGCCTGTGTCGCTTTCGCCTCCGCCTGTGTCGCTTTCGCCTCCGCCTGTGTCGCTTTCGCCTCCGCCTGTGTCGCTTTCGCCTCCGCCTGTGTCGCTTTCGCCTCAATCTTTTCTAAACGGTGTTCAAATTTTGCTGAAAGTACACTTAAAGGCAGTCCGTATTCCTGCGTAAACAGGGCATGAAACCTTTCCAACAGTTCCGGTTTTGCGAATTTTTGCGCTATAACTGCATAATCAGGGCTGACTCCTTCCAAAACATCTGACAAGGTTATATTTTCTTTTTTTGCCAATTGCGAAGCTTCTTGAAGTCTGAGAATTTTCACTCTTTCATACTTGTAAAATTTTGCTGAAAATGCAAGCAGATTTGCCGGAATGGGTTTTGTATGTGTCGGATCAAGATAAAAATTTTCTGTTGCTACTTTTATATTTTCCGGATTTGGTGTTTCCAAGATAAGCAATCCGGCCGGCTTAAGTACTCTTTTGGCCTCTTTTATAAAAGTTTGCAAATCTTCAAATGATATATGTTCTACAACATGAAAAGCACTTACAAGCATCAAACTCTCATCTTGTTGTTTTTTAAGCAGCTCTATACCGTCTGCACACTCTACATGTAACGAACGCCGGGAACATTCATGAAGCATCCCCTCATCAAGGTCAACCCCTTTTGCGATTACATCATTTTCCCTAAGAAGCTCCAGCCATTCACCTCTGCCACAGCCTATATCAAGAACTGTTGCATTTGGATACATCTCTTTTAGTTTTGTTACAAAAGGCAAATAAACACTTACTCTCTTTTTTATCAGTTCTCTTGAACCTCTGTGCGCATCTTCAAATGCTTTATAAAAATTGTTACTCGACATGAAAAACCTCTACTTTTGGATCAAGCCAGGATGAACCGATAAACTCTTCTTTTGATGCATTAAGAACATGAAAAATAACGGCTTGATCTTTCCATTGGTAATTTTTTACAACATGTGTGTTGTCGGCATGCAGTGCTATGGCAACTGAATAGGAACCCACTCCAAGATTCATATTAAAAATAAAAGAGACAAGGTAGTGTTCCCCTTTGTGTGGTTTTTTTATCTCTTTTTTATAATGATGGGTATTTGTTCCAAAAATCGGCTGCCCCAGTCTGTCTTTTATCATAAAACCGACTGTCATTTCTTCTATGTCAACCAAAGTTTCACATGCAATTTCAAGCGTCACTGCTTCACCGACACTAATGTACTCCACCGGCTCTTTTTTTGTGTTGAAAAAACCTGCACTTATAAGTTTTGCTTCACCTGTTCCGGAAGTTGTTTCCACTCTTCCATCTTCTCTTTTAATCTGCTTGAGCATACTGTTTTCTTTTTCTGCGATAAGCGCATTGTAGTAATCCATCACTTCTTCAGGATTTCCGCTCTTTACAATGCTTCCTTTTTCAAGTAAAACAGCCTTATCACAAATAGCCTGCACAGTTCCCTTGTCATGTGAAACCAAAAGCAGGGTTGTACCTTCTTGCCGGAACTGCCGTATGCGTGAAAAACTTTTATGCTGAAAATAGGCATCTCCGACAGAAAGAGCTTCATCAACAATCAAAATTTCCGGACGGTACATTGTTGCCACGCTAAAAGCCAGACGCATTTGCATACCGCTTGAATAGGTTCGCACAGGCTGGTCAAAATATACCCCGATTTCTGCAAAAGCTTCTATCTCATGCATAACTGCATTGATTTGTTGGCGTGTAAAGCCCATGAGTCCTGCTGAATGATAAACATTTTGACGACCTGTCAAATCGGGCTGAAATCCCATTCCAAGCTCTAAAATTGCTGATATGCGTCCATGTATATGAACAGTTCCTTCTGTCTGTTTCAGAGTTCCTGTGATAATCTTGAGAAGTGTACTTTTTCCTGCACCGTTTTGCCCGACTATTGCTACTGCCTCTCCATGCCCGACAGTGAATGAAACATCATGCAAAACTGTTCTCTCATGTGCCGGCTTATAATGTACGCCAAACCATGAAGCAATACGATGCAACTCCGAACTGTACTCTTTGAAAGATTTTGAGATATTGCATATTTCCAATAAACTACTCATAACACATCCGTCATCTCTTCTCTTGCTCTGTAAAAAAGAAGCATTGCCAAAAAGAGGCTGCAAAGTGCAAAAACTGCAGGATAGAACAAATGTCCGAAATTTGGCGCCTTGTCATACAAAAGGATATTTTGGAATCCCTCCACTATGCCTGTCATCGGATTGAGCATGAAAAGGGTATGGTATTTTTGCGGCACAATAGATGTCATATAAACAATAGGTGTCAGCCAAAACCAAAACTGCATCACGACCTCCATAATCTGCCCTATATCTCTGATAAAGACATTCAAAACTCCAAGAAACAATCCTATCCCTGTTGCCAATACAAGCGTGATTCCTATAAGCAGGGGCAACCAGTAGAGTGCATGATACGGCAAATGTCCTAAAAAAGCAAAAACTACAAACATCACAAGCATAAAAAGTATAAAGTTTATCAATGCTATACCAATGGCAATCAGAACCAAAGAAAGTTTAGGAAAGGCCATCTTTTTCAACAGATTTGCATTGTTAATAAAGACATTCAAAGAGCGTGTCAAAATATCTGAAAAAAGTGTCCATGCCAATATACCTGAAAGAATATAAATAGGATATGCATACTGTGTTTGGACTTCGGGCAGTTTTGCTTTCATGATTTGAGAAAGGATCAAAGCATATACCAATACCTGTGCCAAAGGATGAATAACCATCCAGAAGCCTCCTATTTTACTTCTGGCAAAACGGGTTTTGAACTCTGTTTTTATGGAAGAGACAATAAAAAACCTATATGCCCACAGGGCAAGCAGCATTTGCTTCATTTACACTCTTTTGTAATCATCTTCAATACGGATAATATCATCCTCACCCGTATACTCACCTACCTGTGCCTCTATAATGACAACATCAACCTTTCCTCTGTTTTCCAGACGATGAATCTCTCCCATTTTAATATAGGTACTTTCATTTGCACGTATCTCTTCTACCTTTTGCCCGACAGTGACCGTTGCAATCCCGCTCAAAACTATCCAGTGTTCACTTCGGTGAAGATGTTTTTGCAGACTCAGCCTTTTACCGGGCTTAACAACTATTGTCTTTATTTTATATCCTTCTGCCTGTTCCAGAACTGTATATGTTCCCCATGGTCTGTGCGTTGTAACATGTGTATGTGGAAGTTCACTCTCACGTACATGTAACTCTTTGACAATAGTTTTAATCTTTTCTGAGTTGCCTCTTTTTGTAATAAGAAGTGCGTCTGCCGTATCTACAACAATGAGATCTTGCACATCTACCAAAGAGATCAGTCTCGAAGCTGTATGAACAAAGTTGTTTTGGGCATGAAGTGTCAGAAGGTTTTCTGTTTTTGTATTCCCCTGTTCATCTTTTTCAAACTCTTCAGCCAAAGCATCAAAACTTCCCAAATCTGACCAGTCTATATCGGATTTGACTACTTTTACTTTTGTGCTTTTTTCCATAACCGCATAATCAATACTCTCTTCAGGTATGCTCTGCATATCTTCAAGTTTGATTTTATTTGTAGTGTTTTGTATTATTCTGTTTTGAAAAGCTTTTTGTGCAGTCTCGTATATCTGCGGGGCATATTTTTTCAACTCTTCCAAAAAGAGACCGGCTTTAAAACAAAACATTCCGCTGTTCCAGTAAAAACATCCCTGCCTGAGATACTCTTTTGCTCTTTGTGCATCTGGTTTCTCATGAAATGCTTTGACATTGTCTCCGTCTGCTTCTATGTAGCCGTAACCTGTCTCAGCAAATTTTGCTTCTATACCAAACGTAACTAAAAAATCCTGTTCTGCGAGATTTTTTGCCTGATGCAATACACGCAAATACTCTTCCTGATTTTTAATAAGATGGTCAGAAGGTGTTACAAGAACAATTTCATCGGCATCCAGTCCAAAACAGGAAAGTGCTATGGCGGGAGCAGTATTTTTGCCAACAGATTCAAGAATATATTCATTTTCTCTTTCGTATGCAATCTCTTCAAGCTGATCGAGCGCCAGAAAATATTGATCTTGGTTTGACACAACAATGCGTCTCTCGCAAAGTGATGAATTTCGTTTGACCGTCAGTTGGAAAAGTGATTTTTTATGAAAAAGTTTTACAAACTGTTTTGGTAAAAGAGATCGGCTCAGGGGCCAGAGTCTTGTTCCATTTCCGCCACATAAGATGATGTTTATCAATAGCTTTCCTTCTTTCTAGCATAAATGTTTCATATTTTATCGCATAAAGTATAAAAAGATGATTTAGTAATGCCTTATTTATATGCAAGAAATGTTTTATATAAAGCATTATAAAAAGATTTCCATGTTTTTTGTTTAAAATTATGTTGTATATATTCTTTTCTTTTTCTGTAATCCTCTGTGTTTTCACAATAATGTGAAAGAACAAGACCTAACTCTTCTCTGTTCTCATACAGTATATAGTCGGCAAACTCTCGTCCAACCTCAACCATTGAACTGTTTTTTGAAACAATTGTAATGTTTCCGTAATGCAGGGACTCAACAACAGGAAGCCCATAACCTTCATATTTGGAAAGATATGTTACCAAAAAAGCATTCCTGTAAAAATGTTTCAATGTTCCATCGTCAATATTTTGCAACCAGAAAAATCGTTTATTTTTCAAGGGGTGCTGTTGTATTTTTTCTACCAAATCCTCTACTTTCCAGCCCTCTTTTCCGACAAATACAAGGAAAAGCTCTTTGTATGTCTGTGCGAGAGAGGTAAAAACATCCAAAACTTCTTCATGGTTTTTCCTCGGTTCAAGTGTTCCGACAAAAAGTATATATTTTGACTGTAGCAGCGTTTTATATTTTTTCGGTGTGACAGACAAAGGTTTCTTGCAAAAATCAGAGCCTAAAGAAACAACCTGCACAGGTATATCTCTGTAAAATCTTTCTTTTTGTTTGAATTGCAAAAAATCTTCTTTTGCACTTGTTGAGTCACAAAAAACATAATCACTGTAGCGAAAAACTGCAGATAAATAAGGAAAGAAGTTTTTTTTTGTCTCTTCGTAAGCATATTGTGGAAAGAGAATTGGCGTCAAATCATAAATAAAATTAAAAATTAAAAAATTCTTCTCCTTAAGTTTTTTGTAAAGGCTCTCTCTTTTAACAGGCATATTCCAGGCAGAATCTATATCAAAAAAGATTTTTTTGTTTGCTTGATCATAGTCAAATATATCATACAGCACTGCTCTTTGAAAGATATAGTTTTTTGTATTTTCCAAAAAATGTTTCACTTCATCATTATCCAGAAGTATTACACTTTGTTCTCTCTCTTTCCACAAAAAAATTTTAATTTTTATCTTGTTCTGTCCCAATACACCTTTTAAAAATTCTTTAAGGGTTCTTTGTATTCCTGTGCTGGCTCTTGTCTGTTCAAACTGTGTTATATCAACATATAAAGTAATTCTTTGCATGTGAAACTTTACACTAAATACCTTTAAAGTGTATAATATACAATGCAAACAGTTATCTACTCCATTTTGTCTGTTTATGTTTTCATCGTGATGGGATACATCGCCAAACGCAGCTTTAAAGAACAGATAGACGAAAGAACCATTACACTGTTAAATGTCTATTTTCTTCAGGTTTTTTTGACTTTTTGGGGGCTTTTGCTGCATCCTGTAGATATTACCCTGCTCTATGCCCCTGCTGTCTATCTTGTCATTGTTGTGCTTGTGCTTGTGTTGTCTGCTCTTTTTGCCGTAAAACTGTTTGCAGACAAAAAAGAGTACTCCATTGCCATGGTTGCTTCCGTCATAGGCAACACAGGCAATCTCGGCATCCCTTTAAACATAGCTATTTTCGGGGAAGCTTCCATTCCCTACACAACGGTTGTCAACCTTGTGAATGTTTTTGTTGTCTACACTGTAGGGGTTTATTTTTATTCGCGCGGGAATTTTGATGCCAAAACATCCCTGAAAAACATCTTCAAACTCCCTATTCTCTGGGCAGCAATCATTGCCATTGTACTCAGTGTCAATCATTATACACCCTCGGATGCCGTTATGAATATGCTGATGATGGGTGCCTATGCTTCCATGACCATGCAGCTGTTTTTGTTTGGCATCTACATGTATGACATTAAAATACGCTCAATCAACAAAAAACTCATTGGCTGGGTTATGTCACTCAAATTTGTCCTGCTGCCGCTTGTCGCTTTTGTCATTTTATACAATATCGATTTGGCACCGATGATAAAAGGCATTATATTTATAGAACTGCTGATGCCGCTCGCCGTTGCCAATGTCAACCTGGCTTCACTCTATGATTGTCAACCCAAACTTGTGACGGCTTTGGTGTTTTTCTCTTCTGTTTTATTTTTGGGGGTTGTCTTTTTTGGTGTTTCCATACTCAAATATCTTTAACGATGAGAGCCAAGGCTCTTGATGTGCTGATATAAAGACCGTGCATTGCCTCAGACATTAAAAACTCACGTATACTCGAATGCAAAACAGCCAATTAGTTTCATCTCTTCATTGATTGCATTAAAAAAAGCTACTTTAAAAAATTAATTTTTAAAACGCTGGAAACTTTTAAGCAAAAAATATTACACTCCGGGCATGAATAAAGAACTCCAGACACTGTTTCACTACCATGAAACAACCAAACACTCCCAAAAAAGATATGCAAAATCTTTAGGTTATATGGACTGGGCGACACAGCCTGATCCTTTTCGTATGTATCAGGGGACAAAGAGCATAGCACTTGCATTGAGTTTTGACAATCCCACACCGCCCTATTCTCTTTTGGATGAGGAATTACCCTCTGCACCACTGATGTTAGAGTCCCTGTCTCAACTCTTGCAGTTTTCTATGGGCATTGCCGCATGGAAAAGTTCCGGCGGCAGTTCCTGGGCTGTACGGTGTAATGCCTCAAGCGGAAACCTGCATCCCACAGAGGCCTATCTTGTCTTGCCTCCGATATCGGAAAATACAAAAAGCACCGTAGCCCATTATGCGCCAAAAAACCATTCTTTGGAAATTCTGACTGAGTTTGAGAGTGATTTTTTTGACACCCTCCCCAAAGAGAGTTTTGTTGTTGCACTTTCAAGCATTGCCTGGCGTGAAGCATGGAAGTACGGAGAGCGTGCCTTTCGTTATGTCCAACTCGATGCGGGACATGCCTGGCAGGCACTTGCAGTATCTGCAAAAATGCTTGGCTGGAAGATTACAAGAGTTGAGAGTGTCAGTGATGCGCAAATAGCGAAAATCATCGGGCTTGACCAAAAAAACAGATTTTTTGAAGAGGAAAAGCCTGATATGCTTTTGATTGTTTCCAAAGAAGAGATTTCCCCAGGCCTGGATGTTGCACCGCTGACAGACGCGCTTGTAAACAAATATGAAGGCACAGCAAACAAGCTCAGCCCTTCAGTATATGAGTGGAAGATTATAGATGAAGTTGAAAAAGCAACTTCAGTGATGCAGATTCCACAGGCACAGACAGACAGATGCAAGATTGCAAGAGAGCCGAGCCGTGAGTCAAAAGAGGTTGTACTGGGCAGAAGAAGTGTCCATGTAATGGATAAAGAAAAATCCAAAATTTCCAAAAAACAGTTTCATACACTTCTAAAGTCGGTAGACTGCTCACTTGACGGCAAAGCCAATGCCGCCCACCTGGCAATATTTGTTCACCGGGTAGAAGAGTATGCCCAGGGACTCTACTTACATGTAAGAAACCAAAAAGATTTAGAACATTTCAAAAAAGAGTTTCATGATACATTTCTTTGGAAAAAAACAGACTTTGAAAACCTCTATCTATTGGAAACAGCTGATTTTACCAAAGCTTCCAAAATCATAAGCTGCAACCAGGATATAGCCAGTGACGGGGCTTTCTCTCTGGGGATGATATGCAGATACTCCGAAGAACTGCTTGCCTTTAATGCCCACAGATACAAAGAACTCTACTGGGAGTGCGGCATGATAGGACAGCAGCTCTATCTTGAAGCCACATCACTCGGACTCTCCGGCACAGGCATCGGCTGCTTTTTGGATGATCTGATGAATGTCAATGTATTGGGACTCAAAAACAATCTCTACCAGAGTCTCTACCATTTTACGGTAGGCCGCGGTTATGTTGACTCCAGAATAGAGACAAAACCGGCGTATTGAAATTTTACTGTATTTTGTTTTAATATGTTTTAAGTGGATCTTCCCTATAATTGCTTTTTTTAATGGTAAACGCTAAAACGATGAGGAGAGCGGGAAAATGAAATTTTTATTTGTAATAGGTTTTTGTACAGCACTTTTTTCCCAGGAGCTCCATTCTCTGCTTGATGCCTACAAAAAAGAGTCTGATCTCTCAAAAGTAACAAAAAGAGACACCTCGGGGTTTCTTGAGATATATACAAGAGAAGACCTTGAAAGAATGCAGGCACATAACCTTCTGGATGTTTTAAAAACAGTACCGGGTCTCTATCTCAAGAGAGGGGCAAACAACCTGACACTTTTTACAACGGCCTCTGCCCAGAGTACACCTGTCACTTTTTCAAGAATTTACATCAATGACCATGATATGACATCCAGCTCTTTTGGAAGCGGGTTTTTAATCTGGGGCGAGATGTCTATAGAGTATATTGACCACATAGAAATTTACAAAGCAACCTCTTCCATGGAGTTTGGAAATGAAAATGCTTCAATCATTGTCAAACTCTACACAAAAGATGCGGCGCGTGACAACGGTTCAAAAGTAAGGATGATAGGCGATTCGCGAGGAGGTTATGATGCCAACATCTATACAACCGACATCACAAAAAACGGTATAAGCTATTTTGCTTATGCCAACAGTGACAATATACGCAGAAAAACGTATCATAACACCTATAACAACAAAACATATGATTTTAAAAGTGATAAAAAAGGGTACAATCTTTACGGCTCTCTCGGCTATAAAGATTATAAACTGGAATTTGGAAAATATTATAAAAAAAATGACAGTTTTATAGGGATAGGAACACACAAAACACCCGAGGGAGGAGGACTTGATGCCCAACAGTTATACATACATCTTACAAAAAAATTTCCCAAGAGACTCAAACTGCAAATCTCCTACGACAACCTTGAATACAACAGACAATACAATGATGAAAACGGCATACGCATTGCCAATGCCCCTCTCATCAATAGCTACAATATAAAATTTAATGATGACATCTTTTCTGTCATTTTGGAAAAAAAGTTTCAAAACGATGCCAATACTCTTTTTATAGGATCTTTTTACAAATATAAAGCTTTTACGGCCAAAGGCGACTATTATGACACCGCTTTGACATACAGACACCAAAACCAACTCTCAAACAGCCTGAATCTGGTTTCTCTCTATGCAGAAGACACCTATGCAGTCAACGATACCACGCATATTTTGGCTTCTGTGAAAGGAGATTTTTTTCGTTATCAAAAAGATGTAAAATCGCAGAATGAATACCTTGCAAAAATCGGTTTTGTCAAAGCCGCAGGAAGGGCCCGATTTAAATTTTCATACAGTAAAACATACATTCCCCTTGCTTTTTATCAACTCTACAATCCCCAAAATATTCCATACAGGGCAAATCCTCAACTTAATGCGCCAAAAATGGATCTCTTTACAACAGGAGTCTATTATCAGGATCACTCCAAAAAGCATAAATTCTCCCTGGAATTTGTTCATGCCACGCTCAAAGATACACTTGTTTATGATCCGAGCACGGTATATGGCTGGGTAAACAGCAAGGAGGACATATACAAAGAGCTCCTGGAAATGGGTTACAGATATAAGTTTGATCTTGACAATAAAATTGTATGCAATATTGACTTTGGGCGAAACAGTAAAGATACAAACTTTTCACCTGCTTTTGAAACAACAATCCGTGCTTACAACAGGTACAAAAAATTTGATTTTTACAATGAACTGATTTATCGGAGTTCTTATACACTTTACAATATATATACAAAAGCCAGTCTTGACTTTACCTCTGCTGTAAAATACAACTACTCAAACGATTTTTCTGTAGGCCTCCGTGGTGAAAACATATTAAACCGCGGCTTTGCTTTGCCATACAGAGGGGTATCCTACGCGATTCCTGTGACTGACCAGAAATTTTTTCTGAATGTGGAGTACACATTTTAATGATGAAAAAATACCTTTTACTTTTCCTGTTTTTAACAGAGCTTTTATCAGCTTCGCAAATTGAATATGAATTGAAGATATATCAGACAATTTTTCAGGCGCTTTTTCCGGGCAAAAATGTTGTATATGTATGGAGTGACTCACAGACAACAAACAGAATTTTTACAAAAACAAGAGATATACAACTGGTCACAGCACCTGTGCAGGCAGATATATTACTGTTAGGTACAGGTGAAAATACCAGCAACCTGAATGGTTTGAAATTTGCCACAAACTATAAAACATTCAAAAAATACAAAAAGAGTCTTATCGGTGGTTTTTATTGGCAAAAAGGGCGTCCGAACATTATTTTTATAAAACGAAATTTGGAAAAATATCATATAACGCTTCCAAAATCAATGTCTGAATATATTGAGGACTATTGATGAAAAATTTAGCAAAAATATATTTTTTTATTTTTATTTTAATCGCTGTTGGTATCGGATATCTCTATTTTTCGCTGCAGCATACGACACAAAAATTATCTGCAAACGTCAACAGACTCTTTATACAGCAGGCAAACGAATTTGCAAAAAACATATCCCGTGAGATAACACAGCAGCTGCCGCAAGATGAAAATTTTTTTGATGCACTTTTTGAGGGAGAGTATCTCAGAGAAGAGTTGGAACGGGAAATAAGCCTGATTGCAACAGATACTTACAAATATGTTTTTGTGCTATACAGAGATGAAACGGGAACCTACAGATATCTCCTCGACGGCAGCAAAAAGGACAAAGGTGAATTTGGAGAGAAACTGCATGTAAACAAAGAGATATGGGATCAGGTCTGGAAAAATGCCCGCAGTCATGTTTTTTATCACAAACAAGTGGAAACTCTTTGGGTTACCTATCTTTATCCTGTTGTAATAGACGGAAAAACGCAAGCGATCATTGCCATAGATTTTTCAAACAATATAGAAAAACAGATACATGAAGCACTGTTACCGCTGAAGACAATCCTTTTTTCAATTTTTGCCGCTATTTTTCTCATGTTTATTGTCATACTGCTGCAACTCTATTTTACTTATAAAACAAAAAAAGAAAATCTTACAGATCCGCTTACCGGAGCATACAACAGAAACTATTTACGGGAATTTTTAAACAATGTACAGATAGAAAACTATAAAATACTGATGGTGGATATAGATCACTTTAAGCAGGTCAATGATACATACGGGCACCAGACAGGGGATAAAATACTTCAGGAAGTCTCCAAAATTATAAAAAATACAATCCGCGATGAAGACAGGCTCATCCGTTTTGGCGGTGAAGAGTTTATCATATTTATCAAAAAAAGCAGAGGTCTGGCTTCTGAATGCAAGGTTGCACAGAGAATCAGAGAAAATATTGCTGCTACAAATTTTCATTATAACAACCAGGATCTTCGCATCACTGTTTCCATAGGCGTTACATGTAGACCGCAAACATTTAAAACGGTAAGTGATGCCATCAAACATGCAGACGAAATGCTCTATGTCGCCAAAAGAGACGGGCGTAACCAAGTTGTATTAGATGCTGTAAATAGGCAAAAAGAAGCAGGAAAACAGAAACTCCTTCCGGTGTATGAGGTACAAGAAGCAATAGAAGAGGGAAGAGTTGTTTGCTATTATCAACCTATTTTCCATATAAAAAGCAGAAAAATTCATAAATACGAAGCACTTGTGAGAATTCAAAACAGAGACGGCAGTATTACTCCCCCGATGGAATTTTTGCCGGTTGTCATGCATACAAACATATACAATTTACTGACAAAAACTATCTTAGGCATTGTTTTTGAAAAAATCAAAGAAAACAGAGTTTCTATAAGTATCAATCTAAACTTTTCGGATATTATTGACAAAAATATATTTTCACTGATTCTCAATGAATTGGAACAAAACAAAGAATATGCCCACTGGCTTATTATAGAGTTACTGGAGTATGAACCACTCGATAATTCAAGTGAAATATTTATAAAAAACCTGCAAAACATTAAAGCCTGCGGTGTAAAAATAGCTATAGATGATTTTGGAAGCGGATTTGCCAACTATACACTGTTTCAGTCACTGCCGATAGACATTGTCAAAATAGATGCCTCTATTATCAAAAATATAGATACATCAAACATCTCTAAATCAATTACAGAGTCTATTCTCACTCTGACAAACGCACTCAACATTGAAACTGTGGCTGAATTTGTCCATTCGCAAAGTGTTTTAAAAACCCTTGAAGATATGAATATTGATTATGCGCAGGGATATTATCTGGGCAAGCCCGAAGCGACAATCAGTATTTTATAAATTTTCAGTTCAAATTAAAATTTTTTCTCCCCCGATATAAAAAAGATGTGATGATTGTGATATAATTATTACATGAATAAAATATTAGATTTTTTTATCCTGGAAAAAGAGAGTGATTTTTGTAACAGACGTTCTGTTGTTATAAAATTTGCCTTGATTGCCACTATTGTTCTCTTTTCACTTTTTGCCTGTATCAACCTTTTCATTGGGCAGTACTGGGCAGCGATTATAGACTCCGTCTCTGCCGTAGTCAGCATACTCTCTTATATTTATATGCAAAAAACGGGCAATATTCTTCTGTCTGTCCGTATAGTGACTTTCAATGTTGTTGTCTTTTTTCTTGTTTTTGCATATATTTCACAGGCCTCTCATTTCTCTTTAATCTGGACTATTTTTGTTCCTGTTTTTGCCATTATCAGTAACGGCAAAAAAGCCGGATTGTATTTTTCACTCCTGTTTTATACCTTTCTTTTTGCTCTTTCCTACCATTACATCAATGTATGGAATGGAGGAGAGTGGCACTTTACAGACTGGGTACGACTGGTCCTTGCTTCTACAATTCTCACGCTTTGTATGTATATTTATGAAGCCCTTTTGGATGCGGCACAACAGGACTTACAGCTTGCGAGAGCCAAAGAGCGCCAAAGAAGCGAAGAGCTGCATCAGCAGTCTGTTACCGATCAGCTCACCGGTTTGTACAACAGAAGATATTATGACAATATGATCAACAAACTCTCTTTTTTGGCAAAACGCCAGGATCTTTATATCACTTTTTTTATTTTGGATATTGATTATTTTAAATACTATAATGATTATTACGGGCATATAAAAGGTGATGAAACGCTCATACAGGTAGCAAATGTACTCCGAGAACACATACAAAGAGGCGATGATTTTGTTTTCAGGCTCGGAGGGGAAGAGTTTGCGGGTATCATTCTTTCAAACGAAAAAGAAAAAACACATCAGTGGGTATCTCAACTCACTGCAATTATAGAAAATCTGAAAATAGAGCACAAAGCCTCTGAAATATCAGATTTTTTGACTGTAAGTATAGGAATCGCCACCCTTGAGCATCTTGATGGTGATAAAAATATTGATTTACTCTATAAATATGCCGACAAGGCTCTGTATGCCGCCAAATACGGCGGCCGCAACAGAAGCCTGGTCAGTCAGGATTCGTAAAGTCTATTTGATTTTTTCCAGTATGGCATCTACTGTAAAACCAAATTTCTCAAACAGTTCTTTTGCCGGTGCTGATGCGCCAAAAGTATCCATGCCGATGACTTCATCCGCCAAACGGTACCATTCCAGTCCGCGCGCCGCTTCAATGGCTACTTTTTTTGTATCCGGAAGAATAATTTCATCGATATAGTCCTGATCCTGTTCTATAAACAAATCATAGCACGGAACAGAAACAACATTGGCAAAAAGACCTTTTTCATTCAGTGCCTCTTTTGTTTTGAGTGCCAGTTCCACTTCGCTTCCTGAAGCAATAAGCGTCAGCGAAGCATTTTCATCACTTGCCAGCAGATACCCTCCGCGGCTTATTTCCCCTTTTAGCGGAGCAGGGACAATAGCGAGACCCTGGCGGGAACATACAAAAGCAGACGGAGATTTTTTCATTGTCAATGCTGTTTTCCATGCTGCAACATTTTCAGCACCGTCAGCCGGACGCCACACATAAAAGTTCGGCAGGGCACGGAACTGTGAAAGATGCTCGATCGGTTCATGTGTCGGGCCGTCTTCTCCAACACCGATACTGTCATGCGTCCATACAAAGAACTGCTGAATGCCTGTCAGTGCCGCAATCCTTGCAGCAGGCTTGAGGTAATCCGAAAATACAAAGAACGTTGAAGTAAACGGCATGAGCGGACCATACAATGCCATTGCATTGGCAATAGCCGCCATCGCATGCTCGCGAATACCAAAATAGATATTTTTTCCTTTTGGAAAAACACCCATATCATTCAAATATGTTTTGTTTGAAGGACTTAAATCCGCCGAACCGCCGATAAAACCGGGAATCGCTTTGGCTATGGCATTGAGAATTTTTCCATTTGTATTTCTTGTTGCATCGGCTTTTTCAAAAACCGGCCATTGTATTCTTGAAAAGTCATGATTCAGGAGTGCCTCAAGTGCTTCATTCTGTTCCATTAAAGGAGCAGTTTTAAGCGAATGTATCCACTCGCGTTCTGCCAGATCACCCGCTTCAACGGCACATCGAAAACGTACCATCACATCCTCAGGCACAAAGAATTTCTTCTCCGGATCAAATCCTGCACCTCTTTTGGCATCTGCAATCACATCTTCACCAAGCGGTGCCCCGTGAGCATGATGAGAACCTTCAAGAGGACCTGCTCCCTTGGCTATAATAGTATTTGCAATGATAAGGACCGGTCTGTCTGCTTTTTTTGCCTGAGCAATTGTTGCGTCTATCTCATCATAGTCATGCCCGTTACACTCAAGTACTTCCCAGCACTGCGATTCAAAACGTGCTCGGATATCTTCACTGATACTTAAGTCAGTATTACCCTCAATAGTTATACGGTTTGAGTCATAAATAAGAATAAGATTGTCCAGTTTGTTGTGTCCGGCAAGAGAACATGCCTCATAAGAGATACCCTCTTCCAGGTCACCGTCTCCGCACAGACAGTAGACAGTGTGATCAATCAGTTTCGCTGTATCCGAATTCACCTGTGCACCGACATATTTTGATGCCATAGAAAAACCTACCGCATTGGCGATTCCCTGCCCCAGCGGACCGGTTGTGATTTCTATGCCTTCAGTGTATCCGTATTCAGGATGTCCCGGTGTTTTTGAATCAAGCTGACGAAACTGCTTTAAATCATCAAGCGTCAAGCCATATCCCCAAAGATAATAGAGCGAGTAGATAAGCCCTGTTGCATGCCCGCCTGAAAAGACAAGTCTGTCACGGTTCAGCCATGAAGGATTTTTAGGGTTATGCTTGAGATGTTCACTCAAAACCACTGCAATATCGGCCAATCCCATAGGCGCGCCCGGATGACCCGAATTTGCTTTTTGTACCATATCTGCTGCTAAAAATCTTATCGTATTCGCCATCTTTTGACGCATTGCATTTTCATTCATTTTTATTCCTTGTGCCTGTTTATGTATTTTGTTAATAAAGGTGACAACTCGCCTGACAAGCTCTCATCAAAATTACACATTTCACTGTTGAGCTCATCTGCCAAAGCATCTGCCTCTCTTACTGCCGTTTGCAGTCCAAGTATCGTTACGAAACTGTTTTTCTCTTCATCATTGTTTGTCAGCTTTCCTGCTTCGTCTGAACTTTGTGTGACATCCAAAATATCATCCTGAATTTGAAACAGCAATCCGAGTTTAATCCCAAAATCATACAACTTTTCTGCCATATCATCACGCCCGACAATAACAGCGCCCATCTTCAAAGAGGCGGCAATGAGTTTTGCTGTTTTGTTGGTATGCAAGATCTTAATCTCTTCTATCTTCAAAGGCTTGTTTTCAAAATAACAGTCTATAGCCTGTCCCAGCACCATGCCGCCCAGTCCTCCGTTGCTTGCAAGCTCACGAATCAGTTTTACCCGTATTTCATCAGAAAAAGGAGCATTGGACAAAAACTCGAAGGCATAGGTGTTTAAAGCATCCCCCGCCAATATTGCCGTTACTTCATCGAAGCTTACATGTAAAGTCGGATGTCCGCGGCGCAGTGGAGAATTATCCATAGCCGGCAGATCATCATGAATAAGCGAATAAGTATGTAAAAATTCTATAGCCAGGGCTGCATGGTTTGCAGATTCAAGCATGAGAGGGTTGTAGGCTTTGACAACACCCAGCAGCAATGCAGGACGAAATCTTTTTCCGCCTGCTTTGAGCATATCTTGCAAAGCACGCTCATATGTAGGATGAATACTTTGTGATGTCGGTAAGTTGTCTAATAAAAATTGTTCGAAGTTTTGCATGTGAAATTGTATTGTTTTTCTACTTAATCTTTACAAAAAACTGAAAGTTATTGCGTTCAAATAACAAAGAAGAGCAGTCTTTAAAGTTTTCTATATATTTTCGCAGTTCTTCCTGGTTCTTTACAGTGATGCCGTTCACCTGTATGAGTCTGTCTCCACTCTTGAGTCCATAGTTTTTAAAGGCTTTTTTTAACCGGCTTACATGTAAACCCTCATCAAAATAGATCCCTTTTTGTTCCAAGAAGGTATCACTCAAAAAACCGCCGCCGTATCTTTGCCTGCTCTGCACTTCAAAAGTCAGCAACGTTCCTCCACGCTTTATCTGCACCGTGTGTTTAACTCCCAAAGAGCCAAAAAGAACTTTTCTCATAAATGATGCGGCATTTTTCACTTTTTTGTTGTCGTAATACAGTATACAGTCACCTTTTTTAAAAGGATTGTCCGGCATATAGGGATCACTTGCAATGACGACTACTGATCTGTTTGCATCATTTACACGAACACCGATGTCAGCATAACGGACCTTTTCTGTTTTGAGAAAATACTGCAGATACTCTTTTTCTATCACCCCTTTTTTACTGACAACAGCTTCCAAAGAGCAGCAGCTGCTGCTGATGATAGCCGGCAAAGAAAGTTTTTGACTGTATTTTCCAAAAAAGTCGAGTCCTACCTGATGTACCAGCATACTTCCTTCTTTGGCTTCCTCGGCATTGACTATAGCAGTTCCAAGCTGTAAACGCATATTCAGATCATACGGATAGGCAAAAGAGGTTTTCTCTTCGATAAGATACAGAGACAAAAAGGGGTCATGTTTTAAAATTTTTGATTGGGGTTTTTGTCGGGAAAAGACAATACGGTGATTTTTTTCGACAGGAATAAAAAGTGCCCTGCCATGTATTATTTTTGCATCTTTTGCTTTTTTGACACAAAAATCATACCCGCCTTTACAGGCATAAACATTAAAAAAGAAAAGATGCAGTATGAGAAACAGGCGAAGCACCTATTTGAGCCCGCCAAACATACTCAAAGCACTGTTTTGTTGATTTTGTTGTACCATTTTATTTGCATCATTGATGGCGCCTATAAGTAAAATCTGCAGGGAGTCTTTGTCGCTTAAGAGCTCTTCATCAATATTAAGATCAATGACTTCGCCGTTGCCGTTGAGGGTGAGTTCAATCATCCCTCCACCGCTTTTGACACTAAAAGTTTTATTTGCCAGCTCTTCTTGAAGTTTTGCAGCATTTTCCTGCATTCCTTCAAGGAGTTTGCCCATATCGCCAAGATTACCAAACACTATGACATCTCACATTCATCATTAAATCTCATCGTGAATAGCGTCGATGTTATTGTCATCATCCAAAATAACAACTTTTGGTTTGTAGCTTTCAAGTTCTTTTTCGTCATAAGTACCGTAGGCTACAATGATAACCTTGTCGCCTTTGTGTACTTTTCTTGCTGCTGCACCATTTAAGCAAATGTCACGTTTTCCTCTTTCGCCTAGAATGATATAGGTAGAAAATCGCTCACCATTGTTAATATTAAGGATTTCTACCTTTTGTCCGACTCTCATCTTGGCAGCTTCTAAAAGTTCTTCATCTATGGTAATCGAGCCAACATAGTTCAAATTAGCATCAGTTACAGTGGCACGGTGTATTTTGCTGTACAACATTTCCATTAACATGACTGTTTTCCTACATTCCCATCTGTTTTTTTGCATCAGCAGGAGATATAGGCTCATCCCACATTTCAGAATCAATTACATATTCTTCAACAACTTTTCCGCCGATTATATGTTCTTCTATAATACGGTCAATTTTTTCCTTGTTTAGGCCTACATACATAGTATGTCCCGGCTCTACTAACATAACAGGACCTGCCGAACAACGGTTAAGACATGAAGTGCGCACGATTGGTGCTGTCATCATAATCCCTTCTTTCATCAGTTTTTGGGCCGTGTATTGAAACAGGTCCTGCGTCTCTGGTGTAACACATGATGGTTTTGGCATACCCGGAGGAGCAGACTGCTCACACTTGAAGATATAAAATGCCGGTTGTGGAATTCCCATTGAAATAATCCTTAATTTTTTCGCAATTATATCGAAAATTTGCATCTGTTTTCTAATAAAGTGAAATAAGTTTAGATTTTTAAGCTATTTTCTACTATTTTCACTCTAAATTCAAAAGTTCTTTTACAACTTCTCTGTCATCAAAAGGAAATTTTTCATCATAAATAATTTGGTCTGTTTCATCGCCTTTTCCGAGAATAACAACAACGTCATCTTCTCCTTGCAACTCAAGTGCCATCTGTATTGCTTTTTTTCTGTTAAGCTCAACCATAATATTTGATTTTTCCTGTATGCCTTCTAAAATATCCTCTACAATTGTCTGCGGATCTTCATAACGCGGATTATCACTCGTAACAATGACCTTTTTGGCAAGACTTGCAGCTACCCTGCCCATAAGCGGTCGTTTTTTTCTGTCTCTGTCACCGCCTGCTCCAAAAACGACAATCAGTTCTTTTTCTTTCAAAGCATTGAGTACCTGAGCCATACCGTCAGGTGTGTGTGCAAAATCCACTATGACATTCGGAGCAGCACAGACCTGTTCCATTCTTCCGCTCACCCCTGCAAAATTATCCACCACATCTGCAATCTCTTCAAGACTTTTGTCTGTTATGAGATGTGTTGCCGATATGGCAGCCATCAAATTATACAGATTAAAAAAACCGTGAAGTGAAGCGGTAAAAGGGACAATCTCTTGAAAATGCTGGATAATACCACTTGAGCCGTCATTGAGAGAATATGCCATAAGTCTGTATGTTGCAGGATTTTCTATACCGTATGTGTAGGCATTTTTAAAATTAAATGCAGCTTTGGATTCATCTTTGTTTATAAGTTTTTTGCTCTCATCCTGAAAAAAACTGTTTTTTACATGTATATATTCTTCTAAAGTTTTATGATAGTCCAGATGATCCTGAGTGATATTTGTCAAAATTTTCAGCGCAAAACTGAGGCCTTCAATACGTTTTTGCACGATTGCATGGGAACTGACTTCCATTACAAAATACTCACATCCCGCTCTCACTGCCTGGTAAATATGCCTGTAGGTATTGAGTACGGATGGGGTGGTAAGCGTTTTTCCCTCACATGCCTCATCATTCATAAACAACCCGCGGGTTCCCTGCATTGCAGCCTTGTAGCCAAGATCGAGTAAAAATGAATAGATTGCACTTGCCGTTGTAGTTTTGCCGTTTGTACCGGTAATACCGATTATTTTAATCTGGTCAACACCAAAGAACTCTGCAATGTCTTCGATTCTGACAATAGAGTGGGCATTATTCCTCTTTGCGTCTTCTATGTAGCCGCTGTTTTGGTGCGTCAGAACAAACGCCGTCTCGGCATCACACTCTTTTGAGTTTTCAGTGATATATTTATACGCTTGATTTGGCAGTTCAATTTTCAATATTTTTGCCCTGTGCCAGTTTTTTTAACAGTTTTCGCAAGAGTTTGTCACCGGGATATACACTCAGAGCATTTTCAAGATAGGTTAATGCCATTTGTGCAAAATCATGTTCAATCAGTTTGTCTAAAAAATCTAAAAAATCTTCTTTGTTTGTTATAATTACTCGGGTAGAAAACATAATATTTTCAAAGGTTTCTACAAAATCTCCGCCTTCATCCAAAATTTTTTGAAAATCACTGTAGAGAATCCCCTCTTCAAACTCCAATCTGTTACGCAAAGGTTCGGCAAATACTTCACTGAGTTTTTCCAAGGTACCGTCCATGCTTTCAAGTATTTCACTCATAATAGCATCAGCTTCTTCTTTGTCTTCTTCTCTTAATATTTCATAATAATCAAACAGTGCTTCGGCACCCTCTTCTCCGCTCATAGCCATTTCCGAAAGTATAACCCCGTTAAAAGCCTCTTTTGAATCCGGATCATTTTGCAAAACCTGTGCAAATTTATCTAAGGCATTTTTATATTCCGCCCGCGAAAAATTCTCTTTTGCCTGTGATAATATTTTATATTTACTTATTGTTCCCATATGCTTCTTTTATAAATTATCTATATCGTTTTCCATGCCCATCGGGACATTGACAACAGTTATTTCAGGATGGATATCCATTCTCAACTGTCTCTCGACACCGTACTTTAATGTACTTCCACTGCTCGCACACCCTATGCATGCACCTTTTAGCTGTACATAGACACTTCCGTTTTTCACGGTAATAAAATCTATGTCTCCCCCGTCAAGCGCCAAAGAGGGGCGCACCTTGTCTATAACACGCCGAACCGGTTCCAATAATTCTTCATCTGTAAATGGAATCATACTTATCCTTTTTATATTATTGCCATCCCAAAGCAAACTTAAGCATACCAGCGATTAAAAGAATATGCAATTGCGAGGCACAAATTCGCAGGAGCTACTAGTAGCTTCAAGGATTTGTAACGAAGTCAAGTGTATGTTCTTTTAATCGTCCTTTGGATAACACATAAAGAGGCAACCTGCAAAGCATCTATTCCTCAACTCTACTAGTAGAGCCTTCAGAATAGCTACTTCACATCTTACCTCTTGATGAGTTACTGGTATGCTTAAGTTTGCTTTGGGATGGCAATATAACTCTTCTATTATCATAAAATATGACAAAATCGCTTAACAAGTCATAAAATTATTATTTAACTCATCTTTTAAAGCCATAACCTCTTGTACGTAAGAGGGCTTTCGCATACCGACGAGTATATAATCAATTACATCCTGTTTATATAAAAATTCCAAAGCACACACCTGGGTTTTTTTATGACACCCCTGAAATTCTTCTTTAAGTTCACTTCTCACACGTTTTGAACACTCGTATGCAACCATTGTTCTGTACTCTTGTAAAAAAAGATCTACAAATCTGAGTAATTCATCCAAAGAATCCGGTTCTAAATTCTTCAATGCTTCTCTTATGTGAGGAATAATCTGTGAATGCAAAAAAGTGTCATACTCACCAATCCATCCGAACTTGTGCTTATTTTCATCCATTTGTTCAATCAAATTATACAACGGTTTGAGTAAATCATTGTCACAGGCCTGAAGCAATTCATTCAGATAGGTATAGTATTCTCTGCTTTCATCATAATCGGCCAGTCTGTGCATCAGTTTGTTTTTTTGTGCATTTAACGGACGGTTGGCAAGGACTCTCAGCCCATTTTTTTTCGCCCAGCCCGCACATTTGAGACCTTCTTTTTCAACTTTGTTTATTGGCAGTTGCACTGTGGTAAAACTGTGTTGTCTGTTTCCCGCTTCATCTGCGGCATTTTGGGCAAGTGTCAGTAAACTTTCATAGGGCAAAAACTCCAAATCGTCCTCTGCCTTTGCAAAGCTGTTGGAACTGATACCATAGGAGCTGATACGTCCCTCTTTAACCTCTTCTTCCAAGCCCACAAATGCTTCATAGATTCTTTGGTACATTTCATCCAAAACTTCATCTCTGTTTTTGCCCTTATTGAGAGCATCAAGCAAAAAATACTCAGGATTGTGAATTAAATAACAATCAAGTTTACTCATTTGCAGTCTTTGGAGTGAAGCATCAAGCTGTTTTTTTAGAAACGATTTTGCAATTGAGTGGTAACAGTGTTCACTGAACTCTACAACATCTTCAAAAGGCATTTCTTTGTGTGCGAGCAAATTTGAACCCTGGATATATCCGTATTTGCTTACAATTTTAATTTTATCTCTGATTTCATCAGGAACACTGCGCAGCACTTTGCCGATTGCTCTTTCGGCACCGCCGTCTGTATAATTTGTAGAGGTGTCAATCAGTTCTATCCCGGCGTATACAGCCTCTTTCAATGCTTCTATATGCAAAGGATTCTCATCTGTGACTCTGTAAGTTCCGAATGCGAAAGTACTCATAATGCGTCCTGTATTGTAAAGTATTTTAGAATTCGTAAATTCTCTCTGTCTAATGGGGAAAGTTTAAAAAGAAGTTACAATAACAGACACAGGGTCTGGTATTGTAAATATAATAACTATACTAATTCGATAAATGCCATTGGTGTAGCATCACCACGACGAATACGAGTTCTCACTATTCTAGTATATCCACCTGTACGATCAACATACTTCGGTGCGAGTTCATTTACTAAAGTTTTCGTTGCTTCTTTGTTTTGAAGCGCAGCAAATACTGCTCTGTGTGCATTTGAGTCATTTTTACCAGCAGTTGTGATAAGTTTCTCAATATAAGAGCGTAGCTCTTTTGCTTTTACAGCAGTTGTTTCTATTTTACCATGTTCTATTAACGAAATACTAAGGTTCGCTAAAAGTGCTTTACGGTGTGCACTTGTACGACCTAGCTTACGATATCCATGACGGTGTCTCATATCTCATTCCTCTATTGTGCCTGTACGGCTTCTATTTTCTTTTTTAGTGCAGTAACTACATCATCAGCTAAATCAGCACCAACTTCAAAACCAAACTCTTGAACTTTTTCTACGATTTCATCGTAAGATTTTTTTCCAAGATTTTTCACATTTTTCAAATCGTTTGTACTCATAAGTACAATCTCACCAATAAGTTTAATGTTTGAGCGATCAAGACAATTAAAGCTACGCGCACTTAATCCTAAACTGTCAATGTTTGTTGTTAGTTTTTTCAAATCAGGTGACTCTTCAACTCTTTCAATGGTAGCAGGCGCTTTAATACTGATTTCTGAATTAAATACAGCCAACTGTGCATACATTACTTCCAAAGAGTTTCTAAATGCATCGATTGGTGAAATTTGTCCATCAGTTCTGATATTCATAATAACTCTTTCAAAGTTAGGATTATCTTCTACCAGTACATTGTCAATTTTATATGTAGCACTTCTTACCGGAGTAAAATATGCATCCAATGCGATATATTCATCATCATCAACTTCCGCAGCAGTATCTTCACTCGCAACATAGCCGATACCCTGTGCAATTTTAAGCGTAAAATTCAGTGTAGAATCTTCATTTAAAGTTGCAAGCGGAGCATCCGGTGTTACCACCTCTACTTCATCATTGCTGAGATCGCCGCCTTTAATGGCACACGGTCCCGCAAAACTGTAGTTAATCTCAGCTTCTGTTGCATCATTGTTCAGTTTAAAGCGTATCTCTTTCAAATTTAAAATAAAATCTGAAATATCTTCAAGCATACCGCGAACCGAGTCAAACTCATGTTTGGCACCTTCGATTTTAATTGCGATTGGTGCATAACCAACCGAACTGCTTAATAAAAAACGGCGAAGTGGATGAGCCAACGATATAGCGTACCCTACTTCAAAAGGGTATGCCATAATGTTTGCTTCATTGTCACTTATTTGTTCTACCTCAAACTCTTGTGGAGCAAGTGGAGTAGTTTTAATTTTTTTCATATCTTTTACGCCTTTTGTATTAAATTATTATTTCGAGTAAAGTTCAACGATTAAACGTTCTTCAACTGGAATAACAACTTCTTCACGCTCCGGAAGACGAGTAAAGATACCATACACTTTTTCAGCATCAATGTCTACCCAAGGAGCAAGACCAGTTTGGTTTGTAAGTTCAATAGCACGAACAATCTGATTGTTCTTTTTGCTCGCTTCTTTTACTTCAATCTTTTGTCCCGGTTTAACACGGTAAGAAGGAATATCAAGTTTTTTGCCATCTACCAAAATATGACCGTGTGTTACAAGTTGACGTGCAAATCTACGAGTAGATGCGAATCCCATTCTGTACACAACATTGTCTAATCTCTGCTCGATTAATGTAATAAGGTTTGTACCTGTATTTCCATCACGACGCTTAGCTTCAACGAATAAAGCACGGAATTGCTTTTCAGAAATACCATACATAAATTTCGCTTTTTGCTTTTCATTAAGCTGTAAACCATACTCAGAAACTTTTTTACGACGCTGACCATGTTGGCCTGGACCGTAAGGACGCTTCTCTAAAGCAGATTTTCCTGCCAAACGACGCTCACCTTTTAGGTTAAGGCTTACTCCGAATCTTCTCTCGATTTTTTCTACTGGACCTCTATATCTTGCCATCAGTAATCTCCTTAAACTCTACGACGCTTAGGCGCGCGACAACCGTTGTGTGGTAATGGTGTAACATCTTTCATAAATGTAACACGGATTCCTTCGATAGCTCCGACAGCTTTTACTGCAGTTTCACGACCAGAACCGGGACCTTGAACTTTAATACCAAGCTCTTTTATACCATGTACCTGTGCTTTTGCAACTGCATCTTCAACAGCAGCCTGTGCAGCAAACGGAGTTGATTTTTTAGAACCTTTAAATCCTAAAGAACCGGCAGAACTCCAAGCAATCATATTACCCATTTCATCTGTAATAGTCACAAGAGTATTATTAAATGATGCCGCAATATGAATGATACCACGTGATATATTCTTTTTTATTACTTTTTTTCTAACAGCTTTTCTTTTTGCCATACTATAATTCCTTACGCTGCGCCGACAGTTTTACGTTTACCCTTACGAGTACGCGCATTTGTCTTAGTTTTTTGACCACGGCATGGAAGACCACGACGGTGACGAAGCCCTCTGTATGAACCTAAATCCATAAGTGCTTTAATATCCATAGCAACTTTTTTACGCAAATCACCCTCAACCATATGGTTTTCACGGATCTCTTTTGTTATAGCTGCTACATCTTCTTCGTTTAATTCGAAAACTCTTTTATTGTAGTCAATTCCTGTCGCGTCTAATATTTGACGGGCAGTATGAAGACCAATTCCATAGACGTATGTTAATGCATACTCTATTCTTTTTTTCTTAGGTAAATCAACACCAGCAATACGAGCCATGATTATCCTTGTCTCTGTTTATGTTTAGGGTTCTTGCAGATTACTCTTACAATACCTCTTCTTTTGATAACTTTACAGTCATCACACATCTTCTTTACTGAAGCACGTACTTTCATTGAAAGTCTCCTGTGGTAACATCTTTACTGCCTTTAGGCAAGCGCATAACACTTGTAATAACGTTGCTTGCCAATACTTTTATCTACATGTAATCATATAGATAGAAATACTCTTTGCTTTGTTAAAACAGTAAAGTGGATGGGAATTATATCCAAAACAATGTAAAAGTATTATTAAGACCATAGGAAGTGACACAAAAGTGACAAATTTTATTAGTGATTTTTAACGCCGGTTTTTATAAACTGTCGATATCACTTAAGAAGGAAAACAACAGATGGTAGAGTATATTTTAAAGCGAGACGGTTCCTACAAACAATTTTTCTCTTATAAAATAGAAGATGCCATCAAAAAAGCCTTTTTAAGTGAAAATGTAGATTTTGACGAAGCGGTATACATCAAAGTCATTCAAAGACTTGAAGCTAAACGGATTGTTGCTGTTGAAGATATACAGGACATTATAGAAAAAGAGCTGTACAAAGCAAAATATTTTGATGTTATGCGCTCTTTTATACTCTACAGACATCTTCATAAACTTCAAAGAGAAAAAGCCATTGAAGATGATACTACCTATATCCATTCGACACAGACTATAGAAGAGTATATCAGCGGAAGTGACTGGAGAATAAAAGCAAACTCAAATACAGGCTACTCCAGCGCCGGTCTTGTTAACAATACAGCAGGCAAAGTGATTGCCAACTACTGGCTTGACAAAATTTACTCAAAAGAAGAGGGGTATGCACATAGAAACGGGGACTATCACATACACGATTTGGACTGTTTGACCGGATACTGTGCCGGCTGGAGTCTGAGGGTTCTTCTGGATGAAGGATTTAACGGAGTAAGGGGAAGAGTAGAGAGTGATGCACCAAAGCATTTCAGAGAAGCTCTCGGACAAATGGCGAACTTTTTGGGAATTTTGCAAAGTGAATGGGCCGGCGCCCAGGCCTTTTCATCTTTTGACACCTATCTGGCGCCTTATCTTTTTAAAGATCAACTTTCATACAAGGAGGTAAAAAAAAGTATTCGCAGTTTCATATATAACCTAAACGTACCCGCTCGATGGGGACAATCACCTTTTACAAATATTACTATAGACTGGAACGTTCCTGATGATTTGAAGGATCAGATTCCAACATGTAAGCAGGAGCATCTTTTTAAAAATATTTCAGATACCGGGTTAAGATTCAAAGCACTGCAGAGGGGTGTTTCATCCCTCACAGAGATGACCTATAAACATTTTCAAAAAGAGATGCACATCATCAACAAAGCTTACTATGAGGTTATGACAGAGGGAGACAAAACCGGTCAGCCTTTTACATTTCCTATACCTACCGTCAATATTACAGAAGATTTTGACTGGTACGGTGAAAATACGGATTTGCTGTTTGAAAACACCGCTAAAATTGGCTCCTCCTACTTCCAAAATTTCATAGGGAGCCAATACAAACGGGACAAAAACGGGGAAATCATCGCAAACGAAGAGGCCTACAAACCCGGACATGTCAGAAGTATGTGCTGCAGACTACAGCTTGATTTAAGAGAATTGCTTAAACGAGGCGGTGGTCTTTTCGGCAGTGCGGAAATGACAGGCAGCATAGGGGTTGTCACTATTAATATGGCAAGGCTGGGCTTTTTGCACAAAGGCAATATGGAATCTCTGCTTGAACGCCTTGACGAACTGATGGAGTATGCAAAGTCTACACTGGAGAAAAAACGTGTTTTTATTCAAGAGATGTACGACAGAGGACTTTTCCCTTATACAAAAAGATATCTGCCCGGGTTTAGAAACCACTTTTCTACCATCGGGGTCAACGGGATGAATGAAATGATTTTGAATTTTACCGGAGGAGCCTATGACATCAGTTCCACACAGGGCATTGACTTTGCCACTGAGATATTAGACCACATAAGAAAAAGAATGGTCGAGTTTCAGGAGGAAACAGGCAATCTTTACAACCTTGAAGCCACACCGGCGGAGGGAACAACCTACCGGTTTGCCAAAGAGGACAAAAAAAGATACGGTGACAAAATCATACAGGCCGGTATGGATGAAAACATCTACTATACCAACTCTTCACAGATTCCTGTGGGTCTGACAGATGACCCTTTTGAAGCACTCACTCTGCAGGATGAACTGCAGACAAAATACACCGGTGGCACTGTTTTGCACCTTTACATGCAGGAGCGTCTCAGCTCAACCGAAGCCTGCCGCAGACTGGTCAAAAATGTCATCACAAATTTCAGACTGCCTTATATTACGGTAACACCGCTCTTTTCAGTTTGTCCAAAACACGGCTATCTCTCAGGAGAACACGAATACTGCCCAAAATGTGACGAAGCACTGATACAAGAATATGAAAACAACAAAAAGGAAGCATCATGATAAATAAAAATAAAATCTTAGAAGAACTTAAAGAACAGAGACAAAAATGTATAGTATACACACGCGTCATGGGATATCATCGTCCTGTTGAAAGCTTCAACCTGGGAAAAACCGGTGAACACAGACAACGCAAACAGTTCAAAGAGTAAAAAATGCATTTATGATATCACAAAATTTACCCATTTGGACTACCCTGATCATCTAGCCTGCATCATATGGTTCAGCGGGTGCAATATGCGCTGTGATTTTTGCTACAACAAAGAGATAGTCTTTGCAAAAGAAGGCAGTTACAGTATGGAAGATGTGCTGAAGTTTTTGCGAACAAGAGTCTCTTTGCTTGATGCTGTCGTTCTCTCAGGCGGAGAAGCCTCTTCCTATGCCCTCACTGACTTTTGCAAGGCAATCAAAAAGCTCGGATTTTTAATCAAACTTGATACCAACGGCACAAACCCTTTACATGTAAAGGAACTCCTTGGTCTGGACCTGCTTGATTATGTCGCGCTGGATTATAAAGCCCCCCAGTATAAATTCACACCTGTAACACACTCCGGCAAATTTCATGAATTCAGCCAAACACTTGACCTGCTTATCCGCAGTGGTATTGATTTTGAAGTACGCACCACACTCCATAGCGACTTGCTCAATGTAGATGACATCAACTGCATTCTGTCAGATTTAAAAGAGAGAGGCTATAAGAATACCTATTATATTCAGGAGTTTATCGAAGCAAAAAGTACTGTAGGCGGATTGCAAAAACCTTCAAAACCTTTCAACAAATCCCTCTTAAGAAGTAATTTTCCTGTTATTTGGAGATAAATTCCTTTTTCTTGACGTAAATCAATTTTTTACTGCCGTTTATAAGTTATCATTCTGTGAAATTTAAATCAGACAAAATTTGTCTTATTTAAAAAAACTGAGTATTTGTATACTCTTCACAAGGAAATATCATGACAAAAGTTATACTGACATTTACATTGGCAATGGTTGCACTACAGGCACAGGACACAGTACACTACGACAAAAAAGAAGTGAAAAAACCGGCTATTGCAAGACCATACCATCCGGGTCAGAATTAATCCGAGGCTATTGATTAAACGCTATCTGATAACCAAGTCCTTTTACATTTATAAGGAACTCTTTGGAGGTTTTTTCTCTAAAGCGCCTTATAAATGTTCTCAATCTTTCATCACTTACATCTTCCTTCCAAATCATATTTTTGATTGTTGCATACTCCAAAATACCTCGGTTCTCCTCATAGTTTTTGACTAACGCCTGCAAAAACAGAAGTTCCTTTTTTGAAAGTGCGATATATCTGTTGTTTTTGTATAGACTGTTGGTGGTTTTATTAAATACAAATCCGTCCAAAAAATTTAAAAGCTTTTTACCAATGCTTGCTTCGAGTGAGAGAATATACTGTAAAACCTCATCCGGATCAAAAGGTTTTATAAAGTACTTAACAACTCCGGTATCTATTGCACCCAACAATTTTTCCACATCGCTAAAAGCACTCAGTATTATAATTTTGCTCTGTGGATTTATACGTTTGATCTCCTGAGCCATCTCCAGTCCGCTTTTGTTTGGCATCATAATATCGGTGATCACAATGTCCGGAAAAACCTTCTTGTATATATGTAAGCCCTCATCTCCGTCTTTTGCCAGTAAAAAACTGTGAAAATGGTCTCCGATAGCATTTTTCAGCAACAGTGAAAGTTTTTCTTCATCTTCAACAAATAAAACTTTCAGACTTTTTAAAAATTTATTTCTCATTATCTTTTCTCTCTGTTTTGCAGCGGAATTTTTATACTGAAAGTTGTAGAGCCGTTTTTGGATTTTACATCTATGGAACCGTTCAAGCCCTGTTCGCAAATCATTCTCGACATAAACAGCCCAAGTCCTGTACCCGAAGAGGAGTGCTTTGTCGTAAAATAGGGTTCAAAGATTTTATAAATCTCTTTTTCTTTGATACCGCCGGCATTGTCACTAAACTCTATAAGTGCAAAATCTTTTTCTTTTTTTACACGTATATGTATCTCTTTTATCAAAACAGACGACTGTAAAAAAGCATCTTTTGAATTTTGGATAAGATTGATAATCACCTGTGTCAACTCATTTGAAATGCCTAAAATTTCCACATCTTCAAACTCCGTATGCACACTGATCATCTCTTTGATTATAATTTTTTCTAAAATGTTTAATGATTCATTGATACTGTCTGCTATTTTGAAATAGTTTTTCTGCTTTGTCGGTTTAAAAAAGTTGGTAAAATCATCAATCGTCGTCGACATATTCTGTATAATTGCCTTGCTCTCATCATACAGACTCTGCACTTCCTCTTCTTCGTTGTTAAGCGCTGCTTTTTTTAAACTAAAGAGTGTCAGACTGAGTTCTGTGAGCGGTTGTCTCCACTGATGGGCTATGTTTGCAAGCATCTCGCCCAGACTTGCAAGCCGTGACTGCCAAAACATCACTTTTTGCTTTTGTTCATTTTTGGCTATCTCTTCTTGCACCCGAAGCTCAAGCGTTTCATTGAGTTCTTTAAGCTCCTGTGTCTTCTCCTGCACCCTTTTTTCAAGATTTTCATTGAGTTCCTGCAGCTCTTTTTCTTTTTGCTCCAGACTCTTTTTGTAAAACACCTCTTTTGTAACATCATAACGAATCGCCACAAACTCTTCAATGTTGTTTTGTTTGTCAAGGATGGGAATGACGGTGGTATTGACATAAAAAGTTCTCCCGTCTTTTGCTCTGTTTTTTACGGTAGCCTTGTATGTTTTTTTTGCCTTGATTGTCTCCCACAATTTCTTAAACACGGAGGTTGCGACATCAGGATGTCTGACAATATTGTGGTTTTTCCCGAGCAGTTCCTCTTTTGAATAGCCCGAAATTTTGCAAAACTCCTCATTGACAAAGGTAATGATGCCGTTGACATCGGTTTTTGAGATAATATTGCTTTTTTCAATCGCTTCTTTATACTGTTCTAACATAGTTTAATTTTAGCCAAACTAATCCCAAAGTACACTTACGCCATACTCTTCATTCAAAATTATATTTTTTGTATAGTAAATCTTTTTGCCGTATTTTTTACTGAGCAGTTCCACTTCGAGTTCCCCCTCACTTAAAAGTTCTCTGACCTCCTTGTAACCCAGCCATTTACCGTATTTTGCCAAAGAGTTCTGCCAGATTCTGAAGCTGCATGTAGATTCCGGCGTCACTTCAAACATCTCTCCGTCTTCTGTCTGCCAGTGGGCGTTTGAACAGGCATAGAGTTTTACTTTTTTTCCTCGCACCTCTTTGTCGCGTACCTCAATCTCCCCATCCTCGCAATATGGGCATTTTCCTAAAATCATTACTTACCTCCCGGCTTTTGTGCTATGATTATAAAACATCTTTACAACTGCTCTGCAATTTATTGCAATTTGACATATATAAAAAGGATCAGACAATGCAAAACAAATTTATGGATGCGATGAACTTTCGCCATGCCTGTAAAATATTTGATGAAAACAAAAAAATATCAGAAGATGATATCCGTTTTATTCTTGAATGCGGCAGAAAATCACCCTCCTCTTTCGGTATGGAAGCCTGGAAATTTTTGGTCATTACAAACGAAGACCTCAAAGCCGAGCTGAGACCGGCATGCTGGAACCAGGTACAAATCACTTCCTGTTCGCATCTCGTTGTTATTCTTGCCGGAATAGAGAGTCTCAAACCGGAGTCAGGAGAAGTCAAAAAAAGATTTTCAAGACGTAATATGCCGCAGGAATCACTTGATATGTATATGGACCTCTATGCCAAACATTTGGAAAAAACACTTAGCAGCGATGAAAATATTTACTGCTGGAGTGCAAGACAGACCTATATAGCTGCAGCCAACATGATGACAGGTGCTGCCTATATAGGAATAGATTCCTGTCCTATAGAAGGGTTTGAAAAAGAAAAAGTCGAAGATATTTTAGGTCTTGATACTAAAAAATTTCAAGTCGCAATGGTGCTTCCTTTTGGCTACAGACTCAATCCGCAACCAAAACAGATCAGACTGCCGTTCGACGAAGTGGTGGAGTTTATACTCTGAGTGTGGCAGTCAACCGTTTAGGGTAAATGAAAAGTTCGAGTGCTTCGGTGACAGACTTGCAGACTATATCCGAAGCGAGCAGACTTTTTGTGCTGCACCCTTCATCTCCAATCAGACAAATTCCTATTTTTGCTTTTTGCAGCATTTTCACATCGTTGTTTCCGTTACCCACAGCCGCACATTCACTTGCATTTAATGCAATAATATATGCCTCTTTTTCCAAAGTATGGTTTGCACTCTCTAATACCTTTACATGTAAAGCATACTCTTTTAGCTCATTTTTGACACTGCCAAAGGTGTCTGCCGTGATTACATGTAAGGTATACTCTTTGGCCAAAAGCGGCAACAGTCTCTTTGCCTCTTCCAGTAAAATACCGTCTTTTGCAAGCGTACCGTTATAATCCAAAATAATATGTTTTATATTTCTCTGCATTTTTTTCCTTCCTGTTTTGTATAGTTTTCAAGTCTAAAGCCCGCACTGAAGTACGGGTTCCGAGAAAATCACTTAACTTTAAAATATCGTCTTTTGCTACAGTACTGTTACAATCAAAGACAAATTATTTTGTGTAATTTCCAAGTCTAAAGTCGGCACTAAAGTACCGATTCCGAGGGATAGTACAGTTTTTCGGGACCCGTACTTCAGTGTCAATGCCATTAAGTTAAGCATTTTTTTCGGAACCGGTACTTTAGTGCCGGCTTTGTTTTTTTGAAGACTAAAGCCTGGGTTCCAGGAAAATCTCAGTTTTTGTCTTAACTTAATGGCATTGATGCTTCAGTACAGATTCCGGCATACTTCTTAATCTCTCTTTTAGTCAAAGAAGACTAGTATATGAAAAAATATTTAGGACATTATACATTATGAAAGGTATAAAACTCACACAATACAGTCACGGGGCGGGTTGCGGCTGTAAAATTTCTCCAAAACTGCTTGATACTATTTTAACAACCACGAGAGAAACGATTGCTTACCCTGATTTGCTTGTCGGCAATTCTTCAAAAGATGATGCCGCGGCTTTTGATTTGGGCAACGGGACGTCTGTTTTAAGCACGACTGACTTTTTTATGCCCATAGTCGATGACCCGTTTACTTTTGGGCGCATAGCTGCCACCAATGCCATCAGCGATATTTACGCTATGGGCGGTAAACCGCTTATGGCCATTTCCATTTTTGGCTGGCCGATTGACAAACTTGATGCGGATGTGGCACGCGAAGTTATTGACGGCGGCCGCTCAGTCTGTGAAGAAGCAGGTATTCCACTGGCAGGCGGGCACAGTATAGATTCTCCCGAACCTATATTTGGACTTGCAGTTACAGGCATAGCACAAAATAAACATCTTAAACGCAATGATACTGCCGAAATCGACTGCGAACTCTACCTCACAAAACCACTGGGGATAGGCATACTGACAACGGCACAAAAACAGGGAAAAATTGCCGAGGGTGACATAGATATTGCCGTAGAAGCCATGTGTACCCTGAACAAAATCGGTGCAGAAATCTCCGCATTAAAAGGCGTGACCGCACTTACCGATGTGACAGGTTTCGGACTGCTTGGGCACTTAAGCGAAATATGTGAGGGAAGCAGTATCAGCGCTGTTGTAGAATTTGACAAAGTGCCGACACTCAAAAATGTCAAAAAATATCTGAAGATGGGCTGTGTTCCGGGAGGCACACGCAGAAACTTTGAGAGTTACGGAAATAAAATTTCTCCGATGTCCCAAGAACAGCAGGACATTTTATGTGACGCACAAACCTCTGGCGGACTGCTGTGTGTGGTGAAAAAAGATACAAAAGAAGCCTTTTTGGCACTTACAAAAAATGCAGGGCTTTGCCTGGAACCAATCGGATTTACATGTAAAGCAAGCAAATATCTTGTAGAGGTAGTCTGACTTTGCCCAATAATATTACAAATGTAACAGATGATTTTTTATCTATTGTCCTCAATGAAACACCTCTGCTTGATGTCCGCGCCCCTGTTGAGTTTGAAAAAGGAAAGTTTATCAATGCAACAAACCTGCCTATACTTGATGATGAAGAACGCAGACTTGTCGGCATACGGTACAAAGAGGCCGGAAATGACGCAGCCATAAAGCTGGCCGAGTCTCTTATTCAAAATGAGGGAAAAGAGAAAAGAGTCCGCCTCTGGCAGGACTACCTCAAAAAAAATCCCGAGGCAAAGCTTTACTGTTTTAGAGGAGGACAACGCTCAGGGATTGCGCAGGAGTGGCTCAAAGAGAGCAATATTGATATTACCCGACTCAAAGGCGGATACAAGGCTTTTCGCAATTTTTTGATGCAACAGAGTGAAGACATCAGTACGCAGACACCCACACTTATTTTAGGTGGCAGAACAGGCTCGGGAAAAACCATTCTTTTAAATAAACTGCCAAATGCCATTGACCTTGAAGCCGTTGCCAATCATCGCGGCTCTTCATTTGGAAGTTTTGTCAACGCACAGCCCTCGCAGATTGATTTTGAAAACAATCTTGCCTACAAACTCATACAGTTTCATCATAAAAATTTTACCCATCTTGTTTTGGAACATGAAAGCCATAATATAGGCAGAACATTTATTCCAAAACCCGTATATGACAATTTTATGCAGGGACAGCTTGTATTGCTGCAGACTCCGATTGAAGTTCGCGCACTCATAACGTATGAGGAGTATGTTCTTGGCGCACTCAAAGAGTATACATTACAATACGGGGAAGAAGGTCCGCAAATATGGGCGCACAATGTGCAATCAGGACTCAAAAGAATCCAAAAACGTCTGGGTGACCAGCTTTACAGACAACTTGCACAACTCTTTGACGAAGCCTGTTCCCAAGATACCCAGGCAGAGGCAAAAACATTCTACTTGGAGTGGATTACCCTTTTGTTACAAAGATACTACGACCCGATGTATGATTACCAGATTAAAAAGAGTCCCATACCTGTTGTTTTTGAGGGAAATGCTTCTGATGTGTTGCACTTTTTACAACACCAGTTATGAAAATATGATACAATTTCCTCATGCAAAACAATTCAACACAATTAGAGCTTTTAAACAATACAAATAAAACCTTTGAAGAAGAGTTTTTCCGATATGCCAAACCTTTTGAGTATGAAAAAGGGTCTTCGCCATTTTATCCGGATGATCTGCTCAAATATTTTTATATAGTCGTTAACGGCAGAGTCAAAACATATCAGATAAACTTTCAGACAAACAAAGAACAGACTCTCTTCATCTATAAGCGCGGAGATATGTTTGATGTCATCTCCCTGCTTGACGGCAAACCGCATGAGGTTATTTATGAGGTTATCGAAGATGCAAATATTTTACGCCTGCCGATTGAAAGAGTCCGCTACTGGCTTGAAAATGATGCTACTTTTAACAAAAAGTTCTTTCCCTACCTTGCTGCGCACATGCGCTATACGGAAGAACTTGCTACCGAACTTGCCCTGTATGATACAAAAGAGCGTTTTTTAAATCTTTTAGTACAGAATTTAAACCCCAATCACAGATTCCGCTACCAACTCCTGCAAAATCTCTCCAACAGCGAAATAGCAAAACTGCTCGGAACGGTCCGTCATGTTATAGAAAGAAGCATCAAACAGCTCAAAGCCGACGACATTATAGAAACCAGCAGACGCAACATAAAAGTAAAGAATCTTCAAAAACTTTTAGACAAAACCTCCCAAATGCTACTTAAGTAGCAAAATACTTTTTCAAAACAGACTATCATTTCTTAAATAAAAAATTTAAGGAGTGAGACATGTTAGTGACAAGACATAGAAATCCGATACAAAATACAAGAAGATTTGATTTAATTAACGAATTTTTTAATGCACTGGAAACACAAAGCAGCGAAGAGCCAAGAGAGGTTTTTGACTTTATTCCTGCTGTAAATACCAGAGAAGGTGACGATGCCTACTATATTGAGCTTGATCTGCCGGGTATAAAAAAAGAGGATGTGGAGATCAGTGTTGACAAGAACATCTTAACCATCAAAGGCAAAAGAGAAGTCAAAAAAGAAGAAGAGAAAGAGGACTACTACAGAATAGAGAGTGCCTACGGTACTTTTTCAAGAAGTTTTACGCTCCCTGAAAAAGTAGACAGTGAAAATATCCGTGCAACCGGAGAAAACGGGGTGGTCGAGATTACCATACCAAAACTGAAAGTCGAAAAAGATACAACGAAAAAAATTGACATCGAGTAAGGAGGATTATCATGGATATCGTACAAACATCAAAAGAGTTAGTGGAAAAAGCGGAAGAAAAAGTTGAAAAAGGTTTGGAAGTTGTCAAAGATACATTTCACAATGTAGCATCACATCTTCCTCTGGCAAACTTGGCAAAACATCGTAATGACACCTTCACAATCGAAGTTGATTTACCGGGTGTTAAAAAAGAAGATATAGAATTAAAAGTCGAAGATGACTATCTGACTGTTACAGCGGTCAGAAAATTTAAAAACGAGGTCAAAGAGGATGATTACTATCTCTGTGAATCAAATTTTGGCGTCATCTCAAGAAGTTTTATCCTGCCTGACAATATAGACAGAGATAAAATTCAGGCAAAATTTGAAGACGGAAGACTGTACCTGACTCTTGAAAAACTCGAATCCAAAAAGACAAAGAATATCAGCATCCAATAACAAAGGGTGCTGACACAAGGAGTTAGCCATGAAAAAACTAGTAAGCAGTCTGTTGCTTTCATCTTTGCTGACCGGATCTGCATTCGCGAGTATGGATGCAATGAACCCCTATGATGCAGATTTTGCAAGAATGAACCAGTATTTCAACTCTTTAATAGAGTCACACTTAAGCAGTTCGGCATTAAATAATTTCAGTTATCCAAGAACGGACATTCAGGATGCAAAAGACAAAATAGTATTAAAGTTTGATTTGGCGGGAGTTGACAAAAAAAATATTAAACTTTCCATTGATGACAATAAAATTTTGACTGTAAAAGGTGAGAAAAAAGAGTCCAAAGAAGAAAAATCCAAAGATTTTGTCAAAAAAGAGATTTTTTACGGTGAGTTTCAAAAATCAATTCAACTGCCTGAAAATATTGATGAAAGCAAACTTGCAACAAAATTTGAAAACGGCATTTTAACCGTCACGATTCCTAAAACAGAAGTTAAAAAACCAAAAGCAAGACTTATCCCTATAAAATAATTAATTTTTTCTGCTAGAATTCCTCTATGAATTCATACGCAGAAAAATTTACCAACGCTATAAAAAACAGTTTTTTTAATAAACTTCCCAAACATGAACAGGAGTTTATCGAAGAGAAATCCTTTGAGTACAAATTTTCCTATCAGGAAATCAAACAGATAATCAATTTCGCGCGAGATCTGGGGATGTGGGATGAGAAAAGAATCACTGCAGTATTTCCCGAACATCCCCAAAGAAAAGTTGTTTTCTCCAGGCTTAAAAAAGCCTATGAAAATATACGCAACAAACCAAATTCCTATAAAAACTTTACCCTCAAAAATATCCCCCAAGAACAAAAATATACCTTTAAAACAGTACCAAAAGAAGGTTTTGGCCTTGGACTCTGCCCTGTGGCAAGTGAAAAGACACGCTGCTGCAATCTGCTCACGCTTGATGCGGTTGAGAGCTGCGGGTTTGACTGTTCCTACTGTTCCATTCAGAGTTTTTACAATCAAAATACCATTACCTTTGACAGCAGTTTTGCAGACAAACTCTTAAATCTGCAACTTGATCCAAACAAGACCTACCACATAGGTACCGGTCAGGCATCGGACTCACTGATATTTGGCAACCGTGAGGGTGTTTTGGATGCTCTTTTTGCCTTTGCAAGAAAAAATCCCAATGTCATTTTAGAATTTAAAACAAAATCAGACAATATAAAATATCTGCTTGAAAATGAAGTGCCGAAAAATATACTCTGTACCTGGAGTCTCAATACCCAGACTATTATTGACAATGAAGAACATCTCACCGCTTCGCTTGCAAAACGTATAGCAGCCGCTCGAAAAATGGCGGACAAAGGTGTTAAAGTCGGCTTTCATTTTCATCCCATTGTAGAATACGAAGGCTATCTTGACGAATATCAAGAAGTATATGAAGAACTTATACTAAAATTCTCTCCACAAGAGGTTGCGCTTGTCAGTTTTGGGACATTGACTTTTATCAAACCGGTGATTAAACAGCTGCGTGAACGCGAGTTTAGAACTAAAATCACACAAATACCGCATGAAGACGCCAGCGGAAAGACATCGTATCCAGACAGTACGAAGGTTGAAATGTTCAAACATGCCTACACCAGCTTTGCTCCATGGCGCCGCCAGGTATTTTTCTATTTGTGCATGGAAGAGCATCATATGTGGGCAAAAACATTCGGCTACCAATACTCTACAAACAATGACTTTGAACACGCTATGCTAGGGGCATACTGTGAAAAACTCGGTCTAGATTTTTTATTATAAAAAGGAATAGTTTTATGCAAACAAGAGAAAGTTATTTTTTATCACAGCCGCATCAGCCGTTTTTTCTTTTAGGTATTATCAATGCAATCATTATGATGCTTATTTTTGCGTTAAATTATAAGGGAATTTTCTCTTTACATGCAGACTCGCTGACATTTCACAGCTACTCTTTGATATTTTTGGTTTTTACAAATTTTTTTACAGGGTTCTTATTTACAACTTTTCCGCGTTTTAATCAGACACAGGTGATAGCAAAAAAATACTATTCCAATATTTTTTATGCAAACACGCTTGCATCACTGCTTTTTCTTATCGGTGTTTTCAGCTCTGAAACCCTTTTACTCGGGGCAATGGTTATAAGTCTGACAGCTCAGGTTTTTATAGTATTGAAACTAAAAAACATCTATGAAACAGGAATGGCAGCGGACAAATCAGACTCATTTTGGATACTCAATGCAAACTACTTTGGACTCTTTGGCAATTTTCTTTTTATACTCTCTTTATTTATACCGGAAATTTTACCAGTTGCCATCAGTATCTCTTTTTACATGTACCTGATTTTTCTTGCTTTTAGTGTAGGACAGAGAATGATTCCTTTCTTCTCCCATTCATTTGCGCCAAAAAATGAAAATTTTGTCAAAATTGTTTTTGTTTTGTTTATTTTAAAAAGTATCTTTGTTTCTGCAGATATAAAAAGCTTGCAGATAGTTATAGATTTACTGCTTGCCGGTTATATGTTTTTTGAGTTTAAACGCTGGGATTTACACCCTTTGCAGTCCCCTCCTATTCTCTGGGTACTTCATCTTGCACTTTTTTGGCTGCCTTTGTCTTTCTTTCTTTCAGCGCTCAGTTTGGGTGCGGAGATATTTTTAGATACCTCTTTTTTCTTTTTAAATATTCATCTTCTGGCAATAGGTTTTTTAACAACACTCCTTATAGGCTTTGGAACACGTGTGACACTCGGTCACTCGGGACAACCGCCGCAGGCAGATACATTGGCAACAAAGATATTTTTATTTATACAGCTTGTTGTGTTGTTCCGTACGCTTTACAGTATCAATATAGCTTTTGGATGGGGGCTTGGATTTTTGTTTGACATCTCTTTTACTGCCTGGCTCTTGCTCTTTTTGATTTGGGGAGGGAGATATTTTCAAGTGTTGGTTTTTGGAAAAAAATTGTAGCATTGTTTTGCAAAAAGCAAAATTTTCAGATCGGGCTGGCACTTCAATGCCAATGCCATTCAATCAAGCGGTTTTACCGGAACCCGTACTTCAGTGCGGGCTTTGCATCTTTTAAGACTTATTCCTGGGTTACAGAAAATATTTAATTTTCTCACAAGTCGCGCTTTGGCATCTAAAAAACGGGTTCCGATAAATACGTAACTTTTACTGCATTTTAATTATAAAAGTATTGTCAGCTTCTTCAACTTTAAACTTGTGTTTGCCGCAGAATTCATCATTCATATGGTTGACCATCTCCAATGACTTCATCAACGCCTCATCTTTTGACGCTATTTCCGTACTACTTTGAAGATTACTTCTTTTAAAACAGCCACATTCTCTCTCTACTATTATTTTAAACATATTCTCATCCTTGTTAAGTTTTTATGCAATAATATCACGTACAACTTGTTCTACTCTTATTCATATATACAATGCAATTTTTACATTTTCATCTAAGATATGCTGCTCCTTGGTTGGGATTGGTATTATAATACTTTGAAACTTTTTCTATAGCCTGGGTTTTAATTTCCAAGACACACAGCCCGCACTGAAGTACGGGTTCCGGTAAAACAGTTGATTGTATGGCATTGGCACTGAAACATAAATTTTAAAGGAAATAACTTCAGAACCGGTCAGTGCCATTAAGTTAAGCGGCTTTTTTAAAACCACTCCTTCATACAATTTAGACTTTTGCACCCTAACAGTCGGCACTAAAGTACCGATTCCGATTAAGCGGCTTGTCGGAACCCGTACTTCAGTGCGGGTTCCGGTAAAACAGTTGATTGTATTGTATTGGCACTGAAACATAAATTTTAAAGGAAATAGCTTCAGAACCGCTCAATGCAGTTAAGTTAAGCGGCTTTTTTAAAACCACTCCTTCATACAATTTAGACTTTTGCACCCTAACAGTCGGCACTAAAGTACCGATTCCGATTAAGAGGCTTTTCGGAACCCGTACTTCAGTGCGGGCTTTGTATTTTGTCAGGTTACACTATAGCGTTCAAACCCAAGTTCTTTGGAAACATCAAGTTTTTTCTTAACCGGATTATTTAAAGAAGAGGGAAGAATTAATGCTATAATGTCACCATATTAACACAACGGAATTACCATGAAAAAAGAGACAAGCCCTTACCTGGAACTGGGCAAAATGAATACCCTACGTGTCGACAGAGACACAACACCCGGCCTGTACCTTATGGCTGAGGACGGCAATGATGTCCTTCTTCCCGGACAGTATGTCACAGATGATATGTGCGAAAATGCTCTTGTAGATGTTTTTTTATACACAGATTCAGAAGACAGACTGGTAGCCACTACCGACAGACCCCTTGCAATGCTGGATGATTTTGCACTCCTGGAAGTCGTGGATGTGGCTCCTTTCGGTGCTTTTATGAACTGGGGACTGCCAAAAGATTTACTTGTCCCTAAGATGTTTCAAAAAACACCTTTTGAAATCGGCGAAAAAAGATTTATTCGCATAATATATGACGAACGGACACACAGACTTGTCGGCACAGAAAAACTCGGTGATTTTTTTGATCGCAAAGTCAAAGACCTTGCACAGAACAAAGAGGCAGAAATATTAGTCATTTCCAAAACGCCGCTTGGCTTTAAATGTATTGTCAACGGTAAATATGAAGGACTGATATATCACAATGAAATATTTGAAGAGATAAAACTGGGAGACAAAAAGACTGCCTATGTCAAAACAGTGCGCAAAGACGGCAATATCGACCTTACACTTCGGCGTCCCGGCAGTAAAAAAGACGGCTCCTCTGCCCAAAAAGTTCTCAACCTGTTAGAACAGAACAAGGGTATTATGCCTTATAACTACAAAAGTGATGCCGAGCTGATTAAAAATGTATTTGGTCTGAGTAAAAAAGAGTTCAAACGCTCCTTGACACAACTTCAGGATGACGGAAAAATTACGGTCAAAGATACCGGTATATATCTCAAGGCAAAGTAATGGCAAGAAAGAAACAAACACATGATTTAAGTAAAAAAAATGTAGAATATATACAGGACAATATCTTTTACAAAGTTTTACGTTTTAATCCTTCAAATATGACAGTGGATGTAATAAAGATAGAAAAGAATGAAAAAACAAATACTGAAATGCCTTTTGCACATTTGCCCAAAGCAGTAAAAAAGAGTATAAAGCCCAATTAATGCTGGGCTCTATGGACGCATATCCATAATGAATCATGTTAAAGATATACAAGGAGAATCGCAAGTAAGATTATATACTTAAATTGTTACAATAGTGTTAACAAAACTTGAAAAAGGAGTAAAAATATGAAAAAATGCAATACACTGCAGGAAGTAAGAGACGAGGTGGATATTATTGACAAAAAACTTGTTGAACTGATATCTGAGCGCAGCCATTTAATTCGTCAGGCAGCCGGTTTCAAAGAGAGTGTGGCAGAGGTAAAAGCCCAGGACAGGATTGATGATATTATGCAGAAAGTAAGAAAAAAGGCGATTGAGCTCAATGTCAATCCGAATATGATCTCTGAACTCTTTAAGATAATGATTGATGAAATGGTTGAAACAGAAATAAGTGAGTTAAGAAACGCCGGGAATTTTTAAAATTAAAAAGAGGCCGAGACCTCTTTTGCCTATTTGTATCTGTAGGTGATACGCCCTTTGTCCAAAGAGTATGGTGTCAACTCAAGTTTCACTTTGTCTCCTGGAAGTATTTTAATATAGTGCATACGCATTTTACCTGCGATATGACACAGTATAACATGTCCGTTTTCTAATTCAACACGAAAAGTTGCGTTCGGCAAAGCCTCTATAATCTTGCCGTCAACTTCAATAACATCTGCTTTAGCCATTTTAGTCCTTTATAAAGAAATTTCTTACTTTAACTCTCACGCAAGAGATAAAATTTCAGCTTTACCGTCAACAACTGCGACAGTGTGCTCATAGTGAGAACCGCGTAAACCGTCGGTACTGACAACATCCCAACCGTTATCCAAGATAACAGGTTTTGGCTCTTTTTGACATATCATAGGTTCCAGACAAAAAACCATTCCGTTTTTTATTTTCGGTCCGGATTTCGCATTTCCGCCCGCCAAATAATTAGGAATTTCAGGTTCTTCATGAGGTTTTCTTCCTATTCCGTGCCCACAAAAATTACGTAAAGGAACAAAACCGCGCTCCAATATGAACTGTTCCATTAAATAGGAAAGTTCTTTAAAGCGCATTCCTTCTTTGATATTTTCAATAGCATAATACAAAGTATCTTTTGCACAGGCTATTAAATCTTCATCTTCTTTGCTGATTTCTCCGACACCCATGCTTATTGCGGCATCACCGAACCAGCCATCAAGTTCTGTTCCAATATCATACCCTATAACATCTCCTTCCTGGAGTTTGTAGTCACTTGGAATGCCATGAATAATAACTTCATTGAGTGAGGTGCATACCGCATTTGGGAAGCCGTACAATCCTTTAAAAGAGGGTTTTGCACCATGAGAACGGATATAATCCTCTGCCATGGCATCCATCTCTTTTAAACTCATACCGACTTTGGTATTTTTACGAAGAAGGTCTAATGTGCCGCCGACAATTTTGTTGGCGGCACGAAGTTTTTCAATTTCTTGAGGTTTTCTAAGCGCAATAGCCATTGCTACAGACCAACTGCACTGAGAGTTTCATATTTACTCATGTATATCTGAGCTTCAATTTTTCTCATTGTGTCAAGAGCAACCTGCACAACGATCAGCACGGCAGTACCGCCAAAGAAGAACGGTACCCCCATCCCTTTTATAATCATAAAAGGCAGAGTCGCAACGAGTCCAAGGTAGAGTGCTCCGGTAAATGTCAATCTGCTTGCCGTTTCATTCAAGAACTCTCTCGTAGCATCACCGGTACGAATACCGGGAATAAACCCGCCTTGACGTTTGAGATTATCCGCAATATCTTTTGCGTTGAATGTGATTGAGGCATAAAAGAATGCAAAAAACACAACAAACACAAAGGTCAAAAAGTTAAAAAAGTAACTGTTTGGATTCAGATAATCCGCAATAGCCTGAATAGCCGGATTTGTACTGCTTGAAAGCACGGTCATCGGAAACATTAAAATTGCCGAGGCAAAGATAACCGGGATAACACCCGCCAGATTCACTTTAATAGGAATATAGTTCATTACACGTTTGTTTTGGTTTTGCATCATCGTCTTTTTCGCATAGGTTATAGGCACACGACGCTCACCAAGCTCAACATAAATGATAATTCCTACCGTTGTCAGAATCAAAGCAAGAATTGCTATGACAGTAATAAAACTCATTGCACCGGTATTTACCATTTCGATTGTTTGACCAATTGCTCTTGGAATTGCCGAAACAATACCTGCGAAGATAATAAGAGAGATACCATTACCGATTCCGCTTTGTGTAATCTGCTCACCAATCCACATTAAAAGCATTGTACCTGCAAGCATTGAAACAGCAGAAAGCATGATAAATGTAGTGTGATCGGCAAGAATTGCAGAGTTGCCCGTAGGTCCGGTTAAGCTTTGCAGTCCTACACTGACACCGACAGCCTGAATTAATGTTATAACGATAGTCGCATAACGAATAATCTGCATATATTTCACCATACCGTCACGCTCTTTTTTCATTTGACCAAGTGTCGGAAATGTTGCAGCTAAAAGCTCCATAATAATTGAGGCGGTGATATAAGGCATAATGCCGAGTGAAATAATAGAGAGTCTCTGTACAGCATTTCCACTGAACATGTTAAACAATCCCAATGCGTCTGATTGATGTGAGTCGAAGAAAGAAGCAATAACAGCTGTATCTACGCCAGGAACCGGCACATAGGCCAGTAGGCGGTAGATAAATAAAAAACCGATAGTAATAAGTATCTTATTTACTAGATTTTTATTCACAACTAGTTACCTGTTGTTGTAACGTTTTCGTCTTTAATTTTCGATGCCAAATCTTTTGCTTTGGCACCTACTAGTTTAATTTTAGTCACTGAAGAAGCAACCTTGTGAACTGAACGGATTGATTCCATTGTAATTTCACCAAGTTCTGCTACAGCTTTGATTTTTTCAACGTTTATGACATACGGTTTGATCACTTTCGAGTGAAAACCGATTTTTGGCAAACGTTTTGCAAGTGGCTGTTGCCCACCTTCAAAGTTTCTTTTTCTTTTGTAACCTGAACGAGATTTCTGACCTTTTTGACCACGAGCGGCAGTCTTACCAGTACCAGAACCTTGACCACGCCCAACACGTTTGCGAGAATGTGTTGAACCCGGAGCAGGTTGTAAATTTTCAATACCCATTTTCCTATCCTTTTATACGAGAAAGTGCTTCAATTGTAGCACGTACCAGTGTGTTTGGATTGTTTGAACCGATTGACTTTGTAAGGATATCTTTAATCCCTGCAAGTTCAAGAACAGGTCTCGCTGCTCCACCAGCAATAACACCGGTACCTTCTGATGCCGGCTTTAATAAAACACGACTGGCATTATACTTATGCTCAATGTCATGTGCTATTGTAGAACCTTTTATCTTAACAGTTGTTAAATTTTTAAAAGCATTGTCTACAGCTTTACGTATAGCATCAGGAACCTCTTTTGCTTTACCAACACCATAACCTACAGTACCGTTTTTGTCACCAACAACGATAAGTGCAGTAAAACGAAAACGTCTACCACCCTTAACAACTTTTGTTACACGACCAATATTTACTATTGATTCTTCAAAATCATCTCTATTGATTTCCATCTGTGCTCCTAGAACTTGATTTCGTTTGCACGAATTGCGTCACCAAATGCAGCAATTACGCCGTGATATTGGTAACCATTACGGTCAAATACAATCTCAGAGATGTTTGCTTCTTTGAGTTTGGCAGCAAATGCCTCACCAAGTGCAGCAGCACCTTCTTTATTAGCTTTGTGACCAGTAGCCTTTGAGTGTAGTGAACAAATTGTTGTTGCAGTTGCATCATCAATTGCCTGTACACTTAAGTAACGGTTTGATTTAAATACAGAAACACGAGGAAGTTCAGCACTACCAGATATTTTTGCACGGATACGACGCTTACGTTTTAAACGATTCGCAATTTTGCTTTTTAATACTTTAGCATTCATCTATCTTCCTCCCTTATTTCTTAGCAGTTTTACCGGCTTTACGCACGATATGCTCATCTATGTATTTAACACCTTTACCTTTGTAAGGCTCTGGTGGACGGAATGATCTGATCTCTGCAGCTGCCTGACCCAACATTTGTTTGTCATGGCTTCTAAGAGTTATCACATTCTTTTCAACGCTTGCTTCCAAACCTTCAGGTAACTCATAATTGATATCATGAGAAAAACCAAGCTGAAGATTTAAAACTTTTCCTTTAACGGCTGCTCTGTAACCAACACCGTTAATTTCAAGTTTTTTCTCATAACCGGTAGTCAAACCTGTTACGATATTTTGGGCCAATGCTCTGAAAGTTCCCCAGAAAGCTCTATGCTCACGAGAGTCTGAAAGATTTTTAAAAGTTAAAGTGTTTCCTTCTACTTCGAAAGTCACATAACCTTTAGTATCTAAATCAACACTGTTTTTGCCTTTAGCAAAAGTTATAACATTTCCATTTGTAGTAACAGTAATGTCACTGGCAAATTCTACAGGATTTTTTCCAATTCTTGACATGCTATACTCCTACCATACCGTACACATAACTTCACCACCAATGCCAAGCTCATATGCTTTGTCATTTGGTAGTACGCCATGTGATGTACTTACAATAATAGTTCCGTAACCGTTTTTGAAACGTTTAATATCTTCTTTACCTTTATAAACACGACGTCCAGGCTTTGAAACTCTTTTCATTTCATTGATTACAGATTTTCCATCTTCACCGTACTTCAGTACAACTTTGATAGTTTTTTTCACACCGTCTTCGATTACATTACAAGACTCAATGTAACCTTTGTCTACTAAGATATTTGCTACTGCTTCTACACTTTTAGAGTGTACCAAAGTAGTAACCGGTAATCTTCTCATACCGGCATTACGAATACGTGTTAACGCATCTGATACTAAATCATTAATTGCCATTTATATTTTCCTTGTTTGTAGTTATTTTGTTTTTGCAAAATAACTGCTGACTGCTAGCAGTTTCCTCTTGGCTTACCAAGAAGACTTTCTAACACCTGGTATTAAACCTTCATTTGCCATTTTTCTAAAACAGATACGACAAATTCCAAAATCTCTCAGTACAGAGTGTGGACGACCACAAATCTGACAACGTGTATAACCACGTACCTTAAATTTTGGAGTACGTTTTGCTTTAGCTATCATTGACTTCTTAGCCATTAGTTGCTCCCTTTACTAAAAGGCATTCCCATTTTCTCTAAAAGAGTAAATGCCGCCTTGTCTGAATCTGCAGATGTTACTATTGTAATATTCATACCATGAATCTGCATGATTGAATCATAGCTGATTTCAGGGAAAATAAGTTGTTCCTGAAGACCGAAGTTATAGTTACCGCGACCGTCAAAACCATTTCTCGGAACACCACGGAAATCTTTCACACGAGGAAGTGCGATAGAAACAAGGCGATCGAAGAAGTTATACATATTTTCACCACGAAGTGTTACACGAACACCTACAGGCATACCTTCACGTACTTTAAAACCTGCAACAGATTTCTTCGCAATCACAGTAGAAGCTTTTTGACCGGCTATAGTAGTGATAGTATCTTCAATATTTTTAATGAGTTTGTTATCTTTCATAGCAAAACCTGCACCGACAGAGATAACAATTTTGTCAAATTCAGGAATCTGCATTACATTTTTAATATCTAAAGCTGCTTGAATTTCCGGCTTAAGCGCTAAATATTTTTCTTTTAAACGAGCCATCTATTATGCCTCCACTTTGCGTACGTTTGAAACATCGATTGGCATCTCTTTTTTGATATGCCCGCCTTTTGTATTCTCTTCAGTTGGTTTAACAGCTTTTTTCGCTATTTTACAACCCTCAACGATTACTTTGTTTTTCTTAGGAAATACCGCAAGTACAGCTGCTTTTGTACCTTTGTCATCTCCAGCGATAATTTCTACAATATCGCCTTTTTTAAACTTAAATTTTGCCATTACACAACCTCCGGAGCAAGAGATACAATTTTCATGAATCCTGCGTAACGTACTTCACGACCGATTGGTCCAAAGATACGAGTACCGATTGGTTCTCTCTTGTCATCAAGTATAACTGCCGCATTGTCATCAAAACGGATTAAAGAACCGTTTTCACGTTGGACTTCTTTATGCGTTCTGACAACAACAGCTTTTACAACTTTACCTTTTTTAACTTTGGCAGTCGGGATCGCTTTTTTTACAGAAGCAACGATAACGTCACCCACTGATGCATAACGACGCTTGGAACCGCCAAGTACCTTAATACACATAATCTCTTTAGCACCTGTATTATCAGCTACATTTAAACGAGTAAAACCTTGTATCATACTACTACGCTCCTTTTACAACTGATTTAAGTCTAAAAGATTTAGTCTTAGAAAGCGGACGACACTCGATTGCAATAATCTCGTCTCCGACTTTTACTTCATTACGCTCATCATGTACCAGGTACTTTTTGAAACGTTTTACAACTTTATGATAACGAGGATGCATTACACGACGTTCAACAAGTACAGTGACTGTTTTATCGCCTGCAATTTTAATTACGTTACCTTGAATTTCACGCTTATTAGCCATCGCCCGCCCCTACTTTGCTACTGCAGCAAGTGCAGTATTGATTCTAGCAATATCTTTTTTAGCAACACGAAGTTCGCTAGTATTTTGTAATTGCATCATTTTTTGTTTAATTTTTAAAGTAAACAGTTCTGTCTTTTTCTCTTTGAGCATCGCCTGAAGCTCTGCTGCATTTTTATCTGCTAAATCAGAATATTTCATTGTTCATCTCCGCAGTAACAATTTTACATTTGAATGGAAGTTTGTGCATAGCAAGAGTTAATGCTTCGCGAGCAAGCTCTTCCGGCACACCACCCATTTCAAAGATTATACGACCTGGTTTAATGTTCATTACCCACTGATCCACTGCACCCTTACCTTTACCCATACGAGTTTCAAGAGGTTTTGCAGTTAACGGCTTGGCAGGGAATACACGAATCCAAATCTTACCTTGTCTTTTAATGTGACGTGTTGCAGAAATACGAGCCGACTCAATCTGACGAGAGTTAATACGACCGGCTTCTACCGCTTTGAATGCGATGTCACCAAAAGATAATTTATAACCAGAACGAGCGTAACCGCGGTTACGTCCTTTCATCACTTTACGATATTTTGTTCTTTTTGGCATTAACATGATTATTCAGCCTTTTCACTATTTTCACGTCTGGCTGGTTTTCTGCCACGACGCTCTTTTTTCTCTTCTTTCGCTTCTGCAGGAATACCTTTAGTCAGTACTTCCCCTTTGAAGATCCATACTTTAACACCGATAATACCGTATGTTGTATGTGCCTCGGCAAAACCGTAATCAATTTTTGCACGAAGAGTATGAAGAGGAACACGTCCTTCCAAATACCATTCAGTTCTTGCCATTTCAGCACCGCCTAAACGACCTGCAACTGCAACTTTGATACCTTTTGCACCAGAACGCTGCGCACCCTGCATAACTTTTTTCATAGCTCTACGAAATGCAACACGACGTTCCAGCTGAGTCGCAACATTTTCAGCAACCAATTGTGCCGAAGTCTGTGCTTTTTTCTCTTCTTTAATATTGATAGAGATTGACTTACCAACTAACTTTTGAACAGCAGTTTTAAGTTTTTCGATATCAGCACCTTTCTTCCCGATAATGATACCAGGACGAGCAGCAACGATAGTTACACGAAGTCTTTTCACTGTTCTTTCAATGATGATGTTGGAAACACCAGCATAGTAAAGCTCTTTTTTCAAATATGTTCTTATCTTGTGATCTTCACCCAAAGCAGCAGGAGCTGTTTTAAAGTTAGGAAACCATCTTGATTCCCAGTTACGGTTGATTCCAAGACGTAAACCAATAGGATTAACTTTTTGACCCATACTATTTACCCTCTACTTCTACTAAGATATGTGCTGTTGGTTTACGAATACCAGACGCCATACCACGAGCACGTGGACGGAAACGTTTAAGTACTGGACCATTGTCAACACGACATGATGTAATTACACAATCTTCAGCTTCACTACCGCTGTTCGCAACTGCAGACGCAATTACTTTAGAGATAATTTTTGCCGCCTTGTTTGGAGTGAATTCTAAAGCTGCCATTGCCTCTTCAGCATTCATACCCTGCACTTCACGTGCAATAAGACGAGATTTGATAGGTGATACACGGATAAATTTTAGTAATGCTCTAGCCATGACTACCCCTTCTTCTGAACAGAGCCCTTGTGGCCCTTGAATGTACGAGTTGGTGCAAATTCACCAAGTTTATAACCAATATGGTTCTCTGTAACATATACAGGAACGAACTGGCGACCATTGTGAACATTTATTGTCAAACCAACCATGTCAGGAAGAATCATAGATCTTCTTGACCATGTCTTAATAGGTTTTTTCTTCGCTTCGGCTTTCATAGCCTCCACTTTTTTCATTAAATGATCATCTACGAATGGACCTTTTTTTACTGAACGAGCCATTATTAACCTACCCTTTTAGCATTTGGTTTACGGCGAGTAATAATTAACTTATCACTAGCTTTCTTACGACGAGTTTTAGCACCCTTCGTTGGTTTACCCCAAGGAGTAACCGGATGACGACCTGAGTTCGTTTTACCTTCACCACCACCATGCGGGTGATCAATCGGGTTCATCGCAGAACCACGAGTCTGTGGACGAATACCAAGGTGACGCTGACGACCGGCTTTTGCTATAACAATGTTAGCAAATTCTTCATTTCCAACAATTCCTACAGTAGCTAAACACTCACCAAGCACTAAACGCATTTCTGATGAAGGCATACGTAAAGATACATATTTGCCGTCACGACCCATAATCTGAGCCGAAGTTCCGGCTGAACGAACCATTTGTCCGCCTTTGCCCACTTTTAACTCAACATTATGAACAAGTGTACCGACAGGAATGTTTTTCAGTTTCATCGTATTACCCGGTTTAACATCCAAACCAGACTCTGCAGCTTCAACTGTATCGCCAACATTTAAACCTTTTGGTTGCAAGATGTATCTTTTTTCACCGTCTGCATATGTAATTAATGCGATACGACAGTTACGGTACGGATCATACTCAATAGTAGAGACTGTACCCGGTACACCAAACTTGTTTCTTTTAAAATCAATAATACGGTAAAGCTTTTTCGCCCCAGCCTGTTTGTGACGAGAAGTGATACGACCATTGTTGTTACGACCGGCTGTTGTCGGAAGTTTTACAAGTAATGAACGGACACTCGCTTTAGCAGTGATATCTGAACTGTCTACATTCGTATAAAAACGACGAGACGGAGTTATCGGTCTATAAGTTTTAATTGCCATCTTATACCGCCAAACTTTCTATTTGTGCACCTTCAGGGAGAGTAACATAGAACTTTTTAAAGTCATTTTGTTTCCCCTGTACACCACGGAAACGTTTTACTTTTCCGCTTTGATTCAGAGAGTTGATTTTTGTTGGAATTATTCCGAAATACTCTCTAAACACCTCTTTAAGACCTGTTTTAGTCATACGTGGTGATGTTTGAACAACTATAACACCATCTTCTTGTAAACCCAAAGTCTTTTCTGTATATAAAATAGATTTAATATCTGTAATATCAGCCATTACTTAGCCTCACTTGTCAAAGTTTCCCATACAGCTTTTTCTATCACGATTGAGCGATAGTTGGCAGCTAAGTATGCGTTTAACTCATTAGATTCAATAACATATGTCTGGTGCAGATTTTCAAACGCCAAATATGTTTTTTCATCCAATAAAGATTTAACAAAAAGTGTATCTCTTTGACCTAAAGCTTTGAACATTGCTGCCGCATCTTTAGTTTTACCAGACTCAACAGAGATGCTGTCAACGATAAAAAGAGTACCATTTTGTGCATGCTCATTCAAAGCAAAGTTTAAAGCAAGTTTTTTCTGCTTTTTGTTTACTTTTAAATCGTAGTTGCGGTTGTTTTGAGAACCAAAAGCTTTACCACCGCCTACGAATATAGGAGAACGACGAGAACCCGCACGGGCACGACCGCCACCTTTTTGAGCCCATGGTTTTTTACCACCACCGCGTACTTCACTTCTACCCTTAGTTGTCGCTGTGTTTGCACGTTGTGCAGCCTGAGCAGACTTTACATAAAGGTAAAGGTTATGAGGGTTAATTCCAGAGAAAGACTCTGGCAATGCTAACTCAGATGCTTTTTCCATTTTTTCATTTAAAACGATTGCGCTCATTATTTAGCTACCTTTACACGACCTAAAGAACCGTTAGCACCTGAAACTGAACCTAAAACCGCAATGATTTTGTTTTCAGCATCGAAAGAAACGATTTCATTTTTCACACTGTTTTGTGTATTTCCGTATTGTCCAGGCATTTTTTTACCCTTCATTACACGACCTGGCCATTCAGCATTACCGATAGAACCTGTTCTACGACCAAATCTGTGACCGTGAGATGCAGGACCACCACCGAAATTCCAACGCTTCATTGCACCTGAAAAACCACGACCTTTTGTGTTGAAAGTAGTTTTAAGTACACTTGCCTCTGCAAGCGGAGCTAAATCCAAATCACCGGCTTCGGTATTTGTTACTTCTAATGTAACAAAACGGTTAAATTCAGTCGGAAGGTTGTATTTCTTCTGTTGACCTTCTATTGCTTTATTCATTTTTTTACCACTGTTATACGCGACAATAGCAGTACCTTCATTCACTTCACATACTTTCGCATCTAAAACTCTTAACAGAGTAACTGGTTTAGACGGAACTGTGATAGTACGGCTCATACCGATTTTTTCAACAATATATTCCACGATTACTCCTATTTGTCCATAGAGCGAACTTCAACGTCCACTTCCGGTGCAAGATCTAGTTTCATTAATGAATCCACTGTTTCCGGTGTTGCAGAAACGATGTCGATCATTCTTGCGTGCATACGAATCTCAAACTGCTCACGCGCTTTTTTGTTAACGTGAACTGATTTCAATACTGTATATTTACGAATTTTTGTTGGTAAAGGTATTGGACCACGAATTACGGCACCTGTACGCTTTACAGCCTCTACGATTGACGCTACTGATCTATCTAACACACGATGATCGTAAGCTTTCAATTTTAAACGAATTTTTTCCATGTTTTTCCTTCTAAAGAACTCGTTGGATCCTAGCCCAACTATTTTAAGGGAACGGAATTATACTCAAAGAGCTCTGAATATTCAAGGATTTAGGGTCCAAAAATCGTTTTTCTTTATAATTTATTTCCTTTTAATAAGGAAATGATACAATTGGATAGTTTAAAAATTGGAAATTTTATGGAAATACTACTCGAAGAATTTTATAAAACCGACTTACATGTAGAAAAATATACACAAAGAAAAGTTTTTATAGATGACAGATCATACCAAATCAGCGGTATCACCAAAAGCGGAAAAACCCGTTTGGTCAAAAACTATCTTTTATCTTTAAAAAAGAGTTCCTATCTTTATATCAACTGCAATGATGTACGTATAGAGAGCGAAAAACTCAATGCCGCGCTCCCCTCTTTTTGCAATATCAACAAAATTGACACACTTGTTTTGGATAACTACAATCCAACCATCAAATTCGTGAATGTTTCGCAGTTGGTCATTACAAGTGAAATTCCCTACAATTTTGACTTTTTGGAGCCTTTGACACTTTATCCGCTTGATTATGAAGAATTTTTGGCATATGAGCACAAATATGACTCAAGTGCGCTCAACCACTTTTTCCAACTCGGAGGACTTGCATCTATGCATACTGTAGCACCGGATGAGCGAGTAATTTATTTGCAAAATATTTTACAGTTCGCCCTGAGCGAAATTGAATTTGACATATTGTGTTTATGTGCAAAATTCATGTCGCAGAAGCTCTCTGCCTATACATTATACGAAAGGCTTAAAAGTACGCGTAAAATTTCCAAAGACAGATTGTATGCATCTTTTGCTCTTTTGGCAGAAAAAAAGTATATTCATTTACTGGCAAAATATCAGCATACACGTGCAACAAAAAAGGTCTATCTGTGTGATACTTCTTTAAAAAGTGCCTTAAGCATTGAAAAAAACTTTGTAAAACTTTTTGAAAACATGGTCTATCTTGAGCTGCTTAAATCATCTGCCGAATGTTATTATGAAGAAGGTATTGATTTTTATCTTCCCACAAACGATGAAATTATTCTTTGCAAACCTTTTGTGGATGAACGCAGACTCTTTAAGAAACTTGAAAGTATTGAAGCTTTTATATTCAGCTACGGAATTACAAAAATCACGGTCATAACCATGAACAAAGAGGGAAATATCGCGCATCCGCTCAGCAGTGTGGATATCATCCCTTTTGATATCTGGGCACTGGGAGATTAAAAAGTTGCGACAGCCGGCACTGAAGTACCGGTTCCGGGGAGATTTCCGGCTTTTTCGGAACGGGGAATGCAGTCCGGGCCGGGAACGGCAGAGTGTGCAACAGCCGGCACTGAAGTACCGGTTCCAGGGAGATTTCCGGCTTTTTCGGAACGTGGAATGCAGTCCGGGCTGAGAATGGCAGAGTGTGCAACAGCCGGCACTGAAGTACCGTGGAGATTTCCGGCTTTTTCGGAACCCGTACTTCAGTGCGGGCCGGGAGTGGCTGGCAAATTGGCTGACTTTTGTCGGCAAAGCTGTACTTTATTAACTTCTTTCATTATAATACGTTATATAAAACAAACAGGAAAAGTTTATGCAATTACCTCAAGACGAATATGAAAAAGCAATGCTGGAGGCTTTTGTGAACAAACCGGAAAAAACATTCTGGTACCAACAGGCGTTTTCCAAATTTGATGTCAACGGGATTGACACGATAAAATGGGTTTGGAGCTGGTGGGCTTTTTTTGGCGGATGGGCCTTTTTGCTTTACAGAAAACAGTATGTCCCTGCACTTGTGCTCTTTGTGCTTTCCATATTGGCCACAGCCATACCCTTTGGCGGATTGCTCGTTGCCATACTTGCGGGCGGTTTTTCTACCTATTTTGTATACAAAGGCTATAAACAGAAAAAAGCCGAGATAGAAAATGCTATTGCGGATCCGCAAAAACGTATTGAGACAATGAAAGAAGTTGGCGGATACAATCAATGGGTTGTATGGGTCTATGTTCTCTTTGTTTGCCTCTTTTTCTTATATATTGTTTCTGTAATGTTTACCATGGCGAGCATGAACTGATGCATTTGCTTTGTGGTATAGACGAAGCCGGGCGCGGACCTCTGGCGGGAGATTTGGTAATGGCCGGCTGTATTTTGCACAATACCATTGTCGGACTGCATGATTCAAAAAAACTGACAGCCAAAAAGCGTGAAGCTCTTTATACCTTGATTGTCAAAAATGCAAGTTACCATATCGTCAAATTTTCTGCACAGGATATAGACAACAATGGAATATCTGCATGTTTAAAAAAAGGGCTTCTTGAAATTATGAAAAATCTGCAGGCGGATGAGTATCTGTTTGACGGCAACCAAAGCTATGGAGTACAAAACCTGACAACTATGATCAAGGCTGACGGTAAAGTCCCCGAAGTAAGTGCAGCATCCATCCTGGCTAAAGTTGCACATGACAGAGATATTTTGGAACAGGCAAAAAAATACCCCCAGTATCAGTTTGAAAAGCACAAAGGCTACGGCACCAAGTTACATGTAGCCATGATAAAAAAGTATGGCTACTGCGAAATTCATCGCAGAAGTTACAAAATAAAGGCACTGGAATCTACACTCTTCGATTAAAAATAGACTTTTAATATTTCTTATATGTTACTTTTATACACATCATTAAAATATTTTAGCTATATTACATTTTTGTGATAAAATTATTTTAAATAAACTCAAACTGTTTCAAAAGCCCTGCTGTATGAAACTTTCATTTTCACACACGGTCAAGAACAGCACAATAATAATTTATAATTATAATTATTAAAAGATTAATACTTTAATATTATAAATTAATTTTATATTTTAAGATTGCTTAAGACGAGCAGTAATACTATTTTCCTGATTGAAAACAAGTTTTTGTTTTTAAAGTATATTTAACTTTACAGGAGAATGGAATGAATATGAATCGTAGAGATGCCCTGAGACTTGGTGCTATAAGCGTAGCTGCAGCTGCTACAACTTTGACCGGATGCGCTTATGGTGAAGCAAAACCCTCAAAAAAACAAAACAAAACAAACAGCAGTGTAGGTATGGGCACACCCGCCCCTCTTCCTCCGGCAACCGGTAAAAGAGTAGTGATTGTAGGCGGCGGATGGAGCGGTTTATCTATCGCAAAATACACAAAAAAATTCGCACCCAATGCGGATGTTGTTTTAGTGGAACAAAGAACAGAATTTATATCCTGTCCTATAAGCAACCTGTATCTTGTGGGTGAAGTGGATTTGGAGTTCTTAACACATGATTATTTACAGGCAGCCCGCGAAAACAAATATACATACTTTAATGCTACGGCTATCGGTATAGACAAAGCAAACAAAATCATTAAAACAAGCAACGGAGACATCAAATATGACTATCTGGTACTGGCTCCCGGTATTGACTATGACTACAGTGCATGGAATGTCGATACTGTTACAGAACAGAGGCTTCGCACCGAGTATCCTGCCGCCTTTATTCCCGGAAGCGAGCACATGACACTCAAAGCAAAACTGGAAGATTTTGAGGGCGGTAATTTTATACTGACGGTTCCGGGCGGAAACTACAGATGTCTGCCTGCTCCTTATGAAAGAGCCTGTCTGATAGCAGATTATTTTAAGAAAAACGAGATTGAGGGCAAGGTGATCCTTCTTGATGAAAATCCGGATATAACGATCAAAAAAGAGGGATTCCAGTCCTCTTTTGACGAAATGTACAAAGACTATATCGAGTACCATCCAAATTCTAAAATAATGAGCATAGATTTAGATAAAAAAGTCGTTGTCGCGGGTGAATTTGATGATGAGTATTCCTTTGAAGATGCTGCATTTTATCCGCATGTCAGAGGCGGAAAGCTCTTGGAGGTCTGCGGCGTTGCAAAAGACAATGTATTTAACAAGAAAGTAGGAAATATTGACCCGTTTACCTATGAGGTTATAGGCGAAAAAGATATTTTTGTCTCCGGTGATGCACGTCCGATGGGTTACTCCAAATCAGGCAACACATCAAATTCTGAAGGTCACTATATCGGGAAACTTATAGCACAAAGAGTCAACGGCAAAAAAGACATTCCTTGGAAGTCTCCGCTGACAGTCTGTTATTCTGCTGTTTCAGCCGGACCGATACATGCAATTTCCGTCAGAGCAGAGTATGAGTTTGAGGGCAAAAAACTCAAAGGATTTACAAATGTCGATCTTTCACAGCAATGGCGCGGCAAAACAGGCCTAAACAACGGAAAAGCTCTGAATGAATGGGCAAAAGGTATGTTTAGAGATATGTTTAACGCGTAACAGGGAGTTTTGCATGCAAAGAAGAGACTTTTTAAAAGTAGTCGGAGGTGTTGGCGTTGTCGCTGTAGCACCTTCTTTGATAGAGGGCAGACTCTATGCCGAGGATGGTACACTCTATACATCGTACAAGAAAGTACAGCTGAGTGATGCCGAGGGCAAGCCTTTGTTGGCATCACAGCTGGACAAAGAGGTTAATTATGTTTTTAACTATCCGTATGCGGGAACAAGCTGTATGTTGATTGCCCTGCCTCATCCTACAGAGAAAAATGTCAAACTGACAAGTGAAGACGGTGTCCAATATATATGGAAAGGCGGAGTCGGCAAAGAAAGAAACATTGTTGCTTTCTCATCCATCTGCCCGCACCAGCTTACACATATCAACAAAAGTGACACATTTATATCTTACTTAAAAACAGGGGGCAAAACTATGGGCTGCACCAAAAGTATGCCCTGTCATGACAAAGGAGAGGTAATAGTATGCGGTTCTCATTTATCGGTGTATGATCCCAAAAAAGGAGCGAAAGTACTTGGCGGCCCTGCACCGCAGCCTTTGGCTTCGATTGTATTGGAGCATCATGATGATGATACCTTATGGGCTGTCGGTGTTTTGGGCCCGGATAAATTTCATGAGTTTTTCAGAGCATTCAAACCAGAACTTAAAGAGCAGTATGGCGGAAAAAGAAAAGCAAAAAAACTTGTAAAAGACAAAGCCCAGACTGTAACTCTTGCAGAGTTTACAAAAGATATTATAAGATACTAAAGGATAGCAAAGTGAAGTCACTACTCATCATGACAGCAATTTTCATCTTCTCTTCGTCTCTTCAGGCAGGCGATACGCTCAAACAGTCAGAACTTGCTTCAGATATGCGCAAAATGTTACAGGCAGTCAATCAGATTCAAACGGCAGGGTTTTATTATAACAAAGAGGGCATGACAGAGGGCGTCAATAAACTAAAGAGTGCAATTGGTTCACTGACAACAACAGATGCAAGAAGTTACCTTCCTGCAAATGAAGCTTATGCGGACAAGTTCGCTCAAAAAAGAGCCAAAATGATTACAATGTATGCGGATGATATGATTGTATCTCTCAACAATGAAAACATAGATGATGCCATAGAAGATTATTCCCAGATTATCAGACAGTGTACATCATGCCACTCCCGAATAAGAGCAAATGCCTGGAAATTAAAATAAGAAGGAATCGGAGTGAAATGACCTCGGAACCGGTACTTCGGTGCCGGCTGGTGTTAGCACTGCATTGACAATCTGTCATGCCACAGGGTCCGCACTAAAGTACGGATTCCGGAAATGGTATGACGCTGCGACATGAAGTTCGGAGTGAAACGACCTCGGAACCGGTACTTCAGTGCCGGCTGGTGTTAGCACTGCATTGACAATCTGTCATGCCACAGGGTCCGCACTAAAGTACAGATTCCGGAAATGGTATGACGCTGCGACATGAAGTTCGGAGTGAAATGACCTCGGAACCGGTACTTCAGTGCCGGCTGGTGTTAGCACTGCCTTGACAACCTGTCATGCCACAGGGTCCGCACTAAAGTACGGATTCCGAAAACAGTGGGTTATGCTGCGACATTCATGGCAAGCTGTGCCATTTTTTGCATATATTCTGCAATATTGTTTTTCGCTGCAACCGCTTTTTTCAATTCATTGATAAAATACTCTTTTGTTCTCTCGTCGGCAATATTAAATGTATAAAGCACCCATTCGGTGTTGAGCGCAATTTTTTCGCCGTTTTTTTCCACCGTGAATGTTTTGTAGAGATTTATGTCTGTATCGGCCAGCATATCCAGTACTTCTGTGTAAAATGCATTTACCTCGGGATTGATTAAAGAATGCAGTTCCTCTTTTGCAATTTTGGCATCCACATCGTCAAAACCGTCTCTGCCCAAGATCAGGACATCCCCCAAAAGAAGCTGTTCTCCTATGAAATAGGGTTTTTTCTTTTCACTCAGGGCATTTGCATCTGTATACATTACATGTTCTTTCAGACCTGCCAGTTCGTCAATTAAAATTGAACTGAAAAAAGTATATACGGTATTTGCAGCCATGGTAATATCAATCTCTTCAACCGCCAGTGTCTGATTGTCTATACTCAGCGCTTTCATTAAAAAGTATCCAGTAAAATAACATTCACAGATGTTCCCGCTTCCAGAAACTTGTCATCTTCGCCTGTAATCATTAATGCACTCTCATGAAGCATATTTGTCAAAATGGCAGAACTTCCTACTTTCTTTCCTTTGAAATTCACAAAATACTCACCGTCCTCTACCACAATATTGCATGCGGTAAACTCTGTAAACCGGCTTCGTTTTGTAAAATCTTCCTGCAGTTTTGCAGCAACAGTTTTGTACGGAACTTTTTTGCCAAGCATTTTTGCAATCAGCGGCAGTGCATACAAAATCGCAGTAACTGTTGAAGAGTAGGCAAATCCCGGCAACGCCAGAATAAACTTGTGCCCGCGCTGCGCAACCATAATATGGCGCCCTGGCTTGATACCGACACCTTTATAGACCACTTCTGCACCCAAACGGGGAATAATGTCTTTTACAAAGTCATAATCACCGACACTCACTCCGCCGGTACTCACCAAAATATCTGCAGACTCCAAAGCATTCTCAAACGTTTTCATAATAGTATCTCTGTCATCGGGAGCAGTGCCAAGCTGTATGACCTCTGCACCGGCCGACTCAAAAAGTGCTGCAAGCGTATAATTGTTTGAACTTCTTATCTGGGCAGGGTTATCCGAATTTTCGCCCAGATCAAGTATCTCGCTTCCGGTTGCGATAACTGCGACACGGGGGCGAAGGGCTACTTTTACCATCACCTGATTGAGTCCGGCCATTACACCGATTTGGGCAAAACCTATTTTTGTGCCTTTTTGAATAAGCACATCCCCTGCTCCGTATCCTTCACCGACCGGACGTACCGCATTGCCTTTTTCAACCGGTTCATTGATAATTATCTTGCCGTCACTGTAGCTGACATTCTCTATCTGAATCAGCGTATCACTTCCCTGCGGCATCATCGAACCTGTAAATGTTTTAATAGATTCCCCTGCAGACAGTACCCGTATCTCATCATGTCCCGCAGGGTTGTCACCAAGAACAGCCAGTATGCCGTTTTGCAAATCTTCATGACGCACCGCATATCCGTCCATGGAAGCGGTAGGAAACTGCGGATCATTAAATTCGGCCACAATGTCCTCTGCCAACACACGGCCTAACGCATCGCTTAAAGGCACTCTTTCATACCTGTGGTTGTTTACCTGTAAAAGCTCCAGCATATTTTGGCTTGTCTCAAAAGAGATAAAATCAGTTCCTGTTATACTCATTATTTTGCTCCTAAAATTCCGCTGCCTTTTATTGCAGTTGAACGGTCTTTTGCATAGACTCTCTGCCCGTTTTTCAAATCATATTTCCATATCGGCGCGGATGCTTTGAAATCTTCTACAAATTCGTCTATAAGTTCCAGGGCCACCCGTCTTTTTGGTGAAAAGACTGCGGCAATATATGAAGATTCATGCAGCATTACATCTCCGCGGGAGTGCGCCATTTTGACCACAGCACCTTTTTCTTCTGCTTTTTTCTGCCAATTTTTAAACCATGCTTCCAAAATCGGTTCATAGATATCAAAACTCAGTCCTTCAATGCCGTCTTCGCTGCGCACCGTTCCGACAAAAGGGATATATGCGCCATAATTGCTTTTCGCCTCTTCTTCATACCATTCCTGCAGGATTTTCGGCACATCCAGTGAATTGTTATATAGTTGCAACAAATCTCAGCCTCCGCAAACAGGAGGAAGCAAAGAGATTTTATCTCCGTTTTTAAGCTTACACTCCAAAGAGGTCACAAGATTATCGTTCACTGCCACCGCACAGTTGTCAAGCCACTCTTTTACCTCTTCGTCTTTTTGCAAAATTGCTGCCAGTTCATTGAGATTGGCTATTTCTAATTCCAACGCCTCTTTTTGTATCGGTCCTAAAAATTCTACTCTTACCAAAACAACATCCTCATCTTAAATTACTCTAATTATATCTAAGATAAGTTAAGTGATGTATAATTACGCATGATTTTTGGAAAAATAGAATACCTCAATCTCTTGCCTTTTCATGTATTTATGAAGCGATTTACACGAAGCACACAGCAAAAGCTACAGATGGAATACAAAAAAAATGTTCCGGCAAAAATAAACGATGCTTTTTTAAACAGACGTGTTGATGCCGCATTTATCTCAAGTATCAAAGCAAAAAAAAGCAAACATGTAAACCTTGGAATCATTGCAAAAAAAGAGGTCAGAAGCGTTATTGTTATTCCCTCGGTACAGAATAAAACAGATATTGAATCTGCTTCATCCAACCTTTTGGCAGAGCTCTTACATGTAAAGGGCGAAGTACTCATAGGAGACAAAGCATTGCGTTATGCACTTGTAAATAATGACTATATTGATTTGGCGCAACTGTGGAATGAAAAGTATCATCTGCCTTTTGTTTTTGCGCTTTTATGTTATCACAAAAACCAAAAGCAGTACAAAAAGATAGAAAAAGCATTCCTCAAAAGAGAGATAAAAATTCCGCAGTATCTTCTGCAAAAAGCATCAAAAAAGACAAATGTTGCCCCCGGTGATATACTTGAGTATCTGCAGCTTATCTCTTATAAACTTGACTGCAAGGCAAAAAAAGGTCTCAAGAAATTTTATAAATTACTGTAAGTACCTATCCAAAAGAAACACCAAAAAAAGAGAGTTAAAAAAGCAGTAGGTACAAGACAAAACTCCATAGGAGCTACTAGTAGCTTTTGCTATGCCCCTTGGGTACAAGGGGTTTTAACGAAGTAGATACTGCTTTTTTAGCTCTCCCTTTGGGTAAAAGAATAATGGCACGATTGACTTCGTTAGATTTCATCAGATTAGCTACGGCTAGTCTATCAAAAATCTGCCTTGCACTCGCACCATTCTTCTTTTACTTTTTTTGGTGTTTCTTTTGGATAGGTACTTAACAGCCCGCACTGAAGTACGGGTTCCGAAAACGGCTGCTTAAATTTTACCGTCTAAATGATCCGCTAATCTTTGCAGTTTTATTTTATACGCATCAGTATCAAAATCCTTTACACGGGCAACACCGTCTTGTATCGCTGCTTTGGCAACCGCGGAAGCGACATACACCAAAACCCGTCTGTCAAAAGGCGAGGGAATAATATACTCGTGCCCAAACTCCATATTTTCTCTGTGATGTATCTGTTTTACATGTTTTGGAACAGGCTCTTTTGCCAGAGCGGCCAAAGCATGTGAAGCTGCAAGTTTCATATTTTCAGTAATTTTTGTTGCTCTTACATCCAATGCACCGCGAAAAATCTGCGGAAAACCGAGTACATTGTTTACCTGATTGGGGTAATCACTTCTGCCGGTTCCAATAATCACATCCGGCCGCGCTTTTTTTGCATCCGCAGGGGTAATTTCGGGGTTTGGATTTGCACAGGCAAAAATAATGGGATTTGTCCGGGACATAGATTTTACCATTTGGGGTGTGATAAGGTCAGGTCGGGAGAGCCCAAGCACCATATCTGCGTTTTTCATTGCATCTGCCAAACTTCTGTCAGCTGTCTCAAATGCAAAAAGTTTTTTGTATTTGTTGAGATCGCTTCTGCCGCTGTGAATAACCCCTTTGGAGTCAAGCATGGTAATATTTTTCACGCCCAATGCCTTATACATTTTCCCGCAGGCAATTCCCGCTGCTCCGGCACCAATAATGACGACCTTGAGATCCTGTATATTTTTATTGCTCATTTGGGCAACATTCATCAGCCCTGCTGTTGTAATAACGGCTGTCCCATGCTGATCATCATGAAAAACAGGAACATTGCAAATCTCTTTGAGTCGTTCTTCTATTTCAAAACATCTTGGTGCTGAGATATCTTCCAGATTGATGCCGCCAAAACTGTCAGCCATCGATGCAACAATATTCACAATTTCGTCTGTATCTTTTGTGTTAAGTTCAATATCAACAGCATCAATATTTGCAAAAGATTTGAACAAAACACCTTTACCCTCCATAACCGGTTTTCCCGCCAAGTGACCGATGTCACCAAGCCCGAGGACCGCTGTGCCGTCACTTATCACTGCAACCAGATTTCCTTTGTTGGTATATTCATAGGCAAGGTCTGCATCTTTTTGTATCTCCAGACACGGATATGCGACACCGGGACTGTAGGCCATTGAGAGCTCTTCTTGTGTTGTGCACGGTTTTGTCAGCAGTGTTCCTGTTTTTCCGTTTGTGTCAAACTCGCTTTTGGCTTTGTGGTAATCCAGTGACGCCTGTTTAAATGATGGTTTCTCTGCCATAATTGTTATCCTTGTTGTTTATATTTCAAATCTGCTGCCAACACCAGCCGGCACTGAAGTACCGGTTCCAAGTGGAAGTATCCGTTGTGAAATTATTCCGCACTCTGCAGAGACTTTTAGACCTTTGTTAGAAAAAGGACACTGTTGCCTTTTGAGTTGTAGTATATGCCCATAGAGTTTTTACGGGAGACAAAAACTCCGCGACCATTGAATTTTTTTGAATTTCTAAAGATTGTCGCCAGTTGATTTGTGTCAAATCCCTCTCCCTCATCTGTGATTTGTGTCACTCTGTATTGGGCAGATGCAGTTTTGATATTATATATTTTTACGGTTATTTTTTTTGTACACTCTTTTTCAAGCGAAACCAGTGTCTCAAAATATTTATCCTGCTCAAGCAACTGATGTTTTATTTCAGAATCAATACCCAGATTTCCATGCTCGTATGCATTCATAAAAAGTTCATTAAAAGCAAGCCCGCTGCAATGATTCCGACAAATACCATCATACCAGTTATTTGCTTCTTCAACGGCATCCAGCGTTGTTTCAAAAACCTTTGCACTGACCAGTGTTGTTTCATTTAATTCTAATCTGTTGATAAATATAAAAGTAAAATCATCTTCCTGTATGGCAATTTTTTCCAATACATGTTTTTTCATCTCTTCTCGGGTAAAAGAGCCTATAAAATCATTTTCAATAAAACTGTTATATACGATTCCCTCTACAGTATTGTTTTCTACTATGCCGTCACTGTAAAAAAGAAATTTATGTATATTTTTTACAGAGCAATTGTCTATCTTGTATGTTTCGCTCCACTTGCTCATCGGCGGATTGTTTGATTTGATTTTTATCACATTGCCTGCATTGTCCTCAAGTAAAAAAGGCGGCATTGCAAATTTGGCATATTCCAATTCAAAAGAGTAGTTGTCAAATAAAATATAGTCTACAGACAGAGCTTCCTCATCAAGCAAGATAGGCTTCATAAAATCCATAGACTCTTGAATCAGTATATCAAGACTGAAATTCTCATACTCTATCATTTTGTCTATCAAATGATTGACAAAGACTGTCACAGCCATGGCACTGAGTGAAGCACTCAATCCTTTTCCCATCCCGTCAACAAGAAAGTAAAAAGTTTTGTCTTCATTGATTCTTCGAGCAGAATAGGCATCCCCGCTCAGTGTGTCAAGAGGCTGATAAAAAAAGTCTACCAGTGAAATATCTTTAGAATCAATCATCTTGTAATAAAAATCATTTCTCAGGATATTGAGCTCTTTTTGAAATGCCAGCTCTTCCTGGTAGGCGGCATAGGCATCTTTCTCCTGTAATGATTTATCTGTACTCTTTTCCTGCATTGTTTGGACTAAATTTTAAATTTACTGAGTTCATTTTTTAAAGCAGCGGCATCCTGAGAAAGTGTTGAGACAACAGCTTCTATCGTTGTGCGCAGCTCATTGTTTTTTGTAGAAACAACAACAATCTCATCCATCGTACTCACAAGCTCTTTTGTTTTTGTTGCTATGTATATGCTTTGGTGCATGACATCAGTGGAGCTCTCTTTTGTCTGCATCAGATTCTCTTTTGTATCATTGGATGCTACGATTAGTTCCTGCGCGGATTCTGCAATCTGATCCATACTTTGTGAGGTATGCTGTGTCTCTTCGGCGATTTCAACTACATTTTGGGTAATGAGATTTACATTTGCACTGATTTCGCTTAAGGATTTTTGTGTACGCTCGGCAAGTTTTCTCACTTCATCGGCAACTACGGCAAAACCTCGACCATGTTCCCCGGCACGGGCTGCTTCAATAGCGGCGTTGAGTGCAAGCAGATTTGTCTGATCTGCAATATCTGAAATAATCTCCAGCACATCTTTGATATTTTTTGCCTGTTCTGTCAACTCGCTGACTTTTTGAACAAGCTCCTGCTGTTGTGAACTGCCCTCTTCTATAGACTCTACCACTGTACTCAGTTTGCTTATAAACTCTTCTAAGAAATTCGATGTTGTCTGTAAATCTTCTGTCACTGTCACAGTAGATTCTTCTACCGTATCGAGTTTATTACCAATATCTACCGCCAGTTCATTGACCACACTGATTTTGCCGTCTTCCACTTCACTGTTTTCTTTTAAAGTAATCACGACATCCCGTAATCTCTCAGATTCATTTTGGTTTCTTCTTGAGACATCGGTAACACTCAGAACTGTCTCTTTAAAGGCACTGATCATTACATGTAAAGCTTTGGAAATTTGGGAAATTTCATCATTGCCTTCTACAATGATGTTACATGTAAGGTCAAGATCACTCGAAACGCATTTTATTTTTTCCAAAGAGCTTTGCACGCTTTTGTTTACGCCTCTGCTGATTGTCATAATGATGATAAAAATAATAATTGCAAAAGCAATATAACTTACAAGAGTAATGACTGTCCGTTTTTTATATTCTGATTCTATTTTTGCCAAAATTGCATCATTGTTTTTGGCAAGTTCATCATCTACATGTTTTAAAAGATTTATCTTTTTTGTAATGGTTTGAAACCAGACAACACTGTCAACCCCAAAATTACCTTCATTTGCTTTTGTTTGGGCAATTTCTCTCATTTTGTTTACTTTATCCACAGCAGGAGAGTTCATTGTGCTTCTGTAAAGTTGCTTTGCCCTGTCTGTCGCCATCGTTAAGAATGCATCTATATAAGCGTCCTGCTGCGCCACAAGTGTAATAAACTTGGCATACATTCCCGGAGCAAACCTGTCTGCAGAAAATGTAGCACTCAGTACCGCACGCTCTATCCCCGCTCTCTCTTTTGATTTTAAAAAGTTTGTATAGGCGTCCAGGGCTTTGACCAGTTCAGGAGTCGATGCCAGTTTTGCACTCAAGCCGACAATATTTAAAATCTTCTTGTTCATCTTTGTATAATATGCAACTTCTTTTGCAACACTGATACTGAAACTGTCAACAAGATTTCTGATTTGACTGATTTTATTCATATATTCTTGCAGTCCACGGATCTGATCTTGAAGTTCTTTTGGAAAATCATTTAAATCCAATGTCTTGAGATACTCTTTGAACTCCTGGTTCCTTTTATCTGTCAGTTCTCTTTGTTTAGGAAGAATACCTGCAAATTTCTTCCCCTTCGAACCCAAATAACCGGCACTTGCCCCTCTCTCTTTTTGCGTCTCATGAATCAACAGACTCAGTTTTTGAGACATTACATTCAACATCTTTGACTGTTGTACAACAGTATCTTCTTTCAGCGCTGTGTTAACCGTCAGTCCTATAATTACCAAAGCAAAAGAGACAACAATGGCAGTAATAAGATTGAGTTTGCTTTTTATAGTCATTTTTTATACCTTTTTTACGTGAAATAAAGAGACAAGATTCAGATCTTCAAAAAGCTCCATAAGCTGTTCATCGCCTACTTCCACATGTAAGTCAATATTGTCCTTTAAAACAAGTTTGTTTAAATACCCGATCACAGAGGAGGTGATGGATATGGAATCTTTGATTACGAGAACAATATGCCTGTGTGTTGTTCTGAGCGTATCTATCGTCTCTTTAATCTGTTGATAGTCCTGTATCGATTTGATATTTCCGTTTATAGTTACAGTATTTGCAGACACTGAAATAGTCATATAATCTTCCTTGTTGAAAAGTATTTTTTCAAGTATATCATTATTTTGATGAGTGTTTTATAATTTTAATCCACTCTTTCATCTTTTTTTCATAGCCTATCTCTTTTAACTCCACAAAATGCATCGGTTTTGCAAGATAGTTTTGTTCGACATAGCCGCCAAAATCGTGGGGATACAAATAGTTTTCATTATTGTTTGTGATATTTTTCGGGATTTCTGCAATGTTACCCTCTTTCACACTCTTTAAAGCTTTGTTTATTGCCAAATATGCAGAATTGGATTTTGGAGAGGCACACAGATAAATAACCGCCTGTGCCAGGATAATTCTTGCCTCCGGATAGCCTATCTTGCTTACACTTGTCAGGCAGGAGGTCGCCAATGTCAGAGCCTGCGGGTTTGCATTCCCGACATCTTCGCTTGCCAGGATTACAAGCCGTCTGGCGATAAAATCGGCACTCTCTCCGCCTGCAATCAAACGTGCAAGGTAATAAATCGCTGCATCCGCATCACTGCCGCGAATAGACTTAATCAGTGCTGACGTCAGGTCATAATGTACACCGTCTTCACTGCTTCCGGCCTGCAGCGCATTGGGACGGAGCGACTGCAACAGCTCCAGAGTCACTGTTTCGTTGATGCTGGCGGCAAATTCCAACAGATTGAGCATCGCTCTTGCATCTCCGCCGCTTGAAGCTATGAGGTACTCTTTTGCATCCTCCTCAAGGACAATATTAGTTTTATTCAGTGCTCTCAGTAACAGTTTATCCAAACCGGCATGGGAGATACTTTTGAGCTCAAAAAGCATAGAGCGTGAACGGATCGCAGAGGTAAGCGAATAAAAAGGGTTTTCGGTTGAAGCGCCTATGATGAGCACAGAATTGTTTTCCATCACCGGCAATAAAACCTCCTGCTGATTTTTTGAAAGCCTGTGCACCTCATCTATAAATATCAAAGGCTTTTGCAGAGCATTTTTATACTGATCAAATATTTTACGAAGCTGTTCGACCTTCAGTGAAGTGGCATTAAACTCATAAAAAGGGAGCTGCATAGTTTTTGCTATGACTCTGGCAAGTGATGTCTTTCCGACACCGGCAGGTCCATAAAAAAAACTGTGACCAATTACTTCTTTTTCACATAAAACACGCAAAGGCGCATCTTTTGCTGTTAAATGCTCCTGTCCTGTCATCTCATCAAAATTTGCAGGTCGCAGCAGATGTGTAAAATCCATCTCCTACTCTTTTTCTTCTTTTCTCTTTTTCTCTCTGGCTCTCTTCTTCTCTTCTTTTAAAAATTTGTAGAGTGCAGAATACTCACTGCGCGTCAAATATCTTGTTTTGCCCGTTGGCAGGTTGTTTAATTCGATTTCAGCAAAACTTACACGTTTGAGATCAGCCACTTCTGCGCCAAAGTGTGCAAAAAAGCGGCGAAGTTCACGGTTTTTCCCCTCTTTTAGCGCTACTTTGAGGATGGAGTAGTTGGGCTGATTCTTTTGAATCTTATAGCCTATAAAAGGTTTTATGTCCATTGAGATAATTTTGGAATGCGAATGCGCTCCGGCACTTGCATCATCCAGATAGATCCCGTTGAGCATGGCATCCTCCATATCCGGAGTCACCATCCCTTTGATTTTAATCTTGTAAATTCTCTCAAGATCTGACTCCATCAGCGCCGTCGCTACATGGGAGGCATCTGTCAGAAGCAGCAGTCCTTCACTTGCAAAGTCAAGCCGGCCGACAGGAATAAAATGCTTAAACTCTTTGCTTAAAGAGTCGTAAATTGTGCGTCTGCCTTTTGGGTCATTTTTGGTTACAAGCTCGCCTTTTGGTTTGTTATACACAATCACCGTGTATTTTTCCTGAGGAGAAACCTGTTTTCCGCTGATATAGACAATATCCACACCCTCTTGTATCTGTGTTGCAGGATTCGTTTCTATCTCTCCGTTTACACGCACATAACCATCCTGGACAGCTTTGTCAGCCTCTCGTCTTGAGTAGGTTGAATAGTGTGCAATATATTTGTTTAGTCTCATTATTATGAAATTCCTTTTTCTATGAGCGTATGAATATGAAGTACGCCCTGTATCTTTTTGTCCTTGTCTGTTACAACCAGAAGCTGGATTTTTTTCTCTTCTATTAAAACAAGTGCATCACTCGCAAGCATCTCTTCATCATCTATGCTCATAGGATCAGATGTGGCATATTTAAGCACATCATCTTCAAGTGAAAAGTCATCTCTTAAAAGTGCCCGGCGGACATCGCCGTCACTCATAAGTGCTGCAAGCTTTCCTGCATTATCGGTTATCAAAACAGTTCCGAGCCTGCCTTCGCTTATTTTCAAAATAGCATCTTTTACTTTTGCATCTTTTGAAACTACAGGCAGATCATCGCTTTTCATCAGATTTTTCACTTTAATAAAAAGTTTTTTTCCCAAAGCGCCGCCGGGATGAAAAGAAGCAAAATCACTCTTTTTAAAATCTCTGGCCTTCATGAGAGCCACAGCCAAAGCATCACCGAGTGCAAGCGTCAGTGTTGTCGAGCTTGTCGGTGCGATATTGAGAGGACAGGCCTCTTTTTCAACAACAACCTGAATGACTACATCACTGTACTGCCCAAGCGTTGAGTGTTTGTCCCGTGTCATGCCTATAAGCGGTATGCCAAAACGTTTGATATGCGGCAAAATAGAACTGAGTTCTTCGCTTTCGCCTGAATAACTGATAGCAATAACAACATCATTTTTGTCTATCATGCCAAGATCGCCATGCAGTGCTTCTGTTGGATGCAGAAAAAAGCTTGGTGTTCCTGTCGAGGCAAAGGTAGCCGCCATTTTTGCACCGATAAGTCCGCTTTTTCCAACACCGCTCACAACAAGTTTGCCTTTGCATGCAAGTATGATTTCTACAGCTTTGTTAAAGGAATCATCAATGTTTTTTGCCGCATTGAGCAGGGTATTTGCTTCGATATTTAATGTTTCCTGTGCAATTGTTTTATAATTCATAGTCTAATTATACCTTTTTTATCATCAAGAAGATATAATACTAAAAATATGATTTTTAAGGACATGCTATGAGAAATGTTATTGGTAGATATTTGGATACTATTGATGCTTTAAGATTAGAAAACAGAATGCTCACACACAATACATTGATTTTGGGTGAAGAGGGTGCGGGCAAGACAAACCTGGCCTGCAAAATAAGGAATTTTGTCATTGACAATAATGTACCCACGCTCTATATGGACTTTGCAGATTCCCATGAGGATGATGTTGAGCTCAGATACAAAGATGAGCACTTTAACTATATTCGTTTTGAAGAGAGCGAAGCGTTTGATGAGGCTTTTGCTGCACTTGTAGCTGAAAAAAAGCATATCTATATGGCTGTCAATCCTAACTTTTTTGCCACAAAAAGAGAGAAGAAAAGCAAACTTTCAAAAGTAATTTCCCAGCAGGAACTTTTGGACAACTATTACTATTTTTTCCATGATATTGAAAACCTCAATGGATTTTATACAAAATTTGAAGATTTTTTACTCTATATGCTCAGTTTCACAAATCTTCAAAAACAGGGCTTTACATTTTTGGCACAGCCGCATCCTACTTTTGAGAACCCGCATCTCAAACTGTTGTTTTCCTTTCTTTATGTAGGAAAATGTTCCAATGCCAACTATTTCAATACAGCCATTTTAAAAACACTGAAAAAAAACCACTTTTACTACCAGTACAGAACTGCCTACCCTACACTGCTCTTTAACGATATAAAAAGCAGTATGGTAAAAATAGACGAGTATGTTCCTGAAGTCTGATTATGCAAAAGATATTTGAAGAGGTTGCCCCGCTTGATCAAAGATGCTACCAAGAGTTCTTTTTAAGCGAAGATATTTTAATGGAACATGCCGCAAACGGCATGGCCTCCTATATAAGAGCCAACTTCTCAAACGAAGAGAAAATCCTCATAGTCACAGGAAGCGGCAACAACGGAGCAGACGGAATCGCTTTGGCACGGCTTTTGCATGGTGAGTATGATGTCTGTCTTTTGTATGCCAAAGACCCAAAGTCCCAAATGGCTTTGCTACAGAAAAAAAGAGCCAAAGCTTTACATGTAAAGCAGATAAAAGAATTTCAGGAGTGTGATATCCTTGTTGATGCCATTGTCGGCACAGGCTTCAGTGGAGAATTTTCTGCAGAAATTGCAAACCTTTTACATGTAATGAACACCGTCAAGGCTTTTAAAATTGCCTGTGATGTGCCAAGCGGGCTTACAAAAAGCGGTGCCTGTGCAAAAACAACCTTTTGTGCAGATGTGACGCTGACAATGGGGGCTTTAAAAAAAGCACTCTTTTTGGACGAAGCAAAAGAGCAGACAGGAAAGATTGAAGTTCTGGATTTGGGAGTTGCAAGAAAACTCTATGAAACACAGACAAACTGGCAGCTTCTGGATCTGTGTGATTTACAACTTCCGACAAGAGAAGAAAAAAATACCCATAAAGGCAGTTTTGGCCATTTAAGCCTGCTTTGCGGTGAAAAACCGGGAGCTTCCATCATGAGTGCTCTGGGTGCTCTTAGATTTGGTGCAGGGCTTGTTACCCTTGTCGGATATGAAAATCATCAGATGTTGCATATTCCGCATTCCCTCATGTATGCCCATGCTCTGCCGGCTAATACAACTGCAATTGCCTGCGGTATGGGACTGGGAACAGAATTCAGTGATGCTGAACTTAAAGAGCTGCTAAATAACGATCTTCCTCTTCTGGTGGATGCGGACCTGTTTGCGATGCCTCTTGTTTTGGAAATTTTAGAGCGTAAAAATATTGTGCTCACACCGCATCCAAAAGAGTTTGTATCACTTTTAAAACTCACAGAACTTGCCGACATCACTGTAGGGGAACTGCAAAAAAAACGATTTTTCTATGTGGAACTCTTTTGCAAAGCCTACCCGGATGCAACCCTTCTCTTAAAGGGGGCAAATGTTATTATCGGTGCAGGAGATGCGTTTTTCATAAACCCTCACGGCAGTGCCAAACTTGCCAAAGCAGGAAGCGGCGATGTACTCAGCGGACTCATAGGCTCTTTGCTGGCACAGGGAAAAACCCCACTCGATGCTGCAATACACGGATCTCTTGCACACACAAAACTGGCACAAAACTACTCCGGTGCTGATTTTTCTCTTACGCCGGAGAATTTGATACAGGGAATTGGGAATTTATAAGATTGCTTATGTTATAAATCGTATAATTTCTCTTATAAGCTTTTTTCGGAACCCGGACTTCAGTCTCAATTCCATTAAGTTAAACAGTTTTTCGGAACCCGTACTTTAGTGCGGGCTTTATATCCTTAAAGACAAAGGCCCAGGTTCCAGAAAAACATCAGGTTTTTTCTTAACTTAATGGCACTCAGACTAAAGTCTAAGCTGAGTGTCTTTAAGAAACTTGCTTCCGAAAAATATCATACTCTTTACTCCACAGCATTGTGAAGGGAATACAACAAAAAAGGACAGATAAAAAATGGATAACAAATTAAAAATCGGAAAATATGAACTCGGTTCAAGACTTATTGTCGGAAGCGGGAAATATGACTCTTTTGAAACAACAAAAGAAGCAACACTTGCCAGCGGAAGCGAACTGATCACCGTTGCGGTCAGACGTCTTAATATTACAGATCCTGACAAGGAAAATCTGCGTGATACTTTTGCCGGAACAAATGTAAAGTTTCTGCCAAACTCCGCGGGATGTGTTACTGCCGAAGAAGCAATTACGACATTTCGTTTGACACGCGAGGCTACGGGTATTGATCTGATCAAACTTGAAGTCATCGGCGATACGCAAAAAACACTCTACCCTGATGTGCTTGAAACCATAAAGGCCTGTGAGGTTTTGGCAAAAGAAGGTTTTACAATCATGGCATACACTTCGGATGATCCGATTATGGCAAAGCGTCTTGAGGATGCCGGAGCAGATGCGGTTATGCCTCTTGCCGCTCCTATCGGAAGCGGCCTGGGTATTCAAAACCCATACAATATTGTATTTATCCGCGATGCGATCAAAGTACCGGTAATTGTGGATGCAGGCATCGGCTGTGCCAGTGATGCCGCCTATGCGATGGAACTTGGTGCTGACGGTGTTTTGACAAACACAGCCATAGCCCAGGCACAGAACCCTATGGTAATGGCAGAGGCTATGAAGCATGCCGTACAGGCGGGAAGAATGAGCTACCTTGCAGGAAGAATTCCAAAACGCCCTTACGCAACCGCATCATCTCCGGTAGACGGCATGATACAGTTTTAGTCCCGTAAAAGAACTTTGTTCTTTTACTTTGCTTTTAGCGGTGGAGCGGGTGTTTGTAATCTGACGGATTGGCTGCCTTGTACACCAGTCCGCCTACTGCCAAAAGCAAAACAACTGCGATAATAATATTTTTTACCATAAAAACCTCCTTATTTGATATCAAATTTTTCAGAAAGATGTGTCATCAAAAGAAGTTTTCCCATTCCCTCAAAAAATTTTTCAATTCCCATCTCTTTTGCAACTACCGCTTTTTTCAAAGCACTCAAAAATACCAGCCGTGACTCTTCTGATGCCTGCATATACGTTTCTATAATATAGATAAAACTCAAAGAGTGTACTTTGCCGTTCACATCAAAATCTATAGCAGAGACCGGATTTATTCCCTCCTTCTCCAAGATTTTTATACACTCGTCTTTAATTTTGTCCATCATATAATCCCCATTAGTGAAAGCATCACCACAAACATGGCGACAGGCGTAATATAGCGAAGAGAAAAGTACCATGGACCAAAGGCCCATTTTAACTGTGGTTTCATTGTTGCTTCCACTTCCGAACGCGGCATGACATAACCGACGAAAATCGCCATCAAAAGCCCGCCAAGAGGCAACATAATCGCAGCAGTCACATAGTCAACCCAGTCAAAAAAGTTTTTGCTGCCCCATGTCAGATACTCTTTTGCACCGTCTATGTTTGAGAGAATGGCAAAAATACCGAAAAACCAGAAAAATGTCCCCACAGAAAGAGTCGACTTGAGACGATTCCAGCCAAATCGGTCTATGAAATACTGTACCATAGGCTCAACAAGAGAAACAGAAGATGTCAATCCTGCAAAGGCCAAAGCAATAAAAAACAAAATGGCAAAAATATTTCCGATGATGCCCATCTCATAAAATGCAGCCGGCAAAGAGATAAAGACAAGCCCCGGACCTTTTGCAGGACCCGAACCGTACTGGTACAAAAAGGTAAAAAGCATCAGTCCCGCGACTATGGCTATTGTCGTATCCAAAAAGACAACCCAAAAAGCACTCTTGACAATATTTGCATTTTTTTCAAGTGATGCCGCATAGGTCATAATGGCACCCATCCCAAGACTCAGTGTAAAAAAAGCATGCCCGACAGCGACCACAAAGGCTTCCGAGGTAATCTTGGACCAGTCAGGAGAGAACATAAAGGTGACCGCTTTTGAAAAACCGTCCAGTGTAACTGCATACGCAAACATCGAAGCCAAAATAATCATCAGTGCCGGCATCAAAAACATATTGAGCTTTTCTATACCGCCTTTTAAACCCTTGTGCAGGACATAGGTAATCATAACAAAGGAAAGCGTATGGTAGAAAAACTGTGTCCAGAAATCAGCATGAAGCATCTTTGTAAAGGTTGTTTCTGCTTCGGCAACCGTCGAGGGAAGATAGGTCAGCGAGGTAACTATATAGTTGAATATCCATCCGATGACTACAGAATAGAATATCATGATAAAAAGACCTGCCAGCCCCTGAAAACCGGCAAATTTCCATAAGTTTTTATGTTTTGGTGCCAACACTTCAAAAGAGGTCACGGTATCACGTCTGCCAAGATACCCGATGAGCATTTCCGCTGTCATAATGGAAAAGCCGATAAGCAGTACCGTGATGAGATAAACAAGGACAAAAGCTCCGCCTCCATACTCTCCTGTAATATAAGGAAATTTCCAAATATTTCCAAGTCCTACAGCACTGCCTGCTGCTGCCATTATAAAACCAATCCGACTAAATCTAGCTATTTTCATGCGTAACTTTCTGTATTGAAGTAGTCTAATTATACTGAAAAAATCAGTTTTTTAAAAAGAATTCCAAAATACTATTGACATTTTGAATCAAATTAACTATAATTTCGCCTCATTAATCAGCATAACTGCTTGTTTAATGTGTGCAGGTCGGGGTGTAGCTCAGTATGGTTAGAGTACCTGGTTTGGGACCAGGGGGCCGAAGGTTCGAGTCCTTTCACCCCGACCACTTTAAATTTTTACTTTATATTTTATATAACAATATGGTGGGATTAGCTCAGCTGGTTAGAGCACTGGTTTGTGGTGCCGGGGGTCGCGGGTTCGAATCCCGTATCCCACCCCATGAAAAAATATAAAAAATTAAATAATATAACAAATGTAGTAGCGTCCGTGGCTCAACTGGATAGAGTTTCGGATTTCGGCTCCGAGGGTTATAGGTTCGAATCCTATCGGGCGTACCATTTTAGCCTCCTTAGCTCAGCTGGATAGAGCAACGCCCTTCTAAGGCGTAGGCCACACGTTCGAATCGTGTAGGGGGTACCACTAAATTTTTTATATTATTTTGTCAGAAGTGACGTTAAAAACTTATCCACGCGGATGTGGTGAAATTGGTAGACACGCCAGACTTAGGATCTGGTGCCGCAAGGTGTGAAGGTTCAAGTCCTTTCATCCGCACCATCTATAATGCCCTAAAATAGGCACTTTCAAGCTTTAAGAATTAATCTAAGTACAAATAAAAGTACAAAAGCATCTTATAAATCATAAATTATCAAATTTACTATTATCTTTTTATAGAAACATCTTTATTTTTTTTAAATATGAATTTTTTATAATGTGAGTAGTTTTCTGTAGTAGGTAGTAGGCTGCCAAACCTACTATGATTATTTAAAGATTAATCATCTCCAAACAGTATAGAGTCCATTAATTCTTGTTCTTGTTTCTCTTTCTCTGTCCGATTGTCTTTTTTTAGTTCAAGCTTTTGTCTTGCAAGTGGATTAAGTCCTAATCTATCGCCGTAAGCTAACATCATCTTCTCGTGGTGTTGCAATACTTTAAAATAAGGATGTAATGTAATCGCCCCTGTATCGCTAACAAAAGTACATTGTGCCTCTGTCGCTAAATGCAAATATTTATGATACATTTGAACAGATAGAGCATATAAGACTATTATCTCTTTGTCGCACTCTTCGTACAAATTAAGCTTTTGCAAGTATGATGTTGTTTCTGCAAGATACTCATATCCAACTTTTGTTAAATTATCAGCGGATGCAATATTTCTACATACTTCTTTAACTTCAGCAGGTAGCTCTATTCTCTTCTTTTCTCTTTTGGGCAGGTCTGTTCGATATTTGCTTCTTTTGTTCTCTATCTCTTTAACAAGCACCGCCACTTCGTGTTCATCATAATAAGTGCGTCTTCCATTTTTCACTCTTTCAAGTTTACCCTCTTTCACATATCTTGATAGAGTCATCTTGCTACAATTTAAGATAATCAAAGCTTCTTTTTGCGTGTGCATCTTCTTAGCCTCCTTATATGTTATTATTTATGTTACCTTTTCAAATATTTTGAAATTTCAAGTTCTTTTCTTCGTGACTGTATAGTCGGTGGATAAAAGTCTTAATTTTCCCAGAATTTTATCCCACCCCCGTGTACCTCTTTTAATTGTCTTCCAACTGATTTATAATCAAGTGCTGCATCTGTTCCATCTTTAAGAGGATCGTCTCTTCAAAAGTTCCCGCTATTGTATGAGGATCTAATCCTCGCAGCTGTTCAATAGCTTTGCCTAAGTCTGGCTTGAACTTCACTATTAAATCTCTGGCAACTTTGAGCTGTTTCGCTTTGTGTGCTTTGCTTGCTTCATAGGGCTTCACATACATTTCATTAATCGGATCAAGTATAAGAGTTTTAAAATCTGCTGTAAGCTCTTCTCCGATAAAATTCAAACAAACATTTTTAAAGAGTACATACTTATCAAGTGCATCGCTTCTTAGTGCCTGACTTATGTGTCGTGTCGGAATTCCCTTATCTTTCAATAGCTTTTCAGCATCAAGCCGTGTGAGATAAATATCATAATTTACAAGTACGCTTCCATTGAGCCAAAAATCTAACAACTCTATTGTAATCTCTTGTTTAATCCCTGCTTCTTCTAATGCCTCGAGGATGTCCTCAAACTCTGTTTTAATCTCTATCGTACTTCTGTTTGTGTAAGTCGCTGCCTCTCTATAAGTCATTTTGTTTTTTCCCTTTTAAGTATGTGTTTAATGCTTTTATCTTTGCATCATCTAAAAAATCGTTGATTGATTGAAACTCTTTTTGAACTTCCAACAACTCCGACAACTCCAATTGTTTTGAGACTCTCTCACTCATCGCATCTTTACCAATGACTTTCACATAGTTATGCAGAGCGTTGATGTTTTGACACGACAAATTAAAATCAGGTTTTGCACTTGATAGTTCGTGTCCTGTTCTCAATATCTTTGCTTTTAAGCCTGTACCTCTTGCATCTTTTGCATCAAAATTCAAGAGAACAAGTTGATAGTCTTCTTTTGATAATGCTTTTCTCTTCTCATCTGTGCCAGCGATTGACTTATCAAGCTTATGAAACTCTTTTATTAAGCTCGGTATCTTTTTAAGTGCTGCAATAATTTCTTTGTGTTCACTCATTTTAAAAGTCCTTTTAACATTTGTATTTTATTCTCATCTTTAAAATCAGCTTCACAATTAAATTTACAAGCCAACTCTTTTAAGGCACTCTTTTTTATAGTTTGTGCCATGTCCTCACTTATAGGTCTTCCCTCAACTGCTTTTAATAAAAATGATGTACTTGCCATTGCCATTGCCATTCCCTGTTCAGGCTGTGCATTTTCCAGTGCAGCAATTATTAATCTCATCTCTGATTTTGCATCATCATTGCCATTATTGAGATTTTTACTTATGCGTGGTATCTCTTTGAGTGCCATCATCACTAAATTTTTATCCATTTTCTCTGTCCTTTTTTAAGATTGTTTATTTTGACACTTATCAGAATCAAAGGGTAGTCCTAAAAATATCTTTTTCAGTTCTTCATCTGTTGCATCATAATAATTTTCAATCAGCGTTTTAAATGTTTCGGACTCATACAGAAGAGCCGTTAATATTTTGCCAACTGATACGCCTTGTATCTCTCTCAACCGTTCCAGCAGGATAACAATCCTTGTATCAATATACGGTCTTATTCGGCTATTGTCGTTCATTGTTTTTGCCTTGTAATATTGCATTTAAAGTACCTCTAAGCCATTATTTAAACTTAGAAGTAGATTTGTATGTATTTACTCTTTGCTACACTTCTTCAAACTTAATAACCTCATTTGGGTATATTCTCTCTTTGTCTTTATGAATATCAAAATAGATACTTGCAATTGTTTCTGCCAGATTTTCTTTTTTACTCTCTCCTGCATCATCAAGTAGATATTTATAACAATCTTCTTTACTCCCCATAAAATCAAACTCTATGCCCATCACTCCAAACTCTTCGTTAAATGCAAAAACTTTGCCTGTTGATACTTCCTGCACTATTGCTTCTACTGCTACGAGTTCAATATCAAAGTTATCGACTGCATATAATCCTTTTGGTTCTGCAAGTGAAACATAATCAATATTTACACCATCATTTGTAAGAATAATCCCGCCACTTTTAGAGATCGCTTTTGCAAGTTTTCTCTCGTATTTTTCTTTTGTTTTTACTGCTGTATTTTTCATCTTTTTTTGTCCTTTTTTTGTGTAGAAACTCAAAGAGAAATTAATCCCTTATGAGTTCTTTTATCTATGAGTAGTTTATTTTGTAAATTCAGATACTCATAACTAAATGATGAAGCATTAAAGAACTTTTTAGCTGTTGTCTCTATGTCTTGGATATACTCATCAAGGTTAAAGCCTTTGAGCTTAAACGATACATTTAAAGTCACTTCTAATCGTTTCCATCTTTGGAGTTCATCATCTAACTTCTTGTATCTGCTCTCTTTGAGATACTTGTCATAAACCACGACCTTTTTAAATCGATCAGCATCACACAGAACACTCGATGGTTGATTGATATAAAATGTACTTTTTTCAATGTGAGCATCTTTAAAGCTGTTGATATACTTTTGGAACTCATTACTAAGTTTATAAAAGTTTCTTTTGCTTATATCTATCTCACTAAAACCATCAAAGCAAATATCCATATCAGAGATTTTAAACCTCTTGATGAAGTTGCTTAGTATGGTGTAGGTACTCAAACTAATTTCTTTAGTAGGCTGCCTAAGCCCTGCAAATATAACCTCGCTATAATGAGATTTACTCTTTTTTCTACTCTTTGAGATTGACACACTCTCTAAGTTATGCTTGATTAATATGTAGCCACTTAGATTTTTGGTATTTCCTATCTCAACAAATTTCACTTCATAATCTCTATTTTGCTTCACTTCTTTAATCTCAAAATAGTTATTTATGATAAAATTCTTTGTGTCGTTCTGTATTGCCAAATCATCATCATCTAAAAATTTATATAGTGTCTTTGATGGTATAATAAAGCGAATTGTGTCTATTCCAATGCTGTTGATAAAAATAAGAAATTCTTATCTAAACTTAGCTGTTATTTAGGGCTATTAAGGAACTGCTACAAAAACACTTTATTTAGAACACTCTTAAAGCCCGTTGTGTAGGCTCTTTGAGTGCTGTTTTTACCATCTTCAAATATCACTACCTATCTGCCGTTTTTGTCGGGAAATTTTCTAAATGATTTTTGGCTTTTTTTTCTACTTTTGGCTTGTACTTTGTCCTATAGTCAAGGTCTGGGTTTTTCTTAAGCAACTTGTTTTTTATTCTTGATACTGTTGACAGAATACTCATATCTTTAGGTTCAAGTTGCACCACTTTTTTATCGGAGTGATTACACAGTAAATACTCGTGCATAATCAAAGAGTTTGAAAAATCTCCACCAAACTTTTCAGGGTTTTCTTTTATTTTATCGTATGTCCATACATACAATTGTTTTTTAAAATAATTATCCATCTAAGCTACCTCTACACGATTACTATTTAACCACTCGTTAATCTCAACACGGTTATATCTTATGTACTTACCAATTTTTGAAAATGGTATTTTCCTGTCCATTCTGTATTTAGCTTGTGTACTCACACCAAACCCATACTCACTTTGTAACTCTTTAGGCGTTAGCCATTGTTTTTGAATAGGAGCTGTTAAGGCTTCAATCGCTTTATTTCTTGTTGTTTCCATTGTACGACCTTTTGAAAATTAAGTCATAATTTCAAGCTTTACTCTTACGCTACATATCAGAGGGTAAATAACCGTCGTTAAGTTCTTTTTGATATTTAAAAGTATATTTAAGAGGATTAGCACATATTCGTGCAAAAAAAGTTTTTATAAGAAATATGAAAATTTTATGTTATGGAAGTTGAAAGATTGTGTTTTTGAGGATGTTCTTACTCTTGGTAATTGTATTTTAGTAGCCCATTCAGGAATTATTTTATCTGAATTCTTATGTGCTGTTTCATCATAATAATGTTCAAATTCAATACCATTATCTAAAAAATATTCTATACATTTTCGAAATAAATTATCTACTCTTTGTTTGTTTGTTAAATCTTTTTTCATAATCGACTTATCTATGAATAAACTATTCAGGTAATATTTAAAACTTCTAATAATTTTTTGCTTATTCATCAGACTAATATTATTTAAATGCAATAATTCTTTGTCAATATCCAATTCTTTTATGAAGTTTTCATTCATTAAATAGGATAATAATTCTTGTCTATTTTCAAGTCTTGCATAAAGTGTTAATTTATCTTTTTTTGATTTTGTAAGATTATTTATATTTGAAATACTTTTATGAAATATGATTTTTTCTTTTTCTCTTTCAAATACAATTCCTTTATCAAATTCATTAAGTGATTGTTTCGTGTGAATTATATTTGTAAGAAGAAGTTCAAAGCTATACATAGGAGTATCTTCATCATTTAACCATTCGAAACAACCAACTTTTTTAGATAGAGATTTTTTTCCATAATCTGCTAAAAAATAATCATCAGCTAATATCACTTTTTGTATAAAATTGCTTAGTTTGCTAATATCATTCTTTCTTAATACACTTCTTTTATATCTTGCTAATTCCCGTCTTTGTTTAAATATATATGTTGCATCAGTTGTTTGTGCATATTTCTCTTTAAATATTTTATAACTGCTTCTATAAAGTGCTCTTTTATGCTTCAAAAAATCATTTATGTATTTAGTAATATTTTCTTTAGTGTTTTTGTTTTTCATTTCACAATCTCCACATCTAAAATATCATCAACTTTATTAAGCCCTATTTGGCTGCTTTTATAATGATTTGTACTTAGGTATTTGTTTATCGTGTTTACATCTCTATGACCAAGTAAACCGCTTAGAGTGATTGCTTCTACCTGTTGTTCTGCTAAGGCACTTACTAAAATATTTCTCATATAATGAAGTGATAAATTTTCTATTCCTGTGAACTTTTTGAGCTGTCGCATTTGTCTATCTGTATTTGCAATTACTCCACCAGTGATAGGACTTTTAAACACTAAGCCATTTCGTTCATCTTTTATGTCAAGAAGAGACTCCTTTAAATATGGCGGCAGCTGATATTTTTGCTTGTCATCATTTTTAGTATCTTCTATCCAATAGTAGTTATTGTCTATATCGATATTTTCCCATTTTAAGTTAAGTATTTCTGATTTTCTCCGACCTGTAAAACCGAACAAAAATAAAGTTTTATAGTATGGGTTATCGTGGTAATATGCAACTATTCCAGCATATACTTTTTTGAATAGTTCTGTTGCATTTGTTACTATTTTCTTTTGAGATGGAATTTTTACCGTTATAAAAGTTGTAGGATCTTCTTTTGTGATTTTATTCATTACTGCAAATTTAAACATAGGTTTTAAAACTTCTAATATGCTTTTTTGTGTTCGTGGGCTTAGCCCGATTGCATCCATATTAGAAATTATTTTGCTTATGTGCATTTGTTTAATAGAGTCTATTGACTTATGACCTATTTTATTTTTATCTATGGACTTCTTTTGTTGCAGTTCTTCTTTTGTAAGTTTGCCTATATCTTTCCTGTTTGCTTTTTCATAGCTTCCTATGTAGCGATGATAGATACTTCCCTTGATTGTCTTCCACTTTGTTTCTTTGAGCGTATCAAAGTATATCTCAAACAGTTTATCAAGCTTAATCGCCTTTGTAGGGCTGTAGCCGCTTTCGATATTTTCCTTAAATTTTTGAAGCAATAGATTTGCACTTCTATCTGTTAGCTTATCTTTTTTGCTATAGCCCAGAATTTTTTTATAGGCTTTACCATCTATCATAATTCTTGCTTGATATTTGTAGCCCTTGTTTATATATTCTTTTGTTGATTTGTATAATGCTGGGTATTTTGTAGAGTGAAATTCTTGCATTTTGTAGAGTCCTGTAATATAAGCAAATTTCAAAAAGGTACAAATAAAAGTACAAATTGATTTCCAGTATTATACATCAAAAAGAATTAATAAAGAATATAAAGCCTTTAAATAGGGCTATTAAGAGCCATTAAACAGTTTAAGCTTTCTTAGGTTGCTTGATTCAAGTCCTTTCATCCGCACCATTTGAAGGCACAGCGTGCTCTCAGAGACTTTCTTTCTTAACAAAATCACTTAATTTTTTTACTAGGGTATCAATAAAGGGTATCACTCTACTTTATTCTATACTGTTTTTATTTTTTAGTACCAAACTACGTTCCAACTTTTCAAAAGCTTCTAAACGTTTCACTTTATCCATTTTCTCAAGATTAAGCATTTTCCACTTTACCGATGGAAGCTGGTCAATATTCTCGAACGGCAATAGATTCCAAGCAGGATCCCCTTTTTTGAACCCAAGCAAAAATGCTTTATGTCTCTCTGTTAATTTCTGGTGCAGGAGCTTGATCAGTTCTTCTCTTGTATCTGTCAAAATCTCTAACTCTATGGATTCTGTGGTCATACCCACAAATTGTTCTTCAAAAGTATGGCTAATGTCTATGAGGTTTGGCTGTAGCAGTTTGGATATGGGTTGACTGGAGCTGATAAGATAAACCATAAACACCTCCATAAGAGAATCACTGATGCCTTCATTGTCAAGCAATCCTCTTACATCAAAAAAGTCTCTTGGATGCTGACGGTCAAGTGCAGCACATATTTTACCGGCATAGAGATCATCATGATGTACTACCAATGTTTCTGCAAATCCAAATGCTTCTTCTACTTTTGGACTTACCATTTGAACAGTCGATTCTTTTACTGTTCCTCTCATGACAGGTGATGTCTCTATCTTAATACGCACACCATCTTTTTCAACTTGCAGCTTAGAGAGTGTTCCGTCTCCTCTTTGTTCTAGTCGGTATACTTTTGAACCTCTAAGACTCTTTTCAATGTCCTGTGCAATTCGTTCAAGTGACTCTGCAATATGCTTTAGACTGCTTGTTCTGTCTTCAATGGGCAGATACATCAAGTCAATGTCTACAGAGAGTCTGGGCATATCTCTGACGAACATATTGATAGCTGTCCCACCTTTAAGTGCAAAACATTCTTCATTGTTGATATATGGTAGTGCTTCTAAAAGTAGTTGCACCTGTTTATAGTAAATATTTGAACTGTCAAGCATTAAATTCCTTTGGTACTGTAATCATATAGGTTTTATTATAATTTCCATCTTTTACTATCTGTAATTTTCCTGCTCCTAGATCCAACGTTTTACTGATGTGTTTAGCCCAGGGAAAGCTATAGTAGTTTGCAAAGAAGAGGAACAGTCGTTTTACTTTTCTATTGCTACAGTTTTGCAGTAACTCATTGAGTAGCCGTGGACTCAATGTAGTTAAGGATTCAAATATCTCTGACACAAACTTAAAAGTGATGCCTTTGTCATCCACCTGATAGAGAAGCTCAAGTATGGCTCTTTCTGCTGAAGATATGGTTATCTGCCAGTTTCGTATAGAGGTACTTTGCTTCTTTAATCCCAGGTCTCCAAAGAGAGGCTTTTTATGAAAGGTGAATGAAGGAGATTCCATTTGTCTGATCCAGGCGGGAGGTGTCTTCTCTCCATATAGAGTGATGGTTTTCTCTCCCCCTATAGGTAAATAGTGTGCATATCCCAATATATTCAGTGAAGAAAGTCCACCCACATGAAAAGGCAGTTCTGCAAGTTTCTGGAGTCCCAGTACAGCTCCCTGCCATTCATGTATGGATGCAGGTCTTATATAGGCTCCATTCCCAAGTTTGGTCAGCCATCCATTTTTAACGTACTTGTAGACTAGCTGTGATGAATAGCCATTAGCCGTGAACCACGCACTTGGTGCTACAACACTTTCGGGTAACAATTGATATAGTTGTTTTAATTTTAACTCTTTTTCTAAACTCATAGTTTATATTCTAGCATATTTTAGAACCAACTAGTATAAAATAGTTCTAAATATTTAAAATAAATAAACTATAGGTATATATATTCATGTATTTTGGAACTAAAAGGAGTTTTTGAGGTATATATAAACGAGACAGATATAGCTTATACCTGTCATCATATCTCTCGTTGCCCACAACAACTTCAATCTATCTTTTGTCATTGTTGTGTGTAAATAAATTGGAGGCACAAATGCCATGGAAAGAATTAGCTTCAATCGCAGTCTCTATTCTCGTACTCGTTATAGAACAGAGTACAAAAAAGAAATAGTAGACTCCCCACACCCACAATGGTTAAAATGGTGGATCATCAAAACAGTGTCAACGGCGGAGTTAAATTCTGCAGTTGACATATGCCATTAAACGAGAGGTTGTCACTAATAGAAAAGTTCCTTATGACATTTTTGTTAAAAGTAATATAGACTCTTTTCACACAGTTATTAGTATAAAACAGCAATATAATGGTAAAATTACATTAAATTATTTAGACAAAAGAGATGATACCCTTTACAAAGATATTGACTCAGATACATTAATAGAAAAATTAGGAGGTTATTTTGATATTAAGTGAAGAACAAATAAAACAAGCTATTCATAGAATCAATGAGCTCCAAAGAGAAACTATTGAAAAAGCTGATAAAATTCAAGGTTCAAAAGAGTATGTTGAAGAACAAATGAAATTATTTAAAGAGGCAGAAGAGTATAGAAAAAAACTCAATGCAATCAAACAACAGCAAAGAATAATTTCTGAACAGTTTGCCAGTTAAAATCTGGTGCCAAATGAGTACCATTCCCTACCAAAAAATGGCACTCATTTTCAAAAACTAAAAAAAAATTCAAAGCCTGTATTTATGGTATTTGAAGGGGTTGTCCCCAGTTTCCTTTCATCCGCACCACTTAATTATTTATTCTTTTAAATTTTCGTTTCTTTGTCCTTTGCAAGAGAAGCTAAAGAAGTTGTCTGCAGCATATTTTCAATATTTGTCTTGGGTTCAACCCATTGCGAATGCAGGGCACAGGGATTTGACGCGTCACACATTTCAAAACCCAAAATACACCGGTCAAATTCCAACGGTTCACCTATTGCTTCAAGAATATCACATAAAAATATTTGCTCAGAATCCTTTGCCAGGTTAAAACCTCCGTTGCGTCCTTTTGAGGCATGTACCAAACCCTGTTTTTCAAGTTGGGTCATAAGTTTCGTAAGGTATTTATAAGGAAGCTCCAACTCTTTATGCAAAAAAGAGACTGAATGTGCCTTATTTGGGTAACGGTCCAGGTAGGACAAAGCGCGAATAGCATATTCAGTTGTTTTTGAAAAGTGCATAAACTACCTCGAAAAATTGAGTTTATTGATTGTAACTTATAAATCATAACAGATTGCTTTTTAGTTAAACAACAATATACCACTTTAAGGTAGTATATATATAATTCCGCATAAATTAAATTAAGGAATATCCTATGAGCTTATCTCAAGAGACAGTAACAGCTGTTAAAAAAACAATCCCGTCAGTCGGAAAAAATGCCGAAAAAATAACAACACGTATGTATGAAATACTTTTCAGCAAATACCCTGAAACAAAACCTTTGTTTGCAAATGCACAAGGTGATCAGCATAAAAAACTCGCAGGTGCTATTGCAGCTTTTGCCGCAAATATTGACAATCTTGGCGCTTTATCTGCAGCAGTTGAAAAAATGGCAAATACACATGTACTGACAAAAGTAAAGCCGGAACACTATCCTATGGTTGCCGATGCTTTAATCACCGCTATGGGCGATGTTTTAGGTGATGATTTCACTGATGAATACAAACAGGCATGGATCGAAGCATATACATTTTTGGCCAATATTTTAATGCAACGCGAAAAAGAGCTTTACAGCCAACAAAATAGTTAAATTAACCTTAGGTTCAAACCTAGGGTTTTAAAAACTCTTCTATATCATTTACAATTTTATCAATTGCCACAGTCGCTTTTTTATACAGCACTTTTGAATACAATTCATCATTTATTGCACTGCTTTTTTCTAAATTATTGAGTATGGAATATCTGATATTTCCCTGCAAAAAAGCATCTGTATTGATAACATTGCCGCTTGTTCCTATAACAACCAACATTTCACAGTCTTGCAGTTCATTGTACAGATCCTGGTATTTCGGAGCCTGTTCTGCAAAAAAGACAATATTCGGGCGTAGTTTATTTGAACATTGAGGACAGTTCTCATATGCTTCACGTAATTTCCTATAGCCTATATTATCTGTAAAACCGCAGCTTTCACACCTGACTTCCGGTAGAAACCCATGCAAATGTAAAACATCTCTGCAGCCTGCACGTTCAAACATATCATCAACATTTTGTGTGATCACGGCTATTTCAGTTGGATATTTTTCCTTTATTTTGCTTATTTCACTGTGTGCTTTGTTTGGTTTTTTATCTTTTATCTCTTCTCTTCGTTTGTCATAAAACCCTATCGTAGCCTCATAATTCCAGTCCAGGCAACCGGCATAACAGATCTCTTCAATTTTGTAATTTTCCCAAAGTCCGCCGCTGTCCCGAAATGTTGAAATCCCACTCTCCGCACTCACTCCTGCGCCGCTGAATATTATTACTTTTGCCATGATTTCCTCCAACCTGTCATTTTATGCCATTGTAATCCATACATCAGAATCACTGCATAACAAATAATGCCTATCAGATAAGACTTCTGCATATCCTGTGTCAGTTGTGCCACTTTTCCAAAAACAAGCGGTACAACTGCTCCGCCTGCTATTGCCATAATGAGTAATGCACTTCCTTTGGCTGTGTGCTTGCCCAAATTTTTTAATGCCAAAGGCCAGATTGTCGGCCAGACAAGAGCATTTGCCAAACCTAGCATTGCCACAAAAACCACGCTGTCAGGAAGGCCCGTTATAATGTGTGACTCAGTCGTAGAGCTAAAGGCCACTCCAAACAAAAAAACAATACCAAACAAGGCAGAAAAAACAAGCGCTTTTTCCTGCGATAAATATTTTGGTATAAAAAAGACACCTGCAAGATAGCCGACAACCATAAATCCCATAGTGTATGCAGTTAAGGCAGTTGCATTGGACATACCCAGACTTTGCCCGTACAGCCCAATCGTATCACCGGCTATAACTTCTATGCCGACATAAAAAAAGAGTGCCAAAGCCCCCAATACAACCCGGGGAAAAGCAAAAATACCTGCCTTATCATACGGATCATCTTCAAACTTCACATCAGGCAATGAGGAGAACCAGACAAAACAACTCAACAAAAAAAGTATCCCTGCCATTGCCATGTAGGGGCTAATGAGCTTATGTGCCAGTTCTTGTGTATTTATACTTTCCAGGTCTACGCCAAAACCGATGTCTGCCAATATAAATGCGGTAAAAAGAAGCGGAGCCAAAACACCTGCACTTTTGTTGATGAGTCCCATTATACTGATACGCATTGCCGCTGATTCTATCGGCCCTACCAAAACTATATAGGGATTTGATGCCGTTTGTAGTATTGTGAGTCCTGTTCCAAGTGTAAAAAGTGCTGCCAGAAAAACAAAAAATTCACCGCTCAGTGCTGCGGGAATAAAAAGCAAAGCACCAAGACTCATGACCAGAAGTCCCAGTGCCATCCCTTTTTTATAGCCTGTTTTTTCCAAAATCACAGCCATTGGCAACGCCATTACAGTGTAAGCAATATAAAAAGCAAAGGTCACAAAGAGCGCTTCAAACTCATTTAAATGACAGATAACTTTCAGATAGGGAATCAGAGAGCCGTTGAGCCAGGTTACAAAACCGAATATAAAAAACAAAACACCTATAATGCTCATTGACAAAACACTTGACTGTTTATGCATTGCTGATTTCCTGCAGATACTTTGCCACACCGTCCTCATCATTTGTATGTTTTAACACTATGTCAGCACACTCTTTTACCTCTTTTTGAGCATTTGCAACCGCTACGGAAGTCTTTGCAAGCCTAAACATACCTATATCGTTAAAATTATCACCAAATACTGTTAATCTTTTCAAATCAAAACCGGCCGCTTCACTGACACTCTGTATGCCATGGGATTTATCGGCATCTTTATGCAAAAGTGTCAAAAAATAGCATCCCATATAGGCTTCGGGTGCCAAAATATACTTCAGTTCCTCCCCAAAAACAGCTCTGAGATTTTTTTCCAACTCCCTTAAAAGTGCTTTATCTCCCATATAAACGATTTTAAAATTGTTCTGCATGGCTCGTAAATTTTCAAACACCTGTGTATGGTCATCATTCACATAGCGTTTTATTATTTCACTTTGATAGCTGTTAAGCGTTGTAGAATAAGAAAATGCTTCATTAAGTTCATCATCAACCAAAGAAAGTACAAAAGGATAAATGCCGAGTTTTGCACCTTCTTCTATGATGGTGTTGCCTGCTTCTTTGGTCACAAACTTTGTATCAATGATCTTTTTATCCATTGTCGCTATGAGTGCACCGTCAAGCAGTATCATCGGCGCATTCACATGCACACCTTGTAAAAACTGTGCCGTTTTTTTATAGGTTCTTGCTGTTGCAACAGATAAAATCGATCTGTCTGCATACGAGTTCCATATATTTTTAGTATAATCACTCAAAGACAAATCACTCCGTAAAAATGTGTGATCCAGGTCCGTTATGTAAATATTTTTCATACATATAGTATATCAAAATTGTGAAAATAAATTTGACAAGAACTAAATTTCAATACAGGAAGGCACTAAATGTCGAGTCGTAAAAAAGCAGTAGTCACCGGAGCAAGCAGCGGCATAGGAAAAGCTATAACAAACAGACTGCTAACACTCGGGTTTGAAGTGTTAGGTGTTAGCAGAAGTATACAGGAGAAGGATTTCAGTCATGTAAACTTTCAGGCAGTTACATGTAACCTCGCAGAAGAAAAAGAGACAATAAAACTATGTGAAAAGCTTAAAAAAGAAAATCTCTTTTTACATGTAAACTGCGCAGGTTTCGGCCGTTTTGAACCGCATGAAGAGTTACATGTAAACACTATCACCGCCATGACATTTTTAAACCTTACCGCTCCGATGCTGCTCACAAATGCCTCACTGCGTTCTCTCAAAGAAAATGAAGGCTACCTCATCAATATCAACTCCATTGAAGCCTTACGGGCAAGTAAATTCGCAGCCGTTTACTCAGCCACAAAAGCAGGTCTCAAAGCTTTTGGCGATGCCCTTTTCGAAGAAACCAGAAAAAGCAGACTCAGTATAACAAACATAAATCCGGATATGACACAAAGCAACTTTTATGATGAGCTGCGTTTTGATGTCAGTCCAAAAGAAGATGAGAGGCTGATTGCTGCGGATATTGCCGATGCTGTAGAGCATATACTCACCATGCGAAAAGGTGCCGTGGTCACTGAGTATACTCTCAGAAGTTTACATTTTGGAATTGCTAAAAAAGCTAAGAGGTGATGTCAAACTTATTATTTGTCATTGGAGCAGTTGCACCTAAAAAATCTTGATGCTGGCGTAACTTTTTTAAAGTCTCTCCTGTTTCACTTTTCAATTGCCTTACAACTTTTAATGCCTCTTTTATAAGTAAAGCAGCAGATTTCATCTGCTCTATTGTCTCAAACTTTGGCATTTGTGATACAAGTATATCAATGCGTTGTGCATTTTTTTCTATAATGGCAATCTGCAGTTTAGTATGCCACATCAGTTGTTTCTCTCCATCCTGCAAGCAAACCTTTGAAAACATTACTTACCTCATCAATTTTTGCTGTATTGTTTTCAATATTTGCATAACTTAATAATTGGATCTGATAATTATAAAGTCCGTCCAGATATACAGCAACCTCTCCCTGCGATTTATCCAGCACTGCAATCAGTTCTACAATTACTGAAACGGCACGGTTTATCCAATATACTTTTTTCGCATTATCTTCATCCAAAATAGCTTTTTTTGCCTGTGCATTAAAACGTAAAACACCCTCATACATCATTTCTATTAATTTTTCCGGTGATTCTATATTGACATTGTTTTGATTGTAAATATTATAAGCTGCATTACTGTACATCGCAGATTCCTTTTGTTTTTCTTCATTGTTCATTCAATGTATATCGGCAACATTATGAATAACTTGAACATAAATTTATAAAAAAACATTGTCAATTATGCTAAAGTTTTTATCGCTTAAGACGATATAGTTATAATTATTGAAAGAAGGAATTTATTATGGCAGGAAACATCAGTTCACTCGGTATAGGTTCAGGTGTTTTAACAGCAGATGTTATCGACCAACTCAAAGCAGCCGACACGGCAAAAATAATTGACCCTATTGACAGAAAAATTGAAACAAACAATCAAAAACAGCAATCATATGACCTCCTCTCTTCATATATGAATAGCTTTAAGGGAAGTACTTTTGCCCTTAGTAACGATACTCTTTTTGACAATAAAACAGTTGATGTAAGCGGAGCTGCCGAAGTTACGGTTGATGCCGGAGCCAATGTTGACTCTTTTACTCTCGAAACAGTTACATTAGCCAAAAAAGATATTACAAAACTCGGTGCACTAAACAGTAAAACTACGCCCATCGCTTCTGCAGCCGGCGTTTTGAACCTTGATATCAACGGCACGACCTATAACATTAACTATGATGCGACAACAACACTTGAAAGCCTGACACAATCCATAACAGATATTGCAGGAACCCAGATAGATGCCTCCATTTTAGAGACAAGCTCCGGAGCATTCAGTCTTGTACTCTCCTCTAAACTAACTGGCGCAAATCAAGCTATCACGATAACTGACACAGATGACGGAACCAATGGAACAGGTTCACTTGATGCGGCTCTTTTTGACACGACTGTAACAGACGGCTACCAGAAAATACAAAACGCTACAGATGCTGTTTTTAAATTCAACGGAATCACAGCAACACGCTCAACCAATGAAATAAGTGACTTGATTTTAGGTGTAACTATTACGCTCAAAACGGAGGGGGACATTTCCAATGTTACCATCAATCAAGATACTCAAAAAATTGTTGATGAAATGCAAATGTTTGTTGACAACTATAATACCTTAATGACCAACCTTAACGATATGACCATTTTTGACAAAGAGCAGGGAAAGCGGGGAATCTTCCAGGGAGACAGCTTTGTTAACGGGCTAAAAAGAGATATCGCAGGTACTGTAACAAGCCGTTTTAGTTCAGGGTCTCTTATGGACTACGGAATTGATATAGACAGATACGGAGTAATGAGTTTTGACAGTAGTGTTTTGGAGTCAAAACTGCAAACTGATTCCGCAAGTGTTAAAACTTTTTTTGCAGGAGGAACGGACAGCAACGGCAATACCGTAACAGGTTTCTTTACAAATCTCGATGATAAAGTAAAACAATATACCGGGTATGGCGGGCTTCTCTCAAATTTTGACAGTGGACTGACAAAAGATGCCAAAAATTTAGCCGATGCAAAAGAAAAAGCCCAGGCTTCTCTTGATACAAGATATGAAATTATGACCAAAAGATTCACTGCATACGACGGAATAATCAGCAGACTCAACTCCCAGTTTTCATCACTGCAGCAAATCATCTCAGCGCAACTTAACAGTAACAACTAGCCATCTTGCACTTATACGTACAGATATTCTATCTGTGCCAAGGCATAACTTTCTACAGTTCCAATATCCCTGTGATACACTCTGTTTTCATAAGTGTATATCTTTCCCATAAAATGAGGTAAAACATCCAGACTAAAATCTATATTTTTTTTATGCAAACTTTTCAGAAAAGGAAACAGCGTCGGCTCACAGATATAGACAGCACCGTTTGCCAAATTTGAAGGCGGGTTTTCTACTTTTTCAAAAAAATGCTGTACTATTTCTTTTTCATCCAATTCAACTATTCCACAAGATGACGGTGTATCTGTCTTAAATGTCATCATTGTGATCTCACAGATTTTCGGACGCGTTTTGTGTGCGTTGACAAATGCCTGAAAATCACAAAATGACAAGTTGTCGGCATGAATCAAGAAGAATGCCTCCTCATCAAAAAAATTTTGATTTTGCAGCAGTGTTCCTCCTGTATTAAGCAGTTGCTCTTCATGTACAAGCGTTATTTGTTCACAAAAAGAACTCTTCTCCTTCCATGCCAACACCTGTTCGGCAAGATAGGATGTATTTATCAAAAACTCATCAACTCCTGCTGCACTCAAATTCTCAAGCCAGTAATCCAGCAAAGGCTTCCCGTGAACAGGCACCAGACACTTTGGAATAAAATCCGTAACGGGACGCAGCCGTGTACCCAGTCCGCCTGCAAGCAACAAGGCCTTCATTTATTCCAGTTCCTGTAAAAGTTCATCTTTTTGAATGGGAATATTGCCGACCCGGCTTACCTGAATCGCAGAGGCCAAAGAACCCAAATAGGCACTCTGCCAGATATTTGCACCCACAGCCAGTGCCATCGCGCTACATGTAAGCAGAGAATCTCCTGCTCCGCTGACATCACGGACTGCATTTCCCAAAGCGTTTATGTTATCTGTCAATAAATCATCTTCCCAATTGTTATATATTAAAATACCCTCTGCTCCGAGTGTTGTAAAAACATATTTTGCCTGTGCTTTTTTTACCAGTTTGTCCGAAAGCACCACCAAACCCGATTCAAAATCATTTAAAGAGAGTCTGATTTCTCGCTCAGTAGGCGTGACCAGCGTCATATTGTTAAATTTTGAAATATCCCCGACCTGTGAAGAGCTTTGAGAATCAGCGGCCATTAATATACCTGCCTCACGCCCCATTGTTGTAATGGTATCAATAATCTTTTTACTCAGTACACCGTAACTGAAATCTGAAAAAATAATCAAATCCGTACACTCTATATTTTCTTTGACGTCTTGAAGAATTTTTTCCTCTATATCTGTTGCAATACTGTGCTGCTTGAGATGATTGACACGCAGCAGTGTTTTTGTATTGGCACGAAATCTTTGTTTGAGAGTAGTGGGTCTTGTCGTGTCTTTATATAATTTCGCGTCAATATCGAGTTTTTTAAGCCCCTCGTCCAAATAGTTAAAATTTTTATCATCTCCGACAACAGAAACAAACTTTACGTTTGCACCGAGCGTTTTTGCATGACTGGCAACGATGGCGGCGCCTCCTATGAATTTATCGCTTACAAGAGGCGTTACGACGATAGTCGGGTCCTCCTGACTCATCCCCAAAGGCTCACAAATAATGTACTCATCTACAATGGAATCACCTATGACCAAAACATTAAGTTGTGAAAATTTTTCTATAATGGCATTTAAATGCGCCATATCAAAAGAGTGGCGTTGCAAATACGAACTGTTATGTTCTACTTTATAATTGAGTGCAGCGAATTCCTGCTTTAATAAATCTATAGAAGAAAAACCTATCTCTCCGGAGCTAAAAAGAAGTTTGCCGCCATAAGCACTGATAACCTCCAGTTCCGCATTTGATTTATTTGCGAACTCTTTTCCCTTGACAACAATCTCAGGTCTGTTTTGCTTAATGTACTCAAGTGCCGGAACATCCAGAATAAACGCTTCATCCACATAGCTCGTAGCATTGATGGACTCCAGTCTGATATCTTGAGAAATACCTTTTTGGCTGATTTTATCACTGTTGACACCGACAACAAGGTAATCCCCGCTCTCTTTGGCAAATTTCAACAATCTCAAATGCCCGGGGTGCAGTACATTGAAATCACCCGATACAAATACTTTTTTCATAGCCATACTAAATAAAATTGAGATGCTGCGGCAAATCGCCGCTTGGACGTGTCAGCGCATGTTGTCCTTTTTTATAGGCATCAAGCACTTCATTTGTCTTATCCTGCAAACATAATGTTTCGCACATCGAGCAGGCATCAAACTTGTCCGATGCCAAAAAATCCATCACTTCCCAGTATCTCTCACTTTTGAGTATATCTTTAAAACGCACTCCCGGTTCTGTTATATTAGCTATATGGTACTGCTTGTATTTTTCATTGAAAAAGCTCCCGCAGGGGGCTATCAGACCTGTTCCGGACATTTGCAGGTGAAAAGGCGTACCGTGGCATCTGCTGTAGTTCCTTTTGCCCTTGGAAAGAATTTTGGACCACTTAGCTTTGACGAGATATTCCTCGTCACTGTAACTCTCTGCTTCTTTTAAAAGGTCAACCAGGTCATCATATTTGTCATAATCAACCCCCAGGGTTCCCTCTTCATCGTCACTGCAATGTTTAATAACAAGATAATCAGGTCGCAACTCTTTTCCGAGTTTTGCAAGAGGAATAATCTCATCCGCATCCTGCGGCATCAAGACCATCTGCATCCCGATAGTCACATCAAGATTTATCTCTTTTTTTATCTTCATTGCCATTTTGATGTTTTCGCAGGTTTCATAATACTTCTCAACCGGAACACCCATTATCTCGCTGTAACGTTGTGGTGTTCCCGCACTGAAGTTAAAGCGCAAATATGTCAAAGCCGGCAAAATTTTTCTAAGTACTTCTTCTGTGAGTGTATTTCCGTGTGTGGCTATAGCCATATCCAAACCGACTTTTTTGCCATAAACGATGACATCTTCATATATAGGGTTTGCCGTACTTTCCCCGTCACTCACGAGACTGATGGCTTTGACTCCCACCTCGGCACAGTCATCCAAAAAGTTTTTCATAATTTCGAAAGTAATCTTGTGCGGTTTGTTTCTTTGCATATTTGCATAACAAAAGACACAGTTATACTGACAAGCCTGTGTCAGTGCCATATCAATGGTGATAGGGACAATTCTTTCCCCTCTTTTCCATTGCTCCAAGCGCTCTTGATGCCATAGTATTTTAGATCCATCTAGTATTAATTCTGACATTTATTCTCCATTTATAAGCATCGTAAATATGTAGGTCCGTCATAGGCAAACATATTTTTTATATCTTCTTGCAGCGTCTCTTGTGTCGGTGCAAATATTTTAAAATTTTTAAATATTTTCATCATGGCTATGTCATCATCATCCATACAATGACTTCTGCCCAAACTAGAAAAATAATTATCGGCACCTACACCGATAAGTTTAACATTCATTTTGTGTTCATTTAAATCATAACGAATCTGCTCATACGCACGCATTACCAAAAAAGGCACCTGAGAATAAACAAGCGGCTTCAATCCTGCCAAATACATTCCCGCACTCATGCTCATGGTTGCCTGCTCGCATATACCTGTATTAAAAGTTCGCTCTTTATGATTGTCAAAAAAATCATCCAACACGGCAAATCCCATATCGCCGACCAGCAGGACCATCTTTTCATCATTTTTAAAATAACTATATATTTCTGCCATAACTTCTTTTTTGCCGACCAGTTTACTCATCATCACACCCCAAAACATAGCCGTCTTGCGTCGGGCATCGAAAATGATGGGCTATAGAATTTTCACAAAGCGCTACGCCCTTGCCCTTGAGCGTATCACAAAACACAATGGAGAAGTTGTCATTTTTTGTATGAAAAAAGTTCTTCAAGCTTACATGTAAACTGTTTTCATTATGCCCGTCTATTTTTGAGAAATTATCCGTATAACTGTGCAAGACTTTTGCCAGTCTCTCATTATCAAGCCCCACATCTGCCACTCTGTCCATCGCCTGCAGTTCGTTTGCATCGACAATCAAAAGAAGATTGTCAAGTTGAAATCTGTATGCAAGCGCCAAGGCTTCAAAATTGCTTCCCTCCTGCATCTCTCCGTCTCCGACGATACAGACAACCTTGTTTGTTTTGTTTTGCATTTTAAAAGCCTGCGCCATCCCAACGGCTATAGGCAGACCGTGTCCGAGTGAGCCGGTAGAGGCTTCTATCATATAGTCCAAATTTTGTGTCAAACATCCTTTAATGGATGCTCCCTTATAAAAATTATCCAGTTCTTCTTTTGGCAAAAAACCAAGCTCGTTTAAGATCACATAGTACGCATAGGCACCATGCCCTTTGGAAAATATGAGCCTGTCACGGCTTTCATCCTGAGCATTTTTTTTGTTATAGTGCAAAAAATCGCGAAAAAGGACACTCAGCATTTCGACGGTACTCAGTGAGGGTGCCAAGTGGCCTGCTCCTGTTTTACAGGAGAGTTCTATTGTTTTTTTTCTTATCTCTTTTGCATCTAACAAAATTATTTCTCCCCCAGATACAAGAACCACTCTTTAGTCGCTTCTTGAATGCTTTTTTCATCCCAAAGCGGAGCTTCCCGCCAAGAATCTATATTTTCAAGCATTATTTTCACGCCCTCTTCAAAGCTTATTTTTGGTTTCCAGCCTAGCATAGTTTTTATTTTTGAAATGTCCGCATAAGTGCTCTCAGGTTCTCCCGGTCTTTTTGGAATGTAGTGTTTTTCTCCGCCTAAAAGCTCGGCAAGGTAATTAATGCTGTAAGTATTGTCACTGCCTACATTAAAAATCTCTTGACTTATAGGGCTTTTTGCTGCCATGAAACATGCATCGACTATATCACTCACATAGGTAAAATCTCTTGTCTGCTCTCCGTCACCCACTATTGTCAGTGGTTTGTTATTTAACAATTGTGCCAAGAACACCCCAAATACAGCACCGTATGTCCCTCCTGTTCTATGACGCACTCCATAGACATTAAAGAACCTCATCGACACTACGGGCATATTATATAACTGCCCCCAGTGCATGACATACTGTTCGGCTACTGTTTTTGTGTGGGCATACGGGTATTCCGGTTTTATGGGAGTATCTTCGGGTGTCGGATAGACATCGGGAATACCATAGCAGGAACTTGATGCGGCATAGACAAACTTTTTAAGATTTTTGCTCTTTTTCGCCGCTTCAAGCACATTGATTGTGCCGTCTACATTGGCTCTGTGGTATTTCACAGGGTTGTTAATTGATGGGACGATATCCGCCAAAGCTGCATAATGAAACACATAATCCGCATCTTCAAAATAGCTTTCCAATTCAGTTTCATAATCGCCAATATCAACTTGGAAAAATTCTATCTTCCCCTTGTGATGTGCAATATTCTCAAGCCGTCCGTTTGCCAGATTGTCCAACACCGTTACATGGAAACCCTCTTTGACCAACAAATCAACCATATGCGAGCCGATAAACCCGGCTCCACCCGTTACTACTGCTTTCATATCATCCCTTATATAAAATTATCATGCGCCTCTGGATTTTTCAACCTGTCCAGATAGCGATTGACCTCATCCATTCTGCAGTTGACTCTGCAATTTTTAATATCCAACTCCTTTTGCACAAAGTTGTACGATTCTCTGCGTTTGTCACTTTCCCAAATTTCACTAAAGCTGTTGTCATAAATATTGCCGTAACAAAAGCGCTCATCCCCAAGGTAAGCACTGCAGCCGAAAACTTTTCCGTCAGCGGCAATGTATCCCCAAAAAAACGGAGTCGCGTGGCAGGTAGAGTAGGAATGCTCTTTTTTCACATATTTTTTCATCGTATTTGCACGAAAAACTATATGAAAATTCTCATCATTAAAGCTTTTTAGTTCCTCTTCAACATCGAGCATTTGAGAGTAGTCTATGTCTTTGTATCTGTCTGTCTCACTGAAATTATGTTGCGAATAGGGTTTTATCACCAAATAGTCAGCCCCGAGCTCTTTGACTTTTTGAGCTAAAATCACCGCTTCATCTCTGTTTTCGGGAAGCAGAAGCATCTGTACGCCAAGCGTACATGTAAGCTTGTTTTGTCTTCTGTACTCCAAAGCATACGCTAAATTGTTCATGACCCGCTCAAAATCAAGCTCTTTTGTTTGATGAATTGCGGCGTAGCTTTGAGCCGTTCCCGCATTGAGGCTCACTTTTATCCAGGAACAGTTCTCAATGCAACGCTCAATGTTTTTTTTATTGAGCGGAACAAAGTTTGTTGTTATGGAGGTATCAATACCCACTTGTGAGCAGTGCTCTACTATAAGGTCTAAATCTTTAAACAGCAGAGGCTCGCCTTCTCCTGCAAACATCACACTTTTCACACCATGGGCTGCCATATCACTCATGCTGTTTTTTAAAACTTCAAAATCTATACCGATATTTTCATAGCCCATATAATCAAGCGCGCAAAATGTACACCGGTGATTGCATCCGCCATACGGTGACACTTCCACATACACAGGGTAGATTTTTTTGAGTCTCTCCCAGTTATCATCTGCTTCAAGCCATCTTGCAACCCGGACAGGATGTAAACTCATTTTATGGGAATCTATTGCATATTTATCTGCCATTTATTTATTATCTTCTATAATTTTTAAGATTTTTTTAGCAAAAGATTTATAAGTATGACTCTGCAATAATCGACTAAAATCTTTCTCTGGTATATCGGCAGTAAGTATTTTTTCTAAATCTTGTGTTGTTTTATAGTAACACAAGGCCTCTTCATAAGAGTCCTCATCAGATATTTCTCGGCAATCATATACTATAGGGATAGCCCCACAAGCAGAAGCTTCAAAAGTTCTTTGTTGCAAAGTATATTGCTGATGTGGAGCAAAAGCAAAAGTAGCACTGTTATATACATTTGCTATCTCTTTCCCATATTTGAGTGAACCTTTATAATAGGGTTTTAGTTCTTCGTATACATCCCATCCATGTCCATATATTTCTATTTTATAATCACTGTTAATTTTACATAATTTCAACAGTCCAATATCTCTTACGATATAAGGAATCAGTCTAGTACTCACAAAATTCACATTTAATTCATATTTTTCAGATATTAAAGCAGTTAGTTCATCAGTAAAACTATCACCCTCTAAAAATATTTTTTCAAGCTCTTTTACTGCTAATTTTATATTTTCTTTATATGGAATACTTTTTAAATATGAACTTCCTATAAAAACTATTTTTTTCTCTCTCTTTATCTCTGGATTATTTTTGTAAATTTTCTCATTAATGCAAAATCCCTGTCTTTCAAAAGGTATTCCTTTTCTTTTTAACATCTCATCAAATATAGGAAGTAAAGAGAAAACAAAATCTTTCTTGCGTATTTGTACTTGTTTTCCATCCATTAAAAATGGCATAGGATCTTGAAACCATACAAAATTAAATACATCATCAGCTATCTGCCATGTATTCATAGCATTTAAGTTAATTGTTACATGAGGATTAAACAAAAAAATATTTTTCGAACAACTCATATCTTCGGTACCATTTCGCAAGTCAAAAAATACACTGTAACCCATACTTTCCAAGGTTTCAGCAATTGCTTTTGCTACATATTGTAATACTTGTGAATTACTATGCGCTGTTAGATAAAAGCGCCAAGGTTCGTTAAAATTTAATTTTCTGTTTTTAAGTGCTTTTACATATTCTTCATTTAGTATTTTTCTTATACTGTTTGTTTGTGTTAATAGAGACTGAAAACTATCTTCAATCTCCTCTTTTACCTCATCAGAAATATCTAAATTGGTAAAATCAATTTTAGTAGGAAGTCGATGAACTCCCTTAGATAAAGTATCTACAAAACTCTCAAAAGGAAGATGAATTAGATTCTCAAAGTCTGTCTCAATTTTTTCACCTGCATAATAACATGCTTGTAGTACAGACAAATTTTGTCTGTTTTGTTGTGAAGCAATGCGTATTGCTTCTTCGAAATCCAAAAAATATGTATCTTCAAACACTTATTAACCCTTATTTTCAAATTAATTTAGATAAGATTATCGAATAATTACTTATAAGGATATTTACAATGAAAAAATTTGCTAAAAAATATATTAAGCATCTTATATCTGTACTTCAAAGTAGTGACTTAGAAGCAATTGAAAAAATTGTCACTTTACTTGATAAAACAAAGGGAACAATATATATTATTGGGAATGGGGGAAGTGCTGCCACAGCTTCACATATGGTAAATGATTTAGGAGTAGGACTCAAAAGAAGAAATATTAAAAGTTTACATGTTGAAAGTCTTAGTGACAACAGTTCTGTTTGCAGTGCACTTGCCAACGATATAGGGTATAAAAATATTTTCTATATGCAACTTAAAGACAGAATTACAAAAGGAGATGTCCTTATTAGCATTTCATGCAGTGGAAACTCCAAAAACATCATCAAAGCAGTAAAATATGCGAAAAAAAAAGATGCCAAAATTATTGGGCTCACAGGTTTTGATGGCGGAAAATTAAAAAAACTCTCAGACATCAACTTCCATGTAGCAACAAAGAAAGGAGCATATGGCATTGTGGAAGATATGCACAGTATTATAAACCATATAATCTATAGCTATTATATTGACTTAGAAAGTAAATAATTGGCTATTTCAAGATCTAATTTCGTGTCAATATCAATTGATTTTTTTTGATCCATCACATAAGCATAAATATTATCTTTTAAAAAAAAACTTTTTTTTTCTAAAAGTTTCGCGACTTTTATAATATAAATTGAGCCGTTTAGCCTATAATATGTTTCTAAATCCTGACTTCTTTTATTCAAAATTTCTTTATGTAAAAAAGTCGCCATACTTTTATCTTTTGGCAGAGTATTAGACCAAAGTGGTGAGTGTTCCATTTCACATACACTTATAACTGCATCTGCATTTTTAGTATGCAAGAACTCTATTGCTTTGTCAATATCTTCACTTTTTCTCAAAGGGCTTGTTGGTTGCAACAAAATAATATATGTATATTGTTTTTCAAAATTTTTTATCAGATGTTCAACAACCTCAAAAGTTGTAGCTGTATCAGTAGCGAGTTTTACAGGGCGTTTCATGATTGAAGCATTTTGTTCTTTCGCAATATTAAGAACCTCATCATCATCACTTGAAACAACAACTTCGTCAATATATTTGCTTTGTTTGGCAGCTTCTATACTCCACGAAATTAATGGTTTACCTGCCAAATCCAGAACGTTTTTACGAGGTAACCTCTTGGAACCGCCTCTTGCAGGAATTATGGCTAAAAAAGTTTTATCATATAACATTAGAATATCTCACTGTACTCATTTTGAGCCTGTTCAAAATCACTCATCCGTCCAATATCAAGCCAATACTCATGAATAGGAAAGGATATAGTTTTGAGTTCATTTTTTATAATATCTTCAAAAAGTGTCGGCATATCATAAAACTCATTTTTTGGAATATATTCAAAGACCTGAGGAGAAAGAACATAAATACCGGCATTGACAAAAAACTTGTGCACAGGCTTTTCCTCTATAGATATTATTTTGCTTCCCTCAGTCTGTATCACCCCGTAAGGCACCTGATAGTCATACTCTCTCACACACATCGTACCCACAGAATTCTCAAACGAGTGATAGTCCAAAAGATGCTCAAAGTTTACATTGGTCAGCAAATCTGCATTCATAACAAAAAAAGGCTCTTGCGGACGTTCTTTTATCAGCGAAAGTGCTCCAGCTGTACCTAATCGTTTATCCTCTTGAATATAATCAATATTGACACCAAGTGTACTTCCATCGCCAAAATACTTTTTAATCATATCTGCTTTGTAATTGACACTGATGGTAATGTTAACAAAACCGTATTTTGCAAAGTTTTCTATAATTGTCTCTAAAATAGGCTTGTTTCCAACTTTTAAGAGGGGCTTGGGTACATCCTGCGTGAGTGGTCTCAGTCTTGTTCCAAGTCCTCCTGCCATTAAAACAACTCTATTTTTTTTCGCATTTGTTTTGAGCAGTTTTGCCAAATCTTCAATCTTGACAAGTTTTCCTTCATCATCAACAATAGGAATCTGATAAATCTGCTTACGAATCGCTTTTTGGATAATAAGTTCTTTGGAATCATTTATATTTGCAAGCGTTGGTTCCTTAAAGTAAAGATTTTCAATACTAGAGTCCAAAGAGAGTCCATTTAAAAGCCCACGGCGGATATCTCCATCAGTAAGCGTTCCTACAACTTTTTCATTTTCCCCAAGTACTATGGCAATACGCATAGCACCTTTGTCTATCACTTTGAGTGCTTCTTGGATAGTTGAATTTTTATGTAACAAAATCTCTTTATATGTACTCATAACATACCTCCTACATCATAAAATTTTTTCTCTAAAATATGTTCAAGTTCTACTGTTTTTAGGCACTCTTTTATCTTTTTACTCGGTTCTTTGCCCTCATAAGGGTTCTTAACTCTTTTGAGACTCTCTAAAAAAGAGGGATCATAAATCTTCTCAAGACCTTGTCTAATGGCATTAGCCTCTATATCTACAGTTATAATACTCTTTGCCTGAATCCGCCCCTCTTGTCTCTCTCCAATATTGAGTGTTGGAATTTTAAAACTTGGAACCTCTAAAATTCCACTTGAACTATTGCCAACCACCCCATCAACAAACTCCAAGGCAGAAAAATAACGAAGCTGTCCAAGAGATGCAAAAACAATGCTGTTTTTATGACTCTTTACATACGCATCTATCATTGCATTAATGATCTGTCCGCCCTCATCAGCATTTGCTTTGGTAAAGATGATTTTTGTCTCTTTTAAACTCTCTAAAGCTTCTAAAAGTGTACTAAATTGCTCTTTTGGAATTTTCTCTGAGAGTGTTTGAGGATGATAGGTTACAAGTAGATTTTTTTTGCCAAGTTTGAAGCCAATACTTTTTTCAAACTCTTGTTTATTTAAAAGCTGCAAAGTCTTTATGCTTTGTACCCCTAAACTACCAACATTAAACACTCTTCTTGGCTCTTCTCCCATTTGTATAACTCTTTTGGCGTATACCTCTGTTGATGTAAAGTGTAGATGTGAGAGTTTGGTAATGGCATGGCGGATGGCATCATCAATTGCCCCTTGTGTAAGCTCTCCACCATGAATATGTGCTAGAGGAATATGCAACATTAAACAAGCAGTAGCAACACTCAGCATCTCATAACGATCTCCCAAAATAACCATTATATCAGGGCAAAGTTGTACCAAAACTTCTGTTATATCTTTTTGTAGTTGTGCCATTGCCAAAGATAGACACTCCCCGCTCTCACAAGATAAATCCATTGAAATCTTTGCATCAATATCAAATTCTTGCTCTATCTCTTTGTAGGTGTTACCAAAGTTTTCCTCTAAATGTGTACCAGTTACTATAAGCTGTAGTTGCAGAGTATCATCATTCTCGATCTCTTTAAGCAGTGGTTTCAAGAGTCCATATTCTGCACGAGTTGCAGTGACTACAGCTATTTTTCGTTTCATATCATCTCATCTTTTGCATAATCTTTTTGTGCAACAGTTCCAATGACTGTATCCCACTTCATAGGGCTTATTCCTTTGGCAGGGCGTTTTGTTGTGAGATTTCTTTCGCTGAATATCTCTCCTTTTTTAATATCTCTTGCTGCTACGATGGATTTTCTTGCAACCTCTATGTTTGGTATTTCACTTTTGCTTGGTTTTTTTTCACTGCTTCCAAGTGCTGTTTCAATATTTCTTATAGCTGTGACCATGGCTTTGAGTTCATTTGGCTCCAACGAAGCTTTATGGTCAGGTCCCTCCATACTCTTATCAAGGGTAAAGTGCTTTTCTATTACACTCGCTCCCATTGCTACAGCGGCAATATCCACCTCAATTCCAAGTGTATGGTCACTATAGCCATATGCCACATCAAACCTTTTACCAATTATTGGCATTGCTCTTAAATTTACATCCTCCATTGGGGTTGGATACATTGTATTTGCATGTAGTACCGTAATCTTTTGCTTTGGTGTACCTGCTTTTGTTAAAACATTTAAAGCATCCTCTATTTCTCGCATACTTGCCATACCGCTAGAGAGAATTACCTCTTTTGAGAGTTTGCCAATCTGGCGTAAATATGGTAGATTTGTAATCTCTCCGCTTGGTATTTTAAATATTTTCAATCCCAAATCATTAAGCATCTCTATGCTTTCATTATCAAAAGGGGTGGAGAGAAACATAATATTTTTACTTTTTGCATAATTAATGAGTTGATGGTGTGCGTCTACATCGAGTTCAAGTTTTTTAAGCATATTGTACTGAGAGTCATCTGTCTCTTGCATATTTTCTTGTTGATACTGTGCTTTTTTTGCATCACGGCTGACAAGCTTTTCTGCCTTAAAAGTTTGAAATTTTATAGCATCAGCACCGGCACTGCTCGCTACATCGATGAGTTTTTTTGCCAACTCCAAAGAACCGTTGTGATTGACTCCCGCTTCTGCGATGATAAAAACATTCATTTCACAACACTCCCCATTTTGACAAATCCCTCTACTCTATAACCCTGTTTCACAACAGCGCCACTCCCTATAAAACTATGTTCTTTTACATGTACATCACCATTAAGAAGTGCATTTGTACTTACATGTACATGATTTTCTATGGTACAGTCATGCTCAAGAAGTGCTTTGGAATTGATGATGCAATTTTCACCCACACGCACCCCCGCGTTGATAAGTGTATGGTGCATCACAACAGTACCAGCTTCTATTTTTGCGTGTTTGGATACATAGGCAAAAGGGGAGATAATAATGGGAATGGTAAAGCCTAAATTTTTGAGTTTTTCAAAAAGTTTGATGCGTACGGTGTTTGACTTGATGTGTCCAACAGTGACAAAAGCGTATTCATATTGCTCGCGCAACTTCTCTAATTCGTCATCTGTACCGATAAGCTTATACCCTAAAACACTCTTGGACTCACCTACATACTTCTCAATAATACCTGCAATTTTAAAATGACCTTCAGCCTCAATAACATCGATAACAGACTTACAATGCCCACCACCACCGAGTAAAATTATCTCTTTTTTCATAGCACACTACTTGGTATATTGATAATGCGTTCACTCAAAAATTTTGAGTTTTGAAGTCCATCATTTTGACAATTTTGAAACATCTCTAATTCACTCATCAATCTCCAAATCGGCCGGCTCATCACACCATTTTCATTGAGATACTTAAGATATGTATCCCTTTGCTTTTTATCTTTTAATATTATGGCATTGAGCCAGTAGTTACTTTTTGCATCTTTTGGTTCTTTAATAAAATCTATATCGTCAAACTGCTTAAAAAACTGCATATATTCTTGACTTAAAAACCGTTTATTTTGTAAAAATGTTTCAAGTTGTTCCATCTGTGCAACTAAAAGGGCTGCATTAAGGTTTGGCAGACGGTAGTTATAGGCGATGGTGTTGTGTTCGTATTCATAAGGGTGAGGGAGTTTTGCTGTGGTTGTGAGATGTTTAGCTCTTTTTGCAAGTTCTTCATCATCGGTGATGATGACACCGCCTCCGCCACTTGTAATGATTTTGTTGCCATTGAAACTAAACACAGCACTTTTTCCAAAAGTTCCTGTGTGTCTACCTTTGTAAAAACTCCCCAAAGACTCCGCAGCATCTTCTATGAGTGTAAGGTGCCACGCCTTACAAATCTCTGCGATTGTATCAATTTTGCAAGGATGCCCAAAGGTGTGCATCGGTACGACAGCTTTGATAGTTTTGTTTGTAGCAGTATTGAGGCAGACACCATTTTGAACTTCGCAGTTCTTCTTTAAAAATGACTCCAAAGCATCAGGGCTCATCCCCAAGGTATCAAGCCCAACATCTACAAAAACAGGCTCTGCTTGGCAATATTTTATGGCATTACATGTAGCGACAAAAGTGAGGGCCTGGGTGATCACTTCATCTCCCGCTTTGACATCAGCAAGAAGGAGACTTACATGTAAAGCACTTGTGCCATTGACTGTAGCTATGGCGTATTTGCTTCCCACATAAGAGGCAAACTCCTCTTCAAATCTATTAACAAACTTTCCGACAGATGAGACAAAAGTAGAGTCGATACATTCATTTAGATATTTTTTTTCATTCCCTCGAAATCGTGGTTCATGCAGGGGGATGAAATCTGTTGTATTGTAGAGGTTCTGAATAAAGTTTACAATTTTTTGCATCACATTTTTCCGTCTAAATATTTCTGCTTATCTTCATACTCAAAGTTTGGGAGAAGTTTAAAAAACTCTGCAACTATCTCCTCTTTACTCCATTGCAGATTTTTTTTAAAATCTTCAATCTTTTGGCTGAATGCATTGAGTGCATTCTCATCAAAATCAAGCTTGTTTTTGATGATGCCAATATTTTCATACCTCTCTACATCCAACACTTCATTTTCAGTAAAAAACTCTTCAAAATCTTTCTCACCTGTGGTATCACTTTTTGTAAAAAGGCAAGGCCATTTTCCCTCTTCTGGAAGTATTTTTGCCAGAGTTCTTGCTTCCTCTTCACTTTTGCAGATGTAAGGCTCATATCCCTTTACATATAAGTATTTTACAGCAATATCTGCAAAAGAAACAAGGTGTAGCGATTCTGAGAGTTTTGGGAAGAAAATATCACGGTTCTCCCCAAAGACAGCACTCATCAGGCATAACTCACCACTCTCTTTCGGTGTGACAAAGTAGCGTTTTATATCATCCGGCGCTACAAGGGGTTGCTGTTTTTCAAGACGCATATTAAAAGAGTGCAAAAGAGAACCATCACTAAAAGCAACATTGGCAAAACGTGCCATAGAGACATTGATTTGTTGTGATTTTCTATGCACATACATCTCCATAATTCGCTTGCTCGCCCCCATCATATTGACAGGATTTGCAGCTTTATCAGTTGAAACACAGAAGTATTTTTTTACTCCGTGTTCAATAGAATGTTGTAAAGTTTTGTCAGTATTGAAAATATTGGTTTCAATCATCCGCATTAAAGTAAAGGAATCTTTTTCACTGCGTACATGTTTGAGTGCTGAAAGATTAAGTACATAGTCATATTTTCCATCCTGTGCAATAAAAGCATCGTACTCAATTGAACCGATATCGAGTGCGTAAGTCGCAAATTCTCCTTCTATATAACCAAATGAGCTTCTAATGTCACGAACCAATTCAGTCAAATTATTTTCCGAAATATCAACAACGTGCAGCTTTTTTGGATTACGAGAAAAAATTTCTTTTACAACAGCACTCCCAATACTTCCTGCTCCGCCAAGCACCAAAAATTTCGCATCACTTACAATTTTGTCTAAATCATTTTTGTATGTTTGTATGTCATCATCAAATAATGCTTTTTCCCTGCCTATTAGTTTTAAAATATCCATACGTATCAATTAGCAACTTTCATACCATTAATTTTGGTATATTTTATGCTTGCAATACTTATGAAAGGATATTTATGCAAAATATAGAAGAGCAGGCTATTAAAAATTATCAAAAAAATATTGAGTTTTTTAAAGAATATAATGAAAAAGTTTCTAATAAAATTCTAGCTTTAGAAAGTTTGCTCAATAACGGAAAACTCTCTGCCAAATATGATCTTGTATATGAAAATGGCTATTTTGATGTTGTAGAACTTTCAAGCGGTGCAAAGCTATACAATACGAATTCTCAGGACTTCTCACAAAAAATTGTAGACAATATCAACTTAAAAAAGAATGACCAAAGCTTTAGAAGTTTACGAAAAATAAACTTTGAAAAAGCTTCTTTTGAGACAATAAAAAATGCAAATGCCTATACGAACTTTGCAACTACAGCAGAAATATATGAACTTTATCATAAAAATATTAACGACTCCAGTCATATGAAAGAACTTGACAAGTTTATATTTTTAGGAGTGGGTCTTGGGTTACATATTCCAAAAGCTATCAAAAAATATGATTTTCAAGTAGTGCTTATAGTAGAAGACAATCTGGAACTTTTTCGCCTTTCTCTTTTTACAATTGATTATAAACAGGCACTTATGGATACAACAAGTTTTTTTTCAATTGCTGATAATGCAGGTAGCTTTAGAGAATGTTTTAACGGTTTTTATACCAATGCTTTTTTCAAAAACCAATTCATAAAGTTTCATCTTTTTTCCTCTGCATATGAAGCAAAAATTCGAGAGATTCAAGCTATTCTTATCTCCCGACCAGAAGCAACTTATTCTCATAATCGTCTTTTAGAAAAAAACAGAAAAGTTTTGGACAGAATCAATGCAGAATATAAATTTCTTGATTTGCGTAAAAGAGAAAGTGATACAATATTTCAAGAAAAGGCATGGCTTGTTTTAGGAGCAGGACCCTCTCTTTATAAAAATGCACAATGGGTAAAAGACAATCAAGACAGATTTATAATTGTCGCTGCTTTTACAGCACTCAATACACTTAAACGTGTCGGTGTCACTCCAGATATTGCTGTTCAAATTGATGAAAATGTATATACAACACATGAAATGCTTAAAAATTTGGGCGATTTAAGCTTTTTGGATGATACACTCCTCTTTTTTAGCGCTTCTGTTTCTGGTGAGCTGTTTGAACACTTCAAAAAAGAAAACATTTATCTGCATGAGGATAGAACAAAATACAAACTCTCCCGTAGCACCTTAACAGTTTCTAGCGTGGGAGACTCTATCCATGCATTTGCACTTATCTTTAATGCACCGGAAATTTATCTTTTAGGGATAGACTTGGCACTTAGTGATGATGGGTTATCCCATACGCCTGATCATTTTAAGGCGCGCTCCATCGAAAATAAGAAAATACAAACAAAAGAAAATCAAGATTTTCACCTTGGCGATGCTATCCTGCAAATAACAGGCAACTTCAAAGAAAAGGTTAATTCTACTCCTTTGTTTATGCTTTCCATCCCTGTTATTAACTACTTTACACGAAAGTACAAAGCACCCATGCAAACTATTTACAACCTTTCCGATGGATGTAAACTTGATCAGACAATCCCAACCCCTCTTAAAGATGTAACGTTACCACAAAAACAAAACAAAATACTTTTAAGAAAAGAAATGAAAAAATATTTTGACACTTTATCTACAACAGAACTTGATCAAAATGAAATAGATGGTATTTACTGTCGTATTGGACAGATTAAAGATTACTTGGCCCTTCTTGAAACATTTAAAAATGCTCCGCACAGTGACAGCTTAATGTTTAAACTCAATCTTATAGAAATGGTAAGCGCAATGTGTAATCACGAGTGCATCTTTGAACTCAGAGATTTAATGACCATATATTATATGAATACTACACCCTATGCAGATGATTTTTTTAATACAAAAGAGTTAAAAAACCCAAAAAAATTCACAAAAAAATTTCATGCTATTTTTGTAAAAAATGTTAAAAAGATTATAGAGACCTATGAAAAAGATCTACATGTACTCAAAGTGCTGGAAAAAGAAAATTCCCAAGCATAAAGCTTGAGAATTTATAAAAACTACTGAAGTAGTCTTAAAACATTTTGTTGAACGGCATTTGCCTGACTCATAGCATATGAACCTGACTGTGCAAGAATATTCAATTTAGAGAAGTTTGCACTTTCCGCAGCAAAGTCGACATCTCGAATTTGAGATTCTGCAGCTGTGACATTCACCTGTGTAATCGATATATTTCTCACTGTAGATTCAAGCTGATTTTGAACCGAACCAATATCTGAACGTGTTGCATCTATATCTTTTAGTGCATACGAAGCAATAGTAATTGCTTTTTGTGCATCTCTACGAGTAGTTACATCAACTGTTGACAAGTTGTTATTTAAACCGGCAGCAGTATTTGCAATAATTGCAGTTGATTTTCCATCTGTAACACCATCACCAAGTGTCATACCAGTTAAATCACCAGCAGAATCTATACGGATTCCATACTCCGGATTATTTACAGTCGAGCCTGTTGCTTCAATGATTGAAGCTCTTACATCCGCACCTGCAACCTGTGCCTGTTGATTAAACTTGTCAACAACAGCCTGCGCTATCTCATATCCGGAAAGATCAGCACCAGAAGCAAAAGAGATAGTAGATGTAGATACTGTAGCAGTCGTCCCATCAGCATTTACAACTGTAACAGAAAGTGAAGCTGATCCACCAGCACTGTTTGCAGCACCACTAAGTCTTGAAAAACCAACACTTGTTTCAGCTAAAGAAAACTCAGCTACTTGTGAGGTTTGTGTATCACTAATGGAAAGTTTTACAGTCTCTCCGGAATATGCACCAATTTGGAATGATTTATTTTGGTATGCACCGTTTAAAAGTGTCTGACCATTAAATGAAGTCGTTGAAGCAATGTTCTGTGCCTCTTCAAGAAGTCTGTCAATATCCGCCTGAATTTTTTTACGAGAATCTAATGTTTGCCCGTCAGACGCTGCTTGAATTGCTTTCGTTCTGACAGTATCAATAATTTTAGTATACTCATCCAAAGCACCGTCAGCAGTCTGTGCAACACCAATCCCGTCATTTGCATTGTTGATAGCCTGACCGAGACCCTGTGCCTGTTGACGCAGTGAGTTGGCGATTGCCATACCAGAAGCATCATCTGCCGCTTTGTTAATACGCAGACCTGAAGATAAAGCATTTAAACTTTTGTCTAAACCCAAGTTTGTCTGTGTTGCATTACGCAATGCATTCATTGCCGCAACGTTTGTGTTAATTCTAAAACCCATAATAAATCCTTTTCTATGGAAGAGCTTTCGCTCTTTGTATTTTTTGTTCTCTAAAAGGCATCCTTGCCTTGAGACTGTAACAATATCGTCAGTCAAAAAAATAACTTTAATTTTTTTTGCAAATTTTATAAATTTAAAAATATTTCCTTATTTTATTCTTTTTCGCTACACTTCCAAAACCAAAAACCAAATCACTATACTATATATAGGAAAACTATTTGAACTTAATAATCGTCGAATCACCCGCAAAAGCCCGTACTATCAAGAACTTTTTAGGCAAAAACTATGATGTCATTGCCTCAAAAGGACACATCCGGGATTTGCCAAAATCCCGTTTTGGAATTACAATTGATGAAGAAACTCATGAAATCATTCCCAAATACTCTGTCGCCAAAGAAAATGCGCCAACTGTCAAAGAGATAAAAGAAAAAGCCAAAAAAGCCGACACAATTTACATCGCGACCGATGAGGACCGCGAGGGAGAAGCAATTGGGTGGCATATTGCCCATGCTATCAAAAAAGACCCCGAAACACTCCCGCGTATTGTCTTTCATGAGATTACAAAAACAGCCATCAAGCATGCACTTGAGAATGCAAGAAAAATAGACATGGACATGGTAAATGCCCAACAGGCCCGTCGTCTGCTTGACCGTATTGTAGGCTACAAGCTCTCACCTCTGCTTGCTTCTAAAATTCAAAAAGGCTTAAGTGGCGGGCGTGTGCAAAGCTCGACACTCAAGCTTGTCGTAGATCGTGAACGCGAAATCAAAGCCTTTGTTCCTCAGGAATACTGGACCATTGACACTCTTTTCAAGCCAAATATCGAAGCCAATCTTATCAAACACAAAGAGCAAAAAATCTCCAAACTCTCCATAGAGAACAAAGAACAGGCAGAGGCAATTGCCCAAAGTGTCAAAAATGATGACTTCAAAATTGCAAAAATTGAGACAAAACAGCGAAAAAGTGCCACACCGCCGCCATTTATGACCTCAACCCTGCAACAGGCTGCTTCAAGCAAACTCGGATTTACCCCGAAAAAAACCATGATGGTCGCCCAGACTCTGTATGAAGGTGTCAAAACTCCAGACGGTACTTCAGGGGTCATTACCTATATGAGAACCGATTCCCTCAACCTCGCACAAGAAGCCGTGGGTGCAGTTCGAGGCATCATTGAGAGCCGTTACGGCAAGAAATACCTGCCGAAAGAACCAAAGGTTTATACGAAAAAATCAAAAGGCGCACAGGAGGCACACGAGGCCATCCGCCCGACTATGCTGCAGTTTACACCCGAAGTGGCACAAAAATTTTTAAAAGCCGATGAAATCAAACTCTACCGCCTCATATATGAGCGTTTTATGGCATGTCAGATGGAAGATGCGCTCTTTGAGCAGCAAAGCATTATCTTTAAAGGCAATGAAAATGAATTCCGTGCAAGCGGACGAAAACTCATTTTTGACGGTTTTTATGCGGTCACAGGAGCAGAAGACAAAGACAAGCTTTTACCTACTTTAAAAGAGGGTGACAAAGCTGAAATTCAGAGTGTAAAACCCGAACAGCACTTCACAGAACCGCCATCGCGTTACTCTGAAGCAAGTCTGATTAAAAAACTCGAATCAGAAGGCGTCGGGCGTCCATCGACCTATGCCCCGACAATTGCGACACTCTCCAACCGTACCTATGTGACCATAGAAAAAAAGCAGATTATCCCGACAGAAATCGCTTTTACCGTGACAGAGATTCTGGAGAAAAACTTTCCAAATATCGTTGATATTAACTTTACGGCTGAAATGGAAGAAGAACTCGATGAAATCGCCGAAGGCAAAGTGGACTGGCAGAAACTGCTCCTTGAGTTTTATGAAAAATTCATGAAGCAGATAGAAGCAGGAAAAGAAAACATTGTCTCGCTCAAACTTGCCAAACCGCTTGGGCGCACCTGCCCTAAATGCGGTGAACATGAACTGCTTCTGAGAAGCGGACGTTTTGGAAACTTCATCGCATGCTCCGGTTTTCCAAAATGCAAATATACAGAGCAGTGTGACGAAGAGGGCAATCCTGTTGAGAAAAAAGAGACAACTGCCGATGAAAAGTGTGACAAATGCGGTGCGGATATGATAGAAAAGAATGGCCGTAACGGAAAATTTCTTGCATGTTCAAACTACCCTGAATGCAAAAATACAAAAAGTATTAATGTCGAAGAGAAAGTGAGTGAAACTCCTTGTCCTGACTGCGGCGGAAAAATCAGCCTGAAAAACTCTCGCAGAGGCCCTTTTTGGGGCTGTGAAAACTATCCTGAGTGTAAATTTATCTCAAAGTTTGAGCCGACAACCATTAAATGTAAAGAAAAAGGATGCACAGGTGTACTTGCGCCTCGTACCTACAGAAATAAAGAGGTGTACGAATGTGTAAAGTGTAAAGCGCGTACACCAAGAGAAGAGATAGACAAGGCTTAAAATCCTTACTCAGTCGGCACTAAAGTACCGATTCCGCAATACCCTCGGAACCCGTACTTTCTATGCTAAAGCATGACTTGTGAGAAAAACTAAATTTTTTTCTGTAGTGCGGGCGAAAGTGGCAGAGAAGTTACAGAAGCAGAGGATAAAAAATTGAAAATAGGCATACTCTCCGATACACATAAAAAGGTCAAAAAGGCAAAAGCCGCCCTTGATTTTTTGGTGCAAAACGGAGCCGAGTTTATTATACATGCCGGAGATATTGTCGAAAAAGAGGTACTGGACCTGCTTGAAGCATGCGGGAAAAAATATATAGCCGTTTACGGAAACAATGATGCCCATTTAGTACAATATCATAACAGGTACCACCTGGTTCAGGAACCCTACTATTTTAAACTGACAAATACAAAATTCAAGTTGATGCACCTGCCTTTTTATATGAGCAGAGATGCCGAGGTTGTCATCTTTGGACATACACATCAGTTTGAAGTAGAGTTTGCAGGGGGTACACTCTTTTTAAACCCCGGTGAAGTGTGCGCACGAAACAAACCGCTTTCTGAGTGTGCCATGCTTGAAGTTTTAGAAAAAAAATTTATAGTAAAATACTATACAAAAAAGAAAGAGCAGGAGCAGTATATGCTCACAAAAACTTTTTCTTATGAAAGGCAAAAAAGTGAGTGAAAAAATATTTTTATGTTCCATTTGTAATATCAACAGCGGTACATGTAAAGAAGACTGTAAGTTTTGTTCGCAAAGTGTGCGCTACAAAGCAGATATAGAGCGTTACAAACAAAAGCCTGTGGATGCCATCTGCCAAGAAGCCATTACGGCAAGAGACAACGGAGCCCTTGGATTTTGTCTTGTCACTGCAGATAAAGGTTTAACTGACAAAACACTCAAATTTGTTTGTGATGTTGCCAAAGAGGTACAAAAAGTCGCCCCTGAATTACGTCTTATCGCCTGTAACGGCACAGCAAATGTTGAGCAACTCCTCACACTCAAAGAAGCAGGTATCAAAGCCTATAATCACAACCTTGAGACAAGTGAAGCCTTTTATCCGCAAATTTGCACAACCCATCCCTGGAGTGAACGATATGAAACCTGCCAAAATGTCAATAAAGCCGGCTTGGTACTCATAAGCGGTGGAATTTTCGGGCTTGGTGAATCACAAGAAGACAGAATTTCTATGCTCGAATCTCTCAAATCACTCAACCCTGCTTCGGTTCCTATTAACTTTTATCATCACAACCCTGCACTTGAACTTGAACCAAATCCTTTAACAGTGGATGAAGCCCTCGCACTCATCAGGTTGACACGCGAAACACTTTGTGATGCCGAGAGAATTATGGTTGCCGGCGGTCGCGAACTTATGTTTAAAGAACGTCAGGCAGAAATTTTTCAAAACGGAGCAAATTCCATTGTGATAGGAAACTACCTCACCACAAAAGGACGTGTTATGAGTCAGGATCTGGCAATGTTGCAGTCTCTTGGTCTTGATATTGCAAAAAGTGTGCAATAAAAGCCCTGCACACGGGTTATAACCCGGATTTTTAAAATAAAAGGAGAAAAGTATGACTGATAATATTATACTGATTGTTACCATATCGCTTATCATCATTTTTTCTCCGTTTTTTGCCAAAATTTTACGGCTTCCTACAACACCCATTGAAATTATTTTAGGTTCTCTTTTAGGATATGTAGGCTTCTTGCATGATGAACATCTTTTTGATTTAGTCGCTGAATTCGGGTTTTTATATCTGATGTTTATTGCAGGAACAGAGATCAATTTAAAAAATGTACTCAAAACACCTGTCTCTGTTATGAAAAAGGTTGTTGTCTATCTTGCAGTACTTTATGGATTCTCCATCGCCTTTTCCGTACAGTTTGATTTGGGAAAAATCTTTATCGTTTTGTTACCCCTCATATCTGTAGGACTTGTCGCCACACTGGCCAAAGAGTATGGAAAAACACCCTGGATTGCTCTTTCCATGACAGTTGGGGGCATAGGTGAAGTTGCAAGTATTGTGATACTTACTATAAGCTCTGCAGCACTGAAGTCTGGTTTTGGATTGGGACTTTTTCAAACAATCATGGCCCTTTTGGCATTTTTGCTTTTTATGTTTCTTCTTTTTCGCTCTATGCAGCTTCTGTTTTGGTGGTTTCCCAAAGTCGCTATTGCCCTTATGCCTCACAATGACAACAAAGAACAGGACATCCGTCTCTCTATGGGAATCTTTTTTCTGCTTATAGGGGCTATGCTCTTTTTGCATCTTGAACTTGCTTTTGGGGCTTTTTTAGCCGGTATCTTCATTCCGACTTTCTTTGAGCACAAACATGAATTGCCTGAAAAGCTTGCTTCTTTCGGATTTGGATTTTTAATCCCTATATTTTTCATTCATATCGGGAGCTCTTTTGACCTCAACGCCCTCTGGATCAACGGACTCATACGGGAGGCTGTCATCATCACAGTGGTAATGATTCTTATGCGGCTTATTGCCTCTTTGGTGTTTATAAAAGAGCTCGGACTAATTGACACGGTTCTGTTTGGACTTTCTCACTCTATGCCTTTGACCCTGCTTATTGCAATGGCCACTCTGGCATATACTGCTAACTCTATTGATCAGTTGCACTATTATGCTTTTATTTTGGCCGCACTGTTTCAGGTTATCAGTATCATGATTATTATCAAACTCATACATATTTATAAAATGCGAAAAGCAAAAGACTAGACTTCACTTTTTCCTTTAATATATCTGGCAATATCATAGCCGTGATTGAGTCCAAGCGCAATGCTGCCGCCGCTCTCCTGAGTAATATCTCCGGCAACAAAAAGTCCTTTGATGTTTGTCTCATAATGTTCATCATGTACAGGTTTGCCGTCTTTTTCTTCTATGCCCGAACTTGCCAAAAATGTACTTGGTGTCGTTCCGCCTATGGCATAGATAACTCTGTCAAATGTTTCAGGTTCTCTTTCGCTGAAAAGCACTTTGACTCTGCCCTTGTCATCTTCGAGACCGTTGATATTTATACCTAAAATCGGTCGGACATCTCCCTGTGCAATCGCATCGGCAATATTTCTTTGATTCGTAGGATTTGCCCGGCGGAAACTCTCCCGTCTGTAACAAATGGACACATCATTATGCTCACTTAAATCAACTGCATACTCTACAGCACTGTCACCGCCTCCGACAACAAGAATCTTTTCTCCCTGTGAGCATTCATCTGTTGTATAGTTAATTTTCTTTCGTATAGTTGGAGGAATTTTGTAGCTCGGTTTGTTTGGCTTCCCCATCCGTCCGATGGTCACAACTACATTTTTTGCCTTAATGCTCCTACCTGCCATGTGGACTTCAAAGTAGTCTTCTTTTTTTTCTATAGACTGCACTTCCACCTCTGTTTGCAGTTCTACGAGATGTTCTTTTAAAATTTCATCAAAAAAATCGAGTGTCGTCTCTTTGGTACCGTCTATAAAATGGATACGGCCGTTGAGTTCGACTTTTTGTCCTTTCCATTCCAAATCCACACGCTTGTTTTCTTTGTAATATTTACGAATAGTCGAGTTGTGATTTGTGTCTTTTTCAAGCAGCACAATATCACGGACACCCTGAAGGTAACTTTCAACAGCAGTGGCAATCCCCGCAGGTCCGGCACCGACTATAGCCAATTCATATATTTTTTCCATAAAAACCGCCTCTATGATAATCTAATCATAGTTTATCACATTTAGGCTAATTTATCAGGAAACTTTGTCATAAATTTTTGCAGTTTTGGCGCGATAACCACCTGGCAGTAGCCTTGCGAAGCATTTAAATTATAATAGTTCTGATGATACGGTTCCGCCGGATAAACCTCAGGCAGAGGGCTTACCTCAGTTACGATCTTATCGGAAAAGTCCTGCTGATGTTTTGCAATAGAATCTTCAATCACTTTTTTTTGTGCTTCATCCCCATAGTAAATAACAGAACGGTACTGTGTTCCTTTGTCCGCACCTTGCTGATTCAGTGTTGTCGGGTCATGTATTTCAAAAAATATATCCAAAATCTCACTCAGACTGATAACATCTGCGTCATAGGCAATATCGACAATTTCAGCATGTCCGGTTGCACCTGAACAGACGTTTTCATAACTCGGGTTGGCTCGGGCGCCTCCGGCATAGCCGCTCACCGCCGAGAGTACCCCCTTGACATTTCTGTACACCGCTTCTATACACCAAAAACACCCGCCGCCTAGTACAATTCGCTCTTTTTTCATTTGTTTTCTCTCTTTTTTAACTCATTATAGAGTTTTTGCATAAAAGGCTTTTGAACATATCCACTTAAATTCTCAAGCTCAGTTTTTTTGCCGTTTTTAAAATCAAGAGCCATGGACGTAGAAGCATCATAAGGCACTTTTTTTGCCGTTTCCAAAGACTTTTGCACCTCATCGAAAATATCTATGCCCTGTGTCTCTTTTGCAAATTCGGCAATTTCTGTTAAAAGTCTTTCTGCCTCCTCATAATGTTCTTCGTAAATCGTGCCGATACCTGTCTTGTAATATGAGGTCAATGTCGCAAAAGCGGCAATAAATATATATTTTCTATACAAAGCTTCTTTGATATTTTGCGGTGTTTTGTAACGCAGGCCGGCTTTTTGAAATATATCTGCCACAGTTTGGACAGCCGCCTCATCTTCTCCTCCAAAGAGTGCCGCAAAGACTTTTCCTTTTTTGCGAATCACACCCGGGGATTCAATATGCGAAAGGATGTAGATGCAGCCGTCAAGCACTCTGGCATCACAGCATGCACGCAATACATCACCGTTATTGACCCCGTTTGAAAAAGAGAGCAGAATCGAGTCTGCGTTGATGTGATTTTGCATACCTTTGCAAGAAGTTCCCAAATCATAACTTTTGACACAAAACATCACAACATCATATATGCCCTCCGCTTCATCCGGATGCTTTACATGTAAAGGAACACGCCACTCTATTTCATCTTCTGTAATCTTTATTCCCTCTTTCTGTATGGCTTTGAGATGTTCTCCCCGTGCAAAACCCGTCACATCCAAACCGCTTTTTGCAAAGGACGCCGCCAAATATCCGCCGACACCGCCTAAACCGACTATTGCAATTCTCATATATATTTCCTCTGTTTCAATTTTTAAGATACCCCGCCCGCACTGAAGTACGGGTTCCGAACAACACACCTTCCACTTTTCCGGAATCGGTACTTCAGTGCCGACTGTTGCAACTTTCAAGCCACTCTCAGCCCGCACTGAAGTACGGGTTCCGAACAACACACCTTCCGCTTTTCCGGAATCGGTACTTCAGTGCCGACTGTTGCAACTTTCAAGCCACTCTCGCCCGCACTGAAGTACGGGTTCCGAAATGCCGGCTTTTTTACATAACTATTATATAATAGCAAAAGTAAAAAAGGAGCCTTATGCCGCGTATAGACAGTGAAAAATTTTACACAGCAGCACTTCAAAAGCACGGCATCTCCGCATGCGGTCTGCACTGGTCCTCTGATGCGCATCAAAGTATACGGTTTGACAAAATTTTAGAGATGCTCGGCGATGATCTTACACAGAGTACCATCGTCGATGCAGGCTGCGGTTTTGGAGATTTTTACAGATTTTTACAAAACAACGGTGTACATGTAAACAAATATATCGGCATAGATTCGCTCCAGGAGATGTGCGACATTGCCCGCGAAAAAACAGCGTGTGAAATCATCCGTGCCGATATAACAAAAGCCAGACTTCCTGTGGCAGACTATTACATCTGCAGCGGTGCACTCAATATACTCACACCTTTTGAAACACAGCTTTTTGTACGCAACTGCTTTGCCTCTTCAAAAAAAGGTTTTATTTTCAATGCCCTCTACGGCGACAAGGAGAGTGATGTTTATAATTATATAAATATAGACACCATCCATACCCTTGCAAAAAGCTTACATGTAAAGCATACCCGTTTGACAGAGGGCTACATAGAACATGACATTACCGTAGGATTTTTCAAATAATGTGTGCAGTTTTTGGCATAATCGGCGAATATAATGAGAATCATGCAAAAAGCGCCTTGTCTCTTCTTGTGCATCGTGGACCTGATTACTGTGGTATTGTGCAAAAGAAAAATCTCTTTTTTGCCCATCAGCGCCTCAGCATTGTTGATGGCCACCACAGAAGCCATCAACCGCGCAAACACAACAATATTTTGCTCTCATTCAACGGAGAGATATATAACTTTAAAGAGTTAAAAAGAGAACTTGATTTTGACTTTCAGACACACAGCGACAGTGAAGTCATCATTGCCGCTTATCTGAAATGGGGCGTTGATTTTGTCCAGCATCTGCGCGGTATGTTTGCCATTGCTTTAATGGATGATGACACGCTTTACCTTTTTCGTGACAGACTCGGGAAAAAACCGCTTTTTTATATGCAAGGGGAAAGTTTTGTTTTTGCCTCGGAAATCAAAGCGCTCAAGCCTTTTTTGTCTACATGTAAACTCAACAATGATGCTCTGCTCTCTTATCTCTCTTTTTTGGCGCCGACTCCGCCGCATACTTTTTACGAAGGTATTCAAAAACTTTCAGCAGGTGAGTACCTTACATGTAAAGAGGGCCGCGTTACATGTAAACACTACTTTGACCTGCTTGATGTCACTCCAAACATTATAACAAACAAACACGAAGCTTTGCGTGTGTTAGGAGAAGAGTTAGAACATTCCATTCATCTGCGCTTAGACTGTGATGTTCCTATGGCATCACTGCTTTCTGGTGGTATAGACTCTGCAACACTCAACTATTTTGCCAAACAAAACAACACACATTTGCAAACATATACACTCGGTTATAAAGAATTTGCAAAATATGATGAGAGAAAAAATGCCAAAGCAAGTGCTGAGTTTTTAGGTTTGGACAACATCCAGGTGGAAATAGATGAAGATGATTTTATCCGTGCAAGCGACAAAGTGTTAGATACACTTGACGAACCGCTTAATGATCCTGCTGCCGTGCCTTTGTATCTGTTGTTTGAGCGTATTCAAAAAGACGGATACAAAGTTGTACTCAGCGGAGAGGGTGCGGATGAGCTTTTTTTAGGCTACCGACAGTATTTTGAATATCTAGACATTGAAAATGCCGCAGGTTTGGCACACAAAAACTGGCTCAAAAAATATTTCCGTGCCAATTTTTCAATGAACAGAGAGTGGGAGTGGTACAAGCGGATTTTTGACGACTCGCTTCTTTTTCGTACAAGCGGTGAAAAATTTACGGACCTGCAAAAAAACCAGCTTCTCAGGCGCAATGTCAAAGATAACGAAAGCCTCAAATACCTGCAAAGTTACAGAGAACGCTTTGAAGCCTCTGCCCACAGTGATGAAAGTATTTGGTACAGCTATATTGACCTCAATATTTTTCAGGCGGAGCATTTTTTAACCAAACTTGACCGTGTTTCCATGGCACACTCCATAGAATCCCGTACCCCGTTTTTGGACCATAAACTGGCATCTTTAATTTTTGGCATAGATCCAAAGCTGCGTTATGAAGACGGCATCACAAAATCACTCTTAAAGCAAATCATGACAGACAAACTCCCTGATAAGATACTCACACGGAAGAAAAAAGGCTTTTCCAATCCTTATATGGAGTATCTCATCAGTTCCAAAAAAATTGATCTCATTCAAGAGGTCAATGTGCAAACAGGGATGTTTCACAAAAAAAAGTTAGACGAATATATAAACACCGCATCAAGGGGGAGTTTTAAGCAGCATGTATGGGGACTTTATGTACTATCGTATTGGATAAAGAAAAATCTGCTTTAGTCCGGGCTGAGAATAGCAGGAAGAAGCAACAGTCGGCACTGAAGTACCGATTCCGGAAAAGCGGAAGATGCTTTTGTTCGGAACCCGTACTTCAGTGCGGGCTGAAAGTGGCTGAAAGTACCGATTCCGAGAACTCAATAATATTTACAAAGAAACAGAGGAAATGTAGAATGATCAAAAAAATAAAAAAATATGCAACGACAAATACCCTTGTCATCTTCGGTATTGTTTTGGGTGTTTTGTTTGGCATCTTTTTTCCCGAACTCGCCCTCAAACAAAAGATGATAGGAACCGCCTTTGTCTATTTTTTGAAGATGCTTGTCGTGCCTCTTGTTTTTGCCAGTATATTTGTCGCTATTCTTGGGCTTGGTTCTATTGAACATTTAAAACGGATGGGCCTCAAAACTATAGGGCTGTATGTTTTGACAACCGCTCTTGCCGTTACTGCCGCCATTGCTGTCATGAATATTTTTCACATTGGCGAGCATGTCAGCAGCAGTGGTCTTGCCTATGAAAAAGCGGCAGCACTGGCTCCTTTTTCTTTTGAGAATATGATTTTAAGCTTCATTCCTACCAATATATTTCATGCTCTTTCTGAGGGCAAGATGATGCAGATTATTATATTTGCCATTCTTTTTGGTGTGGCATCTCTCTACCTTGTTCCAAAACAAAAAGAGGCGCTCAGCACCCTCTTTACAGCCATCAGTGAAGCTATGCTCAAAATGGCAGAGTGGGTGATACTCCTTACTCCCATCGGTGTTTTTTCGCTCATCTCCTATGTTATTGCCGAGCAGGGAATTGATGTTGTCTTTGGGCTTTACAAATATGTTTTGGTCGTTATCGGTGTCATCATTTTTCATGGACTTGTCACACTCCCTGCAGTCCTGCGTTTTTTTACAAAAGTAAATCCCTACAGCTATCTCTCAGATGTAAGAGAAGCCCCGATTATGGCATTTTCCACAGCATCTTCTGCGGCTACGCTTCCTGTGAGTATGCGTGTTACCGAAGAGATGGGCGGTATCGACAAAAAAACTGCCTCTTTTGTTCTGCCTTTGGGGGCTACCGTTTCCATGGACGGTACAGCGGCCTATTTGAGTGTAGCTGTTTTATACATTGCCAATTTGGCGGGAGTCGCTTTGAGTTTGGGAGATCAGATTCTTTTAGGGATTACCGTTGTCGCGCTCAGTGTCGGTGTTGCGGCCCTACCGAGTGCCTCTCTTGTTATGATGGTGATTATACTCAACCAGCTTGGACTGCCTGTTGAATACATGGCTTTGATTGTAGCCGTGGACAGAATTCTTGATATGTGTCGTACCTCACTCAATGTCACCTCTGATTTGATTGTTACAAAAATAGTTGATGAATTTGAAAAACGACGATAGACGCTATGCGTATCTGCTCATTTTTTCCATGCTGCTCTGGGGCGGCGGCTGGACAGCTTTAAAAATTCTCACCACAGCAATGCCGATGGATGTCGTCATCTTTTGGCGGTTTTTTCTGATGAGCCTCGCATTTTTGCCCATTCTTTACTTTTTTAAAATTCCACTGACACTGACTCAGGGCTCATTCAAATATATCCTCGGCAGTTCTTTTTTAAATATAGCCTTTATGGTTTTTTCTTTTTTAGGCATAAAGTACGGTCTTGCGGGTGCGGGCAGTGTCATCATAACAACTTTCAGCCCTATTATGACCTTTTTGCTTGTTGCTGTGATTTTTAGGAGCAGACTCTCAACACGGCAGTATTTCGGGCTTTTGCTCGGGCTGGTCGGCGGCTATGTTTTACTCCAGCTTAACAATTTTTCTCTTTTTTTACACGGCTCAAATATCTACTTTTTACTCTGTGCCCTCATCTGGGCAGGAGTCACTCTGCTTTCGCAGCATTCGCAAAAACATATACATCCGGTCTATTACAGCTTTTTAATTTCTCTCATAGCTACTTTTTTCAGTTTTTTATATGCCTTCAATGCAGACCTTGGTGCTGTTTTTACCCAGGGAGCAAAATTTTGGACTGCCCTGATTTATCTCGCCGTTTTGGGACAGACTGTCGCAACAACCATATTTTTTATTGCCAGCGGGAAACTCGGCAGTCAGAGGACAAGCTCTTTTATGTTTTTAGTGCCTTTTTTTGCTCTTTTTTCTGCCTGGTTTATATTGGACGAACCCTTACAGTTACATATAGTTATTGGTGGACTTATCAGTATGTTTGCGGTATACTTTATAAACAAAAAGTAAAACTGACGATAAAAATAGCCAGTTTAATCTAATTTTAACATCAAATCAGATAATATACCTTATAACTGTAACAAATAAAAGGGTCAAAAGATGAAAAAAGTACTTATATTGGGAGGCGGTTTTGCAGGTGTTGATGCTGCAATCCACTTAAGAAAACTGAATTATGATGTTACTTTAGTCAGTAACAGAGACTATTTTTACATATATCCTACTTCCATCTGGATACCGACACATGAAAGTGAATTCCAAAACGTCTGTGTTGATTTGCGAGAATTGCAAAATGCACACGGGTTTACCCTTGTTGTTGACGACGTGACCGAAATATCAAAAAAAGAAAACAGTGTTACTTTGAAAAACTCAGGAACTCTTGATGATTATGACTATCTTGTCATTGCCATGGGTGCTGCAAAAATGAAAGCACCAGGCATAGAAAACACACTTTCTATCTGTGGCGCACCAGAACAGTCATTACAAATCAGAGATGCTCTGGACGTCCTTGTCAAAAAAGGAAGCGGCAAAATCTGTATGGGCTTTGGAGGCAATCCGAAAGACAGTTCGGCAGTGCGTGGCGGACCGGGATTTGAGCTCCTCTTTAATGTGCACAATATGCTCAAAGCAAAAGGCATCAGAGAGAATTTTGAGCTGACTTTTTTCGCTCCGATGGCTGAACCCGGCAAACGGATGGGTCCCCAGGCTCTGAAAATGATGGATGTTATGTTTAAAAAGCTAGGCATACAAAAACACTTTGGCAAAAAAATAAAACAGTTCGACAAAGACGGTATTGTATTTGAAGATGACACAAAGCTCGCCTCCGATTTTACCATGTTCATTCCTGCCGGAGACGGGCATGAAGTCATAAAGAATTCGGACTTGCCGACAAATGAAGCCGGATTTGTCAAAACAGACGACACCTCCTGCGTCTTAAACGAGGATGGCTCTTTAAGTAATATTTATGCCATTGGGGATGTTGCAGCACTCGAAGGATACGACTGGCGGGCAAAACAGGGTCATATTGCCGAGGTAATGGCAAAAAATACAGCACACAATATCGATCAGCGTGACAACGGCGGCAGTGATTTTAAAGGCTACCATGAGCATTTGAATATTTTATGCGTTATGGATACCGGAGACGGTGCGGCCTTTGTCTACAGAGACGAAAAACGTGCATTTATGCTTCCAATGCCTGTCATTGGACACTGGCTGAAAAAAGCCTGGGGATTATACTGCCGCAATTCTAAACTCGGTAAAATTCCTAGAATTCCCGGGATGTAAAAGTAGCTGTCCTAAAGAGTGTTGCACTCTTTTCAGCGTTCTTTCAGCTTCCGTTTGAGTTTCATTTTTCTTTTTGCCAGCTCTCTCATATCTTCGGTTGTATCGCTCTCATCCATAATCTCCAAGCCCAGTATTGTTTCTATACAGTCTTCAAGAGTGATTATTCCCTCTGTCTGGTCATAATTGTCTGTCACTAAAAACATATGGTCTTTTTTCTTTATAAACATATCCAGTGCTTTGCTTACCGGTATGTTTTCATTGATAATAAATATCTCTTTTTTGATATAAGACAAAGGTACATTGTCATCTTGGAGTGCCTGTTTAAATATCTTTTTTGTCAGTACCAGCCCTGTTACATTTTCTATGGAACCTTTAAAAATCGGTATCCGGGAAAATTTAAAAATTGCCGGCTGGGTCTTGATAACATCTTTGATGAGCATATCTTCATCCAAAGCAAAAACAACGCTTCGCGGCGTGAGAATTTCACTCACTTTGATATTGTCAAGATTCAGTATATTTTCAATGACATCTGACTCTTTTTCATCTATCACCCCTTCATCTTCACTCATCAACATACTCTCAAGAAGTTCCTGTTTTGTTAAAGAGTTGGAATCCTTTTTCCCTTTGGATATTTTATTTGTAACAGCCAGGGTCGTCAGTATTATAGGGTATGTAATCCATATAAAAACCCGAATAAAATATGCTGCCACAGGCGCCAGCTGTTTCCAGTAAATTGCCCCAATTGTTTTTGGAATTATCTCAGATATAAACAAAATTGCAAAAGTTAATACAACTGATACATACACAACGGCATCATTCCCAAATATTTTTGAAGCCTGTGCACCTACTGCCGCAGCACCGAGAGTATTAGCAATGGTATTTAAAATAAGCACCGAAGCAATTGATTTGTGAATATCTTCTTTGTGATGACGAAGAAGCTTTCCTACAGCAGGTTTCTCTTTTTCTAACACTGCCACATAAGACATATTGATAGAGAGTAATACCGACTCTAATATTGAGCACAAAAACGAAATGCCGACAGAAAGAAGAAAAAATATGAGTAATAGTTCCAAGTTTTACAGTTCCTTTAAAGTAATATATATTTTGCCAATGCCAAAAAGCTGAAAAAGCCGACAACATCAGTCACTGTTGTTAAAATAACAGTACTCCCTATAGCAGGGTCTATGCCAAGTATTTTGAGCAACAAGGGAATCATTGCTCCAAAAAATCCGGCCATTAACAGATTAATTATCATACTTAATCCAATAACTACTCCAAGCATCGGTATATGAAACCACAACCATGCTATTATACCCATTACTACAGCAAAAAGCAGACCATTCATCAGGGAGATGACAACCTCTTTTTTTATGGTTCTAAAGGCATCTGTCTGCGATATTTCACCCAAAGCGAGTTGGCGTACAACAACTGTCAGACTCTGCGTTCCGGCATTGCCTCCCATGGAAGCGACTATGGGCATTAAAACAGCAAGCGCAACCATGGAGTTAATCGTATCTGAAAACAAACCGATAACCAAAGAAGCGGCAATGGCTGTTAGAAGATTGATGCCCAGCCATGTTGCACGCTTTTTCGTCGCCTTGAGAACATCTTCATCCTCTTCCGCTTCGTCATCAACACCGGCAAGATTATACATCTGCTCTGTTGCATGTTCATTAATGATGTCATAAATATCGTCAGAGGTGATACGACCGACCAGGATCCCTTCATCATTGACAACCGGCATAACTGAAAGGTCATACTCTTTAAAATAGTTGACAACCTCTTTGATATCTTCCGTATCTCGTGCACTTTTAGGCTCAAAAGACTCTTCACTCTGCTCAATATTTTCTTTGACAGTCTTTGAAAAATCAAATATGAGCAGGTCATCCAGACCTACAGTATACAAAAGTCTGTTGTTGCTGTCTACTATAAAGAGATTTTGAACATTTTCGAGTTCATTCTCTTTTCTTAAACGGGCAAACCGTTTAATGACATCCTGAACAATTTCATCCTCTTTTGCAGTAAACACCTCAAGCTGCATGTAAGCACCGGCTTGATTTTCATCATACTTTTTGAGTTTTGCAATTTCATGTTTGTCTTCGGCATCAAGTTTGTGAAATACTTCTGAAGCTTTATCTTCATCAACATCTTCCAACTCCTGCATAAACTCAAGCTGATCATCCGATTCAAGTTCACTTACAGCATGAGAAAGTTCCTCTGCATTAAAATTTTCGACCACATCATCAAAATATCTGTCAGGCAGAGCCAGTGCAACATCGCCTACAAGGTCTTTTGGAACCAGTTTTATAGCCTCACTGAAATCTTTGTCATTTAAGCCTTTTAAAATTTTTGCTATTTCAGCCGGGTGCATTTCACTGCTGCTGTGTGATTGTAAATACTTATTCAGTTCTTTCATCTGTTATCTTATGTTCTTTTTAAAAATCATACACAAAACTTGTCTTTTGGGAAAAATCATATTTTTTTACTCCAATAGCAGGCCTTGTGTCCTGATTGTATGTCAATTCAAAATTAATTGAAAGCTGTTTGTATATTGTAACTCTTAATTCTGCTGCGTTGGATGCTATGGTATCACTCACCACATCTGCTCTGGGCTGGTAGTAGCCAATGTATGAAAATCTCACATTCCTGCTAAATCTGTTTTTATATGCAATATACATATTTAATCTTACATTATGCTCACTCGGATCAACATTTGTCGTATAGCTGATATATTCGCTAAAACAGCCAAATCCCACATAAATATTTCCATACCCCTGCATTTGTGTATGGTATCTCAGGCCAAGACCGGCTAACAGCCTTTTTTCTATCTTTGTAAACTTGTTTGTCTGGGACTGCACAAAAGCTTCCCAGTTCAAATGTTTCTTATAGAGTGTATGAATATAGCGCAGATGCGCATACGTGTTTTGTCTGTTTAACACTCCTGATGCTTTCGCGTAATTAAATGCTATATCGCTCCATGTCACATAGGAGCTGTTATTGTCATATATCATACGCAATCCTGCACTGTACTCATCGGTATCGGTATTGCCACGTGTTGTGGAAAAAGAGCCTTTAATACCGCCACTCAGCCCTGGCTGCTTTCCTATATCCACTGGTGCTATGGTAATGACAGCCTCCAAATTAACCAAAAACAGTACCAATATAATCAAAAACTTCATCTACAACCTTGTATTTTATAAAAGTGTAATTATATATCCGCCACGGATATAATCCAGTTTATAGCTGTAATACCCGTCGAGTTCTATCACAACCCTGTAGTAGCCTTTATGTGTTCCCAGTCGTATTTTTGTAAAAAGCGACCCCTCTTTTAAACTTTTTATCAGGCTGCCTATATCGGTATCACGCTTAAAATCACAGACAATTCTATGTGGTTTTACCAACAAAAAATTTCTCAGCATTTTATCTTTTGTCACAATCTTGAGTTTGTTCTTTTTGACATAAAATGCTATGAACTTTAATGATGCGACTTTTTTGTATTTTATTTTTACACTGCTTTTTTTTATCTGTTTTTCAATAAACTGTGTACTGTCGGATTCATTATAGTTTTGTGAAATAAAAACAGGCAAATGCCAGTCTATCGCATTTTGGATAGTGACTTTTTTATGTGCAATCGAACCGTCCAGGTTTTTATATGTCACGGTAACACTTTCAATCGTTCGTGCAGTTGAAGGTAATGTCACAGTGGCTCTTTTGAGCATCGGCAGTTTTGTTGTCTGATTGGATGTTAAAGGGGTATCCTGTCCACTCTGTACCGGGAAAAAGGGATTTTCTCTTGCATGAAGCATCATAAAAAAGAGACTTAAAAACAACAAAACTCTTATCATAATAACAAACCCTATTTTTTTAATACATTATAGCAAATTTATATGATTATTGTGCAGAAATTTCTTTGAGTTCAAAATACTCGCGTTGAAGTTCAGCATTTTCTTTTTTCAAATGCACCACTTCATTTTGAAGATAGTTCTCATACTCCTGCAAACCAAAGAGAACTTCAAGGGAGTTTGTACCGTACAAAAGTACACCCAAATATATCCCCAGTCCTATCACCAGAGCAAACAGGAGAAAAAACTTTTTTAAAGAGAGTCCCAGATATTTTTGAGTAATTGTCTGGGATGTGTCAATCTCTTCAAAAAGTTCTTCTTTGTTCATCAGGTACCTAGCTAAACAGTGCCGAACCTAAATACTCACTGTAGACTGTTTCATTTTCAATTTCCAGCAAACGATTGTATTTTGCAGTTCTTTCAGCTCTCGCAGTCGAACCTGTTTTAATCTGACCACAGTTAAGTGCCGTAGCAAAATCAGCAATAAACGCATCTTCACTCTCACCTGAACGATGGCTCATTACACAGGTGTAGCCGTTTCTTTGGGCAAGACGAACTGTCAGCATAGTCTCACTTACCGAACCGATTTGGTTTGGCTTGATTAAAATAGAGTTTGCTATACCTTTTTGAATACCCTCATTCAATATAGCGGCATTTGTAACAAACAAATCATCACCGACAATCTGAATTTTATTGCCGAGTTTTTCAGTCATAAGCTTAAATCCGTCCCAGTCATCTTCGCTTAATCCGTCTTCAATTGAGACAATCGGATACTTTTGACACAGATTTTCATAGTAGGCTACCAGCTCTTCACTGCTGAGTGTGCGATCTTCTGACTCCAGTCTGTATCCGCCCTCTGTAACAATCTCGCTTGCTGCAACATCGAGTGCAATCCCAATCTCTTCACCTGGTTTGTACCCTGCTTTTTCAATCGCTTCCATGATAACCTGAATAGGCTCCTCATTCGAACTCAGATCCGGTGCAAAACCACCCTCGTCGCCAAGCGCTGTACTGTGTCCTTTTGCAGCTAAAATAGATTTCAGGTTATGGTACACTTCAGCAGCGGCGCGTAAAGACGTTGCAAAATCTTCAAAGCCGACAGGCATAATCATATACTCTTGAAAGTCTACATTATTGTCAGCATGGCTTCCGCCATTGATGATATTGAGCATCGGTGTCGGCATAACCATTGCATTGGCTCCGCCCAAATAGCGGTACAAAGGAATATCAAGACTCTGTGCAGCTGCACGTGCAACCGCCATAGAAACGCCAAGAACAGCATTTGCCCCGAGATTTCCATAGTTTTGTGTTCCGTCAAGCTCTTTCATTGTTGCATCAATGACAGCCTGGTTAAAAGGACTCATCCCGATAAGCACATCAGAAATCTGAGAATTCACATTTTCAACAGCCTTTAAAACACCTTTGCCCATGTAGCGATCACCACCGTCACGCAACTCCAAAGCTTCACGTTTTCCGGTACTTGCCCCTGAGGGTACTATTGCGCTTGCGGTTGTTCCGTCACTCAGTCTTACTGTCGCTTTTACTGTCGGATTCCCGCGGGAGTCCATTACTTCAATTGCACTTACATCATCAATAAACATATATCATACCTTCTTAAAAATTTTAAATATTCAAAGGCTTTTTATGCGTCGGCTTCTGCTATATCAGAAGTATCCATCGTCATAAGAGAGCTCATGCCCATCGCCTGTTTAACCTTCTCTTCAATCTCAGCTGCAAGTTCCGGCTCATCTTTAAATTTCGCCTTGACATTTTCACGGCCTTGACCAAGTTTGGTCTCTCCATAAGAAAACCAAGCCCCGCTTTTGTCTATTATGTCTAATTTTACACCATAGTCAACGAGCTCACCCTCTTTTGAGATTCCTTCTCCGAACATTATATCAAATTCTGCCTGACGAAAAGGAGGGGCCACTTTATTTTTAATTACTTTTGCTTTGACTCTGTTACCAATTTGACTCTCCCCCTGCTTCAGTGAAGCTATACGACGCACGTCTATACGGACAGAAGCATAAAATTTTAAAGCATTCCCGCCTGATGTTGTCTCAGGTGAGCCATACCCCATCATACCGATTTTCATACGAATCTGGTTGATAAATATAATCGTACAGTTCATTTTGCTCAGCACACCTGTGAGCTTTCGCAATGCCTTAGACATAAGACGGGCCTGAACACCGACCTGCTGATCATTCATCTCACCTTCAAGTTCAACTTTTGGTGTCAATGCGGCCACGGAATCTATAACAATCAGATCAATAGCACCGCTTCGTGCAATCGTCTCTACAATATCAAGTGCCTGTTCAGCATAATCAGGCTGAGAAACCAGAAGATTGTCAATATCTACGCCAAGATTCTTCGCATAGATGACATCAAGTGCATGTTCTGCATCTATAAAAGCGCATACCCCTCCGGCCTTTTGGCATTCAGACGTAATTTGGAGCGCCAAAGTTGTCTTACCGGAGCTCTCCGGCCCGTATATCTCAACGACTCTTCCCTGCGGTACACCGCCTATTCCAAGTGCCAAATCAAGCCCCAAAGAACCTGTACTTATAGACCGGATCGGCACAATATCCTTATCACCAAGGCGCATTAAAGCACCTTTGCCAAAGGCTTTATCTATCTGCTTCATCGCCAAGTCTAATGATTTTTGTTTGTTTGCATCCATTTTGGACTCACTTATTATGAAATTTAGACTTATTTTATGCAAAAATTTGCAATATGCTTAAATTTATGTCATTTTGCCATATTTTTAATCATATTCTTTTTCCATAGAATTTGATGAAATTTTAGCTAAAAAACATAAAAAGAAGTAAATAAAAATAATTTACTTTTCACCTGCAGTTTTTTCTGCTATTGCTACGGCAGCTTCATCTCCATGCACAATAACCAGTATTTTGTTCTCCTGTATCATATCTCCGTATTTTTCCGCCAAAGATTTTTCTATGCCCAAATCAACAAGCCAGGCCGTCATCGCTCCGGTTGCGCCAAACATTACAGCCCCTGCTGCCATCCCGGCGATAGATGCAAGTATTCGCCCCGTTGCCACTATGGGTCCGACTCCCGGAGCCCAGAAGAGAATACCGCCCATCAGAAGTCCCCAGAGTCCGCCCCAAAAAGCACCCTGCTCACCCCAAAAAATTATATTTTCACTGTGTTTTTTATACTCAAATTCGTTTTTTTCTTCCTGTTCTCCTTTTGCTATTACTGAAATATATTTTTTCAGTACACCGTTTGCCAGCAGTTTATTGACAAATTCTGCTGCCTCATCGTAGTTATCATAGACTTTTACCAATGCTTCTTTGCTCATAACTGTTCTCCTTATATTAAAAATAATGTTATTTAATTATACTCCCATTATTATTAATTTAATCAAAAAGTTCTTTTTATCTATTTTTCGATAAAATAAACCTATGAAAAAAACTCTTATTGCACATTCACCTGACGCAGACGATATTTTTATGTACTATGCCATCAAATTCGGCTGGGTAGATATGAAAGATACACACTTTGACAATATTGCAAAAGATATACAAACCCTCAATGAGGATGCACTTAACGGTGTTTATGATATTGTAGCCATCAGCTTTGCCCTCTATCCGAATATCAGAGAAGAGTATGCTCCTCTTCGGACCGCTGTAAGTTTCGGTGAAGGTTATGGCCCTAAACTTATCAAAAGAAAGGGTCAGCGACTCAGACGAAATTTCAAAGTGGCTCTCAGCGGAAAACATACAACCAATGCAATGCTTTTTCGCATCGCCTACCCTGAGGCACGCATAAGCTATATGAATTTTCTGGAAATAGAGAATGCCGTCAAAGAGGGGAAAGTGGATGCCGGAGTACTGATACATGAAAGTATATTAACTTTTGCGGACGAACTTGAAGTAGAACGCGAAATGTGGGATATCTGGCAGGAACTTGCCGGCAAAGAGTTGCCGCTGCCTCTTGGAGGTATGGCAATCCGTCGCTCTTTGCCTCTTAACCGTGCAATAGATTATGAAAAAACACTGACAAAAGCAGTGCAGGTTGCCCGTGACCACAAAGAGAGACTCTCACACATGCTTATAGAGCGTGACCTGGTCCGCATAGATGCACAGACACTTGCAAAATATCTTGAACTCTATGCAAATGATGACTCCATCACCCTCAGCGATATTCAATACGAAGCCATCGACAAACTCTTTGAAATAGGCTATGAACACGGATTTTACGACAAACCTGTTGCGATCAGAGACTATCTGATCCCTACAGAGTATACGGCACTGAGAGAGTCATAAATGGAAGCAAAACTCGTAGCACTTGGCGTACAGACATTTCAGATTGCACTCTATCTTGCACTTCCCGGACTCCTTACAGGTATGTTTTTGGGACTTGCTGTCAGTATTTTCCAGGCTACAACACAAATCAATGAAATGACGCTCTCTTTCATTCCAAAAATAATCGGTGTGGTTATCGTCATCGTCCTTACAATGCCCTGGATGCTCAACGAGATGACAGACTTTTCTGTCGGTGTATTTAATATGATTCCCACCTTTGTCGAGTAATGCAGTTTAAAAGTATCGATTTTTCAAAATATTCCTCTTTTAAAATAGGGAATGTTGTTGATGTTGCTCTTTTAGAAGAAGATTTTACAGATCTGGCAGACTACACTCTCATAGGGTCCTGCAACAATACTCTTATAGGACCCAATCCACCAAAACTGATGATGCTCGATAAAAAATACAACTATATAAAAATAAACAACGGTCTTTTAAAAATCGGCGGAGCAACACCCTCGGGTAAAATTGCCTCTTTTTGTAAAAAGCACAATATCGCAAACTTTGAATTTCTTTCCCATCTTCCGGGAAAACTCGGTGGTCTTGTTTATATGAATGCCGGACTCAAAGAGTTTGAAATTTTTAACAATCTTATCAGTATTACCACCCCCTCCGGGTTACATGTAAAAGAGGAGATACAATTTGGTTACAGAAAAACAAATATCAAAGAACCCATACTTGAAGCAGCTTTTTCTTTAACATATGGTTTTAGTCAGGAAAAAGTAACAATGTTTAAAAAAATGCGCGCCAACCAGCCTGCAACCCCGAGTGCAGGCAGCTGTTTCAAAAATCCTGAGGGTGATTATGCCGGCAGACTGATAGAGGCGGTAGGACTCAAAGGCAAAAGAGTCGGCAATATAGAGTTCAGCAGAGTCCATGCAAATTTTTTAGTCAATCACGGAAACGGCAGTTTTGAGGATGCCGTTTTTCTTATAACTGAAGCACAAAAAAAAGTTTTTAACAACTTTGGAATAAAACTAGAGTTAGAAATCGTAATTTTAGACACAAAAACAAAAATACTCTTTTAACTTGCATGCAACCGCTGTTTTTTTCACTCTCAGCCCACCCTGAAGGATGGGTTCCAAATAATCCCGGAAACCCGTACTTTTCAGTGCGGTCTTTGTCTCTTTCAAAACTAAGGCCCAGGTTCCGAAAGAATATCGAACTTTTTTCTTCACTTAATGGCACTGAGACAGAAGTCTGAATCCCCAATGATTCCCGGAACCCGTACTTCAGTACGGGCTAAAAGCTTGCAAGCCAAAAAACACCTCTTAAAAACGCAGCATTAAACCTGCATAGAATCCTGAAAAATCCATATCTGTTTTCACATCTTCCCCGTCTTCGTCTATTTTTATTTTTTGTGTTCTGTAGCCTATTTCAAGAGCAGGCTGCACAATCGGTGAGATGTCAAAGGTATAGTCTATTTTTGCACGTATGTCATAAACAGTCGAAGAACCCGTAGTCACATACTTTGCATCACTCTCAAGAGCAATGTTTGTTGTCGGAATTTCCACTCTTACCCTTGCATACAGAAGCGGAATAGGTGCGGTATAGGAATCCTGATAACCCGGGAACGGTCCGTTTTGTGCCACTGTGTAGTCCATGTTCATCACTTTTATATCCAGCCCCAGATCAACTGTTGTCCAAAAAGTGTTGTCCAGTATATTATAGTAAGGAATAATATCATACTCTTTGATATCTAAAACACTGTTTGATGACCCAGGTATAGTCACGCCACCCCATGAACCTGTTGCCGTACCCGTTGCATGGATACTGACATACTCAAGTCTGATATTCGGAACAACCGGAATCGGATGTTTTACAAGCATCCACACATAGGCGGATGTATCTTTTTTTTCATCAAATGTATTTGTACCTGTGACACCGCCGCCAGCGTTATAATCAGCTGTACCGGACGGTGTCTGTGCCCATGCACCCGCACCGATTTCGACTCTTGCCATGTCGGCACAAAGCGAAGCGCTCAAAATTGTACTTACAGCAATAGCAGATAAGATTTTTTTCATGTTTAACCCCGTTAAAATAATTTACTTTATTATATCAGAGATTGCTGGAAGAATAATTAAAAATGTTTGATTAGATAGCGTTTGCATTTTGAATAAATCAAAATGCAAACAGAAGGAGAAACAAAATAAGACATACTCATTTTGCTTTTTTGCCACCAATGGCGGCAAGCTAAAAAGAAGTTACTATTTTTTAGCAGCTTCTATTGCAGCGTCATACTGAGGCTCTTCAGTGATTTCCGGAACGATTTCTTTATAAGTTACAATTCCGTTTTCATCAATTACGAAGATAGCACGAGCAGTTACACCTGCAAGTGGAGAACCGCCTAAAAGTACACCGTATGCGTTAGCAAAGTCTTTGTTTCTGAAATCTGAAGCAACAGTTAATTTATCGATTCCCTCAGCTGAACAGAAACGTCCTGCAGCAAATGGAAGGTCCATAGAAACAACAACAGTTTTAACACCGTCAAGTTCTGCAGCTTTTGCATTAAAGTTACGAGTTTCTGTAGCACATACACCTGTATCAAGTGAAGGAACTACGATGATAAGTTGTTTTGTACCTTGAGCACCACCAACTTTTACATCACCCAAACCATCTGAGTTTACTACATTAACTTCTGGTGCTTTATCACCTACATTTACTTCATTTCCTAATAACTCTACGTCTGTACCTTTGAATTTAGTTGTTGCCATATTCAATTTCCTTTATTTAACACTCATTTTGAATGTTTGATTTTTCTTGTTGGAATTGTACAATTAAAATACTAATATTTATCTTATTAAAGCTCAGAAAACCTTGCTTTAAGTTAAATTTAATTTATCACATCTTTACCCTTGCTGCTACACTCACTTCTTCCAAGGAAGTAAACATCCCCTGCTTGTACATATCCACTGCAACCCGCCCTATCATAGCCGCATTATCCGAACAGTACTCTAAATCGCTCAAAAGTAGTTGTGCATTATAAGGCTGCAGCAGCTTTTTTATTTCCCCTCGCAGATACAGGTTTGCACTTGCGCCTCCGACAATGGCAAAGTTTTTCGGAGGGTTTGTCTGAAAATATTTTTTAAGTTTGTGTACAAGATGTTTGCTTGCAGTATATTCAAAAGAAGCCGCTATATCTTTATAGTCTTGCGGTTCAGATTTTTCAACAGCAAGCCGAACCGCATTTTTCAGTCCCGAATAGCTAAAAGCAAATTTTGGTGTTCGCAGCAGAGGAACGGTAAAGTCATATCTTTTTCTGTCGCCCTCTTTTGCAAGTTTTTCTATAACCGGTCCGCCGGGATATCCCATCCCCATCATCTTTGCGACCTTGTCAAAACTCTCACCGAAACTGTCATCCATACTTTTTGCAACTGTTGCAATGTCTGTCAGACTTTTTACTTCCATCACTTGTGTGTGTCCGCCTGAAACAAGCAGAACCGTCAAAGGAAAAAGCGTCTCTTTTTCAATAAAAAGCGAATAAATATGCCCGGTAAGATGATTTACCGCAATAAGGGGAATATCAAGTGCAACACTCACTGCCTTTGCCAAGGTAACCCCCTCTATCAGCGTAACGGCAAGTCCCGGGCTCGTTGTCACTGCAACCGCTTTTATCTTTTTAAAATAGGGCTCGCACTGCTCTAAAATCTTTGGCAAAGCCTCTGCGTGCAGTCGCGCTGCAAGTTCGGGAACAACACCGCCGTATACGCTGTGTTCAATTTCCTGAGAAATTTTTTTATGAAAAACGAGCCTGTTTGTTGCTATTTCTGTTACAGCAATTGCACTGTCATCACAGGAACTTTCTATACTTAAAACCATCTGTTCTTTCCTACATATTTTCGCACTTCTTGATCTATAAGGAATATATCGCTTACATGTAAAGGGAGTGCATCACTGAAATTTTCATACGCATTGATAATAATTTTACTGATATCCATAAAACCTATTTTTTTAGCGATAAACATCTCAATAGCCGCCTCATTTGCCGCATTGACAACAACACCTCTTTGCGGATTATTCAGCAGATCTTCTTTAATCTGCCAGACAGGGTAACGCTCCGGACTGATTTGGCGAAACTCCAGACGTCCCACCTGTACAAGATCAACATGCGGTAAAATCGCTTCATCCATTTTTTCATCCAGCGCATAGGCTATGGGCAACTGCATACTCGCATTGGCAAAATGTGCTGTGGTTGAGCCGTCTTTGAAGTCTATCATCGCGTGAATCAACGACTGTGTCTCAATAATGGCATCATATTCTCCCTCGCCAAAGAGCCAGCGTGCTTCGAGCAGCTCAAACATTTTATTGACCATGGTTGCCGAATCAATTGTAATTTTTTGCCCCATTGACCAGTTTGGATGCTTTTGTGTATCTGAGAGTGTTGCTGTATGCAGTCTTGTTATCTCCCAGTCACGAAAAGCTCCGCCGCTTGCTGTAATCGTCATTTTTTTTACCGGTCTCTCCTGCAACAGATACCACAACCCGAAATGCTCGCTGTCAATGGGCTGTATTTTTGATGTATCAATGAAACTGCCGCAGGCAACGAGTGACTCTTTGTTTGCCAGGGCCACTTTTTTATCACACTCTATGGCTTTGAGTGTCGGGCGCAGGCCCAAAAAACCTACCAGTGCATTTACTACAAGTTTGGAGGTTGCTTCTTCTATTACATGTAATATAGCTTCTTCTCCACTATAAACACGAGAATGATTTACTTTTGCAACATCTGCTTTATTTGCTACAACGACAATTTTTGGCTTATGTTCTTTAATCTGCTTATTTAAAAGTGTAATATTTTTACCACAAACCAACACCTCAACTTTTATACCAAAACGTCTGGCAACCAGCAAAGCATTGACACCGATGGAACCTGTCGAGCCTAAAAGTATCAACTAGACCAGTCCGCGAAGCAGTACAAGCATGACAATCGCACCAAAAAGGTAGCCGTCAATTCTGTCAAGTATGCCGCCATGCCCCGGAAGCAGATCACCACTGTCTTTTACTCCGGCACTGCGTTTGAGCGACGACTCAAACAAATCGCCGAATATTGAGCTCAGAGCAACCATAAAAGAGATGACAAGAGCAATCCAGAAATCAACAGCAAAAACACCCAAAAATGCGCCGACAAATGTTGCAAGGGCTACACCGCCTATGACACCTTCAAGGGTTTTGTTCGGACTTGTCTCACAAAATTTTGTTTTTCCTATGCTTTTGCCTACAAAATAGGCACCGATATCAGTCAGGGCAACTACACCCAGCAGCCAGACTAGTGACAGTACGCCATACTCTTCATACATTGTTAAAATAAAAAGCAGCCCTGCCGTCGGATAGATAAACGGTAAAAAGTCAACCCATTTCAGGTTTTTATCATACGCCACAGCAGATGCGTAGCCGACGCCTGCAAGCACAAACAAATCATCCCCGTAAGGGTAAAAAGCGGCTATAAGCCATAAGGCTGCTGCATATGGCAGAAGATTATCTTTTTCTACACCAAAAAGCACCACAGCCTCTTTAAAAGCCAAAATGTATACAGTCCCAAGAAAAAGCCACATAACAAAAAAATTGTCTATCAATCCGACAGTCAGCACAACGGCCAAAAGTGCCAATCCTGTGACTATCCGCTCTCTACTATCTCGTAATATGCTCATAAAAGATCCCTACAAATTTTTCAGATAAAATATTATATCTAATCAGACTTTAATATCTAATAGATGCAGTGGTTCGTCCGGTTCGTCCTCACTCTTTTCTTCAACAATTTCATGCCCCTGGTTTTTTGGCAGATTGTTTGTTTCCTGATCCGCTTCTTCTCTTTGGTGTTCGCGGTCTGGGTCTATTGCATGACTCTCTTCGGTAGGACGGACCTCTTCTATCTCTTTTTCTTTCTCCTGCACAGCAGCCTGCGCGGCAAGGTTTTGCAAATCAAAGCGGACATATTGATTGCCCTGCAAAGGTGTGACGGCAGGTGTCATCTGGTTTACCAAGACTACATTTCCGATAGCTCCGACACTCATAGGCTCCTCCTTCCTTTTGGTTCACAAAGCCGGTACTGTAGTCCGGCTGTTGTTACTTCTTCACCATTCTCAGCCCACCCTAAAGGATGGGTTCCAAAACTTTCCGGAATCGGTACTGTAATGCCGGCTATTGCTACCTTTTCGCCATTCTCAGCCCACCCTAAAGGATGGGTTCCGAACTGTAGTAACTTCTCGGAATCGGTACTTCAGTGCCGACTGTTGCTAGGCTCTTGTATCTACCTCTATTGTTTTGTACTTATTATACAATACATTTGCCCCGTTTTGGATGGTGACTTCTCGTCTGGGAGTATAATCGACCAAAAAGCGGTCTTTTGAAGCGGTACTGAATTCTACACAAAGTCTTGCCGCTGCCAAAATGATGTTTTGCGGGAGATTCTGCTTGTCAGTGGTGATGATGACATGGGCGGAAGGACGGTCTTTCATATGCAGCCATATATCTTTTGCCCGTGCGTTTTTTAAAAGTTCAATATTGCCTTTTTCATTTTTTCCAAGCTGTACCTTGTACCCTTCTATCCAAAACACTTCTATGGAGTCATTATGCCTGACTTTTTTGTTTTGTACTTTTTTGGGCAAAAGCATCTCTATCTTTGCCACATCTTTTGCCTCTTTGATTACATGTATAAAGCGCTTGAGATGTTCTATTTTTGAGCGTAGAGACTCCTCTTCTATATGCAGATGCTTGGCACGTTGTTTTGCTTTTTTACTTTTGGAAAAGAACATTTCACTTATCATAAAAGGAGTGGGATAGCGTTTTTGCAATGCTATGTGCACTTTTGAACCGTCATAATCTTCCAGTTCTATTTCTCTTGCATAGGGCTTGATGTTTTGCACATTTGAGAGCACCAAATTACCCAAATGCCCATTTTCCTGTGCCTCTTTTTCCAGGCTCTCCTGTGAATCAAGTTTTGCATAAAGTTTTTGCAGTTTTTGCAGTTTTTTCTCAAGCTGTGAAATTTTTTGCTTTTTCAATCCTTCAAGTTTTGCATTTTGCTCTTTTTCATACACTTCGTATAAAAATGCTTCCACATCCTCAAGCGGATACTCTTTTGCCACAAAAGGCGCAGGCGGAACATCCAGCAGTTTTTGCCCAACCCGAACTTCCCGAAAAGAGGAAAACAGATCAACATGACGCAGTGCTTCAAGCACAATATTCTCTTCATCCAGAATAATGACATTGGTATATTTGCCTGTAAATTCTATCTGCAGATAGGTTGTTTCTTCTTTATAAGCAGAAGCCAGCGAGGTTTTAATGCGTATAATTTTATCATCATTGAGCAGTTCTGCATGTAAGACGTTTGCACGGTTGAACCGTTTGGCTAAAATGACATCAAAAGGGGCATTATAGACCTTGGAACGCGGGTACTCTTCACATTTGAATATGCTTGAATTCGAGCGTTGCATGTTAAAATAAAGCGCATCATTTTTGTCAAAAACAATTTTGATGATGCTGTCGCTTACCCGAAATGCAGCAGATATTTTTTTAAAATTTTGTAAATAATCAGTAATTTGTTCTAAATGTGAAAGTTTCATAACTTAATTCTAACATACAAATCATTCACAAAAAGCACACTTTATAAGAAGTTAGTTATAATTTCACAAAAAGAAAATAATGAATCAAAAACTTACTATGGTCTCTTTAGGTCCAGGAGATGTTGAACTCTTGACACTTAAAGCACTCAATGCTTTTAGGGAATGTGATGCCATCTGTGTACCTACAAAAAGCGAAGACAATACTTTTACAAAATCTATCAGCTATAAAATCGTCTCGGATGCGCTTTCACTCTTACATGTAACCAAGACTATTGTACCGGTTTATTCACCTATGCATTTTAACTATGAAGACTGGGTACACGAGGCCGATATAATTTTAGAGACACTGCAAAAATACAATAAGGTCTGCTTTGTCACACTTGGAGATGCTGCTATTTACTCAAGTATCTACTATCTGCTTGACATTATCAAAGAAAAAAATGAAAAAATCTATAAAAGCTGTAAAGTTATAGCAGGTGTCACTTCATTTAGCGCCGCTTCCGCCGAAGTGCAAAAAGCACTTTGTTTAGGTGATGAAAAACTCATCATTAAGCCTATAAATCCACGATCTGAAGTCAAAACTACAGAAATTTTAATGCGCCCAAAAATCGGAATGAATACAGAGGTTTTAGGAGAAGGTAATTTTTATACTTTTGAAAATATGTATCTTGAAGATGCTAAAATCACATCTTCAAAGATTAGTAAAGTCAAAAAGTATATGACCCTTTTTATCAATTTTGCAAGGCGCTAGTTAATCTTTTCCCATTCACCCTTTTGCATACCACTTAAGTCATATTTATTTAAATAGCCTCTTGGTGTTAAAACTCTGCCATCCCTTGTAAGTTTTGTTGTAGAGTTTCCTATAAGCAGTGTCGTAGACATATTTACATCTTCATTTTCTACGCCTGCATCTATCAACTCTTTTGCTGTAATTATTTTTATCATCTGATTTTCACGCCCTAAATCTCTTGCAACTACTACAGGGCGATTTGCATCAATATTTTTCAACTGTTCTAGCATTCCTTCATACGGCTCAAGTCTACTTCTACTTTTTGGGTTATAAATTGAGATAATGAAATCTCCCTCCAAAGCCAAACGTAATCGTTTTTGAATCAACCCGGCATCTGTTAGCCTATCAGAAAGTGATATAAGACAAAAATCTTGACTAATAGGCGCACCGACTTCACTCGCAAGTGCTAAAACAGAACTAATCCCAGGTAAAGCCGAATATTCTATACTTTCCCACAAGTCAAGCGTATCTATAAGTTCAACAACCAAAGAACCCATAGCATAAACATTTGCATCACCATTTGAAAGCAATGCAACAGTCCTGCCTTTTTTAGCTTCATCTATGGCATGCTGAACACGTTCTATCTCTTTTGTCATTGGCGTCGTAAAAACCTCTTTATCTGCTACCAATTCTGGTAAATCCTTGGCATATTTGGTATAAGCTACAACTAAATCCGCTTCACGTATTGCGTTTATTGCCTCTTGTGTCAAATATCTGTCACCACCTGCGCCGGTTGAAACTAATGTTAATTTTCCCATCTTGTTTTTGCTCCTTATATTAAAATGAAGCGGCAATCGTTACCGCGCCGTAAATTCTTTTACTTAAAAAAAGTGTTCTGTTTTTACTTGCCAATAAAGAAGCCGGTTCAGCCACTCCTTTAATATTAAAAAACTTTGTCGCCTGCGAAGGGCTAAACTTCTCAGGGAGTGCATTAATGGCATCCTCGCTGAAAAATTCTAACTCTTTGTTTATGTTTGAAACATATTGAAGTAAACCTTTTTCATCCGCTTTAGCACTAAAACTTGCAAGTTTTGTAATTTGTTCTTTTTTTATACCGTGTTCAAAACAAAATCTTGTAACTGCCTTGTCTATTTCATCAGCACTTGTGCCTCTGTTCATCCCAAGCCCTAAAACTATCTCTTGCGGATGAATTTGTAGTGCACTATTTGGTAGCTTTTGCGGAGTAATATAGACAGTCGGTATATTTTTATCCCACTTTCCTAAATCATCTGGCATAAAAAAAGAAAAATTTTCCTCTTTGTAACCTTCAAACTCTTTTACTGCCTCAATCATACAGGGATAGCTTATTACCTGTACTTTTTTCTTGTTGATGATGGCATTGGAAACCTCTGCTAAAGATTTTAAGTTGCTGATAGTAAAACCGTACTTTTTTGCAAACATATCAAAAGCAAGAACTTTTATCTGATCACTTGCCGTAGTTACAAAATTCACACAGCCTTCTATCTTTGCACACAATTCATTGGCAAGTTCATTTGCACCTCCCAAATGCCCTGAAAGTAAAGGAATTACCCTTTTTAAATCAAGCGTCATTATGAGCACAGCAGGGTCTGTTGCTTTATCTTTTAAGTGTGGTGCAATTTTTCTAATGACTGCACCCGTTGCCATTAAAAAGATGATGGCGTCAAACTCAGCCCATGCCGTAGGCATGATATCATCGACTTTGGCAAAAATGTGAAAAGCCGCCTCTTTTGTTGTACCATCTTCACTTTTGTTAAAAATATGACATTCATGTCCTTGCAGATAAGGTAAAAGTTTTTTTGCTGCTTCTAATGAAGGATTATTTATAGTTGCTATTGCTATTTTCATAATGATTTTGATTTCCTTTGACTCTCTTGTTTGTATTTGTCTGCGTACAGATGAGATTCTGCCGTTGAGTTTTGGTGTAAAAATTTGCCAAATATGATGAGTGCAACACCCTTTACATGTAAAACCTGCTCTTGTATAGTAGAAATAGTGGCTTTATAAATTTTTTCATCAGACCATGTCGCTTTTTCAACAACCCAGCAAGGTGTATCTTTGCTATAGCCTAATTTATAAGCTGTCTCTTTGAGTTTTTGTATAAGTGAGATAGAGAGATAAAACGCAAAAGAAGAGTGCTTGTTTGACAAAAGTTGTTCCAGACTTTCTGGATTTGGAGTACGCCCCTCAATACGGGAGATAATAAGCGTCTGTGATACTCCGGGAATAGTATATTCAATACCCGCCGATGCTGCCGCACCAAATGCTGCAGTAACTCCCGGAATAATCTCAAAATCTATATTTTCACTTCTTAAAAATTTTATCTGTTTGGCTATGGTAGAGTAAATAGAGCTGTCCCCCGTATGCAAACGCACAAATTTATTCTGGGCATATTTTTTTATAAAGCTAAAAATATCCTCATAACTCATATCTGCCGAGTTTTCTATAATCGTTCCCTCTTGACACCACTTAAGTAGCTCTTTTGGAACAAGGGAACCTGTGTATAAAACTACTTCAGCGTCCTGTAAGGCTTTCATCCCTTTTACAGTTATAAGTTCAGGATCCCCTGGACCCGCTCCTACAAATTTAATCATTTATTTCCTTCTTTAGTATAATCTGATGCATAATGCGTTCAGGTTCTGGCATAAGCAGGCTCATTTTATAAGTTGTCAGACTAATGCTTTTAACGTCAAAAGAAATTTTTGCTTTTCTTAAAACAGTGATAGCTTGTGTTAGGTTTGTAAGTGTTACAAAGTTAGCTACCAGAATACCGCCTTTGGCTAAGCGTCCATAGAGGTACTCAAGTTCAGCTATCACTTTTTGTCCGCCACCACCGATGAAAATTCTCTCAGGCGTGCTTAATTCTTTCTTGTATGCTTCACTTGCTTCGCCTTCATAAAGTTTTGTATCGAGTACTTTATGCTTTTTTAATGAATTTTTTATCATAGCCGAACGTTTGGGATTTTTTTCAAAAAGAATAGTTTTTACTTTATAACGTTTGTAGCCGTCTATACTAACAGAGCCAGAACCAGCTCCTATATCCCACAAAAGCATATTTGACTGCAGTTCAAGGTTTTGTAAAGAAATATGTCGCTTATAGCTTTTGGTAATCATCCCGTTTTCATGTTCAATACTTTCTTCGCTTGAGATATTAGGTAGTGGCTTATACTTTCGTTTAACAAGAAGAGAATAAGGCATACGAGGTGATTTTTCTAGCATTTTTTGTAATGTTGTCGTAGAAAAAGTCTCATCTTCATAACCAAACTTTTCACCAAGTGTAATACTTATGTCATCTTCATCTAAAAAACTTATAGCTTGCGACAAAACACGAGGTGTATCATTATCACAAACAATAAAAGTGTACTCTTTTGTCAAAAAGTTTTGTAAATCCACAAAGTTTTTTCCATGTAAAGTTATAATGCCTGTTTTAACAAGACTTACACCCTCATGAGCTAACATATAACTAAGGCTTGAAGTGTTATCAATAATTTTGAAAGCAATCTTTTGTTTTTTAAGTGCATTTATAATTAAAATTGCCCCAGAAAAAAAAGTAGGTGAACCACTGACTACATAGAGTAACTCTTTGTCAAGATTATTTAATATTGCTTCTTTGACAACTTTAAAATTTCCCTTTGTCACATTTGGCAAAGGGGTTTCATAGTTTTGATCGCAAAAAATCATATCAAATTTTGAGAAATCAACATCTATATTCTTAAAATTATATTCACCCATCCCTGAGCCTGCTATTGTTACCATTTTAGCCTTTCCTTTATCTCATTTGGCAAAGTAATTGTTTCAACCTCGTGTACATGTAAACCAAGCTCTAAAAACCACTCTTTCAATCTCAAAGCAGATTTATACCCTAAAAGTTTTATAAATGGCTCTTTATACTCATCCGGCAGAGTTTGTAAAACTCCTTTTAAGGTTACAAATTCTTCATTGCCCAGTTCAAAATTCAGTTCTGAATTTAACCAAATTTTCACCTCATCAAAATTAATACTGCCATATTTGTTATGTGTATTTTTAAAACCCTGTGCTACTTTACACATTTTTGCAACACTTGTTATAAATATCAATTTTTTTATTCTGTGTTTTTTCAGCCGAGAAGATGCATCATACACAAAATTACCAATCTCTATAATAGAACTTTCATTATAATATTTTTTCGCAAAATCATGCGCAGAATTACCAAGAGTAAAAATAATTTCCTCCTGTGACTCTGCCGCTGCGACATCTATTTCAGCTGTAACAGAATCAATATACGCAGAAGAAGAAACCGGCTTAACAATGCCTCGGGTACCTAAAATAGAAATGCCGCCAACTACGCCAACCTTTGCATTTGCCGTATCTTTTGCTATGTGCTCTCCATCTTTAACACTAAACACGGCATATAAAACTTCTTTCGATTCTTTTACAATACTTTGTGCATTTTCCAGCATCATGGTAAGAGGTACAGGATTTATTGCAGGATGCGGGGGACTGATTTTCAGCCCTTTTTTTGTGACGACTCCTATCCCTTCTCCGGCATAAACATAGACTTTTGTATTCTTAATTTTTAGAAGTGAGGGCGTTTGTTCTTTAATCTTTTGCGGTTTTTGTTTTAAAAGTTTACAGCTAATTTCACATCCTTTTGTTACATCAATATCGTCATTATCACCTTTAACACTAACATAACAAAGCCTCTCCTTTTGCCCAACATCTATAAGTGCTTCTGCACCCTGTGGCAACACTACTGACAACTTTTGCATAGGAAGCTTACCAAAATATTCATACAAAGTCGCTAAAAACACTGCTGTTGCATGTGTTCCTGTTGTGTACCCCGACTTTAGTTTTTCACTCATGCGAATTTAGTTATAAACCTTCATAGGAATAAAATACTTCTCATCCAACATCTCTAAAAGAATTTTATCTTCACTTAAAAGCTTAAAAAGTTCTCGCCACTGCTTGTCTGTAAAATTATGTGTGTGCCGTAACCAAAGTGCGTTGTTTTTTGCATTACCATTTGCCTGCGTATTTTCTGTTACTTGACAAACTTGGCGAAATCTACATGCTCCATAACAGCCTGTACGGCTTATCTTTATACGATTTTCTCCCTTATTAAGCCCCATCTCCTTTAGAATCTCACGCAAATGTGTTGCCCTGTCATCTTTGCCCGCTTTACCACATCGCTCGTCATCGCACAAAAGGAGCAGTGTTTTATAGTGCATAATTGGGCGATTTTTATCATAGTTTTTTGGTTTACATGTATAGCCTTCAACCACTTCACTGCCCATTTCATTCAGACGCACTTCACCTTTTTTTACTGGGTTACTACCGTATTTTGAACTTGAATGTGAATTTATCAGACTACTTGCCATTATATTTTCCTTGCCCTGTGTCAAAGTCTTTTATAAGCTTATAGGCTGCATGCAGTGATGCGACAACCATCGTTGATGCACCGTATCTGCCTTGTAGAATAATGCCCTCAGCACCAAAATGCTCTATAAATTTTTTTCCATACTCTTTAGATTCGACCACATTGACAAAACCAACAGGAAAAAGTAAAAACATGACATTTTCAAGATTTACTTTATTTTTTATCAATGTATTTACCGCTGCATAAATAAACGTCGGAGCATTTCCACAGGCTAAAACCATAGGCTCGTTTTGAAACTTTTGTATTGCAAGTTCTACTGCTGCATAAGAACGGGTTGTAGCATTTTTTTCTGCCATTTCAAAAGCTTCGGGTTCATTGACATAACAGATAACTTCGTTCTCATACTTATTTAAATAAAACTGGCTCAATCCTGATCGAATCATATTGGTATCAACAATGAGTTTTGCTTTGTTTTGCAACAGATCTTTGAGTTTAAGCATCGCGTTTTTGCTAAAGTAAATATTGTCTATAACCTCATTAAAACAGGTTGTTGTATGAATCAGTCTTGCAACAAGTGCTTTTTCATTTTCATCAAATTCATGGTATTTCGGATAAGAAACAATTTCATCTTCTATCATTTCAAAAGATTTTTCGCTAATATCTGCACCGATATTTATAGGGGGTTCTTCCAGAATAAAGTCCATACATTCTCTTCTTTTTTTTTAATAAGGATTATAACACAGTATAATTACGTATGAACTTTACAAAAGACGATGCTGACAAACTCTTAAATATTATAAAAGCTAGACGAGATGTCCGAGGAAACAGATTTATAAACAAAGCAGTAGAAAAAGAAAAGCTCAATATGATCTTAGAAGCAGCTATTTCGGCACCTTCTGTGGGTTACTCGCAGCCTTGGAAATTTATAGTCATCAGCGACAAAAACATAAAACAAAGACTTATAGAAAATTTTGACCATGAAAACACAAAGGCGAAAAAAATCTTCAAAGACAACCCTCTTTATAAAAAATTAAAATTAGAGGGCATAAAAGAAGCCCCTCTGAACATTGCTGTACTCTATGAACCAAAACAAGGTAATATTTTGGGAATGACCAGCATGGAAAAAATGGGTGAATATAGTGTTGTCTGTGCCGTTCAAAATATGTGGCTTATGGCAAGAGCCTTAAACATTGGCATAGGTTGGGTGAGCATACTCGATGAGAAAAAAGTGCTCAATACTTTACATGTAAAACAAGGCTCACGCCTTATAGCCTACCTTTGTGTAGGCTATGTAGATGAATTTTATCAAGAGAGTGAGCTTAAAACTTTAGGCTGGGAACGTGAAAAACTTTTAGATAAATGCGTCACATACAAAAATTAATACGCCACATTGTATGTAAATAGGTAGCAAAAATATTGTCTTGTCTATAGCCTCCCTCTTTTGCACTTTTTTTTGAAACTTTATAGAGCTTTATATCTGTTTTTGGTGCATCAATAATTTTAGAATAGTGAAAAGCATGTCCTTTGATGACCTCTCCATCAAACTCACATTTGTAGTAACCCAAACGCTCACGTTTCTTTGTGAGTGTAAAGGTTATAGGTAATATTTTACTCATCTTTTTTTCATCACAAGTCTCACCAAGATAAATAAACCCGGCACATTCTGCATAAACTTTTTTAGTTTTGACGTGCTCTTTCAAAGAGTTTTTAAAATTATGTGAATCTTTTATTTTTGCATAATGGCTATCTGTCTCCACATAGCCACCCGGTAATATCACAAGATCTGCATCATCTGGAATCGCTTCATCTTTTGTACTGCTTATAAATTGCACTTCTTTGTAAAGTTCTTTTAAAAACTCTATATTGTCATGATACACAAAAGAAAAGTTTTCATCTTTCACAAGTACACATTTTTCATCTCTTTTTATTACTTTCTCAAAGGGGTATACACTAACATTTTCTAAAACAGTTTTCATAACAGATTCTAACTGCTCTATATCAATATGTTCCAATACCTCTTTTGAAATTTTTTCTACCATATAAGAATCCAGTTCTTTTAAATCAAGCCCCAAGTGCGTTGCATTTAAAGTTTGTAATCCCTTTTGTATCCAACCACAGACTACAATCCCTTCACACTCTGCTTCTATATGCTTTTTTACGAGTTCATAGTGCATGGCAGAAGAAATTTTGTTGAGCACTACTGCTTTTATCGTATTGTCTTTTCTAAAGAAGAGCAAACCTTTTAAAACTGCAGCAACAGTTATGTAACTGCCGCCTGCATCCAGAATTAAAAGAGAAGGAATATTGAGAGTTTTTGCCACATCATAAGCACTTGCACCCTTGTCCATTCCGTCATAGTAACCCATAACACCTTCCAAAATGGCAACATCTTTGTCAAAATACTTTGTTAACATCCATTGCAGCTGCACTTGATTCATCATGTATCCATCAAGGTTAACAGATGGAATACCTGCTATACGTTCGTGAAACTGCGGATCAATAAAATCCGGCCCACACTTAAAAGGGCGTACATTCTTCTTATAATGATACAAGAGTGCCATAGTAAGAAGTGTTTTTCCTTGATTGGATGCGATTGCAGAGATTAATAATGCTTTTTTCAACTTTTTATCCTATAATTTGCAAAAAATTAGATTGGTGTATTATGAAACGATATAGACATTATAACAAAGGCACGGCAATAATTCTCTCCTGTTTTGGTTCGGTGATAGAGCAGGAAAAATATTTGGAGTTTGAAAAATTTATACAAGACTCCTTTACAGAGATTCCTGTTTTTACTGCATTTTCTTCAAAAATGGTCATTAAAGAGTTGGCAAAAAAAGGCGAAGTATATAAAAATCTTCCTCAGGTGATGGCAGATGTTGATATGGAGGGTTATAAGCGTTATATCATAGTAAGTGTGAATATTTTCCCGACAGATGAACATGAAGTCCTTATGAGAATGGTTAAAGGATTTCGGGAGTTTTCTTTAGCAAATATTAGATATACGAACCCTCTATTGCAAAAAACAAAAGAGACATCACTTTATCTTAAAGCACTTGATGAACGTATACGACAGAAAAAAGAAGACATTATTAACCTTTATATCATCCATGGTGTTCCTGTTTTAAATATCGGTGGACTTGAAGCTGTCAGTTACGCAGCAAACTTTTTAAGAATGCTCAATGAAAGAAATCTCACCTGTTCCTTAGAGGGAGAGTTTCCATTTTATGCTGTAAAAGATGCCATCAAACGCGACATACTCAAACTCACGCAAGGTGATAAAGAGCGAAAAGTTCAAATTGTTCCTATGCTTCTGGTCAGTGGGAATCACTACGACAAAGATATGAAAGAGATATGTGAAGAAGTGAGCGAGTATGCAGATGCAAGTATTGTTCAGCCAATCACACAAGATGAAAAGTTCAACCTCATAGAGCAAGAAGAAGTTCGAGAAATATTTAGAAAAAATATTGAGATAGAGCTCAAGAAATTAGGATTGTAAAATCCTGATTTCTTTTACGCATGACAAAGTTTTTTGTCAAATAAAAATGCACATTCATTTGTTTTGTCGTAAGCTTTTACGGCAGTTAAAACTGCAATATCTACCAAAGGTTCTATAATAATCACAGACATGTACGCCGCACCGAAAGTAGCAATGTTTTGTAAATTTTCAACTTCAAATCCTTGCCCATAAAGTGCCCAAAAAGCAACCCATGAAACAATACTCCCCTCCCAGACAACAGAAAGTTTTAAGAGTTGTGTATAGCTTATATCTTTATATGCCACACCTTCCGGTATCACTTTTTTTGCTGCTATATTTAAAACAAACATACTTGCAAGAAGCGTTGTTACATTGATGCCATACTGAGGCAAATCAAACTGAGCAAAGAAAAGTCCCTGAATTAAAAGTCCCAAAGCCAAACCAATTGCGGCAGGAGCAATGCCAAATACTAAAAATATGGTTGTTCCTAAAATAAGATGCACTTCACTTACACCTATTGGGTAGTGTGGTAAAACTTCAAAACAACAAAATACTATAATCGTTGCTATTATACTTTTAAATACTAAAGACAAAGCACCATTTTCCTTGATATTATCATACGCTGTTTTTGCTGTAGCTCCAAGCACTGCTGTTGCAGTTCCATAGCTCAAAAACATTTTAGCGCCTTCAACTACGCCTGCTTCTATATGCATTTTTGCATCCTTTAATTTGTTTATTCCAAATTATACTATAATTTCAAAAAAAGGAACTTTAGTTGGCTTACATTGACTGGGTACAAAACCATGCAAAAAAACATAAAAAGATTGTAGATAAACTTTTAGCACAAAACTTCAAAAAACAGCAGATCATCGACTACTTTGATTTTGAAAACATGAAAGAAAAAGAGAGTGACTTTTGTCCGCTTTATGCCAAAAATAAAAAATGCCATGATATGGAGAATCTCAACTGCTATCTTTGTTCCTGTCCGAATTTTCGTTTTAATGACGAAGGCATTCAAAAAGTAAAAGAAAAAACACAGTACAGTTTTTGTGATATTGATTCAAAAGACGGCAGACAGGGTGTCTACGGAGATAAAATACATCAAGACTGTTCCGGATGCAGTGTACCGCATCACAGAGCCTATGTCGAGAAACATTTTGACCTGGACTGGGCAAAGATTATGAAAGTCTGCCAGGTTTAAATGGGTGTCAAAACAGAATTAACGCTTGAACAACTGCGTCGGATTTTTCCCGACTATGGTTTTAAGCAAATTATCCCCACAACAAACGGCATAATGGATACAACCTACATTGTAAAAAACAGCAAAAACAGCTATATTTTAAAAAAATATGAAAGAGAAACGGGCAAAAAGGTGCAAACAGAACAGGCACTTTTAAAGCATCTCTTTACATGTAAATTCAATACACCGCAGTTTTTGGAAGAAAAAAACGGCTGGTATCTCTACTCAAAACTCCAGGGCAGTATGCCAAAAAACATACAACTCTTCCATATTCGCGCACTCGCAAGATTTTTGGCACAATTTCATACTGTGAGTAAAGATTTTACGGATGCTTCTCCTTTTTTAAACGCATACAATATCAACAGTATGCTGGATTTTGTAAAGAAAAATCATTTTTATTATTATAAAAAGCTCTGCTCACTGCAAAATTTACGCCAAAAGAACGAAGGTTTCATCCATGGAGACATTTTCAAAGACAATACCATTTTTCACAAAAACAACATAGCCGTATTTGATTTTATAGACGGCGGTTTGGGAGAGTTTGCCTTTGACGCGAGCGTAGCCCTGCTCTCTTTCAATCCAAAAAACAGGCAACTCTACACAAAAATGTTCTTGGCAACATACAACCAAAAAAGAAATAAAAAAATCACCACAGCAAAGCTACAAAAACAGCGCAACACAGCAGCAAACTTCTATGCCCTTCTGCGAATAAACCATGACAAAAAAACAAAACGTGCCAAAGAAATGTATAGTGCCTTCTAAAAGTTACTGACACGGAATTTTAAACGGTCTCACCACCTGCTAATCTAAGGATTTATAACTTCTCTGGTTTGTTATATATCATATATCTTTTTTTAATATTATTTTTTATTTTGTTCATCAAACTTAGCTTTCATAGTAGGATTCCCATGAGTTAATTTTTTAATGGTTAAATCATCAGCTTTATTATTTGCTAATCGTAAATTATTTTCTGATGACAATAGAGCATCTTTAGTTTTTTGAAGATGTGTGATTGTTTTATCAATCTCATCAATAGCTGTTTTAAATTTTCGACTAGCCAAATCATAGTTTCTTGCAAAACCTGTTTTAAATGCTTCTATTTTTTCTTCAAAATTAGTAATATCTATATTCTGATTTTTCATCAAGTTTAATTCAGCTTTATATTTCATAGAGTTCATTGCAGCATTTCTAAGTAGAGTAATAATTGGTATGAAAAATTGAGGACGCACGACATACATTTTTCCAAACTTATGAGAAACATCAACTATGCCTGTATTATAAAATTCATTTTCTGATTCTAAAAGAGATACCAGAACAGCATATTCGCACCCTTTTGCTTTACGGTCTTTATCTAGTTTCGCAAAAAAATCTTCATTTTTCTTTTTTGCAGCAGTCTCATCATTCTCATTTTTCATTTCAAACATTATGGAAATGATTTCATTGCCTTCATTGTCATTTTCTCTATAAATATAATCGCCTTTAGTTCCACCTCTAGCATCATTATCTTTTTCAAAATATGCATCTTGAAAACCTGTTGCTCGTAGCTTATTGAACTCATATTCACAATGTTGTTCGAGTGTCTCTCCAATCATTTTTGTTGAAAGCTTCTGCTTGAAATCTCTTAGGCGTTCAATTTCATCTTCTTTCATTCTAATAGTTTCATCTTTTACAACAAGTTGTTGGCTAAACTTCTCTTCAATAGTTTTTTCTAATAGTTTTTTTTCTCTCTCTTCTATCTCTAAATCATGAATAAGGTCATCTCGTGCTTTCTCTAGCTCTTTTGTAGCTTCTACAATTTCAAGTTTTTTCTCAGCTTCTGCAATCTGAATTTTAGATTTCATTTCTGCTATTTCTGCTTCTTTATTTGCTAATTGTTCAGCGAGTTCAGATTCACTTTTAGACTTTAATTCAGAAAGTTCTTTATCTTTTTTTGCCAACTCTTCTTGTAAATCATTTTGAATATTGGCAACAGCAAGTGTAATAGCATTCTCTTTTTCACTCTCTTTTGTTTTTAAATCATATATAAGTTTATCACGCTCTTTTTCTATCTGTTCAATAGCTTTTGAAACTTCAAGCTCTTTTTCTGTCTCTGCACTTTTTATTCTTGCTTCCATTTCAGAAATTTCTATCTCTTTTTGTGCTAATTTTTCAGCGAGTTCAGCATCATTTTTAGCTTTTAATTCGGTGAGCTGTTTATCTTTTAGAGCAAGTTCATTTTGTAACGAGTTTCTAATATTAGCCTCAGCCAATTTGACTGCATTTTCTTTTTCTTTTTGAGCAAGGGCTAGTCTATTTGTTAGCTCTTTATCAAATTCACGGTCACGTACCTGTTTAAGTATATCAGCAAATCCAGCTTCATCTACTTTAAAAGCTGTTTTACAATTTGGACAAATAATTTCATTCATTTTTATTCCTTCGTTAGATTAATTTTAATAGACTATATAACGGCGAAGCTGAGCTCCATTAATGTTATCTTTCGGAAAATTCGCTTGCGATTGATGTGGGACTCCTGACTTTTGTTGTATGTAGCGTAGCGGAATACGACAAAAGGTGGGTGGCACGTTTAGGGCTCAGCTTCGCCGTTGTAAGTTTCCGCTCCGCGGGAACTTACAACTATTTATTAACGCACATTATAGGTAGAATAACCTTAAATCACACAATTAACTGTCAATATAAATTTGTGTTATTTGTTAATTTTCGTACATAATACACAAAATATCGCTTAAAGTTTTTCTTTCAAACCAAGTAAAGTTAGTAAACTTTTGGTAAAATCCGCGTATGAAACACGGTGCCAATATATATAAATATGCAAAACAACTCGGATGCAGCAGTGATGAGATTATAGACTTTTCATCAAACATCAATCTTTATCAACCCCAGAGTGCTTTACATGTAACCAATAGTACCATTGCAAAATATGCCCAAAGCAATTACACAACACTCAAAACGGCCATTGCACACAATTATGGTCTGAAAAAATCACAAATTTCTTTGTATAACGGAGCGACTGCCGCTGTTTATGCTTTGTTTGAGGCATTAAAACAAAAAAAGGTCACTTTGTATGCGCCTCTGTACGGCGAATATGAAAAAGCGGCCCTCCAAAGCAAAAAAGATGTTTACAAAATCAACCGAATTGAAAATATCGACGCAACCGTTGCAAAAAAGTCCATTGTTGTTTTTGTCAACCCCTCTACGCCCGAAGGGAGTTTTTACGAACTTGCAACACTTTTTGCTTACTGGAAAAAGCAAAAATGTACTGTTATTTTGGACGAAAGCTTTTTGGAGTTTGAGAACCATCCCTCTTTGCGGCAGATGATTCAAAACTATAAAAAGCTCTATATCGTTCAGTCATTTTCCAAGTTTTACAGCTGTGCAGGGGTGCGAATCGGTGCTGTTTTTTCAAATAAAAAAAATATCACAAAATTGCATCCGCCGCTTTGGAATATCTCTTCACTCGATGCGGCATTTTTGCAAAAACGTCTTGGCGATAAAACTTTTAGAGAAAAAAGCCGCCAACTGCATACGATACAAAAACAGGAACTGCTTGATATTCTAAAAAAATGCGGACTTTTTGAACAGATTGTCCAAAGTGATGCAAACTTCATTCTGACACAATCATCACAGGCGGAAGAAATTTTTTCTCATCTGCTCAGACAGAAGATACTCGTCAGAACCTGCGGCAGTTTTGATTATCTTACAGACAGATGGCTTCGCTTTGCCGTAAAAGACAAACAATCACATACAGCGCTGCAAAATGCACTTACAACTTACCCAGGAGAAAACCAATGAAAATTATACTTAGCCTGCTACTCGTAGCCTTTAGCCTTTTCGCTCGCGCTGATTTGGACGAATACGCCCAGAAAATGGGCTTTCAACGCGATTATTACGCAGCCCTTGCCAAAGCAAAAAAAGAGCAGCGTCCCCTGATGCTTGTCGTGACCAAAGCAGAATGTCCCTGGTGCGACCGTCTCGAAGACCGCACTTTTACCAATCCGACAGTGCATAAACGCTTAAACAAAGAAGTGGTTGTTGTGCTTGTATATAAGAATTTTGATGAGGGAGAATACCCTGCCGAAAAATTTCCAGCACCCTTTAGCCCCCGTATCTTTTTCGTTGACCCTGCTACGCAAAAAACACTGCTTATTGTTAACGGCTATGTCAAAGCAGACAGCTTTCTTCAAGAACTCGATACACTGCAAATGCTGTGGCGCAAATAAGCTATGCACTCTCTGAGCATATTCGGTACCAGCAGTGATGCGGGCAAATCAACACTTGCCTTTGCCCTGACCTATCTTTTACATCACAGAGGTTTACATGTAGCCCCTTTCAAAGCACAGAATGTCTCGAACAATTCGCTTGTTACCGACATTGACAACGGTGAAATAGCCATTCCTCAGGCCTTTGCTGCCGAATCTATCGGGCTCAAAACTACCCCTCTTTTTAATCCCATACTCTTAAAATCAGGCGGAGCGAGCAGAGCCCACATGATTATCAACGGTAAAAGTGTCGGCGATACGGATGTCTGGAGCTATTACAAAGACATAAACCGGCTCAAACCCATCGTCAAAAAAGCATTTGCTTCTTTGCAAAAAGAGTATGACTGTATCATTGCCGAGGGGGCGGGCAGTCCGGTTGAGCTCAATCTGATGAGCAAAGACCTCTCAAACATCTATGTAGCCCAGGAATTTCAAACAAAGATAGTACTTGTCGCAGACATTCAAAGAGGCGGTGTTTTTGCCTCCATTTACGGAGTTTACAATCTTTTGCCGAAAAAACTGCGTAAAAATGTTATCGGTGTTATCGTCAATAAATTTCAGGGAGACATGAGCTTGTTTGATGAGGGGGTCAAAATCATTGAGAAAGATTTTGGCATCAAAGTTTTAGGTGTCGTTCCTTTTAAACCCTTTAATCTCGGCTTTGAAGACTCTGCTTCACTGATGGGCTACACACAGGACACTTCCAGGTCCATCATAAAAGTCGGTGTTGTCAAACTTCCGCACATCAGTAACTTTACCGATTTTGAGCCTCTTGTTGCGGATGCGGAAATTGAGCTGAACTTTATTGAGAGTGTGAATGAAGCAAAACATTATGATCTGCTCATCATTCCCGGAAGCAAGCGGGTTGTCGATGATTTGCTTTGGCTGAAAAAACGCGGTTTTGAAACTCTCTTAGATGACAAACAGAGACACGTCATAGCGATCTGTGGAGGTTATGAGATGCTGTTTGAGCAAATTCTTGACCCCGAGCATATAGAATCAGAAAAAGAAGTGACACAGGGATTTGGACGTTTTAAAGGAGATGTTGTTTTTCAAAAAGAAAAAATTGTACAAAAAGGCTGTTATAACCTCCAAGGCGTTATGGTAAAAGGATATGAGATTCACAACGCTGTCGCCAAAAAACGTGCCAAAAAAAAGAAAAACCTCTACGGCACCTTTGTTCACGGGCTTTTTGAAAGCGATGCCTTTCGCTATAAAGTTTTTCACAGACTCAACAAAAAGTACAAAGGTTATAATTTTAAAGCATTTAAAAAAGAGACCATTGCCGACTTTGCCGAGCATATCGCTTTACATGTAAACATAGACGCTATCCACAAGGCACTGGATGATACATAATATTTTCATCGCACTCTTTGCCTACCTCATCGACAGAAAATTCGGGGAGTTCTCCTTCATAAAACATCCTGTAATCGTTATAGGCGAGATTATCACTTTTTTTGAGGAAAAATTTTACAAGGACTCTGTAACACGCGGCTGTTTGTTAGTTCTGTTTGTGCTGGGAACTGTGAGTTTTTTCACTCTTTCACTCTACCTCTATCTGCAGCTTTTCAACACCTTTGTAAACATTCTCATCAGCTCCTTTATTGCCTCCATGTTTATCGCCCATAAGATGCTGCGAGACTCTGTACGGAATGTCTTACATGTAAAGAACAAAAAAGAAGCTATTGCCATGCTGGTATCACGCGACACGCAGGAGATGAGTGAAAGTGATGTCTATAAGGCAGCGATTGAGACCTATGCCGAAAATCTGAGTGACGGCGTTGTCGCCCCGCTCTTTTATCTGCTGCTGTTTAATCTGCCGGGCATTGTCATTTACAAAGCCGTTAACACCATGGACTCTATGGTCGGCTACAGAAATGAAAAGTATGAAAAATTCGGAAAATGTGCGGCAAAACTTGACGATATCGCAAACTTCATTCCCTCAAGGCTGACGGCACTGCTTATTATGCTTCTTGCAAGACAGAAAAACATTTTTGCCTTTTATGCAGACGGAAAAAAGCACGAGAGCCCCAATGCAGGACATCCCATCACTGCCATGGCACTGGCTTTACATGTAAAGCTTGGCGGAGACACATCTTACTTTGGCAAACTCAAGAAAAAAGCGCATTTTGGCGAAGGCAAAACAAAAATAGAAAAAACAGATGTTCAAAATGCTTTGAAACTTCTCTAAAGCAAATCATTTACAGTAGTTTTTGCTATAATTTACATCATGAAGCGAGAAACACTCAATAAAAAAACACAGATATCAAATGATATACTCTTCTATATATATACACATATTGATACCGACATCAATATGGATGAGCTGGCCCAGCAGTTTAACATCAGCAAAGTCTATATGCACAAGATCTACAAAGAGGTTTTCGGAAGAAATATTTATGAAAGCATCAAGTCTATCAGGTTGCAAAAAGCCTCTTCTTTGCTGCTGACAAACAAATATTCCACTATCACCCAGATAGCCGCTTTATGCGGATACAGCTCACAGACCTCTTTCATCCGTGTTTTTAAAGAGAGATTTTCCATGACTCCTACGGCATGGAAAAAAGGCGGACACAAAGAGTACTCCCAAACTATTCTTGCAGAATCAAAAAAAGCAATCGCCTCCAATGCAAACTATAATAACATTGAAGCAACTATAGTCAATATGCCGCAAATCGAAGTTTACTATATGCGGCACAACGGCTACAATGACCAAATCAAACAAACCTGGCAGAAAGTGCAGACATGGACCTACAGCAACAATATTAAAGACTACGAGCATATTGCCCTTTTTCATGACAATCCTACGGTCACACACCTTGAAGAGTGCCAGTATGTCGCCTGCATAAAAGTCAATGATAAAAGCAAAATTGATTATGAAAGACTGCCAAAACTCAACATTGCAAAAGGTGTCTATGCCAAATTTGACATTACCGGTGCCGATGGAGATTTTTTACACTTTTTATACTGGGTTTACACAGAATGGCTTCCAAACAGCGAATACGAAACAACGACCCAACCACCCTACGCAATCTACAAAAAGAACAAATATCTCTCTGATGACAATCATTTTGATTTAAGCTTTTACCTCTCAATCAAGTTTTAACACAAACCCTTTAAAACAGGCATATTCAGAATGGTCAGTTTTTCAAAAGTAAAAATTCTGAATAAAAATTGAAGATATTTAGAATAATATTTGTGTATAAATAGATTAAAAATAGATAATTTTAACAATAAAACCTGTAAAGACTTAATCTTTTATTTTTATTAAAATACCGGCATGTTTTCAAATGTAGGTGGAAATCATTATCAAAATGATGATTTCTCAAATATTATGAAGGATTTTATTAAGGAGAATTAAAATGGCAAAAAGAACTATTACAGTGGCACGCGGGGACGGAATCGGTCCTGAGATTATGGATGCAAGCATCAGAGTACTTGATGCTGCCGGCGCAGATGTAGAATGGGAACACATTGATGTTGGAGAGAAAGTATACCTTGCAGGAAATACTTCAGGAATTACTGATGAAGCATGGGAGTCTATCAAAAAGAACAAAGTGCTTTTCAAGGCACCTATTACAACACCTCAGGGAGGCGGATACAAAAGTTTAAATGTAACTATCCGCAAAACACTTGGCTTGTATGCGAATGTTCGTCCGGCTATCTCTTATGATCCGTTTATACCTTCAAGATACCCGGGTATGAATGTTGTCACTATTCGTGAGAATGAAGAAGATTTATATGCAGGGATAGAGCACCAGCAAACACCGGAAGTAACACAGTGTCTTAAAATCATTACAAGACCGGGTTGTGAAAAAATATGCCAGTACGCATTTGAATATGCCAAAGCATACGGCAGAAAAAGAATTACATGTATGATCAAAGACAACATCATGAAAATAACAGACGGTCTTTTTGTAAAAGTATTTTACGAAACTGCCAAAAAATACCCTGAAATTCAGGCGGATGACTGGATTATAGACATCGGTATGGCAAAACTTGTTGATGCGCCTGAAGATTTCGACATGGTGTTAATGCCTAACCTTTACGGAGATGTTGCAACAGACATACTTGGACTTATGACTGGTTCTGTCGGAATTGCACCGGGTGCGAATGTTGGTGCCGATATAGCAATGTATGAAGCAATTCACGGTTCTGCACCACGTCATGCCGGAAAGAACAAAGCAAATCCGTCAGGTCTTTTACTCTCTGGTGTGATGATGATGGTACAGGTAGGACAGCCTGAAGTAGCTGAAAAAGTACACAATGCCTGGTTGAAAACAATAGAAGACGGTATTGTGACATATGACCTTGCCAGAAAACTCAAAGCACAGGGCAAGGAACATACGGAAGTGGGAACAAAAGAGTTCGCTGATGCTGTCATTGAAAGACTGGGACAGGAGCCATCAACACTTGCTCCTGTAAGATATGACAAAGCGATTCAAATCAAAAAACCTGTTCTGTCAAATGTAAGAACTGAAAAAATGGATCTTATCGGTGTAGATATCTTTACAAGAGATGACTGTGATGCAAATACTATCGGTGACAAACTGGTTGAACTGGCAAAAGATACAGGTATGGCACTCAAAATGATCTCTAACCGTGGTCAGAAGGTCTACCCGAACGGTCACCCGGAAACTTTCCTGACAGACCACTGGAGATGCAGATACTATGCTAAAAACCAAGGGGATATCATAAGCAACAGTGATATTACAGATATGATGAACAGAATTGATGCAGCAGGCATAGAGGTTATCAAAACTGAAAACCTTTATATGCTTAACGGTGAACGCGCATACTCTTTAGGACAAGGCGAATAAAAACCGTACCTTTATCCCTCCTTTTTTAGGGGAAAAGGAGGGAAATACCACATAAAGATAAAGGTTTGTTTCGCTACACTACAGATAAAAATCTGAATCGAATTAATACCGCCTTTATGCAATAGGAGTTTAAAAAATGAATATCGATATAATTTTACAAAATATGTTAAATCCGCCTGTTTTATTCTTTTTTTTAGGAATGCTGGCCATTTTCTTAAAATCTGATTTAACTATTCCGCAGCCATTACCTAAACTGTTTTCTCTTTATTTGCTTATAGCAATTGGTTTGCACGGCGGACATGAACTTTCCCAAAGCGGACTCAGCACATACATCTTTAAAGCACTGCTTATTGCAGTAGTTATGTCCATGCTTGTTCCTGTATACAGCTTTTTTATCTTAAGAATGAAAATAGATGTTTACAATGCCATTGCCATTGCGGCGACTTTTGGGTCTATCAGTGCTGTTACTTTTATTACGGGGATTACCTATCTTGACACCATAGGTGTTGCACATGGCGGATTTATGGTTGCTTCTATGGCGCTTATGGAGTCTCCGGCTATTGTTATAGGTCTGGTCTTTGCAGCACTCTTTGCCAAAAGTCCTGACGCAGAAGATGAAAATACAAGTATAAAAGAAATTTTGCGGGAAGCTTTTTTAAACCCTTCTGTATTTTTGCTTATAGGCGCGCTTGCCATCGGGATATTGACAGGAGACAAAGGATGGCACTCTATGGAGCCGCTTTTTGGAACGCTCTTTAAAGGGATGCTTGCATTTTTCCTTCTTGACATGGGTCTTGTTGCAGCAAGAAAAATTCATGAACTGAAAAAAGTGGGTCTGTTTTTGATAGGATTTGCACTCATCATGCCGATGGTCAACGCCTCTGTAGCTGTAGCGGTAGCCTATTTCTTCGGAATTGAAAAAGGGGATGCTTTTCTTTTGGCACTGCTCAGTGCGAGTGCCTCTTACATCGCTGTTCCGGCAGCAATGAGACTCTCTGTACCTGAAGCAAATCCGGGAATATATCTTCCGCTCAGTCTGGCAGTTACCTTCCCATTCAATATTTCATTAGGTATACCGTTGTATTATTATATGATAACAACATTTTGGGGGTAAAAGATGAAAAAAATCGAAGTCATCATTGAGTCTGTTTACATAAAGAGACTCTTAAAAGTTTTTAAAAAGCACAAAGTAGACGGATATACTGTCATCAAAGATGTAGAAGGCTACGGGGGTCACGGTTTTCAGACAGCAGATGATGTCTCGGATGTACTGAGCAATATCCTGGTCTTCAGTGTTTGTAAAAAAGAACTGCTGGAGAACATGCAAAAAGATCTTAAAAAGTTTTTGGAGACATACGGGGGAAAATGTATTGTCAGTGATGCTACATTACTGTAGAGAGTATTTAAACAAAGAAAGGGAAAAACAATGTCACAAATATCACGAAGAAACTTTTTAAAAAGCGCAGTAGTCGCCGGTGCCATGCCTTTAATGGCCGGCGCACAGACAGATTCGAAAAAAACACTGAAGTTTATACATGTAACCGATTCGCATATGGATTTGAGCGACAGCGACAGTGTCGAAGCGATGCAGCTGATGGCTCAATTTATCAACACAAACTACAAAGATTTGGATTTTGTTCTCTTTGGCGGTGACAACTTTAACAACAATGCGCCGCAAGACAGTGATGCATTGAAGTTCAAAGAGATTGCCGATACGCTCCACTGTCCATACTACACGGTAAGAGGAAACAAAGAATCTTTTCCAAGCGGCGACAAACAGATTAATCTTGAAGCATTTAAAAACATGTTCTGCAGTGCGAAAGAGTTACATGTAGAGGGGAAAGACTGGCTGCTGCAAACAAAAGGCTACAATATTTTAGGGCTTGACAGCTGTATAGAAAACCACAACAACGGAGCCTATACAGAAGAGACAATCGCTTTTGCCCAAAAAATTCTCGACCAAAACAAACCGACGGTAATACTCAACCACCATCCCTATACAAACTACTGGGGCGGCACAGAAGAAAAAGATATTCATAAATATGTCCTGAACAACACACAAGAGGTACAAAAAAAACTTTTTAAATATCCAAACCTGATTTTGACGCTTTCAGGACACAAACATATAGACTCTGTCAAAGAGATTCAGGGGACAAGGGTTATTGTCACACGCGGATTTGTCCGTCCGCTTGACTTGGATATGTACCCGATGCGTTATGTTGAACTGAGCGGAAACACAATCAATGAAAAACTTATATATACAGCCTGATTTAGTCTCTATTAAGTAAGCTACCCTTATAATTAATATATAAATTAAAAAAGGCAGCTTATGACAAAATTCTCTACAATCGCTTTGACACTCATGGCGAGTTCAACAATTGCATTTGCAGGTGTTGAAGCACATTGGGACTACGCAAAACATGGTCCGCAAGACTGGGGACACTTCAGCGAAACTTGCAAAAAAGGCAAAGAACAGTCCCCTATAAATATAGAAACAGAAAATACACAGCAGTTAGACGAGAGTTACACGATTGAACTTTCCGAAGATTACAAAGGTATTTCCACTGTTGTTGATAACGGGCACTCTCTAAAGGTTACCCCGGTAGATGCAGGCTATATCTCACTGCACGGCAAAGACTACAAACTAAAACAGTTTCATTTTCATGGCATGAGCGAGCATACAATTGACGGCAGAAGATACAATGCAGTCGCGCACTTTGTTCATATGGCAAAAGACGGTTCAGTGGCAGTTGTGGCAGTAATGTTTGAAGTCGGAGAAGAAAATCCTGCTTTAGAAAAGATTTTACATGCAAAACACAAAATAGCCATAAATCCTAATGATTTGCTGCCTGAAGATACGGACCACTACTATCACTACAAAGGTTCATTTACCACACCACCCTGTACAGAGGGCGTAGAGTGGTATATTTTCAAAGATACTGTCAATATTTCAAAATCACAACTGGATGCTTTAAGAAAATACTACAGAAACAACGAAAGACCGACACAGCCTCTTCACAAAAGAGTTGTCCAAACAAAATAAAACCTGCAGACATTTAGCCGAAATTAGCAAATTTTGCTAAATTTGGCTAAAATATTTTATGCAGATAACTATTAACGACTACAACTTACAAAACCTGGAAACATTTACACAGATCCTTAAAAAAGATGAAAGCACACTTATCAATGAAGCCTTGGAACTCTACTTTGAAGAACAGCAAAAAAAACTATTGGAGAAGAACCTTGCAGATGAAAATGCACTGACTAATCTTGATTATGACGAGTTCTGGGAGGGTGTGGATATTGACTAGAGAGTTTATAAACGAGCAGAAAGAACAGTTTTTAAACTGCCCTTTCTCATTTTGTTAAAATACACCTGCGATTGAACGAGCAAGCGCTTTTTCAAGAACCGGACGTGCTTCGTCAAATTTTAAATTCATTTTGTTTGCAGTAGAGATGATACGTGTACGGTAAGTTTTCCATTTTACTTTTCCGCCTTTGATATCCTGTTGTACTTTTGTAGAACTTCCCTGTGCCAAAGATGCCTGTTGTGTCTGTGTGACAACTTCTCCGTCAAGCGGTCTCTCACGAATTTGTAAATCAGTGACCATAACATACACAGTATCTTCAACTAGAGCATCCCCAAGAAAACCAAGAGCAGCACCTGCCAAACCTACAGCAGCACTTGTACGTCCGCCGCCACCTAATGAGTATGATGTTGCAGCACCTAAAGCACCGCCGGTCAATGCAGCACCAAAACTAGAACCCATCATAGCTTTTGCTTCTCTCAAGTCACTTTTACCGACTTTTAAAATGTTTCCCTGAAGCATATATGTTGCTTTTTTAGGATCATTTGTTATTTTATAGCCTTTGGCTCTAAACTCGTTAGCGATTACATTCTTAACATCGACCTGTTTGTCAGAAGTATTTCTCATATCAAAATAAATAACCTTTTCTTCCGGGCTCACAGGCTCCAAAAACACAGTTTCAGACATTTTTGTTTGTACATCAAGATTTCTCTTCTTCACGGCAGTTTTCATCGCACTACAACCACTAAACCCAACTAAAACCAACGCCATCAACGACGCTATGATAACACTTTTTTTCAACATATAACTATGCTCCTGTCATTAAAATAAGTTTTATTCTAACACTAAAAACTTAAACTATCCAAAATATATTGAAACAAAAGAAAATATTTGTAATTTTTGTTACAATTAGAAAAAAGATTCTTATAATGCAAACATACAACATACTGACAAACACCATTGATACATTTCCTGAAGGAAAAGCCGATTTTTTACTTGCCGCAAGTGTCACAAAGACATGTGAGATAGACAACATTACCCAGGCCGGGATTCCGGGGATGATTCCGCTTACCCCTACACTTGACGCCGAATATATAAGTCATGAAAAAGTTTTCTCTTTGGGCGAACTTGCCGAAACACCGACAGGTGTCCCTACCCCTGCACTTATTACCCGTGCAGTTCACAATCTGACACCTTTTAGCACTATAGAGATTTTGGATTTGGGTCTTGTTTCCCAGCCTAAAAACTGTATCACACACCATTTTGGCATCCACCCCTCCGAGGCAATAGACAAAGGTGCCGGTATCAATGCAAAAGAGCTATTTGTAAAAGGGATGCAGTTTGGAAAGTCCTATGAGCTTAAAGGAAATTATCTTATTTTAGGAGAGAGTACACCCGCGGGAACAACCACAGCGACTGCTTCGGCTTTGGCACTCGGCTTTGACTGCGCCGATGATTTTTCCTCAAGTTTCCTACATGTACCCGATGATATTAAAACACAAACGATAAACAACGCCCTCTCTTTGCTTGACAATGATATGAGCAATTTTGAAAAGCTTGGCATCGTAAGTGACAATATGCTGCTTTTTTGTGCCGGATTTTTGCTTGAAGCCTCAAAAAGATTTCAAATCGTCTTAGCCGGCGGAACACAGATGGCAGCCTGTCTGTTAATCGCCGACAAACTCAGGGAAGATGTTTTGATGCGGGTAAAGCATGACAATATTACCCTTGCAACCACGCAGTGGGTCGCACAAGACAAAAATTCCGATATTGCCCATATTTTAGAGCAGTTAAGCTATGCACCACATGCCGTTTACACTACATTCAGTTTTGCAAATACCCAGATACCCATACTCAAAAAGTATGACGAGGGCGAAGCGAAAGAGGGCGTAGGTGCCGGGGCTTCTCTTGCGTACGCCGTGCAAAGCAACATACAAAATCAGGAACTTTTGGAGCAGATTGAGTATTTAATCTATAGTATGTAATTCTGCAAAGGTTTTATTACGTTATAATACTTAAATTTTTTACTCTTAGGATTTTTTCATGTTTGCATCAGTAAGGTCAAAAGTCATTGTCTCCATTGTTGCCTTAAGTGTTCTCGGGCTTATCGGAATGTCTTATTATCTCTCCTTTACACTGCACAGCCTTTCAGATACTACCGCAAAAAAATCTTTGAAAATGCTCAGTCAGTCCATCTTTCAGACGATGACAACAAGCATGATGATGGGAGACCCGGAAGTGGTTCAGACTGCTTTTGAGAGTGCAAAAGGCATTGACGGCATAGAGGACTTGAAAATTGCAAAGTCAAAAGCTGTTATGGAAGTTTATGCACCAGATGAAACATATACGGCCGACCCTCTTGTGCAAGATGTATTGCAAAACAAAGAGACAAAAATTATCGAAAAGAATGAAAACGGGCACCATATTATCCGCATGATTAAACCTATGATAGCCGAAAAAAGATGCCTGCAGTGCCACTATAATGCAGAAGTCGGTTATGCACTCGGTGCCATGGATTTGACGATATCACTGGATAAAAATGATGAAGATATTGCACAGACGAACACAACACTTGTCATCTCTTTGATTCTGGGCAGTATTGCATTTAGTATGGTTGCCCTGCTCTTTTTCAGCCGTGAAATTTTTACACCGCTGAACAACCTCAAAGAGAGAATTGCAGATCTTGTGCGCGGGAACAAAGATTTAACAAAACGTCTTGCCTACAAAAAAGGCAATGAATTCGGAGAGACAGCCAATGAAGTAAATCATTTTATAGAAATGATTCAATCTACAGTAAATGAGGTGAAATCACTCGGCGAACAAAACAATGAAATAGCCTCTGAAATTGAGATCTCCTCCCACGTCATACGAAAAGGCGTACAGCAGGAGAGAGAGATTGTTTCCAAAACAAGCAAAAAAACAGAAGATATCCAAACTATTTTAGATGAGACCATAGAGGCAGCCACTGTTACCCAGGAAACCATCCTCAATGCCGAAAAAGAACTCGAAGAGGCACACAGCTCTTTGGCAAAACTCAACAGTGAAGTAGAACATTTTGTAGAGAGTGAAAACGAACTCTCAAGCGAACTTTTAGTCCTTAAAAATGATGCCGACCAGGTCAAGGACGTCCTCAATGTCATCAAAGAGATAGCCGAGCAGACAAACCTTTTAGCTCTCAACGCTGCCATAGAAGCGGCACGCGCAGGAGAACACGGGCGAGGATTTGCCGTCGTTGCCGATGAAGTCAGAAAGCTTGCAGAACGGACACAAAAAAGTCTGGCGGAGATAGACATCAGCGTCAGTACCATTGTACAGGCTATCAATGACGTCAGTGACAAGATGACAATCAATGCACAAAACATTGAAGCCCTTGTCAATATATCTGATGATGTGGAACAAAAAATCACGACAACATCGCAAGCGATGCAAATCTCCACACAGATGGCAAACAAATCAAAAGAAGACAGTGAAAAAATGTCGCAGAATATTCAGGAGATCATCACCTACATAGAAAAAATCGAAACACTCTCAACAGCCAACGGCACCAGTGTTGTAAGCATTGAAAATGATTTGCAAAAACTTGTACAGGTTGCCTCTTCTTTACAAAAAACTATCGACGAATTTAAAAGCTAAGGACAGAACTCTCTAACGCGGCAAACGCCGGTGCCCTCTTTTGTGCACATAGTTCTTTTTAAAACACGACTGGCAGATACTGTACTTGGAATTTACCGGCAAAACCGTGCCACAGAGCTTGCAGCTTTGACTCAGCTGTGTCTGCCTGAGTGTCTCTTCTATATATTTGTTCAAAACACCCCTGTAGGCTCTTGCCTTGTTTTCATCTACAAAGTAGTCATTAAAACGGTAACTCAGCCACAGATACAGCGAAATCTCTTTGACCATATCTTCAGCGCGCAACAGCTCTTCGGAGGTTTGTGCATACGAACCTGTCAGTTTTGGCGCATGATAATAAACCGGCTCTTTTTTCTCCAAAGCATTGATGTAGCGCTCATAGGCACTGATGATATAGGCTGATTTTAGCGTCAGCGGCGCGCAGGCAAGATGGTACTTGGTGGCAATATCCAGATCATAACTGTCAACAATGCGGGAAGCCTCCAGCATATCATCAAGCGAAGCCGCATAAAAAGGTCCGTCAAAGACCATATTTTTGATAAAAAAGCGCAAAATTTCTTCCAAAGAGTTTTCTTCCAAAATCGTACTGACAAGTTTTATATGTTCCAAATTTGCCATTACTTTAAAGGGCACTTTTATCTCTTTTGCCGGCTTGGTGAAATTTTTCTTGACTACATGTAAAGCATCCCCGTGCAGAGCCCCGACATAGCCCTTTTCATGCAAACCGTAACGCCCTGCCCTTCCTGCAATCTGCTGTACCTCCGAAGGAAAGAGACTGCGTTGGATTATCCCGTCAAATTTTTCGGCTTTTGAAAAAAGCACCGTTTTTATGGGCAGATTCATCCCCATCGCTATGGCATCGGTGGCAACAAGTACCTGCGTTTCGCCTTCTCGAAAACGCCTTGCCTCTTCCCGTCTGACCTCAGGCGAAAGATTGCCGTAGACAACACTCACTTCAAAATCTTTGGAAAAATTCTGCTTCAGCCGCAGAACATCTTTACGACTAAAAGCGATAATCGCCGTGCCTGCCTCCACATCTTTTGGATGTGTCGGTTTTTCCAAAAGCTCCAAAGGATTTTTCCTCTCAAACTCCCGTATTTCCAGCTCTTCACCCAGATACTCTGCCAAAGCGACAATCGCTTCTTTGACATTTGGCGAACCTGTCATAATGACCTCTTTTGCAGGCGCACCTATAATGGCATTTGCCCATGCCCAGCCGCGGTCACGGTCATCTATCATCTGCACTTCATCTATGACACAGACATCCACATCCACATCATAATTCATCATCTCAATTGTAGAACTGATATGCGTCGCTTCATCATCCAGGATCTGCTCCTCACCGGTAATGAGGGAGCTTTCAATGCCCTGTACTTTGAGCGTTTCATAACCTTCGAGTGCCAGAAGCCGCAAAGGCGCCAGATAGTAGCCTGTATCTGCCTCTTTGAGATGCTCCATCGCCTCATAGGTTTTGCCGCTGTTTGTAGGACCGATGTGCAGTACAAGTTTTCTCTGCATACTGCGCGCAATGGGAAAGAGATTTTTAAAATCACGAATAGTCCGTGCAAGCAGTGCTTCACGCTGTTTTTTAATCAGTTCGTCATGGATAGAATGCAAAAAACGCCGTGTTATTTTTCTGTGAATTTTAGGCGTTATGTTCAAGGTCTGAGGAAGCAGTTCAAAAAGATACTCATAGACTCTCGCATGCAGCTCTTCTTGGCTAAAATGCAAAAGCTGGGCATACTCTTCACACTCTTTTACCAAAGCATCGAGGGTGAGTAAAAATTCATCTTCGTGCTCTTTTTTGACCTCTGCCAAAATAGCATCAAAATTAAACCTTTTCGCGTTCCATATCTCTTCTAAAAGTCCTTCAAGCTCTACATGTAACTCCAGTTTATAAGAGATTTTCTGCTCACTGTAGGGGAGGCAAAGCTGCTCATTGACACGAATCAGCACCTCTTCTTCATGAAGTTCCACTCCCTCTGCCTCTATTTTAGACTTGACAATTTTTTTTAAAAGTTTCTGTGATATCAGAGGATAGCTCACTTTTGATTTTGGAGGCGAAGCCCGCAGTGCATCTAAAATTTCCTTGGTACTCAAATAGGCATGCGGATATTTCAAATTGCTTAAAAAATTATTAATATTCTCCTGCTTTTGTTCCACAACCGCAACTTTGTCCTGCCCTATCTTTTGCACAATCGCATCAAAATCCGTTGTTTCAAGGTATTCATACGCATAGGGTTTTGTTTTGAGTGTCAAAATCTTGTGAAAATGCTGTTCGTAGAGTTCGTACTTCAGCGAGGCATTAAATTCAAAGCAGTCATCCAGATCAAAAAGTCCCTCAAGTTCACGTTCTAATCTCTCTTTTTTCATCTCAAAACGGATATGGCGCAGAGACGATTCCATTTTTTCTATGGTTATTTTTTTGCTTCTTACATGTAAATAGGCTTCTCGCAGACGCACGGCCTCTTCCTGGCTTACATCAAGTTCTTCCAAAAGTACGTTAATTTTGTCTTCTCTGTCAAAAACAACTTCTTTTTTTGGCTTCTCAGACTTGTACACCCGTCCGTCACTCTCAAAAAAGTTCAATATATCATGGCGCATACCGCTGTCTGCCTCGCTCCAAATCATTCGGAGTGTTTTTACCATCAGCGTTTTGTTATGCTCTATATCATATATGCCCAGTGTTGCAAAAAGCTCACTGAGGGTTTTACCCTCCACCCGTTCAATCCCCACATCAAAGGGGTCATCATCAAAATATTTTCTAATTCTCTGGTTAATTTTACTGTTTTTTTTATTTTTTCTTGCCATAAAAGAGATTATAACACAAGTTTAGCAGCTTTATGGCTCAAAAGCCTGACAGCCCGCACTGCTTCCTGAATTTTCGGAACCCGTACTTCAGTGCGGGCTGAGAGTGGCAGTGGTGTTGCAACAGTCGGCACTGAAGTACCGATTCCGAGAAAGCATTAATTTTTTTAATAGGTTTTAACGCTAAAGTGTACCTTAGGAAAACACAAAGCCCGCACTGCAGAAAAAAATTTAGTTTTTCTCACAAGTCATGCTTTAGCATAGAAAGTACGGGTTCCGAAAAAAGCCTAATCTTACTGCTTCAATAAAATATAAAAAATTTGTTATATAATGACCGCATGAATTATCCTGACGAATGGACGCAAAAAGAGTTTTTGCAAAATAAGAAAAAACTGGAACAAGAAGGTGTGGATGTCGTGCTTGTTGACACTGTTTTAGCACCCATAGAAAAAGCAGACACAGTAACCTACAATCCTTATGAACTTAAACAATACCCCAAAGGGAGTGTCTTTGTTTTTTACTGCGATTCCGGCAAGGCGACACTTGATCGGCTCAAAGAGTACAAAGAAAAATTTCCGAATCACCACTGTATTTCCCTTAAAGGCGGTCGAGGATACTGGAGAAAAAATATGATGCTACTGGATGAAAACGATGCATAAACATATCAACGAATTTATAAAATGCCTCGAAGAAGAGCGTTATTATGATGCTCATGAAGCATTGGAAGCAGCCTGGTTTCCCCGACGTTTCGAAAAAGACAAAGAGGTCAAACTGCTCAAAGGCTTCATCAATGCCGCTGTCAGTTTTGAGCTGGTAAAGCGAGGCAGGGAAAAACAGAGCAAAAAGGTCTGGGCAAATTACCTCAAATACAGACCTTTTCTTTTTGAAATAAACTCACAATATCAAAACAGTTATTATCAGCTTTCACGGCTTGTGGAAACTATAAAGCCTAAGAGTCGGCACTGAAGTACCGATTCCGGTATCTTCACAGATGAGCCTGTACAGCTTTTCGGAACCCGTACTTTCTATGCGAAAGCATGACTTGTGAGAAAAACTAAATTTTTTTCTGCGGTGCGGGCTGAGGGCGGCAGGAAAGTTGCAACAGTCGGCACTGAAGTACCGATTCCGGTATCTTCCAAAGATGAGCCTGTGCAGCTTTTTCGGAACCCGTACTTCAGTGCGGGCGAGCGTGGCGGGACAGCTGCTCCCCTTTGTGCTGCCTTACAGCCATAAACAGCAAAAATGCTCCAAATGCCATCAGACTTGAGGTTAAAAAGAGATATTTCGGATAATACTCATACACATATCCGGCAATAAGCGCTCCGCTGAGTCCTCCAAAACCGTAAGTTATTCCGGAAAAAAACTGCTGAGAGAGACTTTTGTGTCTGTAGCGCTGAAACAGATAGCTGATCGCGGCTGTATGAAAGAGTGCGAAACTCAGAGCATGCAGGGCCTGGGAGAAAAACAGTATCGCCAAATTTTCAGGAAATGCAAAAACTAAAAACCAACGCAGTACCGTTGCCAGTGCCGTAAAGCGTAACAGGTTGAGTAAATTTCCCTGCAACAGTCCCCCTTGAAAGAAAAACATCCCTACTTCAATAAGTACGCCAAAACTCCACAAATAGATTGTCATATCCAAACTGATACCGTGATCCGTTTCATAAATGGTAAAAAAGTTATAAAAGGAGCCAAAGCTCATCTGCACCAGAACAAGTCCGCCCCAGAGTTGCCAGTCTTTGAAGATATCTATATCATTAGAGATACTTTTCTCTTTTACATAACTGGTGTCAGGCGCGCGGCAAAGCACCAAATAGGCTACAAAAGCAGTCAAAAGGCTCAAAACAAACAAAAAATCCAAGGCAACATAGGCCGAACTTAAAAACCTGACCAGCACAAGCGCAACAACGATAAAGCCCACAGAACCAAAAAGCCGTACTTTTCCGTAACGCTCTTTGCCGATGGTATGCAAAGAGATAACCTCCACAAAAGGCAGCATCAGGCTCATACCCAATCCAAGAAATATGTTTGAAAGCAGCAAGGCATAAAAGTGTTCCAAGGAGAGATAAAAAGAGAGCGTACTTGCAATAACGGTCAATAATGAAAATTTAAAAACAGCAGCATTGAGCGTCAGTCCACGCAAAAACAAAAAAGGCAGAATAAAACGCACCAAAGGAGATGCCGCAAAAATAATCCCTATCTCACTTGCATCATAGCCGACACCGCTGAGAATTTTTGGCAAAAATATAATATATATTCCCACTATGGAAAAATAAAAATAGTAAAAAAGAGATAACAGAGCAAACATAAACTTCCTTATCACAAATTATAGCAATAATCCAATAAAGATATGCTACAATATTTTCAACAAATAAAGGAGAGAGCTAAAATGGAACGAACATTAGGCGAAAACGATTTTATTGTCTCTAAAACAGATACAAAAGGTCGACTGACCTATGTCAATAAGATCTTTATTGACTTAGCGGAATATAGAGAGGAAGAACTTCTCGGAAAACCTCATAACATTGTCCGTCATCCGGATATGCCAAAGGCAATATTTAAACTGCTTTGGGACAGAGTCCAGGCAAAAGAGGAAATTTTTGCCTATGTCATCAACAGTACAAAAAACAATAACTCCTACTGGGTCTACGCCAATGTCACACCCTCTTTGGATGAACGCGGCAATACCGTAGGATACTACTCTGTAAGAAGAAAGCCAAACCCTGAAGCACTTGAGATTATCAAACCGCTCTATGCACAGATGCTTCAGGCAGAAAGAAGCGGCGGTATGGACGCAAGTATGAAAATTTTAACAGATTTATTAAACCAGGAAGGAGTCAGCTATGATGAGTATATCATCTCTCTTCAAAAATAACCAGGCTTTATTGCTTTTTGTAACACTTTTAGGCGTTGGTATCTACAGCCTGCTGAGTGCAAGTTACATTGTAGGCGGGCTTGTTTTGCTTATAGCAATTGTGGCGCTCTTTATTCCGGGAGAAACAGCTTCAAAAAGTTCTACCGTTATGGACAAACTCGAAGAGATTTTAGTACAGGCTGCGCAGGGAAAACTCGAAGGACGCATTACACACATTCCAAATGACAACTCTCATGATGCTAAAATTGCCTGGGCGCTCAACGATATGCTTGACCAGGTAGAAGCATTTATGCGTGATATCGCAACAACGATAGAGTGCGCATCAGCCGGAAAAACCTACAGACACACCTATCCGCAAGGACTGCAGGGGCTGTTTCATACTACCGCCGCTCAAGTCAATACAGCCATAGAGGCAATCGCAAGCGGATACAGAAGAAAACTGCAGGCCGAACTCTCTTCTAAGTTTTCAACACTTGGCGGAGGTATCGGACAGGGGCTTTCTATCATCCAGACAGATTTGACTGTTTCATCCGGTGAAGCAGAAGACATTGTTCATGTTTCTGAACAAACGGCAGAAAAAGCTTCGGGAAGTCTTAACAGTGTTCTTGAAATAGGACAAAGACTGGGCTCTCTTGTGGAGCTTATATCTTCTTCGCATGAAGGTATTGTAAACCTTGAAGGGCGCTCACGGGATATTTCAGAGGTTGTAGGTCTCATCAAAGATATTGCAGACCAGACTAACCTGCTTGCACTCAATGCAGCCATAGAAGCAGCCCGTGCGGGTGAGCACGGACGCGGTTTTGCCGTAGTTGCCGATGAGGTCAGAAAACTTGCCGAACGCACCCAAAAAGCAACCACAGAGATAGAAATCAACATTTCCACTCTTCAGCAAGAGGCAAACGATATGCGAACAAATTCTGATGAGATTACAAACATAGCACAGGAGTCAAGCGACGTTATTCATGAATTTGAAAATACCTTTAGTGAACTCAACGAGCTTGCCAATGCAGCGCACACGACAGCTATCGGTATTCAAAACCGTCTCTTTACCACACTTGTCAAGGTTGACCATATTTTATTTAAATCAAATGCGTACTCAGCTGTACTCAACGAAGATGCAAGCAAAGAGTTTCCGGATCACAAACACTGTAGAATGGGGCAATGGTATTTCAGTACAGGCAAAGAGCGCTTTGGCAACACTTCTGCCTTTAAGAAAATGGATGCACCGCATGCGACTGTGCATGATGCAGTGGCCAAAAACATGGTTTTTGTCAAAGAACACAGTGTTCTCAAAGCAGATCATCCTAAGATAATAGTGGAAAATTTCAAAAAAATGGAAGACGCTTCACTGGAGCTTTTCAAAGACTTGGATCGCATGATAAAAGAATACGATGAAACAAGGTAATTTATCGCTATTTACCTAACATTTACTTATAATAAATATAATTCTATATCTCAATTATGTTTTTCCCCTTTCATAAGAGAGATATTTACTCCTATAAATTTTTAAAACAGCCGAGTTTTCCCCCTTTTTTACTCTCGGCTGTTTTTCCTCCCTTTAAGCCCATTCAAAAAAGAAATATGATATTATTCCTCATTATGTATTTAACGAAAAATAAAAAAGTAACTTTTATTCACACTATTACAAAGAAACTCTCCCAATTTTCAGAGATAAACAGTGTTGTGCTCTTTGGCTCTTTTTTATCTTCCCAAAATCCAAATGATATTGATATTGCGGTCATACAAAACTCAGATGACAACTTTTTAACGCTTTCTCTAAAATACAGAAAGGTATTGCGTGAAATTTCCAAAATCATTCCTATAGATATAATTCCCATTAAAGAGGATGCAAAAGGTGTCTTCTTGGATGAAATTTATAAAGGAAAAGTTGTTTATGAAAGATGAGACAAAGAAATGGCTTGTTTTTGCAGAAGAAAATTTTCAATCAGCTAAGATTTTATTAAAAAGTCATCTCTATAATCCATCCCTGCAAAACACACAGCAAGCAATAGAAAAATATATAAAAGCATATTTAATTGAATATGGAATAAAGTTACAAAAAACACATAGTATATTATCTCTCAATGAAAAACCTAAAAAAGAGAATGTATTATTAACTATTACAGAAGATGAGATTGACCTGATAGACACTATTTATCTTTCATCCAAATATCCTTTTGGTTCAGTACTGCCTGATTTTGAACCAAATGAAAAAATTACCCTACAGTGTATCCAAATAGCGCAACAGGTTCAAGTTGATATTAAGAAATATCTCTCTTAGCAAATGAAAATTATACTGACAACTTTAAATTCACGCTTTACACACAGTGCCATAGGGCTTCGCTATTTGTATGCAAATATGCAGGAACTCCAACAGGACACGACTATACTCGAATTCAGCATCAATGATGCCATCCAGACGATTGCAGAGAAACTCCTTTTCTCGCAGCCTGACATTATAGGCATAGGCGTGTATATCTGGAATGCCAAAGAGGTGCATGAACTTATTCACATCCTGAAAAAAGTTTCACCCCAGACACTTGTAATTCTCGGAGGTCCCGAAGTGAGCTACCTGCCTTTTCGTGTCAACTTTGATGATGCCGATTACATCATACAGGGCGAAGGTGATCTGGCTTTTTACCGGCTGTGCAAAAATATTCAGGAAGAGCGTCCTGCCGAGAAAATCATAAAAATGACCTTGCCCGATCTCAAAGCTATTCAGCTTCCTTACATGTACTACACAGACGAGGACATAAAGAACCGTTATATTTATGTGGAAATATCAAGAGGCTGTCCTTTTGAATGTGAATTTTGCCTCTCTTCCATGGATGAAAAAGTACGTGCCTTTGATCTTGATGCAGTCTTGACAGAATTTGAGAAGCTCTGGGAACGGGGAGCGAGAAATTTTAAATTTGTTGACAGAACCTTTAATCTCAACATGAAAGCGGCAAACAAAATCTTGGACTTTTTTTTAGAAAAAGAGCCGCCCTATTTTGCCCATTTTGAAGTTATTCCCGACCATTTTCCCCTCTCTTTGCGGGAAAAAATAAAACGTTTTCCTCACGGTGCGCTGCAGCTTGAAATCGGCATACAGACACTCAATCCAAAAATTGCAAACAATATCTCCAGACAACTCAAACTCGACAAAATAAAAGACAACATCCGCTTTTTGCAAAATGAGACAACGGCACATATTCATCTTGATCTGATAGTCGGATTACCGGGGGAGAGTTTGCAGAGCTTTGGACGCAACCTTGATGAGCTGATGCGCATCAGCAGCTGTGAAATCCAGATAGGCATCCTGAAAAAACTCTCCGGCACGCACATCAGCCGTCACGACAGGGAAGAGGGCATGGTTTACAGCGACATTCCGCCCTATGATATTTTAAAAAACAACAAACTCAGCTTCAACGATATACAGATTATGAAACGCTTTGCACGCTTTTGGGATTTGTATTACAACAGCGGAAATTTCAAAACAACGCTCCCGCTGTTATGGCAGGAAGAAAGTGTGTATGAAAACTTTTATGCTTTTGGACTCTGGATTTACGAACAGACAGATTCGACATGGAAAATCTCTCTGCAAAGACAGGGCGAACTGCTTTTTTCCTATTTACATGTAAAGAAAAAGATAACCGAAGAGGAAATCGCAGAGTATATGCTTCAGGATATGATGAAGTTAAAAGGCAGAGCAATCCCCGCATACCTCAAGCCCTATGCAAAAGAGTTTCACCCAGAGGCAAAAATGGGAACTTCCGGATTTAACAAAAGGCAGGTTCAGGCTTTTGCACCCTGACAGTCGGCACTAAAGTACCGATTCCAAAGAGCTAAGCAGAGTTTTAGAACCCATCCTTTAGGGTGGGCTGAGAGTGGCATGAAAGAAACAACAGTCGGCACTGCAGAAAAAAATTTAGTTTTTTTCACAAGTCACGCTTTAGCGTTAGAAAGTACCGATTCCCAGATTTTCGGAACCTAGGTTTTAACCTAGGCCTTAGTTTTGAAAGACACAAAGCCCGTACTGAAGTACGGGTTCCGAAAAAGCCGCTTAACTTAATGGCATTGGTACTTCAGTACCGGTTCCGAGAAAGCATTAATTTTCTTCACTTACCTGGAAGATATCAAAGTTTTTCCAAATCATCAACACTTATACTCTTTTGGGTGTCAAGAGTGAGATTCAGTATGTCTGATTCTATAATAGTGTTGTCTAAAATGGCATTGATTTTCTGCTCTATTTTTTTCATATTGCACTCTCCGTTATCAAGGAGGGCAAAATCATCGCCAAAAATTCTAAAAACCATAGAGAGGTCAAAACAGTTTTGTAAAGATTTGGCAATTTTCACCAAAACAGTGTCTCCCTCTTTCCATCCGGATTCTTTGTTGTAACGCGAAAAATTTTTCAATCGCAACAGATGCAGCTGTGTGTATTTTTTTTCATAAGAGTTTTGCAACAACATTACATCGAGATAGCTCTGATTGTACAGATCGGTCAGATTGTCCTTGTAAAAATAGGCAAATCGTTCCTTTTCTATATCTGTATGAGGCAACTGATTTATATTTTTGTCTACAACTACATCTTTAAGCGCCTCGAGTGTTGCTTTGACTGCATCCCTGTCGTACTGCACACCGCTGAGACGTTCTATCTCATCGAGTGCTTCTTTGGGTGTTTTTCTGCCTTTGTATATTCTGTTGGTTGTCATGGCATCAAAACAGTCGGCAATCATCATCACTTTTGCAAGAGTGTCAATTTCATTGGCGGCAATGCCTCTTGGGTATCCGCTGCCGTCACATCGCTCATGATGATCACGGACTATATCTGCCAGCTCCTCATACATAGGAATATTTGCCAAAAGTCTGTAGCCGACCTGAGGATGCTCTTGAATCAGTTTATACTCCAGATCATTGAGTTTTTTTGGCTTTAAGAGGACAACATCCGGTGTGACAATCTTGCCGATATCATGCAAAATCCCCGCCTGATAGACTTTTTCGCACTCTTCTTGGGAGAGTCCCATCTTTTGGGCTATCATTTTAGAGTATTTGGCAACTCTTTGGGAATGCCCCGCCGTATAGGTATCTCTCTCTTCTATAAGTTTGACCATTGCCAAAAGAGTTTTTTCATAATTGTCATGCTGAAACTGCATCATAGCACTCAGTTCGGCTGTTTTTTGCTCCACCATACGCTGCAGGGACTTTTTGTACGCTTCATTCTCCTGCATGACTTCGAGTTTTTCACTGACCTTGTAGAGTTCGTAATTCAGTTGTTCATAATCAAAAGGTTTGATTATATAGCCGTCAACCCCTATTTTAATAGCCTGAGACATATAGTCCGAACCGCTGTGTGCGGTTGTTATCAGTATAGCCTGATTCGGATTTATCTCTCTTATTTTTTTAAGCATCTCTATACCGTCCATTTTAGGCATGGACAGATCTGTAATCACGATGTCAAACTGCCCCTTCTTATAGAGCTGTAAACCCTCCAGCCCGTCTTTTGCAGTCGTCACATGTGTAAAAAAATTCTTCAAATACCCCGTGAGTGCAGTTTGCACAGCCATATCATCTTCTACATATAAAACTTTAAATTTTCTTGCCAATGATTGTAATGCTTTTAAATTTATCATACGCTAATCTTATCAAAATTATGCTAATATTAAGAAATAAAAGCTTTCGTTTCAGCTACAAGGCAGAGAAATATGAAAAATTCTGTATTTATCGGGATAGGTGCGAGTGCCGGAGGGTTGCAGGCTTTAAAAGAGCTGTTTCCTCTGCTGCCCACAGACCAGGAGTATGTCTATATAATTGCCCAGCATCTTGACCCGCATAAAAAAAGCGCCCTGGCCGAAATATTAACCGCATATACGGTTATGCCTGTCTCTCTCATCACAAAAGACCAGCAGTTTTTGCCAAACAATGTCTATGTTGTTCCTCCGGGATACAACCTCATCTACACACGCCACCGACTGCTCCTTGAAAAAGCACCCGATACTCCCCATATTCCGACGCCTTCTATCGATGTATTTTTCAAAGCGCTCAGCAGTTACAAAAAAGAAAACTGCCTCGGCATCGTCATCAGCGGGACAGGACATGACGGAACTGCGGGTGTGAGAACCATCAAAGAAAACGGCGGGATCACCGTCGCCCAGTCTCCAAAAGAAGCCCAGTACCAGGAGATGCCGCAATATGCGATTGCAAGCGGTTTCATTGACTATATATTTGAGGTAGAAGAGATCGCCCAAAATCTTGTAAACATCGTGCATACCGCACCCGGACCTTTCATGAAAATTGTAAAGCTTCTCAAAGAAAAAGAGTCCCTTGACATACAAAAGTATAAAAAAGAGACTATTATGAGACGGCTGAACAAACGCATGCTTCTGAATAAATGCGCAACGCTTGAAGAGTATATTGACTATATCAATGCCTATCCGGATGAGTTGCATCTGCTGTATCAAAACATCCTTATCGGGGTTACAGAGTTTTTCAGAGACGAAAAATCATTTGAGGCACTCAAGCAGCATCTTGAAGAGTACCTCTCTGACAAACCCGACAGCTATGATCTGAGAGTCTGGTCTGTTGCCTGCTCTACAGGAGAAGAGGCCTACTCTCTGGCTGTCACCATTGACCAAATCAAAAAAAAGCTCAAAAAAAATTTCGATGTTCATATTTTTGCCACAGACATTGACGAAAAAGCACTTGACATTGCAAAAAAGGGGATCTACTCCAAAAAAGCACTCCAAAAGACTCCAAAGAAAATACGCAAAGAGTATTTTGTTCCCTTGGACGGAGCCTACAAAGTCAAAGAGTCTATTCGTTCTCAGATTATTTTTACAAAACACAATGTTTTATGCGATCCGCCTTTTATCAATCAGGATATTATCAGCTGCAGAAATTTTCTTATCTATATTTTGCCTGAGGTCCAGGAGGATCTTTTTGTCCTCTTTCATTATGCGCTCAAAGAAAAAGGTCTCTTGTTTTTAGGCTCCTCGGAATCAACACTTATGAGCGTTGCCTATTTTAAAACGCTCAACCAGGAGCATAAGATTTACATCAAAGAGCAGCTTGAGAATCCTCCAAGAATCTCTTCGCACTACTTTTCAACACATACACATGCCAAACAGAACCTCTCGGAAGTAAAAACATTTACCCTCAAAGATATCAACATACAAGAAGAGATAACAAATACCATATTTGAACTTTTCTCTTCGGAGTGCATTATCGTCGATACAAATTTCACCATTGTCTACAAACAGGGAAACAACCCTTTTTTAGAGCTTAATGACGGTTTTGTGACTTTGAATATTGTCGAAAACCTGAAAAAAGAGCTGCAGTACAGCGTCAAAAAGATTCTTGATCAGACTGCAAAAAGCGCAAAAGTGCAGAGTACAAAATTTATCGAAGTCAAACTCGGCGAGGACAGGCAGAACTTTGTCAAAGTGATTGCCACTCCTTTTGCGAACAAACATGACGCTGTTTTTATTTTACTCTACTTTCAGGAACTCAATGCCAACAATCTGGAGTTCAACACCAGAGAAATAGTCCTGCCAAACGAATCGTATGTGATAGAAAACCTTACAAACCGGGTGCAGGAACTCCAGGAGGACAATCACGCTCTTTTGGATGAGCTGATGCTTTCCAAAGAGAATATGCAACTGCTCAATGAAGAGCTCCAAAGTGCCAACGAAGAGTTGCAAAGTGCCAACGAAGAGCTCGAAACTTCCAACGAAGAGCTGCAAAGCTCCAATGAAGAGCTGCAGGTATCCATCACAAATGAACAAAAAATGCAAAGGCAGCTCTCTTTGATTTTGAATTCCACGCATGACGGTATCATCGGGCTTGATCTGCAGGGGTGCCATACTTTTGTCAATGAAGCTGCCCTTACAATGCTGGGCTACACAGAGGACGAGCTGCTTGGAAAAAACGCCCACAGAATCTGGCACCATACAAAACCCGACGGCAGCCACTACCCTCTTGATGAGTGTACCCTGCATCTGCATCTCATCAAAGGTATTTCTATCCGTAAAGAGGAACTTTTTTTCAAAAAAGACGGCACTCCTTTTGATGTTGAAGTGCTGCAGAATCCTATTATAGAAGAGGGAAAAGTCAACGGGGCTGTGCTCTCTTTTCATGACATCACACAAAAGAAAAAACTGCTCCAAGAGGCTGAGTATGAGCACAAAATGAACGATTTGTATCTCAACTCAACAGAAACAATAGTGCTGATTTTGGATCTTCACGGAAGCGTGCAGATGATAAACAACAGTGGTGCAAAACTGCTCAGGCTGCCAAAAAAGAAGATACTCGGCAAAAACTTCATTCAGCATTTTGTACCAAAATCAATACAGCCGAAGATGCAGAATATTTTTGATGCCATTGTCTCTCAAAAAGCAAAAGCTGCCAAAGAGTACAAAAGCCAACTGGTAGATGCAGAGGGCAACGAGCACACTGTATCATGGCGAAATACCTGCATCAAAGACAAAGACGGCAATATCATCAACATAATAAGTTCCGGTGTAGACATAACCGACCAGGAAACGCTCACAGAAAAGCTTTACGAACAGGAGCATCTTTACAAACTGACTTTTGAAGAGGCAGACATAGGCATAGCGCATGTCTCCCTTGAGGGAAAATGGATAGATACCAATGAATACCTCACAAAACTCCTGGGATACACAAAGCAGGAGTTCAAAAACATGCATGTCTCCGACATCACTTTTGCCCAGGACAGAGATACAGACAGATACATGCTTGAACAACTGCAAAACAATGAAAAAAAATCATACCATATTGAGAAGCGTTATATCCATAAAAACGGCACTGTCATCTGGGTAAGTCTGGCAGTGGTGCTTTTAGTCGACGAACAGAAAAAACCGCTTTATCTGCTCAAAATAATTCGGGACATATCACAACTCAAGCTTTTAATGTACCAGCTGGAAGTCGAAAAGAACAGATTTGAAAAAATGATAGAGTTTACACCCATTCCTTTGATGCTCTACAATGCAAACGGGGAAATTTTAATGCTCAACAGAATTTTTCAAGAAACCACAGGCTATACCCTCAGCGAAATTCCGACAATCGAAAAAATGCTGAAAAAACTCTTTGTTCACGAAGAGGAAAAGAGTATGAAAAGCATTAGGCAATACTACAAAAACCCTCTAAAAGAGCCCAAACAACAACAGAGTATTACCACAAAATCAAAAGAGCAGAGAGTCGGAGTTTTGCATGCCGTCAAATTTGACGACCAGTACAACGGCAATGAAACCCTGTACCTCATAGCCATTGTTGATATCACCGATATACAGAGAAAAGACGAACTGATGATTTCACAGTCCCGTCAGGCAGCCATGGGCGACATGCTCTCCATGATAGCCCATCAGTGGAGACAGCCTTTGAGTGTGATTTCCATGGTCGCAAACAATATTCAGGTACAGCTTGATCTGCAGGGAAATGTTGATGCAAAATCTCTGCAGGAACTCATTCATACACTCAACGGACAGACGCAATACCTTTCGCACACCATTGATGACTTTAGAAACTTTTTCCAGCCTGACAAAAAGAAAGAGCTTGTCACGGCAGATACTGTTTTGAAAAAACTCACACATCTTGTTGAAAAATCTTTAGAGAACAATGCCATCACACTCTCCCTTCCGCAAAACAGCGATATTGAATTCTGTACCTATCAAAATCAGCTGCTGCAGGTCCTGATCAATATACTCAACAATGCCAAAGATGCCATTAAAGAGAACAGAAGGGAGGGAGGCCGCATCAGTATAAATGTGACAACATCAGAGCAGGAGATTCTCTTTGATATCTGTGACAACGGCGGAGGCATAAAACCGGAAATACTCAAAAAACTCGGAGAGCCCTATGTCACATCAAAATCCAAAAACGGCACAGGACTTGGCATATATATGTCCAAAATTATTGTAGAAAAACATCTTGGGGGAAAACTTTCATGGAAAAGTGATACCGAGGGGAGCTGTTTTTCAATTTTGCTGCCACTGGATACAGTGTGTGAGTCTTAATTTAGAGGTGCCCTTAAGTCATCATAAGTTATTTTTCTGCTAAAATAACAAAATATAAACAAAAGGAATCGAAAATGTTTGGATGCAGTGCAAAACTTGAAAAACTTGAAAATGAATATAAAGCAAAGATAGCAGAGATGGAGGCTGAAAACAACAGGCTTTATGATGAGATTCAACAACTGAAAAATCAGCAAAACACCCAAGAGAGTACTTCCGGGATGAAAGATGATGCTTTTGTCAAACTCATTATAGAGAGCTACAGCAGCGGCACACACTTTTTGCAGGGAACCATCGAAGACAATCTCGTTCAACTTGAAGAGATTAACGAGCTCAATGATAAAACAAACAACAGAATGCACAATATTGAAGAACAGACTGCTGAAATCATCTCTACAACAGAAACAATTCAAGAACATGCCAATACTTTGGGAGAAGACTCAAATGCACTCAATGACAGTGTTATGTCTATCTCAGAAATCATCAATCTCATTAAAGATATTTCGGATCAGACCAACCTGCTCGCACTCAACGCAGCCATAGAAGCTGCCCGTGCCGGTGAGCACGGACGCGGTTTTGCCGTTGTTGCCGATGAGGTAAGAAAACTGGCAGAACGTACACAAAAAGCAACCCAGGAAGTAGAAATCAACATCAACGGACTCAAACAAAATTCCAACTCTATTATAGAAATCGGCAACACTTTTATGAATGAAACATCCAAAGTGATGGAAATAGTCGATGTTTTTCATGAAAATATCCAAAAAGTTGTCGAAAACTCCAATGAGATTAAAAACAGAACACAACGCCTGACAAATGAATTCAATGTCAGTAACGGAAAAATTGACCATATTGCACTCAAAATCAAGGGATACAAAGCAATCCTTGATAAAACAACAACTGATATTCCGGATGAAAACAGCTGTCGGTTTGGCAAGTGGTTTTCAGAAGTGAGCCACACTCTGCTTAAAGGAAACACTCATCTTTCAAGTATTACACAACATCACAAAACAGTGCACCAGGGACTTAAACAAGCGATACAGGAAAATATGCAGGGGAATTTTGATACAGCACTTCAGGTATTGCAAGAGGTCGAGCATGCAAGTGAAGTCGGCTTTGAAGAGCTTCTCTCTGCCGTAAAAGAGTCAACAGGCAGATAAAGTCTAAAAGCCTCTTGTATCCAAACCCTTTGTCAAAGAGTCATCCAGTTCAAGGGCATATTCAGGGTTGCGTCTGTGCAGCTCTTTGTCAAGTTTTATGATGATGTCTTTGTTCACATTGGGATGATGACAGATTCTTAAAATCAGTTCCGAATATATTTCAAATTTCGGATGAGCACGCATACCCAGTTTCTGAGGAATTTTTCCGTAATACTTCAGTATCAGTTCAACTGCTTCTTTGAGCTCCTCTGTTGTTGATTTTTTATCTTTTATCACGTTCAAAAGCATCTCGAAGTCAGGCTTGACCTCCCTTATATGCATTGGCTTTTTGGCAGTGTTTCTCTTGTGCGGTTTTTTTGCATGTAAAAAATAAAAATACAAAAGGACCAAGATGCCAAGCGCTCCGCTCAAGGCAGCCAGAGATTTTATAAGAAGTGTTATATCCATTGCAGCAGCCTTTTTTAAAAGACAAAAGGTATTAAGCGTTTTGTCTTTTTCATATATGCAATATATGCCGGATTATGGCATTGCCACAAACTCTCTTCATAAAACAGTTTTGCCAAAAGCGTCAGCAGCAAAAAAAGGAAAAGCACAAACTCGTAATAGGTAAAATAGATCACGGCGACACCAAACATACTCACCAAGACCGAAAGATACATAGGATGCCTCACGTATGCATATATACCGCCTGTGACCAGTTCACAATTTTCTTTTATATCGGGGCGAATATTAAAGTTTCCTCTTTTATGTTCTCTTATCGCCAAAAGTCCGATGCCTATTCCAAGACCAAGAATCACCAAACCGCTATATAAATGCTGGGTTTTTGAGCCCAAAGGCAAAATCATCAAAAATATAATAAAAAACTGCAAACCGACCAATATCTTACTTTTCATTTACTCTCTTTTTAGAACTCATTATACTGGAAATAACAACAAAAACAAGTGAAAACAAAACTGTTACAAATATAATAGCATATCCCGTCGGCAAATCTAAATAGTATGAACCAAAAAGTGCTAACACAATACTCACAGAACCAAACAGACAGGCAAACACAAAGGGCTTTGTTTTTCTTTGGCTCAACCCTGCAAATGAAGGAGCGATAAGCAGAGCAAACACAACCAGCACACCGGCAGACTGCACAGAAGATGTCACGGTTAACGCAAGCATTGCAAAAAATAAAAACTCTTTTTTTGCACCGCTCATTCTTGGATAAAGCACAAACATAACAAAGGCAATGCCGCTGTATAACAGCAGACTTTTATACAGATCTTCACTTGAAGTAAAAAGAATATCTGCCGCACTGAGTTTGGAAAAAAGTTCGGTCCCCTCTGCACTTTGCGCAAGTATGAGCATTATAGAAGATATACCCAAAGCATATAACAATCCTATAAACGCTTCAATCTTTTGTACTTTTTTTGTAGCCCAGGTAATAATTACGGCAGCCAAAAGTGCAAAAAGCAGGGTCATGGCACTTTGATACTGCGAATCCATAAATGCAACACTCAGCGCCATGCCGACAGCGGCAATCTGCCCTATCGCCAGGTCGGTAAAAACAACACCTCTTTTAATAATCTCCAAACCAAATACAGAGTGGATAAACACTAAGGCAACAGCCAGCACAAAAGCCGGCCACAGTAACTCGACTACTGACATATTCTCTTAGCGATTCTGTTATAAAACTCTTGCAGTGTTTTACTGCCGTCAGCCCCTAAGTCATGGGGAATAATCAGAACTTTTGCTCCTGTCTTTCCTGCAATGAATTTTGCTGTTTTTTTCTCATGGTAAACATCCTGCAAAATCTTTTGCACACCCTTGTCTCTCATTATATTGATCAATTCCAAAGTGTGTTTTGAGCTCGGAGCAATCCCCGGAAGCGGTTCAATCGTTCCATATATTTTATAGTTGTATCGCTGTAAAAAATAGTTAAAAAGCGGATGATACTGTACGACCTTTTTATCTTTACATGTAAGCATTTTTGCATCAAACTTTTGTAAATAGTTTTGCCAATCATTTGTGAACTTTTTCAAATTTTTTTCATACTCCCCTGCATGCTGCGGGTCAATTTGCGAAAGTTTTTGTGCTATGGCTTTTGCCATCGGCAGGACAGCATAAGGATCTGTTGTATAGTGAGGATTGCCCTGTGCATGCACATCACCAAAAGCACGTGAAACGGTTGTCGGTACATTTATCAAGTGCACATAGTGAGACAGATCCAAAAAGCCTTTGGCTCCGTTTTGAATCTTGGCATTGTTTGCAGCACGTAAAAGCGGAGGCAGCCAGCCAAGCTCCAAACCTGCTCCGTTAATGATGAGCAAATCTGCACGACGGAGTTTTGCGATAAGCGAAGGCTTGGGTACAATAAAATGCGGGTCATACTTCGAACTTCCAAGAACCGTTACATGTACTAAATCTCCTCCTATTTTTTGCGCAATGGCACCGGCTGTTGTATATGTTGTATCTATTTTGACTGTAGCAAACAAAAAGTTTGTGAGTAAAACTGTTAGTAGTATAGTTTTAATGTTTATCATATGTTTCTCCTAATACGAGTGCGCGCCATGTGCACCTGCTGCAATGTTGAGTGAGAGCATTACTTCACTGATGTTTTTTCTCTCACCGGCTATGATTTTTGTTCTGTCGTAAGTATAAGAGAGACGCAGACGTGACATCGGAAATGGTTTATACTCCAGTTCGGCTGTGTACCTGTCCAAATTACCCGTGTCAATGCCCGCATAAGAAGACAGGTCTGTCTCATTTTTTGTAATTGCCCCATAACGCAAACCTGCTGAGTAGTTGTTGTTATACTGATAAATCAGTTCACTGTAAAGTCCTGCCTGTTTATCTGTTCCTGTGCCGACATCTTTGTTTCTGTAAAGATATTCGCTCTGCCAGACAACTGCGCTGTAGCTTCCTAACTGCTCACGCAGTGTCAAATCAAGGCCATAAACATTGGTAGTATTTGCTGTTGTATTTTTCCCGTGGGCAATACTTACACCGCCAAGAACTGACAAATCATCGCCAACATCGACACTTGATTTTATATAGCCGACATAGAGATTATTTGACTCGGTATCGCCAAAACTTTTGTCATTTGTTCCCTGCATCGCTTCTGCACCCGCCATAATGTATGTATCTGTCGGGACAACCCATTGGAATTGCACACCAGGATCACTGATGCCATCGGGACCAAAAAGTGTTTCATAAATAACAGGCTGTGCATCAAAATGCCAGGAGTGCTGGTGTTTTGCATTGATGCGTCCAAAATCACTTTTGAATTTTCCGGCTTTGACTCTTAGCCCATAAGGCAGAGATGTAGTCAGAATATATGCCTCACCTATTTCAAACTCATTTGGCTGCAGATGAAAATATGCATAGGCCTGAAAATAGGGATCAACTACAGAGTGCATGGCTATTTCTGCATAATTAAGATTAAATCCTCTGTTTTTGTTAAAGGGCAAAGGCGCCGGTGATATACCATCATCATTTATAAGACCCGGTATCTGAAAATTTTCATAATCACTGTTTTTCACATTCCGACTTACTGCCGACATATTTAAAATCAAAGCGATATCCGGCAAATAGGCATTTTGCGAAAAAGAGGCAGAGGTATTGACACTTTGTGTCACCTGCATCTGCGATTGTTTTGTACTCAAAGCCTCAAATTTCGCTTCTAGTTTTTGCATACTGATTTTTTGTTGTTCCAACTGCTGTTTGAGTGCATCCATATCTGCATCCGCAAATAAAGAGGAGCATACAAGCACAGAGAGACAGAGTCTTTTTTTCATTGTTTATTCTCCAATATTTTAGTAGTAATTTTTATGTTTTTTTTTGAAATCCAAGTTGCACTATTTTGAATCGGTACTTTCTCACGCTAAAGTGTGACTTGTGAAAAAAACCAAATTTTTTTCTGCAGTGCCGACTGTTGAAACGTTCCTGCCATTCTCGCCCGCACTGAAGTACGGGTTCCGAAAAAGCTGTCGGAATCGGTACTTTCTAACGCTAAAGCGTGACTTGTGAAAAAAACTAAATTTTTTTCCGTAGTGCCGACTGCTGTTTCTTTCATGCCACTCTCAACCCGCACTGTGAAGTACGGGTTCCGAAAAAGTTGCTTGGATTAAACGGTATTGAATTAGGAGATTTTTGGAGGGGCCCGTGCGTAAAGAGTGTTGTGAACCTGCTTTACATGTAACGAGACTAGAGGCGCAACAACAGATTCTTTCAGTATTTCCAGTGCTGTCAGATAATTTATGGCAACAGGGGTATCGGCATGTGACAGGCTTGACTGCACTGTACAGATTTTACAGTCGTTATGCTGTTTCAAATCATTATGATGATGAAAAACACCCATAAAAGTTGCAATAATAAAGATAATACTGAGATATTTTTTGAAAAACTGAGTTATCATAATGAAATTTTATCATAATTATCAGTTGATTAAAAGAAATATTTTACACAGCTTTTACACTTCATTGTTATACTATTGCTATTTTTAATATTAACGGAGGAGCTTGTGAGTAAAAATGTTGTACTGGTATTCGAAGCAAATGATACAGATATAGTAGATATAGAAAACTATATAGCTTCCCGTGGCTATGAAATAAAAAAAATAGATAAAAAAACAAAAAAAGCAGATAAAAATATTATTGAATTTGCAACAGGCTACCATTTCAATCTCAAAACAAAAGAAACTTTTTATCAAAACCAAAAGCTCAAACTGACTAAAAAAGAGAGCCTTTTTTTGAAACTTCTTCTCCTGAACATGGGGCAGGTAGTCACCTTTGAACAGGCCACAAACTATATATGGAACAAAGAAGAGCTGATAACCGAAAACAATTTGCGAACCTTGGTATGGCGGCTCAGAAACAAACTAAAAACTGACATTATCAAAAATAATCAGGGGATTGGTTATTTTATAGAAGCTTAATGATTTTACTATAAACAGATGGTGGACAGCTAGGGATTCGAACCCTAGGTAGATTGCTCTACACCCGCGTTCCAGGCGAGCGCCTTCGACCACTCGGCCAGCTGTCCTTTGTTGTAAGAGCGGTATTATAGCAGAGCTAAGTTTTAATAGTGCTAAAAGTTTGTAATTTTGTATCATAAACAGTATATGACGCATAAGGAAGCGCAATGCCAAAAGCATCTTCGAGTGACAGATTTTGCACAACTGCCATAAAAGTTCTAATAACGCCTGCATGTGTTACAACCAAAATATTTTCAGCTTTTTGTTGCAACACTGTTTCAAAGAAAAATTCTTTTATTCTTTGTATATAAACTCCATAAGGCTCGCCGTCAAGGGCTTTTATCCACTGTGCAAAGTTTTCATATTCTATGCCTTGCGCCCTAATCTCTTCATATCCGAGTCCTTCATGTCTTCCCCATGATTTTTCCCGCAATTTTGATGTATATACTGCTTTTTTTGCCTGAGAGAAGGGTTGTATTGTCTCTTTTGCCCGTCTGAGATCTGAACAGTAGACCAAATCAAATGCTTTACATGTAAAAGCTTTTGCCAGCTTTTTGGCATCCTCATGCCCTTTTTTTGAAAGGCCTATGTCATTATGTCCGTTATATTTGCCGATATATGCCTTTTGCACTTCACTATGGCGGATAAGTGTTATTTTCATACCAAACCGACTATAAGAACATTTAACAGTACAAGTTCTGTCACTTCTATGCAAAAACCGTAAATATCACCCGTAAACCCGCCGTATCGCTTCATAAAAAAATGTTTGCATACAAACAGCACCAACAAAGCAACAAACAGCAAAACAAAACTGTGAAAGAGTATGCTGATTGCTGTAACATATACCACACTTATCAAAAACTGTTTTTGCGAAAACTCTTTTTTTGCCAAGGCACCCATTCCGTTTGCAGAGAGATATGGATAGAGACAGATTGCAGCAACTGCCGTAAAACGTGAAAGCATAAGCACGACAGGTAAAAGATACATCGCATCCAAAGCCGCTACAGAAGATGCCTTGAGCAATAAAAACACTACCGTAAAAATCATACCCATCCCGCCGTTATAGGGGTCTTTCATTACATGTAAAGCTTTTTCTTTGGGAACAAACAAGCCGTCTACAGTGTCTGCGAAACCATCAAGATGCAAGGCACCTGTCACTAAAACCCACAAGGAAAAGACAATGAGGCTACCATGTAAAGGCGGAAAAAAAAGAGTAAGCAACAAAAAAGTACCATACAAAAGCAAACCGAGCAAAAAACCGACAAACGGATAAAACATCACCGCATAGCCGTTTATGCCTTTATAAAAATCATGCACTTTAAAAAAAGGAAGAATGCTGAGCATTGAAACAGCCAGAGTAAAACCTTTGAAGAGTTTGCTCATTTTATCTGTGTACTGATTCCGGCCACAACATGATAGACCTCATCACATTTTTGTGCAAGCATTTGGGAGAGCTTTCCGCTGATATCCACAAACTGACGGGCAAGTTTATTCTCAGGGATAATGCCACAACTCACATCATTCATAACAAACACAATGTCTTGTTTTAATGCTATAACATTCGCCAATTCCGCTTCCATTTCCGTATAACTTTTTTCACGATAGAGCATATTATTGATCCACATACTTACACATTCAACAAGTACCGCACCCTCCTGTAAAGCTATTTTTTCTCTGAGATTTATCGCCTCTTCGACTGTGATGAAATCACTCTTGCGTTGCTGCTGGTGCTGTGCTATACGTTCTTGCATTTCATCATCTATAAATTCTGTTGTTGCAAGATAGACAGGTTTTTTGTCTGAGAGTTGTTTAATGTAATTTTCGGCACTACGGGATTTTCCACTCTTAATGCCGCCTATAAATAATGTTTTCATTTTAAAATTATAGCAGTTTTATAATATTTTTCGATATTATTGCATAAAATAATTTCCGGAAGCGATGCTTTAGCTTCGTCTTTTAGTCTTCAAAACACAAAGCCCGTACTAAAGTACGGGTTCCGAAAAATTAATGAGGGGAGATATAACGTGCTGAGCATTTCAACTTTTTTGCAACTTCTAAAAGAGTCATTCCGTGACCTTTTGCCAATCATACTTGTGATTATGTTTTTCCAGCTTGCCATCATCCAGAGTGTCCCGCCAAACTGGCTGAGTACGGCCATAGGTTTAGGCATCGTCGGTGTGGGGCTTGCCGTATTTTTACTTGGTCTTGAAGTCGGGATTTTTCCTGTAGGAGAAGGGCTTGCGAGTGAATTTGCCCACAAAGGCTCAACCTTTTGGATTTTGATTTTCGGCTTCATGATAGGTTTTGGAACCACCATTGCCGAACCTGCGCTTATCGTCATCGCAGACAAGGCTGCAAGTATCAGTGCAGGACGGATTGACGCTACAGTGCTAAGAACTGTTGTTGCCTTTTCTGTCGGTTTTGCCATTGTTTTAGGGGTATGGCGCATCATTAAAGGGCATCCTATCCACTACTACATTATTGCAGGGTATATCCTGGTTGTCAGCGCAACGGCTTTTGCTCCCCAGGAGATAGTGGGCCTTGCCTATGATTTGGGCGGAGTTACCACATCCACTGTCACCGTTCCGCTTGTTGCCGCCCTTGGTATAGGACTGGCTTCTACCATTAAAGGGCGCAATCCTGTACTTGACGGCTTTGGTCTCATCGCCTTTGCTTCGCTCACACCTATGATATTTGTACAGTTTTACGGTATCGTTGTGTACCAGTTCATAGATGCCTCTGCAACTGTTGTTCCTGCTGTTATCAAAGAGATTGAGACAGTCAACCTGGACTTTAGCGCCATGACAATCTTAAAAGGACTGCTGGGTGTCATCACAGATGTCCTGCCTATTTTGGTGATTATTCTCTTTTTTCAGTACATCATTCTAAAAAAACCCATAGAAAATCTCAAGAACGTGATGATAGGTTTCGGGCTGGTTATTCTGGGGCTTGATGCCTTTATAGTCGGTTTGGAGATGGGACTTTTTTCTGTCGGTGAGACTATGGCATTTGAGCTTACCCGTTATGACAACAACCTTATCATCTACTCTTTTGGTTTTTTTATCGGTTTTTCAACCACCATGGCAGAACCGGCGCTTACAGCAATCGCTAGAAAAGCAAAAGAGGTCAGTGACGGTAAAATCAATGACTTTGTTCTTCGTCTTTTTGTAGCGCTGGGCGTTGCTATAGGAATTGCACTCGGAGCCTACAGAATCGTTACCGGCGGTGAAATAGTCTACTACATCATAAGCGGATATATTTTTGTCATCATTCTCACCTTCTTGGCACCAAAATACATTATTCCCATAGCCTATGACAGCGGCGGAGTCACAACCTCAACCGTTACAGTTCCTCTTGTTGCTGCTCTTGGACTTGGACTGGCAACAAACATAGACGGCAGAGACCCGCTCATAGACGGTTTCGGGCTCATTGCCTTTGCTTCTTTGTTTCCAATGCTTACCGTTATGCTCTATGGTATTATTACAGAAAAAATGGGCGTTAAAGGAGAGCGGGAAAAAGAAGAAATCCATATGGAAGAGTTGCGACATGCACTCGAAGATGTACAGAATATGGAACTCTCAACTATAAGAGTGGACGGTGCAGACGCACTACACCACTCTCCGCATATGAGCTTTTCTGCAGTACATGTAATCGTTCCAAAAGACAAACAGGAAGAGGCAATTATTGCAGCAAGAGATGCGGGTGCAAGAGGGGTAACTATCATGAGTGCACACGGTATGGGGCTTGAACATATGGAAAATTTTTATGACAGACTCCATGCGGGCGCGACTGATGCAAACCTGATGTTTATCACCCAGACAAAAAATGTTGACAAAATTATAAGAGAAATAATAACAAAACTCGACATCACAGGAAACGGCAGAGGGCTTACCTTCGCCTACCCTGTTTCTCACATCAAAGGCCTGCGTCTGAAACTCACTGATTTATAATGCTTTCTCGGAACCGGTACTTTCTATGCTGAAGCATGACTTGTGAAAAAAACTAAGTTTTTTTCTGCAGTGCCGGCTGTTGCAATAGTTTTGCCGCTCTCAGCCCGGACTGAAGTCCGCGTTCCAAAGAAATGCTTACTTCTTTTTGTTTTTTTTATGAAGTCTTCTTCGAAATTTTTCTATTTTATCTATCTCGTGTTTTTCCAGCGAAATACTTATATTTTCTACCTCTTCACCTATTTTTACACTCAGCATTTCGGATTTTCTCATGGCCAGAATCTGTGAAGAGAAGATACTTCTGTGCCCTGAAATCAAGAAGCTTATAACTGCTGCAAGTGCTGCATAGTGTGCGATATCTATCCCGAAGAGTTCTACTGCCATAATCGTTGAGGCAATAGGTGTATTTGTGGTGGCCGAAACAACACTTACAAAGCCGAGGGCTGCAAAAAGCGTAATATGTTCGGGAGAGATGATGGAGCCAAAAAAATGCCCGCTTGTTGCCCCGATGTAAAAGATCGGCGTAATGACACCCCCGCTTCCTCCTGCGGCAAGAGAAAGAGAAGTAAATACTGTTTTTAAAAGAAATGTATACCAGTGAATGTCCTGAGATGCAGCGGTATGGGGATTGAGAGCATCTGCAATTGTACTCATTCCCAAACCTATATACTGCTCACCGAAGACCAAGGTCAGTGCGACTATCAAAATACCGCCCACAAAAGCTTTGATGTATGTATTTATTTTGATGCTTTTTACATATGTATGGCTGTAGGAGATTGTTGTTATCACTATATCAGAGACAAAACCGAAAAAGAGTCCGGCAATGACCACTTTGGCTATCAGCCAGATATCCAAAGAGATATCCTGAAAAAAATGCAGGTCATAATAGGTATACTCTATCCCCAGAAACTGGGCTGTTGTAAAAGCGGCAAAACCTGCAATAAAAGACGGCAGAAGCACATCATACATAATCACACCGATAATTAACACCTCAACACCGAAGATTGCTCCGGCTATCGGGGTACCGAAAACTGTGGCAAAACCGGCACTGATCCCGCATACAACAAGCTTTTTTCTGTCTTGTTTGTGAAACTTCAAAAGCGTAGAAATAAAAGAGGCAACACCTGCCCCGATCTGCGCGCCAGGGCCCTCTTTTCCGACAGAAGCACCTGCAAAAATACTTAAAACGGTCGCAAGTGTTTTTACGGGAATGACCGAAACATCTATTTTCCCGTTATCTTTATGAATTGCGGAAATAACTTTTTCCGTTCCGTGCCCTTCTGCACTCGGGGCAAAGGTTTTCACCAGCCATACAGTCAGAACAAGGGCAAAAGGAAGCGTATAGTAGTATTCAAACGGTAAAAAAGAACGGCTTGTTTCACTATAGGCTAAAATTTTTAAAAAGCCTGTAACTGTTGCACCAATCATTATGCCGATAATTGATGAAAGAAAAACCCATTTTGTAACACTGAAAAAAATAGCTGTCTGTTCTGTTATATGATTTTGTATCATCTCATTTTCTACTTTAAAGTCTTTAAAAAGATTATAACACTTTTTATTAAGATTGTATTAGAACTTTTTCCAAAAAGAACTGCTGAGCAGGACAAAAACAGTATAACACTCCAATCTGCCTATAATCATAGCCACGGAGAGAAAGATTTTGTCAAAATCAGAGAAAAAAGAAAAGTTGTCTGCAGGGCCTACCATAGAGAATCCTGGACCGATATTGCCCACTATGGCAAATGCACCCGAAACTGCAGTCATCGCATCATACCCCCGGGCATAAATATAGACGGTTACTATGGCTACAGTAATCATAAAAAGCGTAAAAAAACCAAACGTTGAAGACAAAATCCGCTCTTTTTGCTTGAGCCCGTCGATAAAAACAGAAATAATCATATTTGGATGCAGTATTCTTTTAAGCTCCGCAGAGAGTGTTTTAAAAATAATTACATGGCGGATGATTTTAATGCCGCCTGCCGTTGAACCGGCATTGCCCCCCATCAAAAGCCCCAAAAATATAATTGCTATAGCCAAATGCGACCAGGAGCCGTAATCTATAGTTGCAAATCCTGTTGTTGTCATGACAGAAGCAATCGTAAAAGATGAGTGTTTGAGGGCATCATAAAAAGAATCTCCGCTGATATCTACATGTACAAGACTCAAAGCAAGACTCAGCAGTAAAAAAACTGTAAAATACCATCTGACCTCTTCTGTTTTGTACCCGCTGACATCCCTGAAATAAAGCTTTAAATGGGCTAAAAAATTTATCCCTGCCAGCATCATAAAAATTGTCGTTGTCCAAATAATGCCGTCATTGCCAAAAGAGCCCAGAGAATCATTTTTTGTAGAGAACCCTCCCGTGGAAACTGTCGAAAAGGCATGGTTGAGCGCATCAAACCAACTCATACCGAAAAACTTCAAAAGCAGCATGTCAACCAGTGTCAGCAAGGCATATACTATCCACAGACGCAAGGCGGTATCTTTTATTTTTGGTGTCAGTTTTTCAAGAGAAATTCCTGTTGATTCGGCTTTAAAAAGAGAGAGGCTTCCCGTAGGATTGATGACTGACAAAAGCCCAACGCCCAAGACAATAACGCCAAGCCCTCCAAGCCAGTGCATCAGACTTCTGTGAAAAAGTATCAAATGGGGCAGAGCTTCTATATCGCTGTAAACTGTTGCTCCCGTTGTTGTAAATCCGCTGACGGCTTCAAAAAACGAAGAGGCAAGAGACACATTTGTATAAAGAAACAGCGGTATGGCTCCGGCAACGCCAAGCAACACCCAGAGCAGATTAACCACCAGGATACTCTCTTTTATTTTCAAATCCAGTTCATGCTTTCTCAGCCACAGCCATACGCCAAGATTGATCAAAAAAAACACCCCGTCATAAAGCAAAAATTTTCCATACGCTTCTTTGTATATAACGCCTATCAAGACATCAAACAAAAAAAGTGCAGAAACAGTAATGCCTATAAGAGAGAGAATCTTCAGCACATTTTTATAGTTCATAAATCCATTCTTTTACTTTTGCACTTGTTTTTACTGCACAAAAGGCTACAATCAAATCATTTTCCTGCAGTCTCACTTTTTCACTGAGACTCCGTATCACATTTTCTCTTATATAAAAGAGGCTGGATTCTTTTACATGTAAAGGTTTTATCACTTTGTCAATAAGCCTCGAGGCGGGAAAAACTTTACGCATAAAAACCACTGCCTTTGCCCCGCAGTAACTTTTTTGAATAACAACACCTGTAGAACTGATCTCTTCCATGATTGCATTGTAGGCACTCATTTTTGGACCTCTGACAACGACTATCCCCAAAGAGTGCATCAGGTTGTAATATTCCATTTCATTGTTAATCGCAACCACTTTTTTTATGCCGCTCTCTTTTGCTTCGAGACATTTTATGATGTTATACTCATCATTGTTGGTCGCTGCTATAAAAATATCGGCACTCTCCAGTCCTTCATCTTCAAAAATATCATGCGAACCGTATTTATAGTTAATGATGGAGACCCTGCCTTTGAGCTCTTCGTCCGCTGTTTCACAAAGTTTTAAATCTTTTTCTACCAGTTTGACCTCTTTGTCTGCTTTTAGAAGTTCCTGCGAAATGGCAATCCCGAGTTCACCACCGCCAAATACAACACATCTTTGAATATCCAGAGTGTTGTCCACATCCAATTTCTGGCACACCTGCTTGATTTCATTTTCATCACCAAAAAAATAGACAAGATCATTGGGAAGAATTTCCACATCTGCATCAGGAATGCAAAAATCCTTCTTGCGTTCAATGCCGACTATTTTAAAATGCTCAGAACTGATGCTTTGCGGAAGTGTTTTGCTTGAAACCATAACAGAAATAAGTTTGCAGGGTGTGTATTTAAAAAATTTTACATTATTTGCTTTTGGGTACAAAAGAAGTGAAGAAACGGCCCCCGAGGTAAGCTTTAAAGGGAAAATAACTTTTTCAACAGCAAGTCTCTTTTGGATAACCTGCTCTTGAAAAAAATATTTTTGCACCCGTACAAACTTTCTCTTTACATGTAAAGCCGCATCTACTGTCATTGCAGCAATAAGATTTACATTGTCAATATTTGTCACTGCTATAAACAGGTCGATTTCCTGACCGATAAAACGCTTATATGTGTGTATGTCTTCGACATCCCCCTGAAGCGGTAAAATATCCAGACTCTCCTGTATCCTGTCCAAAGCCTGTGAATTTTTATCAATGACAGTAACGTTGTGTCCCACACTCAGTGTTTTGGCAAGGTTAAAACCAACCTTTCCGGCACCCGCAATAATTATATGCATATACCACCCTTAAAAAAGATTAGCCAATTATATCACTATAGTCATATTTTTTTGTATCTATGTAATATTTTTTCCCTACAATAATAATTCTTTCATCTTTTTTTGCACTCTTTTTAAATCTTGCTTTGATTTTTTTAATTTTTTTTGCTGAAAAACCACGTTTTTTAAGATGCCTGTTTAAAGAGACAACCTTGCTCTCTTGGGCAACCTCGGATTCTATTACTGCCTCAAGCATCTCCTCCTCGGCTACTGCTTCTTGCGGAGCATTGAGCATAAACTGTGACGAAATACTGCTGAGAATATTTTTGAGCTGTTCATCTTTTTCTTTATAGATTCTTTCTATTTTTTCACGCTCGGCTATAAGCATCTGCTCTTTTTGGTCTCTAAGGCTCCGCGTTTCATTCTCCAGAGTATCCACACGCGACTGCAGTTTTTGATTTTGTTCTTCAAGAAGTTTGTAATATCTGTCATTGCTGAGTGTGGTGCGTCTTGGCTGCACAGTTTTTCGCCCTGTTTTTGCCTGTGTCTCATCCAGCAGCACCATTTTGACACCGTTCTCTACAACACTTTGCAAAGAACCCCGTCGGACCCGGTTGTGTATAGCCTCTTTTGAAACACCAAAATACTCAGCCGCATCATTTATGCTCATCTTTTTCATCTTTTTTCCCCTGCTAACGCATGTTTTCAAAAACCAAAGGAGCTTCCCACTCGCCTTCACGCACCATTTTCATCACCTTTTGCAGATCATCAAGCTTTGCACCTTTTACACGGATAGAATCCCCTTCTATCTGGGCGTTGACTTTGAGTTTCATCTTTTTAATTTCTGCAGTAATTTTTTTCGCCTCTTTGGATTCTATATAATCCACAATTTTAAAAGTCGCCTTGCGTGTGCCTCCACTGGCATCTTCCACACGAAGTTCATCCAGCACTTTTGAGGAAAGCCCCTGTTTTAGCAGTTTTGCTATAACAATGTCTTTGAGTGCATCCAGTTTGTTATCACTCGAAGCAACAAGTACCAGTACTTTGTCTTTCTCTTTCAGATTCACTTCATACGGTGTTCCCTTGAAATCATAACGATTGGAGACTTCTCTGTCTACCAGGTTAATAGCATTTTTCAAATTCTGCATATCTATTTTTGCCGTTATATCAAATGAGTGTTCTTTTGCCATAGGTGTTATCCTTTTTTTGTTTTAATTATAACATAGTTTGTTTGTTATCAATAACAGTCGGTACTACAGAAAAAAATTTAGTTTTAAAAATGCAAGGTCGGCACTGAAGTACCGATTCCGAAGAAATATAAACCTCCTCTTAGGAACTCGTACTTCAGTGCGGGCTTTACGGCTTGAAAGCACAAGGTCGGCACTAAAGTACCGATTCCAAACAGTATAAATCTAACTAAAATTGACTTATATCATCTCCATGTAAAGAAAAAATAGCTATTATCACTCTAATTATTTTACATCTAGGTACTTATATGCAAGAAGAGTTAGAAAAAAAACTCAACAAACGTGAACGCTACAAAGCCAGACTCAAACCCTATGACTATTTTGTCAAAGAGTTCGATACCATTGATTTTGAGAGTCTGGGTGAAGGTGACAGGTACTATCTTCAAGATTTTGGCATTTTCAATACCGATTTTTTGGAAGATGAATTCACCATTCGTATTCGCGTAGCCGGAGGCAGAATCAGTACACAACAGTTTAATTTTTTGGCAGATATTGTCAACAAATATGATTTGACCCTTGTAGTCACGGCACGTGCAGGCTTTCAACTCCATGATGTCGAAGCCGACGATGTCCATGAACTTTTTAGACTCTTGAATGAAAACGGACTCATTACCTGGCAAAGTTTTGGCGACAACATCAGAAATATAGTCACTGATGTCTATGACGGCGTCAACAAACACGCAAAAATTGAAGTCTATCCGCTGATACAACAGATGCAGGACTACATCATCAAAAACCCGAAATATGTCGGCATGCTGCCCCGCCGTGTCAGTATCGGTATCTCGGGTAACGAGGCAAATGTCAACTCCTTTTTTGCAAATGACCTCTACTTTGCACTTGCCAAAAAAGAAAACACTTACGGTTTTAATGTCTATATGGGCGGCAAAAATACGGAAATAGCACAGGATGCAGATGTATTTTTGCTTTATGAGGAAGTTTTTGATTTTTTTACGGCTTTTGTAGAGACATTTTATACGCACGGCTCACGCTTTTCACGTTCTAAAACCAGACTCTTTTACATGATAGAAGAGTTGGGGCTGGACAGACTCAAAGCACTTATCGAAGATGTCTATGGAAAAAAATTCAATGCTGCCGGCAAACTGCAGCTTTTTCATGGCGAATTTAATGAATTTGAACTTTTAAACAACAACAAATATGCCTTTTGTTATCAAACAGACTTCGCCCGTCTCTCGCCAAAAGAGATGCGCCAAATCAGCGACTATGCGAACAAACACGATGCCCATATTCGTTTGGGGATTGACCAAAACATCTATATTGTCGGCATAAACGAAAAAACAGCGCCTTTTGATTCGCCCGCGCTCAGCTCTACAGTAGTATCCTGTGCCGGCAATCTTTGTCCCTACGCAGTTTGGAGCATTAAGGATGAAAGTGCCAAATACCTGCCCCTGGAAAAAATCTACGAACATAAAATAAAAGTCGGGTTTTCAGGCTGTGCCAAAGGGTGTGGACGCCATCGCCATACCGACATCGGGCTCATAGGCTTGAAAACCAACAACTTCGGAGATACCGACGGAGGCGCAAGAGTTTTTATAGGTGCCGAACACGACAGCGGAAAAAGTGTGGCAAGACAGCTCTTTTCCATGGTGCCTTTTGTGCACCTAAAAGAGACAATAACACTGATTGTAAATCTTTTTGAAAAAAGTGGACATAAAAATTTTCAGCTTTATGCACATCATCTTTTGAATAAATATTCCGAAGATTTCTTAAGTCTTTGGCATCTGTACAATCTCAAAAACAAAACAGCACTCACACTTCCAAAACAAAATAATATACTTACATGTAAAGAAGAAGAAAAATTGCTTTTTGAAAGTTTTTCAGATGTAATACTTATAGAAAATGACTTTAAAAAGAGTGTAAGTGCTTTGGCAAAAGAGTTATGGACGGTAGAGGGCAAAGACCCGCACTACAAACCGCCTATGAAAAGGGTAAATGTCAGATAAAGTTTAAATTTGCTAGAATAAATAAAAAAAGATTATACAGTATCCTTTATGAAACAACTAAACTATAACTACACATCAAAAAAAGAGTTCATCAAGTATTTACATGTAAACGATGTGCCTCTTTTTGATGACAAAATTTTAATCCAAATGTTCACCTCTTTACAAAATAAAGAAGAGATAGAACGCATTGCAAATGATGTCTGTGCAATCCTGCCTCATGCAAAACTCATCGGCTGTTCAAGTGCGGGAGAGATTCTTGAAGAAAAAATGCTTGAGAGAAGTGTTGTTTTAAGTATCTCTGTTTTTGAAAATACAACCCTCCATACATTATACATGGATGATGAAAATTCCCATCGGCTTGGTGTCAAAGTTGCCAATGCTCTCTTGCAGGAGGAGACAAAATGTGTCATCTCGTTTGTAGATGGATTATCACACATTGGAGAAGAGTATCTTAACGGCTTTAACTCCTGCAATAAAACAGGCGTTCTTGTAGCCGGCGGTATGTCTGCAGACCTTTTTAGCTTTGATGATACTTTTGTCATTTATCAAAACAAAATTTACAAAAAAGGTGCTGTTGGAGTTGCGCTCAGAGGAGAAGATCTTGAAGTCACAAGTGATTACAACCTGGGCTGGAGAGCTGTCGGTCCGACTTTTACAGTGACAAAAGCAGAGGGCAACAGAGTTTATGAAATAGACAACAAACCCGTAAAAACACTCTATGCAGAAGTTTTAGGCGAAGACGTTGTGACAAATCTTCCCGCCTCGGCAGTCGAATTTCCTCTGTTAAAGCAAAAGAACGGTGTTTTGGTTGCGCGTGCAATGGTGAGTATTCTCGAAGATGAAAGTATCCTCTATGCAGGACTTTTTGAAGAAGGAGACAAAGTCAGTTTCGGTTTGGGAAGTGCCACACAGGTGAATGCACATCACCCTGAAGAAATACTCAAAGAAGAAAACAAAGAAATTCAGGCTGCCTTTATCTACTCCTGCGCCGCACGCAAGCAGTTTTTGTCCTTTGAGTTGGAAAAAGCATTCTCCCGCATAGCACAACTTGCCCCTACAGCAGGCTTTTTTACCTATGGCGAATTTTATACAGACACGCAACAGGCAAATCTGCTCAATATTACAAATACTCTGCTGTTTCTTAATGAAAAAAATACACAACATATAAAAAAAGAAGCACCAAAACAAACAGACGCACCTGTGCAAACAGGTAAATTGACAGAGAGTGCCACCCTGCACCTCATCGACTATGTCTCCAAAAACCTTCAACTCCAACAAAAAGAGTTTGATGCAACAAAATTCAAACTTAACGAATTTTTAGAAGCCATCAACAGTGTTGTCATTATTTCAAAAACTGACTTACAGGGAAAAATCACCTATGTCAATGAACAGTTTGAAAAAATCAGCGGCTACAAAAAAAGTGAACTGCTGGGAAAATCGCATAATATAGTACGCAGTCCTCTGATTGAAGCAGATGTATTTAAAGATTTATGGCAAACCATACAAAAAGGCAATATCTGGCACGGAACACTTTCAAACCGCAAAAAGGACGGCTCTCTCTACTATATAAAAACACATATCTTTCCAATTTTTGATCAAAACCATACTATCATAGAGTATTTGGCTATCCGCGAAGATATAACAGATGTTATCGAGAGTAAAAAAGCCTATGAAAATCAACTCAAATTTACAAATATGCTCCTTGACAATGAAGAAAACATAGTCATTGTCACAAAAAACAATAAAATAGACAAAGTCAATCAAGCATTTTACAGGCGCTTCGGATATAAAACTTTAGAAGATTTTACAAGCTGGCATGAGTGTATCTGTGATCTTTTTATAGAAAAAGAGGGCTATCTGAAAAAAGAAAAAAGACCGAAGGTCTGGTATGACCCGGTTTTAAAAGAGCCTCATAAAATTCATCTGGCATTGATGCTTGATGCAAACAACCAGGAACGGATTTATCATGTACGATCCCGCCAGGTTGTTTATGATGATGAAACCATCTATGTCATCCATACCTTCAATGACATTACCGAACTCGAACAGGCAAAAGAAAAAGCACAACGGGCAGAAGCGGCACAGGCAATGTTTTTGGCAAATATGAGCCATGAGATACGAACACCGATGAACGGAATTTTGGGCTTTGGGGAACTTTTGCAAAACACCCAGCTCTCAGATACACAAAAAAAATATGTAGATATCATCAACAGTTCAACCCAGACACTTTTAAACATTATTAATGATATTCTTGACTCTTCAAAAATTGCCAACAATAAAATAACACTTGAACATATAGAAATAAATCCTTATGTTGAGTTCAATACAACTTATGAACTTCTTAAATCATTGGCAGAAAAAAAATCATTGCTCTATCTGCATAAGTTTGATACAAAAATGTTTGAGTGCATTATCAGTGATCCGACAAGACTGCGCCAAATCATTACAAACCTTCTCTCAAATGCCATTAAATTCACTCCTGAAAATGGAGAGGTTCTCTTTCAGACGGAGGTTATAAAAACAAATAACGATTTTCAAACTATCCGTTTTAGTGTTCATGATACAGGTATAGGCATACCAAAAGAAAAACTGCAAACTATATTTAAACCTTTTTCTCAAGCCGATGACTCTACCACACGTAAATTCGGCGGCACAGGACTCGGTCTCACCATTAGTGCAGATTTGGTAAAACTCTTTGGAGGCAAACTGGAAGTAGAGTCGCAAGAAGGAAAAGGCACAACATTTTTCTTTGATTTGGAATTTAAAAAGTGTACAGGCATGCCTACATTGAAGAAGCTTTTAGCAGACTATGAACTGATACTCATAGAAGACAATCATGAATTTGTTATACAAAAGATAGCCCAAACATTAGACTCTTTTCATCTGAACTATACACGTTTGCCCAAAGAGGATGATTTTACAAAGAAACTTTCTCAAAACACTATTTTATTAACCCTGGATACCACTGTTGGTATGCAGGCAAGAGATCTTCTCCCGCGGGAACAAATCATCTGTATCAGCGATACATGCAATAATGAGCATCTTGATTGTGTTGATTTGACTTTTGATGAATCTTTTAGTTCGAATTTATATAATTTTCTTCTCTCCAAAATGCAAAATCATGCTGCAATGCACAAAGAAAACGAACAGACTATAACACAGACATTAAAAATTCTTGTTGCCGAAGATTATGACATTAACCGCATGCTTATAGAATCTCTTCTGAACAAACATCCAAACATCAGTTATGAATTTGCAAATGACGGAGAAGAAGCTGTTCAAAAAGCAACGGCTTCCCCGTATGATATGATATTTATGGATGTCAATATGCCGAAAATGAACGGTATCGATGCAACAAAGAAAATACGACAAAAACTAAAGCATCATATTCCCATAATAGCGCTCACAGCCAATGCACTTGACGGAGACAAAGAGCGCTTTCTCGCTGCAGGAATGGATGACTATATAGCCAAACCTATCCAAATCAAGGAACTCCAAAGAGTCATCACAAGATATGCTCCCGCACAGAGTATTCACACAGATGACAAACCCGGTGACTTTAATTTTAATGCTCTGCTCAAAGAGATAAAAGAACGCTTGGAGCTCGATGATGCCATCATCATAAAACTTCTGAGTGCTTTTACAAAAAACTTTCGCAGCGCACTTGAAGAACTTGAAACTGCATTTGAAACAAATGATACACAAACCATACTGCACCTGGCTCACAAACTCAAAGGTTCCTCAGCAACACTTGCCCTGGATGAAATAGCTGATATGATGGGAGAGATAGAAAAAGATATAGCCAATAATATTTCAATTAGCTATAATGACAAAATTAAAACACTCAACACCTATACAAATCTACTGGAGGATGGTTTAAAAGATGCAACATAAACTACATATTGTCATAGTCGATGACGAAATAGTTAATCTGCTTTTACTCGAAAGTATTGTAAATGCAGAAGGCTACGAGCATATCAAGACTTTTGAAAATGCTCACGAAGCATTAAGCTATATGCAATCAAACACTGTTGATGCACTCATTACCGACTTCAATATGCCTGAAATGGACGGGATAGAACTTCTCAAGCAGACAAAAGCACTCTACCCTGACCTGGTGAGCATTATGATCACAGCCAACAATGACAATGAAATGATGCACCGTGCCCTTGAAAGCGGTGTAACAGACTTTTTGACAAAACCTATCTCTCCACTTGTTTTTAAACTGCGTTTAAATAATATTTTGAAACTGAAAAATTCTCTCAATATCACACAGCATTTCAATGAACTTTTAACAACAAAGGTAGAAAAAGCAACAGCCGCATTGCAAAAGAGCGAATATGAAGCCCTTGAGGTACTCTCAAAAGCAGCAGAGTACAAAGATCCCGAAACAGCAAGCCATATCAGCAGAGTCTCTCACTATTCTAAACTTTTGGCAAAAGCAGCCGGACTCTCTGAAGAAGAACAAAAAATTATTTACTATGCCGCTCCTCTGCATGACATAGGAAAAATCGGCATTAATGACGCCATTTTACTCAAACCGGAAAAACTGACAAAAGATGAATTTGAAAAAATGAAAGAGCACTCCATAATTGGTGCGAAAATATTGCAAGGTAAAGAGAATATTTTTCTCAAGGCAGGAGCAGTCATAGCCCAGTCACATCATGAAAAATACAACGGCAAAGGGTATCCAAAAGGACTCAGTGGCAAAGAGATTCCTTTATATGCCCGAATTGTAGCTGTTGCTGATGTATTTGATGCACTGACATCAAACCGGCCGTATAAAAAAGCATGGGACTTTGACAAAGCCTTACAGCTGTTAATCACCGAAAAGGGAGAGCATTTTGACCCACAGATTGTCGAATATTTTATCCAAAACATAGATGAAATAAAAACCATCTATGCCAAATTTCAGGATGATTAACTACAGTTTACTTTTTCAAAAGAGATTAAATATTCATCCCTTTGTATCGGGAATACCTTCACAAGATAGTGCTGGCCTTGCTTATCTGTCACCTGTTTGCTGTATGTCTGATAATTTTTCATCGTTATAATGATATCTTCAATAAATTTTGCGTCAAACTTTTCAAAAGCCTGTGCCATATTTAAAGAAAACTCTCCAAACTCATTTTTAAATTTTTCGTTTGCATATTTCAGTTTTGTATCTGTATAAAAGATTGCCGTCGCATAAAACTCATTTAAATAACTTTTGCAAAGTGTACTGACTCTCATGCTGCATTGCAGTTCAGTTTCAATCTGTTTTTGACGAATAACCTGCTCTACTTTTAATTTGAGCTCTTCAGGAGAAAACGGTTTTTTGAAATAATCCAGCACCCCCGCTTTATACGCATCTCGCATCACTTCTATATCTAGGGTACTCGAAATCATAAACACCGGTAAATGGAAATTTTTTTCATCTTCTTTGATTTGCTTCAAAGCCTCTAACCCGCTCATATCCGGCATCTGCATATCCAACAGCATTAAATCAATCTTGGACTGTGCGACTTTTTGAATCGCTTCTGTACCATTGTGTGCCTCAAGAATCGTATACCCGCAAGAAGATAAAATATTTTTCATCATTCTTCTGATAACACGGGAGTCATCGACTATCAGCAGTGTATAATTTGGATTTATTTGCATACTTTCTATAATGGACAAAATCTCTTTGACTGTTAAATTTGCATTTTTTCCTTTGAGCAGATAGTCCAGTATCCCGAGTCTGAACAACTCGTCTCTTCGCAAAAGATCATTTTCTGAAGTAAATATAACAATTTTAGTCTCTTTGTTGGCTTCTTTAATCTCATCAATTAAATCTTCACCTTCTCCATCGGGAAGATGCAAATCAAGAATAACAAGAGAAATTTCATTTTCTTGCAAAATCTCTCGTGCCTTTGCCAAATCATAACTCTGCAAACAGCGAAAACCCTGTTCTTTTAATCTTGCTGTTAATGTATTGTTAATGACTCTTGAATCTTCAACAATAAGAACAGTAAAATTTTCATTTTTAATTCTTTGTTTTTCCTGTATACAGCTAAACATATCTACTTCCATTAATTTTTTCTGAATTTTTATTATTATATCTTATTTGCGTAAAACAATCAAGAAAATTATTTTTTGTTAAAATGAAAGTCCTCCACCAAAATTTTGCGCAAAACTCGGGTCACTGTACCCTGCCATTGTAGACTTCATGCGAAGTTTTTCTATGTCTGCTTTTGAAGATATTCCCTGAGGGCAGACTAAAGTACATTCATTGCACAAAGTACAATCCCAGACACCGTTTGTCTGCACGGTGTCTATCTTCTCTTTGGGCTCTGCCTCGCGTTTGTCACTGACATATTTCCAGACACCTGTCAACGCGAAAGGTCCTAAAAACTCTTCATTTACACTGTAAACCGGACAGGCAGAATAACACGAACCGCATAAGATACAGTCACTCTGCAAAGCATTTGTTTTTTCATCTTCATGCGTGAGCTTTGCTGCTTTGTTATATGTCTGCAGCCATGTTTTGGCACGTTTGTTCGTCTCAAGGGCTTTGTCCATATTGACAACCAAATCACGTATAACTGCTACATTTTTGAGCGGTTCTATCACATCCCCGTCTTGCACTTTATAGGCACAGGCAAGCACCTCTTTTTCATTTACACGCATCGAACAGCTGCCGCAGACACTGCTTCTGCATCCGCTGCTGTATGCCAAAGAACTGTCCTGCTCTGTTTTTATACTGTTTAACACTTCTAAAAGCGTAGCATCGTTTAAATCTACTTCATACATCACAAAGCCTGATGCTCTTTTTATGCTTACTTTCATCTATTGCTCCTCTTGTACAAAATGAGCGCCACAGCTCTCTTTTCGCTCTAACGCAGCACGCACTACCGCTTCACAGACATCAAGCATATTTCTAAATTCTATGAACTCTACAAGATTGGTATTATAAACTTTGCCGGTGTCTTTGACACCCATAAGGGGCAGTTGTTCTTTTAAGAGTTGTATCTCTTTTCGTGCTTGGAGCAGTGCACTCTCTTTTCTTATAATGCCCACTTTTTTATAAAAAAGTTCCCCTACATACGAACGTTTTTCATAAAAATCAATTTCATTGCTAAAGCTTTTGAGCTTATCAAGAAAATTTGTCTCTTTTTTACATGTATGCTCATTTTTGCTTTTATCATCGCAAAAAGTATAATGCGCTGCACTTTTACCGGCTTCACGACCAAAAACTATAATCTCAAGCAAAGAGTTGCCACCCAAACGGTTTGCGCCATGTACTTTGTGGTTTGCACACTCACCACAGGCAAACAAACCGCTTACGCTTGTTTGCGATTTGTTATCAACTTCTATTCCGCCCATGGTATAGTGTGCAACTGCTTTGATGGGAATCAGATCTTTTACAGGGTCCACCTTTTCATACAAAAGCGCCAGTTTTCTCTCCTGTGGCAGATTCTCGTCTATAAACTCTTCTCCTAGATGCCGAATATCCAAATAGACCTCTTCACCTGCTAAGATTTGTTCATTGATTGCACGACTTACTTCATCTCTTGGTGCAAGTTCGTTTATAAAACGCTCTCCCCTGGAATTAAGCAGATACCCGCCTTCTCCTCTGGCACTTTCACTGATAAGGATAGAAGAATTTTTCAATCCTGTCGGATGAAACTGTACGAACTCCATACCCAAAAGTTTTGCACCGATTCTAGCAGCTGCCGCGATACCGTCTCCTGTAGAAGCTGTTGAGTTTGTAGAGTATTTGTCATATATGCGTGAGTACCCTCCTGATGCCAAAACAACACTTTTTGCAAAGTGATGTTCCAATTCTCCGCTTCTTATATTCAAAATTAATGCACCACAGATACTCCCGTCTTCTTTTGTGAGCAAATCAAGCAAATAGCGTTCATTATGTATTTCAATATCTTCTTTCAAACAACGCTCATAAAGTGTATGCAGTATTTTTAATCCTGTATAATCCTGTGCATAGCAGGCCCTTGGAGCGGATGCCCCTCCAAGCTTTCTTTGGGCAATTTTTCCATCAGCTGTACGGGAAAAACAGACACCGATTTCATCAAGCCACTGTATGGCATTCGGTGCTTCACTGCACATGTAACGCACAGCTTCTTCGTCTGCCTGTCCGTGTGCAGATTTCAGCGTGTTTTGAATATGCTCTTCTACAGAGTCCGGACTCACATTTCCTAGTGCAGCATTCATCCCGCCCTGTGCCATACAGGTCTGACTTCTTGTCGGGTACTCTTTTGTAAGTACACGTACACTTGCACCGGCATCCTTGGCAGCAAGAGCCGCTGTAAGTCCTGCCCCGCCTGCTCCTATAATCAATACATCTGTAATCATTGTATATTCTCACATACACTCTGAATGAGCTTTTCTCTGGCTTCAACCGATGTCCAGGCAATATGCGGTGTCATATAGAGCCTCTCTTTGTTCTTTACATGTAACAGGGGACTCTCTTGCGGCAAGGGCTCTTTTTCAAACACATCCAGCCCGAAAGAGATGTTTTTTTCATCCACAAGTCTGGCAACTGCCGACTCGTTAATGATTCCGCCACGCCCGAGGTTCAGTACCACTGCACCCTCTTTACATGTAAAGAGCTTTTCATAGTCTAAAAGGTTTTTTGTTTTTTCGTTAAGCGGTGCGTGCACAGTAATAATATCGCAACTCTTTAAAAGCTCGCCAAGGTCTGCTCTTTGAAAATCTTGACTGCGATTTACCCCGCTTGTCGAGTAGTAACAGACATCCGCACCGAAACATTTGGCAATATTAGCAACACCTCTGCCTATTTCACCCAAACCGATGATGCCCCATTTTTTTCCTTTTATCTCAAAAAACGGATGACTTACATCGGTAAACAGGGCACTCTTGGAGTAGGCACCGCTTTTGACAACTTCATCATAGTAGCGTGAATGGCCTATGAGATAAAAAAGCATAGAAAATGTGTGCTGGATAACAGAGTCGGTAGAATATCCGGCCACATTTTTTACTGCAATGCCAAACTCTTTTGCAGCCTCAAGGTCAACATTGTTCATTCCTGTTGCCGCAACACAGATCAGTTTGAGGTTTTTTGCATGCTGCATATGCTCTTTTGTTATCACAACTTTGTTTGTTACTATAACTTCCGCATCTGTTATACGTTTGAGTGTCTCCTGCGGTAATGTTGTTTTGTATGCTGTTACGCTTCCTAACTTGTCAAAACAGGACAGGTCTGTATCGCCAAAGGTCAATGTATCGAGTAAAACTATTGTACGGCTTTGCATTTACATGTCTCTGATTTTTGTTATAAGTTCACGCGCTTTTTCAAGTGCGGTATCTACTTTATCAAAAACAAGTGCCACAGCCAAGCGGCGTCCTTTATGTGCTTCGGGTTTTCCAAATACTCTGACATAGGAATTGTCACTAAAGAGGCTCTCATCCACATCAACAACAGGAGCAAAGCTCTCTTTTTCGCTTTTGAATGCGGCAGATGCGCCTTCACCGTAAAAAGTAAATCCGAGTGGCAGTCCCAACACAGCACGCAGATGCAAGGCAAACTCACTCTGGCTTTGTGTTATAAGCGTTACCATTCCCGTATCATGCGGACGCGGGGAGACTTCAGAAAAATAAACCTCATCCCCTTTGATAAAAAGTTCAACACCAAAAAGCCCCTGTCCTCCAAGTCCGTCTGTTATCTCTTTTGCCATTTTCTGTGCTTTTTCTTTGGCTATCTCGCTCATCTGCATCGGCTGCCATGAAAAGACATAATCTCCGTCGCGTTGTTCATGTCCGATAGGTTCACAAAAAACTGTCTCTTTGCCGTTACGAGCCGTAAGCATTGTAATCTCATAATCAAAATCTACAAATGCTTCGACTATCAGCTCACTTGCATCTCCGCGTGCTTCTTTTGCCGCTTCCCATGAAGCAGGAATATCTGCTTCACTTTTGGCAATACTCTGCCCATGTCCGCTTGAACTCATAACCGGTTTAATCACACAGGGAAAGCCAAGCTCACATGCTGCTTCAAGCATACCTTCTTGTGTTGTAACAAATTTATATGGTCCGGTTTTGAGTCCCAAAACCTCTGCCGCAAAGGTACGGATATTTTTTCTGTTCATCGTTTTGCTGACTGCATTGGCATTTGGAATAACATTGTAGCCTCGATCTTCTGCCGCAAAAAGCGCATCAATGTTGATAGCTTCGATTTCCGGTAAAATATAATCAGGTTTTTCACGATAGATGATTTCCAAAAGGGCATCTTTGTCAAGCATATTCACAACATGGGAACGATGCGCCACCTGATGAGCAGGAGCATTTTCGTATCTGTCAACGGCTATGGTTTCAAGTCCCAGGCGCTGTGCTTCTATGATGACTTCTTTACCAAGTTCACCGGAACCGAGCAACATGATTTTTTTTGAATTTGATTTAAGAGGGGCAGAAAAGTGCATAACTATACTTCCTTATTTATATATAGCAGAATTATACAATGCTTAAGATAATTCAGAACTTACTTAACTGTAATAGATAAGGAGTCAAAACAAATCCAAATTCTTTTATCGTTTTCTTGTTGAGATAAGGCTTCACACAAAGCCCAATATAAACGGAGCCCAAAAAACCGTATTGCAAATCTTTTGGTTCATACACAAAACTGACTATTTTATTTTCATTCGCCCATTTTGCAATATCTTTCATCTCTTTTGAATCATATGAAAGCACAATAAGAGCATCCGGAAGATTTTGCATCTTATTATATTGACTCATTAAAACAGTATCAACCGTTATTTTTTTGCCAAGCAGAGGCATCTTGTAGAGCATTTCAATTTTAAATTTAAATTTTTTGGCCATCTTGGTGTCTATTTTTTTATAAACAATCCAAATATTCAAACGCTTTGAAGGGGATTTTTGCACACTTTTTTCCATTAATGCAATTTTTGGGAACAACTTTGCTTCTATATCTATAATAACAGTATCATACTGATATCCGAATAGAGTTGTATAAGCGACTACAAAGAAGAGTAAGAGTTTTTTCAAGGCAGATTCCATTCGACATTCAACCAAAATGTCCGCCCATCTCTTTGAAAATCTTCAAGATATGTCCCTGTCGTCACTCCGTCTCCAAGCTTTGAAGGGTAGACGGGAGTTGTATTAAAAATATTTTTCACAGATGCCGTCAATGTCAACATTTTATACCAGTATGTAAAAGTCTGGTCAACAAAAACTTTTGCTTTTATTTTCTCCCGTGTATCGGCAGATTCTCTCTGTTTTGCACCGACATAGCGTATGCGGGTTCCGCTCTCAAGATCAGCTGTAAAATGTTTCAACAGCATAATATTTGCCAGATGACTGGAAATAAAAGGCATCTTCGTATTATTAACAAAAGAGTAGTTTGCCTGCACATTCATTGTTGCATCCAATGAGTATTTTATCTCAAACTCTGCTCCGTATGAACTTATATCTTCAGCATTATAAAAATAAAAGCTGTTGTTTCTATCTATAAAATTTGACATATTTGAATAATACAGATTAATATTTATCCAGTTATTAAAACTGTTTTGACGATGATACACTAATTCTACAGTATCAATTGTCTCAGATTTAAGATCTTTATTTCCAAAATATGGACTTGCAGAACTGTAAAGCTCCAAAAAAGAGGGCACACGAAAAGAACGATGAAAAAGCAGTTTGTAGTTTTGTACTTCATCATACGCATACAATAATGCCAACTTGGCAGAAAATCCTGCATCACTGTCGCTGTAATAATCATATCTTGCACCTGCATCGAGTGTAATATGCGGCATTAACGGATAAATATCATTAAAATAAAGGGCATACTGTTTTCTTTTAATATCTTTATCAATATTATTTACTTCTATATTGATATTTTCTGAAAGGGTTGGATCATTCACTCTGTAATCGGTAGTAATTTCATCACTTTTTGCAATATATATCCCAAGTAGAAATTCATTCAACTGTGTTTTATATAAAAGGGTGTCTTCACTGTAGAGTGTACGCTCTTTATAGTTGCCTTCTCCCAACAAATCATACTCGGGAGAGGGGGGTGTTGTCATAATCGAGTATGGAATATAGCGAGAAACACCGCCAAACTGGTACAATTTCAGACCGGCTTTTAGATTAAAAGACAAATTATTATTTATTTTTGGAGCATACACGAGCTCACTGAAAAAAGATTTTGTTTTAATTTTTTTAGGATCATGACTAATCGGCCAATCCCCGTAACCATAATAGTTTTGTGTATTGTGTTCAAGCCATCGTGATTTAAATGACAAAGCATTATACGCTATATTTAAACCGAATGATTTGTCTGTGTAATTTTCATAAGAGACAAACGTGTTTTGTGTTGTAATTAAAGAATAGTTTTTATATATACGACTGTTTTCATTGTTATTAAAGTAACCGTCCAGGGCAATATGCATATTGTTCTGTTTTACAGACTGGGAAAATGTCAGATTTTGAAAGTTTTTAGAAGAACGGGTATAAGAGAGAATATGCGCTGACGGATGTAAACTTTTCGTAATAACATTGATAACGCCGACATGTGCCAAAGAACCATATAACGCAGAGGCAGGTCCGCGAATAATCTCTATCTGTTCTATGAGGTCTATCGGCATATCAAGGTAAAAATATCCCCCTCCTGCCAACTCGCTGTTAATGCCCACCCCATCAATCATCAGTTTGATTTTATCACGGATAAATGATTTGTTTCCCCTCATATTTATCTGCTTTGCTCCGGCTGTTCCCATTGAAAGCTCAATACCGGGTACCGTAGAGAGAGCCTCATACAGAGTCCTAATTCCAAGTTTTTTTAACTCTTTTGGATGTAAAACCGAAACAACGGAAGGTGTTTGACTGATGTTAAGTTTACTTTTTGTTGCAATTTGTGAAACATCCTGAAGATCCTGTGTCAAATTAAAATCATCAAATGTGGCATTTGCATTAACAAAAACTGCATACAGCAGTAAAAAAACCATTTTTACCATTCGTCACTCTCTTTATAATTTTTTAACTTGATGGTAAAACAGCTCCCATCATCTCTATTTTCAGCCATTATCAAACCTTTCATCCTCGATTCTATAATATTTTTTGCAATATGCAGTCCAATTCCTGTTCCTGAAATTTTAGATTTTGTTGTAAAATAAGGCTCAAATATATTTGCTATAATTTTTGGAGGAATGCCTCCGCCATTATCACAAATTTCTAAAACAGTATCTTTATCTGTACCTTTGAGCACCATAGAAATCATGCCATCTTTAAGCTCATTCCGTTCTTGTCTGCTCCTAATGGCATCTTTTGCATTATTCAGTATTATGAGCACGACCTGTTTGAATTCGTTTTCAACACCATAAAAAAGTGCTTTAGTTTGCACATCAAAATTACAGCAGATTGCATTATTCCTAAACTGTGCATCCAAAATCTTTATAACGTCTTTCAGTAAAGGAACAGGATTAAAATAACTGTTTTTTCTTGAAGGATTTAAAAAATTGCGAAAATCATCAATAGTATCAGACATATACTGAATATTATGAGAAATCTCTTCCATTCTCTTGTGAAACTCTTGTGCATGTAATGTATCAAGATCATACTTAATCAGCAAATCACTGCTAGCCAGTCCAATATTATTCAAAGGCTGACGCCATTGATGTGCAATAGACTCAATCATCTCCCCCATAGCAGCTTGTCTTGATTGATGCAGCATAAGCTTTTCCTGTTGATGCTGCTTTGCCACTTCTTCTTGTACCTTCTCCTTGAGTTCTTTGTTAAATAATTGTAATTGATGCAAATAGTCTGTAATCGTGTACATCATTTCATTTGATGTTTTGGCAATAATTTGAATTTCCTGCGTTGCATTATCAACTTTCACATCAACCGGTTCTTTTGTATGTGAATATTTTAAAAAAGCTTTAGATATGACGTTGAGCAGATGCAAATCACGCCGCAATAAAAAGAGACTTATTAAAAAGATTCCCAAAGTAAGCAACAGTGTCAAACCCAGCATATAGAGTATATTTACGGAAAGTTTTTTCAAATTTTTATTGGAATATTCTGCTTTGATTGAAGCTATGCTTTTATTATTAAAAGGATCTTTTATAACACCTTCATAATAAAAAGCCTGTTGGGGTAATATTTTCTTTTTCTTTTCATATATTATTTTTCCGTCTGCATCTTTTAGACGTATTTCAGCAATATCATACTGTTTTAATATTTTATTTAGCAAAAATTTTACATTATTTTTTTGCTCAAAAGAGATGTGAAAAGCAAGCAAAGGTTCTATTCCGCGAAATAAGAATGTAATCTTTTGTCCCTCTTCTTTAATGAGTATCTCTTTAAAATAGGAAAATGAAATAATATATACAGGGATGATGATAGAGAAAAATACAAGCCAAAATAAGAAAGTAAATTTACCAATTAATGTTTTAAACATAAAAATAATTATACATTCTCAGAGCCAATAAAGCCCTGAAAACAGAGTGCTGCACTAAAAGCTTACTGTTTTAAACCAATAAGTGTTTGCAGAAGCTGGTCAGACGTTGTAATTGTCTTTCCGTTTGCCTGGAAACCACGCTGAATGATAATAAGCTGTGTAAGCGCACGTGAAAGGTCAACATTTGAAGCTTCCAGCGCAGAACTTTGGATAAATCCGCGTCCGGCAGTCGCAGCAGTTCCTATGATAGGGTCTCCTGAGTTGGCTGTCTGGTTATACACATTTCCGCCCTCGGTTGCCAGACCTTCGTTATTTGTAAATTTCGCCATAGCAATTTGTGCCAAACCAAAAGAACGTCCGTTTGAAAATGAACCAATCAGAGTACCGCTTTGATCAATTCTGATTCCAATCAAATCCCCTCCTGTAAAACCGTCTTGGGAAATCCCGGAAGTAGCACTTTTACTGTCAAATGATGTCATCCCGTCAAAGTTGTTAGGCGTACCAAAAGAAAGATTAACAGTCTGATTTGGAGCAGAACCGTTGTTTCCGGTAAAGGAAACACTTGTCGGATCATAGGTACTCAGAGAGCCGTCTGTATTGAATGTTATCGAACCATTGACCTGGTTTGTAGGGGCTGCTGTACTGATTGTTGCAGGTTCAGGAACGGTAATCCTCATATCCCATTTACTTGCAGAAACCTTTCTAAATTCAGTTCGAAGCGTATGTTTAGTACCCAGTGAATCAAATATATCTATAGAACTTGAATGCGTAGCGGCATTAAAATCCTGAGAAAAAGCAACGGCTCCTGTAACATTTGGCAAACTGCCTTCTAGGGCACTCATTGTTGTCAAAAAGCGTGTATTTTCAGTCACCCCACCAGCTAACAGTGGTTCTACTATAATATTTAAAGCAGCACCACCGGCAGCTGAGTTGTCAATTTTTATTTTCCCCTGTTCATCTACAACAACTGTTGCAGTAGATGACACAAGATTCACATCTGCTTTTATCTTGTCTCTAAGGTCTTTTAATGTCTGAAAGTCTCCTGTACCGTCTGACTGATACTCATATGTCTGTACAGTTCCATTACCATAGTCAATTGTTATACCCTGTCCGTCCTGCAAAGAAAAAGCCTCTCCGTTACTGTTAAACATAGAACCGACATCACCGGAATTTACACCAGCGGTATTACCGTTATAATCGCTCACAACTCCGGCATCATCAATTTGATAAGCACGAGAGTAACTCTCAACCAAAGGTCCCGAATTGAGATTTGCTTTTAAAACAACTTCTGAAGTTGGACTTGCAGGAGTTGTCAATCCTGGCGGAATATTGATATTTTCAATCGGTGCAGTAGAATCCACTTTTCCGGTAACCGGATCACGCAGCCATCCCTGTGTTATAAAGCCGTTATTGTCAACAAAGTTTCCGCCTGCATCAAACTTAAAATCACCTGCACGTGTATATTTATATGTGTTCCCCCCATCAGGCGATATAATGAAAAACCCATCTCCCTGAATCGCGACATCCGTATTTTTATCGGAGTTTTGGATAGATCCCTGTGAAAAAATACGCGTCATGGAGCTGACCGTTGAACCAAGCCCCACCTGTACAGGATTTTTTCCGCCGAGCTGTCCCTGAGGAGCAGTAGCAATTGCCTTTGTTTGTGCCAAAAGATCTGAGAAATTTGCTCTGGAATATTTAAAGCCAATTGTATTGACATTGGCAATATTGTTTGATTCTACATCCATCGCAACCTGATGGGACTGCAGTCCGGATACCCCGGAGAAAAGTGATTTTAACATATTAAATCCTTTAAAAACTATCGCAAAAAGATAGTGTTAGTATGATTTTTAAAGCATAAAGTGTTCCAGTTTTATACTTTATGCATCCATATTGAGTGCTTTTTGCATCATTTGATCCGCTGTAGTAATTGATTTTGAGTTGGCATCATATGCCCGCTGCAGAATGATCAGTTCGGTAAGTCCGGCACTCATTGCAACATTGGAGCCTTCCAATCTAAAATTTGTAATTTCTGTTCCAATTATATTTTGCCCGTTGGTATCTTGAAAAAAAATTGGTTCACCACTGTTGGAACTTACTCCAAATCGAGTACCGGTAATCCTCTCCAAGCCCTGATCATTGACAAAATGGTATACGGCTATGCGTCCGACACTACTCTGTCTTCCATTTGTAAACGTTGCAATTACCTCACCGTTTTTATTGATTGCATATCCCTCAAGTTCTCCCCCTATTGTTCCATCGGCTACAGAAGAGCCAGGTACTACAGGTATGTCGATTGAAACAACCCCATCATATGCTGTACCAAGATCAATGGTGACAGGTGTGCCATTATTGTCTATAGTTGTTAATGTCGATGAGACAAGGGCGCCTGTTTCATCAAATGCAACTGTTCCGGTTTGCGTATCATAAATTATTTGCCCATCAAGTGATTGTGTTGTTGCTGTAACATCCCATTGTGTTCCCGGCGGGGTTTGCACTGCTGATTTGGTAAATTCTAAACGCAACTCATTACGATTATTTTGAGGGTCAATAACACTTGCACCCATTGTAACCACTTCTGAACCTTCTGCACCCACACCTACATTTCCTAAGAATTTCACTTGTGTTGTTGGTTCAGGAGGGTATGTGAGGGTTTTTGGAAAACGTAGTTTTTCCTGCTCATTTACACCACCTAACGGAACTTCACTAAGTGTTTGTGTAAGTATGTTGTCTTCACTGATATTATTTCCAATTGTTCCAAGAACATAGTATCCATCAGTAGTGACAAGATCACTGTTTGCATCAAAAGTAAAGTCTCCCGCTCTGGTATAGAGTGGTGCACCGCCTTGCTCAATTCCAAACCAGCCATCACCCAAAATAGCCAAATCTGTACTTCTGTCAGAAAGTGACAAAGTTCCCTGTGCCAGGGAGAGAGAAGTTGACTGCATCTGCACACCAGTACCTATACTGTTATTCAAGGCAAGATTATTTGATGCGCTGGCTAAGCTGTCTTCAAAAAGTGTTGAATATTCAGCATTATATGCACGAAATCCGACAGTAGAAATATTTGCAAGATTATCTGAAACAACATCAATACCACCAGAAGATGTTTTTAAGCCGGATATTCCCGTATAAAATGCTTGCGTCATCATAGCAAATCCTTCTTTTAGTAAACTTCTTTTATGTTGTCTAACGGCACATAATTTGAACCGACTTTGACAAGTGTATTTCCGTTGTCAAATCGTACAGACTCTATAGGATAAGCTCCCAAGCGTGTTTGTTGTGTGTCACCATTTGCATCTACATACTGTGCATTTACATGATAAATGGCACTCTCAGCCTGATTGCCCGAGGTGTCTGTACCATCCCATGTAAACTGATACACACCTGAAGGGTTTGTTCCTACATCCAAAGTCTGTACAGTATTTCCGTCTGCATCTGTAATAGAAACCGTACCCTGTTCGACTGCATTTGGAAAATAAACTTCAAAGGTTGTATCTGTCCCCTTGTCGTGAGCAATAGCATCACTGCCAAGGTCAGCAGTTTTTCCTATCGCTGCAATAGTCGAAAACTGTTGCGAACTTCCCAAAGAAGCTGTCAATTTTTCCAAGGCTGCATTTGTATTATCTGCCGACTCAAGACTGGCCAATTGGGAAGTCTGTGTCAATATTGTTTCTGTATCCGTCGGTTCCGTGGGATCCTGATATTGAAGCTGTACCAAAAGCAGCTTCATGAAATCATCTTTCCCGAGTGTTCCTTTTGGATTGTCAGACGATGTAGTTGCGGAGAGTGCCGAATTATTTGCTGTTGTATCTATTGTCATAATATGTCCTTTATGCGTAGTATGGAACTACAATTTCCAATGAGCTTAAAACTTCTTCATTGCTCTGCAGCGTTTCAAAATAGTTGTACTCGTCATCAGCCTTTTGCTGGTTTTGTCTCTGCTGTTCCTGCTGTCCGGCTTGAGAGTTTTCGCTTTGAGCATTACTGTTAAAATTTAAAGAAGCATTTTGTATTCCATTATTTTGTAACTGCACTTTTAAGTCCTGCGCATTCACAGCCAGAGTATTGATGGCAGTATTGTTTGAACTGATATTTATATGAAGATTTTTTCCGCGTTGTACTATCGTCAGATCAACCTCACCCAGTCTTTGTGGATTTAGCTGAACTTTGATACGTGTAAATGGCGACTTATACTCTTCAATTGCAGATTTTACATCATGAGAGAGATATTTAACCATCTGTTTTGCTTCATTGAGTTTTACCTCAAAACTGTCTGCCTTTGCAATATTCAATCCATCTGTCTTTGCCTGTACAGCGCCCTCTTCACTCTTGTCATTTTGCAAAAGAGACGCTAATGATTTTTCTGCCTCTCTTGAAGTATGTGGTGCTACCATTACCTTTGCTGTTGCCACTGAAAAATCTGCTGTAAGACCTGATTCATTCTTTGTGATTTTTTCTCCACGCAGAAGAAGCTTCAATGTGTCATCAGCTTTTTGTTTTGGAGTTTTGTCTATTGTCAGTGTATTTACTTTTGTATCTACAATTTGCTGTGTCGTAATTTCAGCAACGCTGCTCTGCGCTTTAAACAAGGGGGTCTGTTTCTGCTCTTGTTTAACCTGCTGTGTATTTTTAACAATCTCTTTTTTTACCAGTTCCAAACTTTCGTCTGCCACCCCTGTCTCTTGAACTTTTGCAACATCTGCTTTTGTTTTTTTTACTTTGACACGAACCGGTATCTCTTCATTTGAAACGTCTGCTTCTTCTTTTGCTTCTTGTTTTATCTGGGAAAAAGAAGTTTGTTCTGACTTTTGTACTGCTTCTTGTTTTATCTGCAAAGAAGGAGATTTCTGCTCTGCTATTGTTTTTGCATTCGTCTGTGCAAAGTCTTTCACCTCTTCCAATGTGATTTTTGAAAGTTCAATCCCTGTTTTCTTTGCAAGCTGTACAAGACCGTTCAGTGTTTTTGGCAAGGCATCAATCTCGGCTTTCTTGTACCCTTCACTCTGCACAATTTTGTTTTTCAGAAACTCTTTTGCCTCTTTTATCAAAACTTTAACATCCTCTTGTGACATTTTGGCTGTTATTTGCGAAGCAAGTTCGGAACTTTCTACTTCTGTGGCAGATCCAACAGAAACTTTTTCATCATTTAATGCAAGAATCAATGAACCGTTTTGCATAATTTTACTGTTTGATTCTTTTGTTCCTTTAAGCAAGGATGCAAAAGAGATCGTTGGCTCTTCCTCTTCCGGAAGTGCTGTATTTAAAGGAGATAAGGAAGAAATCTCTTTTTTTATATCTACTGAAATCACACTTTGCTCCTCTGCTTTTCAAAAGAATTTTAAAATACAAAGCATTTAGTGTTCCATTAAGTTAAGCAGATTTTTCGGAACGCGGACTTCAGTCCGGGCTGAGGGGGGCAAGACTATTGCAACAGCAGGCACTGCAGAAAAAAATTTAGTTTTTTTCCAAGTCACGCTTTAGCGTTAGAAAGTACCGGTTCCAAGAAAGCATTAATATTTTTAAAGAAGTGTCGATATTAAAAATATGAAAATTATATTTTTTATACTTTTGCCGTTATTGGTACTTGCAGAGACCATATATGCCACAAAAGTTTCCAAGTCAAATATTGAAGCGATGCACAACCCAAAAATAAAATGCAGATGGGTGTGCGATAAAAAAATATACAAAGAGCAAAAAATATCCGAAGCAATCTCTTTTTACAAAAACTCCAAATATTATAAATTTACAAAAAAAGACTTCTAATAGTCTCTTGTAATCCTGTCCAGACAGTGCAACTCTTTTTTAAAAAATCTACTGACACTGTTTTGCATATTTTCAAGAATATCTTTTGTTGTTTCACCGTCCACGGGATAGCTCAGTAAAAAAGAGTCCAGATACTTTGCAAAAAACTCATCAAACATCTTTTTGACAATCTCAGCTCCGTATTTGTCAGTGTAAGGAAGAACAAAAAAATAATCCGCGCCGTCATTTGCTATCGAATCTGATGAACGCAGTATTTCCGTTAAAGAAGCATCCACCACACTCTGCTCAATCCCCGAAAAATCGCAATAGAGCAGAGTAAAACTCTCAGCACGGTTTTCATCCAGTCTGTCCGATATACCGATGTTTAAATCCAGTAAATTTTTAAAATTGTCAAATGAGAAATGTACGCCTGCCATCTTGGGTTCCTTCTGTTTTCTTTAGTATAACAAAAAATCTTTAATCCGACTCAATCATTCGGTGTGACCAGTTCCCCTCTTTTGAGTTTTGCAATTTTCCCCCGGAATTTCCGGATATAAAAAGCTTTCTCTTCAAAACTGATATTTGAAGCAATATTGACCTTTTTCAACTCTCTTTCATAGTATCTTGTCAAAAAAGTAATCAGTTCCGCATTCAAAGCCTCTTCATCTTGAAGCGGTGTGATAGTCTCATCTACCCGAATAGCCATTATCTCGGGAGTATCTTGTTTTCCCTGCAGGACCAGTGAAAATTCATAAGAGTGAAACTGCAAAAAACTCGGGTCAATCACATCCAAAATCTGTTCAATATACTCAGGTTTGTCCAAAATAGTTTTAATCAAAGAGAGTTCCCACATATCTCTGTGCGCACTGTTTCTTTGCTGTGGCATGTTCTGCCTGTTTGTGTCTGTCTGGGTATTGAATCGCAAAAGCGAGGGAGAGACACCCAATCCGCCCAGACGTGAAGCAAGGTAGGTTTTATACTCCTCCTGCAGTATGGGAGAGAGTGTTTTTAGATAGGCAATGCCCTCTTGCATACAGGATTCTTTGGCTTTTGGGTCTTTGAGATTATACAGAGAAAGAATTTCATCAAGGACAAACTCTATAAAAGGTTTTGCTTTGCGAAACATACTGCTCAACTCTTCAACGCGCCCCTCTTTGACCATATCGGCAGGGTCAAGTCCTCCGTCAAACACCACAACACCGCCGTTAAAACCAGAAGCACTTAAAAGTTTTGAAGCCTTGAGTGCCGCTGCACGCCCTGCTTTATCTCCGTCATATGCCATGACAATACGAGGAGAACCTTTTCGAAGCAACGGCAGATGTTCATGTGTCAACGCCGTTCCCAGCGTTGCCACAGCATTGTCAAATCCGGCCTGATGCAGCATTATAACATCAAGATAACCCTCTGTGATAATGATTTCGCCTTTTTTATGCAGGCTTTGTTTTGCCAGATGATAGGCATACAAAAGACGTGATTTGTTAAAAAAGGCTGTCTCGGGAGAGTTGACATATTTTGCCTGATGTCCGGTTATGGTTCTACCGCCAAAGCCGACAATACTGCCGTTGGCGGAGAAAATCGGAAAGGTTATTCGCTCTATAAAACGGGCATAGGTATGGTTGCGTTCCTGATTGTAACCGACAACACCCATATCCACTGCTTCTTTGATACTGAACTGCTGTGAGCGGATAAAGTTCAGCGTTGCATTCGAATCAGGTGCATAGCCGATACCAAATTTTTCTATACTGTTTTCATAAATGCCCCGCTCTTGAAGATACGAAAAGGCTGTTTGGTTTTTCGTTAAAAGTGATTGATACCACTCATTGAGCTTCTCCATAACCTGTGAACGCGGTTTGTTATGTTTGTTATCGGTGTAAGCAAGTGTAAAGTTATAGGAATCCGCCAGTTTTTCCAAAGCTTCGGGATAGTTCAGCTTTTCATACTCCATCACAAACTTCACTGCATCCCCGCCGGCTCCACATCCAAAACAGTGAAAGATCTGTTTTTGCGGACTCACTACAAAAGAGGGGGATTTTTCCTCATGAAAAGGACAAGGTGCTTTAAAATTACCCCCTGCTTTTTTCAGTTCTATATAGCTGCCGACAACATCAACAATATCAAGTCTGGCTTTGAGGGCTTCTATGGAATCTTGGGAAATCATAAAGAAATTATACTATGATATTTTTAAGATTAAGCGTGAAAACTGTCCCCTTGCCGACTTCGCTTTGTACAGAAACAGCAATATCTAATTCTTCACACAGTTTTTTAACGATATGCAGTCCTATGCCTATACCTCTCTCCTGCTCTTTGTAAAATCTCTCAAAGACACGCTTGGGATTTTGTATGCCTTTGCCTGTATCTTCAATGCTTAAAATATTATCGCTAAATCGGATAAAAACCTTTCCCTCTTTTTGATTGTATTTGGCAGCGTTTGAGATCAGATTATCTATGATTCTCGTAAAAGAATCTTTGTTTACATGTAACACAACAGCCGGAATTTCTGTATGAAAGCTGATATCTCTGTAATTACTTTCTATAAGATTTATACGCTCTTTCAAAAATTCTTTTAACACAAGCTGCTCTTTTTGCGTTACATGTGAATGCAGATAAGCTCGCAAATTTGCCTGCAGATTCAAAATATTCTGCACAGCATTTTCTATTCTCTCAATTTTAGTATTTTCTCCCGTTTCACTTTTGAGCATGGAAACATTGAGGCGCAAGGTAGACAAAGGCGTATTAAAATCATGTAAAATATCTTTTATAAACTCCTCGGTTACATGTAACGCCTTTCTTAACGGAGAGAGTGCATACAGAGCAAAGAAAAAAGACAATATTGCGATGACAAATACAACAATAAAAAAATTCCATAAAAGTTCTTTTTGCAGAGTGCGTACCTCCTGCATATACTTCTCTTTTGGAAGATAAATTTTCAGGGCATTTTTTGTAGAATTCGGAATGGAAAAATAAGCACTTAATTCGCTTTCATTTTTATACAGTCTGTAGAGTTCATACTCTTTTTTGGGGACAAAATCGTATTGAAACTCTTTACACTGCAGAGAAAAACTGCAAAGTCTCATTTTTGAAAAAACAGTCTCATCAAGGCTTTGCAGCTCTTTTTGATAGTTGAGCAGAAAAAGAGCCCCTGCCAAGAGTGTCTGTGATAAGAAGAAGAGAAAAAAACTCTTCAGCAGGGACTCTTTTTCAACTTTTTTCAAGCATATATCCTATTGCGCGAATATTTTTTATATCCAGACCTGTGATATGTTTAAATTTATTGAGTGCAACCCGTAAAGCCGCATCTGATGGGCTGACAAGACAGTCCATCAGAACAGTTTTGTCCAAAACCTTGCCGATATTATGCATAAACAGATCACAAAGGCACTCTTGCACTTCTCCCAAAGAGACTATTTTGCCATCTTTATAAAGCTCTTTTTTTTCTGCTGAATATCTCAGATTTTTATAAACAATGTCTTTGTTTGTCTGAGACAATTTGGCATTGACACGGATAAGCAACTCTTCCGGGAAAAAAGGCTTTTTGAGATAATCATCCGCACCAATGGAAAACGCCTTGGATATAGAATTCAAATCTATTAAAGCACTGATAAAAACTGCCGGTGTAGTATCATCGGCATTTCGCAGGCTCTCCAAAAGTTCCAGTCCGTTCATATCCGGAACATTAATATCAAAAACATACAAATCATACCTGTTCTCATAAGAAGCGTCAATAGCATCATTTCCGTTGTGTACCGTATCGACACTGTATCCGGCCCCTTCCAAGAGCTCTGCCAAAGTCAGGGCGAGGGGTACATCATCTTCAAGTAAAAGTATATGTTTTTGCATCATCTTTCTTTAAAAATAATAGCCCAGTTTTACGGAAGCGGCTTGGTCACTTGCACTGTCACTCAGTCCGTACGCATAAGAGAAGGTAGTGAACCAGTGCATGTTGATACTGTAGTATCCGTACGCCGAAACTGTTCTGATTTTTTCAACACCTGCATAAATACTGTCTGAAGTATTATATGCCCCGCTTAGGTACAGTTTGTTTGTAACGTAATACCCTAAACCGCCACTAAATGCATTTGTGTTTTGATAGGCAACCGTTCCTGCTATATCATCATCATTAATCATCGTGTAAATATAACCACCGAATATATTGACTTTTCCTAAAGCATAACTTGCATTCAGTGAAGCTGTATAGTCAGTGTTGTTGTTATTTAACGCTGTATCATATGTAGGCAGAAGAACGCCCGCCCCTACACGAAAAGAGAAAGATTTCAGTGGTTTAAACTGATACGATGCTCCTAAAAATGAGTCATTTAAACCATTTTCACTATAGCCGTCTCCATTGGTAGTATAATAGGATGTAGACGCCTGAAGTGAAAAGTTTTTATAGTAATAGTCAATTTGAAGGGAACTGGAATAGGTATCTGTCTGATTTAAAGAGGCATAATTGGATCCGGCATAATTTGCACCGATTATAATATCAAAATGATGGGAGGAGACAAGACTTTTTTTAGTGCACCCGTTTATATCAACCAAATCGGTCAAAGGGGTATTGGGACATTTGTCTCTACTGTCATCCACACCGTCCATATCTGAATCAGAGTAGGCAAAAAGGCTGGCAGAGAACATGCCCAGCATCATTAAAATAAACATTTTTTTCATAGGTATCTCCTTTATAAACCAATCACCTCGTTAAGCTCTGGAGATGATTGATTGTTTAATTTTTCTATCTGCGGTGTATCATGTCAATATTCATATTTTGTTCGACTGCTCCGCCACTTCTTTCAACAGTTTGCATATACTGACTGCCAGCCTGCTGCTGTGTCATATTCTGTACCTGGTTCATATGCTCATTTGTCTGCATCTGCATCTCCTGTACATGGTCCTGAGCTCTTGTCTGCGTCATATCACCAAGGTTATGCTCTTCATCAGGCATCATATCTCTTGCCATTGCTGCAGTACCTGTACCAAGTTCGTGTCCGGCACCTGCTTCTGTCTGCATTTTACTCTGCATCTCTTGTATTGCAGCCATTCGCTCTTCCTGATTCATCTGCATAAGTCTTTGTTTAAACTCATTCATCAACTGCACTCTTTCTTGTTCAGGTGCGCTTTGAATGGCTTCTATCTGTGCATCAACGCTCACTGTTGCTGTATCTGTCGCAGCACTCTCATCTGCCGAAGCTATGCTTAAAAGACCAAGCAAAGCAACTGATAATGTAATGTTAACTAATTTCATCTGAAATCCTTTGTGTTTAATTTTCAAACCCGGGAATTCTTTGATTCCCTTGTTTTGATGTTGGTATTATCACACAACATAGTTAGCAAAGTGTTAGCACTTCACTAATTTTTCTTTTTATCATAAAAAAGCAGATATGTTGATGGCAATATCAGTAAAGTAAGCAGTGTCGAGCTTATAATCCCTCCTGTTATAACCACCGCCAAAGGGTACTGTATCTCACTCCCTACACCTGTCGCATAAAGAAGCGGCAGAATTCCGAAAAGTGTTGTAAAAGCTGTCATCAGTACCGGTCGCAGACGCAGCAGTGTTGCATCTTTTAAAAGTATCTTCAAATCCACATCAGGATATTTGGTTCGCAGTTCATCTATAAAACTCACCAATACAATCCCGTTGAGTATCGCGATGGCAAAAATAGCCAAAAAGCCCACTATCGCCGAAACAGACAAATATATACCGCCGACAAGCAGAGCAATGATACCGCCGATAAACCCAAAAGGAACATTCAGCAAAATAATCATCGACTTTTTCAGAGAATTAAATGCCGTATAAAGCAGTAAAATAACCAAAAGAAGTGTTACGGGAATAATAATAATCAGCTTTTGTGTCGCTTCTTTCATATTTTTAAAGTCACCCGCCCAGCCTATATAGTATCCTGCGGGCATTTTCACTTTTTCTTTTATCAACGCATCCGCTTCTTTTACAAAAGAGGCGGTATCTCGTCCTTCTACATCCATTGAGACGACCATATAACGGCTCAGGTTCTCTCTTTTGATAAAAGAGGCGCCTTGGACTATTTCAATGGCACAGACATCTTTGAGCCTGACAATATTTCCGTTTTGTGAACGGAGTGTTACATTTTTTATAGATGCAATATCTTCTTTTGCGCCTTTTATCTTGGCAACAATGGCAAATCTTTTAATCCCCTCTATTTTCTGGGTGACACCCTCTTCTCCTATACCGTTACGAATAACCTGCATCACATCTTCTACACTTATACCGTACCGTGCAAGAGCGAGATAGTCCGGAGTTATTTTAATCTGTGCCTGACCAAGCTGTGATTCTACTTCCATTCGCTCCAGTCCGTCCACGCCTTTAATGGTGTTTTGAATATCTTTGGCAATTCTGTCAAGCTCTTTTTGATTCTCTCCGTAAATTTTAATAGCCAGTTCTGCTTTTACGCCTTCAAGTAATTCTTCTATACGCATTGCAATAGGCTGCGTAGGAATAAACTGTACAAAAGCAAAATGATGTTCCAAATCTTCACTCATCTTTTTCGTCAAAGCAGGCAAATTTTCAATATTGGGTTTGAGCGTCAAAAGCACTTCCATGTAGTTTGCCTGCGCCGTTTCTCCTTTTTCGCTTCGTCCTATCATTGTCAGCACAGACTCTACATCTTTAGGGTAATGTTTTCGTATATACTTTTCTATATCTTCAGAAACTTCTATGGACTGGGTAAGCGCTGTTCCCGGAATTGCAATAACCCTGTACATAATAGACTCTTCATTGAGTGTTGGCAAAAATTCCCGTCCCTGCTGAGAAAGCATATAGGCAAGAACAATAAACACAACAGTGACAATTGCCAAAATCTTTTTTGCATTTTCCAGTGCAAACAGCAGTACAGGCGTATAGACTTTTTTAATAGCTCTCATCACGATATTTTCAGGAGAGTTTGTCGGTTTTAAAAGCATCAAAATAAGTACCGGAACCAGTACAAGTGCTACAAGCAGCGAGCCGAGCATGACAAACACAATATTGAGTGCCATCGGCGTATAGAGTTTTCCGGCTAAACCGTCAAGTGAGAGCAGAGGAATAAAGACCGCCGCAATGATTAAAACAGCAAAAGTCACAGGGGTTGCCACCTCTTTTGCCGCCTCGGTGACTACTTGCAATTTGGGCTCATAAGGATTGTCATGCAGTTTTCTAAAACTGTTCTCTACAATTACAATGGTTCCGTCAACTATCATACCTACCGCAATTGCCAGACCGCTCAAACTCATAAGATTGGCTGAAAGATTGTAATAATCCATCAGCAAAAACGCACTCAATAAAGACAGGGGCAAAGAGAGGATAACAATAAAAGCGCTGCGCAGTTCAAACAGAAATAAAAACAGTACAATGGCAACCAAAACTACACCGCTTAAAAGTGCCGAGGTCATTGTATTTACCGCTTTGTGTGTAATGTCTGTTCTGTCATACAGAGTAGTAATTTTCACACCCTCCGGCAGAGCACTGTTGACTGTCTTGATCTTTTCTTTTAAACGTTCGACGACCTTTGCCGCATTGGTAGCTGTCCGTTGCAGCACCATTCCCATAACAGCTTCATTCCCGTCTATCGTCACGGCTCCAAATCTTGGGCTCACACCAGGCATTACACTGGCAACATCACCAATGGTAATAGCCTGCCCCTGACTGGGTTTTATGACACTGTTTCTTATATCATCAAGCGTTTTATACAAACCTGCTCCGCGAATCAGATACTGTTCCCGGTTAAACTCCAAATACTGCCCGCCTGCTGCCTGATTTGATTTTTGCAGTGCCTCAATGATATCGCCATAGGTAATCCCAAAGTCCTGCAGTTTTTTTGTATCTATCAAAACATTATACTGTTTCTCATAACCGCCCCAGCCGATGACCTCTTCGACACCGCTGACACTTTTAAAAAGAGGGGTAACAATGTACTTTTGCATCTCTTTGAGTTCCTGCAGGGAGTATTTTCCTGTTGTATCTTCTACCTGATACCAGAAAACCTGTCCCAAACCGGTTGTATTTGGTCCCAAAACAGGTTTTCCCCAGCCTTTTGGAATATCCACACTTGCAAGTCGTTCTGAAACGAGTTGGCGTAAAAAATATATGTCCATATCGTCTTCAAAAAAGACAGAAACATAAGAGAGTCCAAAAATGGAGTTTGACATAATAAGTTTCACCCCTGCCATCCCCGAGACAACTGATTCTATAGGGTAGGTGATGAGCTTTTCTATGTCTTCGGCAGAATTTCCCGGACTCTCTGTATAAATGACAACCTGTTTCGGCGTAATATCAGGAAAGGCATCAATGGGAATATCCCGGTATGCCCTGTAACCAAAAGCAATAATTCCGAGAAAAAAGACAAGCACTAAAATTTTGTATTTGAGCGAAAGCTCTATAAGTTTATCTAACATACCAGCCCCTAATCCCCATCGCCAAGAGATGATTTGAGCAATGCCGATTTCACATAATAACTCTCACCGCTCACATAGGTTTCTCCCAACTCCAAACCTTTTACTCCGACATATTCATCATCTTCTGCAACTATTGCCACAACCTGCGGCACATATTCCGGAGACTCTTCCTTGCTGGGAACAAAAACCACCCATTCGTTGTTAAAAAAAGAAAGTGCCGATTTTTTCACAGCAACATAGCTTTTTGCATCAGCAAAATATATTGTTGCCTTTACATAGACATCAATAAAAAGATCATCCACTTTTTGATCCACACTTGAAAGAACCACGACTCTTTGTGTTGTTTCATCCACCTTGGGCATTATTTGCGTGGCATGTGTAATAATCTCTTCTCCTGCATAGTCAACCACTACTGTATCCCCAATACGCGCTTTTGTCGCATATTCAAGAGGCAGATAGGTTTTCACATAATAGGCTTGATTCTTTACTATTGAAACAATCGGTTCATTTGGTGATACAGAAGAGTGCAATGGTTTTAAAAGAGCTGAAACACGTCCGCAGCTGTGTGCATATAAAATAAAGTCAGCGGTTGCTTTTTTGAGATTTTTCACATCTATATTCAATGTTTCAAGTTGCGACTGCAAGGCTGTAAGATTGGCCGCAATTTCACTTGTCTTAATCGCTTCAGAGTTAAGACTCTGCATTGACGTCATTCCCTTTTTGTAAAGTTTTTCAACAGCTTCATAATTTTTTTGTGCTGACTTATACTGTTTCTTCAGTGCAATATAATCTGCGCTCATTTTTGAAACTTTAATAGACTTGATAAGAGCAATTTTATCCCCTTCACTTACATCCTGTGCGGGTTTGACAAAATATTTTTCCAAATGCCCGCCCACTAACGAGGTGATAGACTGCTGCGCGTTTGAAAGCTGTATGATCTTGGCATTGAGTGCTACCGATTTTTTAAAACTGTGCATTTGTGTCTTTGCCAGTGGAACTTCAGCAGCCAGTACAACAGCCCCGATTCCCAGCAACAGTGATAGTAATAACTTATTCATTATATTCTCCTACTTCATAGTTATACAGAACTATATTTCTGTTTATTTTATTTTCAAGTATTATCTTTTTTTCTTTTGTCTGTATCATTTGGTTCTTGATATTTTGCAGTTCCAAAAGGTTGATGTTTGCTATTTTGTAACCGTCTTCATACATTTTTAACAGCTCTTTTTGCGCATTGTAAAGATCCTGTGTAGAGCCTACAACAGCACGTAGAATATTTAACTCTTTTTTTAACCGCTCGATATTGCGCGAAAGCGCTGTTTTTTGATTCTGCAGCAGAAATTCACTCTGTTTTGCCTGTAATACGGCGATACGCTGCTCTTCTTTTTTTGTGTTAAACAGAGCAAGAGGAATATTCATACCGACTCTGGCAATGCTTTGGTCCGGTTCAGCTTCGTAGGCTGCATAAACGTTCATCCACTGAATTTTGTTTGCATTGAGTCTTGCTTTTGCGTTTGCGGTATTTTGCTGTGTTTTGAGGTAGTACAGCTCTGCCGAACTGTTTTGTATCTCTTCTTTTTGCATTTTGTCTGAAAGCCTAAACACATAGTTGTCATCGAGTTCTTTCTCGTTTTGCAGACCCGCAAATGCCAACAGTTTATAATAACTTGCAAGCCGCATTGCTTTTTTCTCATTCAGCAGGTTTTTACTGCTTGTCAAATCCACTTTTGCCCGAAGATATTTCACTTTTGCGATTGTTCCCGCTTCATATCGCTCTCTTGAAATATTTGCAATATTTTTAGAAATTAAAAACTCCTCCCGGGCCAATCGGAGCAATGCAGACTCGGTCATATACTCAACATAAAGCAAAGAGAGCACTTTCACAAATTCTGCATGCTGAAGAGTCACCAGTCCTTTTGCCTCTTCTCTTGTTGCTGCTGCCAAATTTGTTCTGTCTTTGCCGACACCCCACAAACGGACAGGCTGCATCAGGGCAACCCTGTAGCCTGCTTCACTCTTTCCAAGATCAGGAGTAAACTTTGATGCCTCAAGGGAGAGTTTCGGGTTTTTATATCTCTGTATCACGTTTGACTGCTCATCCGCACGCTCTATCTCCAAAGCATTCGCTTTAAGATAGGGAGATGCCTGCAAAGCCTCATATAAAAATGTATCAAAATCCTGTGCGGACAGAACTGCACAAAATCCAAATACTGCAAATATGCTTTTTTTAAACATAGTTATCCTTTTGTTTGTTATTAATTTATAAATATTAGATTAGAACTATGCGCTGATAGGAGGTTTTAGAAAGTTATCGTATGAGTTAAACTCATATATCTTGATATTTGAATAGGGTTTTTGAGAAAAATTTTCACGTGCAAAAGGGATATTTATTTCAGGAAGAATAAAAGCAATGTGAAAACAGTGGTGCAACTGACAAATGCAGTTATCCGCTGTCTCACTGTTATTGCTGAATTCATGGACATACTCACTCACCTGACACGGGTCTGTCTCAAGAACCTCTATTGCGTACGCATGGAGTATGTTAAAACTCATTGACAACAATAAAACAAATGTGAGCAGTCTCTTTTTCATAATCGTATTATACCCTAAGCACTGCAACAACTGCCGTCATTACACTCTTTATTCTTGAAAAAATATGGTTTTATTACATAGTACAGCACAAATCCCCAAAGAACAAGGCTTGCAATCCAGGCGATAAAACCGGCATCCTCATCCATATGCACAAGTTCTTTGACATTCACATCGCGAAAAAGATAGTCAAGTCCCAGTCCGAAAAGAAGGGAGCCGGCTATGATGGTCCCAAGATAGATATAAAGCGTTCTTGTTCCCAACATCTTTTTTACAACGCCTATTGTTACAGTATTTGTCGCAGGACCTGCACTTAAAAAAACAAAAGCCGCTCCGGGACTCACACCAGCCAGCATCAGACCTGCGGCAATCGGCAAAGAAGCGGTTGCACATACATACATAGGCACGGCAATGGCTATCACTATGATATACGAGAGCCAGTTGTATTTTATAAGTATTTCACTCAGATTGTCAGGAACCGCCACAGTTATTAAAGCACCCAGAAGAAGACCTACGAGCAATGGTGACGCAATGTCTTTTAAAAGTGTTCCAAAAGCATAGGTGAAGGCATTTTTAACAATATTGTTTTTTTTCTCGCCACTGCTTGCCTGCGTGCTGCAACAGCTTGCATCATCAGATGTTTTTACTGCCGAGAAAGTCATTACCGAGGGCTGGTTTGTCGGAGCCTTCATACTAAATACTGCGGCAGGTTTTTGCTCTTTTTTGTTCTCCTTTTCAGGGTAAAAATTGGATAAAATTCCGGCAATAACAGAAATAATCATCGAAGTCACAACCCTGTAAATAGTAAAAGCCCAGCCAAACATTCCATAGGTCGCAAGTATGGAATCAACTCCTGTAATCGGTGTAGAGATCAAAAAAGAGAGTGTGGCACCGTTACTTGCACCGCTTTTTTTGATACCCGTTGCCAAAGGAATTACCCCGCAAGAACATACAGGAAGAGGAATACCGAAAACTGTCGCTTTGATTACCGACATAACAGAATCTTTTCCAAGATGGTTTTTTACAATACTCTCAGGAACAAGTTCGTGCAAAAACCCGGCAAAAACAAGTCCGAACAAAATATAAGGGGCCATGGCGTTGCTTAAATCAACCAGGGCAGAGAAAAAAAGCATAACAGTTTCCATCATAAACCTAATGTGTTTGGATTTTTACGGCACCGCATTTTCCTGCGCCGCATTTCATATTTTTGTTTTTCATTTCACACATTTTACCGCCCATAGATTTGCCCCATGACTCTTTAAAATTATCATACAGCCAGGAAGCAACAGCCGCTCTCTCTTCTTTGCTTAGCGTTTTTCCTATCGGAGGCATTGTGCCAAAACGTTTATATGCCATCGGCATACAGAAACCTTTCTTTTTTGAAGGGTTTTGTATATAATCTGCTACAAAAGCAATAAAATCTTCACGGGTTTTGAGCATCATTTTCAAACGTTTTGATACCATAGGCATCGGCGGCGCTTTCATTTTGCTTTTTTGCATTTTACGCATCATTTTTTCACGCATTGCCATTTTTTCTTCCTGTGTGGCATTTTGCATTTTCTGACGCATTGCCTGCATCTGTGTCTGATCCATCATCCCTTTCATAGCATGACATGAGGCACATTTTGCTTTGTATATATCTTCTCCCGAATTTGCTCCAAGAGAAACAAATCCTAAAATTAAAACTAATAATAATTTTTTCATAACTAAAATTCCTTTTTATGATATAATTCATATAACGATATTGTTATATAATAAAACTTCGAAAGAGATTAGATGGAAAAATTAGTTCAGCTTGCAAAAATACTGTCAGACAGTAACAGAATAAAAATAATAGCACTGCTTTACAGAGAAAAAGCGCTCTGTGTATGTGAAATCTGTGACACCTTAGAGCTCTCACAGCCATTGGTTTCACGCCATCTGAAACAGATGCGCGAAGCCCAACTTGTACAAACAAAACAAAGCGGAAAGTGGATCATTTATTCTCTTGGCAAAAATAAAATTCTGTACTGCTTTTTAGACACAATACAGGAAGACATAGCAACTTTACCAAAAATTATTTCATGTACCACACGATAAAAAAACAATATCAACTTTGAAAGAAAAATTTATTATGCTATACTTCCATTTCAAATTTAAACAGAAAGTGGGTGATGTGATATGCCTGGTATTGTACTACGTCCGGATGACAACTTTGATGCTGCTTACAGACGTTTCAAAAAACAAGTTGACCGTAACTTAATCGTTACAGAAGCTCGTGCTCGCCGTTTCCATGAAACAGAGACTGAAAAACGTAAAAAGTTCAAAATTGCTTCTCGTAAGAAAATGCTTAAACGTCTTTATATGATGAGACGTTACGAATCACGCCTGTAAACGCTTCTCCTTTGGGAGAACGTTTCTTCTTCTCTTAATCCTTTAATTTATTTTTCCATACATTTCATTATGAAAATTAAGTGCATACCTGTCACTCATGCTTGCAATATAATCTGCAATAACCCTGTGTTTGCTTCTTATATCCAATTGCTTATAATAAAACTGCGGAAGCATTTTCTCTTCTTCCATCAGACCTTTATAGAGTCCTTTGACTGCCTGTTTCCCGGCATACATTTTTCGAACTATATTTTTATGCTGATACATCTTGACAAAAAGAAGTTTCTTCAGTTTTTTTATTTTTGTTTCAAGCTCTTTTTCAAAACCTATAGGCGTTTCTTCACAATGCGCAACTTTTTGCTTTGAGTATTCAAGGAGAGAATAGACCAGATGGTTTATAAGATGTGAACTGAATCTGTAGCGGAACATTTCATCATTCTCTTCTCCTACACCTTCCAAAGCAACCTTTTCAAGAATTTCACAGGCAAGTTCACTCTCTTTGAGATCCTCAAAAGTAAGCAGTCCGGAGTTCACCCCGTCATCTATGTCATGGCTCATATACGCAATTTCATCGGCACGGTCTACAACCATAGCCTCATAGGTAGGATGTTTGTTTAAATCAAACTGTTTGTCTATTATCTCTGGAAGAAAGGGCTTTTTATAGGGATAAGAGTGCTTCAAAATTCCTTCAAGTGTTGCAAAAGTAAGATTGAGTCCGTCAAAATTTTTATACCGTTTTTCAAGTTTGGTCACAACCCGAAATGATTGAAAATTATGCTCAAATCCGTTAGAAAATCCGTCAGCCTTCAAGCACTCATCCAGAGTATCTCCCCCTACATGTCCAAAAGGCGTATGTCCGAGATCATGTGCAAGAGCAATTGATTCAGAGAGTGATTCATTAAGTTCAAGCTGTGATGCTATGGAACGTGCAATCTGAGATACTTCTATAGAGTGTGTTAAACGTGTGCGAAAAAAATCACCCTCGTGGTTTAGAAAAACCTGTGTTTTATACTCAAGTTTTCTAAATGACCCAGAGTGAATGATTCTGTCTCTGTCACGGGCATAAGGATTGCGAAAATCTTTTTCTATTTTATAAAATCGTTCATAAGGTTTCAATATTGTTCTTCTTAGGCTTTTTTAATAAATTCGGTTTTTAGATAGATTTTTGTTCCGTTGACCCGACCTTCAACATGGTCATCCATATCATGCGGCAATGCAATTCTTGTCACAGTTGTTCCGCGTTTTGCAGTAAATCCCGCACCCTTGACATCTAAATCTTTTAATATAACGATGGAGTCACCGGCCTTGAGTTCAACGCCGTTTGCATCTCGAAAAACTACCTTGTTTGCTTCTGCATTGATAGCCGCATCTGCAAGTTTTTTCTCTTCTTCTTCAAGATACATCATATCTGTCATATCCCCGCGACCAAGCCTGTTCCATAATATATACGAAAGTACTTTTACAGCCGGCACTTCACTCCACATAGCATCATTGAGACAGTTAAAATGTGTTTCATCAAGCTCATCATTTTCTATCTGCTCTTTACATGTAACACAAACATAAACGCTTTGTTCTTCACTGCCATCACTTACAGGCAGTTCTAAAAGAGTCACATCTTCACTGCTGGCACATAATTCACATACTTCATTTCTTGGCATATTTTATTCCTTCATTGTTTTTTTTTGGAATTATACTACTTTTCTTTATGAAACTCTAAATCTGAATCAGATACTTTTTTCTCATTCACAACTTTGTTAAATGCTTTATCTGCCTCTTTTTCACTATAGTCTCGGCACTCTTGCGGAATTGTGGCAGTGGGATCACCTTGAATTTTGTCACACATGGCCGCTGTTATAGTAATATTGGAACATCCTGTCAAAAAAAGTATTGTAAGCATTGAAATCTTAATCATAAAAAATCCTATTTTTTCTTGATAATCAAATCAAGATATTTTTTTGGAGTGACTTTCATCATCTCCTGAGCCAGCCAGCGTATTTGAAAATAGGCAGCACCGCTGTCGCGTAATGTAAGATAGTTTTTCAAACTTCTGAGATTAAATGTCACTACCATGTCAACTTTGACATTGTCTGTAATGATGTGTTTAAAAGCATCGCCTACATTTCTCTTCTTTTTTCCGGTCTGCAGAGCATCATAAAGTTTTTGGGGCTTGCCTTGAAATTCTTTCAAAAGAGGAAGAGAACTTTTTGCAACAGCAAGTTCATAAAAATTGTCTACTTTTTTTGACTGAAAATCAAGCTTATCATACATTGCGCTGATTTCAAGTCTGTTATAGGCTTCATCGGCAGTGACAAACATATCAAAACCCAAAACCTTTTCTATAAAAAATTCTTTCTCTCCTGAGTGTTTTGCAGCAACAAAAGCATTGATAAGCGAGCTCATTGTATATCGTGTACTTCTTACACTGATTGCCTGTATGCGGTGTCTTGCATGTTCTTGTAAAACACCCCGACTCGTTCCCCGAATAAGATAACTCAAATTGGCATGTTCCAAAATAGAGTGGTGAAAATAGGTCCATGCCAAATCATCAAGCAGCTGTGACTCTTCTATATTGTTCAAAGATTCACACATTTTCGTATCAGGAAGCACCTTTTCAATTTCTTGAACAATCTCATTTTCACTGTTGCCAAAACTGTCATAACATGTGCGTGCAGCTGTTTCTGCTACGCCAATACCGGTATCTTGCAGCAAAACAACTTCTGGCTTCGTATACTTTATGCCATACATCTCTTCCATGATTATGCCCTCAATTAAATTACTACTATTCTACTATAAAAAGCTTTAAAAAGCTACTTGAGCACCCCGTCAAGTATCGGAACAAAATCACACTCTTCAAGCTCTTCTTCTTCAATATACTCCCCGTTTTTTATAAAACGGGTAATAACCTGTTTGTTTCCTTTTTGCAAAGGGGCAACAAGAATTCCCCCCTCAGCCAACTGTTCAAAAAGTTTTTTTGGAATCTCTTTCGCTGTTGCAGAAAAAAGAATTCTGTCATAAGGCGCATACTGAATCCAGCCGTTTTGTCCGTCATCTGTACGGGCATGGACATTATTTATACCAAGTTCTCGAAACCTTTTTTTTGCTTCAAGTATCAAAGATTCTATGCGCTCTATGGTAAAAACCCCGCGAAACAGATGGGAAAGAACGGCTGCCTGATATCCACTTCCGCAGCCTATCTCCAAAACCCTGTCTGCTCCACGCGGAAAAAGGTATTCCGTCATTTTTGCAACAGTCAAAGGAGAACTGATATACTGATTAGCCCCTATAGGCAAAGCATCGAGTTTATAGGCATTGTGTCTAAATCCTGCCGGCACAAATGCTTCTCTGTTTGTAGCAGCAATCGCTTTTTTTACTTCTTCACTTAAAGGAAACTGTGTACTACACTCTTCTGCCAGACGGGCTGTTTTTGTCGCTGTTATTCTGTCCAAGTTATTCTATCCCCACATCCATATATCTTCTCATTAGTTTTATCTCTTTTTTCCTGTACTGCATTTTCAAACAAGACTTGTTTGTGTTTCTGAAGGCTTCACCCTGCGGGGTGATAATACCGCTCATTGCTGTGCACTCTTTATTTGCACTGTCACTTGCCACAACATAGCACTGATTCATCAAGGCCAGTGCCTGTGTCAAAATTTTAAAATGCTCTGTACGCAATTCTCCCCACCATGAAGGCACGGCAATAACATCGGCTCCTTCTGATTTTTGCCAAAGTTCTTTAAAACGCAGTTCAAAACAAACAAACACGGCTAACTTAATACCGGCAACTTCCACTATTTTAAAATCTTCTTCACTGCCTGCGTGCATGTATTTGTCTTCATCACCAAATTTAAAAAGTTTGGCTTTTGCTCTTTGAAACACCACTTCTCCGTTATAAAAAACTTTGGCAAAGTTATAGACTTTCCCCTCTTTTTCTTCTAACATTGTCAAAACAATGATTTTGTCATGAGAAACTTTTTTCAGTGCCTCAGTAGCCCCTGGCGCAAAAGCAAGCATTGCATCCATACGCTCATAGTCATAAGAAGTCAAACACACTTCAGGTGCAACTATAATGGTATTTTTTTCTGTTTGTGTAATAAGTGCCAAAAGTGTCTGTAAATTATTTTCATAACTCTGTGTTGTTTCAAACAACAAAGAGCATAAAGAGTATTCGGCAGTGTTAGAAGTCATCATCAAATGAAAGGCTGCCTTTTGAGTAGTTTGTTACAGTGCCTTCAAAGAAGTTTGTTTTCTGGTCATTGAATTTTGCAAAGTCATCTACCCATTTAATAGGGTTGGAGACATTGTACAGCTTGTCAAAACCGACAGAGTTTAATCTGTCATCGGCGAGATACTGAATATACTGCTCAACAATCCCATCTGTCAAACCTAAAATCTGTCCCTGCGTGATATATTTGCCCCACTCGGTCTCAAGCTTGACAGCCTCTTTAAACATCTCAATTACATCGGCTCTGAGTTCATCAGTAAAAAGATCCGGTCGCTCTTTTCTTAAGGTATTGATTAAATTTTGAAACAGTACCAGGTGTGTCACTTCATCACGCTGAATGAAACGAATCATCTGTGCGGAACCGAGCATTTTTCCCGAACGTGCCAGTGTATAGATGTAGGTAAAACCACTGTAAAAATAGATGCCTTCAAGTATCTGATTTGCAAAACATGCTTTGACAAAATTTGTATCTGTCGGATTTTTTGCCAGCTCCTGATAGACAGCGGCAATCGTATCATTTTTGTGTTTGAGCATCATATCTCTGCGCCACAGATCATATATCTCTTCCGAGTTTGTAGAGATGCTGTCAACCATCACAGCATAACTTTGTGAGTGCAAAGCCTCTTCAAAAGACTGGCGCACCAAAATAAGATTTATCTCAGGGGCAGTCACATAAGGATTTACGTTATCTATTAAATTGTTTGTTTGGAGTGAATCCATAAAAATAAGTTGCGAAAGCGCTTTGTCATAAGCCGTTTTTTCAGCATCCGTGAGTTGTTTGTAATCATTGACATCCCGTGTCATATCAACTTCTTTTGGAAACCATGTGTTGTTAAGCATCATCTCCCACAGATTATATGCCCATTGGTATTTAATGTTGTTGAGTTCAAAAATACCTGTCGGATTTCCGCCAAAGACTTTTCTGTCATTAACATTTTCAGTTGAGTCAGGGTTATATATCTGTTTTCTGTTCATGGAATTCCCTTGTAAGTGATTATTTGAGTGTATGATTATATCCATCTGTAGATAAATTTTTGATAAGATATGAGAATGAATTTCAAACCATCTATTTTATTAAAAAACAGACATGTACAAACTGTCTATGCCAGCCTCTTTCGAAGGGTTCTTGTCAAAAATTTTGAGATAGAAACATTCACCCTCAGCGACGGAGATTTTCTCGAATGCTACTGGAAAAAAATTGATAATCATACAAAAATGTCTCCTGTTGTCATACTTTTTCACGGATTGGCAGGTTCTTATAAGTCTCCCTATATTCAAGGAACAGTAAAAGAACTCAAAGAAGCGGGATTCAGCAGTGTAGTCATGCATTTCAGAGGCTGTTCGGGCAAGCAGAATCTCAAACCAAGATCATACCACAGCGGTGATACACAGGATGCTTTTGAATTTATACAGGCTGTTTCAAAAAGATATCCCCGGGCAAAGATATTTGCGGTCGGATTTTCACTCGGTGCAAATATGCTCCTGAAACTTTTAGGAGAGAAACGCTCTACATGTAAACTTACTGCCGCTGTTGCTGTATCTGCACCGATGCTTTTAGACAAATGTGCCACACACATAAATAAAGGCTTTGCAAAATTTTATCAAAAGATTTTATTAAAAGATTTAAAAAGAGACTTGGAAAAGAAATATGAATCTTTTAATATGCAACAGATTATTTCTTTGCAGCAAAATGAGATAAAAAAATTAAAAAATTTTTGGGAATTTGACAATGTCTACACAGCCCCTGTTCATGGATTTTGCTCTGCACAGGAGTATTATACGAAATCCAGCAGCAGACAGTTTTTAAAATTCATATCAGTTCCAACACTTGTTATTCATGCGAAAGACGACCCTTTCATGCCTCCTGATATATTACCGACAAATGATGAAATATCATCTGCCGTTGAATTGGAAGTCAGTGAATTTGGAGGACATGTGGGATTTGTATCAGGAAGTATTTTCCACCCTCAATATTGGGCGGAAAAAAGAATTGTCAGTTTTTTTAAAACATTTTTACAGCAAGAGGTTCAAAAAGATATTTGAAACTCTCTATTTTTATTTGCGTGCGTGACGTTTTCTTTCACTCTCTGTTAAAAATTTCTTACGGATACGAATATTTTTAGGTGTCACTTCAAGAAGTTCGTCATCTTCTATCCACTCTAATGCACGCTCTAAACTCATATCACGAGGCGGAACAAGTTTAATCGCCTCATCTGCACCGCTTGAACGGACATTTGACTGTGCTTTTCCTTTAATAGGATTTACCACAAGGTCATTTGAACGTGAATGCTCACCGATAATCATACCCTCATACACTTCTGTCTGCACACCGATAAAAAGAACACCGCGGTCTTGAATACCAAAAAGCGAGAAAGCCAGTGTAGAACCGGATGTCATGGAAACAAGTGCACCGTATGAACGTGATTCAACTTCACCTGAAAACGGACGGAATTCCAAGAAAGAGTGATTCATTACACCCTCACCTTTTGTATCTGTCAAAAACTGCCCTCTAAAACCGATAAGTGCACGCGCAGGAATTTCAAACTCTATACGTTGGAAACCCTGTCCCATTGGCAGCATTGATTTCATTTCCGCTTTTCTTTTTCCCAAACGCTCAATAACCGTACCGCTTAAATCTTCCGGAACATCAATCACCAAATGCTCAAAAGGTTCACATTTCACACCGTTAATCTCTTTGGTAATAACTTCCGGACGCGAAATTGAAAATTCAAAGTTTTCGCGACGCATATTTTCGGCAAGTACTGTAATTTGAAGTTCACCACGGCCGGAAACTTTGAATTTACCCTCGCCGACAACTTCAAGACGCATGGCAACATTTGTGTTCATCTCAAACTCAAGTCTTTCACGAAGCTTGTTTGATGTAACGTGTTTGCCTTCTTTACCGGCCAAAGGAGAATCATTTACGGCAAAAACAACAGTCAGTGTCGGCTCTTCAACATGCATAGGATCAAGTGCAACAGGATTTACAGGATCGGCAATCGTGTCTCCGACATCAACAGTTTCCATTCCTGCAAATGCAACAATATCTCCTGCTTCCGCTTCCTCGATTTCCATACGGTTCAGTCCGTGAAAACCTATAAGTTTGGAGATTTTTCCTTTGACCATTTCGCCGTCAGCTTTTGCAAGCATAACATTGTCACCTTTATGTACAGTACCGTTAAAGATACGGCTGATACCGATTTTACCGACATAGTTGTCATAATCAAGTGTAAATACCTGTGCCTGCAGAGGATTTTGTGCATCACCTTCCGGTTCAGGAATTTTATTGATGATTGTTTCAAAAATACACTCAAAATCTCCGTCAGGATCATCCATATCCATTTTTGCCATACCATCACGTGCAGCAGCATAGATAATAGGAAAATCCTGCTGTTCATCTGTTGCACCCATATCTGCAAAAAGGTCAAACATTTCATCTACAACACGCTCAGGATCTGCTGAAGGTTTGTCAATTTTATTGATAACGACAATCGGCATTTTACCAAGTGCCAGCATTTTTTTCACAACAAATTTTGTTTGAGGCATAACACCTTCATAGGCATCAACAAGTACCAAAACACCATCTACCATTTTTAAAACACGTTCAACTTCCCCACCAAAATCGGCGTGGCCCGGAGTATCTATAATATTGATTTTATAATCTTTGTAACGAATAGCCGTATTTTTTGAAAGAATCGTAATACCACGCTCTTTTTCGATGTCATTGCTATCCATCGCTCTTTCATCATGTTGTTCGTGAGAACCGAATGTACCGGATTGCTCCAAGAGCCCATCAACCAGTGTAGTTTTACCGTGGTCAACGTGAGCGATAACGGCTATATTTCTAATTTTTTGCATTAGGGGTTTCCTTTATTTGGAAAATTTGCTGAAGAAAATTCTGCATTTCAGAGTACTTTCAGCTATTTTTCGCGAATTATACCCAAATAATTATTATATCCTTGTAAAATTAGTGATATACTTAGAGTATGATTAACTATCCGAAGAGTCTCGATACTATTTTTCACAAATTATACACACACAATATACTCCCTGTCATTGTAGGCGGTTATATTCGCGATGCACTTTTAGGAATTCCTTCAAATGATATTGATATTGAGCTCTACGGAGTCAGTTCTCTTGATAAAGTTGAAGAAATTTTACAGGAATTTGGAAAGGTGAACAGTGTTGGAAAGAGCTTTGGTGTCTGCAAGATGTACTATAAAAATTTGGATTTGGATTTTTCTCTGCCAAGAGAAGATAACAAAATTGCTTCGGGACATCAGGGTTTTGCAATCAAAATCTATAAAAATCTGGATTTTAAAACAGCTGCACTCAGAAGGGATTTTACCATCAATGCCATAGGTTATGATGTTGTCGGTAAAAAAATATTAGATCCTTATCACGGCAGAGAAGATTTAGATAAAAAAATATTACGCTCTGTGGATAAACAAAAATTTAAAGAGGATCCTTTGCGGGTTCTTCGTGCCGTTGTCTTTGCATCCCGCTTCCGTATGAAGCTTGATAAAATTCTTGTACTTACATGTAAAGAGATGATAAAAGAAAAACTTCTTGAAGAACTTCCCAAAGAAAGAGTTTTTCAAGAATTACAAAAACTTCTTCTAAAATCAGACAAACCCTCTCTCGGATTTAATCTTCTTAAAGAGTTAGGAGCATTTTCATTTTTTAGAGAACTTGCATTTCTAAACGGACAAGAGTATAAAGAAATTTTCAACTCTTTGGATATGTTAAAACAACTGTCAATAACAAATGATAAAGAGTTTGTTATACTTGCTTTGACTGTTATAACATCGAAGTTTTCAACAATACAGACACAGACATTTTTACAGAGAGTAACAAATGAAAAAACACTAATCAAAAAAGTTTTGCAACTTCATACAATTGATTTTGATTTAGATGATTTTAATGATTATGATATATACAAACTTGCTCAAAAAACAGATATTGCATTTTATGCACACTACTTACATGTAACGCAGAAGAAAAAAAAAGATACAGAGTATTTACTCAAAAAAGCGAAAAAACTCAATGTACTTCATAAACCAATTCCTCCTCTCGTCAGTGGAAAAGATTTAATTGAACTGGGTCTACAGCCATCAAAAGAATTTTCAAAAATACTTCAATCAACATATCAGGCACAAATTCAAAATATTTTTAACACTAAATCTGATGCTCTCATCTGGCTCCAAAAAAATCTACTTTCCTAAAATATTCATTTTATTTTGTAGTTTTGAATATTGATTTATAGTGTTTATTGCTGATTTTAAAGTCTCAACGAGTTTTGAACTGTATATTTGTTTATTTCGTGTGTCATAATCATTGATAAGTTCTTTATAAATTTCTAAAAATTTTTGAGCTGATTCGATAGTTTCCATATTAATATGTTTGTTCGTCAAAACAGCAATAAAAAGCTCAAAAGCTTTTTTCTTTTTTATATCCATATCATCGTTTTTAATAAAATATGCTTGTGTTTTTTCATCAAACGAAATAAGTTTTTTCATAACTTCATTTGCGCCTTCAACACTTAGTGCAAGATCTTTCATATTATTTTTTATATAAGAGCGCATTTCGGTAAGATTCATTTTTGCTATTTTTTCAATTAATTGCGAATTTGCCAATTTATCTTGATTTTTTTTACCAAACATTATCTACTCCTTATATTTTAGTTTACAACAGTTTCAATTTCTGAGAGATATTTTCCTTCCAGATAATCAATTTTCATCTCTTTGGCAACCGTGTAAACTTCTTTATCTTCTATATTTTTTATCCAGGTTTTTACACCTTTTTCATGAGCCATAACAGTAAAACCATCAATTATATTACGATTGTGAAATAGTTTTTCTTTATTTGAATAATAAGTATCAAATCGGACTACATCAATATTTAATTCTCTTAAATATAAAAAACTTGTATGCAGTGAACCTAATCTGTCTATGGCTATAAGGACACCAAAAGCTTTTAACGATTTTATTATACTATTATATCTGCTTATATAAGAATAATACTGCATTTCACTTAAAACAAACATTATTTTCTTGTCAGAATATTCTTTTAAAAGTTCTTTTGTTTTTGAAAGGAATTTGTCATTTCTCAATGATGTAGGCAAAACATTGATTGCGTAAATATTTTCTCTGTATTGGCAGTTTTTTAAAATTTCTTCTAAGACCATCAAATCAAAACTCACACCGAGTCCCAGTTTATTGATAACTTTTAAATATGTTTTTGGATGAATTATTTTTTTGTTTTGTCCTTTGAGTTTTATATAACATTCTCTAAAGACTGCATCATTTTTATTGTTGTAAACTGCCTGTGACATAATAAGAAGATTTTTATTTTCAATAGCATCAATGACCAATAATTCCAATTCATTTGGATTGATACTCTCTTCTTCTTTGTATTTCATATTTTTGTTTTTATTTTGAAGATCAAAAAGGTTTTCTATGAGGTAATTTAAATCTTTTGAATAACTCGTATCTGTCATGGCTCCTGATATTTTTATCTCTATATCATCCACATTCAAATCATTGGATTTTAAACATATAAGTTCTAGCAAAGTGCTGTATCTGTCTTTTGCTCCATCAAGTCCTATGATAAAATCACCGCCTTTAATATGACCAATAGGAAAATTTTCAATCCCTTCTTTTTTTAAATACTCTGTTATCCAATCAACAACATACTTTAAAACTTTATCTCCGTTTTTTAATCCGTAAAGAGTATTTATATCATTTAAATTATCTATACTGATAAGAATCAGCGTATACTCTTTTTTTTGTTTTATCTCTTTTTGCAAATATTGATACAGGTATTCTCTGCTGAATGTTTTTGTTACACTGTCTGTTATTTTTACATCAAATCCTTTGTATATAAGAAAAAAAATAAAGTAGATACTGACAAGTAAAAGTAAAACAGCTTCTATATAAAATGATATTTCAAGTGTAGTGTAATTACTGATAAGTGTATGAAAAATAAAGGCAAGTATAAGAGCAAAGATAGGTAAAGCCATTCTAAGTGCAAGCTTAAAACGGTATTCCCTCTCTTTTGTTTGGGACAATAACATTTATACGTCTAAATGCTTCACATCTTTTGCATGTGTTTCGATATAGTTACGACGAGGTTCAACTTCATCACCCATAAACAATGTAAATGCATCTGATGCAACAGTTGCATCTTCTATGGAAATTTGTAAAAGGACACGGTTTTCAGGTGTCATGGTTGTTTCCCATAACTGATCAGGATTCATTTCACCCAGACCTTTGTAGCGTTGAATATACGCACCTTTTCTTGCATAGTCTTTGATATTTTCCAGTACTTCTATGATATCTTTGTCAAAATGAATATCCCATTCTGTTATCTTTTTATAAACAAAACTTGCTTCATTGAAATGCGGAGCAGAAAAAAGATCATCATTTATAAGAAGCTCTTCCATTCCTGTTTCTGTCTGTACAAAAAGATGAATTTCATTTGTTTCTTCATTAATGGTATAGGTTAAAATATTGTTGTTTATTGAAGTTAAAAATTTCTCTATTTCAACAAACATCTCTTTTGCAGGCAGGGCAATCAGGTCAGGGTTTTCAATAAAATGACGGATAAGTTTTACAAGAGCATAACGACGATTGAGTGCTTCAAGTGAAGAAGCATAATGATCAACCATTTTAAAATAGGCTATTAAATCATTATTTCCCACTCCGTCAACTTCCAAAGATTCTATACCGTTGCTGATAAGATATTCATTCATAGCAGCATCATCTTTAAAATAGATCTCTTTTTTGCCTTTTTTGTAACGATACAGTGGCGGTTGTGCAAGGTACAAATAGCCTTTATCTATAATGTCACGAAAATACCTGAAAAAGAAAGTAAGCAGAAGTGTCTGAATATGAGAACCATCAACATCAGCATCTGTCATGATGATAATTTTATGGTAACGGAGTTTTTCTTCTTTATACTCTTCTCCGATTCCACAACCCATAGCTGTTATCATATTTGTAATTTCATCTGATTTTAAAATCTTGTCAAGCCGTGCTTTTTCAACATTTAGAATTTTACCTTTAAGTGGTAAAATTGCCTGAAAAACACGGTCACGCCCCATTTTTGCAGAACCACCCGCAGAATCCCCTTCCACCAGATAGAGTTCGCAGATACTTGCATCTTTGCTTTGACAATCAGCCAACTTTCCTGGAAGGGTGCCAACACTCATAGAATCTTTTCTTCGTGTTAATTCTCTTGCTTTTTTGGCAGCTTCACGACCGCGTGCTGCCATTAAAGCTTTGCTGACAATGGCTTTGGCCTCTATAGGATTTTCTTCAAAATATTTGTTAAGAGCTTCACCTGTTGCTTTTTGAATAAGCGGACGTACATAAGTGTTTCCGAGTTTTCCTTTTGTCTGTCCTTCAAACTGAGGTTCCGGAACACGGACTGAAACAATTGTAATCAGTCCTTCTTTTACGTCATCTCCGGAAATTTTGACATCTTTTTCTTTTGCGGCACCGTTTTTGGCATTATAGTTTGATATGACACGTGTAAGTCCTGCACGAAAACCTGCTTCATGTGTTCCCCCGTTTGGCGTGCGGATATTGTTGACAAATGAGGCAAGTTTTTCTTCATAGGAGTCATTATACATCAGGGCAATGTCAAACTCTATATCTTCGGCTTTTCCGCTGAAACTGTAGACATTGGCAACAATTTCTTTTTTATTCATATCAGTCACATACTGGGCTATACCGCCTTCAAAATGATAGACTTCTTTTGTACCGTTTCTTTCATCATTGAATTTTATGGTGATAAAAGGATTCAGATAGGCAAGTTCTTTGAATCTTTTTGCCAGGTATTCGTATTCAAAGGTTATTGTTTCTGTAAAGATACTCGGATCTGCTGCAAATTCAATAGTTGTACCGGTTTTACGGGTTGTTCCTGTAACTTCAAGAGGTCCCTGGGGAATCCCCATTTTAAAATCCTGTTCATGGATTTTCCCGTCACGGTAAATTGTCATGTGTAAATCAGAAGAGAGGGCATTTACAACAGAAACACCGACTCCGTGCAGTCCTCCGGAAACTTTGTAGGTATCTTTGTCGAATTTACCTCCGGCATGCAGTACTGTTAAAACAACAGTAGCGGCGCTCATATTTTCGGTAGGGTGCATCTCTGTCGGAATTCCGCGACCGTTGTCACTGACTTTACATGTACCGTTTTTAGTGAGTGTTACTGTTATAGTGTCACAATACCCTGCCATTGCTTCATCAATAGAGTTATCAATAACTTCATAGACCAAGTGATGCAGACCGCGGTGTCCGGTATCTCCGATATACATACCGGGACGTTTACGAACAGCTTCCAAGCCTTTAAGAACTTTAATATTACTAGCGCCATATTCTTGTTGCATTTAATACTCCATTGCCGTTTTCGGCATAATTAAAGACATTTTATCTAAAATAATCTTATGATAAGTTTTATAGCTGTGCAGAGGAAGGGAGAACCTACAGTTTAAATAACTATAGGCATAACAACTGTAATAAAATTTTCATCTTTTAAAATAAAAGGAAGGTTTCCTTCATTGAGTCCGATTGTAAATTCTGAAGAGTTTATAGAATTTAAAAAATCAAGTAAATATTTTGAATTGATTGCTATTGAAAAAGGTTCATCAAAACCTGTGTTGTAACTAATTTCTGTTTTTGCTTCGATGTTGTCTTCGCTTAAACTTTCAAAACTGATGGTATCATTGAAAAAAGTGAGTTTTACATCTGTAGATATAGTTGTAATTTGTTTGATAGAATTAATCATAATGGCTTTAGGTAAAACCAGATTATAGTTTGTTTCTTTGGGAATGATTCTTGAATATTCAGGGAATTTTCCGTTAATGAGTTTTGTAAAAAAAGTATATTGTTCTGAATGGATAATAAGATTTGTTTCGTCGTAATAGAGCTCGATATTATCAAAAAAGAGTTTTTGGATTTCAACAATTGCTTTTTTGGGAATTATTATAGATAATTCGTTCTCACTTTGGTTGTTAAGAGTAACAACTGCCAATCTTCGTGTATCTGTGGCTGCAAAGTTAATAGAATCTTTTTTTATATCTATGAGAGCACCGTTAAGTTCAAATTTGGGATTGTTGGTATCTATGGCAGGTGTTATTTTTTTTAAAGATTCGATGAGAGTGTGTGATTCGATGGAAATTCTTGGTTTTCCTTCGTAAGAAGGAAATTCCGGAAACTCATTATATGAAAAAGTAGGCAGTTTGAAATTAGAGTGTCCCTGTGATATAAGAAGAGTGTCATTTTTTGCTTCCAAATTAATATCATCATCTTTTAATATTCTGACAATATCGAGAAATTTTTTACCGTTAGCGGTAATACTGCCTTCGTTTTCAATTTTTAGATTATCAGTTGATACTAAAAAACCTATTTCATAATCAGTTGCCTTCAGTGTTAGTTTTGAGCCGGAAACATTTATATAGACATGTGAAGTTATCTGTGATGTATCTTTTTTTTCCAAAAAAGGTGCAGCATGAATGAGTATATTTTCCAATATAGATTTTGAGATGGTAATTTTCATTTTTTAAATCCCTATATATTTATATAATTTTAGTAAGTAGTAGTAGTATGGAGTGAATATGTGACAAATCAACTCAAACACCTACAGGCTTACTTTTTGAGATGTGAATACACCTTAAGGCTTCTTTCACATCTATTCACTTTTACAATTATATCTTTTTTTTTAATGCTTTTAAAATAAAATCAGGAGATAGATGTTATTTTGTTTGTAAGTTCATCAATTTTTACTTTAAAATCTTCATCATCTTTAAGCAGATTGTTTATTTTTTTAATGGTATGGCTGATGGCGGTATGGTCTTTCATTCCAAAATACTGTGCAAGTTGAGGCATTGTGTTTTGTGTGAGTTCGCGGCAGATATATATGGCAATTCTACGGGCATATACAATATTTTTGCTTCTGCCTTTTGAACGTATTTCACTTGGTTTGATGTTGAGATCTTTGGCTACAACTTCGGTAATGGTTTCCATTGTAAGGTTTGCTCTGTTCTCGTTCATCTGGTCTTTGAGCACATTTTTTGTAAAATCCAGATCAATATCAACATGCATCAGTTGTGAATAGGCATGGAGTTTGGAAAGTATTCCTTCAATTTCTCTAACATTGCTGTCAATGACGGTTGCTATGTAGTTGACTATATCTTCGGAGAGTTTTACCTTGTTTATTTCACATTTTTTCTTGATGATGGCTATTTTTGTTTCTAATTCCGGTGGCTGTATATCGGCAACGAGTCCCCATTCAAATCTGCTTTGCAGACGCGCTTCAAGACCGCCGATTTTTTTAGGATGTTTGTCAGCCGTGAGAATAATTTGCTTTCCGGCACCTTTTAAAGCTTCAAAAGTGTGAAAAAATTCTTCTTGAATACCTTCTTTATTACTTAAAAACTGAATATCATCAATAAGCAGTACATCACATTTACGGTATTTTTCCTGAAAACGTTCCATTGTTTTGTTCCGTACATGTCGGATAAAATCATTTAAAAATTGCTCAACTGTCGTATATATAACAATTTTTCCCTCATTTTGAAAAACATTGCCGGCTGCCTGCATGAGGTGGGTTTTTCCAAGACCGACACCACCGTAGATAAACAAAGGATTGTAAACTTTTCCTGCATTTTCGCTGACACTTTTTACAGCAGCATAGGCAAACTGGTTGGAACCTCCGACCATAAAGTTGTCAAAAGAGTGTGAAGGATTTAACAAAGAGCTGCTTTGTTTTACTTCTACGGCTTTTTTTGTCTTTCTTTTTTCTATACTGTTTTTAAGCGTTATTTCTACATTTACTTTGGAACCGTTTTTTACTTCAAAAAGATGTGCTATTTTTTCTCTGTATTTATTTTTAATCCAATTGACAACCAGTGCATTGGGAGCATAAAATATAGCCAAATCAGCAGTAGATTTTTTTATATCATAAGAGAGATGTCTTATATATCTGTTATATTCGAGTTCACTTATTTCATCTTTGAGTGCCTGTAATACTTCTTGACCTATATTCACATAAAACCTTGTTTCTTTTTTTATATGTGAATAATACTTTTTTTATCCATAAAACAGGGTTAAATAGATGTGAATAGCCCAAATTCTCTTATGTGAATATTTATATTGTTTTCTATATAATGGTGAAAAATGTTTTAAAGGCCTTAAATGACTATACTTGGTATAGATCCCGGAACCAGAAATATGGGGTATGCACTTATTTCGTTACAAAATTCCAAAATATCGCTTATCGAAGCGGGACTTATAAAAATGAAGGCAGAAGATTTGCAGTTTCAAATACCGCAAATGGTTGAAGGATTGAGCAGTATATTTGAAAATCATGTTATTGACGAAGTAGCCATGGAAGATATATTTTATGCCCACAATCCCGCAACAACAATTAAGCTGGCACAGTTTCGCGGAGCAATAATGCTAAAACTTTTACAGGAGTTTGGACAGTTTCATGAATATACGGCGTTGCAGGTAAAAAGAGCGCTTACAGGCAAGGCAAAAGCACAAAAAGAACAGGTGGCATTTATGGTTCAGCGCCTGTTAAACATAAAAAAAGAGATCAAACCTCTTGATATATCAGATGCCATGGCTGTAGCCATAACACACTCTCAGAGAGTCAAACTAAAAAAAGGATAAAAAATGTCAAAATTTGAAAATGTGAATATTGTAAAAGAGGCAAATATTTATTATGACGGAAAAGTAACGAGCAGAACAGTTGAATTTCCTGACGGAAGTATAAAGTCTTTGGGAATTATGCTGCCGGGCGAATATACTTTTAATACGGCAGAGAAAGAGATTATGGAGATCATGAGCGGTGATGTGGAAGTAAAACTGCCAGGCGAAGAGTGGCGCACACTTCTTGTGCCTGAAATTTTTACAGTACCGGCCGACTCTTCATTTGAAATAAAAATAAAGAGTGTAACCGATTACTGCTGTTCGTATATAAAATAAAATTTAGTTACTGTGTTTTGAAGCGAGAGAAACAAGTGCATTTACATCAAGCGCACCGCTGACTCTTTCGACTTCACGGCCATTTTTAAAGACTATAATTGTCGGAATAGAACGTATACCAAAACGTGCACCCAGATTCTGCTCATTTTCGGTATTTACTTTTGCAAAAAGTGCTTTGAGCGGAAATTGAGTGGCAGCACGTTCAAAATTTGGAGCCATCATTTTACATGGACCGCACCATGGTGCCCAAAAGTCAACTATTACCGGAATATCACTGTTGACAATTACTTCATCAAAATTTGCATTTGTAAGTTCTACAGGTTTTGTGTCTAAAAGTGATTGTTTACACTTCCCGCAGTTTGCTTTTTTATAACTCTCTTTTTTTGGAACATTGTTTACAGTAAAACAGTGTGGACATACAATTTTCATAGAATTCTCCTTTTTGAAGTGTATTTTACACTCAATTTGGCAATTGTAATGCTACCTAAGTTCCATATTATAGTCTAATTTCAAAATATATTTTATGAAGATGTCTCTTTTTTAAATGATTCTATACTTTCTGCCATGCCATAATCCGGATTTTGTTTTGGTTCTAAAACAATTTGGGCCAATGTATTGTTGTCATGGTTAATAATAATGGGTGCTAAAAAATTAATTGTTGATTTTTCCAAAGGTTTCTGAATAAGTAAAATATTGAAAACACTTATTTCTGAATTGTCAGTAATTTTGAGTAACTCTTTTGTTTTTTCAGGAATTTCAAAAGGGTATTCGCGTAACATATAAGGATTGACCAGAGTAAAAGATATGCCCGGATTTTGGCTGTCTTTCATAATGGAAAAAAGTTCATCTATTTCATTTATATCTACCTGCCTGGTATTTACAAATCCAAGTATTTCGCCTTTTACCTCATATGCCATTGTCATCCTTTAAAATTGTCCCTCTTTATATTTCAGATCCTTAGAAATGATATAGAGCGTCGAGTTTTTAATTGCTTGGATATTATAGCACTCTCCTATGCCAAATGCAAATTCTTTGTTTACATGTAAAAGACTTGCTCCGTCACTCATATTTATAAACTGTAACTTGCTTTGTTCAAGCAGTCTTGCATCTGTTACCTCTGTAAAATCAAGTGTTAGGGTTATCCAGTCATAATCACGTGCGGCATCTTGAACTGCAAGAACTAATTTCAGATGAGTGGGTGAAATGACTTCGAGGGAACGCAAGTCGGCATTTTTAAAGCTGTCAAACCGCTCAAGGTCTATTGGCAACCGACACACTCCATACTTCTGTCTTCGACATCGCTTGCCATTTCCGGTGACTGTGAACGCAGATAATAGGTAGATTTGAGTCCCAGTTTCCATGCCAGCATATAAATTTCATTAAGATAGCGTCCGCTTGCTTTGTCAAGTGTTATAAAAATGTTGAGAGACTGCCCCTGATCTATCCATTTTTGTCTGATAGCGGCTGCTTTTATAAGAACGGTCTGGTTTAAATCATATGCCGGAGTATAATAACTCCATGTCTCAGGTGAAAGATTAGGAACAACAACAGGAATCAGTCCGCTGAGATTTTCTTCTGACCATTTGCGTTTAAAGACAGGCTCAATAGCCTGTGTAGTACCTGTTAAAATAGATATGGATGATGTAGGGGCTACAGCCATCAGATAACCGTTTCGCATTCCCTGTTTTTTTACTTTGGCCCGGAGTTCATCCCATTCGTATTTTGAAGCAAAGAGTCCGCCACGGTCAACCAGGTTTACCACCTCGGCATTTGCATGGTCTTGAGGCATTATTCCTCTGCTCCACTTGCTTCCTTCAAATTCGGGATAGCTTCCTTTTTCAACAGCCAGATCAGAAGAGGCGGAAACTGCATTATAACAAACAGCTTCCATAATTTCGTCTATTTTGTCAAAATGTTCCTGACTTCCCCACATAATTCCGGCTTCTGCAAGCATCTGTGCTTCGCCCATAACACCCAAACCGATAGAGCGGCTTCGCATGTTAGTCCGTTTTACTTTTTCAACCGGATAAAAATTCAAATCTATAACATTGTCCAAACATCTGATAGCTGTGGGGACAATTCTGTCTATATCTTCTTTTGTATTTATGCGTGAGAGATTTATAGAAGCAAGGTTACAAACAGCCGTAGCGCCGTCAATTTTTTCTTTTTCCACAGCAAAAATAGGAAGTCCTCCCAATGAATCCAAAGCAGTGACTTTTTTGGCGGGTTTTGTTATACCACTGTCTACAGTTACCAACTCCTCTTCTTCATAACTGATGCTGTCACCGTTTTCAAAAATAAATTTTATTTTATAATGGTTAGGCTGAGTGTTTTGAAAAATTTCTGTACAGAGATTGGAACTTCTGATAATTCCGTAATGATCATTCGGATTTGCACGGTTAGCATTGTCTTTAAAACAAAGAAACGGTGAACCTGTCTCAAAATAAGAAGTCAAAATCTTTTTCCATAAATCTTTTGCCTTTACTTTTTCTTTGATGATACTCTCATCCTGTTCAAATTTGAGATAAAGTTTATTAAATTCTTCGCCGTAGACATTCGTGAGTTCTCTGGTATCATATGGGTCGAAAAGTGTCCAGATTGCATCTTCTTCCACACGTTTCATAAACATATCGTTTAGCCATAGAGACGGAAACAAATCGTGAGCGCGACGACGCTCTTCACCAGAGTTTTTCTTCAGGTCTAAAAAGTCGTTGATATCTATATGCCATGGTTCAAGATAAACAGCAATAGCACCTTTTCTTGTACCGAGTTGGTCTACGGCGATGGCAATATCATTTGTTATCTTTAAAAAGGGGATAGTACCACCTGCTGCATTTTTGTGGCCGTCTATAAAAGAACCCATTGAACGAACCTGGGTCCAGTCCCACCCGATTCCTCCGCCAAATTTTGAAAGCATTGCCATCTCTTTGTATGTGTCAAATATACCTTCGATATTATCAGGAGTCGAGCCTATATAACATGAACTTAACTGGTGTCTTGGTGTTCTTGCATTGGAGAGTGTGGGAGTGGCTAACATAACTTCGAATTTACTAATCATGTTATAAAATTTGATGGCCCACTCTTGACGGTTTTCCTCACGCTGTGCCAAAAACATTGCGATGGCCATAAACATATGTTGCGGAAGCTCTATCGGGTTTGCATCTCTGTCTTTAATCAGATATCTGTCATAGAGTGTTTTAATGCCCAGATAATTAAACTGCAGATCTCTTTCCGGTTTAATATGTTTTTCCAGTTCGTCAAGATCATACATCTCTTTTAGGCCCAGAAGAATTCGTCCCTCTTTTTCTCCTTTTTCAAAATACTTTTCCAATTTGCAATAACCGGTAAAACCGTTTACCTGATGGTAAAGATTAAAAAGAAACAGACGTGAAGCCACAAATGTCCAGTTGGGTGCATCAATATCTATTTTATCTACCGCGGTTTTAATTAAAGTTTCTTGTATCTCTTTTGATGTTATACCGTCACGAAAGTGAATTTGGGCATCAACTTCCAGTTCACTTTGGCTGACATTGGCCAAACCTTTTACAGCAGCAGAAGTATATTTTTGGATTTTGGATATGTCAAGAGGTTCTGTTCGTCCGTTTCGTTTTATAACTGTTATCATAAATTTATTCCCTGATTAAGAATTTTTTATATAATTATGTATGCAATAATCATATAAAAAACTATAAGATATTGTTAATTAGCATAGTTAGTATTCTAGCGAAAACTCTCTCTTAAAAATATTAAAGCAGTAAAATTTTTACAAGTTTTATATATTTGTTATATCTAAGGAGATAGAAGAAAAAGTTATATTCAGCATAGCTGTAATTGCTATGCTGAAGTTGTTTATTTGAAAACTCTTGCAAATATTTTATCTACATTTTTTGTATAGTAGTCGTAATTAAAACATTCTCTGATAACTTCTTCACTGAGTGAATTTCTCAACTCTTCGTCTGCAAGCAGATGATTAAGATAGAGGCTCTCTCCTTTTTCATTAACAGTAGGTTTGCCCTGTTGAATCTCTTCCCAGACTTTCATGGCATTTCTCTGTACGATTCTGTAGGCATCTTCACGACTCACACCCTGCAGCGGAAGTTCAAGTAAAACACGTTGAGAAAATACAAGTCCGCCTGTCAGGTTGAGATTTCTCATCATGTTTTCAGGATATACAGTCAGGTTTGCAATAACGTTATTCATGCGGTGCAGCATAAAATCACTTGTAATAAATGCATCAGGGAGCCAAAAACGTTCTGTGGATGAGTGGGAGATGTCACGTTCATGCCAAAGAGCTACATTTTCCATAGCAGGGTTTGCATAGGCACGTATCATGCGAGCCAAACCTGTTATGTTTTCTGTGAGGATAGGATTGCGTTTATGAGGCATTGCGGATGAGCCTTTTTGGCCTTTTGCAAAATACTCTTCGCACTCATATACTTCCGTTCTTTGCCAGTGACGAACCTGTACGGCAAATTTTTCTATGGAACTTGCCATTAATGCCAAAGCTGTTGCCAGTCTCGCATAACGGTCACGCTGAATAACCTGGTTTGAAACAGGTGCCGGCTTTAAACCAAGCTCTTCACAGGTATACTCTTCAAGTTCCAAAGGAGCATGCGCAAAATTTCCCATTGCTCCACTTACCTGTCCGACTGCTATAACATCCATAGTCTGTTCAAGGTTTTCGAGATGACGAGCCATTTCATCATACCAGACAGCTAACACGAGACCAAATGTTATAGGTTCTCCGTGAATTCCGTGAGAACGTCCGACCATTAAAGTCATTTTGTGTTCCATGGCACGTTTTTTAATAGACTCCATAATCATCTTTACATCTTCTATTATAAGCGAAAGGGAATCTTTCATCTGAAGCGCAACGGCTGTATCAATAGTATCTGAAGATGTCATACCATAATGAAACCATCTGCTCTCTTCACCGAGAGATTCTGATACCGAAGTTGTAAAGGCAATCAGGTCATGGCGTGTTACCGCTTCTATTTCATCTATGCGTTTAATGTCAAACTTTGCGTTCTTAACAATTTTGTCCGCATCTTCCTGAGGGATTTTTCCCAGTTTTGCCCAAGCTTTTACTACAGCAATTTCAACATCAAGCCACGCCTGGTATTTTGCCTGGTATGTCCATTTTGATGCCATCTCTTCCCGTGAATATCTATCTACCATTATATAGGTTCCTTATGATTGTTTTTATGCTAGAATTCGCATAGATTAAAGTAGTTTATTTTACTCAAATATTCATTAAAGAGGATTGAAATTTGCCATTCGTAAGAAAGAGAATGTTTGCACCAAAAAAACAAAAAGCATTTTTATATTTAATTCAAGAACTTGGGTATACCCAAAAAGAAGCACAGCGTCTTATTGCCAAGGGAAGGCTTTTTGTTAACGGAGAACCGATGACGAGGACTGCAGGTGAAATTGAAGGTGAATTTGAATTTATCTACTTTGAACCTATTACAAAAGGTCTGGAACCTACATACGAAGAAGAAGAGTTTGTTGTTTTTGACAAGCCGAGTGGTGTGCTTATTCATCCTCAAAACAGATACACGCCCTACTCTCTTATAGATGAATTAAAATACCAATACGGCAGAGATGCCAATATTACACACAGAATCGATCAGGAGACAAGTGGTCTGGTCTTGTGTGCAAAGAACAAGCAGAGTGAACGTGATATTAAAATGATGTTTGAGCAAAGAGATATGCAAAAAAAATATTTGGCATTTGTACACGGAGATTTTAAAAAAGAGCTTACTGTGGTGGAGCCGCTGTTAAGAGCAGAAGATGAAAGTGCTATTGTTCGTATGGTAGTAAAAGTTGATACAAAAGGGAAAGCTTCAAAAACTTTTTTTAGACCATTGGAATATTTTGAAAAACTAAATATGACACTTGTGGAATGTGTGCCGTATACAGGAAGACAGCATCAAATCAGAGTGCATTTGTTTCACGTGAAACATCCGATAGTCGGTGATCCGATTTATGGACAGAGCGAAGAGAATATCGTTAAATTTTTAGAGAGAGAACTATCTGCTGAACAAAGAATAAAAAACAGCGGAGCCCAACGTTTATTGTTACATGCAAGTGAATTGGCATTTGATTTATATGGGGATTCTTATACTATAAAAAGCAAGGTAGACTTTTTAAAAACATGTTTATTGCATGTAATGTGAATAACTTTTTTTTAAGAAGATAAAAATAATTTTTATTTATGTGAATAATTTTTTTAAATCTCTTTATAGCCCTGTAAATAGGGCTTTTGGAAGATTTGTAAACTATTTTAAGGTAAAATTTACATAAAATATTTCTTAAAAAATAAGAAAATTTACAAATTTTTTATCCATGAAATTATGTGATATTCACACTTTAGAACAATGTGTGAATACTACACATTTAGAGAAAATTGACAGATTTTATTATGATTAAAATTTATTTTAAGATGAAATTTATTTTTAAGATTAGTAGGGTATTATTACACTCATAGACGACCTCCCTGGTGTGTTGGTCGTCTGCTTTATTTTGATCCAGCTTTATATAACTTTAATTAAAACTTTACTCTTTCTCTTCTTTTGTTGCTGCCCATATAAAACCGCCAACGCCAATGGCAAAAACTATCACTAACAAAACTACTTCACTGATATCAACACTACTCATAACTATCCTTGATTTTTATTATAATTATACTCTTAGATTTGTTATCTAACTGTTTATCTCATCTTGATTTTTTTCTTTTAACTGTCCACAAGCGGCACTGATATCTATTCCTTTAGAATCGCGTATGGTAGAGAGTAAACCGTGGTTTATAAGGTATTCCTGAAATTTGATCATATCTTCGCGTGATGGACGTTCGTAAGGTGTACCAGGATAGGGATTAAAATAGATAAGGTTTACTTTTGCTTTAATTCCGCTAAGGAGTTTTACAAGTTTTTTTGCAGAACCCAAATCATCATTTTTATTTTTAATGACAAGGTATTCAAACATAACACGCTTGCGTGTATCAATTGGAAAACGTTTTACCGCTTCTATAATTGAGTTGATGTTATGTGCTTTATTCATCGGAATAAGCTCTGTGCGCAGTTCATCATCAACCGCATGGAGTGATATGGCTATATGCACACCCAGATCCATTTGACCGAGTTTGTCTATTTTGTTACTGAGACCACTTGTGCTTACTGTTTGTCTTTTTGCAGAAATGGCAAGTCCCTCTTCTTCTTTAAAAATTTCTATAGCCTGTGCAAGATTTTCAAGATTGTCGAGAGGTTCCCCCATTCCCATGTACACTATATTTATCTTTCTGTTATGTTTGTGTTTGTTGTCACGTTTGAGTGTTACTACCTGTGCAACAATTTCTCCGGCAGTCAAATCACGGGTAAAACCGCCTTTGGCCGTCAAACAAAAACTACAGCCGACTTTGCAGCCAACCTGTGTGGAAACACAGACTGTATATTTTGCCTCTTGTGTTATTTCACCATTTTCATCAACTTGCTCATCTTTCATTTTAAGCCAGACTGCTTCAACGGTCTTGCCGTCCTGTAGCTGCAAAAGATATTTTATTGTACCGTCGCTTGACTCTTCTTTTCGTACGATTTCCATGGGATTGATGGTATATTTTTCGCTCAGTTCTTCTTTTAATGCTTTTGGGATGTTTTTCATTGCATCAAAATCCTGTGCATACTGATGATACAGCCAACCATAAATCTGTTTGGCACGAAAAGATGGTTTGACTAACTGTGTCAGTTCTTTTTGTGTGAAGTCATATAAAGAAGGTTTCATTTTGCTGTTAGCTCTGCTATACGCTTTTTTACATGCTCTTCAAGGAGTTCTTTTGCTTTGGATTGATTCTTGAGAAAATCTTCATGAGCCTGTTTGTTAGTATAGTTTGTTATACAAAACACACCGCCGGCAGGAATATTAAACTCCTGGGCAATGCGCAACACTGAAAAAAATTCCATATTTTCTATGCCGACGCCAAATTTTAAAAAGTTTTTTGTCAATGTTTCGTTTGTAGATATATAATTTGATGAGTTGACAACAATGTCTTTTTTATTGGTAGTGTTTGTTGTGACAACATTATCAAGCGGTGTATAGGCATCATTACTTAAAAATGCCAGTTCTATATTTGCAGCGGTTTTTGATTCTATGATATCAAATATTTTTTTTTCTCCATAGCTTCCTGCAGTTCCTACAAAGAGTAAAAATTCCGGTTTGTCAAATAGACAAAGCCGTGTAAGATTCATAGCTGTTTCAATGAGCCCTACTCCCATTGGAGTTGCAAAAGAAAATGTTTCATTGTTTCCTGCACATATAATCATTGTTATAGCCTTACCGGAATATTTTGTTCATGTAAATAATGTTTTAGATCCATTATATCTATCTCTTTGTAGTGAAATATGGAAGCAGCCAATGCAGCATCTGCTCCGTGTTCAAATGCTTCTTTTATATGTTGCATTGTACCTGCACCGCCACTGGCTATGACCGGTACATGTACTGCACGGCTTATCTGTTCTGTTATATTGAGCTCAAAACCTGCTTTGGTTCCATCCGCATCCATAGATGTCAAAAGAATTTCTCCGCTTCCTCTGTCTACAACCTCTTTTGCCCACTCTACGGCGTCTATACCTGTATCTACGCGTCCGCCGTTTAGGTAAACATTGTATTTGTCACCTGTTTTTTTCACATCAATTGCTGTGACAATACACTGTGATCCAAAGCGTTTGGCACCTTCGTCTATGAGTTGGGGTCTTTTTATGGCTGCGGAATTAACGCTGACTTTATCACAGCCGACATTTAAAAGTTTGTATATATCATCTAGTTTGCGAATGCCTCCGCCTACAGTTAGCGGTATAAAAATTTCTCGTGCTACCTGGGCAACTATATCTACTATTGTGTCTCTGTTGTCAGAAGAAGCTGTAATATCCAAAAATGTAATTTCATCTGCACCCTCTTCATTGTATCTGCGGGCTACTTCAACAGGGTCACCGGCATCTTTGAGTCCTACAAAATTGACGCCTTTGACAACACGTCCGTCTTTTACATCCAGGCATGGGATGATTCTCTTTGCAAAATAATTCATAGCGCAATTATACACTTTTAGGCTTAATGATTGATTTTGTTTCACGTGAAACAAAAGTTTTATATTGCTTTAATATAGTTAGGACTATAATCGTTCATTATATTTGGATAGGAATGTAGATGAAGAAGGATGAAACATTAAAAAGTTTAGAAAATGCAGAAGTAGAATTGACAAGGTTTGTAGAAACAGCAAAATCTTTAATAGACGGGATAGATCCGGAAGATAGAATTTTACCAACTTCATCCAGAGAAACAAAATTTGGTCAATGGTTTTATACCGATGGACAGAAGTTGAAGATACTCTCAAACAATCCGCTGGAGTGTATGAGCAATATTGAAGAGCTTCATGACAAACTTCATGAAAGATATCGTGAAATTTTCGACTTGTATTTTGCTGAAGAAAAAAAAGGCGGATTTTTATCAAGAATATTTAAACCAAAGCAAAAGGTATTGACTGAGTCGGAGTTGAAGCTTGTAAACGAAAAGTATCTTGCAATGGAACAAATAGCCGAAGAACTTTTGGCAGAAATAGCAAGACTGCAAAGACGACTAGTGGCCGTTTCAGAAGAAAAAATCAATGCTTTAGTATAAAAAAAGAGAAAAAAATTGATTTTTTCAGTCTGTTACCTTTTTGTAAGTAAAAAAAAGATATCATAGTGCTATGAATAGAGAAAGTATTGTAGCAAAGAAGAAGTTTGGACAAAACTTTCTGAAAGACCAGTCAGTTTTAAGACAAATCGTCGAAGCGATGCCCAAAAACGAGAATAAAATCGTAGAAATTGGGCCTGGCTTAGGTGATTTAACTAAATTTTTAGTTGATGTCAAAAGTGTAGAAGCTTTTGAGGTAGATACCGATTTATGTAAACTGTTACAAAGTACATTTAAAGAAGAGATTGCTACCAAGCGACTCCATATAAACTGTGGAGATGTTTTAAATGCTTGGCAGAGTGAACTTGTGCGTGAGCCTTATGATTTGGTGGCAAATTTGCCCTATTATATTGCTACGAACATACTATTGAAAGCACTCGCAGATCCTATGTGTAAAAATATACTTGTAATGGTTCAACTTGAAGTAGCAGAAAAGTTTTGTGCAACTGCAGGTGAAAAAGTTTTTGGTTCTTTGAGCGTAATAGCCCAAAGTATAGGAACAGCACAGATTGTTGTGAAAGTTCCCCCGACTGCATTTGATCCTCAGCCCAAAGTGGATTCTGCTGTTTTTCTGATAGAGAAAAATGCTGATAGAAATGACAAAGAGTTCGAGGATATGCTTAGAGTTGCATTTTCGCAGCCTCGAAAAACTTTGGTGAAAAATCTATCTTCAAAATATGACAGGAAAAAACTTCAGGAAGTTCTGGAAAAACTGGAACTTGCATTAACGGTTCGGCCTCATCAGGTAAGCACTAACGACTATCACCAACTCTATAAATTAACAAGGAGTTTGGATGGCAGAAGAGACACAAGAGGCAGCACAAAGCAAACCTCAGGAACAACGCAAACCAAATAACAACCGCAAACCAAATAACAATCGTAGACCAAACGGCAATCAGAAGAAGCCAAACGGTGAAAAAAATGCAAATGCAAAACCAAGAACAAACAACAATAAAAACAAAAGTCGCGGCCGTCACAAAAGAGGAGCTTCTCCTATTGATGACAAGCTTAAAGCATTTGTTGTAAAAAATCAGGAAGCACACAAGCAAAGACTGAATCCTCACTATAAACTTGATTTGGAATCAAAAGCGAGAGTCCGTGTCACACCACTTGGAGGGCTTGGAGAAATCGGCGGAAATATTGCTGTATTTGAAACTGACAATGAAGCGATTCTTGTCGATGTAGGGATGAGTTTTCCGGATGAAGAGATGCACGGGGTTGATATACTGATTCCCGATTTTACCTATCTGCATGAAATCAAGCATAAAATTGTCGGTATTATCATTACGCATGCGCATGAAGATCATATCGGTGCAGTACCGTATCTTTTTAGAGAATTGCAGTTTCCTATATACGGAACACCGTTGCCTTTGGCAATGATTGGAAACAAATTTGATGAGCATCATTTAAAAGAGGCTAGAAAATATTTTAATCCTATTGAAAAAAGAAAAGTCTATAAAATAGGAAATGATTTTGAAGTTGAGTGGATGCATATGACCCACTCTATTTTAGACTCTTCTTCTGTGGCGATTACAACAGCAGCCGGAACTGTGATACATACAGGTGATTTCAAGATTGACTATACACCGATAGACGGGTATCCCGCAGACTTACACCGTTTGGCACATTATGGCGAAAAAGGGGTGTTGTGTTTAATGAGTGATTCGACAAATTCACATAATCCTAATCCTACACCGTCTGAGTTAAGCGTTGCACCGGCACTTGACCGTGTATTCAGCAAGGCAGAGGGAAGAGTGGTTCTTTCAACGTTCAGCTCAAATATTCATCGTGTTTATCAGGCAATTCAGTATGCTGTGAAATATGGTCGTAAAATTTGTGTTATCGGACGTTCTATGGAGCGTAATCTTGAAGTGGCTATGCAATATGACTATATTAAATTACCAAAAAATATCTTTGTGGAACCGGATGAAGTGGCACACATGAGTGATAAAGATGTTTTAATCGTGACAACAGGTTCTCAGGGTGAAGGCAATTCGGCACTGTTTAGAATGTCAATAGGTGAGCACAGACATATTAAAATTAAACCGACTGATTTGATTGTTCTCTCTTCCCGTGCTATTCCTGGTAATGAGGGTTCTATTTCCCAAATGCTTAATCACCTGCAAAAATGTGGAGCTAAAATTGCCTATGACAAAGATTTACATGTTTCAGGACATGCATCTTTAGAAGAGCAAAAATTGATGCTTCGTCTCGTTAATCCTAAGTTCTTTTTACCGATTCACGGTGAATACAATCATGTAATGAAACATAAAGAGACTGCAATGCTGTGTGGTGTTCCTGAGAGAAATATTTTACTTATGACAGATGGAGAACAGATAGAGATTGCACCAAAATATATGAGAAAAGTCAAAACTGTAAAAACCGGCAAGACATATATTGATAATCAAAACAATTATGAAATCGAAGATGACATAGTTATGGATCGCCAAAAACTTGCGACAGACGGTGTTGTTATGATAGTGGCTCAGGTGAGTGAACAAACCGGAAAAATGATGGATAAACCAAAAGTGACATCATTTGGTCTGGTCGCTGACAAAAGAGACAGGGCTTTTGCAAAAGAGATAGAAGAAATACTGGAAAACTTCCTGTTGAACATGAAGCCCGGACTTATTGGTAATCCTAAAACTTTAGAAGGTGATTTGCGTCAGGTTATCAGAAAACATATTTTCAGAAAAATGAAAAAATACCCGCTGATTGTTCCAAATATCTTTATTCACTAAAAAAATACCTCAAGTTTAGTCTTGAGGTATTTTTATTACATCATCTTTTCAGCAAATTCTTGCTACTCTATCATACTAAAAACTTTAAAAGGCATAACTTTGTCAGAGAATAAAAACAGTGAATTTGAAAATGCAGTCAAAATAATGATGCATCATGTCGGAGAAGATCCAAGTCGTGAAGGGCTGTTGGATACACCTGCACGCGTGCGAAAAGCCTATGAGTTTATTTACGGCGGATACAAAGAAGATCCTGCGGAAATTTTAAAAAAAGCGCTTTTTACGACCTCCAATGATGAAATGGTTTTGGTAAAAGACATAGAGTTCTATTCTACATGTGAACATCATCTTCTGCCTATTATCGGTCGGGTACATGTAGCCTATATTCCAGACGGAAAAGTGGTCGGACTTTCAAAAATTCCCCGAGTTGTCAATGTGTTTGCCCGCCGTATGCAGATTCAAGAACAGCTGACGGAACAGATTGCTGATGCCATTATGGATACGATTGCGCCAAAGGGTGTTGGTGTTGTCATTCAGGCGCGTCATATGTGTATGGAGATGCGCGGTGTTGAAAAGATAAACTCAACGACAACATCATCAGCGCTTCGCGGACTTTTCAAAAAAGATGAAAAAACACGCAGTGAATTCTTTTCTCTCATTAATTCTCCTACGGGAAACAGATACTAAAATATGCCATTATCATCACTGAAAGAGAAACTTGCAAATAAAAACTATTCGGTCTCTTTTGGCGAGGTTGTGAAAATAAACGCAACGATTATCACGGCAAAAGGTTTACATGTAAGCATCAGCGATATGGTAAAGATTGTCTCAGATACTACAGGACAGGAGACTGTTGGGATGGTAACGGAGATTGATGCAGATCTCTTTTTCATTACACCTTTTTCATTTGTAGAGGGATTTCGTTCGGGAGATAAAGTATTTTTAGATTCCACAGGGTTGAATATTCCTGTAGGCCCTGCTCTTTTGGGACGTGTAGTAGATCCGTTTATGCGCCCTGTTGACGGCAAAGGCAGTATAAAAGAGGGAAAGCTTACTCCTATCATAAAAGCACCAATAGCGGCAATGAAAAGAGGCATGATAGATGAAGTTTTTTCTGTGGGGGTCAAATCAATTGACGGACTGCTTACCTGCGGAAAAGGACAGAAACTCGGAATATTTGCAGGAAGCGGTGTCGGAAAATCAACCTTGATGGGTATGATTGTCCGCGGAGCAGATGCCCCTATCAAGGTCGTAGCGCTCATCGGTGAACGCGGTCGTGAAGTTCCTGAGTTTATAGAAAAAAATCTCGGTGGTGATTTGACAAATACTGTTATAGTCGTGGCAACATCAGATGATTCTCCTTTGATGCGAAAATACGGTGCTTTTGCAGCAATGAGTGTTGCCGAACATTTTAAGGATCAGGGCAGAGATGTGCTCTTTATTATGGATTCTGTCACACGTTTTGCTATGGCACAGCGTGAAATAGGACTGGCACTTGGAGAACCGCCGACTTCAAAAGGCTACCCTCCCTCCTCTCTCACTCTTTTGCCCCAGTTAATGGAACGTGCCGGAAAAGAAGAAGGCAAAGGAAGCATTACGGCCTTTTTTACTGTTTTGATAGAGGGGGATGATATGGGTGATCCTATCGCTGATCAGTCCCGTTCCATTTTAGACGGACATATTGTACTCTCACGGGAAATGACAGATTTTGGCATCTATCCGCCTGTGCATATTTTAAATTCGGCTTCAAGGGTTATGAGTGATATCATTACACCGGAGCATCTCAAGGCAGTGATGAAATTTAGGCGACTGTATACATTGCTCAAAGAGAATGAAACGCTCATAAGAATAGGTGCCTATACAAAAGGCAGTGATGCTGAACTTGACGAGGCTATTGATAAAAAAGAGGATATGGAAAAATTCATAACGCAAGATTCGACAATACAGATACCGTTTAGTGAGACTGTCGAGGTGTTAACTGCTCTTATGAATTCATAATATTTGTGAATCAAACCAGCTGTCCCGTGAACGTTTTTCCCCCTGTTCGTGAGTAATGGCAAGTTTTTTGGTGCTATATGTTTCATAGCCGTTCATGATAATTCTAATCTCTTTGTCTATACCGAAAATATCAATATAGGAATAAATGATATTTTCGGCACTGTTGAATCTATTTGTATTGATGAGTTGTTTTATCTGTGTGTAGAAACTGAGTCGAAGAAGATTCCCTGTTCTTTGTCTTCTTGAAGGTGTATATATCAGTTCCCCCAGTGTCTTTTTTATGTGTTGTATATCACCGTTAAGCGCATGTTTTTCACACTCATTCATAAGCTTCTGCCAGTGTTTTTCAAGAAGTTTTGTAATTTCAAGATTTTGCAGTCTTGTATCGCTGTCTATAAGTTCATAGCATTTTTTAAAATCATTATTTGTATAGTATGAGAGAAATTTTTGTACAGATTGCGCATATTCATATAACTCTTGCAGTATATTCCTGTTACATGTAAAGAGCTGTGCAGATTTTATTTGCTGTAGTGCTTTTTCAACATTGGCGCTGTCAATTGTATTTTTTATATTTTGCAAAAGCATTTCTTGTGATTTTTGCAGTTCATAATATCCGGGAATATCCTTAAAAACCTCATATTTTGATATAAGTCTGTCAATTGTCCTGTATTCTTTATATTGCAGTGCTTTTAAAAATACTAAAAATTCTTCATTTTGTCTGAGCAAAAGGTTTATAAGCGGGCGTTTTGGCAAAATTGTTATGTATGGAAGCAAAAGTTCTTTTGCTCTGTCTAAATTGCCAATGAGGATCTGTTTTTGGGCAAAAATATATGATTTTTTAAAATCAGCTTCCATTTTTTTATAGACAGAGGTATGTTGCAAGGGTGCAAACTTTTCACTGAGTTTGTAGGCAAGAGCATATTTTTTGTCTCTGTAAAAGTGTTGAAAGGCTGCATAATTTTTATGCGCTTTGAACAAAAGCTTAATATCATCTGTTTTACTGTTTATCTGCTGTAGGATATTGAGAATTTTTTTTAGTTCATTTTTATTGGAGTTTATAAGATGAACAAAAGCTTTTGCATAAAGTTTTTGATAAAGGGTTTCAACTTTTTTATGCTCTTTTGTACCTTGAAGTCGCGGATCTGCATCAATTATGTCAAAAGCTTTGACAATATCTTTGCGAAGTATACACATTTTCAGATCATCAGCATCGGCAAATGTAATAGTGTAGAGTTGTTGGTTTTTTAGAGCAACAACAAGCTTTTTCTTATGCGTCAAAATCATAGTATCGACTTCATGCCCGAAGCTGAGATATTTTGGGCTTACAAGCTTTTTGCTTCTAATATTTACAAGCGAAATACTCTTTGATCTTCCGCTTATAAGTGCAAAATCAGTCCGGGGAAAATATATAATATTTTTTATTGCACCAAAAGGCATATGTAAAGAGAAGTTTTCTTCATCTTTGTGAAGTTTTTGTATATAGAGTGTGCCATCATGACTGCCAAGCATAAGCGTCTGCTCGTTTATGAAGCATAAAGCCTCAATAGCTACTTTGGAAACACAAAGTTTTTTTATCTGCTGGTGTGACTGCAGATGAATTATACTGACATAACCTCCATAGCCGCTGCATGCCATATAGTTTCTATGAAAAGCAAAAGCATTGATATTTTGGTGTTTAAACGAGATAAGACGGGCTATTTCTCTTTGAGTATCATGCCGGTAGAGCATAACTCTACCCTCGTTCGTAGCACTGACAATATAAGGCATATCCGGTATAAAATGAAGTGCGGTAACAGTACCATTGTCGGTATAAATAGTTTGCAAAAGACTTTTGTTTGTTAAAGAAACTATATATATTTGGATACCATTGGCTATGGCGCAAATATTTTCGCTTGGATGAACAGCAACGGCAGTTGTTTTATAATTTAACTGTGCGATGGAGAGGATTTTTTTATTTTGACAATCATCAGCATCAAAAATTCGCATACCATGGAGTTTGGTACTGAGTGCTACGGTGTTATTGTCCAAAGCCTGTAAGACAGTGATTTGAGAGCGGACTTTTAGACACTCATAAATCTTTGGCATGCAAGGCTTCTAAAAGATTTTATTCACTAAAAGCTGGGCAGAGACCCTGCCGTTAAATTCATTTTTGGTTACGGAGTAACTGCATGTAATCTTTTTATTCTCTGGCATTTCATAAACACGCCGAAAAGCAATAAGCTCTATAGTCTCTCTTTGATGCGGGTATTGTCTGATTTCAATGCGCGAATGTGATTTGTCGGCACCCATCAGTTTTATACTGACAACTTCTGCATCTTTTATAAGAAAAGTCGGCCGGAGATTCGCTTCTCCATAGGGTTCAAACTGTTCAAGCAAATCCAACAGTTCTGTATCTATATCTTCGCTTGCCAAGATTCCGCTTATCTGTTCTTTTGGTATAAAATCATCATCAGGAATTCTTTGTGCACTTCTATTGACAGCTTCTCTAAAGGCTGCTATATCCTTTACATGTAAACCCAGTCCTGCTGCCATTTTATGCCCGCCAAATTTAGTTAACAGATGTTCATTTTCTTTTATGAGTTCATATATATTGACCTCACCGATACTTCTGGCACTCCCTTTGGCTTCTTCATCTTTTATACTCAAAACTATCGCAGGAGATCCAAACTTATCAACCAAACGGGCGGCTACAATGCCTACAACACCTTCATGCCAGTTTTTACCTGCCACAACAATAATTCTATCGTTTTTATTGACAGAGTTCAGTGCCTCTTGCGTTGTTTGTGCTTCAGTCTCTTTTCGTAGATTATTGAGCTGTCCCAAGAGTTCAAACTGTTTATAAGCCGTATGTGTATCGGATGCAGTATAAAAATCAAGGGCAATAGAAGCATCTTCAAGGCGTCCGGCAGAGTTGATACGCGGTGCTATGTTAAATGCGATATCTTCACTTGTGATGTTTGACTTGTTTAAAAAGTCCCTGATAATAACACTGGCAGGCCTGTTGGAGTGCATAAGGAGATTAAGCCCTTCTTTGACAAGTGTTCTGTTTATATTGACAAGAGGCATAATGTCCGCAATAATTGCAATCGCCAAAATATCTAAAAATTGCTTCATATCTATACTGAGTGCAAGCTCTTTTTTAACAAGTCCAAGTAAAAGCCATGCAACCTGTGCGCCACATATCTCTTTAAAAGGATAGTTACATGCAGAGAGCTTTGGATCAACAATAGCATAGGCATCTGGTAAAACATCGCCTGGAGTATGATGATCAGTAATAATTAGGTCTATTTTGCGTTGTTTGCATATATCGGCTGCTTCTATTGCAGATATTCCGTTATCAACAGTTATAATCAAGTCCGTATCCACTCTTTGCAAAACAGTAGGATTTACCCCATAACCATCATGAAAACGATTGGGAATAATAGCTTCAAGAGGATAGGGAATCTGCTTGAAAAAATCAACAACTATAGCAGTAGAGCTGACACCGTCTACATCATAATCACCTACTAACGTTATACGTTTGTTAGCGCGTATAGCTTCTGCAATTTTTTTTGCGGCTTTATCCGCATCATGAAGCAATTGTGGATTTGGAATTTGGGAAAGTTTTTTGTCTTCCTTGTCAAACCTTTGTGCAAGCAGAGCAAAAAGGTCTGATTTGTTTAAGTGGGGTATATTACTCAGCATTTAAACTGGCATTGACAAATGCTAGTATAGATGGATTTGGAGTTTGGAGGCGTGATGTGAATTCAGGGTGAAACTGCACCCCTAAAAACCATGGATGGCCTTGAATCTCTACTGTTTCTATCAACCCGTCAGACTCACCTGTGACTATCATGCCGGCATCCTCAAGCTGTTGTCTGTAGGCAGGATTTGCTTCATATCGGTGACGGTGTCTTTCATAAATTGTTTTTTGTCCGTTATAGGCTTCACGGAGCAAAGAACCCTCTTTTGTGTCACACGGGTACTCTCCAAGACGAAGGGTCCCGCCCATCGGCGACTGATGTGTCCGAAGCTGCATACCGCCGCTTTGGTCCAAAAAGTTGTCTATAAGATAAATCATAGGGTGCGGTGTGTTTTCATCAAATTCAACGGAGTTCGCACCCTCCAGTCCAAGCACATTTCTTGCATATTCTACAAGCGTAAGCTGCATGCCCAGACAGATGCCGAGATAAGGTATCTTGTTGACACGGGCATACTCAATTGCCTGTATTTTTCCTTCAATTCCCCGGTTTCCAAAACCGCCTGCTACCAATATGCCGTCACAGTCACTCAGAAGTGTCTGTGCATCTCTTTCTTCTATCTCTTCAGAATCAACCCAGCAGATTTCAACTCTGCTGTCAAGATGAGCTCCGGCATGAATAAGAGCCTCTGTTAGTGATTTGTAGGACTCTTTGAGGGCAAGATATTTTCCGACAAATCCTATAACTACTTTTCCTTTTGGCTGTACGATTTTTTTGACAAGAGTATCCCACTCCTGCATATCAGGTTCTATCTCGCCAAGATCAAGTTCTTTTGCTATAGGTTTTAAAATATTTTGTCTTAAAAATGACATAGGAACATCATATATGCTTGCAGCATCAAGTGCTTCTATAACACTGTCCGGTGCAACATCACAGCTCATTGCAAGCTTTTTCTTGAATGTTTTGGGCAGAGCATTTTCGCTTCTTGCTATAATCATCTGCGGTGTGATACCGATACGGCGAAGTTCCTGAACCGAGTGCTGTGTCGGCTTTGATTTCATCTCACCGGCTGCTTTAATGTAGGGAATAAGGGTTACATGGACAAAAAATGTACCGGCAACTTCATCATCATGTTTCATTTGGCGAATCGCTTCCATAAATGGCAGCCCTTCAATATCACCAACCGTTCCTCCAAGTTCCACTACAAGAATATCATGCCCTTCCCCGGCTGCTTTTATACGCTTGACAATTTCACCGACAATATGCGGAACAACCTGAATGGTCTGTCCGAGATACCCGCCTGCGCGTTCACGCTCAATTACACTTGAGTAAACCTGCCCTGTTGTAAAGTTGGATGTTTTTAAAAAAGACTTGTCCAGGAAACGTTCATAGTTTCCAATATCAAGATCAGTTTCTGCGCCGTCTTTTGTAACAAAAACTTCTCCATGCTCCAGCGGACTCATCGTACCCGGGTCAACATTGATATACGGATCAATTTTAAGCATGCCTATATTCTTACCGGCATGTTTGAGTAAAGTACCTATACTGGCAGCTGTAATCCCTTTTCCAAGAGAGCTTAATACTCCACCGGTAACAAAAATGAATTTAGTCATTAAAAAATCTCCATATATATTAAGTATAAGCGCGATTATAGTATATAATGTCTTATTAAATTATGAAAGTAACTGTATGCAAAATGTTTTAGTCTATATAATCATCGCTCTTGGGGTTTCCATAGTTATTAATATCTTTTTGAAAAAAATAGGCATATCGCAGATTATAGGCTATATTCTGACCGGAACACTTATTGCCTATGGTTTTGATCTGCATAAAGCCAGTCATTCGCATGCTTTGGAGATGGCAGGGGAATTCGGTATTGTATTTTTGATGTTTACCATAGGGCTTGAAATATCTTTGGCAAAAATGGGTTCGATGAAAAGAGAGATTTTTGCCAACGGATTTTTACAGGTCGGACTGACTACGGTTGTCACCTATCTGCTAGCCCATTATATTTTTGCTCTGGGACCAAAATCATCCATAATTATAGCACTCGCGTTTTCGCTTTCATCAACAGCAATCGTACTGACATATTTAAAAAGTTCTAAAGAGATTTATACTCCGTACGGGCAGAATGCAACAGGAATTCTGATTTTTCAGGATATTGCAGTGATTCCTATTTTAATTCTGATAAGCTTTTTAACCAAAGAGGGAGATCAGGAGATCTTTGTCATTTTATGGCATACACTTTTAAGTGTTTCTGTTGTTATCGCTGTGATGTTTACATTCGGCAAGAGAGTTGTTGCCTGGCTGCTGCATTTTTCATCCTCGTCAGAGGTAGACGAACTCTTTATGGGTTCTGTACTCTTTATCGTCATGGCATCTTCTCTTTTTGCCTACTATATGGGTTTTACCTACTCTTTAGGCGCATTTGTAGCCGGTATGATTATCGCGGAAACGAAATACCATCATAAAGTAGAATCAGATATCGCACCGTTTAAAGATATTCTTTTGGGAACATTCTTTGTTGTTGTGGGTATGAAAATTGACATCTTCTTGTTCGTTGACAATATCGGACTTATTATCGGTCTGTTTTTACTGATTTTTATTATAAAATCGCTCCTTATGTTTTTGGTCTTGCGGTTAAGCTCAAGCAGTGCAGTTTCCTTGAAAACGGCACTCTTCCTTTCTCAGGTAGGCGAATTTTCATTTGTAATTTTTGCACTCGCGGCATCAGGGCATATTATTGATGAGCAGTTGGCTTCTTTGTTGGTACTGATAGTGATTTTTTCCATGATAGTGACACCGTTTTTTGTTCCCTTTATCAATGCTGTAACCACCAGGCTGATAAAAGAAAAAGATATTGTTACAGATATGTCTGCACTTAAGGGCAGAGAAAATCATGTGGTTGTGTGCGGATACAGCGTGGTCGGTAAATTTGTGACACAGTATCTTGAAGAACTTGATGTTCCCTATGTTATCATTGACAATTCAAACAAACATGTACAGGAAGCACTGGAAGAAGGAAGAGAAGCCTATCTCGGAGATGCTTCCAAAACAGCTATTTTGCAAGCGCTCCATATTGAAAAAGCTGCTGCAATAATTGTAACACTTGACAATATTGCGAAGAAGCGCCTTATTTGCGAAGCAGTGCTGAATCATTCAAGAAATGCAAATTTGATTGTAAAAGTGGTCTCACTGGAAGAAAAAGAGAAGCTTTCGGACCTGGCTATAACGAATATTGTGGACGGAAAAGTAGAGGTGGCACGTGTTTTGGTTGAGAGAATGTTAACCTGCCAGCTAAAATATCGCTAGCGGTTGTATACTAGTTTCCGCGTGAGCCCGGCTTAATGGCCTGGCTGCCGTCTTTGCAAAGCGGACATGTCTCAGGCGGATACATTTCAAAGGTGAAGTCTGCAAGTGCAAAAAACGGAATATCCTGAGGAAGTTTGCAGTTTGGCTTTGTCTCTATGTTGCTGCCCTCTCTGTGGCAAAATCCGCGGTTCGCCAATGCGGCAATGCCGACTATTTCACCACCCAGTTCTTTGACAACTGCAGCAGCTTCCATAGCGCTTCCTCCGGTTGTAATGATATCTTCGCACATCAAAACCTTTTCACCCGGTTTGATTTCAAAACCGCGGCGAACAGTCATCTTTCCGTCAACCCGCTCAGCAAATATACTTCTTGCATCAAGTGCCGTAGCAAGCGCAAAACCTGCAATCAAACCGCCAAGCGCCGGAGCACAGACGGTATCAATCTCAAGGCCGCTTGCCTTGATCTGCTTGGCAAGTTCCTCTGCTAAAAGTTTCGCTGTTTTGGGATCTTCCAAAACTTTTGCAGATTGAAGATAAAACTGTGAATGGTTGCCTGAACTCAATTTGAAATGCCCTTCCAAAAGTGCTTCGGCATCCATATATATTTGCTTTATGTCCACGAATCAAACCTTTAGAATTTCAGCTTCTTTGTCTTTTAAGATGCTGTCAACTTTAGAGATATATTTGTCTGTTATTTTTTGTATATTGTCCTGAGCGGATTTAGACTCATCCTGCGTAATCTCTTTTTCTTTTTCAAGTTTTTTGATTTTGTCGTTGGCGTCGCGTCTGTCATTTCTAATGGATACTTTGGCATTCTCACCCATAGTTTTCATTTTTTTTACAGATTCCTGACGCTGTTCCACTGTCATGGCAGGAAAGAAAAGTTTAATCTGCTCTCCGTCATTATTAGGGTTTACGCCGATATTTGCCGCATTGATAGCAGACTCGATATCAGACAAAAGGTTCTTTTCCCAGGGATTGATGACAATAGTTGTCGCATCGGTTGCCAAAACAGAACCCACCTGATCAAGAGGAGTAGGCGTGCCGTAATAGTCAATTTTTACATTATCAAGTACAGCAGTTGTGACCTTCCCTGTTCTGAGTGTTTTGAAATCTCTTTGCATATGTTCAATGCTGCCTTGCATTTTCGTTTCACATTCATTAAATATTTCGTTTAACATTCTGTTTTTCTCCTTAAAAAGATTATTTTTTTGGTGTTTCTGGTTTTGCAGTCGAAGCAGTCGGCACTGCAGGAGCAGCTACATTTGTTGTCGGAACCATTTCATCTATCACAGAAGACTGTGCAGACTGAGAATACATGTATCCCAGTGTGATCGTATTGACAACGAACAAAAAGCCGATGGTAAATGTCGTTTTTGCCAAGAAACTGCTTGGCCCTTTTGCACCAAAAACCGATTCATTTGAACCACTGTAAGCACCAAGGCCTATGCTTGAGCTTTTTTGTAAGAGCACAGCGATAACCAAGATGATAACTAAGACGATTTGAATTATAAGTAAAAGACTGGTTGTCATATATTTTCCTAAATTATAAAGTGGAGAATTATATCTAAAAAACCTTATATTATCAAACTCTAAAAAAGAGGGTATAATTACAATTATTAAATAAAAATTATTTCGAAGGGTGGGCAGTGAAAAATATAAAAATTATTGCATTGATTCTTATTCTGTTTATGGCAAGCCTGTTTCTTGTTATAGAAAATGAAAAAAAACCTCAAACAAATACAAAACCGATAGTCGGGGTAACCACATTTGCTCTTTATGACATTACAAAGCATATTGCAGGCGATACTCTTGATGTCGTTAATATTTTGCCTTTTGGTGTTGACCCTCACAGTTTTGAACCAACTCCAAAGCTTATGGGCAACATAGAAAAAAGTGCCCTGGTTTTTTACAGCGGCGCAGGATTGGAACCATGGGTACACGGATTTGCATTTAAACAAAAGGCTGTAAATATCAGTAAGTATGTAAAATTACGAGAACTTGCAGATACGGATGAAAACGAAGAAGAGGAACATATCGGGCATCACCATCATGAAGGAGTAGACCCTCACTACTGGCTTGATTTTGACAATATGAAAAAAGCTGCACAAGTGATAACAAATGAACTTATTGCACTGCAGCCTCAATATAAAGAACTTTACATTAAAAACAGAGACAGATATGTAAAAATGCTCAATGCGCTTGACCAGGAATACAAACAGAAACTTGCAAACTGTAAACAAAAAAGTGTTGTTGTTACACATAATGCTCTTGGCTATATTGCAGACAGGTACGGATTTGGAGTAGAATCATTGACGGGACTCTCTCCCGAAGCTGAACCGAGTGCCAAAGCAATGAAAAGAGTTTTTCAGGATATTCGCAAAAAAGGCATACAGACAATTTTTTATGAAAATTTTGTAAATGACAAGGTAACCAAAACAATAGCAAAGGATGCAAATATCACTGTTGATGTTTTTCAGCCTTTGGGCAATATTACAGCAGATGAGGCAAAGGCGGGTATGACATACCAGGCAATTATGCAAAAAAATCTTAAAAAACTCTCAAAGGCGCTTATGTGCAGATGAAATTCAAAGTTCCCATCTTTGATGTAAAAAAGCTTAGCTTTATTGTTCGCGGACAGAAAATTCTTCAGGATATTTCATTTGAAATTTTTGAAGGAGAATACATTGCCATTATCGGACCAAACGGTGGCGGGAAAACAACGCTCATCCGTATGCTTCTCGGATTGGAACAGCCTACATCCGGGGAAATCAGAATATTTGGCAAAAAGTTAAAAGAGTTTAAAGAGTGGTACAAAATAGGCTATGTGCCACAGCGCGCAACGCTCGTAGACGAAAACTTTCCGGCGACTGTTGAAGATATTGTAAAAATGGGGCGTATAGCAAAAAGAGGAATACTGGCCGGTATAAGTAAAGAAGACAAAGAAATGGTAGAAGATGCCATGATAAAAATGGATATTCTTAATTTAAGAGATAAAATGGTTGGTACCCTCTCAGGCGGTCAGCGTCAAAGGGTCATGATAGCAAGAGCTCTGGCCTCTTGCCCAAAAATTCTGATTCTTGACGAACCCAATACCGGTGTAGATATGGTGTCTCAGCAAAGATTTTACACATTGCTGGCGAAGCTGAATAAAGAAGAAAAGATAACCATTTTGTTTATTACGCATGATATCGGTGTTATAGCTGATGATATCGGACGTTTATTTACAATAAATCAAAAAGCGACAATTTGTAATGACCCAAAAAAGATGCTTTCTTGTGAAGAAGTAAGTGATTTGTATGGCATAGATGCTCATGCACTTCATCACCACAAGCATGAGCATTAAGGATTCCTATGTTTGAAATGTTTGAATATGATTTTATGCAAAGAGCCTTTGTTGCAGGACTTTTTATAGCCGTGCTGGCTTCTGTAAGCGGAAATTTTGTAGTACTTCGCCGTTACTCTCTTATGAGTGAGACTCTGGCACATTCGGCGCTTGTCGGAGTTGCTGTAGGACTTGTGGCAGGATATAATCCTTTGTGGGTTGCTGTTGGTGTTGCGATTGCTTCTGCATGGTTGATAGAATATCTGCGAAGTGCATTTTCACTCTACAGCGATGCTATATTGGCTATAATCCTTTCAGGTTCACTGGCAATTGCTGTGATTATTGTCTCTTTGGGCGGTGCTTTTAACAATTCTCTTTTTTCTTATCTGTTTGGTTCTATTTTATCGGTGACAGATGAAGATGTAATGACAATAGTCACAGTAGGGAGTCTCTCTTTACTCTTTTTGCTGCTTTTCTCAAAAGAACTTTATTTTATTGCTTATGACGAAGAAGTAGCTCAAACAAGCGGTATCAAAGTAAAGTTTTTAAACTTTTTACTTGTTACCGTAGTGGCTGTTATTATTGCACTCTCGATTCGGGTTGTGGGGAGTCTGCTTATCGGAGCTTTGATGGTGATTCCGACTGTCGCTGCCTTGCAGTACCGAGTGGGCTTTAGAAGCACAATGCTTATTTCACTCTTTTTTGCCCTTTTCAGTGTTGTATTCGGCATGAGCCTTTCTTACTACTATTCTTTACCTTCCGGGGCTACTATAGTGCTTTCAATCATAGTTATTTTTATTGTTTCACTGATAATAAACAAGAAATGATAGAGAAGAGATGAAAATAAGTTCTGAATTTTCCAAGTATGCAATGCATTACGGTTCTTATAATGTTATTCAGCAAAAAGTGGCCGATAAACTTCTCTCTCTGATTACCTCGCAGCCAAAAAATATTTTGGACCTTGGTTGCGGAAGCGGTACTTTGGCAAGAAAAATAAATTGGCAGTATGATAAACTGATGGCAGTTGATTTTGCTCCGGGAATGTTGGAGTTGCATCCAAAGTCTCAAAAGATAGAGTGCATTTACGGAAATTTTAATGATGTAAATCTTTTTGATCTTCTGAGAGAATACAGTTTTGATTATATTCTTTCCTCTTCTGCTTTACAATGGGCGGATGATATGGAAAAAACATTCCAGCAGTTGCAAGCTTTTCATACCCCTGTTGCGCTCGCAGTTTTTACCTCAAATACATTTAAAACATTACATGTAACAGCAGGATTGGAACCACTGCTTATAGATACATGTAAACTTGAAAAACTGCAAAAAAAATATTTAAATGCGAACTTTGAAGTAGTACGGTATAAGCTGGACTTTGATAATGTGAGAGATATGTTTCGTTATATAAAAAAGAGCGGAGTGAGTGCCTCCCGCAATGTTTTAAGCTACAAAGAGATGAAAAAACTGATGCAGGAGTATCCCTTGAGCTATTTGGAGTTTGAAGTCGCCTTTATCTATTGAGCATGACTTCTTTTTCTAAATTATACAGCTCATAACGCAGAGTTTTAAAGTTTTCGCTGTAGTCTATGTTGTCTAGCTTATACAACTCCTCTAAAACCCTGGCAGATTCCTGCGCGCGTTTAAAATTGGCAGTCAGGATATCTTCAAGTGTAGAACGGTTTTGTTCACTTTTTGTAGAGGGTCGCAAGACATCATTTATACTGTCTCTGTTCTTGAGAAGCTCTTTTGTTTCTTGAATCTGTGCTTTGTGTCGGAGTGATTTGAGTCTGGAGGAGAGTTCTTTGTTGTTGTCTTTATATCGAAGTATATCTTCAACAACGCGTATGCCTTCTTTGAGACGGTTTATGTTGGCATCAATCACCCGAAAAAGCTCGGGTGAGAGAGTACTACTCTTCATTTCCAAAGATACCAAAAAGCTGCAGCAGTGCTATAAAGATGTTTAAAAAGTCCAAATAAAGCGCAATGGCACCGTCAATAGGCGTTTGATACGCTCCTTTCATGATATTTTGCGTATCATAAATTACCAGGATGCTAAAAAGTATGACTACTGCTCCGGCAATGATAATTTGGAACATCGGATTTCCAAGAAATATGTTTATTATTGAAAATCCGATGATTACAAAAAGAGCAATCATTAAAGGTTTTCCGTATCCTGTAAAATCCTTTGTGCTTTTTATAGCAAAAAAGCTCATTGCACCGAATACTACAGCTGTCATTGCAAAAGCATTGCCTACTATCGCACCGCCGCCGTTCATTCCAAGTGTATAAGCCAATAACGGCGCTGTTGTCAGTCCTGTCACAAAAACAAAAGCAAACATTACCAGCAAGTTTATACCTGGTTTGTTTTTTACAAACTGCAAACCGATTAAAAGACCGATTTCCAAAAAGAACAGGGGCCAGATCAAACCTGAAATACTGGCAGCCAAAGGCACACCAACATAAGCACCGGCAGCTCCTGCAAGCATTGATGCAGCGAAAAGCTTATATGTCTCTTTTACAAAAGAGACTATCTGCGCTTCGCTGCGACTCTCTACATGTGAAGCATAAGTATTACCTCTTGCATAATCACGATCATATAGTCCCATAGTTTTTTCCTTTTTCAATATCTATCCATAAGATATTTTTTTATTTAGTGAATTCTATAGATAAAAAGTTAATGGAAGGCAACATAAGAGAAGAAGAATGCTTACACTATAATATATATTAGTGAACAAGCTATGCTAAAATAAGCAAAACTAATTCTAAATGAAACAGACCAAAAAGAAATTTAAAATTTCTCTCAAATACTATTGACATTAAAGTCGAAATCCCCTATAATTCCCATCCACAAACAGAGAGACCTTGTTTAAAAGGCCTGAAGAGACTTCGAGTAGAAGCTTTTAAAAATGTTTGAGATCATTGAAAACTAAGCAAGTAAGAGACTTTTTA